>LOZU01000058.1:0-674 GCA_001527685.1 Burkholderia pyrrocinia
ATACCGGTCGACGTGGAAGTCGAGAGCGAAGCGACGGAGCTATCGGTCGAGCTCAAACCGGTCGACAGCGAGCTGATACCGGTCGAAGTCGACGTGGACAGCGAGGCGATCGAGCTGGTGGCCGTCGAAATACCGGTCGACGTGGAGGTCGACAGGGACGCGACGGAACTATCGGTCGAGCTGAGGCCGGTGGACAGTGAGCTGATACCCGTCGAGGTCGACGTGGAAAGCGAGGCGATCGAGCTGGTTGCCGTCGAGATGCCGGTCGACGTGGACGTCGACAGGGACGCGACCGAGCTATCAGTCGAGCTGAGGCCGGTGGACAGCGAGCTGATGCCGGTCGAGGTCGACGTGGACAGCGAAGTAATCGAGCTGGTCGCGGTCGAGATGCCGGTCGACGTGGAAGTCGAGAGCGAAGCGACGGAGCTATCGGTCGAGCTCAAACCCGTCGACAGCGAGCTGATACCGGTCGAAGTCGACGTGGACAGCGAAGTGATCGAACTGGTTGCGGTCGAGATACCGGTTGACGTGGACGTCGAGAGCGAAGCGACGGAGCTATCAGTCGAGCTCAAACCGGTCGACAGCGAGCTGATTCCGGTCGAAGTCGACGTGGACAGCGAAGTGATCGAGCTGGTAGCGGTCGAGATACCGGTCGACGTGGAAGTCGAGAGCGA
>LOZU01000059.1:0-1020 GCA_001527685.1 Burkholderia pyrrocinia
ATTGGTCGAGCTCAAGCCTGTCGACAACGAGCTGATGCCCGTCGAGGTCGAGGTCGACAGCGATGCGACGGTGCTGTCGGTCGTGCTCAGGCCCGTCGACAACGAGCTGATGCCGGTCGAGGTCGACGTGGACAGCGACGCAATCGAGCTGTTCGCCGACGAAATGCCGGTGGACGTGGACGTCGACAGCGAAGCGACCGAGCTATTGGTCGCGCTCAGGCCGGTCGATAACGAGCCGATGCCCGTCGACGTCGACGTGGACAGCGATGCAATCGAGCTGTTCGCCGACGAAATGCCGGTGGACGTGGACGTCGACAGCGACACGACGCTGCTATTGGTCGCGCTCAGGCCGGTCGACAGCGAGCCGATGCCGGTCGACGTCGACGTCGACAGCGACGCAATCGCGCTGTTCGCCGACGAAATGCCGGTGGACGTGGACGTCGACAGCGAAGCGACCGAGCTATTGGTCGTGCTCAGGCCCGTCGACAGCGAGCTGATGCCCGTCGACGTAGATGTCGACAGCGACACGACGCTGCTGTTGGTCGCGCTCAGGCCGGTCGACAACGAGCTGATGCCGGTCGACGTCGATGTCGACAGCGAAACGATCGAGCTGTTCGCCGACGAAATGCCGGTGGACGTGGAGGTCGACAGCGAAGCAACCGAGCTGTCAGTCGAGCTCAGACCCGTCGACAACGAGCTGATGCCGGTCGACGTCGATGTCGACAGCGAAACGATCGAGCTGTTCGCCGACGAAATGCCGGTGGACGTGGAGGTCGACAGCGAAGCAACCGAGCTGTCAGTCGAGCTCAGGCCCGTCGACAACGAGCTGATGCCGGTCGACGTCGATGTCGACAGCGAAACGATCGAGCTGTTCGCCGACGAAATGCCGGTGGACGTGGAGGTCGACAGCGAAGCAACCGAGCTGTCAGTCGAGCTCAGACCCGTCGACAACGAGCTGATGCCGGTCGACGTCGATGTCGACAGCGAAGCGATCGAGCTGTTCGCCGACGAAATGCCGGT
>LOZU01000060.1:0-8378 GCA_001527685.1 Burkholderia pyrrocinia
AGTCCGGTCGAGTTTTTTCGGTACGACTACTGGTGCATGAGCATGAGCCTGCCGTTTCGCTTCGATACCACGCTGGATACGATTCCGTCGAGTCTGCCGTATGTCGGGATTCCGGAAAACTGCCGCAGGCGCTGGAAGCAGCGTCTGCGGCAGCGGTTGCCGTCGGGGCAGCCACGGGTCGGGCTGGTGTGGGCGGGTAACCCGAGACCCACCGATGCTGTGCTGAATGCGACTGACCGTCGTCGTTCGATCCATCTCGGGGCACTGTTGCCAATCTTGCAGATTCCTGGCATCACGTTTGTAAGCCTCCAGAAAGGCGACGACGCAAGATCGCAGCTTCACGAATTGCCGCCGGCGCTACGGCCGGTCGATTTGATGGATGAGGTGGAAGACTTCGTCGATACAGGCGCGATCATCCAGAATCTGGATCTCGTCGTCACGGTGGATACGTCGGTTGCGCACTTGACGGGGGCGCTCGACATGCCGGTGTGGATTCTGTCGCGATATGACGGTTGCTGGCGGTGGCTGCAGGACCGCGACGATTCGCCCTGGTATCCGGGGGTTGCGCGCCTGTTTCGCCAGGAACGTGCCGGCGATTGGGACGCGGTCGTGGCTCGGGTCGTCGCGGAACTAAGGTCGAGGTTCGCCGGTATCGTCGGCGGGAGCGCGTTGGCTGTCGGCCTGGACGTCCGAGGCCAGACAGGTGGCCTTGTTGGCGAGCAAGTGTCCGCCAGCACCGTCTAGTGAGATGACGTGGTGCCCTGCTAAGAGGCTGTTAGCGTTAGCGATACAGGTTCGATTCGACTCACCGTCACGTCACACACGAGTCCGATCCAGATGTCAGGTCACCGGGTGAAATACCTGAATACGTCGCCTACCGTTACCCTCGGTGGACGTATGCTATTGGTCTCGGGTCGAATCTTTCATTAACAGTACTATCGTTTGGAACATGCTCACCTGATCGGAAGAGCGAACGGCTTTCAACTTCATGCCGTGGTTGCTGTGATTGGCGATGCGGCAGCTGAACCGGTCGCGAAACCGAGAACTTGAAAGCCATTAGAACAGGTACAGGACAACACGAGTGAACAGCAGCCCGACCCTAGACCTGAGCAACGTGACGCTATGTGCGGCCGACTCGATTCATCCGGCGCTCGCCGCACGCGCGCTGGAAATCTCGGCAGCCCAGTGCCACTTCGCCGACACAATCCTCTTTACTCACGAGGCGGTGCCCACCCGCGCCCGCACCGTCCTGATTCCCCGTCTGCAGTCCAAGGGGGATTACTCCGCCTTCATGGTCAAGCATCTCGTGAACCATGTGACCACGCCGTGGGTGCTCGTCGTCCAGTGGGACGGCTATGTACTGGACGCGGCAACGTGGACCAACGCGTTTTTCGACTACGACTATATCGGTGCGAGTTGGCCATTCCATCGGGATGGCATGAATGTCGGCAACGGCGGATTCTCCTTGCGCTCGGCGAAGCTGCTGCACGCGCTTGCTGATGCGCGGCTTCAACTGCTTCCCGGCGCAAATGAGGACGACCTGATCTGCCGCTTGTACCGACCGTTGCTCGAGACAGAGTACGGCATCCGCTTTGCGCCGGCCGATGTCGCAAACCGCTTCGCATACGAGCGCGGCCGCCCCGACAGTCCAACGTTCGGATTTCACGGCCCGTTCAACCTGTGGCGGCATGTCGGAGACGACACGATGATGGATATCATCAGTGTGCTTGACATTCGCACTTTCAGCTCCGTCGAAGTCATTCAGCTGCTGATCGCATATTGCGAGCTTCGAAAATTTGGTTGCGTGAAGGTGATGTATCAACGCTACAGGCATATCTGGAGTGCGCAGCAGTTCATGCAGAACATGGAGGCGGCCGGCGTACCCCGCGAAGCAGTCCTGCAGTGCGTCGAGATCTGTGAAAGGGTGGTGAACAGCACTGGCAGCGAGGGATTCTGCGGGTGACGATGATCATGGAACTGCAGCTTCACACCGCGCAAGCGCGTCATGCGCATGACTCACGCGATTTGGTGACCGTTCGCGAAATCTGTGAAACGCCAATTGCGCTAAATCGCGAGGACGAGTTGCTTGCATGGGCGGATGGGGCGCTAGCACTCAGTCCGCACGATCCCGGTTTTATGGCGCGCGCGCGACTGCTCTGGATCTCCTGGGGCAGCATGCCGAGGCCGCACAGCACCATACGAGCCCAACACGATACGCCTTTTTCGCTTGTGTCCCGTAACACGCTTTGAACCGAGGAACATCGATGCACCCCACCGCCCTCCAGAACTGCCAGGAATTCTTCAATTGCTACGTGCCGCATGTCACTTCACCAGGCACACAGACGAACGTGATCGAAATCGGCAGCCAGGATGTCAACGGTTCACTGCGTAGCGTGTTCCCAGACGATGTTTCCTATACGGGTGTGGACTTTGTGGCGGGGCGAGGCGTCGATGTGGTACTGCAAGACCCGTATGTGCTGCCGTTTGAAGACGCAAGCGCCGATATCGTACTCGCCAGTTCCGTCTTCGAGCATTCGGAGATGTTCTGGCTGTTGTTTCTCGAAGTCATGCGCATCCTCAAACCAGCAGGACTGTTTTATCTGAATGTGCCTTCGAATGGGGATTTCCATCGATGGCCCGTGGACTGCTGGCGCTTCTACCCGGACAGCGGCAATGCGCTGGTGACGTGGGGAAAGCGCAATGGCATGAAGCCGATGTTGCTCGAATCGTATACGAGCTTGCAACACACCGACCAGTGGAACGATTTCGTCGCGGTGTTTCTCAAGGATGATCACTTCACCCAACGTTATCCGAAGCGGATTCTGCACACCAAACGCGACTTCCAGAACGGCATCGTCTCCGATGAGCCTGATCGGTTCTTCAACTATTCGATGCTGCCACAAGACCGGATCAGGTTGCAGATTATCCGCCAGGCGCTAGCACAGGCACTGTCCTGACAGTCCGGGATCGTGCAGATGTCGGAAACGGGGGAGGGGGAGACCAAATTCGTCATTTGATTTCGCTACGTACGGTAGCACATGTGCATGAGGCATTCCTCTCGCTCGCATGCTGCCTGATTTGCTGGAACCAACTCAAAACAGTGTCCGAGTAATTTCGCAACAGCTTCTAAGGGACGTGTTTCGGCAAGTCCTTTTCAGTTTGCGAGTTGGAATCACGGACGATTCCATAGATACATTCCGACAAATTTGATATGAACTGGAAAATGATTGGGTGCACTGGTTTTGTTTCCTGCGTCTTTGCGATGGTCATCGCGGGCTTCGCATTTTCCATCCCGACGGCAGCGGAGGCACGCCCAGGATCCATCCGATGCGGATCGGCCTCGAACGGACTTGATGTCGTTGCGACGACCGCGCGCCCAAGGGAACATGCATGCCCGGTGGCCGTCGAGGTAGCGAATGCCTATCTTCAGGCGGCTGGCAAGCGGAAGCCAACCAGGATCACCGTCAAGGGCGCGATATGGATTTGCCGAGAACGTCGCGGTGACACCAACCCCTATGGGGAATGCGTCATGCGGAAGCAGTCCAATGAAAAGGTCAACCTGATTTCATGAGCCAGGGCGGGTATCGATCAAGCGCCGCGTCTGACGGAACCTGCAGCCCAGAGGATGAGGGAAGCGGTTACTCGACGTTATCCAGATCGCTTGAATCGACTGCTTCCAGGCGGTATCCATGATTGTAGACAGCGCGAAGCCGAACACCGTTTTCGGGCCCGAATTGCAGCTTGGATCGCACTCGATAGATATGCGTGTCGAGCGTGCGGGATACGTTGTCGCCATGGCGTCCCCAGATCGACTTGATCAAGGATTCTCGTGGCATTACGCGGCCGAAATTTCGAAACAGCGCGACGGCGATGCTGAACTCCCTGAACGTCAGCTTGATCGGCTCGCCGCTCAGGAACACCGTCTCGGCCATAAGATCCACACGGTAACGGCCGACGTCGATCGACGTCGGCGTTGAACCAGAGGGATAGGCCCGTCGCAGCAGGGCGCGTACTCTCGCAACCAGTTCCTGGCGACGAACCGGCTTCACCATATAGTCGTCGGCGCCCGCCCCAAGTGCAACGACGAGCTGGTCTTCGCACACCCGGTTTGTCAGAAACAACACCGGCAGCTCCCTGCCGAATCGGGCGCGAATCCAGGCGAGGACCTCCAGCCCGGAAATATCCGGCAAGTTCCAGTCAAGCACGACCAGGTCGACGGTATCGGTTTCGAGGAAGCGTATGGCCTCGGCGCCGGCGGCGGCGCTCCGTACATCAAACCCCTCGGTGATCAGTGTGTCGCGGATAAGCGCCGCCTGTACTGGCTCATCGTCAAGGGACAGGATTCTCATCGACACCATTCTCCTTCGTGTCGCACAAATTCTCGAAAGACTGTATGCATTGGTGCCGCTTTATTTGTCTGAGGGGGCTGAAGATACGACGTCAAGTTGATATTTCAACGCCTGGGAGGCAGGCAGGTAGGGGGACTCGCGTCACAGAATCGCATTTTTGAGGGGTTGGTTTGTCAACATTTCTGAATTTGTGCGACATTTTTTGAGATTGGTTCGTGCGTGACAAATGTTGTCAATTTCAATCCGTCATTGGTATAGGCTGTCGCCTAAAGGTTATTGCAATGAATGCAAGGGATTGATACCAGCTACGCTTGTTGCTCGGGATTGTCAGCATTGCCTCGCCGTGTTCGTGTGCTGTCGGGTGAAGGCGTGTCGGTGTCTGCCTGTTTCGATGACTTTGGATCTGGGTAATTGTGGGCGCGCAGCATGAAATCGTATCGACAGTACTTGGAGAACAAATCGAAGATCGAGGCACGGTTTGTCGAGGAGCGACGGGTTGCTGCGGAAGCCATCTTGATCGAAATCCAATATTGCGTTCGAGAGTTTGGATTCGCGCCGGAAGATATTTTCCCTCCTGAAATTCTGCGGCGCGCAACCAAGCGGCGGCCGCGCTATTTTGACCCTGTCAGCGGGGCTACGTGGTCGGGCGTGGGTCGGGCGCCTGAATGGATTCGCGACAAAGATCGCACGCAGTTTGAGATAGCCAATTTTGATAATGAAGGCCGAGGTTAGGTGCAAGCGTAAGTCAGCCATCTTCGCAAGGAACCGGTTGGCGTGAAACCGGATATAGAAATCTAAAAATGCAGCGACGCATTTCGCGCAGGCCGCGTGCCTTGTGACTGCGATTCCCCTCCGCGAGCCAAATCAGGCGACGCAATTTGGACGGCCCCCTGTCCACCATGCTTCTTCCGCCGGGCGCAAAACGTCACATCGCTGAAACCCATCTTGCAACACGCCTCCTCGATAACGAGCCAACGCTCAGCTTGCTTTAATGCAAGTGCAGTTTGACTTTGGCGGTATCAGCCGTCTATCACGGCAAGCGCTCCCGAGATCTGGCGCTTTATCGTGCCGGAAATCCTCTGGAGAATGCGATGAACCCCGGCGCAAGTTCGACTCGGTAGGCTGAGTTCGATGCCGGAGTTTTCATTTCTTAAAGATTTTCGTGACAAAAGTTCGCATTCCAGGTTGTTGCCGGAAATATGATTGAGCCAGTTTCTGATTCGGGCTGTTATTTTGCGGGCGTGCTTTTGAGATCTGATTGATTGGTATTCGATATCGATTTTAAAGGGCTGGATTTTCGGGGCGCTGGTTGTATATCGAAGATGGCTTCCGTTATGAATGAATGTCGCTGACGACATGGGAATTTGTTTGGTGGCGAGAATTATTTCTGCGGCCAGTGTGGATGCGATCAGCGGCTTGCAGTTGTTTACGCCGAATTCAACGATTAGTCGTTGTTGATGTCGACCTCTATCGGCACCGGCTCGCTGTGCATAAAGCCATTTCAAAGAGTTATCGGGCGATCGAGTAAGTAGGCGAGGTGGAGAGTAAGGGGGGCACGGTGTCAAGCCAGCCAGCAGGGGTTGAGCAAGCCAATGACCGCAGCCCAACCCGGTCGCGCCGGGTCTCTCGCGACAGTCCAGTGACCTGGGCGCGCTGTCATTCGTGAGTGCGAAGAAAGGTATTGCGGTGGCACGCATTGTCCGTGTGTCCGAAAGGTCGTAGGGGATGGGCTTCCAGCGCTCTTGTTGGCGGAGTCTTCTTTCAAAAGAGCCCCTGCTGTTTTCTGGTGGAAGCACTGATCGCTTAATGGGACAAGTGAGGGGAGGGGATCAAAATGAACAAGATTTACAAGAGCGTCTGGTGCGAGAAGACGGGTACCTATGTAGCCGCGTCGGAGATTGCGAGAGGGCGGAAGAAGTCTGGAGCGGCGGGCATCACAGTGCAGGCGCTGACTGTTGCGGCGGGCATTACAACATTGCAGGCGCTGACCGTTGCGGTGTTGGGGACGAGCGGAATCTTCGCGCCAATCGTTGCGCATGCCGCTGGATTTGTCGTTTGTGGTAACGCAACGAGCACCGGATTCGGCCCCGGATACACCACACTGGGCGGGTACAACATGGGCTGCACCACGGGCAGTGACGCTCTCTTCATGGGGGGGGCTTCAAGTGGGCCTGGAAACGCTGCGACGGCTAGCCCGTCGACCTCGTGGATCACTGTCAATAACGCGACGACAGCAACTTCGTCCGTGATGGGCTCAGTACCGGGACAGTCGATCCAGTTGAATGCCCCGGGCAGCATCATCCTGAGTGGCAGCAACGTCAATGTGTCCGGTAATAAAATCATCAACCTTGCGAACGGTACCGTTTCCGCCTCCAGCACGGACGCGGTCAACGGCGGCCAACTGTTTTCGCTGTCGACGTCGGCGTCGACTGGTTTGTCGTCGGCGAACAGCGCGATTTCCTCGCTGTCCACGTCGACGTCGACCGGCATCAACTCGCTGTCGACCGGCCTGAGCACGACCAATAGCACTGTCACGTCGCTGTCGACGTCGGCGTCGACGGGCATCAGCTCGTTGTCGACGGGCCTGAGTTCGACCAACAGCAGTGTCGTGTCGTTGTCGACGTCGACGTCGACGGGCATCAGCTCGTTGTCGACGGGCCTGAGTTCGACCAACAGCAGTGTCGTGTCGCTGTCGACGTCGACGTCGACGGGCATCAGCTCGCTGTCGACGGGCCTGAGTTCGACCAACAGCAGTGTCGTGTCGTTGTCGACGTCGACGTCGACGGGCATCAGCACGGCGCAAAGCGGCGTCAACTCGCTGTCGACGGGCCTGAGCTCGACCAACAGCATGGTCACTTCGCTGTCCACGTCGACGTCCACCGGCATTAGCACGGCACAAAGCGGCGTCAATTCGTTGTCAACAGGCCTGAGCTCGACCAACAGCTCGGTTGCTTCTCTGTCGACGTCGACGTCGACCGGACTCTCGTCGGCGAACAGCTCGATCGTTTCGTTGTCCACGTCGACTTCGACGGGTATGAGCTCGTTGTCGACTGGCCTGAGCTCGACCAACAGCTCGGTTGCTTCGCTCTCCACGTCGACGTCGACCGGCATTAGCACGGCGCAAAGCGGCGTCAATTCGTTGTCGACAGGCCTGAGCTCGACCAATAGCACGGTTGCATCGCTGTCCACGTCGACGTCCACCGGCATCAGCACGGCACAAAGCGGCGTCAACTCGCTGTCAACGGGCCTGAGTTCGACCAACAGCTCGGTTGCTTCGCTCTCCACGTCGACGTCGACCGGCATCAGCACGGCACAAAGCGGCGTCAATTCGCTGTCCACTGGCCTGAGCTCGACCAATAGCTCGGTTGCTTCGCTGTCGACGTCGACGTCGACCGGCATCAGCACGGCACAAAGCGGTGTTGATTCGCTGTCGACGGGCCTGAGCTCGACCAACAGCTCGGTCGCTTCGCTGTCGACGTCGACGTCGACCGGCATCAGCACGGCACAAAGCGGCGTCAATTCGCTGTCCACTGGCCTGAGCTCGACCAATAGCTCGGTTGCATCGCTCTCGACATCGACGTCGACCGGCATCAGCACGGCACAAAGCGGTGTTGATTCGCTGTCAACGGGCCTGAGCTCGACCAACAGCACGGTTGCTTCGCTGTCCACGTCGACGTCGACGGGCATCAGCACGGCGCAAAGCGGCGTCAACTCGCTGTCGACGGGCCTGAGCTCGACCAACAGCTCGGTTGCATCGCTGTCGACGTCGACGTCGACGGGCATCAGCACGGCACAAAGCGGCGTCAATTCGCTGTCCACTGGTCTGAGCTCGACCAACAGCTCGGTCGCTTCGCTGTCCACGTCGACGTCGACCGGCATTAGCACGGCGCAAAGCGGCGTCAATTCGCTGTCGACGGGCCTGAGCTCGACCAACAGTTCGGTCGCTTCGCTGTCCACGTCGACGTCGACCGGCATCAGCACGGCACAAAGCGGTGTTGATTCGCTGTCGACGGGCCTGAGCTCGACCAA
>LOZU01000061.1:0-1163 GCA_001527685.1 Burkholderia pyrrocinia
GTGAGTCTCGCGTCGATATTATCGGAATCCAGCCAGGCTCGACGGACCGCGGCGGGAGGTTGATAGCGATGTGCGCTATGGGGTCGGCGCTCGTTGTAGAACTGTCGCCAGCGTTCGATGAGCACCTTGGCTTCGGCGCGGCTGCGGAACCATTCCCGGTTCAGCAATTCGTCACGCAGTTTGCCGTTGAAGCTCTCGACGAACCCGTTTTGCCACGGACTGCCTGGCGCGATGAAGGCCGGGCCGATTGCAGCATCTCGCAGCCAGCGCATGACCTTGACGGCGGTAAATTCGGCGCCGTTGTCCGACCGTACGAACGCAGGCTTGCCGTACAGCCGCATCAGTCGCGACAGCGTCAGAATCACATCCTGCGACCGCAAGCTGGCGCCGACCTCGATCGCCAGGCACTCGCGGGTGTATTCATCGATCACGCAAAGCATCTTCAACGCCCGCCCATCCACCAACTGGTCGTGCACAAAGTCGTAGCTCCATACCGAATTGGGTTGTGTCGCACCGGGCAGGCGAATGTCGTTGCCACAACGACGACGGCGAGGACGCCGCCGCGGAATGTTGAGCTGCAAGGCTCGCCACATTCGCCGCACTCGCGATTCGCCCATCGCTAGCCAGGCTGACATCCGCCGGTAGCCGAAGCGCGGCACTTCCTGAGCGGCCGCAATCAGTCGCTCGCCCAGGCTCCGATCCTTCTCCGGTTGCTTGAGCGTATAGGTTGCCACCCGGCGACTCAGCCCCAGGTAGCAACATGCCTTGCGTTGCGAGAGCCCCCGCCGAGTCAGGACTTCCAGCGCTTCGCGCCGGCCCGTCGGGGTGCTCATTTTTTTCGGCTGAATTCCTTCAGGCCGTCGATCACCAGCATCTGCTCGGCGATCAGGCGCTTGAGCCGATCGTTTTCCGATTCCAGTTCCTTAAGCCGACGCGCGTCAGCCACGTCCATCCCGCCGAACTTGTTGCGCCAACGATAGAACGTCTGTTCCGAGATGTTGTGGCGCTTGCACAGATCCTTCACCGGCTCGTCCCGGCTCTCGGCCTCTCGCAAGATGCGGATGATCTGCTCGTCGGTAAATCGCTTCTTCATCGAGTTCTCCTTGCCTCTAGGATAAAAGAGAACTCACTTGCCAAATGGCTACAAGAAACGCCTCAGGTCA
>LOZU01000062.1:0-75405 GCA_001527685.1 Burkholderia pyrrocinia
GCGAAGCTGGATGTCGCGCAGATCTCGGACATCACGGCGGTCGATTCGGCCGACACGTTCGAGCGCCCGATCTACGCAGGCAACGCGATTGCCACGGTGCAATCGAGCGACCCGATCAAGGTGATCACGGTGCGCGCGACGGGCTTCGATCCGGTGGCAGCCGTTGGCGGCAGCGCAGCGGTCGAGAAGATCGAAGCGGCGGCTGATGCAGGCGTGTCGAAATTCGTGAGCCGTGAGGTGACGAAGCTGGACCGTCCGGAACTGACGAGCGCGAGCATCATCGTGTCGGGTGGCCGTGGCTTGGGCAGCGGCGAGAACTACACGAAGGTGCTGGAGCCGCTGGCGGACAAGCTGCAAGCAGCGCTGGGCGCATCGCGCGCTGCGGTCGACGCAGGCTACGTGCCGAACGACTACCAGGTCGGCCAGACCGGCAAGATCGTCGCACCGCAGCTGTACATCGCGGTCGGGATCTCGGGCGCGATTCAGCACCTGGCGGGCATGAAGGATTCGAAGGTGATCGTCGCGATCAACAAGGATCCGGAAGCGCCGATTTTCAGCGTGGCCGACTACGGCCTCGTCGGCGACCTGTTCTCGGCGATCCCCGAACTCCGCGCCGAACTCGGCTGACGACGATCCCGGCCGCGATGCCATTGCGCTTCTCCTTCACCCGACCGCATCCGAGCACGAACGATGACCCTGACGTCGAGCGATGTGCTGCTGTTCCTGACGGGCCTGCTGACGCTGTTCTGTCCGCCCGTCGCGATCCCGATGTACGCGGCGGTCACCGGGCATTTCCCGGACGCGACGCAGCGGCAGATCGCGTTCCGGCTGTTCGTGTGGATCGCGACACTGATGGTCGGTGCGGTATGGGGCGGGCAGTTCCTGCTGCGCATGCTCGGCCTGACGCTCGGCGCACTGACGTTGACCGGCGGCCTCGTGCTGTGCCTGTGGTCGATCCCGATGATGCGCGGGACCGCGAACGACGAGCGCAGCGGCGGCGACACGCGGCTCGAGTATGCGCAATGGCGCAACTACATCGCGGTGCCGCTGATCTTCCCGCTGTCGATCGGCAGCGCGGTGATGTCGCTCGTGATCACGACCGCGACGCGCTTTCATGCGCCGGCCGACCTGCTGGTGTTGAGCGCCGCCTGCGTGCTGCACGCAGGCGTGATCGGGCTCACGTATGCGTGCTCGGCGTCGTGGTGCCGCCGGCTCGGCGAGATCGGCAGGACGCTGGTCGAGCGGCTGTCCGGAATCGTGCTGACCGCGATCGCGTTCCAGATGCTCGCGCAAGGCGTTCGCGAACTGCTGCCGGGGCTCGCGCACTGACGGCATCGGCCGGCGTACGATCCTGAAACCTGTCCTGAATAACGGAAACCTCATGAAAACAGTAGGCATGTACCTCGTCGACCTGCTCGCGGCGCATGGCGTCGACACGGTGTTCGGCATTCCCGGCGTGCACACGATCGAGCTGTACCGCGGCCTGGCCGGCAGCGCGCTGCGTCACGTGAGCGCACGCCACGAGCAGGGCCTCGGCTTCATGGCGGACGGCTATGCGCGCGCGACCGGCAAGCCCGGCGTGTGTTTCGTCATTACCGGGCCCGGCATGACGAACATCGCGACGTCGATGGCGCAGGCCTATGCGGATTCGATTCCGATGCTGGTCATTTCGAGCGTCAATGCATCCGGCGACATCGGCTCGGGCAACGGCCATCTGCACGAATTGCCGGACCAGCATGCGTTCGCGGACAACGTCGCCGCGTTCAGCTACACGGTGCCGCGCGCCGATGCGCTGCCGCAGGCGATCGCGCGTGCATTCGCGGTGTTTTCGGGCGGCCGCCCGCGCCCGGTGCACATCCAGATTCCGCTCGACGTGCTCGCGGCGCCTGCCGGTGCCTTGCCGCCCGTGCCGGCCGCGCCGCCGCGCATCGCGCCGGGGCCCGCGTCGGCCCAAGGCATCGACGCATTCCGCGCGAAGGCGGCCGCCGCGCGCGCGCCGCTGATCCTCGCGGGCGGCGGCGCGCTCGACGCGGCCGACGACGTACGCTGGCTCGCGGAAGCGCTCGACGCACCGGTCGTGATGACGATCAACGGGCGCGGCGTGCTGCCGCCCGCGCATCCGCTCGGCATCGCCTGGTCGGCGTCGAGCGACGCGGTGCGCGCGCTGATGCGCGACAGTGACCTGATCATTGCGCTCGGCACCGAGCTGGGGCCGACCGACTACGATCTGTACGCGACGCGCAGCTTCGCGATGCCCGCGCCGCTCGTGCGGATCGACATCGACCCGCAGCAGTTGTGCCGCAACGCGGTGCCCGCGCTGCCGCTGCTCGGCGACGTCGGCGAAACCGTGCGTGCATTCCGGCGCAGCTGGCCGGCCGATGCGCGTTCGCGCACCGACGGCGGCGGCGCGCAACGCGCGGCGATGTGCCGCGCGGCGGCGCGGCAGGAACTGAACGACGAGATGCGGCGCGACCTCGCGCTGCTCGACAGCGTGCGCGACGCGTTGCCCGATGCGGCGATCGTCGGCGATTCGACGCGCATCGTCTATGCGGGCAACGTCGGGTTCGCGGCGCCGCGCCCGCGCAGCTGGTTCAACGCATCGGTGGGATTCGGTTCGCTCGGCTACGGGCTGCCGGCCGCCGTGGGCGCAAGCCTCGGCGACGCGTCGCGTCCGGTCGTCTGCGTGGCCGGCGACGGCGGGTTCCAGTACACGCTCGCCGAGCTCGGCACCGCGGTGCAGCATCGCGCGCGCGTGATCGTCGTGCTGCTGAACAACGGCGGGTACGGGGAGATCAAGCGCGCGATGGTCGACGTCGGCGTCGAGCCGGTCGGCGTGGATCTGCACACGCCGGATTTCGTCGCGATCGCGCGCGCGTACGGATGGGGGGCGCAGCGGGTCGAGGAGGGCACATCGCTGGCCGGTGCGCTAAGCGAAGCGGCCGCCCACGACGCGCCGTACCTGATCGAGATCCGCGCGGCCTGAAAGCGCGAACGGCCTCGCACCGTGCGAGGCCGTCGTTACCGCCGCCGATCGCCCGGCGGCGGGTGAGCGTGTTACGCGTTACGCCCGTTTGCGGGCCGTCTTCGTCGGCGGGAGGAACGTATCGACGACGCGCAGGCAGCTCGTCAGCGCGTCTTCCGCGGTGAACGACGTCGGGTCGCGCGCCAGCTCCAGCCAGAAGCCGTCGATCACGGCCGTCAGCGTCAGCGCGGCGAGATCGCTGTCGACGGTGCCGCCGCGCACTTCCGCGATCTGGTCGAACAGCTTCTTCAACGCTTGCCGGTAGCCGCTGTACAGCTCCTTGTGCGCCTTGCGGATCACCGGGTCGCTGTGTGCGACGCTCCAGAAGCCGAGCCATACCTTCACGTTCTTCGGCGCGAACACCGGTGCGGCGAAGCAGACCTTGATGATCGCATCGAGCTTTTCCTCGGGGCCCGTCGCGTTCGCGGCCGCCGCGCGCGACACGTCGAGCAGGTCGGTCGCGAGCCGCTTGTAGGTCTGCGCCATCAGTTCGTCTTTCGACTGGAAATGATGATTGATCAGCCCGCGCGATACCTTCGCTTCCGAGCAGATGCGGTCGATCGTGGTCTCGGAATAGCTGTAGCGTGCGATGCATCGCATCGTCGCATCGATGATCGATTGCTGACGTACCGCGGGTGTTTCTCGGATGCCGCGGCTGCGTGCCTGAGCCGGTGCCGTGCCAGGAGTCTTTTTCACGTGGTGACCTTACGGAATCGTCATGGCACCGATTATAGGGGAGTGCCGGACGCTTGTTCAATTACGGTGGCGAAAGCGTCGCGAAACCCGCGAAAACCCTTGCTCCCGTTTTTTTTTAAAACTGTTGAACCACTGTTCAACAGCGCCTATACTCGACTCCGCATGAGGTTGGTCGGCCATTCAACAAGACGCTTCGATCCCGCACGGGACGGGCGTGAGAATTCGACACAGGAGACAGCATGTTGGCGCGGGTGGAGAGCGTGAAAACGGACGTCGAGGAACGCGTGCAGGTGGAAGATCTGCACAAGCGGTTCGGCGACCTCGAAGTATTGAAGGGCGTGTCGCTGAGCGCGCGCGAAGGCGAGGTGATCTCGCTGATTGGCGCGAGCGGATCGGGCAAGAGCACGCTGCTACGCTGCATCAACTTGCTCGAGACGCCGACCCGGGGGCGCATCGTCGTCGACGGCGAGGAGATCGGGCTGAAAGTCGACCGCAAGGGGCGCACCGTCCCGACCGATGCGCGCCAGGTCGAGCGGATCCGCACGCGGCTCGGCATGGTGTTCCAGAGCTTCAACCTGTGGGCGCACCGCACGGTGCTCGAGAACGTGATCGAGATGCCGGTGCACGTGCTGCGCGAGCCGCGCGCCGAAGCGATCGCGCGCGCGGAGCAACTGCTCGAACGCGTCGGCCTGGCTGACAAGCGCAACGTCTATCCGGCCTTCCTGTCCGGCGGCCAGCAGCAGCGCGTCGCGATCGCGCGAGCGCTGGCGATGCGGCCGAAAGTCATGCTGTTCGACGAGCCGACTTCCGCGCTCGACCCCGAGCGTGTCGGCGAAGTGCTGAAGGTAATTCGCGATCTCGCATGCGAAGGCCGCACGATGATTCTCGTCACGCACGAGATGGCGTTCGCGCGCGATGTGTCGAGCAAGGTGCTGTTCCTGCACCAGGGGCGCGTCGAGGAGAGCGGCACGCCGGCGGAAATCTTCGATACGCCGCAGAGCGAACGCTGCCGCCAGTTTGTCAACGCACACCGGCAACACCACTGAATCACGGGAGCCGCCCGCGAGCGCGCGGGCCGGCCCGCCCGATGCCGGTTGCACCGATCCGTATCTTTCCTGCAAGGAGTCCGATCATGAAGCGTGTCGTACGCAGTCTGCTGTGCCTGTTCAGTATCGTCGTCGCGGCGCTCGCGCCGCTCGGTTCCGCGCATGCGTCGTCGGGCGTGCTGCGCTTCGGCGTCGCCGCCGAGCCGTATCCGCCGTTCCTGATGAAGAGTCCGACCGGGCAATGGAGCGGCTTCGAGGCCGACCTGATCCGCGCGCTGTGCGACCAGATGAAGGCGAAGTGCGAGATCAAGGAAGTCGCGTGGGACGGCATCATCCCGGCGCTGCTCAGCGACAAGATCGACGTGATCTTCAACTCGATGTCGATCACGCCGGAACGCCAGAAGGTGATCGCGTTCTCGCGTCCGTACTACGAGACGCCGGGCACCTTCGTCGGCGCGAGGAACACGAAGCTCGCGCTGACGCCCGACGGCCTGAAGGGCAAGGTGATCGGCGTGCAGGGTTCCACCGCGAACGCCGAGTTCATCAAGATGGCATACGGCAAGAGCGCGACGGTGCGCCTGTACAACACGCAGGACGACTGCAACGCGGACCTCGTCGCAGGCCGGATCGACACGATGTACCTTGACCAGCTCGGCATCCTCGATTTCCTGAAGTCGAAGGACGGTTCGACGTTCGAGCTGAAGGGCCCCGGCAGCGTGAAGATGGATCCGGCGATTTTCGGCTACGGCGTCGGCGCGGGAATGCGCAAGGCCGATGCGTCGCTGAAGCAGCAGATGGACCAGGCGCTCGAACAGCTGCATGCGTCGGGCAAGTACGCGCAGATCGCGAAGAAGTATTTCCCGATCGACCTCTGGCCGCACTGATCGCGCAGCTACCGGCACACGGACACACCGGCGCACGCACGGACGAGGAGGCGGCATGGACGGTTGGGGATGGGTGAGCTACCTGGGCATGGACCCGGACGGCTGGGGCGTCGCGCTGCTGCAGGGCGCGGGCGTGACGCTCGAGATTTCGCTCGGCGCGTTCGTCGTCGGCATCGTGCTCGGGTTGCTGGGTGCGGCCGCGAAACTGTCCGGCGTGCGCGCGCTCGAACGGATCGCACAGGGCTACACGACGCTGTGCCGCGCGGTGCCCGAACTGCTGCTGATCCTGCTGCTCTACTACGCGGGCACTGACGCGATCAACCTGCTGATGACGGCGATCGGCGTCGGGCCGGTCGCCGTCAACGGTTTCGCGGCGGCGGTGATCGTGCTCGGCATCGTGCAGGGCGCGTACGCGGCGGAGATCATCCGCGGCGCGATCCTCGCGATCCCGTACGGGCAGATCGAGGCCGGCCGCGCGTTCGGCGCGCCGCCGGGGCTCGTGTTCCGGCGCGTGACGCTGCCGGCGATGGCGCCGTACGCGCTGGCGGGCTTCGCGAACCTGTGGCTGATCCTCGTGAAGGACAGCGCGCTGATCAGCGTGGTCGGCTACAGCGAGCTGCTCTACACCGCGAAGCAGGCGGCCGGCTCGACGCGCGAATACATGCACTACTACCTGATGGTGGCCGCCGTGTATTTCGCGATCACGTCGCTGTCCGGCGTGCTGTTCCGCGAAATCGAGCGCCGCTTCGGCCGCTGGATGCCGGCATCGTGAGCGGCGCCGCACTTTCCCATCGAACCGGATCAACGTCATGGATCTGAGCGTACTGTCTTCCTACGGGTCGCTGCTGCTGCTCGGCGTGCTGACCACCGTCAAGCTGCTCGTCATCTCGGCCATCTTCGGCTTCGGGCTCGCGATCGTCGTCGCGTTCGCGCGGCTGTCGCCGAGTCCGGTCGTCGCGCGCGTCAGCAAGGGTTTCACCGAGGTGATCCGCGGCACGCCGCTGCTCGTGCAGATCTACCTGATCTACTATGGCATCGGCTCGTTGTTCGCGGGCTGGCCTGCGCTGCGCGACAGCGTGCTTTGGCCGTTCCTGCGCGACGGCTTCTGGTATGTCGCGTTCGCGCTCGTGATCAGCGTCGGCGCGTATGTCGGCGAGGTGCTGCGCGCGGGCCTGCGCGGCGTGCCGAAGGGCGAGATCGAGGCAGCGCGCGCGATGGGGATGCGCCCGTCGATGATCGCGCGCCGTGTGTGGCTGCCGCGCGCGATCCAGATCCTGCTGCCGACGCTGGCCGGCGAGACCGTGATGCTGCTGAAATCGACGGCGCTTGCGTCGACGGTCGCGGTGATGGACGTGCTCGGCGCCGCGAACTACATCCGCGCGCAAACGCTGCGGACCTACGAACCGCTGCTGGCGATCGCGGTCATCTATGTCGCGCTCGCGTTCTTGATCGAGCGCGCGTTCGGCCGGCTCGAGCGGCGCGTGCCCGTGCGCATGCCGCGCTGAATGAACCCACTGACGGCGCGGCGGCCGGGCGGGCGCCGCGCGATGGAGGACGCATGAACTACTCGAAGCTGGTCGATCGCCTGCAGGGCAAGCGCACGACCGCCTGGGACATTCACTACGCGGCGCAGCAGGCGGTCGCCGCTGGCGAGCCGGCGATCATCCTGAGCGTCGGCGATCCCGATTTCGCGACGCCCGACGTGATCGTCGAGCGCGCGGTTGCCGCACTGCGCGGCGGCGACACGCACTATAGCGAAGTGCGCGGCCGCGCCGAACTGCGCGCGGCGATCGCGCGCGAGCACGCGAAAGCGTCGGGGCAGGCGGTCGGCCCCGAGCATGTGATCGTGACGGCCGGCGCGCAGAACGCGCTGTTCGCGATGGCGATGTGCCTGTGCGAGGCCGGCGACGAGGTGCTCGTGCCGGAGCCGATGTACCTCACCTACGAGGCGAGCGTGCGTGCGTCGGGCGCGACGCTCGTGCCGGTGCCCGTCGACGCGTCGCGCGGCTTTCATCTCGATTTCGACGCGCTCGAAGCGGCCGTGACGCCGCGCACGAAGGCGATCTTCTTCGCGACGCCATGCAACCCGACCGGCGTCGTGATGCCGCGCGCCGACCTCGAACGGATCGCGCGGCTCGCCTGCGAGCGCGATCTGTGGGTCGTGTCCGACGAGGTGTATGCGGCGCTGACGTTCGAGCGCGACATGGTAAGCATCGCGTCGCTGCCGGGAATGGCCGAGCGCACCGTGACGCTCGGCAGCCTGTCGAAATCGCATGCGATGCCGGGCTGGCGGGTCGGCTGGGCGATCGGCCCGACGGAGCTGATCGAGCATGCGGAGCGGCTCGCGCTGTGCATGCTGTATGGGCTGCCTGGTTTCATCCAGCAGGCGGCCGTCACGGCGCTCGACAACCGGGCCGCGATCGTCGCGGACATGCGCGAACTCTATCGGCGCCGCCGCGATCTCGCGTACGCGCGCCTGCGCGACGTGCCGGGGCTGCACTGCCTGCTGCCGGAGGCGGGAATGTTCATGATGGTCGACGTGCGCGGCACGGGGCTCGACGCGCATGCGTTCACGTGGGGGCTGTTTCGCGCGAAGCAGGTCGCGCTGCTCGATGCGAGCGCGTTCGGCGATACCGCGTCGGGGTTCGTGCGCTTCGGTTTCGTCGTCGACGACGCGCGGCTGACCGACGCGTGCGAGCGCATCGCCGCCTTCGTCGCAAGCCTCGACTCCGGTTCGCGTGCGTCGTCGTGAATGACGCACCGGTCCTGAAGGAGACAAGACGATGATCGAAACGCTGACCTTGCAGGTGCCGGGCGACAACGGGCAGCCGCTCGCGATCCGCGCGTGGCGGCTGTCGGCCGGCGACGGGCCTCGTGTGCACCTGCAGGCCGGCGTGCATGCGGACGAGATCGCGGGCATGCTCGTGCTGCACCGGTTGCTGCCGCAATTGTGCGCGGCGCACGATCGCGGCGTGCTGCGCGGCACGGTGACGGTCGTGCCGCAGGCCAACCCGCTCGGGCTCGCGCAGTTCCGGCAGGGGCGGCTGCTGGGCCGCTTCCACGAGACGACGCACCGCAATTTCAACCGGCATTTCCACGAATCGGCGGCGATGCGCCGGCCCGCGACGACGTTCGCGGCGTGGCAGCGCACGCTGCTCACCGCCGCGTGCGACGCCGACATCGTGCTCGACTTCCATACCGATTCCGAGGCACTGCCGTACGTGTACCTGCATCGCGATCTGTGGCCGGCCGGTCGCGATCTCGCGGCGGCGCTCGGCGCCGATGTCGCGATCCTGTGGGACGAGGACAGCGACGGCGCGTTCGAAGGCGCCGTCGCCGCGCACTGGGCGCGCGATGGCGGGCTGTGCGACCGGCTCGTCGCGACCGTCGAACTGCGCGGACAGTCCGACGTGTCGGACGCGCTCGCTGAGCGCGACGCCCACGGCGTGCTCGCGTTCCTGCGCGGCCGCGGCGTGATCACGGAGTCGCCCGGCGTGCAGGACTGGCACGGCGACGCGGTACCGATCGCGCACATGGAGACGGTGATCGCGCCTGTATCGGGTGTGCTCGTCTACGAACGCGAACTCGGCGCGACGGTCGAGGCCGGCGAGCGCATTGCGCGGATCGTCGCGCATCCGGGCGTGCCCGGCAGCGAGCATGTGCTGGTCGCGCCGCAGGCTGGACGGATCGTTACGCGCAACCGCGAGCGCCTGGTTGCGCAGGGCGACGTTGCGCTGAAGCTGACAGGGTCGCGGCCATCGGCGGGATGGTCGGGCGGCGCGCTTGATCCATAAGCGCGGGTTGAGGATCATGGCATGCAACGCTGCACGTACGCGTCGTGTACGAGGCAGATCCATGTGGTTACGGGCTGTACCGTCAGCTCGTCCAGAACGGCTTCGACTGCATGGTTTGCGCACCTTCACTGATTCCGCGTAAGCCGGGCGAACGCGTAAAGACCGACCGGCGTGATGCCATCAAGCTGGCGCGCTCGCTATGCGCCGACGACCTGTCGGCACGTGTACGTGCCCGGCATTGAAGACGAGGCATTCCGGGATCTCGCCCGCGCGTGGGCGGCTGCCCGCGAGGATCTACGACGTGCACGGCATCGACTGAAGTCGTTCCTGCTCGCGCATGGCGTCGGTTATACCGGTATCGCAAACTGGGGCGAGGCGCACCGTCGCTGGCTGGGTCGCTGTTCGTTTCCCAGCGCCTGGCAGCACCTTGCCTTTGACGAGCACCGACGCACGATCGAGGACCGGCTCGCACAGTGCGCCCGTCTCGAAACAGCCCTACGCGAAGCGGCGATCTCCTGGCGTTTCTATCCGGTGGTGCTGACCCTGCAGGCCATGCGGGGTGTCCAGTTCGCTACCGCTGTCGGGATGGTTTCAGAAGTGGGCGACCTGTCCCGCTTCGAACACCCGCGCCAGCTGATGGCCTGGCTTGGCGTAACGCTATCCGAGCATTCATCGGGAGGCAATCGCCGGCAGGGCGGCATCACCAAAACCGGCAACAGCTACGCCAGAAAGTTGCCCGTCGAAGCGGCTGGAGTTACCGCCATCCTGTCCGCGTCAGTCCCGAAATCCTGGCCCGTCTCGAAGGTCTGCCCAAGGCCATCATCGACCGCGCCTGGGACGCCCAGGTACGGCTGTGCCGACGATTCTGCCGGCTGACCGCGCGAGGCAAGCCCATCAACATCACGGTCGTGGCTATTGCCCGCGAACTGGCCGCGTTCATCTGGGACATCAGTCGACTGGCCAAACAACGGAAGGAGTTTCCTGAAGGCGGCGCAGCCCGGCATCCGAGCAACCCGCGATGGTATTACGCAACGGGGCCCAGCCGCATCGACTGCATCGAAATCCTGCCCGTGATCGCGCCAGTGCGCGCGTAACGCCTCGATGCGCTCGTCGCTGATCGGCACGGACCGTCGCTTGCGCCCCTTGCCGAATAAGCGATTATGTCTTCTTCACGTCGTCATCTTGCCGCCAACTCCCCGCAAACTTGACAGAGCACAAACCGCGACCAGGATCGGCTTTGGACGCCTCGCTCAGGCTCATCCGCCACTGGACGGCGCTAACTGTGTAGATTAGTCGTTTTTTTTGACCAATCATTTCCGAATAGCACCAACTGTGCATATTTGTCATTTGCTTTGACCATTCATTTTTGACGCCATTTCATTTATTGCAGACGTTACCGATCATTACAGTGTCGGCAATGCAATTCCTTCCATTGTTTATTTAAAAACACTAAACGACAAATTGAGGATATTTATGAAAAGCAACGGAATGACGAAGAAGGGTGGGGGTATGCCGATCCACTATCGGCGCTGCTTCGGGCTACCGCTGGCGATTTCGCTTGGAGACGGTTTCATAAAGACCGGTCGGCCCGCCGAAGGGTATTCCAGCAGATCAGGCAGCAACCGAGTTTGAGGAACGCGACGTGAATGTCGGCACGGCGCACGAAACGGTTCCAGCAAATCAAGCAGCACGCGAGCGATAGGAAAGCCTCATGCACATGTGCGTACCGTTCGTAGTGAATCTTGAGCGGTCTGAACGCATGAAGCCAGGCAAAGGAACGTTCGATGACCCAGCGCGTTTTACCGAGGCCACTGCCATGAGGCGAACCGATTTTGGCAAGCAGAGGCGTGATGCCGCGTTCGCGCAGGTGCTGCCGGTGTGGCTCGGAACTGTAGCCGCGGTCACCCTGAACGATTTTCGGTTTGCGCTGAGGGCGTCCGCGTCTTCCTCGAATGGGAGGAATCGCCTCGGCCAACGCATCGAGCTGCGAAATGTCGTTGCAATTCGCAGCAGTCGAGATGACCGCGAACGGGATGCCTTGCGCGTCGACGATGGGGTGGTGCTTGCTGCCGAGCTTGCGCCGGTCCGTTGGGTTCGTGCCGGTTTTCGCCCCGCCAGCATCGCGCGGACCGAAGGGCTGTCGACAATGGCACGTGCCATATCGAGTTGACCACGACGGCGTAACTCTGCCAACAGCGTCTCGTGGATGCGTTGCCAGACGCTGCCTCTTGCCATGCAACCAACCTGCGCCAGCACGCGGTGCCTGAGCCACGGCTCATTCTTGGTGCATCGCTTCCTGTCAGGAAAAACAAGGCAGAAAGTTAACGCCCTCTCGAAAAAGTTAATAGACCTAATCCGTAATTTCGCAACAGATTCTTAGGACAATTGAGCCACCTCAATTGATGACGGGGACATCAAAATGAACACGCGTATTTCTCGTATCGCATCCGCCGCACTGACGCTGGCGCTTCTGTCGTCGCTTGCCGGATGCGGTGGTGGCGGTGGTAGCGATGCGAAGCCGGCAACATCGGCCGATTCCGGAACTACTCAGCCAGGTGGCGGACAGCCCGCGCGGCCCGATACGCCACCGACAACGAGCAGCAACGGCGGCTCCATGCCTGCGCAAGACGAATGCGCAACCGACGCAGCACCGTCCGGTGCGACGTCGACGACGAACGTTGTTCGAGCTAGCGCGGTCGACCACCTGATCGTCAAACTGCGACCGATCGCGCCACGGGAGGGCTCCGCGCGCGCGATGGCAGCGACTAGCGAATCGCGGCGTCTCCAGGCGGTGATTGATCGGGTGACGCGCCGTGGTGTATACCGCTCCGAATCCGTGCAGGGGCGCATGATGGCCGCGCGCTCGATCGGCCAAGGATCGATTCGCGTCGATCGAGAGGTGACCGGCGGTGCAACGCTTCTCGCGCTCGGCGCGTCCATGTCAGAAGCCGACGCAGAGGCGATCGCTGATGCGTTTGCGGTTGATCCTGAAGTTGCGTTTGCGGAACCCGATCGACGCCTCTCTGTACGCGATGCAGCTGCCCAGCAGGACTATTCGGCGCAATGGCACTTCTTCGACGCCAACGCCGGCATAAACCTGCCCGCGGCGTGGAAGATCACGACCGGATCACCGTCAGTCGTCACGGCCGTACTCGATACCGGCTATCGTCCGCACCCGGATCTCATCGCGAACCTACTGCCGGGCTTCAACTTCATCAGCAGCGCGTTGACGAGCAACAACGGCCACGCGCGTAGCGCCGATGCCACGGATCCGGGCGACTGGATCACGCAGCAAGAATCCGACGACCCGAGCAGCCCGTTTCGCGGATGCGAGGTGCGGCAGAGTACGTGGCACGGAACCAAGGTGGCAGGGATCATCGGTGCGGCGGCCGGCTACGGCGCAGGCATTGCCGGCGTCAGCCGATCCGGAAAAATTTTACCGGTGCGCGTGCTCGGAAAGTGTGGGGGCGCAACGAGCGACATCGCGGACGCAATGCGATGGGCTGCTGGTCTTTCGGTTCAAGGTGTTCCCGTCAATCCGACGCCCGCGCGCGTGATCAACCTAAGTCTCGGTGGCTTCGGCGCGTGTGGTGATGTTCTTCAGCAAGCGATCGATGATGTGATGGCTGTCGGGGCTACCGTCGTTGTTGCTGCGGGAAATGACGGCCTGATCACGAAGCTTGATCGGCCGGCGAACTGCCGAGGCGTGATTGCGGTCGGCGCGACCGAGAGTACGGGCCGCCGCGCATGGTTCAGCAACTTTGGGGCAAGCGTGATGTTGAGCGCGCCGGGAGCCAACGTTTACACGACGTCGGATGCAGGAGCTACCTATGCTCAAGGCAGCGCGTATGGGGCCTATTCGGGTACGAGCTACGCTTCGCCACAGGTCGCAGGCGTCGCGGCGCTCATGCTGGCCGTCAACGCGAAATTGACGCCTGTTCAGATTGCGCAGGCGCTGAAGGTCACGTCGCGACGACCCAACGGTGCAATTGCCGCGACTTGTCGTGCGAAGCCGGCTGGCGTCGGAATTCTCGACGCCGGCGCAGCAGTGGCGGCCGCGACGAATCTGTAGCCGAGGGCGTTGAGACAGGCAGTGTGTCGCCATAATAGAGGGCGGCCGGTCAACGTAGGCCCGCCCTGCGACACTGTCAACTTGCTGATGCGAGACAAGGGTGTTGGGCGCTGTCACGTTGGCGCGTGTGGTCGCGTAAGATGATCCGGATGATCTGCTCGTCGGTAAATCGCTTTTTCATCGAGTTCTCCTTGCCTCTAGGATAAAAGAGAACTCACTTGCCCAATGGCTACAAGAAGCGTCTCAGGTCACAGCTGTTAGCTCGTTCCACCTCGCGCGGGTTGCCGCCCACTGCGCGTCTTTAAACTGCGCTGCATCTGCGATCGCGTGTAATTGCTCGTTCCCGACTTCATCTGCGAGCTCGCGAAGGTTCGCTTGTTGGCCGCGCCAGTTCCCCTCTCCACGCCCAGCCAGTGCCAGCTGTTCAAGTGAGCAATGTAGGACCGTGGCTGCGCCGCGCTCGCGTACACGACCATCTTGGTAGTGCCGCACTCGGTCGACAAAGAGGGACGCCAGGCGATCACCTGCATCGGGAGCTCTCAAGTCAAGTTCGAAGCCCGGCATGAAGTTCGCCGATGCCGCTATGTCGATCTGATGACTTGGTGGCAATGCGGCGACCCAGTCGAGAAAGTGATCCAGCGGTGACTTAGATTGCTCGTGTGACATAGTAAGTATGAACTTGGGTGCGAACGAAGGAGTTGCAACATTCCGCTTGTGGGAAAGTTACGCCGGACCGTCGCCACCAGGCGGCTCGTGGCTCGTTGACGGATTCGCCAGAGGTCCACTTCGAAGCTTCCGGTTGGCGTTCCGAATGCGTGCTTTCTGCAGTTCGTCACGAATCGCCTGAATTAACCCCGCTTCCGTTAGCGCGTAAATTGGTGCATCAAGCTCCCACACATACGCGACGAAAAAGTCGCCGTCTTGCTCCCAAAAGCCAACCGCACGGCCGTCCACTCGAACGACGCCGCACATTGGGCCCTCTGACACAAGCGACTCGAGAAGGGTGACGTCTGATTTCAAAATAGACATTGTCAGAACTCCACATTCCAAGGCGCCTTCGTGTCGTCGCGCGGATACTTTGCGTCGAGCGCCTCTTCGATCGCCGTGGCGAGTGCTTGGCACGCGCCACGCAGATTTCGAATGTCATCGGCGGACAGATCGACGATATTGCCTTCGACATCCCGCCCCGCACGATGAACGATATCGTGCCGAACCTTGACGGCTTTCATTAAATCGCCGATATCGGGTATTGAAATTCCGAATGCGTCGCTGAACATCGGACGAACTTTGTCCAAGCGGTGCCAAATAACCTCGCTGAGGTACAAATTCACCTCCTCTTTGATCCCATCGAAGCGCTTGAAGGGGGGCCTTTGATTTCAGTGCAATTTTCCGGTTAGATCCATCTCAGCCTGGCGGTGCTTTGCGTCAAGGCCCCAATTTAATAGTCAAAATAATCATAGGCTTGCTGACTATGCGATACAGTGGGGCAGGCGAGCGATTCCGAGCTTCGTACCACGGCGAACTCGGAACTATTGAGATGGTCCAGCTGCTCGGCAGCAAGGTCATGGCCGGCAATTTCAATTGAAGGATTGACCCTCTTGTGCGCTGCGCCGATCGAAGCCGCGAGCAGTCGGCTTACCGATGGATCGCCGATGTTGCTGAAATCGGCATGCAGGTGTGTCATCCCGGATCTCCCGATTCAATGAAGTTTGGTCACGGCCACCGGAGACGGTAGCCGCCGGGCTGTGGTCGGCGAAGTTCTCATGAAATGAGAGGGCTGTGCTACGGAGATCGGTGCGATTGCCGCAGCGGCCAGCCTTGCTCGGATCACGAACAATCGATCGCCACGGAGTTTGTCGACTGACTGAGCCTGATCTCGCCCAGGTAGGCGCTGTCGCCCAATTCGCACTCGCGCCACGTGTTGCCGAGGGCATGCCGGATTTTGACTCGGTAGGGGCCGCTGCCCCTCGCCAGGCCGCTGAATCGGAAATCGCCGAAGTCGTCCGAGACGGTTTCGGCTACCTGCTGATTACCGATGTACAAGGTGACGGCCGCATCCGTGACACACTCGACCACGTCTCCTGCCTGGACGCTGACACTTCCGCCGACGAAGCACGTTTCCCAACGCTCGAGGCCGCTATACCAGACGCGGGGCTTCGTGCCCAGGTTGGGTCGCAATACCTTGAGCCCCTCGCGTCGGGCCTTCTCGGCCATCGCCGTGTCATCGAGCTTGACCGTCTCGAAGACATCGGTAGGGCACGACTGCTGACAACGCGGGCGGGCCCAACCCTGGTCGAGCAAATGAGCATCGAAGATCCAGATCTGGGGCAGTTGCAGCTCTTCGTTCCAGACGATCGCCTTATAAGGGCAGGCCTTGACGATGTCCTTTCGGCCTCGCGCCTTGTCCGGATCGATGATGACGATGCCGTCGGCACGCTTGCGAATGGCGCTGCCGCCCACACGCATGCAGGGCGCGTCGTCGCAGTGATTGCACATGACCGGTAGATAAGTGGTCTCGACCATATGCGAGGCGCCCTGTACACGACGCAGGATGCGGATGGGGCTCTCGGCGCTGGCCGTGGCGGGGGCGGCGTAACCGGGGAAGTCGTTGCCGACGTGCTCGTCCCGCGCGGCAATCACGCAGTTCTGGCAGTTCTCGCAACGCCCGACTTTGATAATCAGGTTCCACTTGCTCATTTGAAACTCCTCACGCTGCGCGACCGAGCATGAACGCCTCGGCACCGCGCCATTTCTCGACCTGCACCAGGCAGGAATTCGGGCTCATGCTGCTGGTGCCGGCGGTCTGCGGCCGGTCGGGGGTCAGCATGTTCATGCAACCGCCAATCTCGACTTGCTCGCCGTCGATCTCGATCAGCTGAAATTCCGCGCTCGCCTCGTAGGACTTCACCACGCCAGCGTTCACCAGGGACGAGACATCGGCCGCACAGATCACGGCGCCGCGGTCGTTGTGCACTTTGACGAGATCCCGATGGGCAATGCGTCGAACGGCGGCGTCGGCCGGATTGAGCCGCAGCAGCCAGAACCGGTGCCCCGCGATCAGGGCGCGATGATCGTCGATGCCGTTCACCGCGGAATTCTTGCCGTCACAATGGGTATGAAAGCTGTAGCGGCTGTGGGTGGCGATCAATTGCAGCGGGTAGCGCCGAGCCAGGTCCGAGCGCAGGCCCTCCCAGGAGGGGATATAGCGGTTGAGCGGTGGCCGCTCGGGATTGTCCGCAGTGTGCCGCTTCAGCAACTCGGGCACGAACTCCAGCTTGCCGCTCGGCGTCTGCAGGCCCCGGCCGAACTTTTCCGAAAACTGCGACGGCAGCGGATGAGGTTCCGGCAGGTCCTTCCTCCTGTCTTCCGCATACCAACGCATGTCCACGGGATGGCGCAGCTCGGGCTTTTCGGGCGGCACGACGAAGTAGCCCTTGCGGCAGAATTCGCGCCACGAAATGTGATCGGGCAGATCCGACGAGTCGAAGACGCGCTTGACCCAGTCAAGATCGCCGCAGCCTTCGGTGAAAACGCCACCCAGGCCCAACCGAGTCAGGATGGCGGTGAAAATGTCGTAGTCGGAGCGGGACTCGCCCAAGGGTTCGATGCACTTGTGCTGCAGCGTCAGCATGCGATGGTTGACCGTGCCATAGCCATGGTGGGCGTAGCCGCCCGAATTCGCCCATTCTCCGATGTCCCAACGCTCCAGCGAAGTACACGCGGGCAGGATGATGTCGGCGAACTGGGCTTCGCCTTCCATCCAGATGGACTGATTGATGACGAACTCGATGCTCGAGTGCCGGTAGGCCTCCGTCCAGCGTCCGGAATTCGTCACGGTACTGAACGCGGATCCGCCGTAGCGATAGATCATGTGGATCGGCGAATAGCCGGGCATCGGGTAGGTGAACGGTGCAAACTGGGCTTCCTGGGACATGCCGTCCCAGAGATAACCGGTGGCGTGACCGTTGAGAATCGCATCGGGCATCTGCTGTCGCGGCACCATCTGCTTGACGGGATTCATGGTCAGGATATGCGGCATGCGCTGGTAGTTGTCCACCGCATTGGCGGTCCACGCCAGGTCGCCTGAAATGCCGCCGTCCGCGTAGCCGGGGAAGTAGAACTGGAGATCGTGCGGGACACCGATTTCGAGGCAGCCGAAATTCACTCCCGGCTTGCCCCAGCCCTGCATGGACATCATCGTGATCATGCAGCGCGCCCATTGCGCCCCGGTCGCCCCGCGGCCCGCGCCGCCGAACCCCGCGCCGGTCATCCCGACGGCGAGATGAACCTTCTTCCTTCCCCATAGGCGAGCAAGGGCACGGGCGTCCTTGGCCGGCACGCCGGTCTCGCTCTCCTGCCACTCGGGAGTCTTGGGGGTACCGTCGGTTTCGCCCAGCAGGTAGGCCTTCCAAGCGTCGAAACCGGTCGTGCGCGTCGCGACGTAATCCTTGTCGTACAGGCCCTCGACGGTCCAGACGTACATGATGGCGGTCGCCAGGGCGGCATCGGTTTGCGGCCGGATCGGGATCCAGCGGCCGCCAAGCAGCTGCGCGGTCGGATTGCAGTGCGGGTCGATGTGAACGAACTCGATGCCGAGTTCCTTGGCCCACAGGCGGCGCGGCGTTCCCTCGAATCCTGCGTAGGCCCCGTTGGTACTTTCGGGGTCGCAGGACCAGAAGACGATCATTTCGGCTTCCTTTAGACCATCCTCGAGGCCGCCATAGCCGGAGGGCACGCCGACGCGCATCGAGTTGCCGAAATGATGCATGGCGCCCCAGTACCAGCCTTCCCAGCTGTCCGGATTCGCGGCGACCCGGGTGAAGCCGATCAGGTTGGCGAAGCGCGTCAGCGCGCTGAGGTAGTAGCCGACGTTGCCCCACTGGTGGTGGGACGACATCGGGAAAGTGATGGAACCGGGGCCGTGAACACGCTTCTGCCGGTTGATCTCCTTGGCGACGATGTCCAGGGCCTCGTCCCAGCTGATACGCACATAGCCGGACTTGCCCCGGTTCTGCGGATTGCGCTCGCCGTCCGGGTCGAAGTCGACCCGTTTCATCGGGTGAAGGATGCGCTTGTCGGAGTAGACCAGCGACTTGAGGGTCAACGCGTGGGGCGCGACCAGTCCGCGCCGTGGCGGGCTGAAGCGGCGTCCACGTGCCTCGATCACCCAGCTTGCCGCATCCGTATCGTCCAGCTCGATGGGCGTCACGCGAACGATGCGGCCATCCTTGACGTAGACGAACAGGGGACCGCCATTGGTACAGGTGGTGTAGCGTCGGGTGCCGTCGCGCATGGGCGTGCCCATCGTCAGGCTGATCGTGCGCATCATGCTCAGGGTTTGCATGAGCCAAACCAGCAGTTCGTCCTCGCCCTCGGTGACCACCTTGAAGTTCTTGGCGGCGTGGACGATCTCGCCCTGGTCCGGGTTCGGGGAAAGGAACTTCAGGGCGGTGGCGACGTCCTTGAAGGCCATGCGTACATCGGGCCGCGCATGCTTGCCGGCACGCGACCGAATGCGGCCATTCCTGAACTCGATGGCGCGACCGATGCTTTGATCCATGAGCCCGATCCACGCGACGAGATTGCGCTCCTTGAGGCGATCGCGATAGGCGGGGAAGCGGCGCGCCGTCAGGTCCAGAACCTTGGGCAATGCAAAAAGAATGGTCTTGAGAGCCTGTCGTTTCATCGTTCGATCCAAAGTGTTGCTTCCATGCAAGGGGCTGGCATCGGGTCGCACCCGCTAGAACGTATAAGCGACGTTCAGGAAAACGTTGACGGGATTGAGTCGGAGCGTCGATGTGGAAACGATCTGCGTCCCGGTCGCGGTCTGTCCGTATAACGTGAGGTGGGTCTTCACCGGCACGTAGCCGACGGAAGCACCGACCGACCAGTGTTTGGTCATCGCGTAACTCGCCCCGAGCTCGAACACCGGGTTCCACGATGAACTGAGTGTCGCGCGTGCCGAGCCGCCCGGCCCGAAGCTGTCGGAGACGAACTGGCGATTGGTCGCCCGAACCTGGGTGAACCACGTGTAGTTGACACCAAGTCCTACGTACGGACGGAATTTCGATTCAGCTGAAAACAGGTGATATCGAAGTTCGACGGCGGGCGGCATCGGCCTCGTCGTGCCGAGGGTTCCGTACTTCTGCAACGTCCCGTCACCGACCAGATTGACTGTCAGTGGCAGTCCAAACAGCATGGCGACACCAATGTTGTCGGTGACGTAGTACTCGGTGGTGATGCCCATCGTATCCGTCGAGCTGGCATGCGCCCCGGTACCAGCCATTTGCTGATTCACCGTTACGCCGCCGACACTTTGCACGGTCAGGGGCGTCGCGTCGCCCTGGGGCGCGACGTGCAGCCATCCAACCGACGTAGTGATGCTTCCGGCGGTCTGCGCATCTGCGTTGTCGGCAAGTGCTGCCGTGCAGATGCAAACCACCGCACCTGCGAAACTCGTCGTTCGCCTCAATTTCATCTTGCGTCTCCTCTGTCTCGGTCCGATTAATTAACTGCAGTTAATTTGGATACCTTATTGATCGTGACGAGCCGCTCTCGGAGTTTGTGTTGTCGCGGCTAGTCGCGCGCCTCCGTCACCGCAGATCTGTTGCTGCCGGACCGGACGACCGAATGGGTTCCGCTGCGAACGAGATCGAGAACGCAAACGGAAAACGTCCCAGCACGAAGCGCGCGGCAGTCTCGAGCCCGGGATTGCTCAGCTCGACCGAGACCGACATTCCGCCGGAACCATTGGTCGAGACGTCGACTGATGCGCCTGGCGCTCCGCCCTGGTCCAATGCTGCGCGGAGTGCGTCACTCGTCTCGCGGCGCTTGAGTTCCGGTTTGAATATCTTGCCGACGCCGGTGAGCGGGATCGCCTCGACGATTCGGACGTGCTTGGGCAGGGCGGCGCGTTCCGCGATCTCCTGCTGCATGAACATTTCCAGATCGTGTTCGCTAGCGGTCATGCCCGGCTTGAGCTGAACATACGCGACCGGCAACTCGCCGGCATAGGCATCGGGGCGCCCGATCGCCGCTGCAATCTGGACCGCCGGGTGTCGATGCAGCGGTTCCTCGATCGTCGCCGGATCGATATTGTGTCCGCCGCGGATGATCAACTCCTTCTTGCGGCCGGTCAGCCAGAAGTAACCGTCGATGTCGCAGCGGCCGAGGTCGCCGGTGTTGAGCCAGTGCTTGCCGTCGCCGAGATCGAGCCACAGGGCCTCGTTCTGGACGGGACGCGTGTAGCCGGTGAACACGTTCGGCCCGGAGATCACGAGCAACCCCTCCTCGTTAGCCGCGCAGTCGCGCAGATACCGTCCCGCATCGTCCACGACGACCGCCTTCATCGCCTGGAAGGGGATGCGAAGCCCGATTGATCCCAGCCGACGCTCGCCGTTCGGCGGGTTGACGCTGCTCACGCACGTTCCTTCGGTCAGGCCGTAACCTTCGAGAATCCGGATGCCCGTTTTTTCCTGAAAGGCCCTGAAGACGCCGACCGGCATCGGCGCGGCACCGCACAGGCCGTATTCGAGCGAGTCGATGACATGATCCTCGGAGGGAATGTCGAGCAGCGAAGCATAAAGCGTCGGGACGCCACTGAAGAAATTGATGTGATGATGTTCGACGATTTCCCAGAAGCATTTGACGACGCCGTCGCCCCGGTAACCCTGCGGTGTGCCGAGAACGACATGGGCACCGCGCGAGAATGGCAGAAGGCCGGTCACCATCGCGGCGTTGACGTGAAAGAGCGGCAAGCCGCAAAAAGACGTTTTGCCGGGGCCGATACTGTCGCCGAGGAACCGGCCGGCGCTCCAGGCATTCGCCACTTCGTTGCCGTGACTGCGCATCGCGATTTTTGGCAACCCGGTGGTTCCACCGGTGCAGAAGTAAGAGGACATGTCGCCGGGTTGAATGCGGCGCGCATTGTCGAGCGCCGTACCGGATTCCTGCGCGATTGCCGTACCGAAGTCGTGGATCTGGATGTGCGCAGGCACTGCGCTGCGCAAACCGCCAGCGCCGTACAGGTGCGCACACGCGTCGTGCTGGAGCGTGCGTGCCGCTGACTGCGCCATGCCCCGCACGCGATCGGCCAGGTTGACCAGCACGAGATGCCGCAGCGGCTCGACCTCATGAAGGACATCCGCGACTTTTTGCCAGAGATCGATCCCGGGAAATGGCGCGAGCGTCACGAGCACGCTGGCACCGGCCGCTTTGAGCAGATTGCCTATCGCTTCGCCTTCGAGCAGCGGATTGATCGCGCATACGATGCCGGTCGCCTGTCCGCCCCAGATCACGAAATGCGTTTCGGGCAGATTGGGCAGCAAATAAGCGATCACCGACTGCGAGCTCACACCGAGGCGCGCGAACATGTTGGCCGTGCGCGTGATGTCGCGAACCAGCTCGCGATAGGTCCAGCATTCGGCGTCGCGGTGCGCGTCGGCGGTCATGAAAAAGGAGAGGGCGGGGGCGGACGGATCGATGGCCGCACCGGCGCAGATCATCTCGTGCGTGCTGGCCGGAAGGTCCGGCGGAAGGCCCAGCGCTTCGATCGCCAGCACGTCGTCTTGGGTCGCGATACCGTTCATGCTGCTTCGTCCACGATCTCGTTACGTTGCACGCCCAGGTCGATCGACCCGTCGCGGCTCGCGATCCGGGCTTCGACGATGTCTCCGGCCTTCAGATACTGCGCTCGCCCCGCCTGCACCTTCATGAACATCTTCCATTTGACGGATTCGGGAAAAAGCGCGACGGCTCGCTGCTTGAGCGGCGACGGGATGCTGAGTGCGCAGCCGGCCGGCGTGCCGGTCGCGAGCAGGTCGCCGGCGCGAAGGTCGTGCACGCCCGACAACTCGGTCAACGTTTCCGCCGGACCGTAGACGAGGTTCGATGTCGAGTCCTGCTGGCGCACCGCGCCGTTGACGGTCAACGTCAGGTCGAGCGCCTTCAGCTTCGGGAAGTCACGCCGCTCGAGCAGGCACAGATAGGGGCCGACCGGGCCAAACGTCCGGAAGCTCTTGCCCTTGTAGAACTGCATCTGCGGGATCTGGACATCGCGCGCGGAATAGTCGTTGACGATCACGGTGCCGGCGACATAGTCGTGCAGGTTCGTGTCCGTGATCTGCTGGCGAGACGTGATGTCGCGTTTGAGGATGAGGCCGAGCTCGATTTCGTAGTCGAGAAACCGGACGTGCCGCGGTTTCACGACCTGTGAGTCGGCGGCGACGATGCAGCTCGCCGCCTTCGTGAAGATCATGTTGAACTTTTTCGCGTCCGGATCCATGCCCGATTCGATCATGTGCCGACGATAGTTCGCGCCCTGGCAAACGAATTGCTGGTTGGCTGTCACCGGCGGAAGCCACTCAACGTCCGACTCCGGAATCGTCGATCCGTCGAGCGTGACGAGTCGTTCAACCGGATTCGCCGCGAGAAAGCTCGCGGTTGTCTCGAAGTCGCCGGGAATCGGCGTGACGGCGCCGTTGGCGACCACACCCCATTGGGCGCGGCCTTGATGCCGGAAGTGCAGGACATGCAGTGACATGAATGATCTCTCGTGAATCGAATTGGCGGTTGGGGATCAGGCGAACAGCTTCGCCAGCGTCAGCAGCTTGCTGACCGTCAGATCGGGACTGCGGCGCAGGTTGCGAAGCAGCGCCGCGAGGCTCGACGGCGTGAGCCTGGGCTTCGTGAAGCTGCGCGGCATCGACGGACCCCACTGCGCCATCGCTTCGCGGCTGACCGCGTGCACGCCCGTCGGCTCGTCGGCCGTAAACAGGTCGCCGTCGCAATAGTGTTCGTGCTTGTCGCCCCACGGGTCTTGCCAATAGTCGAAGATCTGGCTGCCGAGAATGTGCCGGCCGATGCCCCACGCGTGCGCCCACCCGTTGTCGTGGAGCATGCGCTGACCCATGCCGACGGCATCGGCGTCGACCAGTTCGTACGCGCTATGGCTATACGTCGGCACGAACCCTTGGGCGAGCGCGAGCGTATGGTGGTCGGCCGGCCTGTCGCCGAGATCGAGCCGCATGAACGCAACCGCAGGGGAGCCGTCCGGCAGCACCTGGACATCGCTGGGGATGAACCCGAAATGCTGCGTGTACCACGCGCAGGTTTCCTGGTAGTCGGCGAGCTCGAGCACGACGTGTCCGAGCCGAATGACCTCGGGCGCGCTCGCCGGCGGCCGCTGCGTCTCGTTGATCCGCACGGGCGCGTCGACCGAGTTGAATGGAAGCGGAGCACGATGCGGCAACGTGTCGGCCCGTGTCTGGCCAGCAATCGCGTCGACCCGAAAACCCGACGGATCGGGGAGCCGCACCCGATGGCCGCCGCCTGGCCAATCCGATGCCTCGATCTCCGACGCGCCAGGGACTTTGGCGAGCGCCTCCAGATCGGCTCGGCCGTCGACCCGCAATCCGAAGCCTACGAAGCGGGCCTTCGGCGCATGGCGAACGACATAACAGAAATGTGCGGTGCCCGTTCCGCGCAGCAGCAATTGCGTGTCGTCCCGCAGCACCGTTCGGAGACCGAAGTCGTTGAGAAAGTGCTCTGCCTCGTCGAGATCGGGGCGATCGAAGATCAGATAGGCGAGCGCCGATGCCTTCGTCGTGGGGCGAGGGTGGCGAGCCGGTTGTGTGGTGGTCAGTTTCATGGCGGATGGCAATCAGGCAGATCGAATGGCAATCGCGAAGGCAGGCGCCGTCGCATCGAGGGGCTTGCCGCGCAACGGCAGGCATGCAATCTCACCGTCGCACGACATCACCGGCCGGACCATGAACGTCGCGAGGTCGATCGTCGATTTCGCGTGGGAGCGGCGCTCCTCGTCGCCGGTGCCGTGACTGGCCGACAAAGGGCCCGATGCGGCGCCGACTGGCCCGAATCCCGCGATCAGTACGCCGAGCATTGAAGGCAGCCCGCGCTCCGGCGACGAGAGCGGGTTGTCGTGAATGGACGCGCTGGCGCCCGTGTGCATGTGTGTCTCCACCGTTTCTCCATTCGTCGTTCGATCGATTCCTTAGGCCGTGTTCCGCCGCCTTTTATGACATTAAAGTCATAGATGATTATTTTGTCAATGTAGACATTTGAATCTATACTTGGGTACGAACAAGGATCGGAAACGTCATGCCGAACACATCGAATCGCCGGACACCCAAGCGCTCGGCTCCGGAAGCACCCAGTCCCGTGGCCGCGGTCGCCGAAGAGCGCGAGCCGCGTGGCGCGCGCCGCAAGCGGGAGACCCGTGCCCGCCTGCTGGACGCCGCGCTCAGACTGATGGCGGAGAAGGGCATGGAAGGCGTCGCTATCAACGAAATCACCGAGGCCGCCGACGTCGGCTTTGGCTCGTTCTACAACCACTTCGAATCGAAGGAGGCGATCTACGCCACCCTCGTGGAATCGGTATTCGAGGAGTTCGCGGATTCGCTCGATCGCCTGGCCAGCGGCTTGTCCGACCCGGCGGAAATCATTTCCGTCTCGGTGCGGCATACGCTGATGCGCGCGCGGCGCGAGCCGGTGTGGGGACGCTTCCTGATACGCGAGGGCTTTTCGGCGCGCGTCCTGACGTTTGGCCTGGGTCAACGCCTGCTGCGCGACATCGAGCGCGGCATCGCCGAGAAACGCTTCGTGGTCGCCGACCCATTCATAGGCTTCCTTTCGGTTGGCGGGACGGTGCTGACCGCAATTGCCGCCGAGCTCAACTTCGTCGCTCCGGGCGCGCCGGCGGCCGGCGTTCTCAAGGAACTCGGCTTCAGCGGAGAGCATTTTCCGGAACGCACGGCGGCGACGCTCCTGCATACGCTGGGGCTCAAGCGCGGGGAAGCCGAGAAGATCGCAGGCCGGCCGCTGCCGGTCGTGGAAGCGGCCGAGACGGCACGGTGACGCAACGGGGTGACGCAGGCGCCGGCCAGGCGACCCCGAGCGCTCGTGCGGTACCCGTCAGCTGACTGGGTCGATAAGCCAGGCGTGCGCCGTCCAGCCGGCGCCTGTCGAAGCCGGACAGCGCACGGTCGATGTGGGCGTCATTTGGGACGCAGTATTGCCAATACGAGCTTGCCCATCGATTGCCCGACGCAAGTTATTGAACATCCGCCGCACGTGCCGGAACCGTTGTAGCGACCAAAGTCTCGTGGATGATTTTCGGCAGCCAGGCAAACGCAATCGTTACCAGCGTCACGCCGACGATGAGCATCGGAACCACCATTGGCCACGCGCCCAGTTGATAGCGCGGATCGGTGAAAACCGCCGCCGCCTGTCCCACGCTGAAAGCGAAGAACATCATGATGAAGCCGGACCAGGATACCGCGCGGCCTGCAAGGTGGGGCAGACCGCTGACCGCTCCTGCCTGCCCGCATGGCTGATGAATTCCGTGGCCGAGGCAATACACGCCATGCCCCACGAGCAGCGGCCAGATGCTTCCGGGAAGCAGCGCACACCCCAATGCCTGAATCACCGCGCCGGAAAGGCTCAACGTTGCACCTTGTCGCACCGTTCGCAGCATGCTTTGACGTCGCAGCAACACGCGGCAGCCATACGTACTCAGGACATAGACGAGCGTACCGCTCGCTGGTATCCAGCCATATCGCTGGGGCGACAGGCCGAGATGCCGGATGTAGATTGCGGGAGAAAGCAATAGAAAGCAGAACATGCCGGTGTACGTCGAGGCGGCCAGCAGCGCCCATACCCTGAACGTGGCATTGCCGAATATTTCGCGCACGTCCCGGGTCGAGCCCCGGCTCGACGCGATTCCGGAGAAACTTTCCTCGAATCCGTACCAGCACATGACGAGCAGCCCGAACGCATACAGGCTCATCCCTGCGAGCACCCATCGCCATCCGGCCTGCTGCGTGACATACGCACCGAGAATCGGCGCGAGGAACGCCATCATCCCCATTCCCATGAAACCGCGCGCCATCACGTATGGGCCATCGGCCGCCGAATACCGGTCGCGCACCGTCGCGCGTGCGCATACCAGTATCGCGGCCATTGCAAAGCCCTGCATTGCACGCGCGGCCACCAGCATCGCTGCGGTTGAAGCCAGCGCAGCGGCCAGCGCTGCCAGCGCATAGAGCGCAAGGCCGGTCAGCAAGACGGGACGGCGGCCGAATCGGTCGGAAAGGCTGCCCATCGGCAATTGTCCGATACCGAATATCAGTGCGAAAACCGTGAGGCTGACGCTGGCGGAGCCTAGCGTTGCGGCGATTGCAGGCAGCGCCGGCAGGTAACTGTCGGTCGCCACCGGCTGGGCCGCCAGCAGAAGCGGCAACATGAGCGCGAAGTTCAGGCGAGCGGGGCGCGTGGTGTCCGGCATGACGGTTTTCGGCACGGTATCGGGCGTCGGGTGAAGACAGCGGCAAGGCAAGGTCGCTTTGCCGGTGCGAACGGCCGCTGTCAGCTGAAATCCCGACAGAGACGGCGCCGAGCCCGACGCCGCCGCGATCGCGGACGCTAGCCGCGCAACGATACCGGCACTTGCTTGCGCGCGATGCGATTGCGCGACATCGCTTCGACGCGCAGTCGTTCGTATTCTGCGTTGTCGACCGGTTGACCGACGCACACCGATACGACGCGCGGTGAACAACCGCGGTGCGCAACGCCGTGCACCCGGCAGCGGTTGCGCATGGGCGTCGGTCCCGCATCGGCGGCCGATGCGGGAATCGGCCTAATCCTCGCCGAGCGCCGAGACTGCGGCCCTCAGCGCCAGCAGATAGCTTTGAACACCGAAGCCGCAAATCTGCCCGCTGACGATCTCGGCCAGGACGGAGTGATGCCGGAACGGCTCGCGTGCATGAATGTTGGACATGTGCAGTTCGACGATCGGGCACGTGAGGATGGCAAGGGCATCGCGAATGCCGTAGCTGTAATGCGTCCATGCCCCCGCGTTGATCAGCACCGCATCCTGACGTTCCTCGAAAGCGCGATGAATGCGCTCGCACATCGCTCCCTCGCTGTTCGTCTGGAACGATTCCACTTGTACACCCAGTTCCGTCGCCAGCTCTTGCAGCCGCGCGTCGATCCGCGCGAGCGTGATCGTCCCGTACTGTGCCGGATCGCGCTTGCCGAACATGTTGTGATTGATGCCGTGCAGCATCAGGATCTTCTTCATGCGGATCTCCATTGCGTGTTCAATCAAACGGCACGGCCAGCCGATCGATCACCGAACTGGTCTTGGGGCGTACGCCGCGCCACCACGCGAACGCTTCGGCCGCCTGCTCGACCAGCATGCCGACGCCATCCGCGATCCCGTGCACCCCGGCATTTTTCGCGAGCCGGAGAAACGGCGTCAGACGCTTGCCGTATGCAAGTTCGTAGGCCGTGCCGGTCGGACTGAACACGCTCGGCGGGACCGGCGGCAGGTCGCCGGTCAGGCTGGCCGACGTCGCATTGACGACCAGGTCGAAACGCCCCATCCGCGCGAGATCTGCGTAGCCGCTGGCAACGAGCGAACCGCGTCCGGCAACCTGCGCGACGAGTGCGCGCGCCTTGTCGACGTCGCGATTCGCGATGACCAGTTCGGCCGGCGCGGCTTCGAGGAACGGCAAGAGCGCGCCGCGTGCCGCACCGCCTGCACCGAGCACCAGGACACGCTTGCCGGCCATCGGCAGATTGAGGTTCGCTTCGATATCGCGAACCAGTCCGATTCCGTCGAAGTTGTCCGCCAGGATGCGGCCGCCGTCGAACTTGAGCGCGTTGGCCGCGCCCGCGAGCTGCGCACGCTCACTGCGTTCGTCCGACATCGCGAACGCCTCGAGCTTGAACGGCGCGGTAATGTTGATGCCTTTGCCGCCGCCCTCGAAAAACGCACGAACCGCGGCAGCGAAAGCGCCTGCCGGCTCGACGGGCCCCTCGATCGCCGCATAGCTGATGTCCTGCCGGGTCTCCTGCGCGAAGAGACCGTGAATCAGTGGGGATTTCGTGTGCCCGATCGGATTGCCGATCACCGCGTATTGGTCGGTCATCATTGGCTCGCTTTTGAATAGAGGACGCCGTCGGCCTGCATCGCGTCGATTTCGGCCGAATCGAACCCGAGGGAACGCGCGATTTCCGCGTTGTGCTGCCCGAGATCGGGCGCGACGTCGCGAATCGTCGTATCGCAATCGGAAAACCGGAAGGGCAGGTTGGGCAGGCGCAGCGTCCCGTAGCGCGGATGCTGTTGCTCGACGACCATTCCTCTCGCCTGGATCTGCGGATCGTTCAATACCTCGTCGATGCGCTGCACCTTCGCGCAGGGAACGTCGATGCCGTCCAGAAGTTCCAGTACCGACGCGACGGAACGCGCGGCCACCCACGGCTCGACCACCGACAGAATCTCCGCGCGGTGCGCGTTGCGCCCGGTGCTGTCGTGAAACCGTATGTCGGCGCCGAAGCCCGCCGGGCCGCCGTGCGTCGCGATCAGATCGGCGAAGCGTTTCCACGCGTCGTCGACTTGCGCGGCGATCACGAGATCGCCGTCCGCGGCACGGAACACGCCATAGAGCGTCGAGGTCGGCATGTCGTGCCCGGTCTGCTCGGGCAGCACGCCTTTCAGCGTGTAGCACTGCACCGCGTATTCGTGCATCGATACCAGCGTGTCGTACAGCGCCATGTCGACGTGCTGTCCGCGGCCGCTCTTCACGCGCCCCAGCAGCGCGGCGTTGATGGCCGCGACCGCATGAATGCCCGTGTACATGTCGCCGAGCGAGATGCGCAGCAGCGGCGGCCGCTCGCCCGGCGTGCCCACCATCTGCATGATTCCGCTCTTGGCTTCCGCGATCAGTCCGAAGCCCGCGCGATGCGCATCGGGACCGGTATGCCCGTACGCCGAAATCGAACAGTAGACGAGGCCCGGATTGCGCGCCGACAGTTCGGCATAGCCGAGCCTGAGCTTGTCCAGCGCGCCCGGCCGATAGTTCTCGATGAACACGTCGGCGGAGTCGCACAGCCGCTGCATGAACGCCTTGCCGCGCGCGTCCTTCACGTTGACGCTCACGCCGCGCTTGCCCATGTTGAGCTGCAGGAAGTAGCCGCTTTGCTGGTCGTCGAGCACGGTCGCGTGCTGGCGTCCGGCGTCGCCCGAGCCGGGGCGCTCGACCTTGATGACTTCGGCGCCGAGCGCCGCCAGACAGCGCCCGACATACGGCCCGGCAAGGAAGTGGCTGTAGTCGACGACGCGAATGCCTTCGAGTGGACGAGCCTGCATCACAGTGCCTCCGGGCGGCGCGGCACCATCAGACGATGTTCGCCGTGTTGAACGACCTGACCGTCCTGATTGATCAGCTCCGACGGCAGCACGACGATGCCCCAATCCGGGCGGCTCTTGCTGGCCCGCATCGAGCCGACGCGGAACTTCACATGCAGCACGTCGCCGACCTTGATCGGCAGCAGGAAATCCCAACTCCAGCCGAGCGACATGCCCGGCAGAAAGCGATAGTCGCTCTGCGTTTTCAGGCCGTCGGCGATGGACAGGCCGAACAGCCCGTGCGCGACGAGGCAACCGAAATGGCTCGCGTTTGCGTATTCCTCGTCCACATGGACGGGCGTATGGTCGCCGGTGAGGTCGGCGTACGCGAGAATGCGCTCCTTGGTCACGATGTAGCTCGGACTCGTGCACACGTCACCCTCGCGGGCGTCGTCCCAGTATTTTTCGACGATCGTCATGGTCACGCCTCCGCGCGCGGGTTGATGGCCAGCGCCTGCGCGACGCAAGAAGCCGGTCTGGCCTGGATCAGTTCGACGGCGAGCCCGTCGGGCAGGCGAAGCCAGTTCCGCCCTTGCGGCATCTCCGTCACGCCGAATCGTTGGGCCGCGGCCAGCGCGGCCTCCAGGTCTTCGCACATCACGCCGAGATGGGCGAGCCGGCCTTCCGGGCCTTCGTATTCCGGCGCGTGGATGAACTGCAGGCCGCCGAGCGTCCAGTACTGCCGCGGCGCGTCGAGCGTGCCGTCCACTTCGCGCAGCGTCATGCCGAGCACTTCCTCGAAGAAACGGATGTGCCAGCGGATGTCCTTCACCCAGATCGCAACGTGTTCGAGATAGGCTTTCGTGGCATTCATGCGACGGCCTCCTGCCGTTGGCGATCGGCCATCGCGCGTTCCAGCCCCTTGATGCAGGCGACGAGCGTTGCATTGACCGGGGTCGGCACGCCGTAGCGTTGCCCCCAGCGCACGACCGAACCGTTGATGAAGTCGATTTCGGTGATCGAGCCCTTTTCCAGGCTTTGCAGCATCGACGTCTTGAAGGTCGCGGGCAGCCCCTCCGCGGCGAGCGTCCATGCCTGTTCGGGATCGGTCATCGACAGCTTCACGCCCGCCGCCTGCGCCGCCGCGATCGCTTCGGCCACGGCCGCGAGCGACGTTGCCTTCAGCAGCGGTTCGTCGTAAAGCTGCCCGTAGGTGAGGCCGGTAAGGCCCGTCAGCGCGCCCGTCGCGACGTTCACCAGCAGCTTGTCCCACATCGTGCCGACGATGTTGTCGCTGATCGTCGTGGCAAGGCCGGCGGCATTGAACGCGGCGGCGATCGCCTGGACACGCGGTGTGATGCGGCCGTCGAGTTCGCCGATATAGGTGTATTTGCCGATCACGCCGGATTCGATATGACCCGCGCCGCGCAGCACGCCGCCGACGTAGGTCTTGCCCGCGAGGACGCGTTCGCGGCCGACGACGTCGATCAGGATGTCCTCGTGTCCGAGGCCGTTCTGCAGCGACAGCACGGCGGTATCCGGCCCCACCAGCGATTGGGCGCCGCGGATGGCCGCATCGGTGTGGAACGACTTGACCAGCACCACCACCAGGTCGGCCACGCCGACATCGGCAGCCCGAGTCGTCGCGTGAACGCGTACGTGGCGGGTGCCGCCGGCGTCGTCGACGCGCAGGCCGCCGCAGCTCATCGCATCGACGTGGGCGGGCGAGCGGTCGATCAGCCAGGTCTCATGGCCGCCTTGGGTGAGGGTGGCGCCGATCGCACAGCCCAGCGCGCCAGCTCCCAGAATCGCGATTTTCAATGGTGTCTCCTTGACGTATGGCCTCACGATAGGAGTCGCCGCTCATGCCGACAATGCAATGGATACAATGGCGTCATTGCTATGGACAATAATGCCATGATGCCCGCCGACCTGCCCGACCTGAAGCTGCTTCAGCTTTTCGATCTCCTGTACGACGTGCGCAGCGTCACGCGCGTAGCCGAGCAACTGGGCCAGAGCCAGCCGACGGTCAGCATCTGGCTCGGGCACTTGCGGGAACATCTGCACGATCCGCTCTTCATTCGCACGCCTGGCGGCATGGCGCCGACACCGCAAGCCGACGCGCTGATCGGGCCGTGCCGGGAAATTCTCGAATCCCTGCGGCGCTTCACCGCGTGGGAGATCGCGTTCGATCCTGCGACGGCCCAGCGACGGCTTCGCATCTGCATGACCGACGCGAGCCACATCACGCTGCTTCCGCGGCTGCTGGCCCATGTCCGGGCGCAGGCGCCCGGCGTCCGGCTGGAAGCCGCACGGATCGACGGCAATACGGAGCGGGCGCTCGAATCCGGCGAAGCCGATCTCGCGATCGGCTATGTGCCATGGCTCGGCGGCGGTATTTATCAGCAGAAGCTGTACGACCAGGACTGGGTATGTCTGGCCAATCGGCATCACCCGAGGATTCGCGGTCGCCTCGGGGCAAAGCAGTATCGTTCGGAAGGACATGTCGCCATTACGGCGGGAACGGGCGCGCAACTCCTCGAGCAGGCGCTGCGGCAGGCGCGCATCGAGCGCGACGTGGTGCTGGAGTTGCCGGGTTTTCTGGGTCTGGGTGCGATCGTCCAGACGACCGACCTGATCACGACGCTACCCCGTCATATCGGCCAGACACTGGCGCAGGCGAGCGACCTGGCGGTTCATGCGTGCCCGATCCCGGTCGAAGGCTTCGCGGTGCGGCAGCATTGGCATGCGCGCTATCACCATGAGGCGGGCAACCGGTGGCTGCGCGGCGTCGTGATTCGATTGTTCGGTGCATCGCATTGACGGGTTGCGACGGCAAACTCCAGCGCTTCATCGCGTACGAAGAACGAACCGGACTACGCGCTCCAGTTCGCTGCCTGGGGAGATTCCCCTTTGGCAAACATCCATCGCATCCTGCTGCTGCGCTGAAACAATTTGTTACAAAGAGTCATTTTCATGGCCTCTTGAAGCGCGCGATGGGCGCCTCTATTTCGCAATCCGCCAGACATTGGCTCGGCTTCACTGCGGCGTTCCACGCGCCCCGGTGTGCAGCCAGATTCCCTTATTGGTAATCCTTTAATCGCTCAGGAGATGGAAATGCAGATTCGTCCCCCCTACGGCCGGGTACTCGAAGGCAAGGACAACTTCGGCTACAACGCGGCCATCAGCGAGTATGGCGATCCTGTCGAGGCGGGTGTGGTCGATCCAACCAAGGTCACGCGTACGGTGCTACAGAACGCCGCATCGATTGCCGGGCTGATCCTGACGACGGATGCAACGGTTGCCGAAGCGCCGAAGGACGAAAAACCGGTTCAGGCTGCCACACCGGAACTCGAGTACTGACCTGGCAGCAGGTCGTGCACGCGCCGGCCAGCAGTCGCGGCCGGCGCAACGCGTTCGGCGCCGAGCGCTGTCCTCGCAACGCGGCGCCGCTTTTTTGCCGGAAACCAACATGAAACTCGAACTTCGCATTGACGCAAAACCGCTTGACATTGAGCTCGACGACGTCGTGGCAGGACTGCTGGCTGCCCGACTCAACCTGCCCGCAGGTGCAGACAACAAGGACGCCCTTGCGCGCTATCTGAGCGAAAAGGGCGAGCCCTGGAGTCTCGACGAGGAGCACATGCGCAGACGCATACTTCGCCGGCTGATTCTGGATATCGCAGACCCGGCGCTGGTCATCCGCCATCTCATGGCCGACGAATGAACTTGCCCGACCAGGCAGGTTAGGGCCGTGGCGACATAGACCTGTGTCTCGACTGTCTTGCTGTCCCGCAGAATCAGGCATCACGATGCCCAGCGATTCCCGTTCGTCTGTCCGCTCATCGATTCGGCTTCCCGCTGGCGTGCTCGGAATCGACTACCTCAAGTTTTTACAACTTTCGGTTGATGATGAGCTTCTCGGCGAGGCGTCACTCGGCGACGAAGCGCTGGAGGACGCCATGAGCGCCATCCGCGTTGGTTCAATGCGCGCGGCACGGCCGGCAATGAGGGTCTTCTTCGATGGCTGCCGGTTCTGGCTCGCCAGTCACTTTCACCGCTATGAGGCAGCCCGCCGTCTCGGCGCCCGTCATCAGGAATTCTGGTGCGAGATCAAGCCAGGTCCAAAGGACGACGCAGTGCGATATGCGTCGAGCGTTTCCAGCTTCATGCATTTCCGTCACGACCCTTCCACGTCGGCCGGCTGATCGTCATCCATGGATTCGTTGCGTTCGTCGCCCAGCATGGCACTTTGCGCGTTCGCCCTAGCCGATATCGATCGTGCGACTCACGGTCTGCGCCGGCTCCGATTTCGGCACGGTCAACGTGAGTACGCCGTTGTCAAACTTTGCCAAGGTGCGATCGGGGTCGGCGTATTCCGGCATCGGGATCGTGCGCATGAAGCTTCCATGGGCGCGCTCCAGCCGGTAACAGCCATTTTCCTCGCTGCGTACATCCTGCTTTTTCTCTCCGCGCAGCACGATTGCCCCATCCTCGATGGTCACCTTCAGATCTTCGCGCTCCATTCCGGGCAGTTCGGCGGTCACGCGCAGCACCTTTCCTTCATCGACGACGTCGATGCGCGGCTGGAAGCGCGATGAACTGAAGTCGCCAAACCATCGTTCGAGCGCGCCACGGCCTGCAAACGGGTCATGAAAGAACTCCTCCACTGCACGCCACGGTTCGCGTGAGAGCAGTCGCGGAATGTCAGGCCACGAGGCCCGCCACTGTTCGCCTGTCGGCGGGCTTTCCGGGCTTTCCCGGCTTTCCGCATCGGACTTGCGGGCAGCTCCGCGAAGAAACTTGAAGGGGTTCCACTTTTTCAGATCGGTATTCATGGCGTCCTCCGATTCAGCTTCAATCTGTTTCGAGTGCGGGCGGCCGGCTCATCCGGAGAGCGATCGTGTGCCGAACCACAGCGCGCCGGGCTCGCTGCGATCGACCGATTTCGTCGCATGCTCCCGACCACCGGCCGTTGCCGACGGATCAGTTGGACTTGACTTCGATGCGCCGTGGGCGCGCCTCGTCGCGGCGAGGGATCGTCAGCTTAAGCACGCCGTCCTGGAGGCACGCCTCGATCTTTGACGTATCGAAGTCCGGTGACAGCGTGAACGTTCGGGCGAAATGCGGTTCGCGGACCTCGGCATGCTGCAGTCGCAGGTTTGCCGGCGTCGGCACCACCGCCTCGGCCTCGATCGAGAGGCTGCTGTCGTGAACTTTGACGTCCAGCTTGTCCTTCGTCACGCCGGGCAGATCTGCCCACAGGGTGACGCCGTGACTGTCCTCGTATATGTCAACGGCCGGGGTGAGGGTGATCCGGCGCGTAGCCTGTTCCGTGTCGCGACGCGTTACTGCGGATCGGTCGCGTTCAGCCAGTTGGGTCGTGTCGTTCATGATCGGCTCCTCGTGTTACTGGATAGCGATGGCGCGTGGCTTGGACGACTCGCGCTTGCCGACACTGATCGACAGGCAGCCATTCTCGTAGCGCGCCTGGACCTTGTCGGGATCGGCGGTGTCGGGCAGCTCGATGACGCGCCGGAAGGTGCCGACGAAGCGCTCCTGCACATAGGTACGCGTGTCGCTTCCAGTGTCGGGTTGTGTCGATTTGCGTTCGCCGCTGATGGTCAGCAGGCCCTTGTCGATCGATACGTCGAGTTCGGTGGCGTTGATGCCCGGGGCGAATGCAACGATCTCGATCGACTCGTCGGTAGCGCCGATGTTGATCTGAGGAAACGCGCCGAGCCGGCCGGCGCGGATGCTGGACGGGAAACTGCCGAAGAGTTGCGCCATCTGCTGCTGCAGGCGGTCGAACTCGCTGAAGAGATCGGTTCCGAAGTAAAGATCGCTCATGATCGTATCCTCCTTGGGTGCAGCCGGGAGGCGAACGGGCCTACGCGCTCCAGTTCGCCTGCCGGACTGCTGGCAAACAAATCGAAACACGCAGCGCACGGAATGAAGCGATCCGCGCGGCTGCCTGAGCGAAACTTAAGATAGGCACTCTGCGGAAAATTTCAAGGGGCGTCGGCAGATTTTTGCACTTGAAATTTCGCTGCTGGCACCTATCATCGCAGCGGCTCGTTACTGCATGCGGAGGACGCCATGGAATTCGACACGGACTGGCTTACGCTGGGCAGGCATCGTATCCGGCTGCGCTCGATGAAGGGCTTTCCAACCGAGACGATGCGCACTGTGACCGAGGTCGTCAGGCTCGCGATCGACAACAACATGAGCGCGCGGGCGCGACTCGTCGAGGTCGTCTGCCGGCATGAAAAGACCTACGACGTGCTGGTCGGCACGACGATGGCGGAGGACAAGGTTTGTGCACCGCAACTTGAAGCCGCGGTTGCGGTTGTGCTGGGCCTGTTGCCTGACCAGATCAACATCACGGTCACTCACGTCACGCAGAAGGAGGTCGATCTACACTTCGGTGTGTACGAGCGAATGTTGTCGGAGAAGCTGGGTGCGGCACCGCCGATCCAATGACCGATCGGTCCAGCGCTCCGCCATGTGGCCGGCACAGGTTCGCGTCTCCTGCCATGTCGGCGCGGGGCGGGCACAGCGGCAACGATCGCGGAATGGGAGCACCATCATGCACTACCGTGCGCGGCTTTGGTCCGCCCACCGGGCGGATGTCGTTGCAGTCGCCCGCGATGCCCAACAGCGCATCGACGACCTTGATTTTTTCGCAACTGTTTTTATATTTTGTTTTGCCAGCCCGGATAGCGATGAAGGGCAAATGGCGTATGCCCGTGACGTCGGATGACGCGTGTCCGGGAAACACGGCAAGCGGGCAGAGTCAGGGGTGCGAAGCGAAATCTCACCGCATGTGGTGAGCGTCGCAGCGCAGGCGTCGGGCCGGCGGTCCCGCCGGCGATCGTCCGCCCCTGAGGGAGTAACGGCCGCCTCCGATGCGGCGGCCAGTGGAAGACCTGCAGGGCTGTCATGAAAACGGCGATCAGTTACCGGAACATTTCGGAGCTTGCCCGCCCCGACCTGAAAGGCCTGATTGGCAATCTCCTCGACCGACACCTTCAGCCGCACCTGTCGCACTTCCCCGCCGAACTCGTCCGGTTGCGTGCGACCCTCGAACGAAGCGGCCATCGCAGTCTCTACCGGGCAAGGCTCCGGCTCGCGTTGCCGAATGCCACACTCGCCTGCTCGGACGAATCGCCCGAGCTCGGCAAAGCCCTCGAACTCTCCTTCGCGGAACTGCAGCGGCAGCTCGAGCGCCACATCGCCCATCTGCGTCACGAGGACAACTGGCGCCGCAAGGAGCGCCGCGCCGGGTTGCGGCGGCTCAAAGACGCGGCGGCCGGCGGCACGCCCGAAGAGGAATTGAGCGCAAAGGAAACGCGTCGACTCGCGACGGCGCTTGTTGCAGACATGCCGATGTCGTGGCGTCAGGCGCTGGTGCTGTGTCGGATGGAAGCCGTGCCCCAAGCCTCCGCCGCCCAGGTACTCGGTACCAGCAAGCAGGAGCTCGAGTGCCGGCTCGTGGCGGCCGATGCGTTTCTCAAGGCCCGACTCGCCGAGTTGCGGCTTACGCCGCGGGACGCAAGCGTGGCCGGAGACTACATCGAGACGGGCACGCCGCCGCCGGCGTCCCGGCTGACCTGGGAGTTCGATGACGCCATGCGGGGTCATGCGCCTGAGTCGGGCTCGGCATGGAGGTGAACCATCATGACCATCAGGACACCACATTCGGAACTCTCCTGCGCGGACATACTGCTCGACGAGGCGCTGCAGGAGACCTTTCCGGCCAGGGGACCCGGTCAAGTATTGACCGGGATGCGCGGTGGGATGACGGCGTAACGGAGCGGGTTTCACGTGACCTTCTCCGAACCAGATCGAGCGAGTGAACACCATGGGCAAGATCATCGGCATCGACCTCGGCACCACGAACTCGTGCGTGGCGCTGATGGAAGGCAGTCAGGTCAAGGTAATCGAAAATTCGGAAGGTGCGCGCACCACGCCGTCGATCGTCGCGTACATGGACGCGGACGAAGTGCTCGTCGGCGCACCCGCGAAGCGCCAGGCCGTGACCAATCCAAAGAGCACGCTGTTTGCCGTCAAGCGGCTGATCGGCCGCCGCTACGAAGAGAAGGAAGTGCAGAAGGACATCGGCCTGATGCCTTTCAGAATTTTCAAGGCTGACAACGGCGACGCATGGGTCGAGGTGCAGGACAAGAAGCTTGCCCCGCCGCAGGTTTCGGCGGAGGTGCTGCGCAAGATGAAAAGGACCGCCGAGGATTACCTGGGCGAACCCGTCACCGAAGCCGTCATCACGGTGCCCGCCTATTTCAATGACAGCCAACGCCAGGCCACCAAGGACGCGGGTCGCATCGCCGGCCTCGAAGTGAAGCGGATCATCAATGAGCCGACCGCGGCGGCGCTCGCGTTCGGCCTGGACAAGCAGGAAAACCGTGACCGCAAGATCGCCGTGTTCGACCTCGGCGGCGGCACCTTCGACATCTCCGTCATCGAGATCGCCAACGTGCAGGGCGAGAAGCAGTTCGAAGTGCTGTCGACCAACGGCGACACGTTTCTCGGCGGCGAGGACTTCGATCAGCGCATCATCGACTACATCATCGGCGAGTTCCGGAAGGAGCAAGGCGTCGACCTGTCGAAAGACGTGCTCGCACTGCAGCGCCTGAAGGAGGCCGCGGAGAAGGCCAAGATCGAACTCTCGTCGACCCAGCAGACTGAAATCAATCTGCCGTATATCACGGCCGACGCGAACGGTCCCAGGCATCTCACGCTGAAGCTCACACGGGCCAAGCTCGAAGCACTGGTCGAGGATCTGATCGAGCGCACGATGGAGCCGTGCCGCATCGCCGTCAAGGACGCCGGCGTGGCGGTGGACCGCATCGATGACGTGATTCTGGTGGGCGGGATGACCCGCATGCCACGGGTGCAGGACAAGGTCAGGGCGTTCTTCGGCCGCGAGCCGCGCAAGGACGTCAACCCGGACGAAGCCGTGGCGGTGGGCGCGGCCATCCAGGGCGCGGTGCTCACCGGCGAACGCAAGGACGTGCTGCTGCTCGACGTGACCCCGCTGTCGCTCGGCATCGAAACACAAGGCGGCGTGATGACGAGGATGATCGAGAAAAACACCACCATCCCGACCAAGTTCTCGGAGATTTTCTCCACCGCCGACGACAATCAGCCCGCAGTGACGATCAAGGTCTATCAGGGCGAGCGTGAGATGGTCGCCGGCAACAAGCTGCTGGGCGACTTCAGCCTCGAAGGCATTCCGCCCGCGCCACGCGGCGTGCCACAGATCGAGGTAACGTTCGACATCGACGCGAACGGCATCCTGCACGTATCGGCCAAAGACAAGGCGACCGGCAAGGAACGGCGCATCATCATCAAGGCAAATTCAGGGCTGTCCGAGGAGGAAATACAGAAGATGGTGACGGATGCCGAGGCCCATGCTGCTGAAGATCACCGGATGCGCGAGCTGGCCGACGCGCGCAACCATGGCGATGCGCTGGTGCATAGCACGAAGAAGGCGCTCACCGAGTACGGCGACAAGCTGGAGGCGGGTGAGAAGGAAAAGATCGAAGCCGCGATCAAGGAGCTCGAGGGGGCGCTCAAGGGATCCGACAAGGCTGCGATCGACGCCCGGGTGTATGCGCTCGCCACGGCCTCGCAGAAACTCGGCGAAAAGCTGTATGCCGACACGCAGGCCGTCGGCTCAGGCGGCCCGACCGGTCAGGAAGCCGATGGCGCGACAAAAGAGGACGATGTAGTGGATGCGGAGTTCAAGGAGGTGAAGACAAAGCGGTAAGCCGCAGCAAAGTCATGCTTCGGCTCGATTCCAGGCTTGGACGAACCGATTCCGTCTGGACCCACGGCGGCATCAGGTACGGCGACGGCCCCGACGAGCGCTCGCATGGCCCGTCCGCTACGCCGCATCGCCACGCCGTGCGCATCGCGCGCCGACGCTCAGCAGCGCAACGCCGAGCGCGGCCGCCCATTCGGTCGAGAACGGCATCGTGTCCGCAGCGCCCGCCAAGCCGCCTGCCATATCCGGTGGCGCGGCCGGTTCGGCGTGCAGGCGGTCGACGATCTGCCGGAATCCGGCATCGCGCAGCGCGTACAGATGGACCTCGACCCACAGCGGGAAACATTCCCAACCGGCGGCAATGTCCGCGTAGTCGGCGACCGTACGAGAACCGCAACGCGTGCGCGTAGCCGGCTGCGCCTTCGTTCGCAGTCGATCGCGGTCGCGGCGCAGGATCTCGATCAACAGCTCGCGCTTGTGCCCGAAGTTCGCATAGAACGCGCCGCGCGTGTAACCCGCGCGCTCCGCGATATCCTCGACGGTCGTGTCGGCGAAGCCCTTCGCGATGAAGCATTCGCGAGCGGCGGCGATGAGCCGTTCGCGGGTGTCGAGCCGGCGTTGCATGCGGGTGAGGCGGGCGGGTTTCATCCTGTGCTGTCCGTGCGGTGGAAATGATTGAAGCGGCGCAATATCGCGCCGCGCGAAACGTCGTGTCGGCTTGGAGCTGGAACGAATGGAAGCGCTCCGGTCTTGAAGATTTTGCTGAAGCCGGTGATCGGAATCGTGTCGACGATCCGGTCTGTCGCGTCGTCACGGCGCCAGTTCAATCGTCGAGCGCGTCTGGCGCGCCGCGATTGACAGCGAAGGGCGCGATCGGGCGCTTGAATGCACCCGCTCGGCAATCGACCGGCGGCGCGGCGTGCGTGGCCGCCGCGCGAATGCCCGCGGCGATCCCGAGCGCGAGCGCATCGAGCGCGCGGCGATACGCATCGACGAGTGCATCGTAGCCCGCCGACGTGTCGGCCCGAACGATGCTGCGGCACGTCAGTGCCGGCTGTCCGGCCCCGGAACTCACGCTCCAGGCCGCATCGAGCAGCACGTGCGACGCCGGCCTCGACTCGACATGCTGCATGTCCACCGCGACCCGGTAGACGGGCGTGCCGTCCGGGTGGGCGACGCGGTGAACATCGATCGTGCCGAGCACGGACGCGACGCGTGTCGACAGTCCGCCGCGCATTTCGTCGCCGAGCGGCGCGGCCCAGCGCTCCTGCTCCAGGATGTCGGCCCGCTGGGGGCCGCGCTGCACGACGAGCCGGCTGCCGTCCGCCGGCGCCGCGACGTGCACGGCCTGGATGTCGATCAGCCATGGGGGATGCGCGGCGGTGGCCTCAACACCCGCATCGTCTGCCACCGCGAGGGTATGGAAATGCACCGGCGGCGAAGCGCACCCGCTCAGCGCCGCGAGTGCGACGCACGTCGCGATGCGCGCCGACATGCGGAGCCGGCCAAAAGAATGCGCTTTCATTGGTGGTCCCCCTTGTTACCGAACAGCAGCGATCCGGGATGACGTTCCAGATAGTCGGCGAGCGCGTTCAACGACTGCAGCGTATGCGTGAGCGACTGCATCGCCTCATGCACGTCCGACTGCATCGGCGAATCCTGCCGCAACGTCGACTCGGCCGCGTTGAATGTGCGTTGCGCGGCGGCCAGCGTGTCACGCGCCTGCGGCACGACCTGCTCGTCGAGGTGGCCGAACAACTGGTTCGCATGCGCCAGCGCGCTGTTCAGATTGTTGCCGATCCGGTCGAACGGAACCTGATCGAGCTTGCGCGCGATGTCGGCGATCTGCACCTGCAGTTCGTCGAGCGTGTTGGGCACGGTCGGCAGCTCCACGGGCGAGCGGCGCGCGTCCACGCTCGCGCGCGGCGCCTTCGGGAACATGTCGAGCGCTACGTAGAGCTGACCGGTCAGCAGGCTGCCCGTGCGCAACTGCCCGCGCAGCCCCTGGACCACCAGGTGCTCGATCAGTTCGTGGCCGCCGGCCGTATCGGGCGCGGGCAGCGCCGTATCGCTGTGCCGGCTCAGTCGCGACGGATAAAGCGCCATCGTGACCTTCATGCTGAAGTTGCGCGAGTGTTCGTTGTACTCGATGCCGATGTTCGTGACCTGGCCGAGTGCGATGCCGCGCAGGTCGACCGGCGCGCCAACGGACAGCCCGCGCAGCGACTGGTCGAAGCGCATGACGACCATCAGCGGCGTGCCGTCCGGGTCACGCATCGCGTCGGGCTCGTCCGGCGCGAGCCGGAACGGCGCATTGTCGGCTGCCTGGGGCGCGTCCGGCTGTCCGGGCGGAGACTGAAACGCGAGACCGCCGACGATCACCGTCGCCAGCGACTGCGTGTTGAGTTTCAGGCCGCTCGAATCGAGCCGCAGATCCACGCCGCTTGCGTGCCACCACCGCGTATTGGTGCCGACGTACTTGTCGTAGGGCGCTTTGACGAACACCTGCACGTCGACCCCGGTACCGTCGTTGTCGAGCGAGAAGCCGACGACCTGACCGACCTGCAGATGCCGGTAGAACACCGGCGAGCCGATGTCGATCGAGCCGAGCGAGTCGCCATGCAGCCGATAGCGTCGACCCTGCTGGTCCGCGGTGACGGCGGGCGGTGTCTCGAGACCGGCGAAGTCGGTCTGCTTCTGCGGCGAGCGGCCGAGATCCGCGCCGATGTATGCGCCGGAGAGCAGTGTGCCGAGCCCGGAAATCCCGGTGGCGCCGACGCGCGGCCGAACGACCCAGAAGCGGGTATCGCGATTCGCGAACCGGGCTGCGTCGCGCGTCAGTTGAATGCCGACGACCACGCGCTTGAAGTCGGGGGTGAGCGTAATGGTCTGGACGGAGCCGATATCGACGTCCTTGTAGCGGACCTTGGTCTTGCCGGCTTCAAGGCCCTCGGCATTGGCGAACGTGACCGTGATAGTCGGGCCGGTCGCGGCGACCGTCCGGATCACGAGCGACAGCCCGACCAGCGCGCACACCAGCGGCACGATCCAGACGAGAGACGGGATCCAGCGGCTGCGCGGCCGGATCTCGGGTTGAGGAAAATCGAACGGAGGCATCGTTTTGGATATCGAAAGGAATCGGCGGGCTTGCGCCCGATCAGGAATGGCGACGGGCGGCGGCCGGGCACGGCGCACCGTCCCAGATGAGGCGCGGATCGAACTGCATCGACGCGCACATGGTCAGCACGACCACGGCGCCGAACGCGAGCGCGCCGGGGCCGGGCGTGATGTCGGCGAACGAGCCGAAATGCACGAGTGCGATCGTGAGCGCGACGACGAATACGTCGAGCATCGACCAGCGGCCCACGCGCTCGACCAGCCGATGCAGCCGGGCTCGTTCGAGCGGCCGCCATTGCACGCCGCGATGGGCGGCGATCGCCTGCAACGCGAGGATCGCGAGCTTGAGCATCGGCACGAGCACACTCGCGATGAACACGATGACGGCGAGCGCCCAGTCGCCGGACGACCAGAAGTATGCGACGCCGCCGAGGATCGTGTCGTCCTCGGCTCGGCCGAGCGAGGTCGCGTGCATGACGGGCAACAGGTTCGCCGGGATGTAGAGCAGGGCGGCGGCGGCGACGAGCGCGCCGGTGCGGGCGGCGCTGCGCGGGCGGCGTGCGTCCAGCGGCGAACCGCAGCGCGTGCAGCGCTGGCCGCACGCGTGGACCGACTGCACGCGTGCGCAGTGGTGACAGGCGATCAATCCCGCGGCGCGGGCCGTCATGCTTGTTGATCCGCTGCTTTCGGTTGTCCGGGGCGCCGCATGTCGCGTCATGTCGGGGCGGGGCGGTTTCGTATGGTCGGCGTCGACCGGCTGCAGAGCGGCGAGTTCGTCGTGTGCTTCCCACAGTCGGGCCGGTTCGATCGTCGACAGCAGGCAGAGCATCACGGTAAGCCCGGCGCACGCGAATAGCGCGGGCCCGGCGAGCACGTGTGCGAGGCTCGTCAGTTTGACGATCGTGATGAGTACGCCGAGCATCAGCACCTCGACCATGCTCCACGGCCGCAATCGGTGAATGCCGCGCAGCACTTGTGCGAAGTGGCGCGGTACGCGGCCCGCGCGCAACGGCACGAGCAGGTACAGCCATGCGGCCAGCTCCAGTATCGGAAACAGCATCGTCGTGCAGAACACGAGCGCGGCCACCAGCGGCTGACCGTTCGACCATAGCGCGCGCACCGCGTCGCCGAGCGTCGCGTGCGACGCGATGCCGGCGGCATCGAGCGCGACGATCGGGAAGGCCTGCGCGACGCAACACGTCACCAGCGCGGCGACCGTCAATGCGCACATCCGGTCGAGGGAGCGGCGGCCGTGCGCCGCACCGCTCACGCGCGCGCGGCATCTTGGGCAGTGCGCCGTCAGTGCGCGCAGGCGCGGCGGACGCTGAAGCAGCAGGTCGCATTCGTGGCAGGCGACCAGGTTGTCGGATTTCATCGGGAATCAATCATGCGGATAACGAAGGCCGGCACCGCGCGATGCACGGTACGCCGGGCATCGGGCTTCGAGATTGCGGACCGGTGCGGCCCGAAGGTGCAGGCCGGTCCGTCGACGCAAGCAGCGGCTACTGCCGGGCCGCGACCGCGGTGCCGGTGTCGGGCGGCAGTTCGCCCATTGCCTGCAGCAGTGCCGCCGTATCGGTCATCCGACGGCTCGCGGCACGCACCGCATCGAGCTCCGCGTTCAGATAGAGCTGCTCGCTCGACCGTTGCGCGGACATCGGTACGGCACCCAACGTGCGGCGTTGCGCCGTTTCGTGGAAGACCTCGCCTGCCGCGCGCGCCGCGAGTTCGTTCGCGGCCAGCGCTTGCGCGTCGTTGTCCAGCGCGGCGAGCGAATCGGCGACGTCGCCGAATGCGGACAGCACCGCCGCCTTGTACTGCAGCACTGCGGCGTCGTACGCATCGCGCGACGCCCGCCGGTGAGCCAGCAGCGCACCGCCGTGGAAGATCGGCTGCGACAGTCCGGCACCGACGGCCCACAGCCCGCCCGCGCCCGACAACAGCGCTGGCCAGCTGAAGCCGCCGCGCCCCATCGTCGCGGTGAGCGACAGGCTCGGGAACAGCTGAGCGGTCGCCTCGCCGACGTCCGCTGATGCCGCCTTCACGGCTGCCGCGGCCGCGCGGATGTCCGGGCGTGCCTTCAGCAGGTCGGATGGCACCACCACGGGCACATGTTCCGGCAGCGACAGTCCGGTGAAGGAGGGGACCGGCGGCGGCGCGTCGGGCGTGCGGCCCAGCAGGATCGCCAGCGCGTGAACCGCGCTCGCACGTTGCTGGCGCAGCGGCGGCAGCGTCGCGGCAAGCGACGCCGCACCCTGCGTCGACGCCAGCGCCTGCACGTGGGACACCGCGCCGAGCGCGTAGCGCTGCTGGTCTTCGAGTGCGGATGCCTCGGCGACGGCGACCAGGCGCTCCGTCAGCAGGATCTGGCGGTCGAGCGTCGCGGCGCGGATGGCGGTGCCGACGATGTTGGCCGCCAGCGCACGCCTTGCCGCTTCGAGCTCGCAACCGCGCACGTCGACGCGCGCGGCGCTCGCCTCGTTCGCATATCGCGTGGCGCCGAACAGGTCGAAGGTGTAATGCGCCTGCAGTTGTCCGACGAAGACGTTGTAGCGCAGGCTTTGCGCGCCTGCGCCGGAGATGTCCGGCGTGCGCGTGCGGGCCACCTGCGCGTTCGCGTCGATCGACGGCAGCGTCGACGCGCCGATTTGCGCGCGCAGTTCCTCCTGCGCGGCGGCGAGCGTCTTTTCCGTCGCGGCCAGCGTCGGGTTCGCGCGCAGGCCTTCATCGACCAGCGCGTCGAGTGCGCTGGAGCGATACAGGCGCCACCATTGCGGGACGGGCGCGGCGCCGACGTCGAATTGCTGCGCGACGCCTGCCGCTTCGGCGGTGCGCGGCGCCTGAGGCGTTGCGCCGTAGTGCGCCGGCGACGGCATCGCGGGCGGCGTGCTGCTCGGGGCCATCGCACAGCCGCTCAGGCCGAGCGCCGCGCTTGCGGCGAGCACCGATGTGATACGAGGGAAGTTCATCAGCATGTCTCCGAGGACGTGATGTCCATTGCGCGCGACTCGCGTTCGTCGGCGCGCACCTTGAAGCAGGTCGCATAGAGCGCCGGCAGGAAGAAGATGGTCAGCACCGTCGCGATGGTGATACCGCCCATCAGCGCGGTGGCCATCGGGCCGAAGAAGCCAGAACGCAACAGCGGAATCAGCGCGAACACGGCGGCGGCGGCGGTCAGCATGATCGGCCGGAAGCGGCGCACGGTCGCACCCACGATTGCGGCGAAGCGCGGCTGCCCGGCCGCGATGTCCTGGTCGATCTGATCAACCAGGATCACGGAATTGCGCATGATGATCCCGAACATCGCGATCACGCCGAGCAGCGCGACGAAGCCGAACGGCTTGCCGAACAGCAGCAGTGCGGCGACGACGCCGATCAGGCCGAGCGGTGCCGTCAGCACGACGATGAAGGTGCGCGAGAAGCGCTTCAGCTGGATCATCAGCAGCGTCAGCACCACGATGATCATGAGCGGCATCTGCGCATTGATCGACGTCTGGCCCTTCATGCTTTCCTCGGCCGCGCCGCCGATCTCGATCCGGTAACCGGCCGGCAGCGTGGCGCGCAGCGTCGCCAGCGTGCTGTCGATGTCGTGCGTCACGCCGATGCTCGGCGCTTCGCCGCGCACGTCGGCTTGCACGGTGACCGTCGGCTGGCGGTCGCGTTCCCAGATCACGCCATATTCGAGCGTGTCGCGCACATGGCCAATCGTGCCGAGCGGTACCGGACCGTGCGGCGTCGGGATCGCCAGGCCGGCGAGCCTCGACGGATCGATGCGTTCGCTCTTCGGCGCGCGCAGGTCGACGTCGATGAGCTTGTCGCGCTCGCGATACTGCGTGACGGTGTAGCCGGACAGCGTCATCGCAAGGAAACCCGACACGTCTTCCGACGTCACGCCGAGCTGGCGTGCCTTGAGCTGGTCGATCTCGAACGAGACCGACCGCTCCGCCGGCTCGTCCCAGTCGAACTGCACGTTGCGCGTGCGGGCATCGTTGCGCACCTTGTCCGCCACTTTTTCGGCGATGCCGCGCACGGTGGCGATGTCGTCGCCGCTCACCCGGAACTTGATCGGGAAGCCGACGGGCGGCCCGTTCTCGAGCCGCGCGACGCGTGTGCGCACGGTCGGGAAGCGGCTTGCGAGTGTCGTTTCGAGCCAGTGCGACAGCCGGTCGCGCGCCTCCACATTCTTGGCCGTGATCACGAACTGCGCGAAGTTCGGCTGCTGGAGCTGTTGATCGAGCGGCAGATAGAAGCGCGGCGCACCGGTGCCGACGAAGTCGACGACATGGTCGATTTCGGGCCGGCCGTCGAGCACCTTTTCGAGCCGCTTTGCTTCACGTAGCGTCGCATCGAACGACGCGCCTTCCGGCAAGCGCATGTCGACGAGCAGTTCGGGCCGCTCGGAATTCGGGAAGAACTGCTGCGGCACGCGTGTGAACGCGGCCATCGCGATCGCGAACAGCACGGCGGTGACGCCGAGCACCACCCAGCGGCGCTCGATGCAGGCCGAGATCCAGCCGGACAGCCGGCGGTAGAAGCCCGTGTCGTACACGTCGTCGCCATGCGCGTGACCGTCGCGATGCGCGTGCTCGGGCAGCATGTGATAGCCGAGCAGCGGCACCAGCACGACGGCCGCGAACCACGACACGATCAGCGAGATCGCCGACACCTCGAAGATCGACCGCGTGTATTCGCCCGTGCTCGATTTCGCGAGCGCGATCGGCAGGAAGCCCGATACCGTGACGAGCGTGCCGGTCAACATTGGAAACGCCGTGCTCGTATACGCGAATGCCGCGGCGCGTGTCCGGCTCCAGCCCTGCTCGAGCTTAACCGCCATCATTTCGACGGCGATGATCGCATCGTCCACCAGCAGCCCCAGCGCGAGCACCAGCGTGCCGAGCGACACCTTGTCGAGGCCGATGCCGAACGCGTGCATGCACAGCGCCGTCACGGCGAGCACGATCGGAATCGTGATGACGACGACCATGCCGGTGCGCAAGCCTAGCGACACGAGGCTGACGACGAGCACGATCGCGACGGCTTCGCCGACCGCTTCGACGAAGTCGTCCACCGAGTGCTTCACGGCATGCGGCATGCTGGACACCGCGGCCAGTTTCAGGCCGGCAGGCAAACCGGCCTGCAGTTCGGCCGCCTCCGCGTCGAGTGCCTTGCCGAGGTCGATCACGTCACCGCCTTTTTGCATCGTCACACCGATGCCGAGCACTGTGTGACCGTTCGTACGCATCTGCGTGACCGGCGGATCGTCATAGCCGCGCGTGACCTTTGCGACGTCGCCGAGGCGGAACGTCCGGCCGTTCACCGTGATCAGCATGTCGGCGAGCGCCTGCGTGTCCTTGAATGCACCGCTTGGTCGTACGAACACGCGATCGTCGGCCGTCGTGACCGTGCCTACCGGGGCGACGGCGTTTTGCGCGTCGATGGCCTGCGCGAGCTGCTGCGGTGTGATGGCGAGGCGCGTCAGCTGCGCATTCGAGATTTCGACGAACACGTGCTGGGCGGGATCGCCGAAGTAGTCGACCTTCGCGACGCCCGGCACGCGCAGCAGCACGGTGCGCAGCTTGTCCGCGTAGTCGTGCAGTTGCGCGGGCGAGTAGCCGTCGCCTTCGAGCGCATAGATGTTGGTGTAGACGTCACCGAATTCGTCGTTGAAGAACGGGCCGACGACGCCCTTGGGCAGCGTCGCGCGGATGTCGCCGACTTTCTTGCGCACCTGGTACCAGGTTTCCGGCACCTGGTCAACCGGCGCCGAATCCTTCATCGCAAAGAAGATCATCGACTCGCCGGGGCGCGAATAGCTCTTGACGTTATCGACGTAAGGCGCGGCCTGGAGCTGGCGGCCGATCCGGTCCGTGACCTGTTCCTGTACTTCCCGCGCGGTGGCGCCCGGCCAGTAGGTCTGGATCACCATGGTGCGGAACGTGAACGGCGGATCCTCCGATTGCGCGAGGCGCGTATAGCCGATCATGCCGAAGATTGTCGCGAGGCCGATCAGGAAGACTACCAGTTGCTGATGCTTCAGCGCCCATGCGGAGAGGTTGAAACGGCCGTCGCCGCGCGATGTGGCGCCGATTTGTGCGGCGAGCGCGCTGTCCGTCGAGGGCTGGTGTTCTGGAGCATTCATGACGTGACGTCCTCCGCATGCAGCGGCGGCACCACGCGCACGTGCTGGCCGGTACTAACCGTATGGGCGCCTTGCATCACGACGCGCTCGTTTTCCGCGAGGCCGGACGTGACCGTGACCGTGCGCTCGTCGTAGCGTCCGACCGTTACCGGGCGCAGTTCCAGCGTGTCGCTGCCTTTGCGAACGACCCAGACCGCCGGCGCTTCGCCGCGATGGAAGAGTGCGGTGGCCGGCAGGGTGATCGCACGGTCCGCCGCGGTGTCGGCGGCGCCGTCGAACGAGATGCTGGCGGTCATCCCGGAGCGGACGTCCGGACCCGGCGAAAGTAGCGTCAGCTTCACGCGCCACGTGCGGCTTTGCGGATCGGCGGCCGCCGCGACTTCGCGCACGCGTGCGTCGAGCACCTTGCCCGGCAGCGCCGTCAGGCTGACGTGCGCGGTGCGGCCGACCGACAGATCGGGCAGATCGCGCTCCGAGACGTCGCAGAGGATGTCGAGGTCGCCGCTCCAGTCCAGATGAAACACCGCGTGGCCGGGCTCGACGTTCTGCCCGGTATCGGCATCCTCCGACGTGATGACGCCGTCGTGATCCGCGACTAGCGTCGCGTAGCGCAGGTGATCTTCCGCGAGCGCTATTTGTGCGAGCGCGGAATCGCGTTGCGCGACCGCCGACGCATACGCGTCCTGCGTTGTCTCGAGCTGCGCGGGCGCAATCAGGTTGGCCTGAGCCTGGGCGCGGTCGCGATCCAGTTGTTGCTTTGCGTACGCGACGCGATGCTCGGCGGCATCGAGCTGTGCGCGCGCGTTCAGCAACGTGTTGTGCAGATCGGCGGGGTCGAGCATCGCGAGGGCCTGGCCGGCCTTGACGGCGTCGCCGATTCTCACGCGCCGCTCGACGATCTTGCCGCCGACCCGGAACGACAGCGGCGTCGAATATCGCGCCTGTACCTGCGCGGGCAGCACGCGCTGTGCTGCGCCGTTGTCCGGGTGAACCGGCAGCGCGACCACCGGTTGCAGTTCGGGCGCCGGGGTCTCGTGCGGGTGACAAGCCGCGAGGAGAATCGCACAGCAGGCGAACGCGATCGGGGCGCGCCGAAGCGGTGGCGCGATGCGTGTCAGAAACGGGCGCGTTGAAGTCCGCGCGTCAAGACCGGGTGATTTCACGATGCTTCCAAGACAAGTGAGGGTCAAACTAAAAAGGGGGCGGCGACCACGGCGGGTCACCTCGGTTTATGCAAGCGCGCGCGGGCGTCTCCGCCGACGGTGCGCATGACGATCAATCAGTACTCCGACGTTTGAGGTCCAGATCGCTCCGATTGCCAACATGACACGGCTTGCGCACGGCGATGGCCGTCGAGTGTGTCGATGGGGCCGCCTGCGCGTCACCGACGCTCGCTGGCGTGGGTCCGAAGCAGTGTCTGGACAGGAACCGGCTCTGCGATTTTCGAGATTAGACTCATAACTGATAACGTTGTCAAGTATGAGTTAGTCATCTATAATTGCGTCATGCAGAAAATTCTTATGGAAAGGGGAGGTGCGCTCGTGGACGACAAACCGGCTCGGCCGCGTCGCCCGAACGCGTCAGTGACTGAAGCGGACCAGCGTCAACCGCGCGGTGCCCGGCGCAAGGAGGCGACACGTATGCGCTTGCTGCGGGCGGCGTTCGGTCTGATGGCGGAAAAGGGCAGGGACAACGTCGCGATCAGCGAGATCACCGAGGCGGCGGATGTGGGGTTCGGCTCGTTTTACTACCACTTCAAATCGAAGGACGGCATCTTCGCCGCGCTGTCGGAGTGGGTGTTCGACGATTTCGCGGACGGACTCGAGCGTCTTGCGAGCGGTTTGTCGGATCCGGCCGAGGTCGTGTCGGTTTGCGTGCGTCACACGCTGATGCGCGCGCGCCGCGAGCGGCTCTGGGGACGGTTCCTGATGCGGGAGGGCTTTTCCGCGCGTGCGCTCGACCACGGGCTGGGCCGGCGTTTGCGGCGGGACAGCGAGCGCGGAATCGCGGTACGCCGCTTCGTCGTCGGCGATCCGTTCATGAGCGTGCTCGCAATGACGGGGACGATCCTGGCGGCGATCGCGGCGGAGTGCTACGCGGCCGACACGGCTGCGGGCGATGCGAGGAAGCCGGGGGGAGACGAAGGCCGGCTCCCCGAGCGGGCTGCGGCAATGGTATTGCAGACGCTCGGCCTGACGCGCGCCGAAGCAAAGGACGTGGCGAACCGACCATTGCCGCCCGGCGACTTCACCGCTGCGGAGAGCAGTTGACGGTTGGGTGCCGCCGGCGCATGTCCGGCTGATCCAGTTGGGTAACCACTATCATGTCCGGCGGCGAGCACACCGCCAGACTCAATTTGATTCGCGGTTGCGGGATATCGCTGCAAGAGTGTTGGGCGACTCGGCGAGCGGTATGAAAAAGGAGGTTTGACCGTCGAGCGCGTCGATACTCTCCACTTTATTTGACATAAGCTAAATTAGCGAAGTTTTAACGGGGTCTGGTTGATATTAGAGGGCTGCAGTCAACGTCACGAACGCTGACGTCCGCGTCGCCGTCGCCGATCGCGAATTTCGCGCGCGGCGTCGCGCCGCGGCGCGTGCCACGCAGCCGGGTTACGATGCGCCGCCCGCCGGCATGACAAACAGTCGTTCATCCCATACGACCGGCCGCGGTTCCGCAACTACAATCCGTGCGGCGTCCGGGTGTGCGGGATTCACCAGCGCGTTGTATTCCGCGCGCGCGACGACCGACGGCACTACCAGGATCGCGCTGCGCGCTTCCGTCAGCCATGCGTCGCCGAATCGACGGGCGATCTGCTGCGCCGGGGTGTCCCACCCTTGCGGCAACGATTCGGCGGTGTGTCGTTCGATGCTCACGTCATCGGACACGGTCGACTCGACGCATGCGTGTGTCTTTGGCACCCTGCCGATACGCGCGTGGACGAGCACCTCGAGCATGGCGCCCGCGAACGTCAGCGCCGCGTAAATGACCGGACGGCCCGGGCTGTTGAAGCGTCCGCCGATCAGCATCGCGCCGGTGCCGCTCCAGATCGTGTGCCGCGTGTCGGCGATGCGGTACAACTTCATGCCGGAAGCCCGTAGAAGAGCTTCCACAGCACTTCCTCGACGCGACGCGCGCCGAGCTCGGTGAGCGCGACGTCCAGCGGCGCACGCCCCTCGAGCTCCGGGTGCGGTGCAGCCAGGAACTGGCGGGCCGCGTCTGCGTCATCCCACACGTACGCCGCGGTCGCGACGATTCGCGCTAGCCGTTCGGTCTTCTCGGATTCGTCCTGCGTGAGCCGGTCGCGCCGACGCTTGTAGGTTGCCTCGGGGATGATGCGCGCCAGCAGCGCGCGGCGCGCATCGGCGCCGTCGGTCGCGTGCTCGACGCCGGCCTTCAGCGCGGCCTTCGGCAGGCCGTCGCGCACACGGGCCTCGAGCTCCGCCAGCGTATGCGGTACCGGCCGAAGCTCCATCACGTCGGCCACCGCTTCAGGGGTCACAAGCAACATGTCCGATCCCTCCATAAAGTATCAATTGATACCAGAGTGAAGTTCACATGATGCCAGATCCAAGGGTGCCACGGCGCGGCCGAATCGAATGGCGGTCGGTCACTTCGGCTTGTGGCCGGCGAGCCCGCGCAGCGCAGCGCGTTGCGGATTCATGACTTCTGCGTGGCATAGGTGCCGCTGGCGACCCGCTGCCGCACGCCGTCGGCCATCTCGCTCGGGAGGCTGATACTCATTGCTGGGTGATGCCCGTGGTGCCTCCTGCTCCATCCTCGTAACGCCGTCACGGACCGTGGTTTGCCAGGTGCGCGCCGGGCGGGCCGAAGTACAGCGCCGCGCGATACCAGCGCTGACGCCGCTTGCGAATCAGTGTGAGCAGATCGGCACACGTAGCGACGTCGGCGGCCGTGAGCCGCGCAATGAGCTGGGGTCGAACCAGCCCTCGAGCGCGTGCTCGGGCTGCGACGTCTCAACGAGACTCGCAGCCCTCCGCGCCCTGCTTCGGGTATGGAGAGCGATGCGAGCGCGGATCTCGCGCAGGGCCCCGCCGTGGACATTGTTACGCATTTAAATGCATATCCGTGCCGATGTTCAAGAATACGATGCGCTTCAACAGCGTATTCAGGTTGACTTAACAGTTATCACATTGTCATCGCCGGATTTTTCGGGATATCGATTAAACGACGCCGAATAGATTTACGCAAGCCAACAACGACATCGAAATCAGTCTTGCAAAAAAGGGGGTGACCATGGATTTTCTGAAGCGCCCCGAAATTCTCCTTGCATTTCCAAAATCCTGGCCAATACTGATACCAATTTAATACCAAATACATACCAAAGTAAGCCAGGCTTCATCACCGGCATCCGCCGTAAAGCAAAGGAGAATGTTATGCAACGTTCGATTCACCGCCTGTGCCTGTCCCTGATCGGCGCGAGCAGCCTCATCGTGGCCAGCTCTGCGGCCTATGCCCTGCCCAGCTGCAGCGCCTGGCAATCCAGCCAGATCTATAACGCGGGCGATTACGCCTTGTACAACGGCCAAACCTGGCAAGCGCAATGGTGGACGCGAGGGGAAACGCCTACAGCCAGCCAAGGGGCCGTTTGGCAGCAGCGCGCCGCCAACTCATGCGCGCCTATCAGCGGCGGCGGCTCAGGCAGCGGCGTGCCGCCGGAACCCACGCCCACCGTGGGCTACAACGTGGGCTCTTATTTCACCCAATGGGGCATTTATCAGCGCCAGTACTTTGTGAAAAACCTGATGGCCAGCGGAGGCGATAAAAAACTCACCGTGCTCAACTACGCTTTTGGCAATGTCTACGCCAACGGCCAGTGCGGCATGGTCACGATCGCGGAAAACGGCAATGGCGATGGCGGCGACGCCTGGGCGGATTACCAGCGCACCGTCTCCGCGGCGGAGTCCGTGGACGGCCAGGCAGACAGCTGGGACACCCCACTACGCGGCAACTTCAACCAACTGCGTAAGCTGAAACTGAAAAATCCGCAGCTCAAGGTGCTGATCGCCCTGGGCGGCTGGACCTGGTCCAAGAATTTCTCCACCGCAGCCGCCAGCGACGCCAGCCGCCAGGCGCTGGTTTCCTCCTGCATCAACCTCTACATCAAGGGCAACCTGCCGCAACAAGAAAACGCTGGGGGGCAGGGCGTGGCGCTGGGCGTGTTTGACGGCTTTGACATCGACTGGGAATACCCGGTGGCCGGTGGCCTGCCCACCAATCATTACAGCGCGGCGGACAAGCAAAACTTCACCCTGCTGCTGGCGGAGTTCCGCCGTCAGCTGGATGCGCTGGGCCAGCAGAACAAGCGTCGCTATTACCTTTCCGCCGCGCTGGGCGCCGGAGTGGACAAAATCCGCAATACCGAACCGAGCAACTACGGCGCTTATCTGGACTGGGCCAATGTGATGTCTTATGACTTCCATGGCGGCTGGGAAGCGCAAGGCCCCACCAACTTCCATTCCAACCTCTACCCGGATCCGGCCAATCCGGCCCAGAACGACGCCAAGTTCTATGATATCGACGACGCGGTGAATGCCCTGGTCAGCGCTGGCCTGGCCCGCAACCGCATCAATGTGGGCATCCCCTTCTATGGCCGCGGCTGGACCGGCGTGGCCGCCGGCCCTAATGGCAATGGCCTGTATCAAAGCGCCACCGGCCCCGCGCCCGGCACTTACGAGGCGGGTTACGAGGACTATCGTGTGCTGGGGGGCCGCGCAGGCGCGCGTTATGTGCATCCCGTCACCAAGCAGCTGTGGAGCTATGACGGCACGCAGTTCTGGAGTTATGACACACCGGATGTGATCCGCACCAAGCTGGGGTATGTCAAAGCCCAGCAGCTGGGCGGCGTGTTCAGTTGGTCATTGGATGGCGACGATATGCAAGGCTCACTGCTGTCCACCATGGGCGAGTTGCGCAGCGCCACCGCCGCCACCAAGCCCACCGGGGTGACGCCGAACCGTTAACGCTAGCAAAGCATTTTTAGCTGGAGTCCAGCATGCCGGCCCGCGTGCCCAATCCCTCGCTCAAGGTACGCGGTCTTTTAACGACGCACCGGCATTGTCACGTTGGCGTAGGATAACGACATGAAAACGACCTCGCTCTATCGTGGACGCCGGTTTCCTGCGGCCACCATTGCTCAGGCCGTGCGGTGGTATTTCCGCTTCCAGCTCAGCCTGCGCGATGTCGAAGAATTGCCGTTCGAGCGCGGTGTCGTGGTGAGCTGCGAAACGATCCGGCGCTGATGCGACAAATTTGGCGGGCCCAACGGGTTGATTGCGTTTCTGCGCCATCGAGGATACTTGGTCGATGAGATCGAGTGGCCAGGCATGGCGCCCGGCGACACACGGTAATGGATCCGTGGCTTCCATCTCAATGACTGATCAGCCACTCGTGTCTGAACACGCCTCCACGCACCGCGATACGCCGTCAGCCGAGCCGATAAACGCGCGTGACAGTCCCCCTGAACAACGCATCGCGCTCGTCCGCGCTCGCATGCGCGGTCAGCCGCTTGAATGCATTCCAGCCGTTCACGGACGAATACGAGCCCTTGTCGACCGGGAAATTGCTTTCGAACATGCAACGCTCGGCGCCGAACGCGTCGATGCACGTCATCATCCACGGCTTCCATGCGTCGGCGAGTTGCGCGGAAGACGGCGGCCGCGCGCCCTTCTCGAAATCGAATCCGTTGATGCGCATCCCGAGCCCGCCGACCTTCACGTACACGTTCGGCAGTTGCGCGAGCGTGCGCATCGACGCCGACCAGCGCTCGAACACCTCCGGCCGCCTGTCCGCATAGCTCGCGATCCGCACGACGCCGCCGCAGTGATTGACGACGATCCGCGTATCGGGGTTCGCCTTCGCGAGATCGAACAGCTCGGGCAGCTGCGGAAAGAACAGCCACGCGTCGTACGACAGCCCGAGCGGCGCAAGCTGGGCGACGCCGGCCCGGTACGCGGCATCGAGCAGCAGCCCGCGCGGTACCGCCGACAGCGGATTGGCGAGCGTCGGATCGGCATCCCACGTGGTCAGGTGCCGAACCCCGCGAAACCGCCCTCGCCCTGCTTCGAGATGCGCTTCCAGCACGTCGCGCACCCGAGCGCCGAGCCGCAGGTCCGCGTGGCCGACGATGCCTTTCGCGACGGCCGGCCTGCCATGCTGGAGCGGCTCCGTCACGCCGGCGACATAGGCCGTCTCGCCCACCGGCTTCAGTTCGGCCGGGCCGGCATCGCGATAGCGCGTCTGCGCCTGCATGTAGACGGACGCCTGGACGTTGTGGCCCGACGACCGCGCATCCTGCAGGTAGTCGTCGAGCATGTAGATCCAGCCCGGCCGTTCATAGAAATGATGATGCGCGTCGACGATCGGCAGGTCGGGCTCGAGCGCGGGTTCGAGCGCGGACGCGAGCCAGTCGGGGCGCACCGCGAGATAGTTGCCTTGCGTCGTCATGCGGGAAACTCCATGTTGGGCCGGCGCGCGCGTAGCGGTGCACCCGGGCAGCGCGAGCGATGCGGCGGCCGCGCCGAGCAGCCGGCGTCGCTTGATCGAAACCGTCGTATCCATGTCATTCGCTCCGGTCAAACGCATACAGCGACAGCGTGAGCAGCGTCGTGATCGCCAGCACGATCGCGAGGCCGAGCATGCCGGCCGTGAAGGTGCCGAAACTGTCCTTCAGGTAGCCGACGAGATAGGGGCCCGCGAAGCCGCCGAGCGCGCCGATCGAGTTGATCAGCGCCAGCCCGCCGGCCGCCGCCTGGCCGGACAGGAATCGCGACGGCAGCGTGTAGAAGATCGTGCGACCGGCAATCGTGCCGATCAGTGCGAGCGTGATGCCGACGAGCGCGGGGCCGAGCGTCAGGAAATGCGTCGACACGCCGAGCGCCACCGCGCCGACGAACAGCCCGATTGCCAGGTTCGCGACCGGGCCGCCGCGACGGTCCACCCGCTTCGCCCACCACAGCAGCGCGATCGTCGCGAAGAAGTACGGCACCGCGGACAGCCAGCCCGTCTGCATCGTCGACATGCCGTGCGCCTTCAGCATCTGCGGCAGCCAGATGCCGATCCCGTACGAACCCATCGTGAAGCCGAACGAGATCAGCGCGAGCACGTACACGCGCACGTCGCGCAGCGCGACGCCGAAACGCTTCTTGCGGCCGGCCGCCGCGCCTTCGCGCTCGAACGCGCGCCGCAGCGCGGCACGCTCGTCGTCCGACAGCCATGCGGCATCCGCGGGCGAATCGGACAGCAGCTTCAGCACGAGGAAACCGAGCGCGCACGCCGGCAGCCCTTCGACGATGAACATCCACTTCCAGCCCGCGAGCCCGAGCGCGCCGTCGAGCTGCAGCAGCCACGTCGACAGCGGGCCGCCGATCAGCGACGACAGCGGCGTCGACACGGTGAACCACGCGAGCACGCGCGTGCGGTAGCTCGCCGGAAACCACACGGCGAGGAAGAAGATCACGCCCGGAAAGAATCCCGCCTCGCCGATGCCCAGCAGCAGCCGGATCGCGTAGAAGCTCGTCGGCCCGGTCGCGAGCGCGGTCGCGGCCGCCATCAGCCCCCACGTGATCATGATGCGGGCGAGCCAGCGGCGCGCGCCGAAACGGTACAGCGCGAGATTGCTCGGCACCTCGAACAGGCAGTAGCCCGCGAACATGATCCCCGCGCCCCAGCCGAACTGCGTCGCGGTCAGCCCGAGATCGCGGTTCATCGTGAGCGCCGCGAACCCGACGCTCGTGCGGTCCAGGTAGTTGAAGAAATACGCGAGCGCGAGCAGCGGAATGAAGCGCCATGCGGCCTTGCGCACGGCCCGTTGCTCGACCGACGCGTCGGTCTCGCGATCGGCGGCCAGCGCCGGGGAAGCGGATGTCATGGTTGTCTCCGTGGATGCGGCAGTCCGCGCCAGCGCGTTGCGCGGCCGGGACGCCTTTCGTTCGAGGTTTCGTTCGTTGGATCGCGACCGCGCTACGCGCTCGCCAGTTCGTTCGGCGACGGCGCGCCGCCCGGCCCGTCGCCCTGCGCCGCACCGTCCGCGCCGTACCGCCCCGCGACGATGCCGGCCTCGATCAGCGCACGCGCATCGTCCTTCGTGTAGCCGAGCTCGCCGAGCAGCGCGCAGGTGTCCTGGCCGAGTGCGGGCGGCGCCGAACGCAGCCGCAGGCGCTCGCCCGCAAGCGTCAGCGGCAGCAGCGCGGTGCGCGTGTCGACCGGCCGCCCGGCGCTGCTCGCGTCGGCGGGCAGCGTCACGGCTTCGAGGCCGGCCGTCGCCAGCAGGTGCGGATCGTCGAACAGGTCCTGCGGCTTCGTGATCGGCGCATACGGCAGGCCGATCGACTCGAAGATCGCGCCGATCTCCGCGGCCGAATGCGGCGCGAGCCGCGCGCGCAGCTCGGGCAGCAGCCACTCGCGCGCCTGCACGCGCAGGTTGTTGGTCGCGAGACGCGCATCGTCCTTCAGCGCGGCGAACCCGAACGCGTCGCAGAACAGCGCCCACTGCGTGTCGGACACGACCGCGAGAAAGATCTGCTCGCCGTCCTTCACGGCGAACACGTCGTAGACGGCCCACGCGGAAATCCGGCTCGGCATCGGCGACGCGGCCTGCCCCGTCACCGCGAACTGCATCATGTGCTGCGCGACGAGGAACACGTTGTTCTCGAACAGCGCGCTCTGCACCTGCTGGCCGCGGCCGGTGCGTTCGCGCTGCGCGAGCGCGGCCATCGCGCCGATCGCGCCGAACATGCCGCCCATGATGTCGTTCACGCTCGAGCCCGCGCGCAGCGGCCGCCCCTCCGGCCCCGTCATGTAAGCCAGGCCGCCCATCATCTGCACGACCTCGTCGAGCGCGGTGCGATGTTCATACGGCCCCGGCAGGAAACCCTTGTGCGACACGTACACGAGGCGCGGATTCAGCGAGCACAGCGCGGGATAACCGAGGCCGAGCCGGTCCATCGCGCCGCTCTTGAAGTTCTCGCTGAAGACGTCCGCCGTCGCGACGAGCCGCAGCACGATCTCCAGCCCGCGCGGATCCTTCACGTCGACCGCGAGGCTCTTCTTGTTGCGGTTGAACATTCCGAAGAAGCCGGCGCCGGAACCGCGCAGCGCACGCGTGCTGTCGCCCGCGATCGGCTCGATCTTGATCACTTCCGCGCCGAGATCCGCAAGCAGCATGCCGCAGGTCGGGCCCATCACCATGTGCGTCATCTCGATCACGCGCAGGCCGTCGTACGGCAGTGGCGCGGCAGGTTGCCGATCGTTCATGGCGCGACTCCCGCGAGGCAGCCTTCCGGCTGGGCCGCCGACGGCGCGCGGCCGTCGGCGTAGCGAAACCCCTTCGGCAGCCCGGCGTCCGGCACGTGGCCGTACAGCGCCTCCGACGGCAGCGCCGCGTGCAGGATCGCGCGCGCGGCGAGCAGCGCGTCGACGTCGACGCCCGTGTCGCAGCCCATCGATTCGAGCAGGAACACGAGATCCTCGGTGACGATGTTGCCGGTCGCGCCCGGCGCATACGGGCAGCCGCCGAGGCCGCCCTGGCTCGCGTCGATCGTCGTCACGCCCGCGTCGAGCGCCGCGACGACGTTCGCGAGCCCCTGCCCGCGCGTGTTGTGGAAATGCGCGCCGCCGGCCTTGTCGCCGACTTCGCGCCGCAGGCGCGCGAACAGCCGGCGCACCTGCGCCGGGTTCGCATAGCCGCTCGTATCGGACAGCCCGATCTCGTCGACGCCGCATTCGGCCATCGCGACAGCCATCGCGATCGTCTCGTCGTCGCTGACGGCGCCCGCGATCGTGCAGCCGAACGCGACCGACACGCCCGCCTCGATCTGCACCGACGGAAACCGCGCGTCGCGCAGCGCGACGATCGCGCGCACCTCGTCGATCATCTGCGCGGGCGTCTTGCGGATGTTCGCCAGCGAATGCGCTTCGGTTACCGATACCGGCAGCGTCAGCTTGTGCACGCCCGCGTCGAATGCGCCTTCGGCGCCGCGCAGGTTCGGCGCGAGCGCGGCGACATGCAGCCCGGGAATCGCCAGCGCATGCGCGACCACTTCGCGCACATCGGCCATCTGCGGCAGCAGCCTGGGCGGCACGAACGACCCCACCTCGATCTCGCGCAGGCCGGCCGCGGCCAGCGCGGTGATCCAGCGCAGCTTGCCGGCCGTGGGCATCACGGTCTGGATGCTCTGCAGGCCGTCACGCGGCCCGACCTCGCTGACCAGCACCTTCGGATATTCGGAAACGCTCATTCGACACTCCATTGTTCTGTCTGAAAGAACATCGTTCTGTTTGACAGAACTCTAGACGCGCGCCGAATGGGCGATAAGCGGGGTATACCCGGGAAATTGCGATTTTCTGGAACTTGTGTTCTGTCAGGCAGAACGATATAGTCGGCCCACCCTCATCCGAAGGAAACAGGCAGTGCCTACGACTCAAGCAGATCACGCCGGTGACGAGCCCGCTTCGCTGGCCGACGAAGCGTCCAGCGGCGTCGCCGTGCTCGACCGCGCGTTCGCGATCCTCCGCGCGTTCGGACCGACCGACGACCGGCTGTCGCTCGCCGAGCTGTCGCGCCGCACCGGGCTGTACAAGAGCACGATCCTGCGCCTGCTCGCCGCGCTCGAGCATGGCGGCTTCATGCGCAAGCTCGACGACGGCCAGTATGCGATCGGGCACGAGCCGTTGCGGCTCGCCGCGCTGTACCAGCGCTCGTTCCGGGTCGGCCCGGTGGTCGAGCCGCTGCTCGAGACGCTGAGCCGCGAACTCGGGGAAACGGCGTCGTTCTATGTGCGCCAGGGCGACATGCGCTCGGTGCTCTACCGCGTCGAGCCCGCCCGCGCGGTGCGCGTGTCGATTCGCGTCGGCGAGGAGTTTCCGGTGCGCCAGGGCGCGTCCGGGAAGGTCCTGCTGGCCTTCACCGACACGCAGGACGCACGCTGGAACGACGTGCGCAACCAACTCTGGGCCGCGTCGTACGGCGAGCGCGACCCCGAGACGGCGTCGGCGTCCGCCCCCGTGTTCGATGCTGCCGGCGCATGCGTTGGCGCGCTGACGGTGTCGGGGCCGAAATCGCGGCTCGCCGCGGCGCCGGTGATGGTGGCGGCAATCGCGATGCTGCTGTCGCTCGCGCAGAAGGCGACCGTTGCACTCGGCGGCGCGGGCGCACGCTATGACGCGGCCGCCGTGCGCGACAGCCTCGCGCGGCTCAGGTCGGCAGCGGACGACGCCGGTTAAGCGCAAGCGCGAATATTTCCTGCCGCCGAAGGTGACGCGCGCCTCTCCATTCGCTCCATGATTCGGCGCCAAACGCCCGGGCCGCGCGCTCGACATCGGAAGACGTCGGCCCTCGAGCGCTCAAGCCGCCGCCGTTGTCAGGTAAAACGTGGCGGCATACCGTCGGTCCGGTGACGCTTCACGCGCGTCCCGTTCCGAATCGATCGACGTAATCGCGCGGCGTCCGCCCGAGCACCCTGCGGAAATGGCGGCACAGATGGCTCTGGTCGAAGAACCCGACCTCGGTCGCGACAACCGACGGCGGCAGCCCCGCGCGCAGCAGTTCCTGCGCGCGACGGATCCGCACGAGGCACAGATAGCGATGCGGCGACACGCCGACTTCGCTGCGAAAGCGCGCGGCAAAACGCGACACGCTCAACCCGGCGGCGGCCGCGAGCGCGGCGAGCCCCAACGGTTGCGCAAACGACGTGTCGATGACGCGCAATGCGCCCCCTGACCTGCCTGATTTCTTCGCGAATCCCGGCCAAGCCTCAACTCCACAGGTCAATCCACATTACGCACATTGATTACTTGAATTCACCTAGTTTCTTGGCCTCTTCACACGTCCTGAAACTATGGCTTCCCACGCGATCATTAGCACCAACCACAACGTAATATGGTAGTAGGCCGCTACCGTGTGCAGAGACTTGGTAGTCCCAGCACTCACCATCCTGACCCTTTGTAATTTTCTGTGGAACCTGGATTCGCCGCACATCCTTGCCAAATGCTCCCTTTTCAGCGGCAGCCATCACGACCGGATGACCAGAGGCATGAATACGCGCCATGCCGTCCGCACAACCCGCCAAGCTTACTGCACTCATAGAAAATAAAAAAGCAAAAGTCAATTTATTTAACACAAGCAACCTTTATATATAAAGATGTTTTTCAAACTACCGAAGCATAAGCACAAAGTTCGACTTCAAGTGAGTGTAGTGCTCAAGTTACCGTTTTCGCCCCCCCGATTGTTTGTAGCCACCGATCGGCATCTCAGCAGGCGACTCACCCCAAATGCTTACCTGACAAATGCTTGTTTCAAGCCGATGAATCACGCGATGCGCGCGGCTGAAATTTTCGGCTACAACGCCCGCGACCAATTCGTACTCAGTGTTGTTGGCACGTCGAAGGCAATGTCCCAAAGATAGATGAAGGTTGGGACGGCGGGTGTGATATCGATTAGGAAACCTTTCGATCATGATCAATGTTTGTAGTTGTCAATTCATTCCGGATACCTAATTATGTTTTTCGCAAGTCGTAATTTTAGCACACCGAATGGAGAATCATTTGCAACTGATGGGAGGGCATAGCCGCATCGCGACGATCGAGGTCGATCAGCGATGTCCGCGACTGGAGTGCGCCGACGTGATGACCTGATGCGTTTCTTGTAGCCATTTGGCAAGTGAGTTCTCTTTTGTCTCGGGGTGATTCAGATTTATTGACATTGTGGTCTGCGCCTTGTACTACGATGGTGTTTTCGGCACTGTCAACTTGGCGGCTGCAAGTAGCCCTCGGCGGGAACGTAAATGATTCCCTCAGACTGCAGACGGATTCTGGGCGTCACTGGTGAATGCTCGCAAGCTCGCAAAGCGTGCGGCAAGCTGTTCATCGCCGGAGCTTACCCGACTCCCTCCGGCAACGTGACAGCGCCGTTTTTACGTCGTCACCGGGGCGTTGATCATGCCTGAGTTTGGCGACGCGGCAGCCGACGGCAACGCCAAGGCGCGTTACATGGAGCTGTTTCCTGGCCGAACCATAGTGCAATTGAATATCGATCCTATTGCCGCAGGCGGAGGTAGGATCCATTGCACTACGCAACAGGAACCGCTCGCTTAATTGGATGAAACCGGGCAGCGCCCGCTACGGTGGGGAAATCAATGATGACACGACGTGATGCATTGGAACATGGGCTTCGCAAGTCTGGCGCTGTGCTGTTTGCGAGCCTGTTCGGCGGCTTGAACAGGTCAGCCCTGGCCGCGGCCGGAGACAGGTGGCGCATGCCGGACGAGGGCGAACGGCATGCAGCGACATGGATGGCTTTTGGGCCGTCTGAAGACATTTGGGGCAAACGCCTGCAGGCAGGCGCACAGGATAACCTGGCAGAAATTGCCCGCGCCATTTCAGCCTTTGAGCCGGTAAACATGCTGGTGCGGGAGGAAGATTATGCGATCGCCGCCCGCAAATGCGGTGCAGCGGCCAAGCTGATCGTCCAGCCCATCGATGACCTGTGGATGCGCGATACCGGACCTGTATTTGTTAAAAACAGCCAAGGCAAATTGGCCACGGTCAATTTCAATTTCAATGGCTGGGGAGAAAAACATTACTACGGACGAGAAAAACAGGACTACGAACGCGATGCCCAAGTCGCCGGCTTCGTGAGCCAACAGGCCGGCGTCAGCCAATTGCGCAGTAATCTTGTCATGGAAGGTGGCGGCATCGAAGTGGACGGCGAGGGCACCGCCATCATCACCGAGAGCTGCGTCCTCAACAGCAACCGCAATCCTGGCGTGAGCAAAGCGCAATGCGAAGCTGAACTGAAGCGTTTGCTCGGCTTGGACAAAATCATATGGCTGCCGGGGATCGCAGGGCGAGATATCACCGACGGCCATACCGATTTTTACGCTCGCTTTGCCCGTCCGGGCGTGGTGGTTGCGGGCTATGAAGCGGATCCCCATTATTCGTGGGCGAATGCAATAACCAAACGCCATCTGGAGATATTGCGTAAAGCCACTGACGGCAAAGGGCGGAAATTGCGTGTCGTGACCCTGCCCGGGCCGTCTACCGTACGCAGCAAATATGCAAACAAGGAATTTGCCGCAGGTTACATCAATTTTTATGTATGCAACCGCGCCGTAATTGCCGCTGAGTTTGGCGACGCCAGGGCTGATCGGAATACCCGCGATATTCTGCGCGATCTCTTTCCGTCGCGTGAGATTTTGCAACTGAATATTGACGCGATTGCTGCCGGCGGCGGTGGGATTCATTGCACAACCCAGCAACAACCTGCTTGAGCTATTCTGACCTGACGGCCGGCCGCACTGTATGCGGCTGGCCGTCGTTGGGTGACCGGAAGGGTCCGTAAAATTTTGGACAATAAGCCTAAAATTACTAGAGATTTCATTCTTTAGAGATGGTTTCATAAAGACTGGTCGGCCCGCTGAAGGGTATTCCCGCAGATCAGGCAGCAACCGAGTTTGAGGAACGCGCCGTGAATGTCGGTACGGCGCTTGGCAATCACCGGCTCGATACCGCGTTCGCGCAACGCTCGTCGATGTCGCTCGGAGTCGTAACCGCGATCGGCGTAGATGACGCGCGGCCGCTGCAGTGGGTGGCCGCGCAATCCGCGAATCGGCGGAATCGCGTCGATCAAAGGCAGCAATTGCGTGACGTCGTTGACGTTCGCGCCGGTCAGGATCGCGGCGAGTGGGGTGCCGTTGGCATCGGTGACGATGCGGTGCTTGGACCCGGGTCGCGCGCGATCGGTAGGGTTTGGCCCAGGCAGTATGACTTTCCGTGAGCTACAGGCTGGCCCGACGTGGGGAGTCAAACGCGGGTTAGCATTGCTGCCAGAGCCGCACGGTGTGGACGGCGCCACACCCGGCGATTTCCACAACGGAGGCCAGCATGGAACACGATAGCACGGTGTACGTTGGGTTGGATGTCCACAAAGAGTCGATCACGGTCGCCTACGCGGTCGGCATGGGCGATGTGGAATTGCTGGGCCGGATCGGCACTGCCAACGGTGATATCGATCGTCTGTGTAAGCGCCTGCGTTCTAAGGGACGACAGGTACACGTCGTCTACGAGGCGGGCCCGTGCGGTTATGGACTCTACCGGCAGTTGGTTGAAGAAGGATTCGAATGTATGGTGTGTGCACCGTCGCTGATCCCGAGGAAACCTGGTGAGCGCGTCAAAACGGACCGCCGCGACTCAGTCAAACTGGCGCGCGCACTGCGGGCTGGTGATCTGTCGGCCGTGCACGTCCCCGGGATTGAAGACGAGGCTTTTCGCGATCTGGCCCGTGCGTGGGTAAGCGCCAAGGATGATCTGAAGCAGGCCCGGCAGCGATTGAAGTCGTTTCTGCTCTTGCATGGAGTTCGATATCCTGGCAAGGCTGACTGGGGATCTTCATATCGACGCTGGGTAAGTCAACATTCGTTCAGCAACGAATGGCAACAATTGGCATTCGAAGAACATCGCCGTACTCTTGGGGACCGCATGGCGCAATGCGAGCGTCTTGAAGCGGCTTTGCGCGACTCGGTGGTCAACTGGCGGTTCTATCCTGCCGTCCTGGGATTGCAGGCAATGCGTGGTGTCCAGTTCACCACGGCTGTCGGGATGCTCGCCGAAGTGGGCGATCTCTCCCGCTTCGAGCATCCGCGCCAACTGATGGCCTGGCTTGGTGTGACGCCATCAGAGCACTCCTCGGGCGATAAGCGGCGGCAAGGCGGCATAACCAAGACCGGCAACAGCTATGCCAGGAAGTTGTTGATCGAGGCCGCCTGGAGCTACCGACATCAGGCTCGTGTGAGCGAGAACATTGGACGTCGGCATCCGGGTCTCCCCAAGCCCATCATTGATCGCGCCTGGGACGCACAGCTTCGACTGTGTCGACGTTATCGCAAATTAGCTGCACGCGGGAAAAATGCTAACACCGCAGTCGTGGCAGTAGCCCGAGAACTCGCGGGGTTCATCTGGGACATTACCCGACTGTCGATGTCGCTGGCCATCCCGCGTACTGGATTGAGCGCATGAACTTGATACCCATTTGAAAGAGTTTCCTGAAGGCGGCGTGGCCCGGTACTCGAGCAACCCGCGCAAAAACTTCGCAACGGGAGTCGCCCGATTTGCGTGCCCAGGAAGCGGCAGGCTCATGAGACGGACCTCTGTAATGCGGTAACCAACCCGCGGATATCAGTGTGATCCACCGTCGACATTACTGCTACGCCGCCCTCAGGGAATTCATATATCCAATGGAAAACCCGAAAACCGATCCGGATTGACATGGAAAGTCATATCAGTTTTTGGCCCGCCCCAACGGCGCGAATCGATGATGAATCGACGGCGGCTCGGGAGAAGTCGATCTGGTCTGCTGCGCGCAGCTTTGCGAGCAGTAGCTCGTGAAAGCGATCCGAGGCGCTGGCCAGCGGGCGCGCGGGCAACCTGGACAACCTGCGGCTGCTGTCCCTCGGCACCGGAATCAGCCCGCAGGGCATTTCGCCCGATGCTGTCGGCGACCCGTTGAACTGGGGCGTGTCGAAGTGGCTGTGGCCCGCCGAAAGCGAGAACGTTCCGGCAGCGGCCCTGCTCGGGCTGACGCTGGACACCACGGCGACGATTGCCGCGCACCAGGCCGAGCAGATCCTGAACAGCGGCTATCAGCGCGGAAATTTCGTGCTCGCACAAGCCGTGGAACTGGACGACTGGCAAAAGGTGTCCGAGCTGGAGAACGAAACCCGGGCGTACATGCGTTCCGCCGCGTGGCAACGCGTGTGCGATTGGGTGGAGGCGTACTGGCACTGATCGCGCGGGGCTGATCGGACATCGCTGCACCACGTCGATCGGCTCACCCATGCCGCCTTTCGGAAATAGTCGCCGTCCGCCTAGGTGTTCAGCACGCCGAACGGAAGCGTCCACCCCGACAGGCGGCCGCCGTCCGCCCATCGGCCATCCTCGCCCGCGCCGCAAGGCAGAAGCACGGGGGCCGCGGCACACTCCAGCGTCTCTTTCGGCGTATGACCGAACTCGGCCTTGAAGAGCCGATGGAAATATTTCTCGTCCGGGAAACCATGCGCCCATGCGATTTCCGCAATGCGCTGGTGCCTGCGCTGCGGGTCGGCCAGCACGCAGTATGCGTGACGCAAGCGCTTGCGCGTGATTTGCCGCATCACGCCGCCCTCTTCCTTGAAAAGCTGATAGAGCCGCGCTCTCGATACGCCGATGTCCCGGCAGATCCGGTCGGGCGTAAGGCCGGGCTCCAGCAGATTCGTGTCGATGTAACGCCGGATCCGATCGAGCAACGCGTTGTCGATCTGGCCGCGCGCGTCGTGCAATGCATGCCCGGATGGCAACGTCGCGGCGCCCAGAAGGAGCAGCGTCGATTGCACCACGTTGGGTATCTCGTGCATCCGCAGGCTGGGAAGATTCCGGAACAGCGACAGGAGCTGGTCGCCGACCAGGCGGCCGATGCCGCTCGCCAGCGTCTGGCCGTGCAGCTGCGCCGCGTGGCTCGGCAGCAAGTATCGGGGAACGACGAGACTGATCACGTCACCGCCCTCGACCCTGCAATCGTTGATCTGGGCGACGTCGTAGACGAACAGGTCGCCGGCCGACTTGACCATCTCCGGGCCCCCGGTGCGGCAGGTCAGGCGCCCGTCCAGCAGCAGCGTGAACCGGATCGAATCCTGGCCGTCGAGCCGAATCCGTCGCACGGTCCGGTTGACAGTATACGTGGGCGGGCGTGAGCGCCAGCGCCGGCCCGACAGGATCAGCGGGCCGAGTGCCGCACCGCTCGCTTCCGCATCGAATGCGCCATCGCCGCTGGCGTCATCCAGCCGGCAGTCACACAGATTGTCCTTGACCCACACGTGGAACCTGTCCTGCTCGGGGTAGTCGACCGTTTGGAACTTGAAAATGGGGACAAAATCTGCTTGATCCATGGCAGTGTTTTATCGAGCCGATGTCGGAAGGTGAATCGGTTCACTTATTATCAGACCAAATGTCGTTCGGCAGACATTCCGGACGGGTGCCTGCCGAAGCACGCCGTCCCGAACGTTGCGATGTCACCGATGCGGATGGCATTCCCAGTTGTTGTACGTCGGCTGGTCGATCGGCGTCAGCCCGGGAATCATGAACACCGTGCAGCTGAAGCGCCGCCCCTTGCCCGTGGTCGCGTCGTAACTCACTTTCTGGCCGCCCAGCCCGTCCTTCTTCCCGTACTGCACGTTGGCGACGGTGATCTCGTCCGACGAGGCCAGCCCCAGCGTTTTCGCGGTCGACGTCTGGACGTCGATCATGTTCATCTGCGTGGTTCCGCATGCGGACAGGACGAGGCTGGTGACCGACATGCCAATGGCGGTCCGGACGGCGGAATGCAACATGTTCTTCATGGTTTCTCCTTGTGTCGATTGGCTGATTGCCACGTTGGCGCGCGAGACGGTCACGAACCCGGCGTATAGAGGCTCGCCTGCAGCGTGGCGGGCGTCGACAGCGACGCGCCGTCGTTCGTGGCGACTTCGTCACCGCCGCATACCGTCAACGCGAGACAGGCGGCCATGAGCATCCATGCAATGGGCTTCATCGATTTCCTCTTGTTGTTCGTGCTTATTCGCCATCCCGGATCGATCGCATAATAAGCAATCCTATTCTTGATACGTGGATGGCTCTCTCCTCCACGATCATCGGCCGACCGATAGCCTGCCCGCTCGATACGACATCGAAGCGCCGGCTGAATCTTAATTCAGGACATTCGGATTCAAGGTGGCGTTGCGTCTACACTGAGTGGACATGCATGTCGCGCGGGAACGGAGTACGGACGCCAGATGCGCTCGACACGCACCTCGACCGCATCCGTGGGCACCGTCAGCCGCGTGCGGTCGAGCAACGCGTCCGCGGGCGCGCTGCCGTCGGGGTTCAACGGCCTCACCTTGTCGAACACCACGGAAAAGCCTTCAGGCGTGACGGTGGCCGACGCGTAGCCCTGCGCGTCGTGATCCGGATTTGGCCGACGTGGCCGCGAGCATCGTGGCGTCTTGTAGCAACCCGGTCATTGCGTTAACTCGCAGTCCGGTATAACCGTGTTGACTGCCGGAGACCGTCCGCCGCACGCTATCCAGGAATGGTCACCATGGGCGTGCGTGAGCCGGATCGCTTGAAGGTTGTGGAAGCCGGGGGGCGCTGCTATAGGTCAGCCGGCTCGCTGATGGTTTGATGGCGTTCATCCCGAAGATGCCGGCGCAGTGTCCGAACATGAACGGAAAGAAGCGTCGCCACCTCTGCCTCCGAGAAGGCCCCTGATAGTAGCGACCGCGCTCGAACTCGATCTTGCACGGAGAGGGCAAATGGACGCCCGATCTTGCTACCACGACGTCTTGCGCTCAACAGTCCAGCCCGGGTACGTTCACTGATCAACGCACGCTCGAACTCCGCCAGGGCGGCGATCATGTGAAACGTGAAGCGGCCGACGGGGGAGCCCGTATCGATGCACTCCGTGAGCGACACGAACTCGACGCCCGTTTCGCCAAGCCGCGTGATTATCTGGATCAAATGGCTGATCGACCGCCCCAAGCGGTCCAGGCGCCAAACGACCAGGGTGCTCCCTTCCGATATCGCATCAAGTGCCTCCCTCAGCCCGGGCCGCTCACTGCAAACACCTGAAATTCCGTGATCGGAAAAGATGACATCACATCCGTAGCCTTGTAAGGCCGAAATCTGAAGATCAAGATGTTGCTCTTCCGTCGAGACCCGTGCATAACCAACCTTCATGGTTCCTCCCAACCAACAATGGAAAACGTCTCTCGGGTTCTCGGCGTGGGATTCAGTCTGGGCACGCATCGCGCGTGATCCGACTGTCCTCGTCAACTGGTTTGACTACGCACGTAGTCGAATGGAATTCCTGCCACGTGTTTTATGAAAACGCTACATTGTAACAATTTAAAGATTACGTATGAATGAAAATATTTTTGAACAAGACCAATGTGGGTCGTATTTACTTGTGGAAATCTGAACAAACCTGAACAAATCTGAATTAAATTCAGAATTGCGGAATTTCTTGCCGCGTGCATTGCTGATTCGCCGGGATCATGATTCATCCTCCTCCGGATGAATCAGGAAGCGCCGGGGGTCTTGTCCGACCAGCCAGGTCGGCATGCGCCCGCGGCCCGACCAGGTCGCGCCCGTGTCGGCATTCCAGTATTTCGGCGCGACCTTTCGGCCCGGTCGACGGCCCTGCAGCAGGTCCTGAACGTTCACGCCGTTTTCGGCCAGCAACGCCATCACTCGCCGGGCGATCAGCTGGGCTTCCCGTTCTCTGGCAACATCGATGTCTTTCTTCAGCTGATCGAACTGTTGCAGCAACTCGCTATATGTCTTCATTCCACATCCTTCACTGACCCACCCTACCCCTGCGTGTTCTCGATACGACGCGTCATTGCGTGGCGCCCCAGCGGTATTGCACCTGCCGGCGCACGATCAGGCAGGCTGGCGGCGCATCGACCAGTGTGACCGTCTCGCGGGACCGGCTCGGCTCGGTATAGACCGTCACCGCCTTCACGAGCGGCGTGGCCCGATAGCCGGGCAGTTCGGAGCGCGCGACCTCCCGGCACGGCAGCGGTGCACTCGAGATCCGCTCGACCAGGATCGTGCAACCGCCGGCCGGAGCCGGAACCGTCGTGAGCGACAACACCGCCGACGCATTCGAATACTCCAGCCCGGACAACGAAAACAGCGGTTCGCCGTCCGGGTCGGCGCGATCCCAGTCGAGCGCCACGTCGGCATGCCGGGTGTTCGCGAACATGCGGTTCGATACCTGGTCCACGGCCGGATAACATCGACGGATTCCGACAGCATGTGCCGCCTGCGCCAACACTGTCGCCGCCGGTGGATTTTCCGGCGGCAGCATCGACTCGGTATTCCCCGCGATGACACGAACGGGCTGAGTGAGCCATGCCACTAGCAGCGCACTCGTAACGGCGGACCCAAGCCGATCCGTGCGGAACCGGCGTCGCCTGTTTTCTTGTTTCATCACTGACTGCCTCCTCGGTCATCGTGATACTGCCCGTCGATCGCAGTCCCATATGCCTTCACGTTGAGTGGCACCTCCGGATCCAGCGTGGTCAGTCGTTTACGATCTCGCGCCGTGTCGTAGCCCTGCACGAGATCGTGTTCGGTGAATGCGCCTCCGCGCAATTGCGCGGTGCTGCGGAATCGAGTCGCGGCAGGAAGGCATGAGCGCACCTCAGATACATCAAACGGAGCGCCGCCCTTTGCGCTGCGTTTATCAGATCGGGCTGGTCCAATCGTCACTTCGAACCTTCCTTGAGCTACTTCCATTCGTCGTTCTTTCGAAAGAAAAAGAGAGGCCGACACGGATCCGTGACGGCCCCCTCTACGAATGCTCACTCATCTAACGAACCCAGGGGGGGTATCCGTTACAACGATGGGCGAGCGTCCGGAAAAACATTAAGACTCGTTGAAAAAGAGAGGCCGACACGGCTCCGTGACGGCCCCCGCTACGAACGCTCATCTCATCAGACACACACACGAGGGGAGGAGTGTCCGCTACGACGATGGGCGAGCGCCGATTAAACACTACGGCTTGTCGAAATCCAGACGAATTTCGACGCGGCGATTGTTTGCTCTTCCGGCCGCCGTCGCATTCGAATCGACCGGATCGGCTTTGCCGTAGCCGCGACTGGCGAACTCGCCGGCCTTCAGCCCGTGGTCCTGCAGATAGGCCAGCACCGATTGGGCCCGGCGTTCGGACAGATCCAGGTTGTAGGCGTCCGAGCCGATCGAGTCGGTATAGCCATTGACCGTCACCTTTCGGATCGCCGCGCCGCGGGCCTCGTCGATCAACCGATCCAGCCGCGCACGGGCAGCGGGCTTCAGGCTGGCCTGCGCCGTGTCGAAGTTGGCGTCGACGTTCAGCGTCGTGACCGCCGACGGCCTGGGAGCGACCGCCTCCGCTACGACCGGCGCGGGCGTTGCCGCTTGCGGCGCGCCGCATTGGAACAGGAGGTTCCGGACGTCCGCCTGGCCGCCGGATGTGGCGCCCCGCAGCGACTGCCCGTCCAGCATCGTGACGGGCTGGCCCTTGCAGATCGCTTCGGCTTCCTTACGGCATGTGCCGGGGCCTTCGAGCAGGCCGTAGCAGGTGACGCGATACGCCTGTACGCCGTTCGGCATCGACTCTGAATAGTTGGTATAGGTCGGGCCCGATGCGGCCGTGCAGCCCGCGAGCACCGTCGCGCCCAGCAGCATCACCCGTTTTGCGTTGAACATGATGTCCCTCTTTCTGTCTCGTTCGATCATCCGGACTCGCCGTCCATCACCACTGGTAAGACGCACCGATGCCGTACGTGTGGCCGGCGCTGCCGCCGCTCACCCCGCCCTTCAGCTTGAGGTTGTCCGTCAGGCGTGCCGTAAAGCCGATCGCCACCGCGCTGTAGCCCTGGTAGGTGCTGCTGCCGATCCCCACCGCGATCGTCTTGCCGGCGTCCACTTCGGGAATCATCGTCAGCGCGGTCGCCGCCGCGATACCGGCGTACGCCGTGCGCGCGACGTTGTTCACGCTCGACTGCACCGCGCCCAGCTGGGACACGTTCACCGCGTCGGTCGGGTTGACGCCCGCCGCGACATTGGTGATGCGGCGCTCGCTGCCCGGCGCGCCGACCGACACCGTATTGGCCTCGGTCGCCACCGAGTTCGCGCCGATCGCCACCGCGCCGGCCGCCATTGCGGCCGCGCCATGACCGATCGCCGTACCGTCGCCGGCCGACACCACCGCGCTCGCGCCGATCACCGTGCCGCCATCCGCGTTCGCGCTCGCGCCGTTGCCGAGCGCCACGCCGTTGGCGCCGGAAGCCAGCGCATTCGGGCCGATTGCCATCGCGTTCGAGCCGGTCGCGCCGGTGTTGGCGTAGTTGCCCTGCTGCACGCTGCCATCGTTCACGCTGTAGTAGTGGCTGCTGGAGCCCGTCACGGTCGAGGTCGACAGCCGGCTCACGCTCGTCGACAGCGACGTGATCAGCGTGCTGCTGCCCCCCTGACTGGTCGACAGCGACGCGATTTCCGTCATCGTCGACGTCGACAGGCTGTTGATCGCCTGGATCGTCGAATAAAGCTGCGAGCCGTTGATCGCATCGGTGCTCGACGACGTCACCTGGCCTGCCGCGACGTTCGTGATCTGGCGCTCCGCACCCGGCGCACCGACGCTCACGACGCTCACCGGGGTGGCGCCGGCAAAGTTGTACGTCACGCCGCCGATCGCCGCACTGGCCGTCGGATTGGCGGCCGCCGTCGTCGAGCCGAAGCCCAGCGCCACGTCGCCGGCGTTGTTCGCCACCGCATTCGGGCCGATCGCGACGCTGTTCGAGCCGAGCGCCTGGCTGTCCGGCAGCGTCGAGTTCGCGTGGAAGTACTTGATGCCGCCGCCGTTGACGATGTTGCCCACGGTGTTGCCGAGCGAGTCGACCGCCTGGTCGGTGGCGTACAGTTGCGAACCGTTGACCGCATCCGTGCTCGACGCACTCAAGCGGCCCGCTGCGACGTTCGTGATCTGGCGCTCCGCGCCCAGCGCGCCCACGCTCACCACGCTCGTCGGGGTCGTGCCGGCCAACGTGTACGTCGTGCCGTTGATCGTCGCGGTCGCCGTCGGGTTCGGCGCTGCCGTCACTGAGCCGGAGCCGAGCGCGACGTCGTTCGCGTTGTTCGCGATCGCGCCCGAACCCATCGCGACCGAGCCCGCGCCGTTCGCCGTCGAGGTATTGCCGAGCGCCACCGAACCCTGGCCGATTGCCGTGTTCGCATTGCCCAGCGCCACCGCACCCTGACCGTTCGACGTGTTGTTCGCGCCCATCGCGATCGCGCCGGTGCCGGTGGCGGTGTTCGGGTCGCCGATCGCCACCGCGCCGTCGCCGTTCGCCGTGTTGCCCACGCCGATCGACACGGCCTTGCCGCCCGTCGCCGTCGCGTTCCAGCCGATCGCGACTGCGCCGCCGGAATTCGCGTTGGCCCCGTCGCCGACCGCGACCGCGCTTGCGCCCGCCGCCGTGGCGTTCGTGCCTGCCGCCAGCGCGTTGATGCCCGTGGCGCCGTCGTTGTTGTAGTTGCCCTGCTGCGTGCCGTTGTCGTTCACGCTGTAGTAGTGCGTCTTCGCCGAGGCGATGGCAGTCGAGGTCGAGGTTGAAAGCGACGTGATCGAGCTGGTCGCGGTCGACAGACCGGTCGACAAGGAGCCGATGCCGGTCGAGGTCGACGTGGACAGCGATGCGATCGAGCTGGTCGCTGTCGACAAGCCCGTCGACGTCGACGTCGACAGCGACGCGACATTGCTGTTCGTCGTGGACAACCCGGTTGACAGCGACGTGATGCCGGTCGAGGTTGATGTCGACAGCGATGCGATCGAGCTGGTCGCTGTCGACAGACCAGTCGACGTCGAAGTCGACAGGCTGTCGATCGCCGTATTCGTCGCGAACAGCTGCGAGCCGTTGATCGCGTCGGTGCTGGTCGCCGTCACCTGGCCCGCCGCCACGTTCGTGACTTGGCGCTCGGCACCTGGCGCGCCCACGCTCACTACGCTCGAAGGCGTCGTACCCGCGTAGTTGTACGTCACGCCACCGATCGTGCCCGTCGCTGTCGGGTTCGCCGCCGCCGTCACCGAGTTGGAACCCAGCGCCACACTGTTCGCGTTGCCGGCCACCGCGTTCTGTCCGAGTGCGACTGCGCCGGCAGCGCTGGCGTTCGAACCGTCGCCGACTGCGACTGCGCTTGCACCCGCCGCCGTGGCGTTCGTGCCTGCCGCCAGCGCGTTGATGCCCGTGGCGCCGTCGTTGTTGTAGTTGCCCTGCTGCGTGCCGTTGTCGTTCACGCTGTAGTAGTGCGTCTTCGCCGCGGCGACTGCGGTCGACGTCGAGGTTGACAGCGACGCGACATTGCTGTTCGTCGTGGACAACCCGGTTGACAGCGACGTGATGCCGGTCGAGGTCGACGTGGACAGCGACGCGATCGAGCTGGTCGCCGTCGACAGACCGGTCGACGTGGACGTCGACAGGCTGTCGATCGCCGTGTTCGTCGCGAACAGTTGCGAGCCGTTGATTGCGTCCGTGCTCGTCGCCGTCACCTGGCCCGCCGCCACGTTCGTAACCTGACGCTCGGCACCCGGTGCGCCTACGCTTACCACGCTCGAAGGCGTCGTACCCGCGTAGTTGTACGTCACGCCGCCGATCGTGCCCGTCGCCGTCGGATTCGCCGCCGCCGTCAACGAGTTGGAACCCAGCGCCACGCTGTTCGCGTTGCCGGCCACCGCGTTCTGTCCCAGTGCGACCGCGCCGGCAGCGCTGGCGTTCGAACCGTCGCCGACCGCGACCGCGCTTGCGCCTGCCGCCGTGGCGTTCGTGCCTGCCGCCAGCGCGTTGATGCCCGTCGCACCGTCGTTGTTGTAGTTACCCTGCTGCGTGCCGTTGTCGTTCACGCTGTAGTAGTGCGTCTTCGCCGCGGCGATTGCGGTTGACGTCGAGGTCGACAGCGACGTGATGCCGGTCGACGTTGACGTGGACAACGATGCAATCGAGCTGGTCGCTGTCGACAAGCCCGTCGACGTCGAAGTCGACAACGACGCGACATTGCTGTTCGTCGTGGACAACCCAGTCGACAGCGACGTGATGCCGGTCGAGGTCGACGTGGACAGCGATGCGATCGAGCT
>LOZU01000063.1:0-640 GCA_001527685.1 Burkholderia pyrrocinia
TGAGGCTGGAGGCGTTCCAGGCGGAAGCGCATGTGCTGGTCGGCGAGGCGAACGCGCGGGGCCTCGCGACGGGACAGGCGTTTACGTTGATGGGCTATCCGGCCGCCGCGCGCAACCGGCGCTACTACGTGATCGGCAGCGAACTGTCGTTCATCCAGGACGGGCCGGACAGCACGTCGCAGGGGCGCAACGTGGCGGTGAAGTTCCGCGCGCTGGCCGACGACCAGCCGTATCGGCCGCTGCTCGTGACGAAGCGGCCGGAAGTGCCGGGCATCCAGAGCGCGACGGTGGTAGGGCCACAGGTGTCGGAGGTGTACACCGACAGCCTCGGGCGGATCAAGGTGCATTTCCACTGGGACCGCTACAAGACGGTGGAAGCGGACGCATCGTGCTGGATCCGCGTGTCGCAGGCATGGGCGGGCAAGGGCTGGGGCGTGCTGGCGATGCCGCGGGTGGGGCAGGAAGTGCTGGTGACGTATGTGGACGGCGACCTTGACCGGCCGGTCGTGACGGGGATCGTCTACAACGGCGAGAACCCGACGCCCTACGACTTGCCGAAGGATGCCCGCTATACGGGGCTGGTGTCGCGCTCGATCAAGCAGGCGGGGCAGGCGCAGAACGGTAGCCAGCTCACGTTCGA
>LOZU01000064.1:0-708 GCA_001527685.1 Burkholderia pyrrocinia
ACCTCGCGCACGGCCAGCTCCGCGCCCTCGTCGATTGGATCGAACACGACACGCGCCTGCATGCGCGCGATCAGCGGCACGTCGCCGGTTCCGTCGTCCTGGCCGGGTTCGAACTCGCTCAGTTCGATCGCAATCAACGGCGTTTCGATCTTCTGACCGAGACGCGGGTAAGCCTCGATCCGCTTCATCGCCGGCAGCTTGGTGCACAGCCCCTGCTCGATCGCATCGTGTAGCTGTTTCAGGTTTTCAAGCACGTCGTATCGCCTTCAGAAGTTCGTAGTTCACCTCCTGACGGAGGATCACCAACAACCTGTCTTCGCACGCCTTCGCGGCGCGTCGAAATGCCGGATCGCCAGTCTGTTGCCACGCAACCGTCACCATGCGGTAGGGCATCCGTTCTTTGCCCGTCCGCTCGTAGATCGGCCCGTCCGGCTGGCGCTTCGACTGTCGCCACGCGCCCTCGAACGACTGGCGCCCCACGCGCATGCCCTTGCGCGTCTTCATCGCGCTGCCGAGGCGATGCGCCTCGATCGGGTTCAGGCCGAGCCACACCTTGCCGGTGTCGGCCGACCGCAGAAAGAAATAGAGCCGGCGTCGGATCACCTTCTGCGGGATCTTCGTCGCCGCCCCGACTTCCTTCGCGGTCTGGCTCTTGATCCACGCTGCCGTCTTGCGCAACGTGCGTCGCCACGCGGCCCGCATCGCGTT
>LOZU01000065.1:0-640 GCA_001527685.1 Burkholderia pyrrocinia
ATTCATACGCGCGCCGCAGTCGGCGAGGTCCGTCCAAGCGACCCGCCGCGCATCGTGCACTTATACCATGCGCTCGACGGGACGCTTCTGGCGTACTTCGATCCGGCGTTGGGGGAGGAGAGTGCGGACATTCAGTCCGGGATGCAGCGTATGTGGCGCAAGAGCGTGAAAGACGAGCTGGACGAAATGGACCGGGCTTGTGGCACCAACGTGGACCGCGCCGATGTCAAAGCCGGCTAACCTCCCGCGCGCGAACACGCGCATCCACCCGTCGAGCCTCGGCGGATTCACGCTGGAAGGTCCGTATTTCCGCCGCCGCGCACGCATCGCGCGGGCGCTCGACGCGTTCTTCTACTGGCTCGGGGCATGATCATGGCGAACCGTCCCGACTACCAGCAGCGCGTAATTGACGAGCGCGAGCAACTCGCGGAGCGGCTCGGAAGGCTCGAACGTTTCGTTGCTTCCCCGAGGTTTATGGAGTTGCATCGGTGCGATCGGTTTCTGCTGTCGGCGCAGCTCGGCGCGATGAAGCAATACGAGCAGCTCCTTCAAGAGCGGATCTGGAGGTTTGATTGACCGCCTCTGCCGCCTTCGCTGAAATCGGGTATTGCATCGAGGATGGTGATATCGGCTACGCGGG
>LOZU01000066.1:0-848 GCA_001527685.1 Burkholderia pyrrocinia
AAGATGAAGGAGGCGATCAACAAGGGTTGGTCGACGATGGAAGCATCGTTCGTCCTCGCGCGCGCGTACATCGAGCGCGTCGATCCGGCGAAGGCAAAGCAACTTGCGGTGGCCGCGAAGCAGATCAACGCGGAACTGGATCCGGCGAAGCGGCAGGCTCAGATTCGCGCCTTCGAAGAGACGATGAAGACCGGCGACCTGTTCACCGACATGCAGGTCAAGGCGGCGCTGACCGCCTACATGCAAGGCGTGGAAATCTATCAAAAGATGAAGCGTACCGGCATGGACATCACCGGGGAGATTCAGAAAGACCTGGATGATCGGCGCGCGACGTCGAAGCAGATCTGGAGCGAGGTGCTGCAGCAATGGGACGACGCGATGCGCAGCATCGGCGACTCATTGCGGCCGATCACGGACCTCGTTGGCAAGGGGGCAATAAAGGCGGGCAAGGCGGTGCACGACGCGTCGGATTCGTCGCCGAAAGCTGCTGCTGCGGTGGCGAGTGTCATCGGCGCAGCAGTTGCGTATCGCGGGGCGCGTGCGACGTGGAACATCGGTCGCGGGCTGTTCGACATGGCGCGTGGGCGCTGGCTCTCGCGGGGTAGCAGGTTGCGGCCCGGTGGTGGCGGAGCGGGTGGCGGGGGCGGCGGTCCGGGGTTTGATCCGTTGGGCGGGGCAGGTGGAGGCGTCCAGCGTGTGTTTGTCGTCAACTTCCCGGGTGGCGGAGGGGCGGGCGGTCCGGGTGATTTTGGCGGTGGCGGTCCCGGAGGTGGTCCTGGGGGTGGGCCGCCGGGTCCTCCTCCACCTCCTCCTCGGGGCCGGTGGGGCCGGGCATTCGCGGCGCTACG
>LOZU01000067.1:0-3034 GCA_001527685.1 Burkholderia pyrrocinia
CGAGCTGGTGCGTGACGTCGTTCGGCTGCACGAGCGGCACGTCGAGGCCGTCGAGTTCGAGGCCGGCCGGCAACGCCCGCGCGTCGCCGCCGTTCAGGAAATAGACGGGGCCGACGCGCTCGGAGCGCTTCAGCATCATCGCGAGGTACGCGATGTTCTGGTGGATGCCGTTTTCCCAGATCGCCTGGCCGTCTCGCGCGAACAGCGAGATGCCGACGGCCGGGCGTTCGTTGCGGGCGCCGCGCGAGGCGGCCTGAAAGTTGTCCGTCACCAGCAATATCCTTCTGCGGCGCCGTCGGTCCGGCAGCGGCGTCAAACCCCGATGCGCGGACCCGGCAGGCCGTTGGTTGTCACGTGTGCGCCTGCGGCGGCGCGGCCCGTCTAAACGGGCCGGCCGCCAGCGGCGATTGTGGCACGGAACGCGCCGGTTTGTGGAGTCGGGGCAGCCCGGAGAGCACCGGAGAAGGCCTGCCGGTTCGCGGGCACGGCCGCCCGGCGTGACGGCTGGCCGGGCCCGCGTGGCACGCGGCGGTCCGGCCGGAGGTTGTCGTGCGTATTCCGAAGCGTCGGCGCCGGCTGCGCGCGACGCGTCGGCGTCAGCGTTCCAGCGAGATTTCGACGCGCCGGTTGCTCGCGCGCCCGTCCGCCGTGGCGTTGGAGGCCACCGGATCGGCGCTGCCGCGCCCCGTCACCGCGACGGTGCGGGCGTTCAGGCCGTGCGACTGCAGGTAGCCGGCGACGGCTTGCGCGCGGTGCTGCGACAGTGCGAGATTGGATGCGTCGCTGCCGACGGAATCCGTGTAGCCCGTGACCGACACGCGCGTGAAGGCCGCGTCGCCCTGCCGGGCCAGCAGCGCGTCGAGCGTTGCGCGGGCGGTCGGCGTGAGCGTCGCCAGCCCGGTGGCGAACAGCGCGTCGCCCGCGAGGTTCACGTGCTCGACGGGGGCGGGCGCCGCCGCCGCGGGCGATGAGGCAGGCGCCGGCGCGGCGGCTTCCGGCGCGCCGCACTGGAAGATGAGCGTGGCCGGGTCGGCGCCGTCGCGCAGTGCCTTCTCGGCGTCGACCGTGCGCACCGGCTGGTCGGCGCAGATGCGCCGGGCCGCCTTCATGCAGGTGTCGGGGCCCGAGAAGATCCCGTGGCAGTCGACCCGGTACGTGCGCACGCCGTCGCGCGGCTGCAGTTCGGACGCACTGAAGGTCGGGCCGGACGCGGTCGAGCACGCGGCGAGGGAAAGCGCGGAGAGCGCAAGCGCGAGAGTGAGTTTGTTCACGGTGATGTCCTGAATGCGATCGTTGTCGGACGCGCGCCGCCCGGTTGCCGGGCGGCGCGCACGGCGACGGTTACTTCCACTGGTACAGCATGCCTGCACCGATGACGCGCTGATTGCCGCTGAAGCCGCCGTTGATCGACGCCTTCAGGTTTTCGGAGATCCGCGCCTGCATGTTGACCGCCATCGCCTTCTGGCCGAGGAACGTCGACGTGCCGATACCCATCCCGAAGTTCGCGTCGCGGTCGAGTTGCGGGATCGACGCCATCGCCCCGACGGCCGCGATACCCTGCTTCGCCATCTGGTCGGTCTGCTGCAGTTGCGAACCGAGGCTGTTGATCTGCGCCTGCTGGCCCGACAGCGCCGTCGACAGCGTCGTCTGCACCGCGGTCAGCTGGTTCACGTTGACCGCATCGGTGCCTTGCGTACCGGGCGCGACGTTGATGACCTGGCGCTGCTGCGTGTCGCTGCCGACCGACACGACGTTCGAGCGGCCGCCATCCGTCGAATTCGCGCCGATCGCCGCCGAGTTCGAGCCTGCCGTGACGTTCGGGCGGTCGTTGCCGGTGCCGTTCATGTCCGCCGCGATGCCGTTGTTGTTCACCGTGCGCGTCGTGTTGTTGTTCAGCGTCGTCGACAACTGGGTCAGCTGGTTGTTGATCGTCGTCACGCCGGTCGACAGCGACGCCACCGTGCTGTTGGTCGAACTGAGACCCGTCGACAGCGAGGTCAGGCCGGTCGAGGTCGACGTCGACAGCGACGCGACGTTGCTGTTGGTCGACGACAGGCCGGTGGACAGCGAGCTGATGCTGGTCGAGGTCGACGTGGACAGCGATGCGACCGTGCTGTTGGTCGAGCTCAGGCCGGTGGACAGCGAACCGATGCCGGTCGACAACGACGAGATGTTCGACGCGGTCGACGTCGACAGGCTGTTGACGGCCTGGTTGGTCGCGTTGAGCTGGCTGCCGTTGATCGCGTCCGTGCTGGTGGCCGACACGCGGCCCGCGGCGACGTTGGTGATCTGGCGTTCCGCGCCCGGCGCGCCGACGCTCACCACGCTCGTCGGCGAGCTGCCCGCGAAGAAGTAGGTGACGCCGCCGATCGTCGTGCTGGACGTCGGGTTCGCGGCGGCCGTGACCGAGTTCGTGCCGAGTGCGACGTCGTTGATGTTGTTCGCGACCGCGTTCGAGCCGAAGGCGAGCGAGCCGGCGCCGGCCGCCGTTGCCGTGTTGCCGAGGGCGAGCGAACCGGTGCCGGTTGCCGTGTTGGCGTTGCCGATCGCCAGCGCGCCGTTGCCGGTGGCCGTGTTGTTCGCGCCGAGCGCGACCGCGCCGGTGCCGGTGGCCACGTTCGGATCGCCGATCGCGACGGCGCCGTCGCCGCTGGCGGTGTTGGCGACGCCGATCGACACCGCCTTGCCGCCCGTCGCCGATGCGTTCTGGCCGATGGCGACCGCGCCGTTCGACGACGCGTTCGCGCCGTCGCCGACTGCGACGCTGCTCGCGCCGGAGGCGCTGGCGTTCACGCCTGCCGCGATTGCGTTGACGCCGGTTGCGCCGTCGTTGTTGTAGTTGGCCTGCTGCGTGCCGTTGTCGTTGACGCTGTAGTAGTGCGTCTTGGCGGCCTGGATCGCGGTGGAGGTCGAGGTGGACAGCGACGTGATCGAGCTGGTCGCCGTCGACAGGCCGGTCGATGTGGAGGTCGACAGCGAGGCGACGGTGCTGTCGGTCGTGCTCAGGCCGGTGGACAGGGAGCTGATGCCGGTC
>LOZU01000068.1:0-577 GCA_001527685.1 Burkholderia pyrrocinia
CGTCCCGTAATGCTTGTAGCAGAGCGTGTCGAGCACGTCCCCGTCAGAGGTTCTGAGCGTCTTCGCCATAGCGGACAAACTCCAGGCTGTAGGTTTGTTTGCGAGGCGCACCATCCGACATGATCGCCTCCTGTTCCTCGTCGACGCCCTGCAAATACCAGCGGCCGAGCACGTCGCCCGTGCCGGCCGTGAGCTGGACGGGCTTCATCTTCGCGCCGATCGCGCGCAGCGTTTCGACCTGACGGAATCCCGCGCCAAGCGCCGGAAACACGACACCGGACAGCGTGATCGTTTCGCCCCCTTGGCTCACCGCCTGCGCGGCCTCCTCGCGGTTCAAGCGCTCCTGCGACGCGACCTTGTAACGGGTCGAGCGCCGCAGCTTGTCGAACGCCGCCGTCGATACGCCGAAATGGAACGAGACGCCGTCATCCACCGACAGCGTCAGCAGATGAGGGGTAGAAGACGTTGCGCTATCGAACAAGCCGGAGAGAACCGAGCCGAGGCCGGTCGTCTGCGCGAACGTCTTCAGCGCCCCCATCGTCTTCTCGCCGACCAACGCAGTGAACTGCGTCTTCGC
>LOZU01000069.1:0-4202 GCA_001527685.1 Burkholderia pyrrocinia
ATGCTGCTTGTTTTTGGCCCATGAGCCCGATTCCTTTAGTATCCGATTGCGATCCACCAGATGTACGGCGATACCGCGTTCGTGGAGTTGTTCCACACGGTCACCATCTTGGTGCTTGCAGTGATGCCGATGCTTGGGCTTGCTCCAGGCCATACCTCTGTCTGAACGGGTGTTCCCGTTACGACAAAAACCGCATTCGGGAAGGCCATCGGAAGCAGTTGATTCGCTGAAGCACTTGCACCGATCGCCGTTACCAGCTTCCCCCACTGAATAATCAAGCCGCTTGGCAACTTCTGGTAACCGCCTGCGGACAGGGACGCCCCAAATCCACCCGTATATGCGAGAGGCGTTGACCCTCCAACGGAATACCAATTCACGCCATTGCTTTCGAGTACATACGTGTCGCCGAGCGCCATCGGCACGGTCGCAAGCGATGTGCTCGCGTTCATATAGATGCTGTCGGTTCCCTGACGGGAGATTGTGACCGGCGACGCACCCACCCCGCTCACGAACTCGACACGAGCACCGGCCGGAACGGACGACGCAAGCGGCAACGTGACCGTATAGTTCCCTGCACCGCCAAGGTAGATTGAACCGCCCGCGTTCGCTGCGGTCAGTGTCGCGGTCCCGACGAGTGTCGTGAAGGCGTTCGCCTGCATACCCAACGACCTGACGAATGCGGTCGTCGCAAGTTTCGTGGTGTTATCGAACTGCAGCGGCGTCGGAGCTTTCGGCGTCCCCGTGAACACGGGCGATTCGATCGTCGCCCTCTTCGCGAGGTCATTCGTGACGGTCGTCGCAAAGTTCGGGTCATTCCCCATCGCCTCCGCCAATTCTTTCAGCGTATTGAGCGCCTCGGGAGATTGATCGACGAGATCGGCCAACTTCTGAGCGAGATCCGCTTTCGTTGCATATTGCGAATGCGGATCGGCCGCTTTCGCATGCGCATCCAAGTTGCTTTGGCCCGCTTCGACCTGCTTCTTCAGGTACCGCGTCCGGTTCGCCAACTGCTTCGCCTGCAGGTTATCAACGCCTTCGGGACCGCCCTGTACGGGATCCGAAGTCTCAAACTGATAGATCCCGTCTTCCCACCTATCGAATTCAACGAGATTCGTCATGTTTCAATGCTCCCTCTTGTGTATTGCCCGTTACGTTGCGCAACTCCGTTATGGCGGATCGGTACGGCCGTGTAGTCCAGCACCGCGAGCTTGCTGCGCGCAGGCGCATAGCGCTCGATTGCCTGCCACAGCTTGTCCGCCTGATCGCGCGTGATCGGCGCACCGAGTTTCACGATGTACTCGGCCCACGCGCTCGCCTTGCCGTGCAGCTGATCCCCGTTTCGAATGATCGATCCGTCACGGATACGGCCGCTGCGCCCCTCGATGATCGTGACCTCACCGAAGCCGAGCCGACGAATCACCTCGCGCACCGCCCACGGCGTGCCCTTTTTTCGGTGCAACGCCATCGATCCCTTGATCAGCGCCCGCCGCGCGTCTTCCGACTCAGCCAGTTCCCATCCATCAACAGCAAGCGCCCACGCGAGCCAGGGCAACCATGCGACCGGACAACGATCTGCATCCCACAACGTACGCAGGATCTCGACGTCGACGCTCGGCCGCAGCACCTTTGCCAGCGCCGCCTCGAGCGGCGTCTGATTAGCCGGGAGTAATGGTTCACGCATCGTCGACCTTCGTATCGAGCTGAATCGCCGTGCAATGCGCAAACTCGCGAGGACCGCACACGACGTTGGAAAGCGGCGCGGCGAGATCGAGTCCCGTCACGCCGCTATCCGGCGCGTGCAGCGCTCCCTCGATGGCAGAGCGCGGCATGCCGGCGCGAAGCCGACGCGACCTTGCGACGACCCGATCCAGCACCTTGCGTCGCGCAGTCAGCACGATGTCCGGATCCGGCCCGCTACCGACATGGATCGTCGCGTCGATCGAATACTCGATCTTGATGGCCGGCTCGACCAGCACCGTATCGTTGAGCGGGCGCACCGTCTCGGGTGTCACCGCTGCACGAACGAGATCCAGCAGCGCCGGCTCCGGCACACCGTCGCCCTTCGCCGACATCACCGTGAGTCGCACCGTCCCTGGTTCGGGCCGGTCGACGGCAACGTCGAGCACATCGGCCGACGCTCCCATCGCCAAGGCTCGATACGAAGCAGACGGACCCGCGACAGTCGCGCGCTCCATCGACATCTGCGCGCGCAGCTTGAGCCGTTCGTCGGACTCCAACTGCGGATCAACGGGCGGATCAGCATCCGGGTCGCCCGGATCGGCGACGGCCCGCTCGGTGTCGAGCAACGCCGCCAGATGCTCCAGGTCCGCCCCCGTCGAAAAAGCGAGCATCATCGCGCGCGCTGCATCATTCAAGCGCGCGGCGGCCCGGATCTCGTCGTACGCCGCCAGCTCGATCAGCTTCACGACAGGATCCGACTCCAGCGCAGCGGTCCAGTCCGGATAGATCGATTTGAAAAACTCGAGCTTCATCTGGTACGCCGCCTCGAAGTCGAGCACCTCGACCAGATCGGGCGGGTCCAACGAAGCGAGATCGATGATCGTCATGTTGATACCTCGATTTCAACAGCCGCGCCGTCGTACTCTCCGCGAATCGCAAAGGTCACTCTCCCCTCGACGACCGACAGCGCCCTGACCTGCGCGAGCTTGATGCGCGGCTCCCACCGTCCGATCGCCCGTGCGGCTTCCGCCTGTGCGGCGGATATCCACCCGCGCGTAACGGGCAGGTCGACCATGAGCGGGATGTCCGATCCGTAGTCAGGGCGCTCGCGACGGCTACCCTTACGCGTGCCGAGGATGTCGCCAAGGCTCTGCTTCAGATGCGCGATGCCGCTGATCGGGGCCCCAGTGCGACGGTCCATGCCGACGAGCGCTCCCGACTTGCTCATCCACGTTCCTCGAAGCGCTTGAAGTCCGGATGTCCGTCGAGATACTTGATATGTCCGGCCGTCTTTGCGACCACCTCGCCTTTGCCGACATAAAGCGTCGAACCATCGGGGAACACGACGACGCGGCTGCGAAACTGCGTGTCGAGGAACGTCGCGCTCGTCGGCGTCACTTGCGCCACGGTGTGCGTATCGTCTTTCGCCATTTGCTCTCTCCCAAAAACAAGGCCCCGCATGCGCGGGGCCAAGTAACTTTGTGTCCGGACGGATTACAGCGGCGGCGAAACCGGCTCGCCGTCGCCCTGCTCCCTGTGCGAATGCTTCAGGAACGACTTGCCGCCGATCTCGACGTCGCCCGTATAGCGGGCACCGCCGTTCACCTGGACAGCCGGACCACCAGCAGCGCCGCCCTTGCCTTGCATCCCGCCGTTGAACGTCAGCAGCTTCTCCGTCGTCGTGTTCCCGGTGAACGTCGAATCCGGGATATCGCCGAGCAACTGCTCCGTGCGGAGCGTGACGCCGTCCGCACGCAGCTCCAGCTCGGTGCCGCCGATGCGGAACACGATGCGGCCACCGGCAGGCACGTCGACCCGGTACTCGTGGCTTCCGTGGTCGTACACTGCGGACGCGCCGTCCGGGTAGTCCCATGCGGTTTCAGTCGGACTGGTCCGCGCCGAGCCGCCATGCTGGTCTGAGTAATAACCGGGAATCGCGTATGCGCCCGGCAGGTCGCCTGACGGCGCGAACATCGTCGCCTGCTCGCCGGCAGACGGCGGACGCCAGAATCGCACCACGCCGGCCGCGGACGTCTTCCACGGCATCCAGTCGCTGATCCAGTCGCCGATGCGAACGCGGCACATCGGCGGCTTGTAGCTGACCTCCTCGATGGTCCCGTGTTGCACCATGCACGCCATGCGGCGATCAATCTCGCCCAGCTCGTAATTGCTCATGCGCCTGCCCCCTGTCCGTCGGCCGGATCCCAATACTGCCCTTCGCTACCGGGGCCGCTGTCCGGATCGACACCCCACAGGATCGCTGGCCCGTCCGGCATCTCGTCCAGCTCCATGCCGAGTCCGAATTCGTGCGTCCATTCGACCAGCCACACGCAATAGGTATCGAGCTGCGGACGAAACGGATCTTCCGCGACCTGCACCACCTTGCCGGGTGTGATCGGAAGATCCCACGTCTGCATGTGGACCGCCATCGCGACGCGGGCCGCCACCTCGCGCACGGCCAGCTCCGCGCCCTCGTCGATTGGATCGAACACGACACGCGCCTGCATGCGCGCGATCAGCGG
>LOZU01000070.1:0-40920 GCA_001527685.1 Burkholderia pyrrocinia
GCGTGTTCGGTCGACGCCGTCGTGCCGCGTGCCGATCAGTTCGGCGAGAGTGACCTGCACTTCATCACACGCATCGCGCGGCAGTACGGTGCGACGGCGACGGTGAAGGCGGGCAAGCTGATCGTCGGCCCGATCGGCGGCGGTAAGAGTGCGAGTGGCAAGACGCTACCGTCGATCGAGCTGACGCCGGCAGATCTCGCCGATTACGAGATCACGTTTCCGGATCGAGCCAGCTTCGTCGCGGTGCGGGCGAAGGTGCACAACTCGAAGACCGGCAAGAAGATCGATCTCACGATCCCGAACCCGGATGCGCCGCCAGGTGCTGCTGCGGTTCATACCGAGCGCCATTCGTACGCCAGCCCCGAGGCCGCGAAGGCGGCCGCGAAATCCCGCCTCGAGAAGCTGAACCGGCATACGGCGAAGAGCGTGCTGCGCATGCGCGGCCGGACGGATATCGCGGCCGAGAAGACGGTGAAGCTGAAGGGCTTCAAGCAGGAGGCCGACGGCGAGTTTCTGGTCGAGTCGGTGAAGCACACGTATGCCGGCCGAAGTTGGGAGACGTCGGTCGATCTGAACGCCGGCAACAAGGGGAAGGCGAAGGCCGGTCACGGCAAGAAGCCGAAAAAGAAGATCGACCTGGTCGTGCCGGCACCGCAGAAGTAACACGCGTGTTGGTCGTTTTTTGCAGCCGCCTCGAGGCAACTCGGGCGGCTTTTCTTTTTTTCAATGGGGGTGGGATGCAAGACCACGAGAAGACGATTCTGGAGCTGATCATCATGGGCGGACTGATTGGTATCGCGAAGGTGATGGTCGGTGGCGAGCAACTGACGTTTCGGCTCGTCGCCGGTCGGGCAATGTTGGGTTCGGCGACGTCGATGGTCGCCGGTATTGCGCTGCTGCAGATTCCGGATCTGCCGCCGATCGCGCTGCTCGGCCTCGGGAGCGCGCTCGGCATCATCGGATCGCAGTATCTCGAAGTGCTGCTGCGTCGTAACGCGAAGCGCCTGTTCGGGGAGAAGTGACGATGGCACGAATCGACACTGCCGCCGCTGGCGGCAAGAACCGCGTCGCGTTCCTCGACATGATCGCGGTGAGTGAAATTGGCTCGGCGCTGCTCGCGAAGTCGGACGACGGCTACAACGTGATGGTGGGATCGACGGCGGGCCGGCCGCTGATGTTTGCGAGCTACGCGGAGCATCCGAATGTGCTCAACCGGCAGATACCGGTGCCGTCGACGGCGGCCGGTCGCTACCAGATCCTCAATCGCTGGTGGCGGATCTATCAGGCGCAGATGAAGCTCGCGGACTTCGGCCCGGTCTCGCAGGATCGATACGCGCTGCAGCAGCTGCGCGAGCACGGTGCGCTGCCGCTGATCGACGCAGGGCGGTTTCGTGAGGCCGTCGCGAAGGTGTCGAACGTGTGGGCCAGTCTGCCAGGCGCCGGGTATGGACAGCACGAAAACCGGATCGAGCATTTGCTGGCCGCGTACCGGGCGGCCGGCGGGGAGGTCGTCGCATGAACTGGTTCGATCCGCGTATCTGGCTGGTCGTGATCGCTGGCGTCGTCGCCGGTTCGGCCGGCGGCTATTTCAAAGGGTATCGGGACGCCGACCAGTCCGCAACGGTCGCAGATCAGGTGCAGCAGATCGACGACCTGAAGGCCGAGCGTGATGAATTTCGCCGCCGATCGGCGGCACAACAGGAGATCGCAACCCATGCTGCGAAAGAACGTGATCAGGCGCGCGTTGATGCCGATGCTGCTGCTTCCACTGCTGACGGCCTGCGCAGACAGGTCGCCGCGCTCGTCGCGGATGCTCGACGTTCCGCCGCTGCGACCGGAAGCTCGTCAGCCGGCGACGCCCTCGAACTGCTTGCCGACGTGTTCGGCCGGGCTGATGCGCGAGCGGGAGAGCTGGCAAAGATCGCTGACGAGCGAGGCATCGCCGGCCAGCAGTGCGAACGCAGTTACGACGCGCTGACGAGCGGCGCGCAAATCTACCAGCCGCAGTAGCTGCGGCAGCTACATGACGAGAAGCCTCTTCAGAAACAGGGCGACCGAGGGGCGTGCGACAACATGCTCCCCGGTCGCTTTTCCACTGTCCATGAGAGTGAATCGGCCAAGGCCCTGCTGCGTGGCAGTAGGCGGGATGCCATATTCCGTTGGATTAAATATTGATTTTCATGCCATGGCAAACCCGACAATTCGCCAAATGTACAATAGATGCTGGCTTAATCTTGGGCTACCCAAGTATTGGCTTGGTTGAGAGAAAATTTCCGATCGAATTCGGCGTGCGGAAATTCAACCTCCTTGTTTCTCGTAATGGTTGCGATATTTAGAATGGTGCCGATCCGTACATTTGTGCCGGCGGCAATCCAATAGCTCGGAGTAGGGGTAAAGATGTGATCCAAATTGGGACCTGCTGGCGTCACAAAAGTACCGGCGCCACTCATGCTGATGCCGACCGAAAATCTATTGTTTGGTACATTGTTCTCATCGGAAACCTTAAGAGATCCCGCCGGATCCCCTTTCTCTGGGCTGGTCAGGTGAGGGCCTGGTTGTGTGGTGAATATGGTGTTATTCGCGGTCATCAGATTGGCCGGAACGATGCCGCCAGCATCAAAAATTACGCCGGGCTGGATGGCGCCCGTGTCGCCCCAGACAAAACCGTAGTCGATCTCCCACTGAAATCTAATAAAGTTACCAGGCACGATTTGATACGGGCTACAGAACCAGGCTAGCGAAAAAACGTTGGCACTTTCCTGATTTGGGAGCTGCTGATAGACATAAAATGTCCATGGCGATGCGGAATTGTTCTCTAGGCGTAATGTGTAAATATTGCCGGCGGTGGCAGCTTTGCGCGCAACGTCTTCCGCGGTCCGAACATAGCTAATAATTGTCATGATTTATTCTCCATTGATGAATCGTTAGGTCTTGCGATGAAGCTGTTTCGTAATAGTGGTGCGATACGCGATTATTTCGTTGACCACATGCGCGAGTCGTGCATTTTTATGGAGGCTGGTTGCTTGATTCGTCGCTCAACTTGTACGCCAGACTGCACATTGCTATTGCGCACGTAGGCTATTAGCGTCACGGCAGGACGGTGCTGTAAATTACGGACAGGTTAAGTAGAATTTTCGGTGTCTTTATTCAAACATCAAATCGATGACTTGATAAAATGCATTGGCGGTATCTGCCACATCCCAAACTGCGAGTAGAACGTGATAGCCTCGCCGATCCGGCAACGTTACTTCATGGTGAGTGTCGCCCTGCGGTATAAGCTCCTGATTTGCTTCAGGGCCCCAATATGGGCGATATGTATTCAAGTACGTCCTGAGCGGGGCGGGATCGAGGTGCTCCCTCTTAAGCGGCTCGTTGTGGTTCCAGCCATTCTTCGTGATCCAGTATGTCCATCGCCGAGTCTTGTGTGGCATTGAGTAGCCCCACGTAATCGACAGCGTTACGCCTGAACTTACAGTGTGTTTTCTCCAGTGGGAGCCTGGTTCATTGAGCTGGGCACGCGCATCCGTCGTGCGACCTCCGCTCGCAATTTCGCCATCTCTTGGTGGGGTGCCATTGGCAACATCGTCAGGGGCGGCCGGATCTGTCAGCCCGGATTGGGTTTCGGGGAATAGCTTTCCGCCTTCCAACTCATTTAATTGTCCGAAATCAAGTTTGCCTGCCTCATAAAGAAACATCGCGCGAGATTTTGGGGAAAATACTCGACCGTGCATCGGGATTGCGGCGTCACGCTTGGATAAATCTTTCAGATCGATTTCGCTCATATTTCCTCCTGGGGTTGTAATTGCGACGCGATCAACGCACTGATGAATCGTTTGCGGATGTTGAATTTTATTAACTCCGTGATCCGCAAAATTCATCATAGTGGAGAGGTGGTGGGGCGGGTAGTTTTTTTTGCAAGAAAATATAATTCATGATTATTCATTGAATGAATCGAATAATAATTGACTGGATATTGTCTCGCGGGTGGGGTGCTTTGCTGCTAGGTTCATATGTCCGGAGAAGCGATATTGCATAAATCTGGCTGATAGAGTGTGTTATGCAAATTTTTGTGTGAGATTCGGTCATAAGCGGATGCTGTGGTCGAATTGGCTCGCGCGGAAGGCGGGCGTCATCTCGGTCATCGGTATCGCAGAAATGGCCGCTCACGAGCAGGCAGGTGTCCGAGTGGCTGAAGCAAACGGTCCCGGAAACCCTCACCGATATCCAGCGTGCGGCGCGGTTCTACTACGTGCAGAAAAGTTGCTTTGGAGGGGAAGCTCGAGGGGCAGACGTTCGGCTCAAAGACTTTGGCTCCGCCTGGACTGAACCTCCTGCGTCTCGAGGAAGAACTGTCAGCAGCTCATCTCCGTTTGGCGAGCGCGTCCATTGAGCGGTTGGATTGGGCAGCGTGTGTCGATCGCTACGACCGACCGCATACGCTGTTCTATCTCGATCCGCCCTATCACGGGACGCAGGGTTACGGTGTCCCGTTTCCGTTCACCGAGTACGAGAAGATGGCCGAGCGGCTGCGCTCGCTAAAGGGGCGCGCGATCGTCAGTCTCAATGATCACCCGGACATCCGGAGAGTGTTCGATGGGTTCCACATCGAAGCGGTGCCGATTCAATACACGGTCGACGTCGAGGCGGTCGACCGGAGCGAGCTGATCATCTTCAGTTGGGATGACGCAGAGCAGCCGGCCGGACTGTTTTAACGAAGTGTCGCCGGCGCGGATCACTCCGCCGGTTTCATCAGATGTCCGCGTATCGCGGCAGAAGATCCTGATCGACGAGCCGGATCTCGATCCGGTTCGCCGCTTCGACATGCTCGGGGTTGTCGATAGAAAATGGTGCATCCGAAACGCTGACGATGATTGTGCCGGTTTGCTTTCCGTCAGCCGGGACCGGGATAAGGGCGCGTGCCTCCGGTACCTGTTGTTGCGTGATCACCTTGGGCAGGTACAGCATCCAGCCGACGCCGGGCTTGTCATTGAACACCTGTTTTTCAAAGTATCCGTTCGGTGCGGCCTCGATCGAGGTAGCCCCAAACGTTTCGACGACCGTCTGAATCACGCTCGCAAGTTCGTCGACCGTTGCATAGCATGCGGGATTACCGAGCCTCATCGCAAAGCGGTCAGGAAGAATTTTCGCGTCCGTGATGTGGCAGGACATCGACGCGCCTTCGTTTGGCTGGGTACTACCGTTCCAAATCGAAGTGCTCGATATTCCGCGCTTTCGGCCGCTCGCTTCCGCCGTCAATACCGCGATTGCGGCTGTGGTCGGCGTACCGTCGCTCTCGAACGCGGGATAGAGTGTCGCCTCTTCGATCGAGGAACCTTTCAGTCTCCAGTGTTCGAATTGCATGGCAGGGCTCTTTGCAATCAAGGCACCCACGATCTTCGACTCGCGAGCCAGCGTCGCTCGAAAGTCACTGGAGGGTAGCGACGGGTCGCGAAATAGCGCGGTGATATTCATGGTCGGTTACGGTTGATAGACTGTTTGCGCGCCAAGGGCAGCTGCGATCGGGGCCATGCGACGCTGAGTCAGGGGCGTCTGGAAATACCACGTCAACGCGGCGGGCGGATTTGCTCGAACTAGCATTGCCTGCTCGGTCAACTGCCCCTCCATTTTGTCAAATCCGTTGAAAAAGTCTTCGGCACCGGGAATCGAGCCGTCGAGAAATTGATCGTAATTTCCCTTGGCCTCCTGCAACATGCATTGACCGGGCTGGAATCCATCGAAGTGCGTGTCAAGCCAATCCCATTCCTCGCTCCAGCGACACGCTTCCGTGTCGAACGCGAAGCCGGTAATGCGCGCCTGATAGCGGTACGCGTTCCAGTTTACGCCGTGGTTCCGGCGCACTCGCATCCCGGCTTCCGGCGCGCATTTCTTGCAGCTTTCCCCAGTGCGGGGAATCGCGCGGACATCGGGCTTCGCCTTGCTTTCATCTTTCGGCGTATCACCCGGCAGCGTCGCCGTTCCCGCCGCCGCCGTTCCGCCCAATAAGCCTACGCCAACGCGCGCCAAGACCAGACGAAGCTCCAACACTGCCGCTTCGATTATCGGTACCGCCAATCCCGCCATCTCGAGATCCCCCGTTGTTTTGCGGATGTTCGATGCGCCATTTCATGACGCGAAGGTAATCGTGAAAGCGCTCGTCGGCAGAGCGGCCGGGCCGAGTCAGCCATGCGCGCGTCGCCGGCTTCTCGTAGAAGCTCGGCGCGTATGCCTCGATCCGAAGAAACGCCACCACGTTTTCGTCGGACTGGATGCCGAGTCGTCGGGCGGCCAGATAGGCATTCCACAACCGCGTCGGTAGCGTGTTGTCGTCGGCCAGTTTCGGATTCTCGTTGACGAGATCCTGCCTGACGCCGTCGACGTATCCGCGTGCGTCGATCGCGGCGAGCCCGGCGATCTGTTCGCTTGTCAGCTCAAGCATGCGGGTGCACTCCCTTCAATTTCCCATTCACTTCGACGAGCCAGTCGAATGTCGCGACGAAGAACTGCATGCGTTGCGTGAATTCCATCAGCGACGCCATTTCGGCCATGATGCGGGCGTCGTAGAACCGGAGGAGGGCGGTGCGGCCATCCGGAAGCCGCACGTCGAGCCGGCTGCGCAGCTCGTCGGCGAGGGAGTCGATTGGATATGCACTAATCAGCCAGGACACACCCGTGGAGCCGCTTGCCATGGCGGAGAGCGTCTGGCGGATCGTGCCGGCCGCCCGCCCGTAGTCGATCAGCCACGGCCCCGCATCGGCAAGTGACGCATCCGGCGTGCCATCGAATAGCGCGACCGCTGACTGCGATCGCTGGAGCGCTGACGCGTTGGCTGCGTCGGCGTATAGGAGGCCGTCGACGAGGGCGTACAGGTGCGCTTGCATGGTCAACTGCTGTTGACGATTGACGAAGAATGCTTCGATCGTGGTGTCGGACATCGGACTACCCGCGCGCGATCATCGTCGCGGCATTCTCGGCCGCCGCCTTCAGGCATTCGAGGCAAAGTGTCGGTGACGGGGCGAGCGCCGCTGCTGCAGCTGCGGCCGCACCGCCGGTCGTGGCTTCTCCGGCTCCGACATCATCGAGTGACGCAGACGACTGCGAGGCGATCAGCGTCGCCCCGCATGCGGTCTTCATGCCCTCGACAGCGGTGTCGCGGCCCGCGACTTGATGCGGGTAGCGCCGGCCAGCGTCGGGGAGGATCGGAAAGACGCCCTTGCACTGCGGGCAAAGTACCTTGTGTCCGACGCCGGCAATGGGTTTCCCGTCAATGGTGGCGGTCGCGGTGCCCTCCAGCACGCGTCCGCCATGCGTCGTCGTGTCGCCGACGCAGATCATAGCTCGCTTCGCCATTGGCTCTCTCGTAGGTGTGATTCTCGTACGAAGATATCATTTTCGGAGGAGCGGTTCGCTCTGGGATACGAGAAATGCCGAGGGGGGCAGTTTGCCTATACTGCGACGCGCAAATATGCCGATCGTTTCGTGTCGTTAAATCGTCAATTCCATATTGTGGATACCAGTGTCGCGTATCGACATGTCGCCCTGCGGGACATTGGTTACAGCGTTGTCAATCTCCAAGAGGCCCGTCACATGGGCTATCCGCATACTAATGAGCAGGCTGCGTAGTCTCCTATCACTGAGTTGATTCGATGGCGATTGTCAATTGAAAGTTGTGAATCGCTTGCTAAAGTAGGTATGGTGCATCGCGGTAATCGCGTTGCGATTCGGCATTGCTATGAGTATGCGTCTTGTTGCTTGCTCCAGTGACAACTGGGGTGAAATGCGAGTCGCTCGCAGGACGTAATTATCATTCTTGTCATCGCCGGAGCTACGATGCAGAACGAGTTTCTATGCATGGCAATGGAGCGGGAGGCGGCAACGCGAAAGCGGCTCGCTTCGACTCTTAATCGCTTACTGCGGATCCGGGCACGAATCCGCGATCTTGCCAGTCTCAAGGCGGATTCAGATGTTTTGAAGAAGTCCCTTGAAGAACTTGAATTGAGCTACCGGCTGTTGAGTGATTTGTGGGAAATACGACTCGGCACAATTGATTCGATCATTGCCGTTCAGGGAGCTGTGCACCGATACGAAGGAGTCGAAATGTCCTTCCGCGTTGCCGACAACATTGGTCCTGTGCCGAGGCTCACGGAACATCCTTTGCCTCTACGGCGGTCGCTTGAAAGTTGAGTTGGGAATCATGGACCTAACGCTAGCGGCTCTCCCCCTGAAAGAATGCGACTATGCGTCCGGTTTCGGCGCAACCGATCCTGACCGACAACCGAACTCCATTGTCGATCTAGCAACCCGCTCGAACGAGTTGCGGTTGCGAAGCGAAGCGATCGTAAAAGCGAGTACGCCCCGCGGTACCAACTCGGTCATGGTTTACAGCCGGTCAGAAGCCGTCAGATGTTCGCTCGCTGTGTTGCTGCGCGTCCGAGGCTACAGAACCACCGTTGCCACGACATTCGCCGAATTGCGCGCGATTCGACTGCGGCTCAACCATGCTGCGGTCGTGGCATATTTGGGGCCTGCGATGAAGGGCGAAGTGCTGTTCGTCGACTTGCTGAAGCGTGTGGCATCCCCGCTGCCGATCGTCATATTTGATGACGTAGCGACCAACGAGGGAACGTCCATTGACGCCTTGGTCGCGGAGCTGGATTGCACTATCGGAATGACCCGGCGAGGTGAAGTCGAAATCGGTCGACCGCAGGCGGAGCAAGATATTGCCCAGCACTTCTAGGGGGCGTTGAGGCTGGGACTGGTTCCCCCAGATCTGACCGGGGGAGCAAGTTGTCGTGCGCAATTCTGCGCGCTACGAATTTGCTACAGCATGGGGCGGGAGCCTTGCTGGACAAGCTTTGCGCTTATCATTCCATCCCCTGAACTACGGGGAGCCTGCCGATCCGGCATCTCGCGCGCAACGCGAGCCGGACAGCGGTGTGGACAGCGCGCAGAGTATAGCAAACGCGCATTCGCATCGGCGGACGGAATGCGCGCCGATGCGGGCGCGCCGCGCGATCAACCGATCAGAAATCGACGACGACGAAGTCTTCCTTGGCGACGTCGCACAGCGGGCAGCGCCAGTCGGCGGGAATGTCCGCGAACCGCGTGCCGGGCGCGATGCCCTCGTCCGGCAGGCCTTCCGCCTCGTTGTAGACCCACCCGCAAATCAGGCAGACCCAGCTCTGGTATTCGGTCACTTCGCTCATGTCGCGCTCAGAATGATGAAAACAGGGTAATGCCGTCCGCGGCCCGGCCGGCGGACGAAAGGCGCAATGGTACCGGAATTTCGCCGAACTCGGCCGCAACGTCGTTTTAAACGTGCGCATCGCGAACAATGTACCGAAACACGCGCGCCATGCGTGCGGTGTATGCTTCCCGGGCTGTCCAATCATAAGGAGAAACCGATGCTGAACAGAAAGTGGATCGCGGGTGCGGCGTGCGTGGCGGCGATGGCCGTGTCGACGATCGCGCGGGCCGAGGGTCACGTGTATTTCGTCGAGCCGGCGGAAGGTGCGACGGTGTCGAACCCGGTGCACGTGAAGTTCGGTCTGGAAGGCATGGAGCTTCGGCCGGCCGGCGACATGACGCCGAACACCGGTCATCACCACTTGCTGATCGACGGCCGGCCGATCCCGAAGGGCGAGGTGATTCCCGCGGGCGAGCATTCGCTGCACTTCGGCAAGGCACAGACCGAAACCGAGATCAAGCTGCCGCCGGGCCGGCATACGCTGACGCTGCAGTTCGGCGACGGCGCGCATCGGTCGTACGGCCCCGAAGTGAGCCAGACCATCATCGTCAACGCCAAGTAAGCAGGCGCACCCAGCGGGCGCACCCGTGCGGGCGGCCAGGCCGTCCGTGCTCGCGGTGCGCGCCCGCCGCCCGGTACCCGCCGCCCGCGCGCGGCGGCCGGCAACCGGCCCGCACGGCCGGTCTCGTAGCATCATCCGTTCGGCCATGCCGGTGGCGGGGCCCGCCACCGGTACAATGAGCGCTTCCGATCTCACTTCGCCGTCTTCCCCATGTCGCTTTATTCCATTACCGGCGCGCAACTCGCGTTCGGTCACGTCGCGTTGCTCGATCACGCGGATTTCTCGCTCGAGGCCGGTGAGCGGGTCGGCCTGATCGGCCGCAACGGCGCGGGCAAGTCGTCGCTGCTGAAGATCGTTGCCGGCCTCGCCCGGCCGGATGACGGCCTCGTCACGCGCCAGCAGGAGCTCGTGACCGTCTACGTGCCGCAGGAGCCCGAATTCGAAGCCGGCGCGACCGTGTTCGACGCGGTTGCGTCCGGCCTGACCCACACGCGCGAACTGCTCGGCGAATACGACACGATCGTGCATCGCCTCGCGGAAACGCCGGAAGGCGCCGAGCACGATGCGCTGCTGGCGCGGATGAACGCGCTGCAGTCGTCGCTCGATGCGCACGACGCGTGGAACTGGCGCACGCGCGTGTCGATGACGCTCGCGCAGATCGGCCTCGATGGCGATGCCCAGGTCGACGCGCTGTCCGGCGGGATGCAGAAGCGCGTCGCGCTGGCCCGCGCGCTCGTGCTGCAGCCCGACGTGCTGCTGCTCGACGAGCCGACCAACCACCTCGACTTCGACGGCATCCGCTGGCTGGAAGAACTGCTCGTCGCGCAGCGCGCGGGCCTGCTGTTCATCACGCACGACCGCGCGTTCCTCGACCGCGTCGCCACCCGCATCGTCGAGCTCGATCGTGGCCGCCTGCTGTCGTATCCGGGCAATTTCTCCGCGTACCAGACCCGCAAGGCGCAGCAGCTCGAAGTCGAGCGCGTCGAGAACGAGAAGTTCGACAAGCTGCTCGCGCAGGAAGAAGTGTGGATCCGCAAGGGCGTCGAGGCGCGCCGCACGCGCAGCGTCGGCCGCATCGCGCGGCTCGTGCAGATGCGCAACGAACGCGCGGAGCGCCGCAACGCGCAGGGCAACGTGAAGCTCGATGTCGCGCAGGGCGAGAAGTCCGGCAAGATCGTCGCCGAGCTGACCGACGTGACGAAGCGCTACGACGGCCGCGCGGTGGTCGACCGCTTCTCGACCACGGTGATGCGCGGCGACAAGATCGGCTTCGTCGGCCCGAACGGCGCGGGCAAGACCACGCTGCTCAAGCTGATCCTCGGCGAGCTGAAGGCCGACGAAGGCACGGTGCGCGTCGGCACGAACCTGCAGGTCGCCTACTTCGACCAGATGCGCGCGCAGCTCGATCAGGAGAAGAGCCTGTCGGACACGATCAGCCCCGGCAGCGAATGGGTCGAGATCGGCGGCGTGCGCAAGCACGTGATGAGCTACCTCGGCGATTTCCTGTTCGCGCCGGAGCGCGCGCGTTCGCCGGTGAAGTCGCTGTCGGGCGGCGAGCGCAACCGGCTGCTGCTCGCGCGCCTGTTCGCGCGCCCCGCGAACGTGCTGGTGCTCGACGAACCGACCAACGACCTCGACATCCCGACGCTCGAGCTGCTCGAGGAGCTGCTGGCCGACTACGACGGCACCGTGCTGCTTGTCAGCCACGACCGCGCATTCCTCGACAACGTCGCGACGTCGGTGATCGCGTCGGAAGGCGAAGGCCGGTGGCGCGAATACGTCGGCGGCTTCACCGACTGGCAGATCCAGAGCGAGCGCTCGCAGCAGCTCGCGCAGCAGGAAGCCGCGAAGCGGGGCGCGAAGGACGCGGCGCCCGTCAAGGACGAGCCGGCGAAGAGCGCGGCGGGCCGCAACGCGCAGCGCACCGTGAAGCTGTCGTTCAACGAGCAGCGCGAGCTCGACGGGCTGCCCGAGCGGATCGCCGCGCTCGAGGAAGAGCAGAAGACGATCGGCGCGCAGCTCGATGACGGCTCGATCTTCGCGAAGGATCCGCAGGAAGGCACGCGCCTGACCGAGCGATTCGCGGCGATCGACGACGAACTGCTCGCCGCGCTCGAACGCTGGGAAACGCTCGAGGCGAAGCGCAAGCCGTGACGCGGGGCGGCCGCCCGTCGGGCGGCACGCTTTTCGTGTGATGGCATGTCGCGCGGAACCAGTAGAATACGGCCCGTTTCGGGCGCTCGCGGCGTGCGCCGCCCGCCCGCTTTCGAAGCAGTCCAGGCACACCATTGTTTCGATTCGCTTTTTTACGGAACTCAACGTTTTGTCCACGACGTTATCCACACGAGGTGTGGACAACGTTCCGATGAACGACGAACTCAGTCAGCGTCTATGTCAACGAAGAAGCCCAGCGCGGCCTACAGCGAAGCATCGATCAAGGTGCTCAAGGGTCTCGAGCCGGTCAAGCAGCGGCCCGGCATGTACACCCGTACCGAGAATCCGCTGCACATCATCCAGGAAGTCATCGACAACGCGTCCGACGAGGCGCTCGGCGGCTACGGCAAGCAGATCACCGTCACGCTGCACGCGGATCATTCCGTGTCCGTCGAGGACGACGGCCGCGGCATTCCGTTCGGCATGCACCCGGAAGAAGGCGTGCCGGTCGTCGAGATCGTGTTCACGCGCCTGCACGCGGGCGGCAAGTTCGACAAGGCCGCGGGCGGCGCCTATACGTTCTCGGGCGGCCTGCACGGCGTCGGCGTGTCGGTGACGAACGCGCTCGCGACGCGTCTCGACGTGACGGTCTGGCGCGACGGCAAGATCGCCGAACTCGGCTTCGCCGAGGGCGACGTCGTGAAGCCGCTCGCGACCCAGGGCGCGGGCCGCGGCGAGAAGAAGTCCGGCACGCGCGTGCAGGTGTGGCCGAACCCGAAATACTTCGATTCGCCGAACCTGCCGCTCGGCGAGCTGCAGCGCCTGCTGCGCTCGAAGGCCGTGCTGCTGCCGGGCGTCGAGGTCGTGCTCGTCAACGAGAAGAGCGGCGAGCGCCAGACCTGGAAATACGAGGATGGCCTGCGCGGCTACCTGCTCGACGAAATGAACGGCAGCGAGCTGCTGATCCCGCTGTTCGAGGGCGAGCGCTTCGCCGATTCGCGCTCGGGCGACGATACGTTCGCCGAGGGCGAAGGCGCGTCGTGGGTCGTCGCCTGGAGCGAGGAAGGCTCGCTCGTGCGCGAGTCGTACGTGAACCTGATCCCGACGCCGGCCGGCGGCACCCACGAATCGGGGCTGCGCGACGGCCTGTACCAGGCCGTGAAGAGCTTCGTCGAGCTGCACAACCTGCAGCCGAAGGGCGTGAAGCTGCTCGCGGAAGACGTGTTCGCGCGCGTGTCGTTCGTGCTGTCCGCGAAGGTGCTCGATCCGCAGTTCCAAGGCCAGATCAAGGAACGCCTGAACAGCCGCGACGCGGTGAAGCTCGTGTCGTCGTTCTCGCGCCCCGCGCTCGAACTGTGGCTGAACCAGCACGTCGAGCACGGCAAGAAGCTCGCGGAGCTCGTGATCAAGCAGGCGCAGGCACGTACCCGCGCGGGCCAGAAGGTCGAGAAGCGCAAGAGCTCGGGCGTCGCGGTGCTGCCCGGCAAGCTGACCGACTGCGAGACCGAGGACATCGCGCGCAACGAGCTGTTCCTCGTCGAGGGCGACTCGGCGGGCGGCTCCGCGAAGATGGGCCGCGACAAGGAGTACCAGGCGATCCTGCCGCTGCGCGGCAAGGTGCTGAACACGTGGGAAACCGAGCGCGACCGCCTGTTCGCGAACAACGAGGTGCACGACATCTCGGTGGCGATCGGCGTCGATCCGCACAGCCCCGACGACAGCGTCGACCTGTCGAACCTGCGCTACGGCAAGATCTGCATCCTGTCGGACGCGGACGTCGACGGCTCGCACATCCAGGTGCTGCTGCTCACGCTGTTCTTCAAGCATTTCCCGCAGCTGATCGAACGCGGCCACGTGTGCGTCGCGCGTCCGCCGCTGTTCCGCGTCGACGCGCCCGCGCGCGGCAAGAAGGCCGCGCAGAAGCTGTACGCGCTCGACGAAGGCGAGCTCGAAGCGATCCTCGACAAGCTGCGCAAGGACGGCGTGCGCGAGACCCAGTGGAGCATCAGCCGCTTCAAGGGTCTCGGCGAAATGAGTGCCGAGCAGCTGTGGGACACGACGATGAATCCCGATACCCGCCGCCTGATGCCGGTGCTGCTCGGCGATCTCGACTACGAGACGACGGTCGCGCGCATGACGATGCTGATGGGCAAGGGCGAGGCGGCCGCACGGCGCGGCTGGCTCGAGGAAAAGGGCAACGAAGTCGAAGCGGATATCTAGGCGCCGGCGGGGCCGGCGTGCCGGGCTCGCCCCTGACGGGGGCGGGCAGGCCGGCGGCTTCCCGCGGGGCGCGGCCGGACGTGATGCCCGGCCCGGCCTCGCGCCAACTACGAATACGGAATTCAGATGGACGACAACACTCCCGATCTCTTTCCCGAGCCGGACGCGCCCGCGGGCGATACGCTGACGCTCGGCAACTACGCGGAGCAGGCCTACCTCAGCTACGCGGTCAGCGTCGTGAAGGGCCGTGCGCTGCCGGACGTCTGCGACGGCCAGAAGCCCGTGCAGCGCCGCATCCTGTTCGCGATGAACGAAATGGGCCTCGGCCCCGACGCGAAGCCGGTGAAGTCCGCGCGCGTCGTCGGCGACGTGCTCGGCAAATACCATCCGCACGGCGACCAGTCCGCGTACGACGCGCTCGTGCGGCTCGCGCAGGACTTCTCGCTGCGCTATCCGCTGATCGACGGGCAGGGCAACTTCGGCTCGCGCGACGGCGACGGCGCGGCGGCAATGCGTTACACCGAAGCGCGGCTCACGCCGATCGCGAAGCTGCTGCTCGACGAGATCGACCAGGGCACGGTCGACTTCATGCCGAACTACGACGGCTCGTTCGAGGAGCCGAAGCTGCTGCCGGGCCGCCTGCCGTTCGTGCTCCTGAACGGCGCGTCGGGCATCGCGGTCGGCCTCGCGACGGAAATCCCGTCGCACAACCTGCGCGAAGTCGCAGCGGCCGCGGTCGCGATGATTCGCCACCCGAAGCTCACGCACGCGGAGCTGATGGGGCTGATCCCGGGCCCGGACTTCCCGGGCGGCGGCCAGATCATCTCGAGCGACGCGGAAATCTCGGCGGCCTACGAATCGGGCCGTGGCAGCCTGAAGGTGCGCGCGCGCTGGAAGATCGAGGATCTCGCGCGCGGCCAGTGGCAGCTCGTCGTCACCGAGCTGCCGCCGAGCACGTCCGGCCAGAAGGTGCTCGAGGAAATCGAGGAGCTGACCAACCCGAAGCTGAAGCTCGGCAAGAAGACGCTGACGCCCGAGCAGCTCAACACGAAGAAGACGATGCTCGACCTGCTCGACGCGGTGCGCGACGAGTCGGGCAAGGAAGCGCCGGTGCGGCTCGTGTTCGAACCGAAGTCGCGCACGATCGACCAGACGGAATTCGTCAATTCGCTGCTCGCGCACACGAGCCTCGAATCGAACGCGACGCTGAACCTCGTGATGATCGGCGCCGACGGCCGGCCGGGCCAGAAGGGGCTGCTGACGATCCTCGACGAGTGGGTGAAGTTCCGCCAGCTGACGATGACGCGCCGCTGCCGCCACCGTCTCGGCAAGGTCGACGACCGGATCCACATCCTCGAAGGCCGGATGATCGTCTTCCTGAACATCGACGAGGTGATCCGCATCATCCGCGAGTCGGACGAGCCGAAGGCCGCGCTGATGAGCGCGTTCGGCCTGTCCGAGCGCCAGGCCGAGGACATCCTCGACATCCGCCTGCGTCAGCTCGCGCGGCTCGAGAAGATCAAGATCGAGAAGGAACTCGAGGCGCTGCGCGACGAGAAGGCGAAGCTCGAGGAACTGCTCGCGAACGAAAGCGCGATGAAGCGGCTGATGATCAAGGAGATCGAGGCCGATGCGAAGCAGTACGGCGACGAGCGCCGCACGCTGATCCAGCAGGAGAAGCGCGCGACGTTCGAGGCGAAGGTGGTCGACGAGCCGGTGACGGTCGTCGTGTCGCAGAAGGGCTGGGTGCGCGCGCTGAAGGGCCACGGGCTCGACCCGGCCGGCTTCTCGTTCAAGGCGGGCGACAGCCTGTACGCGGCGTTCCAGTGCCGCACGCCGGATCGCCTGATCGCATGGGGCAGCCGCGGCCGCGTGTATTCGGTGGACGTGTCGGTGCTGCCGGGCGGCCGCGGCGACGGCGTGCCCGTCACGTCGCTGGTCGAGCTTGAATCCGGCACGCACCTGATGCACTACTACGCCGCGTCGGCCGACCAGCAGCTGCTGCTCGCGTCGAGCAACGGCTTCGGCTTCCTCGCGAAGGTCGGCGACATGGTGAGCCGCGTGAAGGCCGGCAAGGCGTTCATGACGATCGACGACGGCGCGGCGCCGCTCGCGCCGATGCCGGTGCTGCCGAACGCGAAACAGGTCGCGTGCCTGTCGAGCGGCGGGCGGCTGCTGGTGTTCGGCATGGACGAGATGAAGACGCTGGCGGGCGGCGGGCGCGGCGTGATCCTGATGGCCCTCGAGGACAAGGAAACGCTCGTGCAGGCGCTCGCGATCGATCCGGCCGGCGTGGTGCTGATCGGCACCGGCCGTGGCGGCAAGGCGATGGACGAGACGATGTCGTACGCGGCGCTCGCGCCGCACGTCGGCAAGCGCGCACGCAAGGGCCGTGCGCCGGACACGAAGCTCAAGGTCGTCACCGAGCTGCGGCCGCTGCTCGGCTGAGCGCACACGTTATTGCGGCACACTGGGCCGCACGGCCGCTTCGGCGGGCGTGCGGCCTTTTTTCATCGGGGCGCGTCGGATCGTCATCCGGCATTTGCAAAATATTGTGAAATTCCGCCACCGGCCTGAACCGCGCGGAAGCAGGCCTGTCGAACGTCGCTTGATGCCGGCCCCGCCGGGTGCCCGGCCGGTTTGCCGCATTCAACTCATAACAGAACAGGATTCCCGACATGTCCCACGCCATCGCCGTCGCGCTGTTTCTTCATCTGCTGGCCGTCGCCGTGTGGGTGGGCGGCATGGTGTTCGCGAACTTCTGCCTGCGTCCCGCGCTGTCCGACCTGTCGCCGCAACTGCGGCTGCCGCTGATCGAAGGCGTGTTCGGCCGCTTCTTCAACTGGGTCGCCGGCTCGGTGATCGTGATCCTGCTCACCGGCGGCTTCCTGCTGATGCAGTTCGGCGGCGCGCATGCGACCTGGGCGCTGCACGCGATGGCGGGCCTCGGCGTCGTGATGATGCTGATCTTCGGTCACGTGCGCTTCGCGCTGTTCCCGCGCATCCGCCGCGCGGTGCAGGCGCAGAACTGGCCGGACGGCGCGCGCGCGGTGAACGCGGTGCGCCTGCTCGTCGTCGTCAACATCGTGCTCGGCGTCGTCACGGTCGGCGCGGCCGTGCTGTCGCGCGGGTTCTGACCATCGGCCGCGCACCGCGCGCGGCCCAGTCGGCTATTGATCGGCCACTCAGTCGGCCAGCATCGCATCGAGCAGCCACGCACCGGCCGGGCCGAGCGGCCGGTTGCGTGACCACACCGCATCGACCCGCACCCGGCGCGGCCAGCCGCGTGCGCGCAGCTCGCAGAGCTGGTCGCGCGCGAAGTGCTCGACCATCCAGCGGGGCAGCTCCGTCCATCCGAACCCCAGCACCGCCATTTCCAGCAGCATCAGGTAGCTCGGCGCCGACCAGCGCTGCGTGCCGGCGACGAGCGGGCCGCTTTCGCCGCTCGGGCCTTGCCCTTCGGGCGTCGCGTACGTGTTGAGGCGCAGCTCGCGCGCGTCGCGCAGCGCCGCGTGCGGCACCTCGGCATCGCCGCAGGCCGCGAGCGGGTGCGTGCGCCCGACGAACAGGCCGATCTCCGATTCCTCCGCGATCGTCGCCGCGCCGATGTCGGCCGGGTAGGCCGCGCGCGCGGCCATCAGCCCGATCTGCGCGCGGCCTTGCCGGATCAGGTCCAGCACGTCCTCGTGCTCGGCGATCTGGCATTCGAGCTCCAGCGCAGGGAAACGCTGCTCGAGCGCGGTCAGCGTCTGCTCGTAGCGTTTCGACTGGTAGGTATCGGACACGACGAAGGTCAGCCGCGCCTCCTCGCCGCGCGCGAACCGCGCGGCGGCGCGGTCGATCGCCGCGCCGGCGTCCAGCGCGCGCTGCACCTGCGGTAGCAGCGCGCGCCCGGCGTCGGTCAGCGTCGGCGTGCGCGTCGAGCGGTCGAACAGCTGCACGCCGAGGTCGATCTCGAGGTTCGCGATCGCCTCCGAGATCGTCGACTGGCGCTTGCCGAGCTTGCGCGCGGCGGCGGTGAAGGAACCGAGCAGCGCGGCTTCGGCGAACGCGAGCAAGGCTTCGGGGGCGTGACGCATCCAGGGCTCCTGATGTCATTCAATCGGAAAAACCGATGATAACCAATTGGATTGGTGCGGTCAGGCCGATCAGAATGGCGGGCATGGATTAAACAGGATCGGAGGTTTGCGATGAAACATCCCAATAAAACGGTGACGGAACGGCTCGTGCACGCGCTGACGTTCGAGCTGGTTGCGATCGCGCTGTGCGCGCCGGTCGGCGCGTGGCTGCTCGACATGCCGGTGTCGCACGTCGGCGCGCTGACGGTGATGGTGTCGCTGATCGCGATGGCGTGGAACATGACGTTCAATACGCTGTTCGACCGGCTCGAACGGCGCTTCGGCTGGGTGCGCAACCTGGGGCTGCGGATCGTGCATGCGGTGGCGTTCGAGCTGGGGCTCGTCGCGATGGTGGTGCCGCTCGCCGCATGGTGGCTCGGCGTCGGCCTGCTCGAGGCGCTGCTGCTCGACCTCGGCATCGTGCTGTTCTTCCTGCCCTACACGTTCTGCTTCAACCTCGCGTACGACCACCTGCGGGCGCGCCGGCTCGCGCGGCGCGTCGCGGCCTGAGCCCCGTGCTCAGTGCGCGGCGGCCCAGAGCCACGCGCCGCACGCGATCGCGACCGCGCCGTACACCGCGAATACGGGCACCTTGAAGCGCGCGAAGCAGAGCATCGCGAACGCGCCCGTGAACCAGTAGACGGGGTCGGCCGGCTCGCGGTGCAGGATCTTCACGACGGCGACGACGAGGAACCCGGTGGTCGCCGCGCGCAGCAGCCGCATCCCGTGCTCGAAGCGGGAGTGGCGCTTGAGCCGGAACAGGTGGCGCTGCGCGAACACGACCAGGCAGCCGGACGGAATGAACAGCGCGGCCGTGGCGAGCAGGGCGCCGCGCCAGCCGTCGGTCAGGTAGCCGAGGAACGGCACGACGTTCAGGAGCGGCCCCGGCGAGACCGGCGACAGCGCGAATGCGAGCGTGAAGTCGCGATCGGAGATGCCGGTCTCGGGCGACACGAACAGCGCCTTCAGCACCGGCAGCGCGGAAAAGCCGCCGCCGAACAGTGTCATGCCGGCGCCGGCGAGCCGAGGCCACAGCAGCGCCTGATAGCCGCCCGGAATCGGCAGCGCGAACAGCACGACGAACACCGCGAGCACGACGAGCAGCTTGCGGTCGCGCCGCGACAGCGTGAAGTTGACCGTGTCGTCCTGCGACGGCCCGGTCAGCCAGCCCGCTGCAAACGCAGCGGACAGAATCACGACGAACGACGCGGGACTATGCGCGAAAGCGAGCAGAATCGTCGACAGCGCCGCGATCGCCTGCTCGAGCCGTGCGCGCACGAGCGTGCGCAGCTGCTTGACCCAGGTGACGCCGATCAGCGCGGCCAGCACCATGCTGAAGTGGTGGAGCATCACGGGCGCGGCGAGCGAGCGGACGAGCGGCGTGCGATAGAAGATCGCGAACAGCGTCATCATCACGAAGAACGGCAGCACGCTCGCGAAGCCGGCGATCCATGCGCCGGCGCGGCCGTGCAGCGTCTGGCCGACCTGCACCGCGACATTGCAGCCGACGGGGCCTGGCACGAGCCAGGCCAGCGCGACGAGATCGCCGAACGCACGCGGCTCGATGCGCTGCATGCGCTCGACGTAGTGGCGCTCGAGCTGCGCCATCATGGCGAGCCCGCCCCAGGACACAGCGGAGATGCCCGCGACGACCCTGAACAAGGTCCACAGGGATTCCTGCTCCACGCGCTGCGCGGCTTCGACTTCGACGCTCATCATGGCTTGTTTCGTGCGCGGGCCCCGGCTCGCGCAAACGGCCCCTGTTTATAGGATGTGCGGGCCATGGTCATAGCTGCCTTGCGCATTGTCCGGCGCAACGCGCGGCGCTGCCATGCGCGAAAACACTATGTAAACAAGCCGATCGGGGAACGAAACAACCCGGCCGGCGCCGCTGTTCAGGCGCCGGTGCTGCCCGTCGCGCGGTGCGGGACGACGTGCGCACGGTCGCCGCGCACGCCGAAGCGGGCGAGCAGCGCGGGAATCGCGTCGGCGGGCACGGGGCGCGAGAACAGGAAGCCCTGCGCCTCGATCTCGCCGAGCGCCGACAGCCACGCGACCTGCTCCTCGGTCTCGGTGCCCTCGACGACGACGGTCAGCCCGAGCGAGCGCGCGAGATGCACGATCGACGACACCATCACGCAGACGCTGCGGTCGTTCGGAATCGCCTGCACGAACGAGCGGTCGACCTTCAGCGTGTCGACGGAGAAGCGGTGCAGGTACGACAGCGACGAGTAGCCGGTGCCGAAATCGTCGAGCGCGATGCGGATGCCGAGCTTCTTGAGCGCGACGATCTTCTCGGAGACGAGCTCCGGATACTCCATCATCGCGGTCTCGGTGATCTCGAGCTCGAGGCGGCCGGCCGCGATGCCGGTTTCCTGCAGCGTGCGCGAGATCGTCTCGATCAGGTCGCCGCGCCAGAACTGCACGGGCGAGATGTTGACGGCGAGCGTGAGCGTGTCGTGCCCTTCGTCGCGCCAGCGCGCGATCTGCTCGCATGCGGTGCGGATCACGAAATCGCCGATCGGCACGATCAGGCCCGTCGATTCGGCAATCGAAATGAATTCGTTCGCGGAGATGATCCCGTGCTCGGGGTGGTCCCAGCGCGCCAGCGCCTCGAAACCGGTGATGTAGCGGTGAGTGAGGTCGATCTTCGGCTGGTACGCGAGGAACAGCTGCCCTTCGGCGAGCGCGACGCGCAGCTGCTGCTCCCAGCGCATCAGGTGATCGGCGCGGTGCGACAGGTGCGGCGCGTAGAACTGGTAGCAGTTCTTGCCGGCGTCCTTGGCGCTGTACATCGCGAGGTCGGCCTTCTTCAGCAGGTCGATCTCGCTTTCGTTCGCGACCGTGTGCAGCGCGATGCCGATGCTCGCGTGCAGCACGAACGAGCTGCCGCGCACGTCGAACGGCTCGCCGAACATCCGGATGATCACCTCGGCGAGCCGCACCGCGCGGCGCTCGACGTCGTCGCCCTTCATCACGACGACGAACTCGTCGCCGCCGATGCGCGCGAGCGCGCCTTCGTCGCCGACCGCGTCGGACAGGCGCGATGCCGTCATCTGCAGCACGATGTCGCCGGCGTTGTGGCCGAGCGTATCGTTCACGGTCTTGAAATTATCGAGATCGATGAACAGCAGGCCGAGCCGCGACAGGCTCGACGGCATCGACACGTCGTTGCGCAGCCCGCGCAGCGTCGCGTAGCGGTTCGCGAGGCCGGTGAGCAGGTCGTATTCGGCGAGCTGGGTCATCTCGCGCTCGCGGCCGAGCAGCTTGCCGATGAGCCCCGTCGCGACGCCGAAGAACGCGAGCATCGCGAGCGTGATGAAGCTCGTCATCAGCAGGTAGACGTTGCGCGTGTGGTTGTAGTCGGCGAATTCCTCGGTCTGCGACAGGCCGACCATCACCGCGAGCGGGTAGCCGTCGAGATGGCGGTACGACACGATGCGCGTCACGCCGTCGATCGGATCGACGATCGTGCCCGACACCCGCTCGGCGAGCGGGTAGACGCCGGACGCCGAGAACGCGCCCGGCGCATTGTTGACCGAGCCGGTGCGCCGCGCGAGCACCGCGCCCGCATCCGAGACGACCGCGATCACGCCTTCCTTGCCGATCGCCGCGTTGTTGTAGAAGTCGTTCGTGAAGTAGCTCGGATCCTCGGACACGACCACGACGCCCGCGAAACTGCCGTCGGGATTGTTCAGGCGGCGCGTCATCTGCAGCGTCCAGTGGCCGGACACGCGGCCGAGCACGGGCTTGCTGATATAGAGCTGGTCCTCATTGCGCTTCACGTGAACCTTGAAGTGCTCGCGGTCGGACAGGTCGATCGGCTGCGGATGGCGGTCGGCGGTGTTCGCGAACAGGATGCCCTTCGCGTTGACGAGCGACACCTGGATCAGCGTGTCGCTCGGCACGACGCCTTTCTCGACGGCGCTCGCGAGGTTGAAGTTCGCCGGCGACTTCTCGAATTCGAACTTGACGAAGCGGGTGATCTGGTCGACCTGGTGGATCGCCTTGACGGTGTGCTGTTCCAGCGCCGACGACAGGATCGCCGCGGACGCCGCCGCTTCCTTGAACGCGCTGTCCTTTTCGACCGCCATCCGCGCGACGATCACGGCCCACAGCAGGGCGAGCGCCAGCATCCCGAGCAGCGGGATGGCGAACAGCGCCCGGCGGCGCGATTTGCGCGGCGTGCGCAGCGGTCGCGTCGACGGCGAATGGGATGACCGGGCGGGGCTCATCGAAGGGTGCTGCGTCCTGGCTCGCGTGCGCCACCCCGCAGGATGGCTGAATATTGGGGTCGCGTCAGAGGCTGTTCATCTGCGGAATGCGCATGTGTGCACAGACCCTCAGGCGACGGATTAGGCCCGATATTACTGGCTGGATCGTTTTTGCGATAGCTGGGTAAGCATAGCGCCGGGCGGCGCGGCGCGCATGGCGCGCCGCGAAATATCAGACGGTAACGCGCTCGGATGCCGCCCCATGGAAGGTGCCATCGATGACCGTGACGGCGGGGCCGCCGATCCAGATGGTGTCGCCGTCGTAGTTGACGGAGATGCGTCCGTCGCGGCCGATGGCCGTGCCCTGGCGGGCCGTGTACGACAGGCCGGGGCGCCGCTGCTGGCGGGTCAGCAGCCCGGCTACCGCGGCGTTCGCGCTGCCGGTGACCGGATCCTCGCCGACGCCGAAGCCGCCGCCCGTCATCAGGCAGCGGATCTCGAACGTCGCCGGGCCGCCCGGCGGATGCGGCGCGTAGACCGCGAGACCGTGCGCGCCGTAGCGCTGTGTCAGTGCCGCGAGCGCCGCCAGGTCGGGCGCGAGGCCGATGCACGCGTCGGCCGACTGCATCCGCACGACGAGCCATGGCGCGCCGTTGTCGACCGCGCACGGTTCGGCGTCCAGGTCGAGCGCCGTGCTGCGCAGCGTCGCCTCGAGCTCGGCATGGTCCGCGCGGGCGACCGGCGTGACCCGCGCGGGCGGTGCCGCGAACGCCCAGCCGTCGGCCTGCCGGCGCAACTCGACCAGCCCGGCGCCGCACTGCTGGACCAGCCGGCCCGGCGTGCGCGGCACGCCGCCGCCGTCGAGAAACGCATGCGCGGCCCCAAGCGTCGGGTGGCCGGCGAACGGCAGTTCGCCGCCCGGCGTGAAGATCCGCACCCGGTAGTCGGCGGCGGGATCGGTCGGCGCGCACAGGAACGCCGTTTCCGACAGGTTGGTCCAGCGGGCGATCGCGATCATGTCGTCGTCGCCGAGTGCATCGGCGTCGAACACCACTGCGAGCGGATTGCCCTTGAACGGCACTGACGTGAAGACGTCGACCTGCTTGAAGCGAACCGGCATCGGGCGGCGCGCGTTACGCGACTTCGGCGATCAGCTCGATCTCGACGCACGCGCCGAGCGGGATCTGCGCGACGCCGAACGCCGAGCGCGCATGCTTGCCCGCGTCGCCGAACACTTCCGCGATCAGCTCGGACGCGCCGTTCGTCACCAGGTGCTGCTCGGTGAATTCGAGCGTCGAGTTGACGAGGCTCATCAGCTTGACGATGCGGGTGACCTTGTTCAGGTCGCCCGTGTGCGCGTGCAGCGTCGCGAGCAGGTCGATCGCGATCGCGCGCGCGGCCGCCTTGCCGTCCTCGGTCGTGAGGTCGGCGCCGAGCTTGCCGGCCCAGACCTTGCCGTCCTTCTTCGCGATGTGGCCGGACAGGTAGACCGTGTTGCCGCTTTGCGCGCTCATCACGTAGGCGGCGGCGGGGGCGCCGGCGGTCGGCAGCTCGATGCCGAGCGATTTCAGTTTGTCGTAGACGTTGGCCATGCGTTCGATTCCTCGCAACGAGTCATTAAAGGAAAGGGGGCGATCAGAGACGCTCGCGCAGCAGCTTGCCGAGGCGCGCGACGCCTTCCTCGATCTTCTCGGGCGGCACCGTCACGAACGACAGGCGCAGCGTGTTCTGCTGCGGATCGTTCGCGAAGAACGGCGCGCCGGGCACGAAGGCGACGTGGTTGTCGACCGCGGTCTCGAGCAGCTTCATGCTGTCGATCTGCTGCGGCAGCTTCACCCAGATGAACATGCCGCCTTCCGGGCGGTTCCACGTCACGCCTTCCGGCATGTGGCGCTCGAGCGCGGCGTGCATCGCGTCGCATTGCGCGCCGTACAGCTGGCGGATCGTCGGGATGTGTTCGTCGAGGAAGCCGTCCTTGATCACTTCGTGCGCGATGCGCTGCGTGAGCGTCGGCGTGTGCAGGTCGGTTGCCTGCTTCGCCTGCACGAGCTTGAAGTGCAGTTCCTCGGGGGCAATGATGTAGCCGATCCGCAGGCCCGGCGCGAGCACCTTCGAGAACGTGCCGAGGTGCACGATGTGGTCGGGCGCCATCGACAGCATCGTCGGCAGCGGCTCGCCCTGGTAGTTGAGCGCGCCGTACGGATCGTCTTCCAGCACCGGGAACGGGCTCGACTGCGCGAACGCGGCGAGCGCGCGGCGGCGCTCGACGGGCAGGCGGCGGCCGGTCGGGTTCTGGAAGTTCGGCTGCGCGTACAGCAGGCGCGCGCCTTGCGTCAGTTCGGGCGTGAGGCCTTCCGGCAGCAGGCCCAGCTCGTCGGTCGGCACCTGCACGTAGTGCGGCTCGTACAGCGAGAACGACTGCAGCGCGCCGAGGTAGGTCGGGGTTTCGACGAGGACCGGGCTGCCCGGGTCGACGAGCGCCTTGCCGAGCAGGTCGAGCGCCTGCTGCGAGCCGGTCGTGATCAGCACCTGCGACACGCGCACGTTGTAGCGCTCGGCGATCCACTCGCGCAGCGGCAGGTAGCCTTCGGTCGCGCTGTACTGCAGCGCGGCGGCCGGCGCGTCGCGCAGCACGCGGTCGGCGGCGGCGCGCATGCGCTCGGCCGGGAACGTGGAGGGTGCGGGCAGGCCGCCGGCGAACGAGATGACCTCGGGACGCTCCGTGACCTTCAGGATCTCGCGGATCGCAGAGCTCGTGAGCTTGCGGGCGCGTTCGGAAAGTTGCCAGTGCGGCGGATGCAGGTCGCTCGGATTCATAGTCTCCTCGTTCGGATAAGTCGGGTCAGTCAGGAAAGTCGGTCGAACACGGTCGGTCGGACGCGGCCGGGTAGGCCGGGTAAACGCGAGCGGTCGAGTGCGGCCGGGTCGGCGAAACGAACATTATGGCTCACCATTTCAGCCAGCGCGAGCGGGTTGCGGCGCCACGGCGACCGCGGCGCGCCGGCCCAGCATCACGGTCGCGATCACGGCGGCGGCGAACAGCCACGTCGACGGCGCGACCGTCTCGCCGAACAGCAGCGCCGAAAATGCGATCGTGAAGAAGATCTGCAGCAGCTGCACCTGGCCGACGCGCGCGGTGCCGCCCATCGCGAGGCCCGCGTACCACGCGAAGAAGCCGATGAACTGCGAAAACAGGGTCACGTAGCCGAACGCGAGCACGGTGCGCAGCGCGAGCGGGCCCGGGTGCGCGGCGTGGTGTGCCCACGCGAGCCAGCCGACCGGCAGCACGAGGAACGGCGCGGACACCACGAGCGCCCAGCAAATCACCTGCCAGCCGCCCATCTGGCGCGCAAGGCGCGCGCCTTCCGCGTAGCCGAGCGCCCCGACGCCGACCGCGACCAGCATCAGCGTGTCGCCTGCCTGGAGCGTGCCGCCGCCGTCGCGCAGCGCGAACGCGATCACGAGCGCGCTGCCCGCCACCGCGCTGGCCCAGAACGCCTTCGACGGCCGTTCGTGCGACAGCCACGCTGCGTACAGCGCGACGAACAGCGGCTGCAGCCCGTTGACGACCGCGCCGTGCGACGCGGGCACGGTCTTCATCGCCCACGCGGAGAACACCGGGTACGCGACGATCACGCCGGCCGACACGACCGCGAGGCCCTTCAACTGCGCGCGGGTCGGCAGCCGCTCGCGGCGCCACCACAGCAGCAGGCCGGCGGGCACCGCGGCGGCGAGCGCGCGGCCGAGCCCGTTGAGCAGCGGATGCAGCTCGATGACGACGATGCGCGTCATCGGCAGCGTCAGGCTGAAGATCATCACGCCGATGAGGCCGAGCAGCATGCCCCGGGATTCGCGCGAATTCATGACGAGGGTGTCTCCGTAACGTGGGTCCGTGTATCGAAGTTCGGCGGGCGCGCGGCGACGACCCGGTGGTCGAGTGTCACGGGATGGGCTGCCATGAACGTCGGAACAAATGCAAGTGTAATGGTGGGCGGGCGGCCGGCGATCCCGCGCGGCGACAGCCGCTGCGCGTTGCCTGGTGCGGGAGACGGCCGGCACGCGGCTGGCACGCAGCACCCGATTCGACCCACTGTAATCGTGCGGACCGGCACAGTAACGGTACAATCGCCGCGATACCCTTCGGTACAGTTGGAGCGACCTGATGTCCACCGTCCCACTCGCGCAGATTCCCGCCCCGCACGACTCCGCCACGCTCACGCTCGTCGACCAGCTGGTCCAGTGGGCGCGGCGCCGCATCGACGAGCGGGTGTTCCGGCCCGGCATGCGGATGCCGTCGATCCGCAAGCTCGCGCTCGACAAGAGCGTGTCGCGTTTCACCGTCGTCGAGGCCTACGAGCGCCTTGTCGCGCAGGGCTACCTGGATTCGCGGCGCGGCTCGGGCTTCTACGTGCGCGAGCGCGTGGCCGGCCCGCAGCCGCTCGACCCGGGCGCGCGCGGCGCCGAGGCGGCGCCCGTGCACAACACGATCGACGTCGTCTGGCTGCTGCGCAACATGCTGCACACCGTCAGCCCGGAAAAGGGGCCGGGGCTCGGCTACCTGCCGAGCCGCTGGCTCGACGGCGAGCTGATCACCGGCGCGCTGCGCGCGCTCGGGCGGCAGGCCGGCGCGCAGATGCTCGGCTTCGGCACCGCGCAGGGCTTCCTGCCGCTGCGCCAGCAACTGCAGACGCGGCTCGCCGAAGTCGAGATCGGCGTGACGCCCGACCAGCTTGTGCTCGTGTCGGGCATCACGCAGGCGATCGACCTGATTTCGCGGATCTACGTGCGGCCGGGCGACGCGGTGATCGTCGGCGATCCGGCGTGGTTCCAGATGTTCGGCCGCTTCGCCGCGCAGGGCGCGCAGCTCGTCGGCATGCCGTACACGCCGGACGGCCCCGACCTCGACGCGCTCGAGACGCTCGTGCAGATGTGGCGGCCGAAGATGCTCGTGATCAACTCGGTGCTGCAGAACCCGACCGGCACGTCGCTGTCGGCCGCGCAGGCGTTCCGGATCCTGAAGCTCGCGGACGCGTACGACTTCCTCGTCGTCGAGGACGACGTGTACGGCGACCTGTGCCCGCCGAGCTATCCGGCGACCCGGCTCGCGAGCCTCGACCAGCTGAAGCGCGTGATCTACCTCGGCAGCTATTCGAAGACGCTCGCGGCGAACCTGCGGGTCGGCTACGTCGCGTGCGCGCCGGAGATCGCGAAGGCGATCACCGACCAGAAGATGCTGGTGGGCATGACGACGCCCGAGCTCAACGAGCGCGTGCTGTACAAGATCCTGACCGAAGGGCACTACCGGCGCCACGTCGAGCGGCTGCGCGCGCGGCTCGACGGCGTGCGCGACAAGACCGCGCGGATGCTCGAGCGCACGGGCCTGCGCCTGTTCACGGCGCCTGCCGCGGGGATGTTCCTGTGGGCCAACACGGGCGTCGATTCGGACGCGCTCGCGGCGGCCGCGCACGAGGAGGGCTTCCTGCTGACGCCGGGCAGCCTGTTCTCGCCGCAGCAGTCGCCGTCGACGTGGACCCGCTTCAATATCGCGAACTGCGGCGATCCGGCGCTGCCGGCGTTCCTGTCGCGGTACCTGGAGTCGGTCGCGCGGCGGGCGTCGTGACGCCGCGCCGCCCGCGCGCGGCCCTTGAAATCGCGCCGGCCGTCCCCAGATAGGCGCGCATTGCCCGCCCGGCACCGGCATCGCGCGCCGGGCACCGGGGTCACACCATTCAAGTTCAAGTAAGAGGAAAAAACATCCATGGCACACGAAACGATGAGCTTTCAGGCAGAGGTCAAGCAACTCCTCCACCTGATGATTCATTCGCTTTACAGCAACAAGGAAATCTTCCTGCGCGAACTGGTGTCGAACGCGTCCGACGCGGCCGACAAGCTGCGCTTCGAGGCGCTCGCGAACACTGCGCTGTACGAGAACGATCCGAACCTGCGGATCCGCATCGCGTATGACAAGGCCGCCCGCACGATCACGATCGACGACAACGGCATCGGCATGAGCCGCGACGAGGCGATCGCGAACCTCGGCACGATCGCGCGCTCGGGCACCAAGGAATTCTTCTCGAAGCTGTCCGGCGACCAGCAGAAGGACGCGGCGCTGATCGGCCAGTTCGGCGTCGGCTTCTACTCGGGCTTCATCGTCGCCGACAGGATCACCGTCGACACCCGCCGCGCGGGCCTGCCGGCAAGCGAAGGCGTGCGCTGGGAAAGCGCGGGCGAGGGCGACTTCACGGTCGACGCGATCGAGCGCGCGCAGCGCGGCACGACGATCACGCTGCACCTGCGCGAGGGCGAGGACGAGCTGCTGTCGTCGCACCGACTGAAGTCGATCGTCCAGAAGTACTCGGACCACATCGCGCTGCCGATCCTGATGCAGAAGGAAGAGTGGGATCAGGAAAAGGGCGAGATGGTCCTGAAGGACGAGGACGAGACCGTCAACCAGGCGAGCGCGCTGTGGACCCGCTCGAAGAGCGACGTCACCGACGAGCAGTACCGGCAGTTCTACCAGCACATCGCGCACGACCACCAGGATCCGCTCGCGTGGACGCACAACCGCGTCGAGGGCCGCAGCGAATACACGCAGCTGCTGTTCGTGCCGTCGCACGCGCCGTTCGACCTGTGGAACCGCGACTACCGCGGCGGCTTGAAGCTGTACGTGAAGCGCGTGTTCATCATGGACGACGCCGAGCAGCTGCTGCCGCAATACCTGCGCTTCGTGAAGGGCGTCGTCGATTCGGCGGACCTGCCGCTCAACGTGTCGCGCGAGATCCTGCAGGAAAGCCGCGACGTGAAGGCGATTCGCGAAGGCGTGACCAAGCGCGTGCTGTCGATGCTCGAGGAGCTCGCGAACGCCGAGGACGACGCCGGCAAGGGGAAGTTCACGACGTTCTGGCGCGCGTTCGGCCAGGTGCTGAAGGAAGGCCTCGGCGAGGATCACGCGAACCGCGAACGCATCGCGAAGCTGCTGCGTTTCGCGTCGACGCACGGCGACAGCGACGCGCAGGACGTGTCGCTCGCCGACTACGTCGCACGCATGAAGCCCGAGCAGGGCAAGATCTACTACGTGACCGGCGATGCATGGCAGGCCGCGAAGAACAGCCCGCACCTCGAGGTGTTCCGCAAGAAGGGTGTCGAGGTGCTGCTGCTGACCGACCGCGTCGACGAGTGGATGCTGTCGTTCCTGCATGACTTCGACGGCAAGCCGCTCGCGAGCGTCGCGCGCGGCGACCTCGATCTCGGCGCGCTGAACGACGACGAGAAGAAGGCGCAGGACGAGGCGGGCGAGGCGATCAAGCCGGTGGTCGACAAGATGAAGGAAGCGCTTGGCGGCAAGGTGAAGGACGTGCGCGTCACGTTCCGCCTGACCGATTCGCCGTCGTGCCTCGTCGCGGACGACAACGACATGAGCGGCTACCTGCAGCGGATGCTGAAGGCGGCCGGCCAGAACGCGCCGGCGATGCAGCCGATCCTCGAGATCAACCCCGAGCACGCGCTCGTGAAGCAGCTGAACGCCGACAGCGCCGATTTCGGCGACTGGTGCCACCTGCTGTTCGACCAGGCGCTGCTGGCCGAAGGCGGCATGCTCGAGGATCCGGCAAGCTTCGTGAAGCGGACCAACGCGCTGCTGCTGTCGCGCGCGTGAACGTGCGGATGCGGTTCGACGGCGCTCAGGGGGGCTGGCGCGAGACGCCCCGGCCCGGCTGCACGCTCGATCAGCGCGACTGGCTGACGCGCGGCGGCTCGCTGACCGCGCACCTCGCGCGGCTCGGCCGCGTGACGGTGCGCGTGACGCGCGAGGCGGTCGACTGCCCGTGGTTCGACGAGCATGCGGCGCTCGCCGGCGCGCCGCGCGCGCCGATGTGGGTGCGCGAGGTGATCCTGTCGGTCGACGGCACGCCGTACGTCGCCGCGCACAGCATCGCGCCGCTCGCCGCGAGCAAGGGGATCTGGCAGGCGATGCGGCGGTTGCGCACGCGGCCGCTCGCCGAGCTGCTGTACAGCGATCCGCAGGTCGAGCGCTCGGCGCTCGTCAGCCGTCGCGTGATCGCCGGCCATCCGCTGTATGCGCTCGCGACGCATGCGCTCTCCGGTGCGCGCGCGCCGCATGCTTTCGCCGCGCGGCGCTCGGTGTTCCAGCGGCACGGCGCGCCGCTGATGGTGACCGAATGCATGCTGCCCGCGCTGTGGCGGCATATCGATGCGTATGGCGACGGGCCGCGCACGTCTGGAGCGGTGTGATGCTGCAAGGCTTTCCGCCGGTCGTCGGGCCGGCCACCCAAACGATAATCCTCGGCAGCTTTCCGGGCGAAGCATCGCTCGATGCCGCGCAGTACTACGCGCATCCGCGCAATCAGTTCTGGCGGTTGCTGGGTACGGTGCTGGGTGAGCCGGCGCTGCATGAACTCGCGTATGACGCGCGGCTCGAACGCGTGCTCGCACATGGCATCGGCATCTGGGACGTGCTCGCCGCGTGCCATCGCGAAGGCAGTCTCGATTCGGCGATTCGCCATGCGAGGCCGAACGATTTCGATGCGTTGCGGGAGCATGCGCCGTTGCTGAAGAAGGTGTGTTTCAACGGCAAGACGGCGGGGCGGTTTGCGGAAGTGATCGGGGCGGCCGGGTATGAAACGTTCGTGCTGCCTTCGTCGAGCCCGGCGAATGCGACACTGTCGTTCGAGCAGAAGCTGGCGTTCTGGCGAGCGATTCGTTCCTGACGTCGCACGGCCCGTGAGCGACGCCGCTCAGGTTCGATCGTCGTCCCCCCATCTCCATCCCGGTTTCTCGCCTTTCACCCAGCACACGGCAATCAGCGCGGCGGACAGCACCGCGACGCACGCGCCGAATGCGAATGGCGCCCGGTGCGGCGGCAGAAGCCACACGCTCGCAATGAGTCCGAGCATGTAGAGAAGCAGTACCCCCCAGCCTTGCCACGTCACCGGCAGCCCCCATCCCCACCCGTAGCGTTTGGCCGGGAACCAGATTTTCTTGCTGCTCGATGCCATGCGATCCCCCGTCGTCAATGGGTGCAGCCTAGCGCCAACCATTGTCGAAGTCATGCGTGATCGAAGCGCTTCGCCAACGCGTTGTCCGGGGCTGCCCCCGCCGCCAATGCTATCCTCTCGTCCGCAAAACCCGCCTCACCCCCTGCGAGATTCATTCATGACCCGACTGATCAAGCGCGCGTCCGCCGAGGCGCGCGCATTCAAGCGCGACGAACCGTCCGCGTACAACGGCTCCTCGAAACTCCGGCCGCCGCGCGTGAAGCGCCGCGCCGACATCGACGAGCACGACGACGTGCCCGTGCTCGAAGCGCCGCGCAAGCCGCGCTTCGCGCCGGTGACGTTCTCCGAGGAGCGCGGCGTGCGCTTCCTGCACTTCGGCACCGAATGGGTGCAGGGTGCGATGCGGATTTCCAGGCCGCTGCACATCGAGCTCGAATACGCGCAGCAGATGATGGCGTGGCTGCTGTTCCTCGAAACCCCCGAGCGCGTCGTGCAGCTCGGCCTCGGCACGGGTGCCTTGACCAAGTTCGCGCACAGCTTCCTGCCGCGCGCGAAGGTCGAGGCGGTCGAGCTGAACCCGGCGGTGATCGTCGCCGCGCGCACGATGTTCGCGCTGCCGCCCGACGACGCGCGCCTCGCCGTGCACGAAGCCGACGCATGGGATTTCGTCACCGATACGGCCAACCGCGGCACCATCGGCGCGCTGCAGATCGACCTGTACGACGCGACCGCGCGCGGCCCGGTGCTCGACAGCGTCGCGTTCTACCGCGCGGTGCGCGGCTGCCTCGCCGACGCGGGCATCGCGACGATCAACCTGTTCGGCGACCATCCGAGCTTCGTGCGCAACATGAAGCACCTGAACACGGCGTTCGACAACCGCGTGATCGCGCTGCCGGAAGTGCACGACGGCAACCGGATCGCGCTCGCGTTCTCGGGCCCCGCGCTCGACGTGCCGTTCGCGCAGCTCGACGCGCGCGCGGCGCTGATCGAGGACACGCTGAAGCTGCCCGCGCGCAAGTGGGTGAAAGCTTTGAAAGCATCGGTTGCGCCGCGCGCGGCCGCGTTCGCCATCTGACGCTTCATGCGCCGGCGGCATGCCGGCGCAACCGCTCGGCGGGGACGGATCACCTCGGGTTCGTCCCTGCTTGACCGGCCGCTTGCGGCACCTATACTGGCGCGAAGCCAGGGGAGCCGCAGCTTACCCGTTTCGCCGCTCCTCTCGCCGCCGTACCCGTTCAAGAAAACCGACAACCGGGAATGATGAGGAGACGTCATGGCTCACGATGCCGACGCCAATCGGGCCGCCAAGCGCTGGCTCTGGCTGCTGGTGCTGCCGCTGATCGCGATGGTCTGGGTGCCGTCGTACAACAAGGTCGATCCGCAATGGTTCGGCTTTCCGTTCTTCTACTGGTATCAGCTGCTGTGGGTCTTCATTAGCGCGGTGATCACCGCGCTCGTCTACTTCAAGACCAGGAACGCGTGGAAGGCAGGCGGCACGCAAGGAGACGTTCGATGAACCTTGCCGCTACCTTCGTCTTCGTCCTGCTGTTCATCGGTGTCACGATCATCGGCTTTCTCGCCGCGAACTGGCGGCGCGGCGATCTCGCGCATCTCGACGAATGGGGCCTCGGCGGCCGCCGCTTCGGCACCATCGTCACGTGGTTCCTGCTCGGCGGCGACCTGTACACCGCCTACACGTTCGTCGCGGTGCCGGCGCTGGTGTTCGGCGCGGGCGCGATGGGCTTCTTCGCACTGCCGTACACGATCCTGATCTATCCGTTCGCGTTCGTCGTGTTCCCGAAGCTGTGGAGCATCGCGAAGCGGCACGGCTACGTGACGTCCGCCGATTTCGTCAACGCGCGCTACGGCAGCCGGATGCTCGCGCTCGCGATCGCGGTGACGGGCATCCTCGCGACGATGCCGTACATCGCGCTGCAGCTCGTCGGCATCGAGGTCGTGATTGGCGCGCTCGGCTTCGACACGACCGGCTTCGTCGGCGACCTGCCGCTGATCATCGCGTTCGCGATCCTCGCCGCGTACACGTACACGTCGGGCCTGCGCGCACCCGCGATGATCGCGATCGTGAAGGACATCCTGATCTACATCACGATCGCCGCGGCAGTCATCGTGATCCCCGCGAAGCTCGGCGGCTTCGGACACATCTTCGCGAGCGTGCCGCCCGCGAAGCTGCTGCTGAAGGCGCCGGACGCGGCGAGCCTGAACGGCTTCAGCGCGTACGCGACGCTCGCGATCGGCTCGGCGCTCGCGCTGTTCCTGTATCCGCATTCGGTCACGGCGATCCTGTCGTCGTCGTCGGGCAACTCGATCCGCCGCAACATGGCGATGCTGCCCGCGTACTCGTTCGTGCTCGGCCTGCTTGCGCTGCTCGGCTACATGGCGCTCGCGTCGGGCGTGAAGGACATGCCGCAGTACGCGCCGTACTTCAAGGCGTTCGGCCCGAACTTCGCGGTGCCCGCGCTGTTCCTCGAGTATTTCCCGTCGTGGTTCGTCGGCATCGCGTTCGCGGCGATCGGCATCGGCGCGCTGGTGCCGGCGGCGATCATGTCGATCGCGGCCGCGAACCTGTACACGCGCAACATCCACCGCGAGTTCGTCAACCGCAACATGACGCACGACCAGGAGACACACGTCGCGAAGCTCGTGTCGCTGATCGTGAAGGTGGGGGCGGTCGCGTTCATCCTCGGGCTGCCGCTGACCTATGCGATCCAGCTGCAGCTGCTCGGCGGCATCTGGATCATCCAGACGCTGCCCGCGATCGTGCTCGGCCTCTACACGCGCATGCTCGACTATCGCGGCCTGCTGATCGGCTGGGCCGTGGGCATCGTGTGCGGCACGTGGATGGCGATTTCGCTGAAGCTCGCGAGCTCGATCTTCACGATCCACCTGTTCGGCTATGCGATTCCCGGGTATGCGGCGGTGTGGTCGCTGATCGTGAACCTCGTCGTCGCGATCGTCGTCAGCGTGCTGGTGCGCGTGATGGGCATGTCGCATGCGGAAGACCGCACGCGGCCGGAGGATTATCTGGACGTCGTCGAAGGCTGACGCGCTTCGTGCGTGTAAACACCAAACCGCCCGCCGCCGGAAGGTGGCGGGCGGTTTTTCTCGTCAGCCCTTGGCGCGTTCCGCGAGGTCGTCGCGCTGCGACAGATCCTCGACGTTGATCATCCACTGGATGCCGAAGCGGTCCTTCAGCATCCCGAAGCCGAGCGCCCAGAAAGTCTTCTGAAAGGGCATCGTCACTTCGCCGCCGTCGGCGAGCGCGTCGAACAGCTTCTTGCCTTCGTCGACGGTCGCCGGGTTCAGCGACAGCGAATAGCCGGTGTGCGTACCGCCCGTATTGCGGCAGTCGCCGTCCGAGCACATCATCATCGAATCGCCGATCGTGAAGCTCGCATGCATGATCTTGTCCGCCATCTCGGGCGTGACAGGGTGCTCGGGGTTCGGCGGCGCGTCCTTGAAATGCATCTTGAACATCGTCTTCGCGCCGAGCGCCTTTTCGTAGAACTGAAGAGCAGCTTCGGCCTGGCCGTAGAAGGTCAGGTACGGTTGAACTTGCATCGTCGTCTCCTGTTGAGCGGAGTGGGCGCTCGCGCGCCCGCTCCGGTTCCATGCAACGTTGACTGGGTCGAACACATCGGGAGCGGCCGACGCATCCGTGTCGTGGATTGTAGTGCGCGAGCTTGACCGGTGGATGAAAATAAAATGGCCGCGAACGTCACGTTCGCGGCCGCATGTTGCCGTGCTGCTGTCATCTGCTGCCGGCTATTGCCGGCTCCTGACGCTCAGCGCAGCGCGTCGATCAGCTTCTCGAGCTTCACCGCGTCGGCGGCGAACGTGCGGATGCCTTCGGCGAGCTTCTCGGTCGCCATCGCGTCGTCGTTCAGCTGGAAGCGGAAGGCGGCCTCGTCGATGGCGACGCGCGCGGCCGGTGCGTCCGCGAGCATGTCCGGCGACAGCTTGCGCGCGACCGTGTCGTTGCTGTCCTGCAGCTTCTGCAGCAAATCGGGACTGATGGTCAGCAGGTCGCAGCCGGCGAGCTCGACGATCTGGCTCGTCGTGCGGAAGCTCGCGCCCATCACCTCGGTGCCATAGCCGAAGGTCTTGTAGTACGTGTAGATGCGGCGCACCGACTGCACGCCCGGATCGTTCGCGCCGCCGTTCGTCGCCTCATCCCACTCGGCGCCGGCCTGCTTCTTGTACCAGTCGTAGATGCGGCCGACGAACGGCGAGATCAGCTGCGCGCCGGCTTCCGCGCACGCGGCGGCCTGCACCAGCGAGAAAAGCAGGGTCATGTTGCACTTGATCCCTTCCTTCTGCAGCACCTCGGCCGCGCGGATGCCTTCCCACGTCGACGCGAGCTTGATCAGGATGCGCTCGCGGCCGATGCCGGCGGCCTCGTAGAGCTTGATCAGCTCGTGCGCCTTGTCGACGGAGCGCTGCGCGTCGAACGACAGGCGCGCGTCGACCTCGGTCGACACGCGGCCCGGGATCAGCTTCAGGATCTCGGTGCCGAACGCGATCAGCAGGCGGTCGATGATGAAGTCGGTGCTTTCGTCGCGGTGATCGCGAACGGTTTTTTCGAGGATCGGCTTGTACGCATCCTTCTGCACGGCCTTCAGGATCAGCGACGGGTTCGTGGTCGCGTCCTGCGGCTTGTATTGCGCGAGCTGCTGGAAATCGCCCGTGTCGGCGACGACGGTGGTGTACTGCTTGAGCTGGTCGAGTGCGGTAGTCATGGCGATTCGAGAAGAGGGCGCGATGCGCCGGGGTTCTCACGGGCCGCGCGAGCGCGGCGGCGAAGCGAAGCGGCGCGCGGGGCGCCGCTTCCGATCCGTTATTCTAGGCCCGATTCGCGTCGCGCATGTTTCGCAGGGCGGACGATCGCGCGGGTAGGCCTGCCGCGCCGGACGCGGCGCACGTGCCCGGGCGCTATGCCGGGCGGCGCGCGTTGAGGATCACCTGGGTGACGACGCCCGCGACGAGCCCCCAGAACGCCGAGCCGATCGACAGCAGCGTGAGGCCCGACGCGGTGACCATGAACGTGACGAGCGCGGCCTCGCGCTGCTTCGCGTCCTGCATCGCGTTCGCGAGGCCGCTCATGATCGAGCCGAACAGCGCGAGCGCGGCGACCGACACGACGAGCGCCTTCGGCAGCGCGGCGAACAGCGCGGCGATCGTCGCGCCGAAAACCCCGGCGACCAGGTAGAACGTGCCGCACCACACCGCGGCCGTGTAGCGTTTCGCGCGATCCTCGTGCGCCTCGGGGCCGGTGCAGATCGCGGCGGTGATGGCCGCGAGGTTCACGCCGTGCGAGCCGAACGGCGCGAGCACGAGCGACGCGATGCCGGTCGTCGCGATCAGCGGCGACGATGGCGTCGGGTAGCCGTCCGCGCGCAGCACCGCGATGCCCGGCACGTTCTGCGAAGCCATCGCGACCACGAACAGCGGAATGCCGATGCTGACGATCGACGCGATCGAGAACGCCGGCATCGTGAACACCGGCTTCGCGAGCGCGATGTGGAACCCGCTGAAGTCGAGCAGGCCGAGCACGCCGGCGGCCGCGGTGCCGACGGCGAGCGTCGTGACGATCGCATAGCGCGGTGCCGCGCGCTTGACGATCAGGTACGTGAAGAACATCGCGAGCACGAGCGCGGTCTGGTGCTGCGCGGCGCGGAAGATCTCGATGCCGATCTCGAACAGGATGCCGGCGAGCAGCGCGGCGGCGATGCCGGCGGGAATCCGGCGCATCAGCGTGTCGAACAGGCCGCTCACGCCGACCGCGGTCAGCAGCAGCGCGCAGACGATGAACGCGCCGATCGCCTCGGCATACGGCACGCCGGGCAGCGACGCGACCAGCAGCGCGGCGCCGGGCGTCGACCACGCGACGACGACGGGCGCGCGAAAGCGCAGCGACAGGCCGATCGTCGTCACGGCCATGCCGATCGACAGCGCCCAGATCCACGACGAGATCTGCGCGTCGCTCAGGTGCGCGGCGCGGCCGGCCTGGAACATCAGCACGAGCGAGCTCGTGTAGCCGGTCATCATCGCGACGAAACCGGCGACGAGCGTCGACACCGAGGTATCCGAGAAAAAACGGCCGCTCGCGCGGCCCGTGTCCGCGGCGGATGGCGGGTTCATGAGGACTCCGGGGGAAAGCGGCCCGCGAGGGCGGGGCCGCCGTTATCAGTTACTTGCTGAGCGCGCGCATCGCGGTTTCGAGGCCCGCGAGCGTGAGCGGATACATGCGCTGGCCGAGCAGGTCGCGGATCACCGCGACCGACTGGCGGTATTCCCAAAGCCGCTCGGGCTCGGGGTTCAGCCACGCATGATGGGGGAACTGGTCGGCGAGCCGCCGCAGCCATACCGCGCCGGCCTCGGGGTTGTTGTATTCGACCGAGCCGCCCGGCTGCAGCACTTCGTACGGGCTCATCGTCGCATCGCCGACGAAGATCAGCTTGTAGTCGGGTGTGAACTTGTGCAGCACGTCCCAGGTCGCGGTGCGCTCCGCGTGGCGGCGGCGGTTGTTCTTCCACAGGTGGTCGTACACGCAGTTGTGGAAGTAGAAGAACTCGAGGTGCTTGAATTCGGCCTTCGCGGCGGAGAACAGCTCCTCGGTGCGCTTGATGTGGTCGTCCATCGAGCCGCCGACGTCGAGCAGCATCAGCACCTTCACGTTGTTGTGGCGCTCGGGCACCATCCGCAGGTCGAGCCAGCCCGCGTTCGCGGCGGTGCTGCGGATCGTGCCGGGCAGGTCGAGCTCCTCGGCCGCGCCTTCGCGCGCGAAGCGGCGCAGCCGCCGCAGCGCGACCTTGATGTTGCGCGTGCCGATCTCCACCGAATCGTCGTAGTCGCGGAACGCGCGCGCCTCCCACACCTTGACCGCGGTGCGGTTGCCGTTCGACGGCCCGCCGATGCGGATGCCTTCCGGGTTGAAGCCGCCGTGCCCGAACGGCGACGTGCCGCCGGTGCCGATCCACTTGTTGCCGCCTTCGTGCCGCTCCTTCTGCTCGTCGAGCAGTTCCTTCAGGCGCGCCATCAGCTTGTCGAGCCCGCCCATCGCTTCGATCTGCGCCTTTTCCTCCGGCGACAGCGCGCGCTCGAGCCGTTTCTCGAGCCAGTCGAGCGGGACGTCGAACGCGTCGGCCGGCAGCGCGGACACGCCGTGGAAGTACGCGCCGAACGCCTGGTCGAACTTGTCGAAGTATTGCTCGTCCTTCACGAGCGTCATGCGCGCGAGGTAGTAGAACGCGTCGATCGACGGCGCGATCAGCCCGGCCTTCAGCGATTCGAGCAGCGTCAGGTATTCCTTCACCGAGACGGGCAGCTTCGCTGCGCGCAGCGCGTAGAAGAAATTGAGCAGCATGGCCGGGCCTTTGCGGGTGGGGAGCTTACCGGTTGCGCTGGTTCATGAAGACGAGCCGCTCGAACAGGCTCAGGTCCTGTTCGTTCTTCAGCAGCGCGCCCACGAGCGGCGGCACGATCTGCTTGCGATCGGTGCCGCGCAGCGATTCCGGCGGAATGTTCTCGGCGAGCAGCAGCTTCAGCCAGTCGAGCAGCTCGGACGTCGACGGCTTCTTCTTCAGGCCCGACACGCCGCGCAGCTCGAAGAAGCTCTCGAGTGCCGCGTGCAGCAGCTCCTCGCGGATGTTCGGGTAGTGGACCGCGACGATCTTCTGCATCGTCGACGCGTCGGGGAACTGGATGTAGTGGAAGAAGCAGCGGCGCAGGAACGCGTCGGGCAGCTCCTTCTCGTTGTTCGACGTGATGATCACGAGCGGGCGGTGCTTCGCGCGCACCGTCTCGCGGGTCTCGTACACGTGGAATTCCATCCGGTCGAGCTCGCGCAGCAGGTCGTTCGGGAATTCGATGTCGGCCTTGTCGATCTCGTCGATCAGCAGAACGGTCGGCTGCTCGGCGTCGAACGCCTGCCACAGCACGCCCTTCACGATGTAGTTCGCGATGTCCTTCACGCGCGCGTCGCCGAGCTGCGAGTCGCGCAGCCGCGACACGGCGTCGTATTCGTACAAGCCCTGCTGCGCTTTCGTGGTCGACTTGATGTGCCATTGCAGCAGCGGCATGCCGAGCGCGGCGGCCACTTCCTCGGCGAGCATGGTCTTGCCGGTGCCGGGTTCGCCCTTGATCAGGAGCGGGCGTTGCAGCGTCAGCGCGGCGTTGACCGCGAGCTTCAGATCGTCGGTGGCGACGTAGTGCGAGGACCCTTCGAAACGCATGGCGGCGCTCTTCCCGTTCGCGAAAAAATCCCAGTATAAGTCAGAAGGGCTGTCGGGTTCGGCGGCGGCCGCGTATCGTTGCTGGGCCGCGGCGGGGCGGGCCGGGACGCTGTATGGACGCATTCCCCGCCGTCGCGGTACAATCTGGCCGTTTTTTTGGCCTGCGTGGCGACCCGATAAGCAAAACGGCACGGGCCGTTGCCGCTTTGGCGCCAGTTTCCCCTCAAGCTAGGTTACAAGAGCTATGAACAAATTCGTCGGCAAACACGTTGTTGTCGCAGCGCTCGTGGCGCTCGCGGGCAGCGCGCAGGCGGCCGGTGTGGTCGGCAACCCGAAGGACGGGGCGAGCAAGGCCGCCATGTGCATCGGCTGCCACGGCATCGACGGCTACCGCACGGCCTATCCGGAGGTCTACCGGGTGCCGGTCCTCGGCGGCCAGAACCAGCAGTATCTCGCGAACGCGCTGCAAGCCTACCGCAAGAAGGATCGTCACTTCCCGTCGATGAACGCGATCGCCGGTTCGCTGACGGATCAGGACATCGCCGATCTGGCGGCCTACTACGCCGTGCAGAAGGCCGACACGAAAGACAATCCCTACAAGTAAGCGCCGCTTGCTGATCTCACACGCGGGATAGGAGCATTCATGAACAACGCATTCAAGACGGCGGCGGCGATCGCGTTCGCGGCCGGCCTCGCGATCGGCAGCGCGCACGCGGCCGACCTGTCGAAGGGCAAGGAGCTGGTCGAGTCGCACAACTGCGCGGCCTGCCACGGCGCAAAGATGAACCAGCCGATCAACGCCGAGTATCCGCGCCTCGCCGGCCAGCACGCCGACTACCTCGTCTGGGCGATGCGCCAGTACCAGATGGGCCTGGCGAACCCGCTGCTCGGCCGCAACAACGCGATCATGCAGGCGCAGGTGCAGAACCTGTCCGTCAGCGACATGAAGGACATCGCGGCCTACATCGAGTCGCTGAAGGGCGACCTGGTGTTCAAGAAGTAAGCGTCGCGGGCCCGTGCGGGCCCGGGCTGCGCAAGATACCCCGCCGAAGCGGGGTATTTTTTTGGTTCTTCACGGATTCCCGGGATAGGCAGCCTTGATCTTGAGGAAGAAGTAGGCGCTGTCGCGGTAACCGTAGGCC
>LOZU01000071.1:0-994 GCA_001527685.1 Burkholderia pyrrocinia
GTACTGAATCGCGGGAGCGCCGCGACCAACAACGATAACTGTCTGTCGGGATCTGTTGGGAGGGCGTTCGCCCTTACAAAATGAATATCGAAGCCCTGAGTGCGAAAGCTCTCAGGGCTTTTTGCATTGGGGCGCTGAAATGCGAATCGAGTCGACGAGCGCCGGGCCATGCGAGGTCTGGTCGACGTGGGATGAAGATCAAAGCATGGGGCGCGTTACCGCGCGGTGCTTCGTGTTCGACGACGCGATGGACCGTGTCGTGTGGGCGATGGACCGAGCGGGCGACGGCGCGACCGGCGATGTCGCGATCGGTGCGGGTCTGCCTACTTTTTGAGCAGGCGGGGACCCTCCGGGCATCGCCATACGCGGGGGCTCGCACCCGCGAGTTTTCGCTAGTCAACGAATCTCGAAGTTACTCAACAGTCAACACGCATTTTGTTGACCACTTCTGTTGAATCCTGTTTACCGCGTTTACCTGTATGAGCGAAGCCCTCGGACAATTCGTGAAGAAGGCCGACTACGCGCGCATGCACGGTTGGCATCGCTCATACGTGAGCAAACTGCAGCGTGAAGGTCGTGTCGTTCTGTCGAGTGACGGAAAGCTAGTGGACTGGGCCGCGAGCGATGCGCTCATCGGCGACACGTCGGATCCGAGCAAGCTTGGCGTTGCGGAGCGATGGTCAGAGCACCGGCAAGACCGCGATGTCCGAGTCGAGCTGCATCCTAGGACCGCGACGACGACCAGCGCTCACGACGAGCCGAACGGATCGTCGTCCGGCAATGCGCGTGGCTTTCATTACTGGCGTGAGCAGCGCGAAATGGAGCTGGCGCTCGCCGCAAAGCGTGAACGTCAGAAGCTCGAAGGCGAACTGGTTGACGCGCGCGGCGTTCGTCATGCCAACGAGCAGGTGGCTCGGCGCGTGCGCGATCACCTGCTGGCGCTGCCCGCGCGGATTCACTTGCAGGTTGCGGCCGAATCCGACCCGATGAAGCG
>LOZU01000072.1:0-431727 GCA_001527685.1 Burkholderia pyrrocinia
ACAGGCAGCCAAACCAACCGTAAAACCGGACATTTCTAAATAGCCAGGAAGCGGACATTTGAGAATGGCTTTGACATGTGTGTTAGAGCTTTTTAGTAATGTCCGCTTTTAGCTACATAGAAATGTCCGCTTTGGTGGCCAGTATGCTGGCCAGCCGCCGGGACTCCGGCGCTGGAGGCTTCGATGGTCGCGACAGAACGGATAACGATGACGATGCGCGAGCTGGACCGGTTCAAGGTGATTCAGGACGTGGCGGACGGCAAGCTCAAGCCCGGACGTGCAGCCGACCGGCTGGGATTGAGTGTGCGGCAGGTTGAGCGGCTGGTGATCCGATACCGGGAATCCGGTGCGGCGGGCTTGGCCTCGCGTCAGCGTGGCGGTCCCGGTAACCGGCGGCTGGACGCTGATCTGGCCCAGCGGGCGCTGACGATCATCCGAGACCGCTACGCCGACTTCGGGCCGACGCTGGCCTGCGAGAAGCTCTGGGAATGCCACGGCATTCAGCTGGCCAAGGAGGCGGTCCGCAAGCTGATGACGGAGGCCGGCCTGTGGATTCCGCGCCGGCAGCGCCCGCCGAAGGTCTACCAGCCGCGGGCACGGCGTGCATGCCTGGGCGAACTGATCCAGATCGACGGCAGCGAACATCGGTGGTTCGAGGATCGGGCGCCGCAATGCACGCTGCTGGTGTACGTCGACGACGCGACGAGCCGCTTGATGATGCTGCACTTCACGGCGACCGAGTCGACGTTCAGCTATTTCGGCCTGCGCGGGCCAACTGAAGCCCGTCAATGCCCTGCCCGTTCACACGCTGTCCTGCAACACGACGTGGCTTCACCCCGCGAAAGACAAAAACTTGACCGCGGAAACCGAACGTTTCCAATGAGCCAATTTGAATCCCGGTACGACATTGAGTGAACGTAAGTCGCCGAGCCGGCGATCGTCGTTGGCCGTCATGCCGCATGACCGGTTGACGTGCGTCAACGCTGGGCGCATCGCCAAACCTAGACTGGACCCATGCCTTCGTCAGATGACGTCGGCAGCCATTCATCACAGGAGTCTGCCGTGCGCATCACCGTTCATCTCGACACGTTCGCGCATGCCGGCCCGTCCGCGTATGCGATCGTCTGGCTTGATTTCGACGAGCACAAGTGGTCGTGCGAGGGGCACGACGCCATGGCAATGCCGTCTTGGGGGGCGCTTGCTCGGTCCGGCGACGGCATCCGGCTTGCCCTGCCCGATTCCGACCATCCGCTCATCGTCCTCGACGACTTCGCGTCCGGCAATGCCAAGGCGCCGAGTGTCGGTGCATCCGGCATGGCACGCTGGTACCGGCACGCCCGTCACACGCCGGATGCCGGCCGCTGGCGCGTGCAGTGCGTCGATACCGAGCAGGCCGAACCCGAGCACCGGCTGTTTGCAGACGACGCAGGCTGAGCGCGTCGCACGCGCTGCGCCGGCATTCCGGCTCGGTGGACGAGCCCCGGCCGACACGCACGCGCGAACCGCTAATCCTCCGTTTCCGGAATCGCATTGACGATCATCGAGAACAGCTTGCCGAGATCGTCTTCGAGTTTGACGCCATCGAACGGATCGCGATTCGCTCCGAACGCGAGATCGAGTTCCGCCCAGTCCTCGTCCGTCAGCAAACGCCTGGCGGCCGGCAATATCAGCGTCTCCTCCATGCACCGGTGATCCGAATAGAACTCGGTATATTCATCCACCAGCGCCACCAGTACCGCGAGTGCGGGCGCCCCCTTCAATTCGTATCGGGTCAGCGCGTGCTCGAGATTGGTTAGCATCCCGTCACCTCGGGCGTGTTGAGTCTCCAGTTCGTCGAGGACGCCGTCGAATTCGGAAGTCGCATCCCGCAATGGCGCAAACAGGTAGCGCTCCTCTTTCGGATGATGTACCTGCTCGGGGTACTCTCGAATGTAATAGAGCATCGCCCTGAACACCATGAGACCCGGAACGGGCTTGCCAGCCGCCAGCAGATGGACATAGCGCCGCATGCCCTCGATGACGGCAGACAGCCGCTCGTGCTCACGGAGGATGACGGTGATCGCGCCATGCGGTCTCGACGACAACATACCCACCTCCGCGAAAACAGGCGAAATGCACCGGCGATCGATGGGTCGCCTCGGTCGCTTGGCGAGCCCATTGGCCAGTGTCCACAGTTTCAATCTTGGTCCGCCGCCGCTCGACATCATAGTGTGCCGGCGCCACGGCCTTGAGGGAGATCAAAGACCGTGGCCGCACGAAAACCTGCGCAGCGGCTTCACTATCGAGCCGCGGCGCGGCCGCCGCATTGACCGACATCAATCGAGCGAAACCCGGGAACGCCAGGCGATTCTCTGATTTCCGTCAACCGGCCGGCCGCGATTCACGCTGTAATCGAACCAGCGATCCCGTGATATCCCGTGAGGCGTGCGATGAAACTGACCTTTCTCGGTGCGACCGAGACCGTGACCGGCTCGAAGTACCTGGTCGAACACGGCGGCAAGCGCGTGCTGATCGACTGCGGCCTGTTCCAGGGCACGAAGAACCTGCGGCTGCGCAACTGGAGCCCGCTGCCGTTCGCGCCCGACACGCTGGATGCCGTCGTGCTCACGCACGCGCACCTCGACCACACCGGCTACCTTCCGGTCCTGGCGCGCGACGGCTTTCGCGGCCCCGTGTACTGCACGGCGGCGACCGCCGAACTCTGCGACATCATGCTGCGCGACAGCGCGCGGCTGCAGGAGGAGGAAGCCGATTTCGCGAACCGGCACGGCTACTCGAAGCATCGTCCGGCCATGCCGCTCTACACGCTCGACGACGCACTGCTCGCGCTGCGCCTGCTGACGCCCTGCCCGTTCGACGAGCGCGTCGCGCTGGGCAGCGCCCTGTCGTTCCGCCTGCTGCCTGCCGGCCATATCCTCGGCGCGGCGAGCGTCGTGTTGAACTGGAAGCACAAGGTGCTCGTTTTTTCCGGCGACCTCGGCCGCCGCCACGATCCGATCATGCGGCCGCCGATGCCGCCCGTCCACGCCGATTACGTGGTCGTCGAGTCGACCTACGGCGACCGCCTGCATCCCGTGTCGGATCCGGAAAGCGAGCTGGCCGAGCTGTTCGAGAAGACGTTCGCGCGCGGCGGTGTGGTCGTGATGCCCTGCTTCACCGTCGGCCGCGCGCAGCAGATCCTGCACTACATCGCGAAGCTGAAGGCGGGCGGCCGGATGGCGCGCGTGCCGGTGTTTCTCGACAGCCCGATGGCGACGGACGTGACCGAGGTCTACCGCCATCACATCCTCGAGCATCGGCTGACGATCTCGGAGGCGGACGCGCTCGGTCACGCGGCGACGATGGTCCGCACGGTCGATCAGTCGAAAGCCATCGCCGGGCATCAGGGCCCGATGGTGATCATCGCCGGCAGCGGCATGGCGACAGGCGGACGGGTGCTGCATCACCTGAGTCGTTACGCGCCCGATGCACGGAACACGATCGCGCTGGTCGGTTACCAGGCCGCGGGCACGCGCGGCGCGGCGCTCGCCGCGCACGAGCCGACCGTGAAGATCCACGGCGAATACGTGCGGGTGCGCGCGCAGGTCGAATCCATCACCGCGCTGTCGGCGCACGCCGATTACGAGGAAATCCTGCAGTGGCTCGGCGCGATGCAGCAGCCCCCTGCCCGGACGTTCGTGACGCATGGCGAGCCTGCAGCCGCAGATGCGCTGCGACGGCGCATCGAGGAACGCCTGCATTGGCCATGCGAAGTCCCGACGTATCAGCAGGCCGTCGATCTCGACGAGGGCGACGCGACCGATGCGGACGACGCGGACGAACGCGCCGCGCTGTCGCCATAGCGGCGTGGCGCGCGGAGCACACGCCGGGCGCATGCTCCGCAGCCCGTCGTCGAACCTTCACGCCACTTCGATGATGACCTTCAGTGCATGCGTTTCCGCGGCGCGGCCGAACGTGTCGTAGGCCCGCTCGACATCGTCGAGCGAGAAGCGGTGCGTGATCAGTTGCTTCGGATCGAGCCGCCCCGCGCGCACCGTCTTCAGCAGCATCGGCGTGCTGACCGTGTCCACGAGCCGCGTCGTGATCGAGATGTTGCGATCCCACAGCTTCTCGAGGTGCAGATCCACCTTTACGCCGTGCACGCCGGCGTTCGCCACGACGCCGCCTGGCGCGACGATCGACGTGCACATCTCGAACGTCGCCGGAATACCGACCGCTTCGATCGCGCAATCGACGCCGATGCCGTCGGTCAGCTTCATCACTTCCGCGGCCGGATCGCCGCCACGGCCGTCGATGCATTCGGTCGCGCCGAAGCGCCGCGCGACGTCGAGCCGGTTGCGATCCGGGTCGATCATGATGATCTGCGCAGGCGAGTAGAACTGCGCGGTCAGCAGCGCGGCGAGCCCGATCGGGCCGGCGCCGATGATCGCGACCGTGGCGCCCGGCTGGACCTTGCCGTTCAGCACGCCGCATTCGAACCCGGTCGGCAGGATGTCGGACAGCATCACGAGCGCATCCTCGTCAGCGCCGGGCGGAACCCGGTACAGGCTCGTCTGCGCATGCGGGATCCGCACGAATTCGGCCTGTGTGCCGTCGATCCGGTTGCCGAGGATCCAGCCGCCCGTCGTGCAGTGCGAATACAGGCCGCGGCGGCAGTATTCGCAGCGGCCGCACGACGAGATGCACGAAATCAGCACGTGATCGCCGGCCTTCAGCGTGTCCACTGCCGCCCCAACCTGCTCGACGATCCCGACGCCCTCATGGCCAAGAATGCGGCCGGGCTCGCAGGTCGGCACGTCGCCCTTGAGGATGTGCAGATCGGTGCCGCAGATCGTCGTGCGGGTCATCCGGACGATCGCGTCGGTCGGCGCCTGCAGCTCCGGCTTCGGCCGCTGTTCGAGCGACTTGCGGCCGGGGCCATGGAATACGAGTGCTCTCATTGCAATTGCTCCGTGGAAGGGGGCATCCCCGTCGCCCACCAATGTAGGCGCCCGCATGCCGGCCTGCTTGACCTCGGTCAAGCAGGCGCGACCGGTGGTGTGCGGCGGATGGCCGCCGGCCGCCGGGCACGAACGCCGTTGATCTGAGTCAAGCGTGCGGGACGCCTGCTTCCTAGACTGAACTGCACTGACGGATCCACCGTTGATGGAGCGATCGCGATGAGCTACAAGAGCATTGCCGTGCACTTCGACACGAGCGCCGGCGCGCATGCGCGCCTCGAGTTCGCCTTGCGGCTCGCGCGGCGGTTCGGTGCGCACCTGACGGGCGTGGCCGCGATCTACACGCCGGAGCCCACTTCCTTCTACGTGATGGCCGGCTCGGCGGACTATTTCCGCGAACTTCGGGAACGCCGCGACGAACGGCTTGCCGCGCTGGAACGCCTGTTTCATGCGGAAACCTTGCGCGCCAAGGTGTCGGGCAACTGGATTCGCGCCGACGTGCGGGCAAATGCCGCCATGCTGCATCACGCGCGTCATGCGGACCTGATGATCGCGGGTCAAAGCGATCCGAACGACCCCGAGACATTCGTCGACGACCAGTTTCCGGAGAACCTGGTGCTGTCAGCAGGCCGCCCCGTGCTGTTCGTGCCTTATGCGGGCGCGTTCAAATCGATCGGCGAGCGCGTGCTGGTTGCATGGGACGGCAGCCGGGAAGCCGTGCGTGCCGCGCATGACGCCATCCCCTTCCTCGAACAGGCGAAACGCACGACGCTCGTCACCGTCACCGGCGCGAACGACGACGCGGCAGACATGCGCATTCCGGGCGCCGACGCCGCGCTGATGCTCGCGCGCCATGCACCGGACGTCAACGTGCTCGATATCGCCGGCACGGCCGATACGTCGATCGGCGACACGTTGCTGTCGCGTGCCTACGATACGGGCGCCGACCTGCTCGTGATGGGGGCTTACGGGCACACGCGCTGGCGCGAACTGCTGATGGGCGGTGCAACGCGCACGGTGCTCGCGTCGATGACGCTGCCGGTGCTGATGTCGCACTGAATGAACCCGCCCATGCGCACGCGTGCGACGCGAGGCCCGTGCTTGATCCAGATCAGCGCGATCTCCACCTGCACGCCGAAGATGAAGACATGTCTTCCAGTTCAAGGGAACTGCCATGTACTCGAATATTCTCGTCGCGCTCGACGGCAGCGAAACATCGTCCCGTGCACTCGAAGCCGCACTGACGCTTGCGTCGGAATCGGGTGCGCGGCTGACGCCCGTCTATGTCGTCGATTTCATGGCGCCCGCCTATGACGCGCTCGGCTACGATCCGTCGATCCTGATCGACGCATTCCGCGAAGAAGGACTGCGCGTGACCGATGAGGCCGCGAAGCGCATGGCTGCCCGCGGCGTGCCCGGTACGCCGCAGATCGTCGATGTCGATGCGGGGGAAGACATTGCACATCGCATCCTGAGCACTGCGCAGCAACTCGGCGCCGATCTGATCGTCATGGGCACGCACGGCCGGCGCGGCTTCCGGCGCCTCGTGCTGGGCAGCGTTGCCGAGCGTGTGCTGCGCGGCGCCGCGTGCCCCGTCCTGATGATCACGGCGCACGGCGCGCCCGCGCCTGCCGCCGAAACTGCTGCGGCTTCGACCGGAAAGGAATCGTCATGAGCTACAAGACCTTGCTCGTTCATCTCGACGACAGCCCGCGCTGCGCGACGCGCGTCGCGCTGGCGCTCGACCTCGCGACGCGCTGCAACGCGCACCTGATCGGCCTGTACGTGGTCTGCCAGGATCTGTTCGAGCCGTTGCGCCGGCGCGACGAGCCGCTCGAGCTCGCGGTGTACGAGCGCTTGTCCGAGGAGCGTCGGAAGCAGGCGGAAATCGCGTTCCTCGGTGCGGCCGAACGTGCCGGGCGCAGCGTCGAGTGGCGCGCGCCCGCCGGCCCCGCCACCGAGACGGCCACGCTGCATGCGCGTCACGCGGATCTCCTCGTGCTCGGCCAGACGGATCCGCACGACCGCACGACATACATTGCCGCCCATTTCGTCGAGGATGTCGTGACAGGCTGCGGACGGCCGGCGATCATCGTGCCGTACGCGGGCCTCGTGCGGACCTTCGGCGAAAACGTGCTGATTGCATGGGACGGCGGCCGCGAGGCGGCCCGCGCGGTGGCCGATGCGCTGCCGCTGCTCAAGCGCGCCCGCTTCGTCACCGTCGAAACGGTGGAACGCCGCCGCTCCGATCCGGACAAGACGCCTGCGGGCGTCGACGTCGCGGCCTACCTCGAACGCCACGGCATTCGCGCCTCCTTCGCGACGACGCCGCGCGAAGGCGACATCAATACCGGCGAGACGCTGCTCAACCGGACCAGCGACCTGCATTCGGACCTGCTCGTGATGGGGGCCTACAGTCACGCGAGGATGCGCGAGCGCGTGCTCGGCGGCGCCACGCGAACCATCCTCGAAACGATGACGGTGCCGGTGCTGATGTCGCACTGACCCGCGCACTGGCCCTGTACGGGGCGGCGGTCTTCAGCCGCTCCCTTTCGGTTCACGGCGCGGCGACGTGCCCGTTCGGCCCGTCGCGCACGAGCAGCACCGGCCGATCGGCCGTGCGCAGATGAAGGCCCGCTAACGATGCGGCACGCTCGAGCGCACACGCCGGACCAACCTGCGGACCCGGTCGTCCTGGTTGTCACCGCCCCTTGATCAGAAGAACGACAACAAGGATCGCGACCAGCGCAGCCAGCCACTTCAAGCCGAGGAACAGCTTGTCGAGTCTTTCCGTCAGCGCTCCGTTGGCATTCCCGTCGCCGGCGCGTGCCAGTACCTGGGCCGGCCGGCCCTCTCCCGGCAAACTGACTTTCGGGAGATCGATGGCGAGATACACGACATATCCGCTGACAGGTGCTGGCGCCCCCGATGCGCCGCCATCCTCGCCGGGCCTCAGGAACACGCGGAATCCACCGGTCAGCGCAGCACCAGACGGGACCGACGTGTAGATGCCCCGCAGGCACAGCCCTGCCTTGACCGCCGTCACCTGTCCTGTCTCGACACTGTCGACGAGCGCCTGAATGCTGCTTGCAGGCACGTCACACAACGCCCACCACTGAGCCGGCTCCTGCATCTCATCATCGGACTGGTTGTAGCCCAGCCTTGCCGTACCAAGCGGCTCGTCAGAAAAAGCGATACGCAGTTCGTCCTGCAATTCGCGGAGGCCCCGCCGTTCGATCATGCCGATCTCACGAGCCGCGAACGTAATGTGTACCGTGCGTGTATCGTTCGGCACGCCACCGATGATCGACAAACAGCAGTCGTCCAGACTCGCAGTTCCCTGCACATAGGTCGAAAGCATCGAATAGGTTGCCCCCTCTGCCGGCTCCAGCCGCCGGATGACCTGGATGTCCTGAAGGGTGAACCACACCGACTTCGCCGGGTAGTACGTCTGCACCTTGCCATCAGCGCTGACATGCTGGAGCGTATGATCGGCGCACTCGCTGAGTTCGATACCATTCCGCGCGTCCTCGCATAACCCGTCGCCGCTTTCATGCCGGCGCTGTCCATCGTATCCGCCGGGTTGACCGACATCGGGAAAAGTCGCGGATGTCCTGGGCACAATTCCGACGTTATCCAGAATGTCATCGTGAGTACGGACTTTCGCAACCAGCATTCCGTCGTGTCCGCTCGACGCAGGACAGGAGCGTGAGAGCATCCCGTGCGTACCTGCGACAGGAAGCGCGTCACGGGCGGCCGGGCCAGGTGTTACCTCAGGCGGCTGGTGGCCCATGAGCGGATCAATGTACTGCGGCCGAGGCGCGTCCGAAACGTTCACAAGCGACGGAAGCAGCCGGCTCAACAGGTCTGCGTACGGAGTGAGCAGCGGCAGGAACAGGCAGGCCAGCAACAGATTGAACAGCGTATAAAAACCGGCCACCACTCGCGCGTTGTCCGGTTCGATCCTGACCATCGCGCAACCGATCGGCGTCAGTGCCGCAAGTGCAATCACAACGCCAACCGACAGAATGAGCAGATTGCCAACCGGCACGCGCCTGGATGCCGGATCATGCGTTACGGTTCCGTCCAGCACCGGGTGGATTGCAGTGCCCAGGTTCGCGCCCAACACCAATGCGAAAGCTGTATCGGGTGGAACCACGTTCTGCCCGCAGAGTGACATGATCAGGAGAACGGCTGCCACGTTCGAATCGGCGGCCCAGGTCAGGCCGGCCGCCAGCAAGAAATCGACCAGCGGCTCCGTCGAGGCGGCACCCAGCAACATCCGAAGGCTCGGTGCATCCTCGTAGTCCGTCATCAGTTCTTGCAGGTGGTGCAATGCGAGCAGCAGCAGGCCCAGACCGATGAACATGCGCCCCAAGTCGTGCGCGCGCGTGTTCGATACCTTGCGAAACATCAGCACGCCAACAAGCAGAAGCGCAGGCGATACCGTCGCGACTTCAAGCGAAAGCGCTTGCACGAACAACGTCGTACCCACGTTCGCGCCCAGCATGACGGCCAGCGAGGAGACCAGGTCGACACGCCCCTCCGTGGCGAACTCCCTCGTCATGACTGCGGTTGTCGCACTGCCTTGCAGCACCGCCGTGACGCCCATACCGCCAAAGAAGGCGGGGAGTCGTCGGTAAAGCGTCCGTCCCAGGAGCGACCGAAGTTCAGCGCCGAATGCGCGCTGCATGCCGATCTGGGCCATCTGCGTGCCCAGTAGCACCAACGCAATCGAGCCCGCGAGATCAATCAGCGTGAACGTGAATGTCATGATTCTTGGTCCTCGACGCCGACCAGGTGCCGTTGCAACGTTTACCGTGCCACGGTTCACTCCCGCCAATTTTCAGTTCGCAACGACACACGGATCCGCCGCCGGATTTTTCGCGACGACTCGGAGTGGCAGATAACGGTCCCGCATCATTTTTTGAGAAGATGCAAATGGCATGCCACCAGTGCGCCTTCAGTGCACGCGTCGACGCGAAGCCCGACGTTCAAGGATGAGCGCGTCGAGCGAAGGAAAGCGTTTCAGCCTTGATACAGCGTGCATTGCTCATGCAACTGTCCACGTCGATCGCCGCCCTGAGCGCATCCAGTGTGCGCGGCCGATTCGCAGTCGCGAGCCAGCCGCGCATGCTGTATTTCCACCCATCTGCTTCGTTTCGAAATTGAAACGTGCGGCGTGAACACTCCGGCTCACCTGGACGAGAGGAATTGAAACCCGTGCGCAGACGCGGCGGGCTGGAACAGTCCGATCTGCTGCGCGGCAGCATCCCATCACCCGCTGCGGCACGGGATTGAGCGTCGACTACCACGGCAAATACCTTGCCGACCGTGCCCACGTAGATCCGATTGCGCCGATCCTCATCACGCGTCAGCTCCGCTTTCAGCTTCGCCGCGTCGTAGTTGCCCATCTTCATTCTATTGATTCGATAATTTTTTAAAATCAAAAACTGCATCAAAAAAGCCATTTATTATGTGTCGCGTTAAATTTCAAGATAATCGCTGCGCATGAGTCAATTTTGCACCACCGCCGTGCTAAAGTAGGTTTCAAATCTTTCAGCAGATAAATATCTCTTGCTGCCAAGTTGCGGGCCCAGTCGTGCTCGCCCGCCGGTCGATGCAATATCGGCAAGGATGTGCCTCATTTTTTAATTTCGAGATTGGTGGATGATATCCGGCGCGCAATTGCTCACGATTCGCGCGCTGTCCGCAATTAGGTTGCTCACATTAAATTGTGATGAGGATAATTGTGAATACAAAAAACCCACAAGAAATCCCGGGGCTCACTGCGGCGCAGATGGAAATGTGGTTTTCACAGCAACTCGAACCCGACAACCCGTTGTTCGACAGCCGCGGCTATGTGGATATCCGGGGGGCGATAGATCGCGATGCCTTCGAAGCAGCGCTACGCCGTTTCATCGAGGATGCACGGAGCCTACATTTTCGCTTTATTGAAACATCGACAGGTCCGATGCAATTTGGGTGCGACCTGGATTCATTCGAGCTGACGTTCATCGATGCATCGCGCGAGGCCGATCCATTCACGGCGTGCTGGCATGCCATGCAGGCCGAGTCGGATCGTCCCTACGACCTGCTCTCCGGCACGCTTTTCAGTCAAACGCTGTTCAAGCTGAGCGACGACCGTTATATCTGGTACCAGCGCTATCACCATATCGTGATGGATGGTGCGAGCATCCCGCTCGCGACACGCCGGGTCGCCCAAATCTACACGGCACTGATGCGGCAGCAGCCGGTGCCGGACTCGGACTTCGGGTCGATCGACCTGATGACGAACGGCGACCGTGCGTACCGGGCCTCGTCGCGCTATGCGAACGATCGCCGGTATTGGCAAGACTACGTCAGCACCCTGCCCGCCACGGAAACGATCGCGGGCGCGGCCGCTCGCGCAAGCGGGTTGTTCAGGCGGGCATCGGCACCGCTTCCTCTCGCGTTTGTCGAACAGCTCGACGCGATCGAGGCACGGATCGCGAAGTGGCCGCTCGTTCTCACGGCGATCGTGGCGGCCTATCTTTACCGGATGAGCAACGGCCGGATCACCGTGTTCGATTTTCCGGTATCGGCCCGCACGAAGGAGACGCGCACGCTGCCCGGCATGTTCGCCAACATCCTGCCGATGCGGCTGCCCATCACGCCGGGCACGACGCTCGCGGAATTGACGCGGCACGTCGGCGCTGAAGTCTTTGCGCACATGAAGCACCAGCAGTTCCGCGTGAAAGAGATCAAGCAGATGCGCGGTGCATTCGCCGGGCCCGTTTTCGGTCCGCGTATCAATATTGTTGCCTACGACAATCGGTGGGAATTCGGGGAGAGTCATGCGACCTTGCATGCGCTCGCCAATGGTCAGGTCAACGATTTTTCGGTGACGGTGACGGGCAATCCGCGCGATCCTGGTTGTACTTTGCACGTGGATGGGAATGCCGAGCTTTATGACAGTGCGGATGTGCAGGCCCATCGGAAGCGGCTGCTCCACTTCATCGAGACGGCGCTTGCCGACCCTGAGCAGCCGATCGGGCAGATCGATCTGATTGACGCCGACGAGCGGCGCTTGCTGCTGCAGACGTGGAATGCGACCGAGGCGGCCTATCCGGAACATCAGTGCGTTCATGAACTCGTCGAGGTTCAGGCGAGGCAGATGCCCGAGGCTGTCGCGCTCGTTGCGGAGCACGAGCAGCTCTCCTATGGCGAACTCAATGCCCGCGCCAGTCAGCTCGCGCGTTATCTCGTCAAGCTCGGCGTCGGCCCCGATATCCCCGTCGCCGTATGCGCCGAGCGCAGCATCGCGATGGTCGTGTCGCTGCTCGCCGTGCTCAAGGCCGGGGGCGCTTACCTGCCGGTCGATCCCGCCTATTCCAGTGCGCGACTCGCTCATGTTCTCGACGATGCCGCGCCCGCTGTCGTGCTCGTCGATCCGGCCGGATACGAGGCGCTCGACGACGCGCAACGCGCGAAGCACACCGTCGTTGATGTGAGTGTCGAGTCACCACCGTGGGGCCAGCTGTCTCCTGACAACCTGTCGCCGCACTCGCTCGGATTGACCTCGCGCCATCTCGCCTATGTCATCTATACGTCCGGCTCCACGGGCGTGCCCAAGGGCGTCATGGTCGAGCATCGGCAACTCGTCAATCTCGTGACGTGGCATATCGACCGCTTCGATCTGCACGTCGGTTCCCGTGTTCCGGCCACCGCGAGTCTGGCTTTCGACGCCAGCGTCTGGGAAATCTGGTCAGCGCTCTGCGCCGGCGCGGCCCTGCTGCTGCCTCCGTCAGGTCTGGCGTCCGATCCCGCCGCCCTGTTGCAGTGGTGGCGCCGGCAGTCCATGGACTGCGCGTTCCTCGTCACGCCGCTGGCCCTGCTCGCGATGCAGGCCGGACTGCCGCAGGGGCTGACATCGCTGCTGATCGGCGGCGATCGCGTCACGGCCCTGCCCGCCGGGCTGCCGTCGTCGCTGCGCATCGTCAACAACTACGGCCCGACCGAAACCGCCGTCGTCGCGACGTCCGGCGAGATCGCGACGTCCACCGGCGATACGCTCTATTCCATCGGCAAGCCGATCGCCAATACCCGGATCTACTTGCTCGACGACGACCAGGCACCGGTGCCGTTGGGTGCGGTCGGTGAGCTTTACATCGGCGGCACAGGCGTCGCGCGCGGGTATCTCAATCGGCCGGAGCTCACCGCCGAGCGTTTCCTGTCCGATCCGTTCGCTCGTGCCGCCGGCCAGCCCGACGCCCACATGTACCGAACCGGCGATCTCGCTCGCTACCTGCCGGACGGCAACCTCGTGTTTCTCGGTCGTAACGACGAGCAGGTCAAGATCCGGGGTTTCCGGATCGAGCCCGGCGAAATCGCAGCGCAACTCGCCACGCACGACGCCGTGCGCGACGCGATCGTGATCGCTCGGCACGACGCGGCCGGCAACGCCAGACTGCTGGCGTACGTCGCGCTGCACGACGAGGCGCCGCGCGTCGAAATCGTTCGGCGATTGCGCGAGCACCTCGCGGCCCGGCTGCCCGAGTACATGGTGCCGGCCGCGTTCATCGTGCTCGACGCGTTGCCGCTCACGGCCAACGGCAAGCTCGACCGGCGCGCGTTGCCGGAGCCGGACGACGACGCCTTCCTCCAGGCGCGATTCGAAGCCCCGCAAGGCGAGATCGAGCTCACGCTCGCCGCGCTCTGGGCCGAACTGCTCGGCGTCGAGCGCGTCGGTCGACACGACAATTTCTTTGCGCTCGGCGGACATTCACTGATTGCGGTTCAGCTGATCGAACGCCTGCGCCAGGTCGGCCTGACGCTCGCGATACGGGATTTGTTCGAGCAGCCGATCCTGGCCGCCCTCTCCGTCACCCTTGGCCAATTGCGCGAAGTAGCTGTTCCGGAAAACCGGATCACGCCCGACACGCAAGCCATCACGCCGGATCTGCTGCCGCTCGTCGATCTGTCGCAAGCCGACATCGATCGTATCGTCGCGCAGGTACCGGGCGGCATCGCGAACATCCAGGACATCTACGCCCTGTCGCCGCTGCAGGACGGGATCCTGTTTCACCATGTACTCAGCACGCTCGGCGATCCCTATCTGTTGAGCGCGCAATTGGCCTTTGCCGATCGCGCGGCGCTCGATCGTTATCTTCATGCGATACAGCACCTCGTCGAGCGGCACGACATCCTGCGCACGGCCGTGCTGTGGGAAGGTCTGGGCGCGCCCGTGCAGGTCGTCCTGCGGCGCGCGCGCGTGGACGTGACCGAACTCACCCTCGACGACGCCATCGCGCCCGTCGCGCAGCAATTGCAGGAGCGCTTTCATCCGGGGCGCTACAAGATGGATCTGACGCAGGCGCCGCTGCTGCGCTTCGTGATCACCGAAGCGCCGGGCGGACGCTGGCACGCGCTCATGTTGCTGCATCACCTCGTCGGGGACCATTCCACCCTCGCGATCCTGAACGACGAAGTCCAGGCGACGATCGGCGGGCAGGCCCATCTCCTCCCCAAGCCGCTGCCCTATCGCAACCTCGTCGCGCAAGCGCGCCTCGGCGTGCCCGCCAGCGCACACGAAGCGTTCTTCAGCACGATGCTGGAAGACGTCGATACGCCGACGCTTCCGTTCGGCCTGACGCTCGAGCACGGTGACATGGCGCCCGTGTACGACGCGCGTCGAGCCATGCCGGCCGCGCTCGATGCACGCCTTCGTACGCTGGCGAGAGACGTTGGCGTGAGCCTCGCGACGTTGTGCCATCTTGCATGGGCGCTCGTCCTGGCGCGCACGAGCGGCCAGCGGCATGTGGTGTTCGGCACGGTGCTGTTCGGGCGCATGGCGGCCGGCGCGGGCGCCGACCGCACGATGGGCCTGTACATCAATACGCTGCCGCTGCGCATCGACATCGATGCGACCGATGTGCGCACGGCGGTGCGCGATACGCAGATACGGCTCGCCGGCCTGCTCGCCCATGAACATGCGTCACTCGCACTGGCGCAACGATGCAGCGGCATCGGCGCGAACGCGTCGCTCTTCAGTGCGCTGCTGAATTACCGCCACAACATGCGGATCGAGGGCCACGCGCAGTGGCCGTCCGATGTCGAACTGCTGGGGGCGCACGAACGGACGAATTATCCGGTGACATTGTCCGTTGAAGATTATGGCGATGCACTCGAACTCGCCGCGCAGGTCGTCGCGCCCGAGCTGCCTGAACGGATATGTGCGTATATGCAGTGCGCGCTGGAGCAACTGGCGGACGCGCTCGATGCGGGCGCGAGTCCGCTCGAGCGTCTCCAGGTGGTGCCGGAGGATGAGCGAGATCTGCTGATCGACACGCTGAATGCGACCGATGTTCAGTACGACCGGCAGCAGTGCCTGCACGGGCTCTTCGAGGAACAGGTGCGGCGAACGCCCGAGGCCACGGCGCTGATCTCCGGTGACGAGCGTCTTTCCTACGCCGAACTCAATGCACGCGCCAATCGGCTTGCGCATTACCTGGTCGATCTCGATGTCGCGCCCGATACCCTTGTTGCCGTCTGCCTCGAACGCGGTGCGCCGATGGTCGTTTCGCTGCTCGGCATCCTCAAGGCGGGCGGCGCCTATGTCCCGCTCGATCCCGCCTACCCCGGCGCGCGTCTGGCGCATATCCTCTCCGATGCCGCGCCCGCTGTCGTGCTCGTCGATCCGGTCGGGCGCAAGGCGCTTGCCGAGGCGCTTGGCGATGAGCAGCTGGCGAAGCACACCCTTGTCGATGTGAGCGTCGGGTCGCCGCCGTGGGACGGGCTGTCTTCGGACAACCTGTCGCCGCATGCGCTCGGATTGACCTCGCGACATCTGGCCTACGTCATCTACACCTCCGGCTCCACCGGCATGCCCAAGGGTGCGCAGAACGAACACAGCGCGCTGGTCAATCGTCTGGTCTGGATGCAGTCGGCCTATCGCCTCGACGCCCGGGATGTCGTCCTGCAAAAGACACCGTTCAGCTTCGACGTGTCGGTCTGGGAATTCTTCTGGACCCTCGCCAATGGCGCCACGCTCGTCATGGCCGCGCCCGGCGCGCACCGTGATGCCGACTACCTGACCGACATCATCGTGCGGCACGGGGTCACCACCCTGCATTTCGTTCCGTCGATGCTCGGTGGCTTCCTCGAGGCGCCCGGCCTGTCACGCTGTACGACGCTTTCGCGCATCATCTGCAGCGGCGAGGCCTTGCCGGTTGCGACCGCGCGGCGCTGTCTGGAACGCCTGCCCCAGGCGCAGCTGCACAATCTTTACGGTCCCACCGAAGCCGCCATCGACGTGACCGCCTTTACGTGCCCTGCGGATTTCGATGCGCAATCCGTGCCGATTGGCAAGCCGATCGCCAATACGCGGATCTATCTGCTCGATGAAGTTAAGGCACCGGTGCCGCTGGGTGCGGTCGGCGAGCTATACATCGGCGGCACAGGCGTCGCGCGCGGGTATCTCAATCGTCCGGAGCTCACCGCCGAGCGCTTCCTGCCCGATCCGTTTGCCCGTGCCGCTGGCCAGCTCGATGCCCGCATGTACCGCACCGGCGATCTCGCCCGCTACCTGCCGGACGGCAACCTCGTATTCCTCGGCCGTAACGATGAGCAGGTCAAAATCCGGGGCTTCAGGATCGAGCCCGGTGAAATCGAAGTGCAGCTCGCCACGCACGACGCGGTGCGCGACGCAATCGTGATCGCCCGGCACGATGCAGCCGGCAACGCCAGACTGCTGGCGTACGTCGTGTTGCACGACGACGCACCGCGCGCCGAACTCGTCCGGCAGTTGCGTGAGCACCTCGCGGCCCGGCTGCCCGAGTACATGGTACCGGCTGCGTTCATCGTGCTCGACGCGTTGCCGCTCACGCCGAACGGCAAGCTCGACCGGCGCGCGTTGCCGGAGCCGGACGGCGACGCTTTCGTCCAGACGCAATACGAAGCCCCGCAAGGCGAAATCGAGAGTACCATCGCCGCGCTCTGGGCCGAACTCCTTGGCGTAGAGCGCATCGGTCGACACGACAATTTCTTTGCACTCGGCGGACATTCCATCGTCGCCATTCGCATGGTCTCGCGCATCGTTAACGAGACCGGAAAAGCCTTGCCGTTGCGCAAGGTGTTCGAAGCACCGACCATCGCGGAGCTGGCCCTCGCGCTGGCCGACGCGCCGTCGCACGGAAGCGGTCATGACATGGTCCGCATCGACCGCAACGCACCGATGCCGCTGTCCTTCGCCGAAGAGCGGGTACTCGCGATCGAAGCGGATTCCGCGCACAGTGCGATGCTCAACTCGTCGCGCCTCTTCATGTTGTCGGGCCACGTGCGCGAGGATGTGCTGGAGCGCGCGCTGCGCACGATCGTCGAACGTCACGAAATCCTGCGCACGCACTATGCGAACGACGATGCCACCGGTTCGTTCGTCCCTGTCGTCGACCACGCCGAATCCTTCCGGCTGGCGCGCCGCGATGCGGCCGAAGAGGACGTGATATCACTCGCGCAAGCGGAGGCCGCCCGGCTTCCCGATTGCTTCCGTGGCCCTGTCTTCGGTGCGACGCTGTTCGTCGAGTCGCCACGGCATGCGATCCTGGCGATATCGATTCACCATATCGCGACGGACGCTACGTCCTGGAACCTTGTCTGGCGCGACTTCAGGCACGCGTTTGCCGCGCTGGCCGCCGGCGAATCGCCTGCACTGGCGCCGCTGACGCTGCAATATCGGGACTATGCGGCGTGGACGCAGCGGCACGTCGATGCCGGACGTCTCGCGCAGTTGCGGGAGGCGTGGCGGGAACGCCTCGCCGGTGCGCCCGTCTGTCTGGACCTGCCGTCCGACCGGCCGCGGCCGTCCAGGCTGTCGGATCACGCCGGACGTGCCGAGCGCATGCTCGCGCCCGATCTCATGCAGCAGATTCGGCATACCGCGGCGGCATACAAGGTCACGCCGTTCGTCGTGCTCGAGACGGCGCTCGCCATCGTATGCGGGCAACTCGCCCGCAGCCGCGACGTCGTGATCGGCACGGTGACCGAAGGCAGAGCGCATGCGAAGACCGAAGCGATGGTCGGCCTCTTCGTGAACACGCTGCCGCTGCGCCACCGGCTGGACCGGTCCGCTTCCGTCGCCAGCCATTTGCTGGCGGCGTCACGGGAACTCCTGTCCGCGCTCGAAGTGGGCGAGCTGCCCTTCGCCGACGTGGTCGCGGCCGTCAATCCGCCGCGCGCGCCATCGTACGATCCGGTGTTTCAGGTGTTCTGCCAGTTCCAGCAGGGCGCGGGAAAGATGAGCGAGACGATCGCCGGCATGACGATCGAGCCGATTGCGCGTACGCGCGTCGGGCGCGGCGCCGATCTCGCCTTCGTGTTCCTGGATACGGGCGAGCACGTCAGCGCCGACGTCACCTACAGCGCGGACTTGTTCGACCCGGCGAGCGTCGACGCGATCATCGAGCTCTTCGTGACGTTCCTGACGGAAAGCGTGCAGCGGCCCGATGCTTCGGTTACGGAACTCTGGGACGCCGGCGTCGCGCGCGCGCAGGACGCCGCGGCGGGCACGGACGTGTCACGGTTGATCGACCGTCCGGCCGGCCCGCCGGGAGCCTGGTATGCGCTCTCACCCGCGCAGCAGGCCGTCTGGCTCAAGGAGCAGGCGTCGCGGCGCGGGACGTCGTTCTTTTCCGTTGCGACCATGCGTTGTGCACCGGACATCGATCGCGATCGGCTCGTGATCGCGTCACGCGCACTCATTGCGCAAAACCAGTCGTTCTGGCTGCAATTCTCCGATGCCGGCCTGCAAAGCGAAGCGTCCATGCCGACGACCCGCTTCCTGCATTTCGTCGAACGCGCGACGATGACGGAGGAGGAAGTGCGACAGGCGGTCATCGACTGGCACCAGAAGCTCAACGAGCATCCCGACGACAAGACCAGTGCGGTCGCGGTGTTCGAATCACCCGGGAGCGTGCTGGTCGCGTTGCGCTCGCATCATGTGCAAAACGACGGATGGTCTGCCATCCGATATTTCGAGCGCATCGCCAAGAACTATGCCGCGCTCGAAAACGATCCGGCGCGTACGTTCGACATGGACCGGATCTTTCTCGGCACGTTGTCGCTCGACGCGCGTTATCTCGGTTCGTCGACCTATGAGCGCGACGCCACGTTCTGGCAATCGGCGTGTGCAAAGATGGACGGACGCGCATTGGTGACGCTCCTTGCCGACCATGCGCATCCCGTCAATGCGCGCGGCGTCGTGCGGTCGTTGCGCAGGACGTTCTCGCCAGCATTGCAGGAACGGCTTTCCCGCATCGCACAGAAGCTGTCGCTGTCGCCGTCGGAATGCCTGACTGCGTTGACGGCGCTCTATCTGATGCGCATCGCGAATGAAAGGCGCACGGTGATCGGCGTGTCATTCCTGAACCGGACGCGAGAAGCGCTCGACATTCCCGGGCAATTCGCCAAGGTCATTCCGCTTCCGGTGTCGCTCGAGCAAGCCAACGCGCCGATCTCGGCGGCATTGAGCGGAATCTGCGAGGTATTTCGCGACGTGATGCGCCATGGCAGATTCCCGTTGGGCGACATGGTCAGGCGTTACGGGCTCGATCCTCGTCATATCGAGGTCAGCGTCAATACCTTGTTGCTGCGGCATCCCGTCGAAGTGGCTGGCCAGCCCGCTCACGTTCAATGGCTGTCCGGGCCGGAACACGGCCTCTCGTTCCTGTTTACCCAGTTCGGGAGAAGCGCGCCGATCGACGTCGAGCTTCGGTACAACAGCAACCTGTTCGATCCGGCCGCTGTCTCGCGGCATGCAGATCGTCTACTCGATTTCATCGAGCGCGCTTGCGAGCATGACGGCGAATCTGCCTGGGGAATCGATCTCGTATCGAGCGACGAAAAGGCATTGCTGATCGATACGCTGAACGCGACAGACGTGCAATACGACCGGCAGCAGTGTCTGCACGGGCTCTTCGAGGAACAGGTGCGGCGAACGCCCGTGGCCACTGCGCTGATCTCCGGTGGCGAGCGTTTCTCCTACGCCGAACTCAATGCACGCGCCAATCGGCTTGCGCGTTACCTGGTCGATCTCGATGTCGCGCCCGATACCCTTGTTGCCGTCTGCCTCGAACGCGGTGCGCCGATGGTCGTTTCGCTGCTCGGCATCCTCAAGGCGAGCGGTGCCTATGTCCCGCTCGATCCCGCCTACCCCGGCGCGCGCCTCGCGCATATCCTCTCCGATGCCGAGCCCGCTGTCGTGCTCGTCGATCCGATCGGGCGCAAGGCGCTTGCCGATGCGCTTGGCGATGAGCAGCTGGCGAAGCACACCCTTGTCGATGTGAGCGTCGGGTCGCCGCCGTGGGACGGGCTGCCTTCGGACAACCTGTCGCCGAGCACCCTCGGATTGACCTCGCGCCATCTCGCCTACGTCATCTACACCTCCGGCTCCACCGGCATGCCCAAGGGCGCGCAGAACGAACACAGCGCGCTGGTCAATCGTCTGACATGGATGCAGTCGGCCTATCGCCTCGACGCCCGGGATGTCGTTCTGCAAAAGACACCGTTCAGCTTCGACGTGTCGGTCTGGGAATTCTTCTGGACCCTCGCCAACGGCGCCACGCTGGTCATGGCCGCGCCCGGTGCGCACCGTGATGCCGACTACCTGACCGACATCATCTCGAAGCACGGGGTCACCACCCTGCATTTCGTTCCGTCGATGCTCGGTGGTTTTCTCGACGCGCCCGGCCTGTCGCGCTGCACGACGCTCTCGCGAGTCATCTGCAGCGGCGAGGCGTTGCCGGTTGCGACCGCTCGGCGCTGTCTGGAACGCTTGCCCCAGGCGCAGCTGCACAATCTTTACGGTCCCACCGAAGCCGCCATCGACGTGACCGCCTTTACGTGCCCTGCGGATTTCGATGCGCAAACCGTGCCGATCGGCAAGCCGATCGCCAATATGCGGATCTATCTGCTCGATGAATCTAAGGCACCGGTGCCGCTGGGCGCGGTCGGTGAGCTTTACATCGGCGGCACAGGCGTCGCGCGCGGGTATCTCAATCGGCCGGAGCTCACCGCCGAGCGTTTCCTGTCCGATCCGTTTGCCCGTGCCGCCGGCCAGCCCGACGCCCGCATGTACCGCACCGGCGATCTCGCTCGCTACCTGCCGGACGGCAATCTCGTATTCCTCGGTCGTAACGACGAGCAGGTCAAGATCCGGGGCTTCCGGATCGAGCTCGGTGAAATCGAAGTGCAGCTCACCACGCACGACGCGGTGCGCGATGCGATCGTGATCGCCCGGCACGATGCAGCCGGCAATGCCAGACTGCTGGCGTACGTCGTGCTGCACGACGACGCACCGCGCGCCGAACTCGTCCGAGGGTTGCGTGAGCATCTCGCGGCCCGGCTGCCCGAGTACATGGTGCCGGCTGCGTTTATCGTGATCGACGCGTTGCCGCTCACGCCGAACGGCAAGCTCGACCGGCGCGCGCTGCCTGAGCCGGACGACGATGCCTTCGTCCAGACGCGGTACGAAGCCCCGCAAGGTGAAATCGAGAGTACCCTCGCCGCGCTCTGGAGCGAACTCCTCGGCGTAGAGCGCATCGGTCGACACGACAATTTCTTTGCGCTCGGCGGACATTCACTGCTTGCCGTGCGGATGTTGAATCGCTTGCGCGCATTGCACGAGGTCGAGCTGTCGCTCTCGTCGCTGTTCGAAAATCCGACGGTGTGCGCGATTGCGCAGGCGATCGGTGCTCGAAACCGAAGCGTTGCGCCGCCGATTGCCCGCGTCGATCGCGACGTGCCACTGCCGCTGTCGTTTGCTCAAGAACGGATGTTGTTCCTCAGCGGATTCGAAGGCGCAAGCACGATCTATCATGTCCCGCTCGTGCTGCGGTTCGACGGGAAACTGGATGCCGCGGCGTTGCACCGCGCCGTCGATGCGCTATGGGCACGTCACGATGCGCTGCGCACCGTGTTTCCCGATAAGGCCGGCGCAAGCGCGGAAGCCCGCGCGGCATTGCTTCCGGCAGGCAACGGAATGCCCTGGCGCGAAGACGACCTGTGCTCGAAACCCGACGCTTCGGAGCGCTGGTTACACCTGTGCGAAGAAGAAGCCACTCGCCCGTTCGAACTCGCACACGGGCCGCTCGCACGCGCGCGCCTTGTCCGACTGTCGGAGAACGAGCATGCATTCATGCTCACGCTGCACCACATCGTCTGCGACGGATGGTCCCTGGCCGTGCTCGTCAAGGAGCTGTGTGCGCTCTACCAGGCCATCACGGAAGGACTTCCGCGCCCGCTTGCCGCCCTGGAGGTCCAGTACCCCGACTACGCCGCGTGGCAACGGCAATGGCTTGGCACCGAACGTCTCGAACGCGAAGCAAGATACTGGCAAAAAGCGCTGGCGGGTATTCCGACGCTGCTGACGTTGCCGACCGATCGCCCGCGGCCCGCGCATCAGCAGTTCGAAGCGGCGCGGCTGCCGATCGAACTCGACGGTGCGCTCACGCAGGACCTGAGACGGCTCGCCGCCCGGCGCGGCGTCACGGTCTTCACGGTGGTGACGGCGGCCTGGGCCGCGGTGCTGGGGCGTCTCGCGGGCCAGGACGATGTCGTCATCGGCACCCCCGTCGCCAATCGTTCCGGCCCGGCGCTCGAATCCATCGTGGGGCTGTTCGTGAACACGCTTGCACTGCGCATCGACCTGTCGGGCGCGCCGTCCGTCGCGCAATTGCTGGACCGCGTTCAGGCGACGGTGATCGCCGCGCAGGACCATCAGGATCTACCGTTCGAACAGGTCGTGGAAATTGTCCAGCCGCCGCGACGGCTCGACCATACGTCGATCTTCCAGGTGATGATTGCGTGGCAGGACATCGACATGCGTGCGGTCGAATTGCCTGGCTTGACGATCGCGCCGGTTGCCGGTGCGTTCGATCGCGCGAAATTCGATCTCGAACTCGACCTGGCCGACGACGGCCGTGCGATAGCCGGTGCGTTGCGCTACGCGACCACCTTGTTCGACGAGGCGTCGATCGCGCGTCATGGCGCGTACCTGATCGCCGTGTTGCGCGCGATGACCGGCGACGATGTGAGGCCGATCGGGCAGATCGAGCTGCTCGATGCCGACGAGCGGCACTTGCTGCTGCAGACGTGGAATGCGACCGAGGCGGCCTATCCCGAGCACCAGTGCGTTCATGAACTCGTCGAGGCTCAGGCGACGAAAATGCCCGAGGCTATCGCGCTCGTTGCGGAGCACGAGCAGCTTTCCTACGGCGAACTCAATGCCCGGGCCAACCGGCTCGCGCGCTATCTCGTCACGCTCGGCGTCGGGCCCGATGTTCCCGTCGCCGTATGCGCCGAGCGCAGCATCGCGATGGCCGTCTCGCTGCTCGCCGTGCTCAAGGCCGGGGGCGCCTACCTGCCGGTCGATCCCGCGTATTCCAGTACGCGACTCACCGCCGTCCTTGACGAGGCCAGGCCGCCGGTCGTGCTTGTCGATCCGGTCGGACGCAACGCGCTTGTCGACGCACTTCGGGCGACGCAAGTCACTATCGATGTGACCGCCGGATCGCCACCGTGGGACGAGCTGTCCCCGGACAACCTGTCGTCACGCCCGCACGGATTGACCTCACGTCACCTCGCGTATGTCATCTATACGTCCGGCTCTACCGGCACGCCCAAGGGCGTCATGGTCGAGCATCGGCAACTCGTCAATTTTGTGACGTGGTATATCGGCCGCTTCGATCTGCACGTCGGCTCCCGCGTTCCGGCCATCGCGAGTCTGTCCTTCGATGCCAGCGTGTGGGAAATCTGGTCTGCGCTCTGCGCCGGCGCGGCCCTGTTGCTGCCTCCGTCAGGTCTGGCGTCCGATCCCGCCGCCTTGTTGCAGTGGTGGCGCCGGCAGTCGATGGACTGCGCGTTCCTCGTCACGCCGCTGGCCCTGCTCGCGATGCAGGCCGGACTGCCGCACGGGTTGAAGTCCCTGCTGATCGGCGGCGATCGCATCACGACGCTGCCTGCCGGGCTGCCGCCGTCGCTGCGCATCGTCAACAACTACGGCCCGACCGAAACCACCATCGTCGCGACTTCCGGCGTGATTGCGCCGCACTCCGGCGATACGCTCTATCCCATCGGCAAGCCGATCGCCAATACCCGGATCTACTTGCTCGACGACGATCAGGCACCGGTGCCGCTGGGCGCGGTCGGCGAGCTTTATATCGGCGGCACAGGCGTCGCGCGCGGGTATCTCAATCGTCCGGAGCTCACCGCCGAGCGTTTCCTGCCCGATCCATTCGCCCGTGCCGCCGGCCAGCCCGACGCGCGCATGTACCGAACCGGCGATCTCGCCCGCTACCTGCCGGACGGCAACCTCGTGTTCGTCGGTCGTAACGATGAGCAGGTCAAGATCCGGGGTTTCCGGATCGAGCCCGGCGAAATCGCCGTGCAGCTCGCCACGCACGACGCGGTGCGCGACGCGATCGTGATCGCCCGGCACGACTCAGCCGACAACGCCCGACTGCTGGCGTACGTGACACTGCACGATGACGCGCCGCGCGCCGAACTCGTTCGGCGATTGCGCGAGCACCTCGCGGCCCGGCTGCCCGAGTACATGGTGCCGGCTGCGTTTATCGTGATCGACGCGTTGCCGCTCACGCCGAACGGCAAGCTCGACCGGCGCGCGCTGCCTGAGCCGGACGACGATGCCTTCGTCCAGACGCGGTACGAAGCCCCGCAAGGCGAAATCGAGAGTACCCTCGCCGCGCTCTGGGTCGAACTCCTCGGCGTCGAGCGCATCGGTCGTCACGACAATTTCTTTGCGCTCGGCGGACATTCGCTGATCGCCGCCCGCCTGCTTGCGCAAATCCGCGAGACGTTCGGGCACGAAGTGTCGATCCGCGCGCTCTTCGAAGCGCCGACCGTCGCGCAGCTGGCGCCCCGGATACATACCACGGGCCCGTCCGACGCGCTTGCCGTCCTGCTGCCACTCCAGCGGCTGGGGTCGAACGCGCCGCTGTTCTGCATCCACCCGGCCGGCGGCTTCAGCTGGCCTTACGCGGGCCTCGCCCATCATTTGCGGGATCGGCCGCTCTACGGACTGCAGGCGCGCGCGCTCACCGAGACGGGCAAGTACGTGCAGTCGATCGAGGACATGGCACAGGACTACATCCGGCAAATTCGCAGCGTCCAGCGCGACGGCCCGTATCACCTGCTCGGCTGGTCGCTGGGCTCCCACATCGCGCATGCGGTCGCGACCCAGCTGGAGCTCGCCGGCGAAAAAGTGGCCCTGCTCGCGATGCTCGACGGCTATCCGATGACGCAAAGCGAAGCGTTCCCCGCCGTGACGGAGCGGGAGGTCATCGACGTGCTGGTGCGTGCATTCGAGGATTCGCCGCAACCTGCCGCCACCGGCCCGCTGACGATCGACACGCTGAAGACGCGCCTTTCACGGAGCAATCCGATGTTCGCGACGCTCAACGAACGGACCTTCGAATCGATCGTCCGGCAATTCCAGATCGCACCGACCCTCGCCGGCATGTTCGTGCCCGGCGTGTTCCACGGCGATGTGCTCTTCTTCAGGGCGGCGCTCAGCCGGTCGGAGGCGTATGAGCCGCGCGATGTCCGCGCATGGCAGCCGCATGTGCAGGGGCAAATCGAGGTGCACGACGTCGAATGCCTGCATGAAACCATGATGAGCGCACCGGCAGTCGCTCAAATCGGGCCGATCGTTGCAGCCGCGCTCGACGGGAGCATGAGACACGGAGCGGCATCGTCAAAATCACGCGTCCATGTCGCAAGCGCACGATCGCATGACGGCGAATACATTCGGGGAGAGCACGACAGTTCTCCCACCTGAAGGCGATTCCCGCCTCGCGGAACGCCGCCCGGCATCGCCGGAGCGGCGGACCGCGAGGCTGTCGACGGCGATCACGCTCGCCGCCCCGAAGGACGGTTTCCCGGAGACAACCGGATGAATGAAGACCCGCTCAAACACCGCGTCCTGCTGATCGAGGATGACGACAGGCTTGCCCAACTGGTCCGCGAATTTCTCGACCGCTACGAGTTCGCGGTGACGATCGTGCGGCGCGGCGACCTCGCCGTCGCGGCGGTGCGCGAGCACCGGCCCGCGCTCGTGATGCTGGATTTGATGCTGCCGAACCTTGACGGCATCGAGGTATGCCGGCGCATTCGCGCATTGTCGAACGTGCCCGTGCTCATGATGACCGCACGCGCCGACGTCTACGATCGGGCCGCCGGTCTCGAGGCCGGCGCCGACGACTACGTGGCGAAACCGATCGAGCCGCGCGTGCTCGTCGCGCGCGCCCGCGCGCTGCTGCGCCGCGCGTATCCGGTCAGCCCGGACGAAGCGGCCGCGGCCCCGTCGGCGCCGCTCGGCGGACGATCCCGCCTTGCGTGACGGTCACGCCGGCTTGTCCGCTACCTTCGTCTTCACCAGAAGCCAGCTCAGCGCACCGAGCACGAACACGGCGACGGTCCACGTGCCGTCATGGTGCAGCAGCAACGCGGCGGTGGCGGCGATGCCCGCCAGCCCTTGCTGCAGGAAGCCGCACAAGGCCATCGCATGCGCGCCGTGTTCCGGCGCATCGCTGACCGCGGCCGCCATGCTGTTGGGAAACAGCACCGCCTGGCCAAGGATCGTCAGGCAATACAGCGCGATGAAAATCCACAGGCCCGCGACATGGGCCAGCAGCCCACCCAGCCAGGCCGCCAGCATCAGCGTGGTCGCCAGCACGAGCAGCGCTGCGCCGGCACGCATCAGCCGCACGCCGCCGAGCCGTCTCACGAGGCGGTTGACCAGCATCGCGCCGCTGAAATAGGCGATGCCGAGCAGCAGGCCGATACTGCCGAAGCTCGTCACGGCCAGCTTGAAGTGCTCCTGGAATACGAAGGGGCTCACTTCCTGCAAGGTCACGGTCGTCGCGAATCCCAACCCGCCCGCGCAGGCCGGCCACAGGAAGCCCGGGCGCCGCAGCAGGCGCCAGTATGTGCCGGCCATGCCGGACGTAACGGCGGTGCGGCGCCCCGCCTTCAACGGCACGGTGTACGACAGGCCGATCGCCAGCGCGGCGGTGACGGCCATCAGCACGAAGCCCGCCTGCCAGTGGCTGTATCGGCCGATCAGCCCGCCGATGAACTGGCCGCCGCCGAGCGCCGTGATGAAGGCGATCGACAGCACGGACAGGCGTCGCGCCAGTTCGTCGCCGCGCCAGTTGTCCCGGACGATGATTCGGGCGATGATCGCCGCGCCGCCGCCCGCGATGCCCTGGACGGCGCGCAACGCCAGCAGCGCGGGCGCGAACGTGCAGCCCGCGAGCAGCAGGCTGCTGGCCATGAACAGCAGCAGGGAAATCAGCAGCGGGCCGCGCCTGCCCCAGCGTTCCGCGGCGGCGCCCCAGAACGGCACCGGCAGCGCCGCACCGATCACATAGGCGGAGATGGAGAACTCGGCGGCGCCCTGCGTCATCTTCAGCTCGCGCATGACGATCGGCAACGACGGCAGGTAAACCGTCGTCGACATCTGCGCCATGAACACGATCAGGCAAGCGAGCGCCATCAACGAAACGGTCGAAGCGGCATGTTCGCACGGCGCGCCGGCGGCAAGAACCGGCTTGTCGCTCATGCCCGGCCTCCCGCCGGTCGTGACGCGCGCCTGATGGTGCCCAGCCCGTGCGCACGCAGCGGGCCCTGCAAAGCGGATTGAATCGTCATCGCTTCTCTCGTTCGATCTTGTTGATGTTCGCCTTGGCAGCGTGCTGTCCGACCCTCGCGCCCGATTGTACAAAAGGCGGCGGAAACGAGCAGGCGATGCAGGCGTCGGGTCTCGAATCGGCGGGCGGGAAGAACTCCCATTTCTGGCAGGTATCGGCGAAAGAATCGGCATCAGGCACAATACGCGGCTTCGAAACTCGGTTGCGGTCAAACCCATGCGCTTCGTCGTCGTCGGAACCAGCGGATCGGGGAAATCCACCTTCTCGAGCGCACTCGCCGCCGCCGCGGACTGCCCGCATATCGAGCTGGATGAACTCTACTGGGGGCCCGACTGGACCGCCGTGCCGCCCGAACAGTTCGAGCGTGCCGTGCGCGCGGCGACGGCAGGCGACCGATGGGTCGCCGACGGAAACTACAGCGCCGTGCGCGACGTGCTGTGGTCGAGGGCCACGCACGTCGTGTGGCTCAACTTCGGGCGATGGACGGTGTTCTCCCGGGTGCTGTGGCGCACGGTAAGCCGCGGGCTCATGCGCACCGAGCTATTTCACGGCAACCGGGAATCGCTGCGAATGGCATTCTGTTCCCGGGAATCGGTGCTGCTGTGGTCATACACCACGTTCGCAAAAAACCGCGTCAAGTTCGCCAGCCTGCGCGACGATCCGAAGTATGCGCATCTGCAGTGGACGGAAATCACCGCGCCGTCGCGCACTCGCGCATTCATCGAGACGCACGCTCGCGCCAACGGCTGAACGCCGCGCGCGCCGGGCCAGCGTCAGGTCAGTCGTCGAACGTGCCGCGATATTCCGGCGCGGCATCCGCACGTGTATTCAGTTCGAACATCACGCCACCCGGTGCGCGGCAAAAGAAACGCGAACCGCGCCCGTTGTTGAAGACGTCCGTCTCCATCGCGACGCCCTCTTCCGCGAATCGCTCGAACAGCGCGCGAACGGCATCGAGGCTCGGCAGTTCGAACCCGACGTGAAAATTCGTCGGCCACGTCGGGGTGTCGTCGCCGGCGTGATCGATCACCACGTCGAAGCCCTGGCGCTTGAGGATGTACGACTTGTTCCAGCTTCCCGCGATCGCGAAGCCCAGGTGCCGCTCGAAGAATCGGGCCGTCGCCAGCGTGTCGGCCGAGGGGAAGCTCAGGTGATTGAGCTTCATCGTTTGTGTCGCGTGTGTCAGGCCAGTCATCGTCGGTCTCGCTCATGCAGTGATCGGCGGAGGCCCCATGCCGTTTCCGCCCGACGACTTCAGAATATAAGTAGAAGCTCACATTCAACAACTCGCATTGGACGCACGTTGCGCGCCCGCGCGAAACCGGCGTGAGGCCGCCGATCGGGGTATGGGCGACCATCTTCGCGGGCCTGGCTACTCGCATTCACGCCGCGTTCGTTTTCGATCAGTCCGCGTTGCCGGCATTCCGATCGAGCGTGTTCAGACACGCCAGCCGCTTGGCAATCTTCGCGTCGACGCCGCGCGGCACCGGCTGGTACCAGTGCGGTTTGCGCATCCTAGCGGCGCCGGTAGTTACGCCGCCCTGCCTGGATGCGGATCGCGAAATGCGACTGAACGCGAATTCCGGATGGGCCGGTTTGCCTTTCCGCTTTGCAGTCAGGATAAGTTTTCTTGTCTTAACGGCTGCATTGCGATGCAAAACTGATCGCCGGCAAATCGCGCCGGCCTGCTTGCCGCGCATCGACAACCGTGAATCGTCCGCCTACCCGCGCTGCTGCGCGAGCCATTGCGTCGGTGTCACCCCGACGCCCTGCGCGAAGGCGCGCGCCAGCGCGCTGGCGCTGCCGTAGCCGACTTCCACCGCGATCTGCTTGACCGGCCGGCCGCGGCGCAGCAGCGCCTTCGCGAGCCCGATCCGCCATTGCAGCAGGTATTCGCCCGGCGGCACGCCGACGACGTCTGCGAAATGCGCGGCGAACCGCGAGCGGGACATGCCCGCCGTGCCGGCCATCTCCTCGAGCGTCCAGCCGTGCGACGGGTCCGAATGGACGGCCGTGAGCACCTTGCCAAGCCGTTGATCCGACAGGCCCGCGAGCGAGCCGGTGTCGACGAGCTGGCGCTGCATCGCATAGCGCAGCAACTGCACCATCAGCACCTCGACGAGCCGGTTGGTCACTGCATCGTGGCCGCACGCCGGTTCGAGCGCTTCCGCGAACAGCAGCTGCTGGACGGCGTCGAGCGACGGCACGCAGGTCAGCGGCGCGGCCAGCAGATCCGGCAGGTTGCGCAGCAGCGGATTCTCGTCGCGCGAGCCGAACGCGATGCTCGCGGACACGAGATCGGCCGGATCGCGCGCGCCCGTATCGACCCGGCACGCGTGCGGCCGCGGCAGGAACAGCACGCTCGGCCCGTCGAACTCCCGGCGCCCGATCGCGCTGCCGGTCACGACGATCCGCCCGGCGCGCAACAGGTGCAAATGGCCGGCGCCGTCGGTGCCGCCGGCATCGCCGATGCCGCCGTCGGGAAACACGCGGGCCTGCAGGTCGAAGCGGCTGATGAGATTGGAGAGTCGATCGGGCATGGGACGATTGGTGGATTTTTGCGGACTTATTGTAACTTGTCGTCCCGTTGGTTCCGGTAGATTGGAGCACCTCGGCTCGACGCCGATTCAACCCTGTTTCATTCCAGGAGGCATGCCCATGATCCAGTTCTACTACCACCCTTCCCCGAATCCCGCCAAAGTCGCCCTGTTCCTCGAGGAAACCGGGCTGCCGTACGAGCTGGTGCCGGTCGATACGCGCAAGGGCGAACAGCACGCGGACGCCTTCACGGCGATCAACCCGAACGCGAAGACACCGGCGATCGTCGACGGCGACGCGACCGTGTTCGACAGCAACGCGATCCTGCTGTATCTCGCGGAGAAGAGCGGCCGGTTTCTCCCCGCGAACACGCCGGCCGCGCGCGGCGAGATGTTGTCGTGGCTGATGTTCGTCGCGACCGGCGTCGGCCCGTATGCGGGGCAGGCGGTGCACTTCAAGCATTTCGCGCCGGAGCCGAAGGCCTACGCGGTCAACCGCTACGACTTCGAGGCGTGGCGTCACTGGCGCATCGTCGACGCGCGTCTCGCGGCGTCGCGCTACATGCTCGGCGACACGTACACGCTGGTCGACATGGCCGTCTGGGGCTGGGCGCGCGCGATCCCGTTCGTGCTCGGCGAACGCGCGTGGGAACAGTTGCCGCACGTGAAGCGCCTGGTCGACGAAATCAACGCCCGGCCCGCCGCGCAGCGCGCCGAGGCGCTCGCGGCACGCCATGCGTTCAAGACCGAGATGGACGCCGACGCCCGTCGCGCGATGTTCCCGCAGAACGCACGGCTCGAGGCCGGCGCCGCGGCGGGAGCATGACATGCTCGACCTTTACTACTGGACGACGCCCAACGGGCACAAGGTCACGATGTTCCTGGAGGAGACCGGGCTGCCGTACCGGATCGTCCCGGTGAACATCGGCCGCGGCGCGCAGTTCGAGCCTGAATTCCTGCGCATTTCGCCGAACAACCGGATTCCGGCGCTCGTCGATCCGGTGCCGGCCGACGGCGGCGAGCCGCTGTCGATCTTCGAATCGGGCGCGATCCTGCTGTATCTCGCCGACAAGACCGGGCGCTTCATTCCGCAGGACCTGCGCGGCCGCAATCTCGCGCTGCAATGGCTGTTCTGGCAGATGGGCGGGCTCGGGCCGATGGCCGGGCAGAACCACCATTTCGCGCAGTACGCGCCGGAACCGCTGCCGTATGCGATCGATCGCTACGTGAACGAGACGTCACGGCTGTACGGCGTGCTCGACAAGCACCTGGCGGACGGCCGCGACTACATCGCGGGCGACTACTCGATCGCCGACATGGCCTGTTATCCGTGGATCGTGCCGCACGCGCGCCAACGCCAGCGTCTCGAGGATTTCCCGCACCTGGCGCGCTGGTTCGAACGCACCGGCGCACGCCCGGGGACAGTCCGCGCCTATGCGCGCGCGCAGGAAATCAACGTGGCGCCGACCGTCGACGATGCGTCGCGCAAGTTCCTGTTCGGGCAATCGGCCGCGACGGTGCGCTGACGCGCCGCCGAATGGCCGCCATGGGGCGGGCACCGGTGTCATGCGTGCGCCGGTGCCCGCTTCGCCCGTCACGGCATTTCCCCACCCCGCCGTTCCCGCCCTTTCCGCCGCGCCGAAAGTCGCGCCTGCCCCGCCGCCATTTGTTACCGCCACGCAAGACTGTTGGTCCATGGCGGGTGTTCGAAGCCAGAGCGAATGCGCCTACAGTCCGTCTCCATCGGATCCGTCGATCCGGTCGGCACTGAAGCCGAGACCCCATCGCACTTCGAGGCACATCATGAGCGCATCCAGAGTCATCATCGTTACCGGCGCGTCGCAAGGCATCGGCGCGGAAACCGTCAACGCGTTCCGCGCACGCGGCCATCGCGTCGTCGCCACGTCCCGTTCGATCGCGCCGTCGCACGACCCGGACCTCGTCACCGTCGCTGGCGACATCGGCGACGCGGACACCGCGCGGCGCGTGGTCGATACCACGATCGAGCGCTTCGGCCGGGTCGACACGCTCGTCAACAACGCCGGCATCTTCATCGCGAAGCCGTTCACGCAGTACACGCCGGAAGACTATGCGGCGGTCAACCGCGTGAACCTGGACGGCTTCTTCCATGTCACGCAGCGTGCGATCGGCGCGATGCAGACAACCGGCGGCGGCCATGTGGTCAGCATCACGACGAGCCTTGTCGACCACGCGAACAGCAACGTGCCGTCGGTGCTCGCGTCGCTGACGAAGGGCGGCCTGAACGCGGCGACGCGATCGCTCGCGATCGAGTATGCGAAGGCCGGCATTCGCGTCAACGCGGTGTCGCCGGGCATCATCAAGTCGCCGATGCACGCGGCCGACACGCATGAAACGCTTGCGTCGCTGCATCCGGTCGGCCGTATGGGCGAGATGCGCGATATCGTCGACGCGATCCTCTACCTCGATGCCGCGCCGTTCGTGACCGGCGAGATCCTGCACGTCGACGGCGGGCAAAGCGCCGGGCACTGAGCGCGCCGCAACACGCAGGCGGCGGCACGTGGCGGATGGTTGGAGGCGTCCGCCGCGTGCCGCCGTCGTTCGTTTGCGTGCTGCCGGTGCGCCGCCTAGCGTGTCCGCTTTTTCGGCGCGTGCGCCAGCTGCTCGACGAGATAGTCGACGAACACGCGCACGCGCGACGCCAGATAGCGTCCGTGCGGATAGATCAGCATGAACGGCCGCGAACGGCCGCCCTGCCCGGCCAGCACCTCGACGAGCCGGCCTTCGCGCAGATCCTGCTCGACGATGAAGCGGTAGGTCTGGAACAGCCCCGCGCCGTGACGGGCGAGCGTCACGCCGGCGAGCACGTCGCCGGAGGTGCCGTAGCCGCCCGTCGTCGCGACGTCGAGTTCTTCGCCGGACGCGTGATGAAACAGCCACGGAATATTGCGCCCGCTGCTCGGCAATTCGAACTGGATGCATTCGTGCGCGTGCAGGTCGTCGACGGAGGTCGGAACGCCCGCGCGCTTCAGGTAGGCGGGCGTCGCGACCGCGACGAGTTCCGCGTCTTCCAGCTTGCGTGCGATCAGGCTCGAATCGGCGGGCGCGCGGCCGCGAATCGCGAGATCGAAGCCCTCTTCCGCGAAGTCGATGTTCCGGTTGCTCAGGTGCACCTCGACCTGCACGTCCGGATAGCGTTCGCGAAACGCCGGCAGCAGCGGCAGCACGCGATAGTGCCCGTACGGCGTCGGCATGCTGATCCGCAGCACGCCGGCGGGCGTGGCCTGCTGGCCCGTCGCTTCGCGCTCCGCGTCGACGAGTTGCGACAGCGCCTGCCGGCACTGCTCGAAGTAGCGGCGCCCCGAATCGGTCAAGCGGATTTGCCGGGTCGTGCGCACGAAGAGCCGCACGCCGAGCCGCTCCTCGAGCCGCGCGACCGACCGGCTGACCGCCGCCGGGGTAACGCTCGCGGCCGTCGCCGCCTGCGTGAAGCTGCCGAGTTCGGCCGCGAGGCAGAACAGCTCGATGCTGCCGAGCAGCAGGTCGTCGAATTTGCGTTGCATGCGTGTTTCCCTGCGGATTCCGGTGCATTGCGGGCGGTTCGATGCGGGCCGCGATGAAGGCGGCCATGCCCGATCGGATGAACGAGTGTGCATGAATATCGTGCGGGAAACCAGCGAGGCAGCCTGCCCGCCGCATTCGTTACATCGCGTCCGCAGTGATTTGCGCCGATGACATTTACCGCCCGCGCCCGCGTGGCTACATTGACCGCAATGCGCTCGGACGTGCGGCATCCGCACCAGCCGATCGCGCTGACGATTTCACTGGAAAGGAGAACGACATGACCGTCGAACAGAAACTCGCCGAACTCGGCCTCAGCCTGCCCGAGCCGCCGCAACCGCTGGGCAGCTATACGGCGGTCAGCGAAGCCGGCAACCTGCTGTTCATTTCCGGGCAGGTGCCGCTTGCCGGCGGCCGGATGGTGTTCACCGGGCGGATCGGCGAACAGCGGACCGTCGACGAAGGCAGGCAGGCGGCCCGGCTGGCCGCGCTGAACGTGCTCGCGCAAATCGACCGGCACCTGGGCGGATTCGACCGGCTGCATCACATCGTGCGCGTCGAGGGGCACGTGAGCTCCGCCGACGGATTCCACGGCCAGCCGGCGGTGATCGACGCCGCGTCGGACCTGTTCGCGGCCGTGCTGGGCGACAAGGCCGGCCATGCGCGCTCGGCGTTCTCGCACCGCCAGTTGCCTGCCGACGCGTCCGTCGCGCTCGTGGTGATCGCCGAGCGGTTGCCGGCGTGAATGCCGGCATGGCGTCCGCCTGCGCCGAACGATGCGCCGCCGGGATGCCCCCTGCCCGGCGGCGGACGGCGATCCGCGCTCGAATGGGTTCCGGATCCCATCAAATACATCGCATGCGATTTGATCGAAACCGCTTGACATGGCGAATCACCTCCCCGAGAATGCATCGCATGCGATCGAATCGCATAAGCCGATACCCGAAACGACACACGAAGGAGTTCCCATGAGCAAGATCGAAAAAGTCCTGTACACCGGCAAGACGCACACATCGTCGGGCGGCCGCGATGGCGCGGTCCGCAGTTCCGACGGCCGTCTCGACCTGCAGCTTTCGTCGCCGGGCAGCGCCGGCACCGGCACCAACCCCGAGCAGCTGTTCGCGGCCGGCTGGTCGGCCTGTTTCATCGGCGCGATGCAGCTCGCGGCGCGCGCGTCGAAGATCGCGCTGCCGGCGGACCTCGCGGTCGACGCCGAAGTGGATCTGGGCACGGGCGGCAACGAATACTTCCTGCAGGCACGCCTGAACGTCAGCCTGCCGGGCCTCGAACGGGACGTCGCGCAGCGCATCGTCGATGCCGCGCACCAGACCTGCCCGTATTCGAAGGCGACGCGCGGCAACATCGACGTCACGATCAATATCGTCTGAGCACCCGAATCAATGCGTCGATGTGCGTGGCCCGCCGGGCCCGGCAGTCGACACCCTGACCGTCAAAACATTCCTGTCGAGGTACACCATGAAGAACCCGCTGATTGCCGCCCTGCTCGTCGCCGTTTCGGCTTCCTTCACCGCGCCCGCATTTGCCAGCGACGAAGCGCAGACCGTGACCCGCGCCCAGGTGCGCGCCGAGCTGCGCCAGCTCCAGAGCGCCGGCTACCGGCCGGGCCGCGCGAACGATCCGCACTATCCGGAAGATCTGCAGGCGGCGCTCAAGCGCATTCACGCGAGCGACGCGGTGGCAAGCGACACGTCGGCCGCCGGGTATGGCGCCGAAAGCGACGCTGCCGCGCAGTCGGGCGGCAAGCACGTGATCCGCACCGCCGAGCGTTCGGTCTACTTCGGGCATTAAGCACATGAAGCGGCCGGTGATGTCACGACACCGACGCCGATGACGCTTGATAATAACAGCGCATGCGATGCAATCGCATGCGCTGTTTGTATTGACGAGATGGCGAGACGGATTGTCGAACGTGTGGAATGCGGGCCGACGCCGGAGTACCGGCGCCGGCTCGCCGTCACGCTTATTCCTGTGCTTCGGTGGCGCGAATCAGGTTGTTGCGCAGCGTCGCGATCCCCTTCTGCATCTTCGCGAACTCGTCTGGCTTCAGCCCGGTCGCCTCGACCAGATCCATGTTGAGCCCCTTCTCGCGCAGGCGCCGGCCGGCCTTCGTCAGGCTGACGAGCACCTGGCGCTCGTCGGCGGGATCGCGCTGCCGCTGCAGGTAGCCCATCGCCTCGAGCTTCTTCAGGATCGGCGTCAGCGTATTGGATTCGAGGAACAGCTTGTCGCCCAGGCTGCCGACCGTCTGGTTGTCCTCCTCCCACAGCGCAATGATCGTGATGTATTGCGTGTACGTGAGGCCCAGCTCCTCGAGGATCGGCTTGTAGGCCTTGCCGAATGCAAGATTTGCCGAGTAAACGGCAAAACACAGGAAGTCCGACAGCTTCGGCGCTGTGCGGGGATCCGTCTCGGTCGATTTCATCAGTTGCCTCCTTGGCAAAGATCGCGCGCGCGAATGTCGGCATTATATATCGCGTGCGATCTTATCGGAAGCAATGGGGATTGCCGGCGCGCGATGCGGATCGCGGCCGGCGGGTGCGCGACGGCGCGGGGCGCGGCGATCAGCGGGGCGCGGGGTCGTGGCGGCCCGTTCGTTTGCCGAGCCGCAGCCGCTGCTCCGCGATCAGCGAACACTGGACCGGATGCGCGAGTTCGGTCGCGAATCCGCCCGCGACGAACAGGAGGACGGCAAGCAGGCGCTTCACGCGCCCTCCACCACGGACAGGCTCGCGCCGTCCGACACGGTCGCGTCGAGCGCGTACGGGTCGACCCCGTCGAGACAACCGAGATTGACGCGCCAGCACGCGGGATCCCTGCGTGTCTGATGGAACGGATAGATGCCGCAGTGCTTGCAGAAGTAGTGCTTCGCGACGCGCGTGTTGAACTGATAGACCGTCAGCGCGTCCTGCCCTTCGAGGATCGTCAGTTCCTTGCCGTCGAACATCGGGCTCATCAGCGCGCCCCGGCGGCGGCACAGGCTGCAGTTGCAGCGCACCGCCGGCGTGATGGCGGCGTGGACTTCGAACTTGACGGCCCCGCAATGGCAGGACCCTTTGTACTGTGCGACTTGTTGCATGTGACGCTCCGTGTCCAGGTGATGCCTGTGTTATAGCCCACCCGGAACGTCGCGTTGTATCGCCATGTATCGACGCCGCGCGCCGATACACGACGTTTCATTTCACCTGCGTTCATGCTGTGCCATGACGACGCGCGAACGGCCGGCCTCTTGCAGTTTCCTTCCGCCGCATGCTAGAGTCGCGGCCATTCCATCCACCCACTCACCGCAAGGAGAAACAAAGATGATTGCAAGCCTGCCCTTCTCCCGTCGCGGGTCGTAGTCCGGGTTCATCGCGTCCGTTCGTTTCATCGTTCACGCATCGCAGCTGATGGCATCGTCGTTCCGGCGATGCCATGGGTCGTCCTGATCCGCTGAAGCTGCCGTTCCCCCCGACATTCGATGTCAGGCAGTGCATCCGCACGCGCTGCCCGTGCCATGGCCCGCCGTTCCTTTTTCTCATCGAACGGATTTTTCCATGGGCAATTCCCAGCAAGACCTGGCGGATGGCGTCACCCTGTACGCGTCCGCCGACACCTGGATCGAAGGTGAAGCGATCCGGCAGCTGAAACTGGCTGCCACCCTTCCGGGCATGCGGCGTGTCGCCGGCATGCCGGATCTCCACCCCGGGCGCGGCTATCCGGTCGGCGCCGCGTTCTTCTCCACCGGCTGCCTGTATCCGGCGCTGATCGGCGGCGATATCGGCTGCGGCATGGCGCTCTGGCAAACCGCGCTCGACGCGCGGCGCGCCAGCGCGGTGCGGCTCGTCGTCCAGCTCGGCTCGATCGACGCGCCCCTCGACGACAGCTGGCAGTCGTCGATCGCTGACATGGGCCTGGCCGGCCACGCGTTCGCCGCGTCGCTCGGCACGATCGGCAGCGGCAATCACTTCGCGGAACTGCAGAAGCTCGACCACGTGTACGACGAGGACGCCGTGCACGCGCTCGGCCTCGAACGCAACCGGTTGCAGCTGCTCGTGCACAGCGGCTCGCGCGGCTTCGGCCAGTCGATCCTCGAACGGCACATGGCGGCGCACGGCTACCACGGCCTCGACGATACGCACGCCGAATGCACGGCCTACCTGCAGCGTCACGACGACGCGCTGCGCTACGCGGTCGCCAACCGCGAGCTGATCGCGCGCCGCATGCTCGCGCGCTGGCGCAGCGGCGGCCAGCGCATCCTCGACGTCAACCACAACCTGGTCGGCCGCGCCGTCGTCGATGGCGTGCCGGGCTGGCTGCATCGCAAGGGCGCGACGCCCGCCGACGCGGGGCCGGTCGTGATCCCGGGCTCGCGCGGCGACTACAGCTATCTCGTCGAGCCGTTGCAACGCGACGACGCGGCGAGCCTCGCATCGCTCGCGCACGGCGCCGGGCGCAAGTGGTCGCGCGGCGACTGCCGGGGCCGGCTCGAACGGCGCTTCGCGCCATGGCAGCTGACCCGCACGCGGCTCGGCAGCCATGTCGTCTGCGAGAACCGCGAGCTGCTGTATGAAGAGGCGCCGCAGGCGTACAAGCCGATCGACAGCGTCGTCGACGCGCTCGAAGCGGCGGGACTGCTGCGCAAGCTGGCGCGGCTCGCGCCGGTGTTGACCTACAAGACGTCGGGAGCGTGCTGCTGATGATGCTCCAGATTTCTTCCGCACACGGGCCGGCCGAGTGCCAGCTCGCTGCGGCGAAGGCGCTGCGGCGCCTGCAGGTTGAAGCCGACGCGTGCCGCGTCGCGTTGACGGTGCTCGATCTGCAACCGGGCGATCGCCCGGGCACCGTGCGTTCCGCGCTGCTGGATCTCGACGGAGACGGCGCCGCGGCGCTCGCGGCTCGCTGGGCCGGCACGCTGCAATGGATCTGCGCGAGCCCTTACCGCTTGCGTCATCCACGCAAGAACTGGTTCATCGGCGTGACCCGATGCGCCGACGCGCCGCCGTTGCCGGACGGCGCAGTGAAGTTCGAGGCGATGCGTGCGCGCGGCCCCGGCGGGCAGCACGTCAACAAGACCAGCAGCGCGATCCGGGCGACCCATGTCGCGACCGGCACGTCGGTACGCGTGGAAAGCGAACGCAGCCAGCATGCGAACAAGCGGCTGGCGCTGCAGTTGCTGCACGCGCGCCTGCAGGAGCAGGCCGACCGGCAGGCCGGGCATGCGCGCGAGCAGCGGCGCATGCAGCATTTCACGCTGGAACGCGGCAATCCGGTGCGGGTGTTTCATGGCGTCGCGTTCACGCCGTCGTGCTGAGCGCGCCCATCGACCCCGCTTACGCCGGCGTGCCGCCCTCGCCCGTTGTGTCCGTTCCCGCATCCGCCCGCGTTTCCGTCAGCGTGTCGAGCAGCCGGTCGCGGAACGGATTCGGCGTGGCCGTGACGCGCGGCACGCATACGCGCAGGTCGCGGCGTGCCCAGGATTCCGACAGCTTCAGCACGGCGACGTGGGCGGGCGCGCCTTCCGCGACGGCCGAGCGCGCGACGATGCCGATCCCCGCGCCCGATGCGACGAGCTTGACGATCGCCGCGTAGCTCGACACCTGCACCCGCACGTCCAGCACGCCGCCGAGCGCGCCCGCATGCCCCATCAGGAACGTATGCAGTGCCGCGCCCGTCTGCAGGCTGATGAACGGCCGCCCGAGGCACGCGGTGAACGCGATCTCCGTGCAGTCGGCGAGGTCACCGCCGCGCGGCGCGACGACGACGAGCTCGTCCTGGCGGTACGGATGGAACACGAGGTCCGGATGCTCGGCTTCGAGCGCCACCACGCCGATATCGGCGCGGCCCGCGGCGACGGCGGCGACGATCTCGTGGCTCGTGCGTTCCTCGAGCGAGATCCGCACGTTCGGATAGCGCGCGAAGAAGCGGCCGAGATCGTCCGGCAGGTGCGAGTTAATCGCGTTGTTGTTCGCGAAGCACGTCACGTGGCCGACGAGCCCGTGTGCGAACGGCGCGAGATCCGCGTTCATCTGCTCGAGTTGCGCGAGGCAGCGGCGCGCATGCTCCATCACGATGCGCCCGGCCGGCGTCGGCGCGACGCCGCGCGCGAAGCGTTCGAGCAGCGGCGCGCCCACCGCGTCCTCCAGCCCCTTGATGCGCTGGCTCACCGACGACGGCGCAAGATGGCAGCGCTCGGCGCCGCGCGTGAGGTTGCCGGCTTCCGCGACCGCGAGAAACACTTCGAGATCCGTCAGTTCATAGTGCATGGCCGTGTTCCGGAACGATGTGCGGCGATTCTGCGGCGAGCATTCGGATTTGGCAAACGGTCCGTTCGGCAATTCCCGATGGATGGCGCGCCGGCGCGGGCCGATACTCGGCCCGATCGAACACGATTCCGGAGACACGAATGAACGACACCACCGAAAGCGCCGGCGATATCGACCTCGCCCGGCTTCGCGAATGGGTCGGCCGCTCGGTCGAGGACAGCGACGTGCTGTCGGTGCGCCATGCGCGGCTGATGGCGGCGACCCTCGGCAGCGATCCGTCGCGGCTTGAAACGGGCGCGCCGCTGCCGCCGCTGTGGCACTGGCTGTATTTCCTCGAAGGGCTGCCGCCCGACCAGCTCGGCCGCGACGGCCATCCGCGGCGCGGCGGGTTCCTGCCGCCGGTGCCGCTGCCGAACCGCATGTGGGCGGGCGGACGCGTGCAGTTCCATGCGCCGCTGCCGCTCGGCGCGCAGGTGTCGCGACGCTCGACGATCCGCGCCGTCGAGCACAAGCACGGCCGCTCGGGCGAACTGGTGTTCGTGACGGTGCTGCACGAAATCGCGATCGCGGGCGCGGTCGCGCTCACCGAGGAGCACGACATCGTCTACAAGGCGGCGTCGCCGGGCGGTGCCGCGCGGCCCGCGCCGGCCCCGGACGTGCCCGACCACCGCGACACCTTCGTCGCGACGTCGACCACGCTGTTCCGTTACTCCGCGCTGACCTTCAACGGCCACCGGATCCACTACGACCAGGACTTCTGCCGCGAGGTCGAGGGGTATCCGAACCTCGTGATTCACGGCCCGCTGAACGCGACGCTGCTCGCGGGCTACGCGCAGCGGCTCGCGGGCCGGCCGTTGCGCGCGTTCCACTATCGCGGCGTGCAGCCCGCGCTGCTCGGCCACGCGCTGACGCTCAACGCGAAGCGCAGCGCCGACGGCTATGCGCTGTGGACCGCGCTGCCGGACGACAGCGTGTCGATGCGCGCAGACGCGGCGTTCTAGCCGCCGCGCAACCGACGCACCGCCGGGGACGGAACCCCACCCAGCCTTTCTGGCCGGGAAAGGATGCTTGAGACATCCGCAATTATCGCGAGCGCGGAATTCGCCCACTATCTCCCGGACGACCGACCACGCGGCCTGCGCTGCCTGTGATGCATCGGCCGCGAACGACCCGGCCCCCCCGCGCCGCGGCATTCCGATAATCAGGAGACACGATGAACAGCCAATCTCTGGACCTGGGCGGCGACACGGGCCGGCCCGCGCCCGCCCGCGCCGCCGATGCCGATGCGGCCCGCCCCGCCGCCCGCGGCGTCACGCTCGGCGATTTCATGGACGACCTGCCGGTTGGCGCGCTGCACCGCTTCGTCGTCTGGGTGATCGGCGTCGGCCTGTTCTTCGACATGTACGAGATCTTCCTCGTCAGCACGATCGGCACCGCGCTGCAGACCGAATACGGGCTGAACCGCCAGAGCGCCGATTTCAAGCTGCTGCTCGCGTCCGCGTTCATCGGCATGTTCTTCGGCGCGCTGTGCCTCGGCAGCCTCGCCGATCGCATCGGCCGGCGCAAGGCGTTCCTGCTGACGCTGAGCTGGTACAGCGCGTTCTCGCTGGTCGGCGCGTTCTCGGTCAACGCCGACATGCTCGTGATCTGCCGCTTCCTGACGGGCATCGGCGTGGGCGCGATCTATCCGGTCGCGGACAGCTTCCTGTCGGAAATCCTGCCGAAGGCGCGGCGCGGCCGTCTCGCCGCATGGGCGTACACGACGTCCTACGTCGCGGTGCCGCTGGTCGGCTTCCTCGCGGTCTGGCTCAATCCGCTGCATATCGGCGGCGTCGCCGGCTGGCGCATCATCCTCGCGATCGGCAGCCTCGGCGCCGTGTACGTGCTGCTGGTCCGCAACCGGCTGCCCGAAAGCCCGCGCTGGCTGCTCGCGCAGGGGCGCGACGACGAGGCCCACGCGATGCTGCGCCGCTTCGCGGACAGCGCCGGCGTGCGCGTGCCCGAACGTTTCGCCGCGTCGGCGGAACCGCAGCGGCCGCTCGGGCTGCGCGAACGCATCGCGCTGCTGCGCCGCAAGCCGTACGACACGCGCTACCTGATGCTCGCGATCTTCCACCTGTTCCAGGGTTTCGGCTATTACGGCTTCGGCACGCTGGCGGGCGCGGTGGTCAAGAGCCGCGGCTTCGACGTGACCGACAGCACGCTGTTCATCGCGCTGTCGTTCCTCGGTTATCCGATCGGCTCGCTGTTGTCGATTCCGCTGCTCAACTGGATCGAGCGCCGCACGCTGGTGATCGGGTCGATCCTGTCGATCGCCGCGTTCGGCCTGTGCTTCGCGTATTCGGGCAACACCGCGCTGATCGTCTGCTTCGGCGTGTTGACGACCTGCGCGTCGAACGTGTTCAGCAACGCGTACCACGTCTATCAGGCGGAGATCTTCCCGGCGCGCGTGCGCTCGACCGCGATCGGCAGCACCTATTCGCTGTCGCGCATCGTCAGCGGCGCGCTGCCGTTCATCCTGCTGCCGGTGCTCGGCCATTATGGCGCGGGCGCGATGTTCGGCGTGATCTCGGTAGCGCTCGGGATCGTCGCGATTACGCTGCGCGTGCTCGGGCCGCTGACCACGCGGCGCAGCCAGGACGAAATCAATCCGGTGTGACCGGACAAAAAAAACGCCAACCCGTGACGGGTTGGCGTTTCGCCTGCGGTTACGACCGGTATCAGAACTGGTTCATCGTGTTGTCCTTGCCCGCCGCCTTCAGCGCCGCGTCGCCGCTGAAATACTCCTTGTGGTCGTCGCCGATGTCCGAGCCGGACATGTTCTGGTGCTTGACGCACGCGATGCCCTGACGGATTTCCTTGCGCTGCACGCCCGCCACGTAACCCAGCATGCCCTGCTCGCCGAAGTATTCCTTGGCCAGGTTGTCGGTCGACAGCGCGGCGGTGTGGTACGTCGGCAGCGTGATCAGGTGGTGGAAGATGCCGGCTTCGCGCGATGCGTCGGCCTGGAACGTGCGGATCTTCTCGTCGGCGAGCGCCGCCAGTTCGGTCTGGTCGTATTCCACGCTCATCAGCTGCGCGCGGTCGAAGGCCGACACGTCCTTGCCCGCGGCCTTCATCGCGTCATACGCCTGCTGGCGGAAATTCAGCGTCCAGTTGAACGACGGGCTGTTGTTGTACACCAGCTTGGCGTTCGGGATGACCTTGCGAATCTCGCTGACCATGCCGCCGATCTGCGCGATATGCGGCTTTTCGGTTTCGATCCACAGCAGGTCGGCGCCGTTTTGCAGCGACGTGATGCAATCCAGCACGCAGCGCGCCTCGCCCGTGCCGGCGCGGAACTGGAACAGGTTGCTCGGCAGGCGCTTCGGACGCAGCAGCTTGCCGTCGCGCTTGATGATGACGTCACCGTTGCCCAGCTGGTCGGCCGACAGTTCTTCGCAATCGAGGAACGCGTTGTATTGGTCGCCCAGGTCGCCCGGCGTGTGGGTCACGGCGATCTGCTTGGTCAGGCCGGCGCCCAGCGAGTCGGTACGGGCCACGATGATGCCGTCGTCCACGCCCAGTTCCAGGAACGCATAGCGGATCGCGCGGATCTTGGCCAGGAAGTCCTCGTGCGGCACGGTGACCTTGCCGTCCTGGTGACCGCACTGCTTCTCGTCGGACACCTGGTTCTCGATCTGGATGCAGCAGGCGCCCGCTTCGATGAACTGCTTGGCCAGCAGGTAGGTCGCCTCGGCGTTGCCGAAGCCTGCGTCGATGTCGGCGATGATCGGCACGACGTGGGTGACGTGGTTGTCGATCTTTGCCTGGATGGCGGCCTTGGCCGGGCCTTCGGCCGCGTCCAGCTCGCGGAACAGGCCGCCCAGCTCACGGGCGTCGGCCTGGCGCAGGAAGGTGTACAGCTCGCGGATCAGCGCGCTGACGGAGGTCTTCTCGTGCATCGACTGGTCCGGCAGCGGGCCGAACTCGGAGCGCAGCGCGGCCACCATCCAGCCGGACAGGTACAGGTAGCGGCGTTCGGTGCTGTTGAAGTGCTTCTTGATGGAGATCATCTTCTGCTGGCCGATGAAGCCGTGCCAGCAGCCGAGCGACTGGGTGTACTTCGACGGATCGGCGTCGTAGGCGGCCATGTCGGCGCGCATGATCCCGGCGGTGTACTTGGCGATGTCCAGGCCCGTCTTGAACTTGTTCTGGGCACGCATGCGGGCGGCATACTCGGGATTGATGGCATCCCATGCGCTGCCGTGGGTCTCTTTCAAACCGGCAACTGCCTTGATGTCGTCTTGATACTGGGCCATGTCTATCTCCTGAGAGCAAAGCGCGATTGAGTAAAGGGTTCAGCGTGCCGCCCCGTCTGGCGAAGCGAACTGCATGACCAAATAGTAACGCCGCCCCGATGCGTTTCGATGATGTCTTATATAAGACATAAGACGCAATTTTCTCTTGTTTTTCAATGAGATAAGCTTCGCGTTTTGCGATGCAAAACAGATTTTCAAGCGGCGAAAAAGGAATGCCGCGGGAATTCGAAGTGGATTCCGCAATGCGAAACGTGCTTTCGGCTGCTGGAGGCGGCTTGTATCCCGCGCTCAGCGCGCCGACATGAAATCGAACAGCTTCGCGATATCCGTCGTCAGCACGCTGCCCGCCTTCACGCCGACCCACAGCGTGCGCATCGCCCACGCGTCGTCGAGCTTCACCACGCACAGCCGCGACCCGGCGCGCTCGGTGGTCACCGCGTCGCGCGGCAGGATGCCGATGCCGAGCCCCGCCTCGATCATCCGGCTGACCCCGTCGAAATTCGACACCTGGATGCGCAGCTTCAGCGAGCGCTCGGCCGCGAACGCGGCATCGGTCATCCGGGCCAGCAGCGAGCTGCCGTCGCTGAGCCCGACGTAGTCGTCGTCCAGCGTCTCGGCGAATCGCACCGTCCCGCGTTCCGCGAAGCGGTGGCCGCGCGGCACCAGCAGCACGAGCTCGTCGCGCCTGTACAACCGGCGCTCGATGCCGGGCGCGGGCACGTTGTCGGCGAACACGCCGAGATCGGTCTTGCCCGACGCGAGCGCGTCGACGATCTCGTGGCTCAGGCGCTCCTCGAGGCTGACCTTGATGCCGGGGTTGGACGTGAGGAACGCGGCGAGGTCGACCGGCAGGAACTGGACGATCGCGGAGGTGTTCGCCCACACGCGGATATGGCCGCGCACGCCGGCGACGTAGTCGCTCATCTCGTGCGCCATGCGGTTCACCTGGTCGATCACCTTCGCCGCATGGTCGAGCAGCGCGCGTCCGGCGGGCGTCAGCTCGACGCCGCGCGCGTGCCGCACGAACAGCGCGCTGCCGGTCACGCTCTCGAGTTCCGCGATGCGCTTGCTGACCGCGGACAGCGTGAGCTGGCCGTGCTCGGCCGCCTTCGTCAGGCTGCCGTGCTCCGCGACCAGCGCGAATACCCGCAGCGACTGCAGATCGAAATGAAGCGGGTTCACCATGGCGAGTGTCGTGTGGCGGGTGGGCGGGGATCGGGAGCCATGCGGCGCGGCATGGCCGATTGTCCGTCAGTCGGCGGCGCGTTGAAAGTGCGGAAAGCCCCGCCGCACGGGCGGGCGCCGCCATCCGGGCATGGACGGCGGCGGAATCGCGCCTTATGCGCGGGTCAGATCAGCTCGGAGATCTCGATCAGGTTCAGGTCCGGGTCGCGCACGTAGACCGAGCGGATCTTCTGCGTCGCGCCGGTGCGCTCGACCGGCCCTTCGACGATCGGCCAGGCCATCCGGTTCAGGTGCGCGATCACGTCGTCGAGCGGCACCGCTGCGATGAAGCACAGATCGAGCGCGCCGGGCGCCGGCAGATGCGCCTTCGGCTCGAACTCCGCGCCGCGCACGTGCAGGTTGATCTTCTGGTTGCCGAAGCGGAACGCGATGCGCCCCGCGCCGAACGATTCGAGCCGCATCTGCAGCACTTCCGTATAGAAGTGCTTCGTCGCGTCGGGGTCGACGCAGGTCAGCACGAGGTGATCGAGGTGGTCGATCAACGCCATAGGTGTGTCTCCTGGTGATGAAGATCGCAAAAGCCGTCGAGGCTCACGAAAACGCCCGCTGGGCCGGCATGCCGCCGGTGGCGAACGCCGGAGCGGGATGAAGATCCGAACGGCGGCCGGCCTTCAGGATCTGGCTCGGCACGTCGTGGCCGACCAGCGCCGGCAGCCGCGCGGCCGCGTCGAGCACGGCCGCGAGGTCGATGCCCGTATCGTAGCCGTCGAGCGCGAGCATGTGCACGAGCTCCTCGGTGCACACGTTGCCGGTCGCGCCGGGCGCGTACGGGCAGCCGCCGAGGCCGCCGAGCGACGCGTCGAAGCGCACGATGCCCGCGTCGAGCGCCGCGAGCGTGTTCGCGAGCGCCATGCCGCGCGTGTTGTGGAAGTGCAGCGTGAGTTCGCGCGCGCCGAAGCGGCCCAGCGCGCGTTCGCACAGGTCGCGCACCTGCGACGGATACGCCATGCCCGTCGTGTCGCACAGCGTGAAGCCGTGCACGCCGAGATCCGCGAAGCGCTGCATCCACGCGAGCACGGCTTCGGCCGGCACGTCGCCTTCCATCGGGCAGCCCAGCGCCGTCGACAGCGACACGTTGATCGCGACGCCGGTGCCGCGCACCGCGTCGATCACGTCGCGCAACTGCGCGAACGACTGCTCGCGCGTCATCCGCAGGTTCGCGCGGTTGTGCGTCTCGCTGGCCGACATCACGAGATTCACCTCGTCGACGCGGCACGACAGCGCGCGTTCGGCGCCGCGCACGTTCGGCACCAGCACCGTATAGACGACGCCCGGTGCGCGCGCGATGCCGTGCATCACCGCTTCGGCATCGCGCAGCGCCGGAATCGCCTTCGGCGACGTGAATGACGTCACCTCGATCTTCGCGTACCCGCATGCGCCCAGCGCGTCGACGAGCGCGATCTTGTCGTCGGTGTCGACGAAGCGCGCCTCGTTCTGGAAACCGTCGCGCGTCGCGACTTCGTTGAGATAGAGCCGTGTGCCTTTCATCATCAGGTCGTCCGTTCGTCCGTTGGGGTTCAGATCACGCCGCGCGCGCGCCAGCCGTCGCGCGTCGCCGCATCGATGCCGAGCGCATCGAGCACCGCGTCGGTGTGCGCGCCGAGCGCGGGCGCGGCGTGCGCGATGCGCCCCGGCGTCGCGCCGAGCTTCGGCACGATGCCCGGCACGCTCACCGGCGTGCCGTCCGGCAGCGTGGCGTCGACGATCATCTCGCGTGCGCGGTAGTGCGGATCGGCCGCGATGTCGGCGACGTCGTAGATGCGGCCCGACGGGATCCGCGCGTCGTTCAGCGCGGCCAGCACGTCGTCGAGGTCGTGGCGCGCGCTCCATTCGCCGATCGCCGCGTCGATGCGCGCGACCTGCGCGACGCGGCCGTCGTTGTGCGCGAGCGCGGGATCGTTGCCGAGATCGGGCCGCCCGATCAGCTCCATCAGCCGCCGGAAGATGCTGTCGCCGTTGCCGGCGATCAGCGCGTAGCGGCCGTCGCGGCAGCGGTACGCATTGGTCGGCGCGATGCCCGGCAGGCTGCTGCCGGCCGCCTCGCGCACCGCGCCGAACACCGAATACTCGGGCAGCAGGCTTTCCATCATGTTGAAGACCGACTCGTACAGCGCGACGTCGACCACCTGCCCGTTGCCGCCCTGCTGGTCGCGATGCCGCAGCGCGAGCAGCACGCCGATCACGCCGTGCAGTGCCGACAGCGAATCGCCGAGCGAGATGCCGACGCGCACCGGCGTGCGGCCCGGTTCTCCGGTCAGGTGCCGCAGGCCGCCCATCGCCTCGGCGATGACGCCGAAGCCCGGCCGGTCGCGATACGGCCCGCTCTGGCCGAAACCCGACACGCGCAGCATGATCAGCCCGGGATTGATCGCCGACAGCACGTCCCAGCCGAGCCCCCAGCCTTCGAGCGTGCCCGGGCGGAAGTTCTCGATCAGCACGTCGGTGTCGGCAACCAGCCGGCGGATCACGTCCTGCCCTTCCGGCGTGCGCAGGTCGAGCGTCAGCGACGACTTGTTGCGCGATTGCGCGGCCCACCACACCGACGTGCCGTCGTGCAGCATCCGCCACTTGCGCAGCGGGTCGCCGGTGCCTGGCGGTTCCACCTTGATCACGTCGGCGCCGAACTCGGCGAGCATTCGGCCCGCGAACGGCCCGGCGATCAGTTGCCCGAGTTCCAGCACGCGGATGCCATCCAGCGGTCGCGTCATCGTCGTCTCCGAAAGCGTGTTGTCGATGACGGCGATCATGACCGGGATCGCGCGGCCCGAATATCGATCGATGCTCAAGCTGCCTTTCCGGAATGGAAAGGCTCGCGCGATGCGCGGCGCGCCGCGCCAGATCGCTCGTTCGCGGCGGCTTTCCGGATCGGCAAGCAGGGTCGCGCATCGAGCAAGTCGCGCGGCCGCGCGACGCGCACAATCGTGCCCTTCCCGCGTCCGCCGGACGCATGTCACCGACCCACAGGCGCCGCCATGTCCTTCTCTCCCCCTCCCGTGAAGATCGTCTTTCTCGATCGCGCGACGCTGTCGCCGCACACCGTCCTGAAGCCGTTTGCGTTTCCGCATGCGCTGCACACGTTCGAGCGCACGGCAGCGAGCGAGGTGGCCGAGCGGATCCGCGACGCGGAGATCGTGATCACCAACAAGGTGCGGCTCGACGCGGCTGCGCTCGCGGCCGCGCGGCGCCTGCGGCTGGTCGCGATCGCCGCAACCGGCACCGACAACGTCGACCTGCACGCGTGCGCGGCGCGCGGCATCGTCGTGAGCAACATCCGCGGCTACGCGGCGCGCACGGTGCCGGAGCACACGTTCGCGCTGATCTTCGCGCTGCGCCGCAGCCTCGTCGCTTATCGCGACGCGGTGCGCGCGGGCCGCTGGCTCGACAGCGGCCAGTTCTGCTTCTTCGATTTTCCGATCCGCGACCTGGCGGGGGCGACGCTCGGCATCGTCGGCGACGGCGTGCTCGGGCGTGCGGTGGCCGGTATCGCGCGGGCGCTCGACATGCGGGTGCTGTTCGCCGAGCATGGTGAGCGCGGCGATGCGGCGGCCGGCTACGTGCCGCTCGATGCGCTGCTGCGCGACAGCGACATCCTCACGCTGCACTGCCCGCTCACGCCCGCGACCCGGCATCTGATCGATGCGGCCGCGTTCGCGCGGATGACGCGCCGGCCGCTCGTGATCAATACCGCGCGCGGCGGGCTCGTCGACGAAGCGGCGCTGGTCGACGCGTTGCAGTCAGGGCAGATTTCGGGGGCGGGGTTCGACGTCGTCACCGAGGAACCGCTGCCGGCCGGGCATCCGTTCCACGCGATCCTGTCGCATCCGGGGTTCATCCTCACGCCGCATGTCGCATGGGCGAGCGACGAGGCCGTGCAGGCACTCGCGGATCAACTGGTGGAGAACGTCGCCGCGTTTCAGGACGGCGCGCCGCGCAACGTGGTGACGGCAAGCTAGTGTCCGCACGCGTCGCGGGCCGCGATCGTTGCGGCCCGCATGGCCTGCGACGCATGCATCAGGTGCGATTGATCGATACCCCTCCATCGACCAGCAGCGCCCCGCCGGTCATGAATGAAGAGGCGCTGGAAGCCATGTAGAGGACCGACTGCGCAAGTTCTTCCGGCGTTGCAATACGTTTGAGCGCGTGGAGTCCGGCCACATGCGCCATGGCTTCGGGCGACGCGCTCATTGTTCGCCCCATCGGGGTGTCGACGCCACCAGGAAGGATTGCGTTGACGCGAATGGCGTTCGGTCCGAATTCCGCGGCGAGTGACTGGGTCAAGCCGATCAATCCCGCCTTGCTGGCGGCATAGGCCGCGACGCCGGGGAAGCCGACCGTGTACCCGACGAAAGTCGAAGTGAAGATGACGCTTCCGGCGCCGCGCAGCATCATCGCGGGGATCTGATGCTTCGCGCCGAGGAACGCGCTCGTGAGATTGGTGGCAATCGTCTCGCTCCAACCCGTCTCGGATATGTGTGGCGTGGGGCCCATTTCGCCCAGCGTCCCCGCGTTGTTGAACGCAATGTCCAGGCCGCCGAAGCGGTCGACGGCCGTCTGAACGAGCGTCCGCGCATAGGTCTCATCCCTGACGTCGCCCGCGACGGATATCGCCGTTCCATCAAGTGCGGTGATTTCCGTCACCAGGCTTTCCAACTCGGCCTTGCGACGGGCCCCAACGACTACCGCTGCGCCCTCGCGCGCGAAAAGCAACGCGGTCGCGCGTCCAATTCCGGAACTGGCGCCGGTGACGATGGCGACCTTGTTTGCAAGCACGTTCATTGTTTCTTCTCGTGTTCGGATTGACCAGTCGTCAGTCTGGTCACATCTCGACGTGCGAGCGTTCCGTTTCTTGCTGTTGAATTCGGGCGGAATTGTCGGTTCATCGCGGAATTGCGGGGAACGCGGCGCCAGCCCGCACCGGGGCGTTGCATCGCGTGCGGCATTGCGCACGGACGAGGCGCTTCGTGGAAAGCGGCTGCGGCTTGCAGGGGGAGCTTGCTGGCGGGATGCAGCGCGTGGGCGCATTGCACGCGCACGCGGAAGTGACGCGATCGGGATCAGTAAGCGGACATCTCGACGCACGGATCGGCCGACGTCGGCGCGCAGACGACCGAATACTTCGCGCTTTCGCGCATCAGCGCTTCGCCTTGATGCAGCGCGTCCTTGATCTCCGGATGCTGGGCGTACGCGAGGAACGCGGAGCACACGACCGCCGACATGCAGATCAGCGAAAAGACAATTCTTTCAATGGCTTGGAAACGTTCAGGCATGATTCGACCTTTCTTCGAGGTCGATATTATATCTCAAATAAGGGTTTTCCCTGATGTCGGGGCCGCGTGCATGGGGAAACCCGTCGCCGCGTTACCGGGCGGCCGACGCCGCGCTGGCCGGTGTGGCCGGCGGCCAAGCCTTGCCGATCCGGTCGATCAGCGATTTCGCGGCGCCCGTCGCGAGCGCCGCGTCGACGCCCGACGTCTGCCATGCGCCGTCGGCGCCCTGCACGAACGTCAGCTCCGCGCGCGACGGCGCGTCGCCCGGGTCGGCGGCGCGCCACGTGAACACGACGTTGCACGTATAGGTGCGCTCGCCGACCTTCTTGCAGTCGCCGTCCGGCTTGACCGACACGACGTCGGCCGACACTGGCAGCGGCTGGCCGAGCAGCGCGTTGAGGCCGCCGTGGTTCTCGGCCTCGAGCGCGCGGCGCACGGCCGCGTCGACGTCGCGCGCGCCGGGGCCGTCGTGGAACAGGTTGCAGGCGGCGAGCAGCGTCGTCGAAAGGCCGAGCGTCAACAGCGTGGAAAACTTCATGGATGACCGTGATTGGGTGGTGAGCGTCTGGAAGCGCACGGCGCGCGCACCACGAAGGCGCCGGCCGTGAGCCCGTATGCGACGTAGTCTGCAACGTTCGCGCCCCGTGTACGGTATCCATTTGTAACCAATTGCACGGCGGCCGGCTCCTCCGCGCACGCGACGAGCGCGCCTTCGTGCCCTCCCGCCCCCTACTGCCGCTCCTGCTTCACGCGGCTCACGAGCTGCGTCGGGCTCACGAACTGCAGCGCGATCACGACCCACACGAGCGTGATCGCCATGTAGATCATCGCCATCGCGTCGATCGACTGCGGCGCGCGCACGCCGGTCGAGAACACCGCGTAGTACAGCGCGACGACGAGCGTCTGCGTGCTCGGCCCGGCCGTGAAGAACGTCAGCTCGAACATCCCGATCGTGCGCACCAGCACGAGCAGCCCCGCCGCGAGCATGCCGGGCACCAGCAGCGGCAGCAGCACGTAGCGGAAATAGCGCCACGTGTTCGCGCCGAAGATGCGCGCGGCCGCTTCGAGGTTCGGGTCGATCTGCTCGATGAACGGCGTCATCACGAGGATCACGAACGGCAGCGCCGGCACGAGGTTCGCGAGGATCACGCCGGGCAGCGTGCCCGCGAGCCCGACCTTGTACATCACGGTCGCCATCGGGATGCCGTACGTGACGGGCGGCACCATCAGCGGCAGCAGGAACACCAGCAGCGCGAAGCGCTTGCCGGGAAACTGCACGCGCGCGAGCGCATACGCGGCCGGCACGCCGAGCGCGATCGACAGCAGCACCACCGCGCCGACCACCTCGACCGTTACCCACAGCACGCTCGCGAGCTGGAAGTCCTCCCACGCCTTCGCGTACCAGTGCAGCGTGAAGCCCTGCGGCAGCGGCGTGCCGAACCAGCGCGTCGCGACGGAGTTCACCGCGACCGTCGCGATCAGCAGCATCACGTTCAGCAGGAACAGCGCCATCACGCCCCACACCAGCGCCTTCCACGCGCGGGCGCCCAGGTTGCCGCGCACCTTCTGCGGTTTCATCGCGTTGACGGGCCGCGTGCCGCCCTCGCGCCGCGCGTCGTGTCGGTCGTGCTCGCCGGGCTGCGCCGGCCACGTTTGCGCGGCATGATTGTCGGTCGCCATCAGCCCTTGCCTCCCGTCACCGGCCCCGTATAGAAGAAACGGCGCGCGCCGAGCATCGACGCCACCACCACCAGCTGCACGAAGCCCATCACCATCGCGATCGCCGACGCGAGCGAGTAGTCGTAGCTCTCGAACGCGGCTTCGGCCGCGGCGATCGAGATCACGCGCGTCGGGCCGGCCGGCGCGCCGAGCAGCACGGCCGACGGGAACACCGAGAACGCCTGCACGAACGACAGGCACGCGGCCATCGTCAGCCCCGGCACCAGCAGCGGCAGATAGATCTGCCGGAACTGCTGCCACGGGCTCGCGCCGAGGGTCGCCGCCGCGCGCGCGAGCGTCGGGTCGATGCCGCTGATGTACGACAGCATCAGCAGGAATGCGAACGGAAAACCCGACACGATCAGCGACAGCAGCACGCCCCAGTAGTTGTGCGTGAGGCGCACCTCGTCCGTGTACAGGTGCAGCCCCTGCAGCGCCTGCGGGAACCAGCCGTTCGGGCCGAAGTACGTGAGCATCCCGTCGGCGATCAGCACCGTGCCGAGCGTGACGGGGATCACGAGCAGCGTCGTCACGACCTTCTGGTACGGCGAACTGCGGCGCAGCGCGAACGCGACCGGCACCGACACGCCGACGTTGATCAGCGTCGCCGGCACCGCGAGCTTCAGCGTGACGATCACGGTCGGCCACATCGCGGCGTCGGTGAAGAACTGCAGGTAGTTCGCGAACGCGCCGCCGCCGTTGGTCGGCTGGAACGACAGCGCGAGGCCGTACGCGAACGGATAGATGAACAGCGCGACGATGAACCCGAGCGCGGGCGTGACGAGCCAGCCTTTCGCGTCGCGCGGCGCGCCGGGCGCGGCGAGCGTGCTCACGACGTTTCTCCCGGGTAGACGAGCGTGCGCGACGGCGCGACCCGCAGCCGCAGCCGCTCGCCATCGGCGAACTCGCCGGCCACCCGCGCCCAGATCCGGCCGAACGGCGCGGTCGCAAGGATCAGCGAATCGCGGCCGCCGTACTCCACCGCATCGACGGTGACGTCGAATGCATTGTCGTCGTCGGCTCCGGCCCGCTCGAAATCGTCGGGGCGCAGCGCGACCGCGACGTCCTTGCGGTCGAAGCCGGCCATCGGCACGCCGGTGAGCCGCACACCCGACGCGGCGAGCGCCACGTGCTCGCCCGCCATGCCTTCGAGCGTGAACGGCAGCACGTTGCGATAGCCCATGAAGCGCGCGACGTGCAGGTTGCGCGGCCGCGTGTACACCTCCTTCGGCGACGCGACCTGCTGCACCACGCCCTCCTTCATCACGACGATGCGGTCGGCCATCGACAGCGCCTCGTCCTGGTCGTGCGTCACGTAGATCGTCGCGCGTTCGAGCTGCGTGTGGATGCGGCGGATCTCCGCGCGCATCTCGATGCGCAGCTTGGTGTCGAGGTTCGACAGCGGCTCGTCCATCAGCACGAGCGGCGGCTCGATCACGATCGCCCGCGCGATCGCGACGCGCTGCTGCTGGCCGCCCGACAGCTGGCCGGGCAGCTTGCCTTCGTGGCCGACGAGCTGCACGAGCTCGAGCGCCGCTTTCGCGCGCCGGCCGGTTTCCTGCCGCGACACGCCGCGCATCTTCAGGCCGAAGCCGACGTTGTCGAGCACCGACATATGCGGGAACAACGCGTAGTTCTGGAACACCATCCCGAAGCCGCGGCGCTCGGGCGGCAGCACGTCGATGCGCGCGTCGTCGAGCCAGATGCCGCCGCTGGTGAGCGGCTGCAGGCCCGCGATGCAGTTGAGCGCCGTCGACTTGCCGCAGCCGGACGGGCCGAGCAGCGCGATGAACTCGCCGCGCCGGATGTCGAGATCGAGCCCGCGCAGCGCGGCGACCTGCGCGCCTTCCGCACTGGTGAAGCTGCGGGATACCGCGTCGAGACGCAGCTGTTCGAAAGTGTGCTTCATCACGTTCCTGACTGCCTCCGATGGCGTGGGCGCCGCAGCGCCCGCCTTGTCATGCGTGCGTTACTTCGGTTCGCGGTGCGTTGTTACTTCGACTTCTGCGAGCCGATCTCGCGGTCCCACTTCTGGAACGCGGCGACCATCGCCTGAGCGTTGAGCGGCTGCACGTGCGGGCGCTCGGCGAGCAGCTTCGCGTACTCGGGGCGGCCGAACTTCCGGATCACGTCCTGGCTGTGCGCGGGCGCCATCTCGAGCGTCACGCCCTTCACCGCCGGGCCCGGATAGAAGTAGCCGTCGTCGAAGGTCATCGCCTGCTGCGCCGGTTCGAGCAGGAAGCTCATCAGCTTGAACAGCACGTCGAGCTTTTCCTTCGGCACGCCCTTCGGGATCACCATGAAGTGCGCGTCGTTCACCCACGTCATGTTGTCGAACGCCTGCACCCGGAACTCGGCCGGCACGATGCCGAGCGCGCGCGGGTTCAGGTCCCAGCCAGTGACCGTCACCGTCATGTCGCGGGTGCCCTCGCCCAGTTCCTTCATCACCGCCGACGTGCCGCCCGGGTAGTACGGGACGCAGTCGTTCAGGGCCTTGAGGAACGCCCAGGTCTTGTCCCAGCCGTTGATCGGGTCCTGCGGATTCTTGTCGCCGAGCACGTACGGCAGGCCCATCAGGAACGTGCGGCCCGGGCCGGAGTTCGCCGGGCGCGCGTAGATCAGCTTGTTCGGATGCGCCTTGCACCACGCCAGCAGCTGCTCGGGCGTCTTCGGCGGATCGCCGACCTTCGCCGGGTTGTATTCGAGGAGCGGCCCGGCCGGCATGTACGTGACTTCGAGGCCGAAGCCCTGCGCGAGGTCCTGCATCTTGCGCGGGCCCGGCGCGTATTTGTCGAGCACGCCCGGGAACGCGCCGGTGTGGTCCGGCAGGATCTTCAGCCACAGGCTCTGCTCGATGCCGGCCGCGAGCGCGTCGGTGCCGGTCAGCACGAGGTCGATGTCGGAGCGGCCGGCGGCCTGCATCGCCTTGATCTTGCCCGGCAGCTGCGGTGCGGGCGCGTTCGTGAACGTGACGGTCGACACGAGGTTCGGGTTCTTGTCCCGGAATGCCTCGATCGCCTTCTGCGTGAGCTGCAGGTTGCCCGCGACGTCGACGACGTTGATCGACACCGGCGCGGCGACAGCCGCCGCGGCGGACAGCGTGAAGCCAAGCGCCAGCGCGATGCGGCGGACGCGGCGCGCGATCCTGGATGAGTTCATGTCTCCTCTCTTGCGGTCAGGTGGATGGGACCTTTCTTTCGGGAAATCATGACTTTGTTATACGATGTCCGTCAACAAAAAAGCGCCGCGGATGGGATGGGAGTTTCCCTGACAAAACGCCTTCGGGATCGTCGTCGTGCCTGCGCGACGAAGCTTTCGTGTTTAGACGTCAGACAACAAAGAATCGGGAAATGGGCCTGATCCACGCCGGCCGCGCCGCGCGGCCATCGGCGCAGGCGGTCGATCGAGCGCCTGCGCCGACGGCGGCCGCGTCAGAACCGCATCGTCGCGACAAGCTGCGCCGAGCGCGACGGGCCGAGCAGCCACTGCTCGCCGCCGTTCGACGTCGTCACCGCGTAGGTGCGATTCGCGAGGTTGCGCAGATACAGCGCGAAATCGGTGCGCGACGTCGCCTGCCACCGCAGCGACGCATCGAACAGCGTATACGACGGAATCGACACGCGATTCGCGTCGTCGCCGTACGTGGGCCCGACGTAGCGCACGCCGGCGTTCGCCTGCCAGCGTTCGGCGAATGCCCAGCCGAGCCACAGGTTCGCGCTCTGCTGCGGCACGTTGGACGGCACGTTGCCCGCGCGGGAATGCGCGACGCCGCCGATCGTCTGGTTGAATTCGTCGTACCGCGCGCGCAGCAGCGCGACGTTCGCGTCGACCGTCACGCCGTGCGGCAGCCGCGCCCCGCCCGTCAGCTCGACGCCGCGCGACGACTGCCGGCCGACCTGCTGGCGCAGCGCGGGATTGAACGGATCGGTGCTCAGGAGGTTGCGCTTCGTGATGTCGTAGACGGCGAACGTCCAGTATGCGCGGCCGTCGAAGAGCGTCTGCTTGACGCCCGCTTCCCACTGCTCGCCGGTCGCCAGCCGGAAGTTCGCCTGCGACGCGGACAGCGTCACGAGCGAGCCCAGCCCTTCCGCCCCCGTCGTGTACTGCGCATAGGCGGTGAGCGTCGGCGCGATTTCATAGACGAAGCCCGTGCGCCAGCCGAGATGCGCGAAGCGCTTGTCGAAGCCGGCGCCGGTTGCCGCCTGCTCGCGGTGGAACGCGATGTGGTCGTAGCGCAGACCGCTCACCCACGCGAGGCGCGGCAGCACTTCGAGACGGTTCTCGGCAAACACGGCGGCCTGGCGCGTGCGGGTGCGGAACTGCGGCACCGTCGGGTCCGGGCTCGTGAATGCGCCGGGATCGAAGCCGTGCGCGTTCACCGTCGATTCGCCGCCGTACGGCGCATTGTTGATCCCTTCGAACGTGATCTGGTTGAACTCCGTGCCGACGACGAAGCGGTTCGCGCGGCCGAACAGCTGCCCGTCGACGCGCGCGCTCAGCCGGTCGCCGACCTGCCGCTGGTGATGGTGGAGTTCGAGGTAGTCGCCGCGTGTGACGCGGCCGGTCGCGGCATCCAGCGCATAGGCTTCCGCATTGCGCCAGTGGCGATTGGACGTCAGGTAGTAGACCTGGTTGTCGATCGTCACGCCGGCGGCCGGCCGATAGGTGGCGGACAGCCGCGTCCACTGGTCGTAGTACGTGATCGTCGCGTCGCCGACGTTGTAGTTGATCTTGCGCAGCGTCGGGTCGAGCACGCCGTTCGGGGCCGGCACGCCGAAGTACGTCGCGGGCATCTGGCGGCCATAGTCGTAATCCAGCGTCAGCGTGAGGCGCGGGCTCACGTCGAACTTCAGCGCGCCGCCGAACGCGGTCGTGTGCGTGTCGGCCCGTTCGGCGAGGCCGTTGGCGCGCGCGTCGCTCAGGTAGAAGCGGTACGACAGGCGCGGGCCGAGTGCGCCCGTCGTATCGAACGCAAGGCGCTTCGCGCCGTCGGCGCCGATGCCTGCTTGCAGCGTGGTCTCGCGCGTGCGCTGCGGGCGCTTCGGCACGACGTTCACGACGCCGCCGATCGCCCCTTCGCCGTACAGCACCGACGCCGGGCCGCGCAGCACCTCGATGCGGTCGACCGACCACGTGTCGAACGGGAACGTGATCGTGCCCGCGGCCGGGAGCAGCCGGACGCCGTCGAGCAGCGTCATCACCGATTCCTGGCCGCGGAAGCCGCGCACGCCGAGCGCGGTGCCGCCGTTGCCGGGCGCGGCCGCGTTGGTGAAACCGGTCGCACGGGTGACGGCGTCGAGCACCGTGCGGTCGCCGCGCGCGTCGATCGCAGCGGCCGTGACGGTTTCGACGCTTGCCGGCGTGTCGAGGCTCGCGAGACCGAGCCGCGAGCCGGTTTCCAGCGGTTGCGTGAGCGGATCGGCGGGGACGTTACGCGCGGTGACGTTGATCGTCGGCAGTGCGTGTTTGTCGTCTTGCGCGGTGGCGGGTTCGGCAGGTTCGACCGCGAGCGCGCCGGAAGCCGCCATTGCGCAGGTCAGCATCGTGGTGCAGCGGCGTCGTGCCCGCATGCTCCACGCAGCATCGCGCAGGTGCGGCCTCGCCTGTCGCCGTTCGCCCCATGCCGGCGGTCGTTTTGTTTTCGTCACGTCTGGTCGATCTTCGTGTGGTTACCGTCGCGTGCCAGGGGTGCCACGAGGTCGGGACACGCCGGGCGGCGACGCGGATCGACGATGATATAACATATCATCAGACATTGTCAGGTGATTGTCAGGTCACGGTTGGGCACCCCGTCCGACTGTCCTGCATCGGCGCATCAATGCTTGCTCGACGCCTGCAATTCGGCAATCAACGCGGCAGCGCCCGGCCACTCGCCGTAACCGGAAGCCGGGTTCAGATGGCCGACCTCGCCCAGATCGACGACCTGGCTGCCCCAGCCGGCGGCCAGCGCCTCCACGCGTTCGAACCGCGCGAGCGGATCGTTGCGGCTCGCGGCGACGAGGCTCGGAAACGGCAGGCGCTGCGTCGGCACGGGCGTCCAGCCGTGCGCGTCGAGCGCATCCATCGTCGGATAGCCGTCCGGCATCGGCTCGTCCAGATCGGCCGGCGTCGCGAGCAGCGCGCCCTGGATCGCGCGCGTCGCCTGCCGCGCCCAGTGCACGGTGATCATCACGCCCGCGCTGTGCGCGACGAGGATCACCGGCCCGTCGATGGCCGCGAGCGCGGCATCGAGCGCCGCGACCCGCGCGGCCCGGCTCAGCTTGTCGCGTTCGAGCGGCGCGACCGAACGCGCATTCGGCAGCCGTCGTTCGAGATGCGTCTGCCAGTGGTCTTCGACGTGATCGCGCAAGCCGGGCACGATCAGGATGGTGGGCGAATTCGCCAGGGTCATGCAGCCTCCATGGGGGTTCGGTTCAGGAATGCGCGGGCATGGGCCGCGCGCGTTCGAGGTGAGCGAGATCGGCCACGTAGCTTGCGCGCCCGATCGCGAAAATCGCCGCGGCCGCGAGCGGCACGGCGGGAATCCATTGCAGCGCGGCACCGAGCCCCACGTGATCGGCGACCCAGCCGGTCAGCAGCGGCCCGGGCGCCATGCCGAGCAGGTTGTTCGCGAGCGTGAGCGTCGCGAACGCCGATGCGTGGATCGCGGCCGGCGTCAGGTTCGCGACCATCGCACCCGATGCGCCGGACGCGCCCGCGCCGACCAGCATCCCGATGCCGATCAGCGCGAGCTGCAGCGGCCCGGGCGGCAGCCGGAACGCGAGCGCGAGGCTGCCGCACGTCAGCAGGCAATAGGTGATCGCGGTCAGCCACTTGCGGGAGCCGTCGGCCTTGCCGATCCGGTCGGTGACGATCCCGCAGCCGACCATCCCGATGCCCGCGATCAGCACGAAGCCCGCCGCGAGCACCGCGGCCCGGTCGGGCGCCATCGCGTAGTCGCGGTTCAGGTAGCTCGGCAGCCACGCGAACAGCGCGCCCGGCACGAACAGGTGCAGCCCGCTGCCGACGTATGCGCAGACCACCGAGCGCGATGAAAACAGTCCCGTCATCAGCACGCGCAGGCTGCCGCGCACGTCGCGCGGCGCATGCGGGTCGCGGCGGCACGGCTCGGGCCGGCACGCGGCGAGCCGCCGCTCGGTGACGGCGCAGCGGTACGCGACCAGCAGCACGAGCCCGAGCGCGGCCATCACGCCGAACGACCAGCGCCAGCCGAGGTGCGCGCCGACCACGCCACCGAGCGCCATCCCGAACACCGAGCCGAACGCGCCGCCGGCCATGAACGCGCCGGTCAGCGTCGCGCGCAGCTGCACCGGAAAGATGCTCAGGATCAGCGCGATGCCGACGCTGCCGTATGCGGCCTCGCCGAGCCCGACGAACCCGCGCGCGACGAGCATTTCCGCGTAGTTGGTCGACAGCGCGCAGCCGAGCGTCGCGACGCTCCACAGCGCGGCCATCAGCACGATGCTGCGCACGCGGCCGAAGCGGTCGGCGAGCACCGACAGCGGAAACGTCAGCACGCCGACCAGCAGCGCGACGATCCCGCTCAGCGAGCCGAGCTGCGTATCGCTGAGCCCCCATGCGTGCTTCAGCAGCGGAAACACGGCGTTGAGCACCTGCCGCGACATGTAATCGGACAGCAACAGGCCGACGGTCAGCCCGAACACGAGCCACGCGAATGCGGGCGCGCGGCCGCGAACCTCGGCCACGCCCGGCATCGACGGCTCGACGTGATGAATCAGCATGCGTGTCTCCTCCGGTGCCGTGCGCCGTGATGCACTAGCGCGTCGGCACGGTTTGCGCGGCCCCGCTCCGTGTGCCGGAGTCCGCCTTGCGCGATGCGCAAGGGTGGGCGCCGCGCGCAAACGATCGGCGGGCGGCGGGCCGGCTGGCCATCCGCCCGGATGCGCGCCGCGTCAGGCCGCGCGCAGCGGCACGTTCACCTGGCCCGGCCGGCGGTTCGGCGCCATGCCGAGCTGCGCGAGCGTCTCGTCGACGCCGTCGTACTGCAAGCCGATCCGGTAGATCGCCTTCGCTTCGCGGCCGGTCGCGATCTCGCGGCCGAGTTCGCGCGCGATCCGCGCGCACTGCTCGACCTGCTGCACCGACGTCATCCGGTTGCCCTTCTGGTCGATGATCGTGTCCTCGATCCCGCAGCGCGGATGCAGCCCCATCGCCATCGCGATCGTGTTGATCGGCAGCACGTTCTTCATCAGCGATTCGAGCGTGATGCACGCGCCGTCCGGGCAGCGCCGCACGAACTCCATGAAGTTGTACGGGTTCGGGCCGTCGAACCCGCCGCCGATGCCGACCCACGTGACGTTCAGCGGGCCCCGATAGACGCCGCGGCGGATCATCCGCTCGAGCGTCTCCAGCGAATGCATGCCGGTGAGCTGGAAATGCGGCTGGATGCCGGCCGCCTGCAGCCGGCGCAGGTGCTCCTCCACCCAGCCGGGGCCGGCCGGCACGGTCATCTCGCGATACGCCTCCCAGTAGGCGGCCTCGTTCAGCGACGTGCCGGCGATGTCGCGGCGGTTCATCAGCTCGGTGATGTTCATCTGCACCGTGTTGATCGCGACCGTCACCTGGTCGGGCTTCGGGCTCAGCTCGGCAAGCATGTGGCGCGTGTCGTCGGACAGCCACTTCGCCTCGGCGCCGTCGCCTTCCGGCGCGAACGAGATCGAGCCGCCCACCTGCAGGATCATGTCGGGCACCGCGTCGCGCAGCCGGCCGAGCAGCTCGTTGAATTTCGACAGCCGCTTGCTGCCCTTGCCGTCGGGCTCGCGCACGTGCAGGTGCAGCACGGTGGCGCCCGCGTTGTAGCAGTCCACGGCCTTCTGCACGTGCTCGTCCATCGTCACCGGGATGTCTTCGGGGAAATCCGCCGGCATCCATTCGGGGCCGTACGGCGCGACCGTGATCACCACCTTGTCCTGGTTTTCCGGGTGCAGCGAATCGTCGAGAAATTGCATGTCGTCCTCCAGTTTGAATCGTTGTAGGCGGGTGCGTGGCGGGCTCAGAACGGCGCGTCGCCGATGATCCCCGCGCGTTCCATCCTGCGCACGCACGGCGGGTAGTCCATCACCGCGTAGTGCTGGGTGCTGCGGTTGTCCCAAAGCGCGACGCTGTTCTTCCGCCAGCGCCAGCGCACCTGGTATTCGGGGATGTATGCCTGGCTGACCAGGTACTGCAGCAGCTGGCCCGCGCCCGGGTTCGCGTCCTGCCCGAAGCGCACGCGCTCCGGCGTATGGAAGTTCGTGAAGTGCGTCGTGAACGCGTTCACGTACAGCACCTTCTCGCCCGTCTCGGGGTGCGTGCGCACGACCGGGTGCTCGGCGTCCGGGTACTGCGCCTTCAGCGCGAGCCGCTGGTCGATCGGCATCGCCGCGCCGAAGCTCGCCTCGATGCTGTGCCGCGCGCGCAACCCGTCGATCTGCTGCTTCACGTGCGCCGGCAGGTTCTCGTACGCGAGCACCATGTTCGCCCACAGCGTGTCGCCGCCGACCGGCGGGCACTCGACGCAGCGCAGCACGCAGCCGAACGGCGGCGCCACGCGCCAGCTCGCATCGCTGTGCCACGCGTTCTCGTAGCGGTCGTTCGGCTGGTCCGGCGACTTGTAGATCCGCACGAGGCCCGGATGCTCGGGGTCGCTGCCGGCGACCGGGTGATCCTCCAGCTCGCCGAAGCGCCGCGCGAACGCGACGTGCTCGGCGCGCGTGATGTCCTGGTCACGCAGGAACAGCACGCGGTGTGTCAGCAGCAGCGCGCGGAGTTCGGCGAACAGGCCGTCGTCGTGCACGGCATCGGCGAGGCTGACGCCGTGCAGTTCCGCGCCGATCGCACAGGTGAGCGGTTCGACTCGCATGGCCGCCTCCTCAGATCTCGAAGACCGACGAACCGGTGGTCTGGCCGCTCTCCAGGTCGCGATGCGCGCGCACCGCGTCCTCCAGCGCGTAGCGCTGGTTGATCTCGATCCGGATGCGCCCCGCGGCGACGTGGCCGAACAGCTCGCCCGCCAGCTCCGCCTTCTCGGCCGGATCGGCAATGTAGTCGGCGAGCGCCGGGCGCGTCAGGTAGAGCGAGCCCTTCATCGCGAGCAGCTGCGGATTGAACGGCGGAATCGGGCCCGACGCGGTGCCGACGCACACCATCAGCCCGCGGCGCCTGAGCGCGTTCAGCGACGCGTCGAAGGTGTCCTTGCCGACGCTGTCGAACACGACGTCGACGCCCTTGCCGTCGGTCAGTTCGCGCACGCGCTGCGCGATGTCCTCGCGCCGATGGACGATCACGTGGTCGCAGCCGTGCGCCCGCGCGATGTCTGCCTTCGCGTCGCTCGATACCGTGCCGATCACGGTCAGGCCGAGCAGCTTCGCCCACTGCGACACGATCAGGCCGACGCCGCCGGCCGCCGCGTGCAGCAGGATGCGGTCGCCCGCGCGGAACGCATGGATGCGGCGCAGCAGGTAGGCGGCGGTGAGGCCGCGCATCGTCATCGCGGCCGCCGTGTCGCAGGCGATCGCGTCCGGCAGCCGGATCAGCGGCGCGGCCGGCACCAGGCGCTCGGTGCTGTACGCACCGAGCGTGTCGAGGAAGCCCGTATAGGTCACGCGATCGCCGACCGCCACCTGCGTGACGCCCGCGCCCACGGCCTCGACCACGCCCGCCGCCTCGACGCCGATGCCGGACGGCAGCGGCACCGGATACAGGCCGCTGCGGAAATAGGTGTCGGCGAAATTCAGCCCGACCGCGGCGTGCTTCACGCGCACCTGGCCGGGTCCCGGCTCGCCCACCTCGACGGTTTCGCGGCGCAGCACTTCCGGGCCGCCCGTCTCGTGAAATCGCACTGCATGTGCCATGTCTGTCTCCGTGATAGATCAGTCGGATGCGCGTCGCGCATCGTCGGTTTCGTTTGTATTCGTGCTTGTGTTCGTGTTCGCGTTTGCGGGCTCGCCCGCATCGAGGGCCGCCCAGTCGGCGTCGCTCAGGTAGCGCCGCGCGGCCGGGAAGATCACGCCCTCCTTCCGTCCCATCTGTTCGAAGACGCCGCGCGCATGGCGCGCGAGCGCCGCATCGAACGCAGCGCCCGCCGCCGACCCGGCCGGCGGCGGCATGTCCTCCGCCATGCCCGCCAGCGCATCGAGCGCCTGCGTGTCGCGCCGCTGCTGGCGCGCCAGTTCGTCCAGCTCCGCCGCGACACACTCGGTGCGCGCGCGCAGCATCGCGAACAGCCGCGCCTCCGTGGCGTCGCCATGATCCGGCCATTGCCGGCCGGCGAGATCCGCGAGCATGCGCCGCACGGCGGCCGCGCGCTGCTCGGGTTCGCCCGTCGCGTCGTCGGCTCGCATCAGCGCATGCAGCAGCGCGGCAACGGCGCGATGCGCGTCGAGACAGCGGGCGATCACGCGCGCCGCCGCCGGCTTCGAGGCCGCACATACGAGCACCGGCACGGCGCTCGCCGCGAGCAGATCGAGCCGTCGCGAGCCCGCCGCCGCATCGGCGCTGCCCGGCAGCGCGGCCACGCAGATCAGGTCGCAGCCGTGGCGGCCGGCCAGTTCGTCGAGCGTTGCATCGTCCGCCGGTGCAATCGCATGCGACACCCCCTGCGCGCGGGCCGCCGCTTCCACTTTCGCACCCTGCTCCGCCGCCGGCGCTCCGGGTAAATACGGGCCCGGCGCGGCGCCGGCCAGCACGAACGTGATGCGCGCGCCGATCGCGCGGGCCAGTTCGAGCGCATGGCCCACCGCGTCGATGCCGCCGGGCGCGCATTCGACCGTCACGAGCAGGTGGCGATACATCGTGCGGCTCACCCGGCGTTCGGCACGCCGGCCGGCGTGGCGGTGAAGTCTGTCGGCATCGCGTTCTCCTCGTGCATGTGTCGGAACCCATGCTATCGACGCGGCGCGGTGCCGGCCCCACTCGCGACGGGGGGGATTGACGCGCGCGGCGGGTTCAGCCGATCCTTCCCCCACGATCCACACCGGACGCCGGCCCTGCCCGGCTTCCGACCTGCTCCCCCGATGGCCCACCCTGCGACCCGCGACGACCCCGCCCCCACCGAGCTGGTACTGAAAACGACCGCGCCGCGCGTATCCGCGCAACTCGTCGCGCGCGCGCGGCTGAGCCTCGCCGCGGCCGGCTTCGGCGATCGCCCGGTCACGCTCGTGCAGGCGCCGGCCGGCTACGGCAAGACGTCGCTGCTCGCGCAATGGCGCCGCGAATACCTGGCACTCGGCCATGCGGTCGTGTGGCTGTCGGCGGACGAGCGCGACGACGCGCCGCGCCTGCTGCAAGGGCTCGTGCAGGCCGTGCGCACCGGCTGCGCGCGCCCCGGCTTCGGCCGCCTGATCGCGAGCGGCGCGCTGGACGCGGCGCGCGCGCTCGAAGGCGTGACCGCGTGGCTCGCCGAGGTCGCGCAGCTGTCGATCGACGCGCTGCTGATCGTCGACGAAGCCGAGCGGCTGCCCGCCGCCGGCCTCGACGCGCTGATCTACGTGCTGCACAACGCGCCGCAGAACCTGCGCGTCGTGGTGGCCGCGCGGCGCGGGCTCGACCAGGCCGCCGGCGACCTGCTCGCGGGCGGGCAATGCACGCTGGTCGGCGCCGACTGGCTGCGTTTCACGCTCGACGAGACGATCGCGCTGGTGACCGGGCGTTTCGCGCAACGGGTCGACGCCGACGCGTGCGCGCGCCTGTTCGAGCGCGTCGACGGCTGGCCGCTCGGGCTGCAGCTCGCGATGGCCGCGATGGCGCGCGCGGCCGACCCGCGCCAGGCCGTCGATGCGCTCGCCGCGCGCGCGGGCGGCACCCGCGACCGGCTCGTCGAGCTGCTGCTCGCGAACCTGTCGGTGGACGACACGGCGTTCCTCACGCGCATCAGCGTCGTCGACCTGCTGCACCCGGCGCTGTGCGACGCGCTGCTCGGCAGCGGCGACGGCAACGGCGACGCTCCCGCGCGCCTGGCGCGGCTCGCGCGCGACACGCCGCTGTTCATCGCGTCGGACGACAGCGACTGGTGCCGGTTGCATCCGCTCGTGCGCGACGCGCTGCGCGATCGCCTCGCGGCGTGGCCGGACGCGGAGCGCGACGGCCTGCACGCGCGCGCAGCCGACTGGCTCGACGCGCACGGGATGACCGGCGAGGCCGCGCGGCACGCCTATGCGGCCGGCCGGCTCGACACGGCCTATGCGCTCGCGCGGCGCTGCCTCGAGGATGCGCTGAAGGCCGGCCGCATCAACGACGTGCTCGACTGGCTCGAACGCCTGCCCGATGCCGAGCTCGACCAGCGCCCGCCGCTGCGGATCGCCGTGGCGTGGGCGCTCGCGCTCGGCGAGCGGCACGTCGAGGCGCAGCGGCAGATCGACGGCATCCTGGAGGCGCCCGACACGCCGAGCGCGATGCGCTACGAATGTGCGCTGATCCTGAGCGCGGCCGCCTATTACGCGGACGAGATCGACCGCTTCGTCGAGCTGTTCGAGCCGTGGGCCGCGTTCGTGCCGCCCGCCGCTTCATGGCTCGCGCAGATGCACGCGAACCGGCTGTCGGCGCGCGCGATCATCCTCGGCGAACCCGCGCAGGCGCGGCGTTTCCAGCAAGGCGCGCCGCGCGGCGAAACCGCGGCCGGGTTCGGCTACGTCGCGCGCTGGGGCGAGCTGATCGCGGGCTTCAGCTACCTGTCCGAAGGACAGCCGCAGCTCGCCGACGACGTGCTCGCACCGGCGCTGGCCCGCGCCGAAGCGGACCTCGGCCGCCGCCATCCGCTCACCTGCATGTTCGCGGCGCTGTGCGCGGCGATCGCGTACGAATCGGACCGGGTCGACCAGGCCGCCGCGCTGCTCGCGAACCGGCTCGACGTGCTCGAGCATTCGGGTATTCCGGACACGGTGCTGCTCGGCTACTGCACCGCCGCGCGCATCGCGCTGCTGCGCGGCGTCGAGCATCGCGCGATCGACCTGCTCGAAGCGCTGGACGCGATGGGCGTCGCGCGTCGGCTGCCGCGCCTGTCGGTCGCGAGCCTCGCCGAGCAGGTGCGGATTCACGCCGCGCGTTACCGCGAGGCGACCTGCCATGCGCTGGTCGAGCGGATCGACGCGATCGCGGCCGCCGAGTTTCCCGCGCACGGGCCGCTGTGGCGGCGGCCGGTGGTGCTGCTGCAGGCCACCGCGCATGCCGGGGCCGCGCTCGCGGCCCGCCGCTGGGACGATGCCGGCGCGGCGCTCGACGAGGCCGCCGTGCTCGCGCGCGAGATGAGCGTCGGCCGCGCGCGCATCGAGATCATGGCGCTGAAGGCGTTCGCGCTCGAGCAGTCGGGCCGCGACGGCCGCGCGCTGCTGGTCGAGGCGATCAACCTCGCCGACATGTTCCGGCTCACCCGCACGCTGGCCGACACGCACCCGGCCGTCGCCGACTGGGTGCGGCGCGTCGGCGACGAGGACGCCGCGCTCGCCGGCCATGCGCAGCACGCGTTGCCGACGCCGCGCATCGTGCCGCCGGCGCCCCGCGCGGCGGCCGGGCCGCGCGCGGTGCCGAGCGTCGTGCTCACGCCGAAGGAGCGCGCGATCCTCGAGCTGCTGGCGCGGAACCTGTCGAACAAGGAGATCGCGGTGGCGCTCGCCGTCGGCGAGGAAACCGTCAAGTGGCACCTGAAGAACCTGTTCGGCAAGCTCGACGCGAGCTCGCGCAAGCACGCGGTGCGCCGCGCGCTCGTGCTCGGGCTGCTGGAAAGCGCGTCCTAGTCCATCCCGCCTCTCCCCCTTCTCCGAAACCCTGCCCCCCGCGCGTGGGGGGGAATGGCCGTCGGTCGTTGCGTAGTCTTCCTCGCATGACGCAACAGGATGTCGCCCGCGACGTCCGCCCGACGGAGCTGCCCCATGCCGCATTTCGATTCCTCCGCTGTTTCCGTGAGCCGCATCGACGGGCGCCGGTCGCGCGCCGCCTGACACGTTTCATGCACCGCCCCGGGCGGGCTCGATCCCGTCCGGACATAACACAAACCCTGGAGACTTTTCGATGAAGACGAAACTGGCCGCGCTCGCCGCGCTTGCCGCCTGTTCGGCGGGCGCGCACGCGCAATCCTCCGTGACGCTGTACGGCGTGATCGATACGGGCCTGCTGTACCAGAGCACGTCGGCCGCGTCGTTCAGCCCGAACGCGCCGAACACCGGCAAGGTGTTCCGGATGAAGGACGGCGGCATCTATTCGAGCTTCTGGGGAATCAAGGGGCGCGAGGACATCGGCGGCGGCTACGCGATCAACTTCAAGCTGCAGGGCTCGTTCGACAGCGGCACCGGCCGGCTGCAGCTGAGCGACACGCCGGGCGCGGTCGCGATTTTCAACCAGGTGGCGTCGGTCGGGGTGTCGGGGCCGTTCGGGACGTTCAACGCGGGGCGCCAGATCGTGCCGATGATCTACGCGATGGCCGATACCGACGTGCGCAATGCACAGTTCTTCGGCAGCATCCTGACTGCGTGGCTCGGGATCAATACCGCGGCCGGCTGGCCCGGGACCAGCACCAATGGCGCGATCGGCGCGCTGTATGACAGCAACGCGCTCGTTTATCAGTCGCCGACGTTTGGGGGCGTGTCGGTGGCGCTCGAGTTCGCGCCGGGCGGCGTCGCCGGGCAGTTCCAGGGCGGCACGCGCGAGTCGGCCGTGCTCAAGTATGCGAATTACGGGCTGAATGTGGCGGCTGTTTACTACAACGGACATGATGCGAATCCGGCACCGGGGTCGACGCCGACCGGTGTGAACAACAACCGGTTCATGTACGTCGGCGCGAAATACACGCGCGATGCGTTCTCGGTGTCCGCGTCGTATGCGAACGGCAAGAATCCCGCGCATTCGGATCGGGCGAACTTCGACATGATGTCGGCGGGTGTGGGCTATCGCTTCACGCCTGCGTTGCAGGTCACGTCGGCCGTGTATTACCTGAAGGACCGCAATCGCTCGGCGAACAAGTCGACGTCGATCGTGCTCGGGGCCGACTACAGCCTGTCGAAGCGCACGATGGTCTATGCGCAGGTCGGTCATGTGAACAACCGCGGCACGATGGATCAGATGCTCGTGTATGGGCAGCCGGTCGCGCCGGGGGTGGGGACGACGGCGGCGATGATTGGGTTACGGCATAACTTTTGAGGGGGGCTTGGCTGTGAGGCGTCGACCGGCGTATTTCGATGCCGGAATGCTGACCATCGGCGCAATACCGAACCTGAGCTGCCCTTCAGTTATCCCGATAGCGGCCGTTCGTCCAAACATTTTGTTGCCCGTCGATCATGCGATGAAGTGCTTTAGCGAGCACGGGCGGTGGCCCATCGGGACAACCGCGCATGACGATGGCGGAAAAGAAACTTGAGCACGCCTCCAATCATGCTTGGCCACCCTGGCAGCCATCGCGTCGGCGAACGCAACTCGAATGTCAGTTTATCGTGCACTTCACAACCGCCGCTGATGTCGCGGATGGTCCGTTCGTGAATCCAGGTCCGAATGCCGAGCATTCGCGACGTTTCCTTGAATCGGAATCCGGGGCCCACTTCGGCGAGCGTGATATCGTCGAAATCTATCGGGAGCACACCCAACACAAGGAGCCAGCTCCGGCCCAGACAGCGCCCAAGCGGGAGTTGATCGATCGACCTGCCTCGCAGAGCGGCAGGGACCGTCATGTGTAGCCACGGAAACAGTTCGTCGTTGATGCCTTGCGGCGTCGTCACGCGCGACCACGCTGCAGCGGCACCTATCGGGAGCGTGGAGCGTCGTTCGAATGTCGTTTTCACGGTCATTCCAATGATTTGATACTGTTCTCCCGGCCTGCCGGTCCCCACTCGGTCGAAAGATTCCGCATGAGCTAACATTCTTGACGCCGAGTGCCTTGAATTGTCGACGATTCGATCGGTGGTGTCGACCGACCGAAGCTGGCCGTTCTCGGCCAATTGCCCTATCTTCGCCCATCGACCCATTGAACCCGCAACCCGAATCAGACAGCCGCGCCAACTTCCATCTAGTCGATTGCCGTCATCGCCGCCAGAATATCGCCATCCCCAACCAGGTGAAAATCGATGACGTTCTCGTTCCGATGCGTAACCTGCGGTAAAACCCACCACGGCATCCCGAGCTTTTTCGCCAAGGCGCCCTTCAACTATTACCAAATCCCGGAGGAAGAACGAGCGCACCGCTGCTCGCTCGGCAGCGACGATTGCGTGATCGACGAAAGCCTGTTCTTCGTCCGCGGATCCATCGAGATACCCGTGCACGGCTTCGCAGAGTCGTTCTCGTGGGGCGTATGGCTCTCCCTCAGCGAAGCCAGCTTTCAGGAGTGGGTCAGGACATTCGACGTTGCAAAGCGGTCGCACGTGGGTCCGTTCTTCGGCTGGCTCAACACGCAGCTGTCCGTCTACCCGGAAACGATCAATCTCAAGACGATGGTGCATCTGCGCGATGACGGCATCCGTCCGTATGTCGAACTCGAACCCGCCGACCACCCGCTTGCATTGGAACAACGCGACGGCATTTCCCGCGAACGGGTCGCGCAGATCTATCGCGAAGTCATGCATCCCGACGACGCGGCGCAATAGCGCCGCAATGGTGCGGCACACCCACCACCAGCACCAATCCCCCGAATCAGCTACAGTGGCCCCTTTGGCGCGCCCCGCCGCGCCCGCCCTCGCGTGCCCCCGCCGCTCCCGCTTTCACGAACGGCCCGTCACGCGCGGCGGTGCGACGGGCCGTGGATGATTCACCCCGACGAGCGAATCCTGTCATGCCCGATCTGTCCGCCTTCCCGATCACGCAAAAGTGGCCGGCCCAGCATCCCGACCGCCTCCAGCTCTACTCGCTGCCGACGCCGAACGGCGTCAAGGTATCGATCATGCTCGAGGAAACCGGCCTGCCGTACGAGCCGCACCTGGTGAGCTTCAGCACCGACGACCAGCTGTCGCCGGCGTTCCTGTCGCTGAACCCGAACAACAAGATCCCGGCGATCATCGATCCGAACGGCCCGGACGGCAAGCCGCTGCCGCTGTTCGAATCCGGCGCGATCCTGATCTATCTCGCCGACAAGACCGGCCAGCTGATCCCGAAGGATCTCGCGCGCCGCTACGAGACGATCCAGTGGGTGATGTTCCAGATGGCCGGGATCGGCCCGATCTTCGGGCAGGTTGGCTTCTTCCACAAGTTCGCCGGCCGCGACTACGAGGACAAGCGTCCGCGCGACCGCTACGTCGACGAATCGAAGCGCCTGCTCGCGGTGCTCGACGCCCACCTCGCCGATCGCCGGTGGGTGATGGGCGATGACTACACGATCGCCGACATCTCGATCTTCCCGTGGGTGCGCAACCTGATCGGCTTCTACGAAGCGGGCGACCTGGTCGGCTTCAGCGAATTCCGCCACGTCGCGCGCGCGCTCGACGCGTTCGTCGCGCGCCCGGCCGTCGCACGCGGCCTCAACATTCCTGCGCGCACCTGACGCGCACGGCCGGCCCCGCGTTCGTCGGGGCCGGCCATATCCCGGCCCGCCGCGCGATGCGGCGGGACTACCCGCCTTCCCCGCCCGCGTCGCCCAATCCCCCCAGCAGCTTGCCCAGCAACCGCGCGAGTTGCGCCTGCTCCGCTGTCGACAGCACCGCCAGCAGCACGCGCTGGTTGTCGATATGAGCGACGACCGCGTCGTCGATCAGCGCGCGGCCGGCATCCGTCAGCGCGACGAGCGTGCCGCGCCCGTCGGCCGGATTCGGCCGGCGCTCGACCCACCCCGCCTTCTGCAGCCGGTCGATGCGCGCGGTCATCCCGCCCGACGACATCATCAGCGCGTCGTACAGCGCCGTCGGCGTCAGCGCGAACGGCGCGCCGCCGCGGCGCAGCGTCGCCAGCACGTCGAACTCGCCCGGCTGCATCCCGTAGCGCGCGAACAGCGGATTGAGACGGTCGCGCGCAATCGCGAGCGCCGCTTCCTGCAACCGCCCCATCACGAGCATCGACGACGCGTCGAGATCCGGGCGTTCGGCGCGCCATTGCGCGACCGCGTGCTCGGCCCGATCCATTCGGTTCATTAACCCTCCTCCGCGAACAAGTTATCTTGACGTCGAGATAAATCGGCATTTATCTTGACGTCGAGACAATCTACACGAAAACGCGCGACGTCGGTTTCGACGTTGCGCACGACCTGAGGGCCATACGATGCATCGCTTCACTTCCCCCGGATGGCGGCTTGCCGCCATCGTCCTCGTCGGGCTGAACCTGCGCCCGGCGCTCGCGGCGGTCGGCCCGCTGCTCGACATGATCCAGCGCGCGACCGGCATCGGCGACAGCATTGCGAGCCTGCTGACGACGATCCCGATCGTGCTGATGGGGCTCGGCGCACTCTGCGCGCGGCGTCTGCAGCGCGCGACCGGCATCGCGGGCGGCGTGTCGCTCGGCATCGCGCTGATCGGCATCGCCTGCGCGGCGCGCGTCGGCGCGCAACAGGCATGGCTGCTGCTCGCGAGTGCATGCTGCGCGGGGATCGGGATCGCGATGGTGCAGGCGCTGCTGCCCGGCTTCGTGAAGGCCAATTTCGCGACGCGGGTGGGCGGCGTGATGGGCATTTATTCGACGTCGATCATGGGCGGCGCGGTGCTCGCGAGCGTCGCGGCGCCGCTTGCGGCCGCGCGCTGGGGCTGGCTCGCGGCGCTCGCCGGCTGGGCGCTGCCGGCCGTCGTCGCGGCGCTCGCGTGGCCGGTGGCGAGCCGTGGCGGCGCGGCCATCGCGGCTGCGTCGACGCTCGGCGCGCAGCCGTCGCGTTCGCCGCGCGCGTGGCGGCTCGCGTTGTTCTTCGGGATCGCGACCGGCGCGTACACGCTGGTGCTCGCGTGGCTGCCGCCGTACTACATGCGGCTCGGCTGGTCGCCCGCCGCGGCCGGCGGGCTGCTCGGCGGCGTCACGCTGGCGGAGGTGGTGGCGGGCTTGACGGTGTCCGCGACGATCGATCGCGTGCCCGATCGGCGGCCGGCACTGCTCGCGGCGATCGCGGCGCTGTTCGTCGGGCTCGTGCTGATGCTCGCCGCGCCGCAAGCGCTGGCGCTGCCGGCCGCGCTGCTGATGGGCGCGGGCATCGGCGCGCTGTTCCCGCTGTCGCTGATCGTCACGGTCGACCACGCGGCCACGCCCGCCGATGCCGCGTCGCTGACGGGCTTCGTGCAGGGCGTCGGCTACCTGATCGCGGGGCTGTTCCCTTTCGCGGCGGGCGTCGTGCGCCAGCATCTCGCGGACCTGACGCCCGCGTGGGCCGCGATGGCGTGCCTGTGCGTCGCGCTGTGCGCGCTCGCGGCCGGCTTCGGGCCGCAGGTCGCGCGGCGCGTTGCACGGGCGTGAGCGCTGGCCAGCATTCGGCGGCGGGCGCGTGGCCTAGTCGGCGCTCGCGTACAGCGTCGAATCGGCGAACCCTTCGGCGTCGAGCACGCGGCCGATCAGGATCAACGCGGTGCGCTCGATCTGCGTGCCCTGCACCTTCGCGACGATATCGCGGAGCGTGCCGGTGACGCGCGTCTCGTCCGGCCAGCTCGCGCGGTAGATCACCGCCACCGGGCAGTCGGGCCCGTAGTGCGGCAGCGTCTCGTCGACGATGCGCGCGAGATGCCGCACGCCGAGATGGATCGCGAGCGTCGCGCGATGCGCGGCGAGCGCGCCGAGCGCCTCGCCTTCGGGCATCGTCGTCTTGCCCGCGTAGCGCGTGAGGATCACCGTCTGCGCGATGCCGGGCAGCGTCAGCTCGCAGCCGAGCGTTGCCGCGCACGCGGCGGTGGCCGTCACGCCCGGCACGATTTCATACGGAATCCCGAGCACTTTCAGGCGGCGGATCTGCTCGCCGATCGCGCCGTACAGCGACGGGTCGCCGGAATGCACGCGCGCGACGTCCTGCCCTTTTGCATGCGCCTGCGCGAGCAGCGCGACGATCGCGTCGAGATCGAGCTCGGCCGTGTTGACCACCTGCTCCGCGCGATGGCCGTCGAGCACGGCCGCGGGCACGAGCGAGCCCGCATACAGGATCACCGGGCACGTGCGCACGAGGCGCTGGCCCTTCACCGTGATCAGCTCCGGGTCGCCGGGACCCGCGCCGATGAAATACACCGTCATCGAAAATACTCCGTCAATGGATGGGCGGCGGGTTGCGCGTCGTCACGCGCGCAAGCCCGGATCGAGCGCATCGAGCAGCGCGTCGGTCGAGTCGAATGCGCGGTCGACGTCGGGCAGCGGCGGCCGGCGCAGCATCACGACCGGCAGCCGGCGTTCGCGTGCGACGTCCAGCTTCGCCTCGGTCGCGGCGCCGCCGCTGTTCTTGCTGACCACCACGTCGATGCCCGCGAGCGCGAACAGCGCGCGTTCGCCGTCGAGCGAAAACGGCCCGCGCGCGGCGACGATCTGCGCGTGCGCATTGCCCGGATGCGGCTCGAGGCAGCGCACGAGCCAGAACTGGTGCGTCGGGATCGCATCGAGATGCGCGAGCGGCTCGCGGCCGAGCGTAAACAGCGGCCGCCGGAACGGTGCGAGCGCGGCTTCGATGCCCGCCCAGTCGTCGACCATCCGCCAGTCGTCGCCCGGCCGCGGCTGCCACGGCGCGCGGCGCAGCGCCCAGCACGGCACGCCCGCGTCGCGCGCGGCGGCCGCCGCGTTGGCGCTGATGCGCGCCGCATAGGGATGGGTCGCGTCGATCACGAGGCCGATGCCGGCGTCGCGCAGGTAGGCGGCCAGGCCGGCCGCGCCGCCGAAGCCGCCGACCCTGACCTCGCACGCGAGATCGGCCGGCACCTTGCCGAGCCCGGCGAGACTGTACACGTGGCGCGGCCCGAGTGCGCGCGCGATCTTCAGCGCATCGCCGGTGCCGCCGAGCAGCAGGATGCGCGCGCTCATCGCGCGACCCCGACGAAGCGGCCCTGCCGGTCGATCGCGAACATCTCGACCGCGACCGACGCGGGCACGATGTCGCGCGCGACGCGCAGCGCTTGCGCGCAGACGAGATCGCCGAGCGGCACGCCGTCCGCCTGCGCGAACCTCAGCGCTTCCTGGCTCGTGTTCGCGGCGCGCATCGCGGCCTGCAGCGCGTCGCTCGCGCCGGCTTCGGCCGCCCATTGCGCGAGCAGCGGCAGGTCGATGCTCGAATGGCGGCTGTGCAGGTCGAGATGGCCGGCCGCGAGCTTGCTGAGCTTGCCGAAGCCGCCGCACATCGACAGCCGCGCGATCGGCGCGCGCCGCAGGTGCTTCAGCACCGCGCCCGCGAAATCGCCCATCTCGATCAGCGCCATGTCGGGCAGATGATAGTGCGCGCGCATCGCGTCCTCGCTCGCGTTGCCGGTGCACGCGGCGATGTGCGCGATGCCGTTCGCGCGCGCGACGTCGATGCCCTGGTGGATCGACGCGATATAGGCCGAGCACGAGAACGGCCGCACGATGCCGGTCGTGCCGAGGATCGACAGCCCGCCGACGATGCCCAGGCGCGGGTTCATCGTCTTCAGCGCGAGCGCTTCGCCGCCCTCGACGCCGATCGTCACGTCGAAGCCGCCCGCATAGCCGTGCCCGGCCGCGAGCGCCTCCAGGTGGGACGTCATCATCTGGCGCGGCACCGGGTTGATCGCCGGTTCGCCCACCGGCAGCGTGAGCCCCGCGCGCGTGACCGTGCCGACGCCCGGCCCCGCATGGAAGCGCACGCCGGGCGCCGCCGCGAGCGCGACGCGCGCGAACACCAGCGCGCCGTGCGTGACGTCCGGATCGTCGCCGGCGTCCTTGATCGTGCCGGCTTCGGCGCCATCGGCGGCGAGCCTGCAGAATTCGAGACGCATCATCACGCGCTGGCCCTTGGGCAGCACGATCTCGACCGCGTCCGCCGCCGCGCCCGTCAACAACAGCCGCGCGGCCGCCAGCGACGTCGCGGTCGCGCAGCTGCCGGTCGTATAGCCGAAGCGCAGCGGCGCCGGCTGTTCGGGGGTTTCGTCGCGCATCATGCCGCCGCGTCGGGTTCGCCGGGCGCGGGCTTGCGGGTGTCGTACAGCGTGACGGGCAGCGCCTGCCGCCAGGTGTCGAAGCGGCCGAGCGGCTCGGCCTGCGCGAGCGACACGCGCGTGAGCGTGCCGCCGTGGCGGTCGCGCCAGGCGGCGAGCGCCATTTCGCCCTGCAGCGTGACGGCGTTCGCGACGAGCCGGCCGCCGGGCTTCAGCGCCGACCAGCACGCGTCGAGCACGCCGGGCACGGTCGCGCCGCCGCCGATGAAGATCGCGTCCGGCGCGGCGAGCCCCGCGAGCGCGTCGGGCGCGCGCCCGGCGACGAGCTGCAGGCCCGGCACGCCGAGTGCGTCGCGATTGTGTTCGATGAAGCGCTGCCGTTCCGCGTGCGACTCGATCGCGATCGCCTGGCACGACGGATGCGCGCGCATCCATTCGATGCCGATCGATCCGCAGCCGGCGCCGACGTCCCACAGCAATTCGTCCGGCGCGGGCGCGAGGCGCGCGAGCGTCAGCGCGCGCATGTCGCGCTTGGTCAGTTGTCCGTCGTGGCGATACGCGTCGTCGGGCAGGCCCGGCGTCAGCGCGCGCCGCGGCGCGTCGGGCGCCGCGCGGCAGTCGATCGCGACGAGGTTCAGCGCCGCGGTTTCGTCGACGGACCACGCATGCGCGACGCCGTCGACCCGGCGTTCGAGCGGGCCGCCAAGATGCTCGAACACGCTGATCCGGCTCGGCCCGAAACCGCGCGCGGCCAGCTCCGCCGCGACGGCGGCCGGCGTGCGGCCGTCCGCGCTCAGCACGAACAGGCGCCGGCCCGGCAGCAGGTGCCGCGCGAGCGTCGCGAGCGGCCGGCCGACCAGCGACACGGCGCCGACGTCCTGCAGCGCCCAGCCGAGGCGCGCGGCCGCCAGCGACAGCGACGACGGCGCGGGCAGCACGCGCCACTCGCCGGGGGCAAGCCGGCGCGCGAGCGTCGCGCCGACGCCGAACAGCATCGGATCGCCGCTCGCGAGCACGCAGACGGGCGAATCGCGGCGCGCGAGCACGCCCGCGACGTCGAACGGCTGCGGCCAGGGCTCGCGCGCGGCCGTGACCCGCGCGGGCAGCATGTCGAGGTGCCGTGGCGCGCCGATCACGCGCGTCGCCTCGAACAGCGCGCGCCGCGCGGCGCGGCCGAGCCCCGAGTAACCGTCGTCGCCGATGCCGACCACCGTCAGCCACGCCGTCATGCGCCCTTCTCCATCGTTCGATTCCGTCATGTTGCTGCACGCGGCCGCCGTGACGCCGCGCATAGGTCTTCGTTGCGAAAAAAGGCATAATACAGCGTTCGTTCGCCGGTGCCCCTCGGGGCCGAAGAGGGAACACAGGGCGCGCACCGCGCCACTGTGGCTGCCCCCGCAACTGTAAGCAGCGAGCCCGTCTCCACCTTGGCGCCACTGGCTAGTCCGGGAAGGCCCGGAGCGGGCGTCGACCTGTCAGCCAGGAGACCTGCCGGCCTGAAAGTGCGTGCGTGCCAGCCGGCATCGGGCGGGGTGTACCGATGCGATGGCCGTGGCGCGACACTGCTCGGGTGCCCCGTTGAGTTCCCCCCCCATTCCGTCCCCTGCGTTGCCCACCGTGCGCCCGTCGGCCTGCCCGGGGCTCGTGCGCGTCGTGGCCGCGGCCGACGGCGGCCTGTGCCGGATCAAGCTGCCGGGCGGCCGGCTCGACGCGCGGCAGGCGCGCGCGATCGCCGCCGTCGCGCAGGCGCACGGCTCCGGCGTGATCGAGGCGACCAACCGCGCGAACCTGCAGGTGCGCGGCATCCGCGCCGGCGAAGCCGGTGCGCTCACCCGCGCGCTGCTCGACGCGGGGCTCGGCCCGTTCGTCGAAGCCGACGGCGATGCGGCCGCGCTCGCAGCCAGCGACGACGTCCGCAACCTGATGTTGAATCCGCTCGCGGGATGCGACCCCGACGCGCTCGTCGACGGCGCTGCGCTCGCCGTGCCGCTGCTCGACATGCTCGCGCGCGAACCGCGCCGCTTCGAGCTGTCGCCGAAATTCGCGATCCAGCTCGACGGCGGCGAGCGCATCGCGGCGCTCGATCATCCGCACGACATCTGGCTCGCCGCGTGGCGTCGCGGCGACGGCGCGGTGCGCATCGCGGCCGGGCTCGCCGGCTGCCCGCCGGTCGCGGCCGGCGATGCGCCCGCGCTGGTCGACGTCGCGCCGGCGGATACCGTCGCGCTGGTCCGCGCGCTGCTGCTCGCGTTCCTCGATCTCGCGCCGGCCGACACGACGCGCATGCGCGCCCTGCTGGCCACCTGCGGCGCACACACGCTGCTCGCGCGCGCGCAGGCGTCGCTGCCGTTTCCGCTTGCCGCCGATCCCGCGCTGCGCGACTGGCGGCGCGCGCCGTCCGATCCCGCGCTGCGCTGCGGTGCGCAGCCGGTGCGCGACGCGGGGCGCTGCAGCGTCGGCGCGCAGTTCGCGCTCGGCCGTCTCGACGGCGCGCGGCTCGAGCGGCTCGCGGCCCTCGCCGATGCACATGGCGACGGCACGCTGTCGATGACGCCGTGGCAAGGCGTGTTCGTGCACGGCGTCGCGACGGGCGCAGCCCCCACGGTGCGCGACGCGCTCGCCGCGCTCGGCCTCGTCGTGTCGCCCGGCGATCCGCTCGCGCGGCTCGTGGCCTGCGCGGGCAGCGCCGGCTGCGCGAAGGCGCTCGCCGACACGAAGCGCGACGCGCTCGCGCTCGCCGCACGCATCGGCACGGCGCGCGACCTGCACCTGACCGGCTGCGAGCGCCACTGCGCGCTGCCGCATCCCGCCGCGCACACGCTCGTCGCGGTCGGGCCGGCACACTATGACCTTTACCGGCGCGACGGCGCAGCGGGCCTCGGCACCGCGCTCGCGCGCCACTTGACGATCGAAGAAGCCGCGGCCCGCCTGGGCGACGCGCGGCCAAGCCAGGACCCCTACGATGCTTGACTACATACGCGACGGGCAGGAAATCTACCGCCAGTCGTTCGCGACGATCCGCGCCGAAGCCGACCTGTCGCGCATCCCGGCCGACCTCGAAAAACTCGCGGTGCGCGTGATCCACGCGTGCGGCATGGTCGACGTCGTCGACGATCTGCGCTTCTCCGCCGGCGCGGGCGCCGCGGGCCGCGCGGCGCTGGCCGCCGGCGCGCCGATCCTCTGCGACGCGAAGATGGTGGCCGAAGGCATCACGCGCGCGCGGCTGCCGGCCGGCAATCGCGTGGTCTGCACGCTCGGCGAGCCCGAGGTGCCCGACCTCGCGCGGCAGCTCGGCAACACACGCTCGGCCGCCGCGCTCGAACTGTGGCGCCCGCAGCTCGCGGGCAGCGTCGTCGTGATCGGCAACGCGCCGACCGCGCTGTTCCACCTGCTCGACATGATCGACGCCGGCGCGCCGCGCCCCGCGCTGATCCTCGGTTTCCCGGTCGGCTTCATCGGCGCGGCCGAGTCGAAGGCGCTGCTCGCCGCCGACAGCCGCGGCGTGCCGTACGTCGCGCTGCTCGGCCGGCGCGGCGGCAGCGCGATGGCGGCCGCCGCGGTCAACGCGCTCGCGACGGAGGCCGAATGACGGCCGCGCGCGGGCGCCTGTTCGGCCTCGGCGTGGGCCCGGGCGACCCCGAACTGATGACGCTGAAGGCGGTGCGGCTGCTGCAGGCCGCGCCGGTGGTCGCGTACTTCGTCGCGAAGGGCAAGAAAGGCAATGCGTACGGCATCGTCGAGGCGCATTTGCTCGACGCGCAGGTGCAGTTGCCGCTCGTCTATCCGGTGACGACCGAAGCGCTGCCGCCGCCGCTCTGCTACGAAACCGTGATCGCCGATTTCTACGACACGGCCGCCGACGTCGTGGCCGCCCATCTCGACGCGGGCCGCGACGTCGCGGTGATCTGCGAAGGCGATCCGTTCTTCTACGGCTCGTACATGTACCTGCACGACCGCCTCGCGCCGCGCTACGACACCGAAGTCGTGCCCGGCGTGTGCTCGATGCTCGGCGGCACGGCCGTGCTCGGCCAGCCGCTCGTGTACCGGAACCAGAGCCTGTCGGTGCTGTCCGGCGTGCTGCCCGAGGACGCGCTGCGCGCGCGGCTCGCGCAGGCCGACGCGGCCGTGATCATGAAGCTCGGCCGCAACTTCGACAAGGTGCGGCGCGTGCTCGACGAACTGGGCCTCGCGAAGCGCGCGCTATACGTCGAGCGCGCGACGATGGCAAACCAGCGCATCGTGCCGCTCGATGCGGTCGACCCGATGGCGTCGCCGTATTTCTCGCTGCTCGTCGTGCCGGGGGAAAAATGGCAAGGATGACCACCCCGCCCGCGATCGTGATCCTCGGCGCGGGCGCGCTCGACACCGCGCGGCGCATCCAGGCGCGTTATCCGGGCGCGCAGGTGCATGCGCTGGCGTCGCGCGTCGCCGCCGACGTGCCGTTCGACGAGCTCGGCGCGCATCTGCGCGAACTGTATGCGCGCGGCCTGCCGATCGTCGCGCTGTGCGCGGCCGGCATCGTGATCCGCTGCATCGCGCCCGCGCTCGCCGACAAGGGCGTCGAACCGCCGGTGCTGGCCGTCGCGGAGGATGGCTCGGCCGTCGTGCCGCTGCTCGGCGGCCTCACCGGCGTGAACGCGATCGCGCGCGAGCTGGCCGACTGGCTCGGCGTCGCGCCTGCGATCACGACGAGCGGCGAGCTGCGCTTCGGCGCGTGCGTGCTCAATCCGCCCGACGGCTACGCGCTCGCGGATCTCGCGCAAGGCAAGCGCTTCGTGTCCGACCTGCTCGCGGGCGCGGCGACCCGCGTCGATGGCGCCGCACCGTGGCTCGACGATGTCGCGCTGCCGCGCGACGATGCGGCCGCGCATGCGATCCGCGTGACGCCGCTCGCATGGCGCGGCGCGCAAGACGAACTCGTGATCCATCCGCGCAGCGTCGTGGTCGGCATCGGCGCGCAACCTGCCGCGCCGAGCATCGCGCCCGATCCGCTCGACACGCGCGTGCATGCGCTGCTCGATGCGCACGGCCTCGCGCCACAGGCGCTCGCGGCCCTTGTCGCACCAGCCGCGCTGATCGGCAATGCCGCGCTCGAAGCGGCCGCGGATGCGCTCGGCGTGCCGCTGCGTTTCGTCGATGCCGACGCCGAAGCCGACGCGCAGGCGACGGCCGTGCTCGAACGCGCGCTGCGCGTACCGCACACGATGCACGCCCCGCACGACGGCCTGGCCTGCGCGGTGGCCGCGCAGCCGGTCGATCCGAACACGCTCGGCCGTGCACGCGGCCGCCTCACCGTGGTCGGCCTCGGGCCGGGCAGCGCAGCATGGCTCACGCCCGCCGCGCGCGCGGCGCTCGCGGACGCCACCGACATCCTCGGCTACACGACCTACGTGAACATGGCCGGCCCGTTTCGCGCCGAACAGCGCGTGCACGGCACCGACAATCGCGAGGAGATGCAGCGCGCGCGCCATGCGTTCGAGCTGGCGGCCGAAGGCCGCCGCGTCGCGGTGGTGTCGTCCGGCGACCCGGGCGTGTTCGCGATGGCCGCGGCCGTGCTCGAAGCGCTCGACGAGACGCGCGACCCGCGCTGGGCCGCGGTCGAGCTGCGCGTCGAGCCCGGCGTGTCGGCGTCGCTCGCGACCGCCGCGCAGGCCGGCGCGCCGCTCGGCCACGACTTCTGCGTGATCTCGCTGTCGGACAACCTGAAGCCGTGGGACGTGATCGAAACGCGCCTGCGCCACGCGGCCGAAGCCGATCTCGTGATGGCGTTCTACAACCCGATCTCGCGCGCGCGGCCGTGGCAGCTCGATCGCGCGCTCGACGTCGTGCGCGCGCAGCGCGCGGCGGACACCGTCGTCGTGCTCGGCCGCGACATCGGCCGGCCCGGCGCGACGCTCGTCAACACGACGCTCGGCGCGCTGCGTTCCGATCAGGTCGACATGCGCACGATGGTGATCGTCGGCTCGTCCACCACGCGGCGCTTTTCGGTCAACAATGGGCGTGATTGGGTGTATACCCCGCGCTGGTATCGCTGAATGCGCGCCGGGCCATGTGCCCGGCGCGGTATCGAATGCATACAATTGTTTCGCACAGCGATTCAAGCGAAATAAAAACGTAATTAAGGATTCACGATTGATCTGCAATCCTCCAAGATGAGCACGCCGCGATCCGGGTCCCTCCCATGCCCGGTCCGATTGCGGCGGTGATACGCAGGCCAGCGTATTGCTCATCCATATGGAGAACACAATGCAAAACAGCGTGTTGTCGCATTTCCTCCCGCGCGCAATTGCCGCGGGCTGCCTGCTCGCCGGCGCGAGCGTATCCCAGGCAGCGGGCGCATTCGCGCCCTACGTCGACGTGACGCTCTACCCGACGCCGCTCGTCGACCGGATCGGTGTTCAGCAAGGCATCCAGCAATTCACGCTCGCGTTCGTCGTCGCGGGCAACGGCTGCACGCCGTCGTGGGGTGGCGTGCAGGCGATCGGCAACGGCGCGACCGGCGACCTCCTGACGTCGATCGGCACCGCCATCACGAACTATCGCGCGAAAGGCGGCGAGGTGGCCGTGTCGTTCGGCGGCGCGAACGGCACGCCGCTGATGCAGGCGTGCACGAGCGTCCCCGCGCTGAAGACCGCGCTCCAGACGGTGATCGACACATACAGCCTCACGCACGTCGACTTCGACATCGAGGGCTCGTCGCAGCTCGATGCGGCGGCCGTCGCGCGCAACTTCCAGGCGGTCGCGCAACTGCAGGCCGACTATGCAGCGAAGGGCAAGCCGCTGCACGTCACGCTGACGCTGCCGACGATGCCGACCGGGCTCATCCAGGACGGCCTGAACGTCCTCACCGCGGCGATCGCAAACAAGGTCGACCTCGACGCGGTGAACGTGATGACGATGGACTACGGCCCTGCCGGCATCGACATGGGCGCGGCCGCGATCAGCGCGGCGCAGGGGCTCTACTCGCAGCTCGACACCGCGTACAAGTCCGCCGGCCAGCCGAAAAGCAGCGCGCAGCTGTGGCAGATGGTGGGCGTCACGCCGATGATCGGCGTGAACGACACGCAGGGCGAGACGTTCACGCTCGACAACGCGCAGAGCGTGCTGAACACGGCCGTCAACAACGGCTACGGCTTCATCAGCTACTGGTCGTCGACCCGCGACAAGCAGTGCGAAAGCAACACCGGCTACGCGTCGCCGATCTGCTCGGGCGTCACGCAGCAGCCATACGCGTTCGCGTCGATCTTCAAGAAGCTCGACGCCAAGTGGGGCACGGGCGTCACGCAGGATCCGAACTACGGCGGCGGCTCAGACGGCGGCGGCACGCCGCAGCCGGGCGCACCGTGGTCCGCGAGCCAGGTCTACACGGCCGGCGCGACGGTCACGTACCAGGGCGTGACCTACCAGGCGCAATGGTGGACCAAGGGCGACATTCCGGGCCAGGCATCGGTGTGGAAGGCCGTGAACGGCGGCACGCCGGCATGGTCGGCGACCACCGCCTATCAGGCCGGCGCATGCGTGATGTACCAGGGCGCGAAGTACTGCGCGAAATGGTGGACCCAGGGCGATACGCCGAGCGCGGGCGGCGTGTGGGCGAAAGCGTGATGCGGCGCGTTCCGGCCGCGTGACGTGATGCGGGCCGCGTCGGCATCGGCCGGCGCGGCTCGTGACGCGCACGACGCGCGGGCGTCGGGCGAGGCTGCCCTGCCCCGACGCCCGCGTCAGCGCCGATCGTGTTCGGCGAGCAGCCGCGCCTTCTCGTCGACGAGCGCGGCGACATGCGCGTCGTGATGCTGGCGAATGCGTTCCGTCGGCCCGACGACCGACAGCCCGTACCAGTCGCCGTCGATCGGCAGCGCGACCGCGACCGCCGACAATTCCGGCGCGCTTTCGCCGAAGTTGTCGGCCCATCCTTGCGCGCGGCTTCGCGCGGCCTGTTCGACCAGCGCGGGCAGGCTCGTGATCGTCGCGGCCGTGAAGCGCTCGAACGACAGTTGATCGCCGAGCGCCTGCTGCGCATCGGCCGGCAGCTCCGCGAAGATCGCCTTGCCGATCGAGTTCGCGTGCAGCGGACGCAGCTCGCCCGGCTGGCGCGTATAGCGGATCGCCTGCTCCGATTCGACGACGTCCAGGTAGGTGACCGACGCGCCCTGGATCTTGCCGAGCACCGCGGTCTCGCGGCTCGCGTCGCGCAGCGCGACGAGGTGCGGATGCACGAGGTCGACCACCGGATCGGTCGCGTCGATCGCGGCGGCGATCGTCTGCAGGCGGCGCGTCGGATAGTAGCCGCCGCGCTTGCGCACTTCGTACAGGTAGCCGCGGCTGACGAGCGTGCGCGTCATCGCGAGGCAGCTCGAGGCCGGCACGTTGAGCAGGCGCGCGAGTTCGGTGAGCGGCAGCGGCCGCCGTTCGGCGGCGAACAGCTCGAACAGGTCGAGCGTCCGGGCGACAAGTTTGACATCCATGGCGAGCGGTCGATACGTTGGAGAAGACCCGCGCCGTGAACGGGCCGCCGTGTGTCGAGATGTCAGTACGACTTCGGCAGGCCCAGCACCTTCTCCGCGATGTAGCACAGGATCAGCTGCGGGCTCACGGGCGCGAGCCTCGGAATCATACACTCGCGCAGGTAGCGCTCGACGTGGTATTCCTTCGCGTAGCCCATCCCGCCGTGCGTCGAGATCGCCGTCTGGCAGGCCTGGAACGCGCTTTCCGCACCGAGGTACTTCGCGGCGTTCGCTTCCGCGCCGCACGGCTGCCCCGCGTCGTAGCAGGTCGCGGCCTTCATCACCATCAGCCACGCGGCCTCGAGCTGCATCCACGCCAGCGCAAGCGGATGCTGGATCGCCTGGTTCTGCCCGATCGGCCGGCCGAACACGACGCGTTCGCGCGCATACTGCGTCGCGCGCCGCAGCGCCGCCTGGCCGAGCCCGATTGCTTCGGCGGCGATCAGGATCCGCTCCGGATTGAGGCCATGCAGCAGGTAGCGGAAGCCGTCGCCCTCGTTGCCGATCAGGTCGTCGCGCGGCACGCGCAGGTTGTCGATGAACAGCATGTTCGAATCGACCGCCTTGCGCCCCATCTTGTCGATCTCGCGCACCTCGACGCGCGTGCGGTCGAGATCCGTATAGAACAGGCTCAGCCCGTCGGTCGGCTTCGCGACCTGATCGAGCGGCGTCGTGCGCGCGATGATCAGCATCTTGTTCGCGACCTGCGCGGTCGAGATCCAGATCTTGCGGCCGGTCAGCACGTAGTGGTCGCCGTCGCGGCGCGCCTGCGTCGTCAGGTGCGTCGTGTCGAGGCCCGCGTCGGGCTCCGTCACCGCGAAGCACGCCTTGTCGCGGCCCGCGATCAGCGGCGGCAGGAAGCGCGCCTTCTGCGCGTCGGTGCCGAACACCTGCACCGGGTTCAGCCCGAAGATGTTCATGTGCACGGCCGACGCGCCCGACAGCCCCGCGCCCGACGCGCTGATCGCGCGCATCATCAGCGCGGCCTCGGTCATGCCGAGGCCGGCGCCGCCGTGGGCCGGGTCCATCGCGATGCCGAGCCAGCCGGCCTGCGCGAGCGCCGCGTGGAAATCGGCCGGGAAGCCGCCTTCACGGTCGCGCTCGAGCCAGTAGTCGTCGCCGAAGCGCGCGCAGATTTTCTCGATCGCGCTTTCGATCGCGCGCTGGTCGTCGGTCAGGTCGAAATGCATGGGAAACCTCTCGGAAAACGTGGGCGGCCGCGCCGCTCATAACGGGAACACGCCCGTCGCGACCGCGGCGAACACCATCAGCACGGTGGCGGCGAACAGGAACGGAATCGTGAACTTCTGGTGCTCGGCGAGCTCGACGCCGGTCAGGCCGACGATCAGGAACGTCGCCGGCGTCAGCGGGCTCACCGGGAAGCCCGTCGTCATCTGGCCGAGCAGCGCCGCCTGCGCCATCTGGATCGGCGGCACGCCGAGCAGCTTGCCGCTTTCCGCGAGCACCGGCAGCACGCCGAAGTAGAACGAGTCGGGATCGAACAGCAGGCTCAACGGCATCGACAGCAGGCCGAGCACGAACGGCATGTGGCGCGCGTGCTCGACCGGCACGTGCGCGACGACGACTTCCGCCATCGCCTTCAGCATCCCCGTGCCGGACATGATCCCGGTGAACGCGCCCGCCGCGAGCAAGACGCTCGCCATCATCAGCGCCGCCTTCGCATGCGCGTCGATCCGCGCGCGCTGCTCGCGCACGTCCGGATAGTTGATGACGAGCGCGGCGACCGTGCCGAGCATGAACATCACCACCGGATCGACGATGCCGGACACCAGCGTGCCGAGCACGACGAGCGTCAATACGGCGTTGATCCAGAAGCGGCCGGGGCGGCGCAGCGCGCGCTCCGCGTCGGTCAGCTCGCGCGGCGCGACGACGACCGCCGCCGCGCCGGCGCGATCGAGGCCGAGCCGCTTCGCCTCGCGCGCGCCGAGCACGTACGCGGTGCCGAACACGAACGCGAGGCCGACGAGCTGCACCGGCACCATCGGCATGAAGATCGCCGTGCCCGGGATGTGCAGCGCGGCCGACGCGCGCAGCATCGGCCCGACCCACGGCAGGAAATTGACGCCCGCCGCCATCGACGCGACGCACGCGAGGATGCGCCGGTCCATGTTCAGCCGCGTGTAGAGCGGCATCATCGCGGGCAGCGTGACGAGAAACGTCACCGCGCCGGAGCCGTCGAGGTGAATCAGCAGCGCGAGCAGCGCCGAGCCCATCACGATGCGCGGCGGGTGGCAGCCGATCAGCCGCAGCACGCCCGCGATGATCGGATCGAGCATGCCCGCATCGGTTAGGATTCCGAAAAAAAGAATCGCAAAAACGAACATCCCGGCGATCGGCCCGATGTTCTGCACGCCGTGCACGATGAACTTGCCGGTCGACAGCCCGAAGCCGGCCGCGAGCGCGGCGACCGTCGGCACCGCGATCAGCGCGACGAGCGGCGCCAGGCGCTTCGTGATGATCAGGACGAACAACGCGACGATGGCGAGCGTGCCGGTCAATGCGAGCATGATGCGTCTCCTCCTCCGGCGCGCCGCTGGAGCTCCGGTATGTATGCGTGCGCCGGCGCGAACCGGCTGTGCTTGTTTCACCGCACCGCGCCACCGTGGCGCGGTGCGGGTTGGATCAGGACGCGCGGTCGTCGGCCGGCGCGAACACCTGCCGCGCATGCTCGTTCAGCGCGGGCGGCGGCATCCGGTACGTCGCGGGCGTGCGGCCGAGCTTGATCGGCGACGCAATCCCGCGATGGCTGCCGAGCTTGACCCGCATCGCGCGATGCGCGGTATGCGGATGGTCGAGCGCCGCCGCAAGGCCGAGCACCGGCGCGCATGGCACGCCGCGGCGGATCAGCCGGTCGGCAAGTGCCGCGCCGTCGTGCGCGGCAAACCGTGCCTCGAGCAGCGCGCGCAGCGCCGCCCGGTTCGCGTTGCGCGCGCGGTTGTCGACGAAGCGCGGATCGTCGAGCCACGCCGGCGCGCCGAGCTCCGCGCACAGCGCCGCGAACTGCCCGTTGTTGCCGACCGCGACGAAGATGTCGACCGTGCCGGTGCGAAAGCTGTCGTACGGCGTGATGTTCGGATGCGCATTGCCGGTGCGCGCGGGCTCGTGGCCCGAATGGAAGTAGTTCGGCGTGTGCGGATGCAGGATCGACAGCGCGCTGTCGAACAGCGTCGCCTCGACGAACTGCCCTTTGCCGCTCGCATCGCGCTCGCGCAGCGCCATCAGTACGCCAAGCGCCGCGTTCATCCCGGTGACGAGATCGACGATCGGCACGCCGATCCGCAGCGGCGGCCCGCCCGCCTCCCCGTTCACGCTCATCAGCCCGGTGAACGCCTGCACGGCCGCGTCGTAGCCGGGCAGCGCGCCGAGCGGCCCGTCCGCGCCAAAGCCCGACACGCGGCACACCACGAGCCGCGGGAAGCGCGCATGCAGCGCGTCGAAGCCGAGCCCCCAGCGCTCCATCGTGCCGATCTTGAAGTTCTCGACGAGCGCATCCGCGTGTTCGAGCAGGCCGAGCAGCCGCTCGCGGTCTTCCGGTTTCGTCAGGTCCAGCGACACGCCAAGCTTGTTGCGGTTCACGCCGAGGAAGTACGACGCGGTGTCGCCGTCGAACGGCGGCCCCCAGGTGCGCGTTTCGTCGCCGGACGGCGGCTCGACCTTGATTACCTCCGCGCCGTGGTCGGCGAGGATCTGCGTCGCATACGGGCCGCCCAGCACCCGCGACAGGTCGATGATGCGCAGGCCCGCCAGCGCGCCTTGCTGCTCGTGTTCCGCCATGTGTCGCTCCCGGTTCCGGTTTGACAAATAATTCCTGTATGAGAATTTATATTCACGTGCAGAAATTTTAATGTCAAGCAGGAGAAGACCGGATGCGACGGCCGCGCACCGGGTGGCGTCTGTCCGGTTGCCGGAGCCCGCCGCCCTTCGCTAAGCTGGCGTTCCGACGCATCCCCACCGGAATCCGGAGACTTCATGAAACGCATGCTGCTGGCCGCCGTGACGCTCGCGGCGACGCTGACCGTCGCGCACGCGCAGACCCAGACCTATCATTTCGGAGAAGGACAACTGCAGCCGCAAGGCGCGGCGCAACCGGCGCAACCCGCGCCGCTGCCGGGCGCGACACAGGGCGCGCCGCTGCCGCAAGGCTCGGCGCCGACCGCGCGGCCCGCGCCGCGACGGGCGCATGCGACGCCGCATCGGCATTACCGGCACGCGGTGGTGAAGCGGCGCCACCATGCGCGGCATGTCAAGCCGACGCGGCGCGGCGCCTACAAGCACACGTAATTCGGCCGGCCGTGGCGGTCCACGACATTCCTGTGACATTCACCGGCCTGTCATGCATTATTTCGGATCCCGATGCATCCGGCGCTCGCGCGTCCGCGCAAGTTGACCTATGCTTTCGGCAACGTATCGATGTTCACCCATGTGCTTTCCGGCGCGTTCTCGCTCGTCACGCGCCGCACAAGCATCGTGTACCGGCACGACGGCCGCGCCCCGCCGATCGCGGGAGCGGCGTCACGACACCATTGACCGTACTGCGCAGCCCGGTGGGGGTCGCCCTCGCAAGCGGCGCGCCACGAATCATCCGAGGAAACCGCATTGGAGCATTCCGCGCCGACCCGTGCGAAGTATCGCGCCCATGCCGGCCGAACGGATGCTGCATCGTGCGGTTTTCCTGCCCGTCGGCTCAGGGTCGGCGGTAACCGGCACGAATCACGCGGTGCATCCGGGTAACCGAGCCCGGTTGCACCCGTGAAGCGCACCCGACCTCCTCCACTGACAGCGAGCCCATCATGACGAGCCTGTACAACTACCGCGGGTACACGATCGAAGTCCGCTGCGAGCATCAGCCGGTCGCGGCGGCGGACACGCCCGCGCCTGCCCCCGGCTATGTCGCCGTGGTGCAGGTGCGCGCGGGCGATACGTCGTCGATCTTCTTCTCGCCGGTGCGGCTCGCGGACGACTACGGCAAGCCGTTCGCCGACAGCCTGGATGCGCTGAGCGCGGGCCGCACGGCGGGCGAGATCATCGTCGACGATCTGCTGTCGAGCGCTGGCTGAACGAGCGCGCGGGCCGAAGGCGCGCGTCAGCGCAGCCGTTTGCGCGTCAGTTCGCGTCCTTCGTAGACGATGAGGAAGATGCCGAGCATCGTGACGCCGACGGCCGCGTACTCGCCCAGGCCGCTCGCGCCGCGCGGGAACGCCGAATGGATGCCGAAGCCGATGCCGACGGCAATCAGCGCGAGGCCGGCGACCAGGCCGCCGATCGATCCCGTGTGGGTCTTGTTGAAGGTACTCATGTCGTTGCGCCCGTAGCCCATCTTGTTCTGATCACGTGCGGCGCTTACGGTGCGGGAACCGATTCGGCGCCATGTTTTTGTGATTCGACTATATCCGGACATAAATGCGTCAACGCATGCGCTGGATCTTTTCGATGAAGTGTTGCGGCGAGCCGACGTCGTTACCGCGCGGCGAGCCGCTCACGACCGCAGGAACCTTCCGGCCTTTCGCTCGAGCAGCACGATCAGCTCCGGCTGCATGAATGCGTACTTGTCGGGGATGTCGAGGCACACGATCTTCTTGTGCCGCAGGCCCGCGCCGAATTGCGTCGACAGCTTCGCCTTGTGCGTGCGCTCCATCACGAAGATGATGTCGGCCCATGCGATCTGCTCGCGCGAAACGATGGACTCGGCGTCGGGGGCGACGCCGGCCGAATCCGTTTCGATGCCGGGCCACGCTGCAAATACGGTTTCCGCCGTCGGGCTGCGCAGCCTGTTGCGGCTACAGATGAAGAGTGCTCGCGTCATGCGACATGCAATCAGCCTTGCGGCATCGTGCCGGGCCGGATGTACGCCAGCATGTAGGACACGTAATCCGCCTTGCCGAGTTCGACGCCCTGGTTGCGCAGGATCGCGTACGCGGTAATCACGTGAAAGTAGAACTGCGGCAGCGCCCAGTCGCGCGCGTACTGCTCGCCCGTCATGTCGAAGACGACGCCGTTGGGCAGTTCGAGCGCGATCGGCAGCGCACCGCCTTCGTCGAGCGCGTTCGGCGACAGGCTGTCGAGCAGCGCAAGCGCATCGGCAATGCGCGCCTTCGCATCGGACCACGTCCCCGGCTGCGCGTTGGCGTTCCATCCTTCCTGCCGTACCGCCAGCAGCGTGTCCGGAACCGGTATGCCGCGCAAGCGGCAGGCCGGTTCGAGCGCCTGAAAGCAGGCGAACCGGATCTGGGCCGCAAGCGGAAACATGTCCGCGGCAAGCCGCTCCGACAGCAGCGCATCCGGCTCGGCGCCCGCCGCCTGTCGATGGGCGGCGGCCTTGTCGAGCCATGACGACAGGCCTTGCAGGAACTGGGTGAAGGTCGGGACGAGATGCTGGGTCAGCGACACGGAATCCTCCGATGAAATAAGGTCGCACAACGATACCAGCGGGTGGCGAGCCATGGCAAACGCGTGACGGTCGTATCGGCGAAGCGCGCGTGAGCGTCAACGCAACGGAAGCCTGAACCCGTACACCTTCAGCGTCTGCAGCGAAACATCCAGTTCCTCGGCGCGCATGAAGCCGAGCTTCTCGTACATTCCCCAGGCAAGCTGCATCGGCTTCGTCGTGTGGAGAACGACCTCGGCATGGCCCCGCCGACGGGCGAGATCGATGCACGCCAGCGTCAGCGCCTTGCCTGCCCCGCCACCGCGAAAGGCGGGATCGACGCCGAGCAAGCGGATGCCGGATGCATTTTCGATGCGATTGACCGCTTCGCTCGACCCATATTCGGCCATGTCGCCGAAATACACGACACCGCCGATGAGTTCATCGCGTTCCGACACGGCAACCAGGACGCGCGCGTGCGGCTTCTCCGTAAAGCGCGCGATGTTCGCGAGCAGGTCGTAATAGCCCGGCTGCTCGCCGGGGGACGGGAAGCCGGGCAATGCGGCATAGACCTTCACCAGCAATTGTCCGAGCCGAGGCAGTTCGTCGGCGCGTGCGTCGCGAATGGAGATGCCGGGGTTCATGGGGCTTCCTCTGTTACATGACTGTGTTGACGGAGGCCGCGGCGCCCGGCCGGCCAGTCCTTCGGACCAGTGTACGACGGGTTCGCAAGATACGAGCCCTCACTTTACGGACGCGGGCGCGTCTGCGGTGCCGGCGGCTTCTCGCCGGTTCTTCAATCATCCAGCCCTTGTCGACAGATATTTGACGTGCCCGTCACATAGTCGACCCGATATACGGTGTGATTGAAATCGACTACCTCGATGTAGTCGGGCAGCAAGCGCACGCCTTCGGTAAAGATATCCGCACCGCCTGCCGACCAGATCACATTGCCGTCCAGCGACAGCCGAGCAATCTCGATCTCGCCGTGCGAGATCAGCGCGCGCCGGGCATTGTCCCAGTAAATACCGAAGCAGGTTGCGATATCGACCTGGGTAGACCAGACCAGCCGGTGCGGGAGATCCAGCGACAGGCAGGCCACGCGATAGCCGACCGCCAGGTACAGCTTGTCGTCGAGCACCACAGCCGAATGCGGATAGACCGATGAACCTCCGCCACTGGCACCGACGATCATGACGCTGCATTCGTTCAGCTCGACGCCGTGGACAGAAGACACCGAGCAATCCAGGCATAGTTCCAGAGGGTAGCGTCGGAGATTGTCTTGTGACCCGAACGTATATGTCGGCTCATCCACGATCCTGACCGTGCCGAATCGAGTGTCTATCTGCATGTGCATTCCGAGGTGTTCTGCCAGCTGACTGGCGACGTGTTTCCGCCAACCTATTCGGCGCCGTCAAATTTGGCCGCAGCCCGAATGGCGGCTGCATATCGGTCTGCGTCGAAACAAAACGGCCCAAGTGCCGCGACCGGCTCCACATCGCTCTCACTCGTCTGATAGGCGAAGCTTTCCCATACGTACGATTCCCCGTCGCATCGCACAAGCGCCGAATAGGCACCGCAGCCGATATCGCCGCACTCCGGGCATAGATAAAGCAGCACGCGCTTTCCGGCTTTGCACGTTGTATCGAGCAACATCGAGGTCACGCGCCGGCATTCCTTCGCATATTCACTCACCAAACAACCCATGAAGTCCGAGTGTCCTCCGGCATGTCTCACGAGCATTTCCAGCAAAGACTGTCCGTCTATCAGGAAGTCCGCAGAGGTTCTCTCTGTCGTGCAGGCGCCACCTGTACGACGGAGCCTGTGATGTCCAAGCAGGTTCATATTCCTATGCCGAGCCGGATATTGCGTGGGTTGTCGACGAACGATTTCATGTCGAATGCGTGCTGATGGCTGCGATCCTTCTCCGCTCGCTCCTGATCAAATCCGTCCCCTCCTGACTCGAGATTTGATCCTCAATCCCCGCGAGACGCCCGCGCACTTTAGCCCAGAATGGCATGCCGCCAATCGTCTCGTTGACAGGTACGATCGGCGTATCCGGGTAAAGCGCCCGAACCTTTGCGACCACGAATTCCGCAAATCCTTTGCGTCTGAACGGAGGCAGCGTCTCTATTTGCCCCCACAAGATCTGCTTCCGCCCGGTCGCAGGATCACTCACGATGCTGAAGCAGCCTGTATTGACCACCTCGGCCGCAGCGTTCCGGGCCTCGTAGTTGAACGTCACGCCGCACCCTCCCGGGGAAGCAGGGAGTGCAACCCCGCCGTAGGCGCGGCACTCCCTCTCCGCTTGCTCGATTTCGTTGAACAGCGCCAGTTCGACGCTGGGGAGATCGCGGGTGCGTGTCGAGGAATCGGAATGTTGTTGTGCACCTTGTGGCGACCTGCCAAACAGGAAGCGCCGAACGACGTTCCAGAATCGGCCGCCTTCACGCACCTTCTCTTCTGCCGCCATGCAATTTTCAGTCGGATACCGTTGATCGGAAGGGGGCAAGTTTCAATCCACGACGGCTCGATAACCCCGACGACGCAAATGCCGGTACACCCATCGATTCCCGTGGCGCGCACAGTAGACGCTCTTTACCGTCAGCAGTAACAAGGCCGGAATCAAGAAGGCAACATGGCCGCGAGTGACAAGCAGACCGGCGACGGCATCGGCCGCAAACAATCGCCCGCCTTGAGCGATCAGCCCTTCGGAGTAGGCCCACGTCGTGCTGAATATCAATGCCCACCAGTTGAAGCCGCCTTTCACGCTGCGTTCGGGCATGATCGAATGGATCATGAGTCGGGTCGACGTCATGGCGACTGGACGAAAAGAATGTTCACAGAGCAGTTATCGTCCTGAAAATGGCGCGCTTTAATTTGTTCGCGAGCGCACGCTCCCGCTCATTCACGCGCCAATCAGCCCCGCACCAACCCTTGCGCAGTCACCCGCTCCGCGCCCCAGGCCGCCGCGATCCGCTCCCCGCGCCCGAGCCGCACCGCCGCATCATCGAAGTCGACAAACACGACATGATCCGCCGCCTTCGGCCTCGCCGGCATCTCCCGCGTCCGCCCATCCGACAGCACCCACAGCCACCGCTGCTTGTCCGGCTCGCGCCGCGCTTCCCGCGCGAGCAGCCGCGCGGCCGCATCGATCCCGTCCACGAACGGCGTGCCACCGCCGCCGCCCACCGGTTCGAGCCACCGCGCATTCCACCACCTCGGCACCGCCGGCCCGAACCGCCGCTCCGCCCCCGAACCACCGAAGCAAATCAGCGCCGTTTCCGCCCGCGCCCGCGCCGCCTCGTCGAAATACGCGACGATCAACCCCTTCGCCAACGCGAGCCGCTCGAACGACAGCATCGACGCCGAGCAATCGAGCACGAAGCAATGCAGCGCGCGCGGCGCGCCCACTTGTTTCCGGAACCGCAGATGATCGGCCTGCAAGCGCTCGCCGCGCTTGACCGCGAACGTCGCTGGCCATGCCACGGCGGCCACGGCCGCGCCGGTGCGCGCGACGCCCCGCGTATGCCCGGTTGCACCCTGCTGCCATCGAGCGCCGCGAAGCGAAGTCGCGGCGGCGCCGGCTCGATGGCTCAGCGTTTTTTTGGCGTCAGCGGCAGTGGAATCACGCCCTTCACCGCGTGCAAGCCGGCCGGTTCGGGCGGCAGGTAGCCCCAGTCGCCTTGCGAATCCACGTCGCCCGAATGCGCGGCATCCGGCGATGTGTCCGGCCCGCCCCGTGGCTTCGGAGGCGACGCCGAATGCGACACGTCATCGCCTGGCCCCGACGCAGCCGGCGGCGTCGCATGCGCGCCGCGCCGATGCCGCAGCACCGATTCCGCGACACGTTCGACATGGTCGACCGTCACCGCATCGGCGCCTTCGAGCGCCGCGAGCGAGCGCGCGGCGCGCAGCATCACCAGATCGGCCCGCAGGCCATCGACCGCCGCGTCGATGCACAGCGCGCTGACCCGCGCATGCACGGCATCGTCGAAGCCCAGCGCGGCAAGCGCCTCGCGCGCCACGCGCACCCGCTCGGCCAGTTCGCATTGGGCTGCCCCCTGCCGCGCCCGAAACGCATCCGGCTCGAGATCGAACGCGAGCCGCGCCTTCACGATCTGCTCGCGCTGCGCGGCGTCGAAGCAATTCCCGAGCTCGACCATCAGCCCGAAGCGATCGAGCAATTGCGGCCGCAGCTCGCCTTCCTCCGGATTCATCGTGCCGACCAGCACGAAGCGCGCATCGTGCGCGTGCGACACGCCATCGCGCTCGACGATGTTGACGCCGCTCGCGGCGACGTCGAGCAGCGTATCGACGAGCCCGTCCGCGAGCAGGTTCACTTCGTCCACATACAGCACGCCGCGATGCGCGCGTGCGAGCAGCCCCGGCCGGAAACGCACGTCGTTTTCCGCGAGCGCATGCGCGAGATCGAGCGTGCCGGTCACCTGCTCGTCGCTCGCCGACAGCGGCAGCGTCACGAACTGCCCTTCCGGCAGCAGCTCCGCCAGCGCGCGCGCGGCGGTGGATTTCGCGGTGCCGCGCGGCCCGCTGACGAGCACGCCGCCGAGCGACGGATCGATCGCCGCGAGCAGCAGCGCCTGTTGCAGCGCCGCCTGCCCGACGAGCGCGGTGAACGGGAACACCGCGCGCTGGCGGTGCGTCGGATCGGTCATCGCCGTGCTCCTTCCTGATGGTGTTCGCTCGCGAGCCAGACCGCCTCGATCCGCTCGCGATAGTCGCCCGGCTGCTGCCACAGCCCGCGCTGCATCGCCTCGACGAAGCGTTCGCAGATGCCCTGCAGCGCGCGCGGATTGTGCCGTTCGAGAAACGCGCGGGTGTCGTCGTCGAACAGGTACGCGTCGGCAACGAGCGCGTATTGATGGTCGGCCAGCACGCGCGCGGTCGCGTCATAGCCGTACAGGTAGTCGACGGTCGCGGCCATTTCCGCCGCGCCCTTGTAGCCGTGCCGTTTCACGCCGTCGAGCCATTTCGGGTTGACGACGCGCGAGCGGATCACCCGCGCGATTTCCTCGCGCAGCGTGCGCATCTTCGGCGCGGCCGGGTTCGCATGGTCGCCGTGATACAGGCTCGGCTGGCGGCCCGACAGGTGCCGCACCGCGGCCGTCATGCCGCCCTGGAACTGGTAGTAGTCGTTCGAATCGAGGATGTCGTGCTCGCGGCTGTCCTGGTTCTGCACGACGACGTCGATCGTCGCGAGCCGCTCGCCGAACACGTCGGCCGCGGCGTCGCCCGCGCTGTTCTGCGCATAGGCATGGCCGCCCCATTGACGGTACGCGTCGGCGAGATCCGCATCGGTCTGCCAGCGGCGCTGGTCGATCAGGTCCTGCAGGCCCGCGCCGTAGCTGCCGGGCCGCGCGCCGAACACGCGCCAGCCGGCGCGGCGCCGCGCTTCGTCGGCGGGCACGCCCTGCCCGATCCACTTCGCGCGCTCGCGCTCGATGCGCGCGCGGATCGGGTTCAGATGCTCGGGCTCGTCGAGCGCCGCGACCGCCTGCACGGCTGCGTCGAACAGGTGCATCAGGTTCGGGAACGCGTCGCGGAAAAAGCCCGACACGCGCAACGTCACGTCGATGCGCGGCCGGTCGAAGATCTCGATCGGCAGGATCTCGAAATCGGTCACGCGATGGCTGCCGTGCGCCCATTTCGGCCGCACGCCGATCAGCGCGAACGCCTGCGCGATATCGTCGCCGCCGGTGCGCATCGTCGCGGTGCCCCATACCGACAGGCCGATCGCGCGCGGGTAATCGCCGTGATCCTGCAGATGCCGCTCGATCAGTTGCTGCGCGGATTTCAGGCCGAGCGACCACGCGGCCTGCGTCGGCACCGCGCGCGTGTCGACCGAATAGAAGTTGCGGCCGGTCGGCAGCACGTCCGGGCGGCCGCGCGACGGCGAACCGCTCGGGCCGGGCGGCACGAAGCGGCCGTCGAGCCCGCGCCGCAACTGGCGCAGTTCCTCGCCGCCGCATGCGTCGAGCGCGGGCATCAGCGTCGTGCGCACGCGGTCGATCACGGGCAGCGTGTGCGTCCAGACGCCCGGCGGCGGCTCGCATGCGTCGCCCGGCGCGCTCGCGCACAGGCGGTCGAGCCACTGCTGTGCCAACCGTTCGAGCCGCTCGCGCGTATCGCCCGCATGGCGCCACGGCGCATCGTCGAGCGCCGCCAGCAGCGCCGGACGCGGCCCGTGCCACGGCGCGGCCCAATCGGCGGCGAGCGGATCGAACTCGTCGCCGAGCGCGAGATCGCGCGCGAGCGCGCCGATCAATCCGGCGCGCGCCTGCTGGCCGTCGCCGATCGGAAAGCGCGCGAGCGCGAGCAGCGTGTCGCGCCGCTGGCGATCGGCCGGCGACGCGCCGAACACATGCAGCCCGTCGCGGATCTGCGCTTCCTTCAGCTCGCACAGCCACGCATCGACGCGCGTCAGCAGGTCATCCTCGTCGCTCGCGTCGCGCGGCGGCGCGACGCTCAGTTCGTCGTGCAGCCGATGCTCGGCGATCGTCGCGAGGATCGTCTTGCGCAGCAGCTTCGCGCGCCGCGCGTCGACCATCAGCGCTTCGTAGTATTCGTCGACCTGCCGCTCGAGGTCCTGCAGCGGGCCGTAGTTCTCCGCGCGCGTGAGCGGTGGCATCAGGTGATCGATGATCACCGCCTGCGCGCGCCGCTTCGCCTGGCTGCCCTCGCCCGGATCGTTGACGATGAACGGATACAGGTGCGGCAGCGGCCCGAGCGTCAGGTCCGGCCAGCACGCGTCGGACAGCGCGACGCTCTTGCCCGGCAGCCATTCGAGGTTGCCGTGCTTGCCGAGGTGGATCACCGCGTCGACGCGGAACGCGTGACGCAGCCAGAAATAGAACGCGAGATACGCGTGCGGCGGCACGAGATCGGCGTCGTGATAGCTCGCGTAGTCGTTCTCGCCGCGCGAGCGCGACGGCTGGATGCCGACGAACACGTTGCCCGCGCGCCAGCCCGCGATCGTGAAGCGCCCGTGGCGCAGCGTCGGGTCGGCTTCGGGCCGCCCCCAGCGTGCGTTCAGCGCGTCGCGCACGGCCGCCGGCAGGCGTTCGAAATGCGTCAGGTAATCGGCGAGCGCGAAGCTCTGGAACGCCGGCCGCAGCGCGTGCATCGCCGGGTCGTTGGTCACGCCTTCGGTGAGCCGCGCGATCAACGCGTCACCGTCGGCCGGCAGGTCCGCGACCCGGTAGCCCGCGTCGCGCAGCATCGCGAGCACGCCGAGCGCCGACGCGGGCGTGTCGAGCCCGACGCCGTTGCCGATCCGCCCTTCGCTCTGCGGATAGTTCGCGAGGATCAGCGCGACGCGCTTGTCCGCATTGTCGAGCGTGCGCAGCTGGCACCAGCCGCGCGCGAGCGCCGCGACGAAGCCGATGCGTTCCGCGTCGGGCTGGTAGCGCACCACGTCGACCTCGGTATGCGGGCAACGGTACGCAAGCCCCTTGAAGCTCACCGCGCGCGTGACGATGCGGCCGTCGACTTCCGGCAGCGCGACATGCATCGCGATGTCGCGCGCATGCAGGCCCTGGTTGTCGGCGAGCCATGCGTCGCGGTTGCCGCCGGACAGGATCACCTGCAGCACCGGCGCATCGCCCGCGAGGATGTCGGGTTCGGGGCTATCGATCGCGCCGGCCGCGAACGCGGTCGTGTTGAGCACGAGCGCGACGTCGTGCGCTTCACATAGCCGCGCGACGATCTCGCGGCTCACCGCGTCCTTCAGCGACGTCACCGCGACCGGCAGCGGATTCAGCCCCTCGCGGATCAGCGCATCGGCGAGCGCGTCGAACACCGCGGTGTTCGCGGCCTGCCAGTGCGCCTTGTAGAACAGGATCGCGACGACCGGCGCGCCGGGCGTCCAGCGCGGCAGCCAGTCGTCGATGCTGGCCGGGTCGCGCGCGGGGTGATACAGCGCGGCGGCCGGCAGCGGGCGCGGCGGTTCCGGTTCGTCGCCGAACCCGAGCGTGTGAAACGCGATGCTGCGCAGCAGCGCCTCGGCGTTGTGCGCGCCGCCCTCGCGCAGGTAGCGCCACCACATCCGGCACAGCGCCGGGTCGACCGTGCTCTTCGCGATCAGGTTCGGATCTTCCTGCAGGTCGCCCGAGAACATCGCGAGCCGCTGCTTCCGCCGCGACGCGAGCGACACAGCCTGCTCGATCCCGTACGGCCAGTACGCCTCGCCGCCGAGGTGGTCGATCACGACCGCCTTCGCGTGCTTCAGCACGTCGTCGACGTAGAAATCGACCGACGCCGGCTGGCGCAGGAACGTCACGTTCGCGAGCCGCACGCTCGGAAAGCCTTCCGGCAGGCGCGGCACGACGCTCGCGAGCAGCGACAGCGTCGTATCCGCCGAGCTCAGGATCACGATCTCGGCGGGCCGCTGGTCGATCCGGACGACGCCCTGCGTATCGTCGACGAAGCCGCCCGGCGTGGTGCGCAGCAGATGCATCGCGGGTTACGCCTGTTGCAGCTCGGCCGCGAGCGCCGCGTCGAACGCGCGCTGCAGCTCGGCCGCGTCGAGATCCTCGCCGATCAGCACGAAGCGGCTCGCGCGCGCTTCGCCGTCCTGCCAGCGGCGGTCGAAGTAGCTGTCGAAACGGCGGCCGACGCCCTGGATCACGAGCCGCATCGGCGCGTCCGGCAGCGCGGCGAAGCCCTTCGCGCGATAGATCGCGTGGGTTTCGACGACGCGCTTGAGCGCGGCGATCGTCGCGTCCCGCGAACCGGCATCGCCGCTGACGACCACCGAATCGAAATCGTCGTGATGGTGATCGTGATCCCCGTCGTCGGCCGAGCCGTGATGGTCGTGGCGCAGGTGAATGGTTTCCTCGGACGCCGATTCGAGCCCGAGCAGCATCGCGAGATCGAGTTCGCCGCGCTCGGCGCGCACGATCTTCACCTGCGGCGGGATCTCCTCGCGGATCGCTGTCTCGACCTGCGCGAGCTGCGTGTCGTCGACGAGGTCGGCCTTGTTGACGATCACGAGATCGGCGGACGACAGCTGGTCGGCGAACAGCTCGTGCAGCGGCGATTCGTGGTCGAGGTTCGGGTCGGCGCGGCGCTGCGCGTCGACGGCCTGCGGGTTCTCGGCGAACTGCCCGCTCGCGGTGGCCGGCCCGTCGACGACGGTCACGACCGCATCGACCGTGAAGCTGTTGCGGATCGTCGGCCAGTTGAACGCCTGCACGAGCGGCTTCGGCAGCGCGAGGCCGGACGTCTCGATCAGCACGTGGTCGATGTCGGCGCGGCGCTCGACGAGCGCTTCCATCACCGGGTAGAACTCCTCCTGCACGGTGCAGCACAGACACCCGTTCGCGAGTTCGTAGCGCTGGCCGGACGCTTCGCCCTGCGCGTCGTCGCAGCCGATCCCGCAGCCCTTGAGGATTTCGCCGTCGATGCCGAGTTCGCCGAACTCGTTGACGATCACCGCGATGCGGCGGCCCTGCGCGTGTTGCAGGATGTGGCGCATCAGCGTCGTCTTGCCGCTGCCGAGAAAGCCCGTGACGATGGTGACGGGCAGCTTGCGCATGGTCATGGAATGTCCTGTGTCGAAAAAGGGAGTCAGGCGGAGATCGTCACGTCGATCTCGTCGTAGCGTTTCACGCGGTAGATCGCGGCCGACACGAGCCAGCATGCGAGGAACAGGCCGATCACCACGTAGCCGAGCATGCCGAAGTGCGACGCGACCATCGCGGCGAAGTCCCATACGGGGCCCTGCAGCGACAGCTTGTCGGCGAGCAGCGCGAGCACCTCGATGCCGCCGATCAGCGCGGCGACCAGCACCGACACGAGCGTGATCGTCATGTTGTAGTAGATCTTGCGGATCGGCCGCACGTAGGCCCAGCGGTACGCGCCCATCATCAGGATGCCGTCGGTCGTATCGACGAGCGTCATGCCGGCCGTGAACAGCGCAGGCAGGACCATCACCGACCAGAACGACAGGCCGCCCTGCACCTGCGTCGCCGAGATGCCGAACAGCGCGATCTCGGTCGCGGTGTCGAAGCCGAAGCCGAACAGGAAGCCGACCGGATACAGGTGCCAGCTGCGCGACACGAGGCGAAACAGCGGCCGGAACAGCCGCGCGAGCACGCCGCGCTGGTTCAGCAGCATGTCGAGGTCCGCCTCGACGATCGCTTCGCCGCGCCGCGCGGCGCGGAACGTCCGATACACGGAAATCAGGATCAGCAGGTTCGCGGCCGCGAGCACCAGCAGGAAGAACGCCGACACGCTCGTGCTGATCACGCCGCCCCACGCCTTCATGCTCTCGAAGCGCGACAGCGACGCGGCGGTGAGCGCGACCGCGACGGACATCACGATCACCACCGTCGAATGGCCGAGCGAGAAGAACAGGCCCGCGCCGAGCGGGCTGCGGCCTTCCTGCATCAGCTTGCGGGTGACGTTGTCGATGGCGGCGATGTGGTCGGCGTCGACCGCGTGGCGCAGCCCGAACACGTACGCGAGCAGCGCGGTGCCGAGCAGCACGGGCTGGTCGTGGAACGCGATGAACGCCCAGATCCACGCGCCGGCGTTGAACGCGACGAGCAATGAATAGATCGCGACGATTTTGCCGCGCAGCCCGGACGGGCTGTCGTTGAACAGGCGGAATAACGAGTCGAGCATGGTGCTCCCTGGCGAACGGTCGACATGGTGAATGCCAACACGGCCGGCGCCGGGTGCCCGGGCCCGCGCGCGCCGCCGGACGCCGGGCCGGCCGGCGCGAAGCGCGCGGCGGGTCGGAATGCGGAACACGCTCGGATACGGGACGCACTGCGGCGGCGACCGTGGACGATGCGCCGCATCCCCGCGGCGCTGAACCCCTCGTCTCGGCCGGTATCCGGGCTGACGAACACGCCGCTTCGCCTTCCCGGACGCGTAACGCATCCAGTGGCGGTCGTCCGCATGCGCAGCAGGCATGCGGCGAAGCGGCGCTGCCTCGCGCGTGGCGCGAGGCGTTCGCTTACCGTTGCGGGGGCAGCACAGGTTGGCATGACTGCGGTGCAGCCGAGCGTCCTGTTTCCCGTTTAACTGCGCGCGCCGGGAAGGCGCGCGCGAGCACCGAAACGCGTGCGAGTGTAGGCGTCGCGGGCGGGAGCGTCAAGGCGAGGCGGCGGGCCGGCCCGGACGCTCGCGCCGCGCGCACCGCCCCCGCCGCGATCGCCTGGCGCAGCCCGTCGGCCGTGGCGGGCCGCCCGAAATACCAGCCTTGCGCGTCCTGATCGGCCACCGATCGCGCCAGCACGGCCTTGGCGACCCGCGGCCACGCGTACAGCGCCACCTCCGTCGAAACGGCCAGCATGCCGACCGCGAGCGCATAGCCTGCGCCGCTGGAGGTTGCCCATTTCCGCACCTTAGTCATAGGCCGGGCGCGTTGCGACGTGGCGGTCGTCGCCCTGCTGTCCCCGCGGGGCACGCCGACGTTGGTGTGCGCCCCGTCAACTGCGCGGCCGACAGCCGGAAATCCAGCCTTGCGCGTGACGTCGGGCGGATGATCGCGCACCAATTTGCGGCCGCGCAATGCGTCGGCTGGCGGATTGATCCTGGTCGAATGCGGGCGCGGTCGGCCGGCCCTGCGGCTTCGCGCCTTCCGTTCGCCGGCCCCCACTGCTTCGTCACGGTTTGCGCCTTGCCGCGAATGGGGCGCTGGGCCGAGCGCAAGCGAATTATCGGTGATATGGCCTTCCGCCGAGATTGAACGACAGGCGCGACGCGTGCACCGTCGATTGATGCACCGGAAGGCCCTCGATACGGTCAACGCAATCGACGCGCCCTTGTCGCCATTACCGGACGCGCACGACAACCTGCGCATGATCGAACGCGGACAGTCCGGCGCACCATCCGGAAACCGATTTTGGATTGACAGTTGCTCACTTTGTCACCAAGAACGAGTGACGGCGCCACGGCCCCTACGGAACGGGGTCCACTTTGTCGATGCGGTCGATCGACGTTGCTGATGGCCGCCGATACGGTCGACATGATTTCCATTGCGTTGCCAATATCCGATCGTCGGAGCCGGACGGTTTCCGACGATGAGGATCAACCGCTGCGACACACTCGTTCAGACCATGAATATTGCCCGGTTGTACGTGGCCATCGTCGTGTGGCTATCAATGGCGCTCTTGTTTCCGTTTGCCTTGAAGGGGGGGGATTCGCCCCTTGCAACGGTCGCGAAAGTACTGATGTGGTCGTACTGCGTTCTGCAAACGCTGCGGGCAGCGAAGCGGTACTTGTGACGTCGACCTCCGCGTCAGCGACACCGATTGCGGTCATCGAATGTGTTCCTCAACCAGCATCGACAATCGTCAATTCAGGAGATTCAACATGCGACAACTTACCGTGAATGAAATGAGTCGGGTTGCGGCGATCTGCGGCCCGAATCGCGGCGGCATCGGCGGCAATTCCGGCGCGTCCGGCAGTTCAGGAGGCGGTGGATCCTGCGGTGCGGGCAGTTGCTGAAGCCGCGCCTGAAACACCTGGCGTCCGTGCACCGCCTCGCTTCGCGGGATCCGGGCTCGGACTTCATTGGTTCGGCGACATGTCCGCAAAACGTCATGGAAACCGACGGCGGGCACGCTGCTCCGCTCGTCGCCTCGATTCCAGATATCCATTAATCAATGACCCGACATCGCGTTTGTTACTTGCGCATGGCCCGCTACAGTATCGCGGCGCTGCTGGCGCTCAGGCTTTCCTCTTCCTTCGCCGCCGACTATCAGGTCGAACGTCTCGACAACACGATCCAGGTCGACGCATCCGGCAAGCGCGTCGCGAAGGTCGATCTGTCGATCCGGCTCCTGACGGATGCGGCGATCGCCCGCTTCGGCCAGTACGTGCTGCCGTACAACGCCCAGCTTCAGACGCTCGACGTCACCGCCGCGCAGACCGTCCACGCCGACGGCTCGACGGTGCCGGTCGACGTCCAGCACGCGATTTTCGACCGGCCGGCGCCCGTCACCGTCGCGGCGCCGCAATTCAGCGCCGAGCATCTGCGCATCGTCACGTTTCCGTCGCTGGCGAAAGGCGACGCGATCCGGCTGTCGTACACGCTGACCGACACGGATACGCTGTTCCCCGGCAAGTTCAGCGTGCAGCTCGCGTTTGCGCCGATCGAGGACTATCGCGCCGCGAACGTCACGCTCGACACGCCGGCCGGCATGGCTGTCGCGATCGAGGCACGGGGGATGCGCGCGACCTCCGACACCACGCGCGACGGACGCCGGATTCGCGCTTACCACTACCAGACGCCGCCGTCGGGCCCGATCGACGAGCAGGCGAACACGGTCGCGTGGACGGACGTCGGCCCCGTGTTCATCGCGAGCAATTTCTCGGGCTATGCGGACATCGCGCGCGCGTATCAGGCGCGCGCCGCCGACAAGCAGGCGCCCGCCGACGCGATCCGCGCGCTCGCGGATCAGCTCACCGCGGGCGTCGACGACCGTCGCGAGCAGGCGATGCGGCTGTACGCGTGGGTTGCCCGCAACATCCGCTACGTCGGCGTGTATTTCGGCGCCGGGCCCGTGGTCCCGCATCAGGCCGGCGCCGTGCTCGCGAACCGCTACGGCGACTGCAAGGACCAGGTGACGCTGCTGTCCGCGCTGCTCGCGGCGAAGGGCATCGAGAGCCGCACGGTGCTGGTCAACCTTGGCGATCGCTACCGCCTGCCCGACGCGCCGGACGTGTTGACCTTCAATCACGCGGTGGTGTGGCTACCCGAATTCGACGTGTTTGCCGACACGACGGCCGGCGTGCTGCCGTTCGGCGCACTGCCGTTCGAGGCCAGCGGCAAGCCCGCGCTCGACACCGCGACGGGCAACGTGATCCACACGCCGCCGCAGAACGGCCGCAACAGCCGCTCGCTGCTCGCTTACACGCTCGATCTCGACCGTGACGGCAACGCGACCATGACGGGCGACATCGCACTCGACGGCCAGGCGGTCCAGCACGCGCGCCAGATGTTCGTGTACGTTCAGCCGAAGCGGCTCGCAGAAGAGCTGCTGCGCCGCTCCGGCCTCTCCGGAGCGCTGGAGATGACCCCGCGCCATCTCGACGTACTCGACCAGCCGTTCTCGGTCGCGCTGCGCGGTACGCTGAACCAGTTGTCGCTGATGCCGGGCCCGGCGGCGTTCGCGGTGCCGTCGCTACCGAATTTCGGCCGGATCCGCGAGTTTGCCGACTTCGTCCTTCAGCAGAAGGACAAGCGCTTCGAAGGCGTGTGCGCCGGCACGCGGCTCGAGGAACGCTACCGGATCACGCTGCCGGCCGACGTCGAGATACTCGCGATTCCGCCCGATGTCGACGTCCGCTCCGGCGAAATCGCGTACCGCTCGACCTATCGCCGCGACGGTCGGGCCGTCGACGTGACACGCGTGCTCGATCGCGATCTCGGCGGCAACGTATGCAGCGGCGAGAAGCTCGCCGGGTGGGCGGACGCCGCGCGCAGCATCTCGAAGGACCTGAAGCGGCAGATCCTGTATCGGTAAGCGGCATGGCGGGGCGCGCGCATCGCGCGCCGTCGCCGGATGGAGACCGCCTGCCCCGCATGCGTTTGCGCCGGCACGCTGTGCTATCGTATGCCCGCGTTCGGTGCTCGCGCCCGCCCTCCGGCGGGCGCAGTTAAACGGGAAACAGGAGGCGAATACCACCGCCCGGCCTGTGCTGTCCCCGCAACGGTACGCCGCCCGCGTGACGCGCCCCGAGCGCGCGCGCCCATGCCGCCCACGATGCCACTGCCCGCCAGCGCCGGGTGGGAAGGCCGCGGCCTGGCAAGCGGCCAGCCCGGATACCGGCCGACGCGAGGGGCGAGCACGACGCTCGCCGAACGCCCGGTCCGCGGGGGACGGACTGCGTGCGACCATGCGCTTATGCCCGCGTCGAGCGGGCCCCGTTCATTCCGCTATGCATCGCATCTCCGCAGGCCGGCTTCGCGCCCTCCGTTCGCCGCACTCCGCCGCTTCGCCACGGTTCGCGCCGTGCCGCGCGCGATGAGCCGCGCCTGGCTGGTCGGCGCCGGCCCCGGCCACGCGGACCTGCTGACGCTCAAGGCGGTGCGCGCGATCGGCGCGGCCGACGTGCTGCTCGTCGACGATCTCGTGAACCCGGACGTGCTGCAGCATGCACGCGCCGATGCAATCGTCGAGCACGTCGGCAAGCGCGGCGGCCATGCGTCGACGCCGCAGGAGGCCATCATCGCCGCGATGCTCGCGCACCTGCGCGCAGGCCGCAGCGTCGCGCGCCTGAAAGGCGGCGACCCGTTCGTGTTCGGCCGCGGCGGCGAGGAGCTGGTCGCGCTCGGCGCGGCGGGCTTTCCGGTCGAGGTCGTAAACGGCATCACGGCCGGCATCGCCGCGCCGGCCGCGCTCGGTATCCCGGTCACGCATCGCGGCGATGCGCAGGGCGTGATCTTCGTCACCGGCCACGGCGCGGGCGACGACGAACCGGACTGGCGCGCGCTCGCCGCAACCCGCATGACGCTCGTGATCTACATGGGCATCCGCCGGCTCGGCGCGATCTCGGCCGCGCTGCGCGCAGGCGGCCTGCCGGACGATACGCCGTGCGCGGCAATCGAATCGGCCACGCGGCCCGGGCAGCGTCACGCGCTGGCGACGCTCGAGACGCTGGTCGAAACGGTCGGCACGGCCGGCATCGGCTCGCCGGCGATCGTCGTGATCGGCCGCGTCGCCGCGCTGGCCGCGGATCCCGCGGTGCAGGCCGCGCTGGCCGGCGCCACGCCGCCGCCGGCGCGCGCGTGATGCAGGTCGCCGTCGGCCTCGGCTTTCGCGCGGGCGTGAGCGCCGCGCAGCTCGACGCGGCGATCCGCGCGGCGCTCGCGCATCATCCGCACGCGCGGCCGGCCGTCGTCGCGACGCTCGTCGACAAATCCAGCGCACGCGCGCTGCGCACGCTGTGCGCACGGCGCGGCTGGCCGCTCGTCACGTTCGACGCCGCGCGGCTCGCCGCGCATCCCGAACTGGCCGCCAGCGCACCGTCGGCCGCCGCCCTCGCCCGCTTCGGCGTGGCCGGCGTCGCCGAGCCGTGTGCGCGGCTCGCCGCGCCGCGCGGCCGGCTGCTCGGCCCGAAATTCGCGCGGGACGGCGTGACGGTCGCGTTCGCCGGCCCGCTTTGACCTCCCTTTATCGACAGGACGAATCCCGATGAAAACCGATCCCGATGCGCATCAGCGGATGACCGAACGGCGCCGCGCCGGCCACGAGAAGAAACAGGCCGCCGCCGTCAACGAGAAGGGCCTGCTGATGGTCCACACCGGCAACGGCAAGGGCAAGAGCACCGCCGCGTTCGGCATGGCCGTACGCGTGCTCGGCCACGGCATGCGGCTTGGCGTCGTGCAGTTCATCAAGGGCGCGCTGCACACGTCCGAGCGCGATTTCCTCGGTGCGGTCGCGCACTGCGATTTCGTGACGATGGGCGACGGCTATACGTGGAACACGCAGAACCGCGACGCCGACATCGCGACCGCCCGCAAGGGCTGGGACGAGGCCCGCCGAATGATCGAGAGCGGCGATTACCAGATGGTGATCCTCGACGAGCTGAACACCGTGCTGAAGTACGAATACCTGCTGCTCGACGAAGTGCTCGCGACGCTCGCCGCACGCCCTGCGTCGCTGCACGTGGTGGTGACGGGCCGCCATGCGCCCGATGCGCTGATCGACGCGGCCGACCTCGTCACCGAGATGCGCCTCGTCAAGCATCCGTACAAGGAGCAAGGCGTGAAGGCGCAGCGCGGTGTGGAGTTCTGAGCGATGCCCGCCTGCCCGGCGCTGTTCGTCAGCGCGCCCGCGTCCGGCCAGGGCAAGACGTCGGTGACGGCCGGCCTCGCGCGGCTGCACCGCCGGCTCGGCCGGCGCGTGCGCGTGTTCAAGACCGGCCCGGATTTTCTCGATCCGATGCTGCTCGAGCGCGCGAGCGGCGCGCCCGTGCACGCGCTCGATCTCGGCATGGTCGGTGAGGCCGGCTGCCGCGCGCTGCTCGCGGATGCGGCGCGCGACGCCGACCTGATCCTGATCGAAGGCGTGATGGGGCTGTTCGACGGCACGCCGAGCAGCGCCGATCTGGCCATCGCGTTCGGCGTGCCGGTGGTCGCGGTGATCTCCGCGAAATCGATGGCGCAGACGTTCGCGGCCATCGCGTTCGGGCTCGCGCGGTTCCGGGCCGGCCTGCCGTTTCACGGGGTGCTCGCCAACCGGGTCGGCTCCGCGCGGCACGCGGAACTGCTGCAGCAGGCGCTGCCCGGCGACCTGCGCTGGCTCGGCCACGTGCCGGCCGATGCGGGCATCGCGCTGCCGGAACGGCATCTCGGCCTGCATCAGCCGAACGACATCGACGATCTCGACGCGCGGCTCGAGCGCGCGGCCGATGCGCTGGCGAATACGTCGCTCGCGCAATTGCCGCCTGCGGTCGCGTTCGCGGAACCGGACGCCGGCGCGCCGCTCCCCCGCGCGCTGGCCGGCAAAAGCATCGCGATCGCGCGCGATGCCGCGTTCTCGTTTATCTATCCGGCCAATCTCGCGCTGCTCGACGCGCTCGGCGCGCAGCTGCGGTTCTTCTCGCCGCTCGCCGACGAACCGGTGCCCGACGCGTGCGACGCGCTGTTCCTGCCGGGCGGCTATCCGGAGCTGCACGCGTCGACGCTCGCGGCGAACGCGACCACCGCGCGGACGATCCGCGCGCATGCGACGGCCGGCAGGCCGATCGTCGCGGAATGCGGGGGGATGGTGTATCTGTGCGACGCGCTGACGGACGTCGACGGCGCGACGACGCCGATGCTCGGCCTGCTGCCGGGCGCCGCGACGATGCAGCGCCGCTTCGCCGCGCTGGGCATGCAGCAGCTCGACACGCACGCGGGGCCGGTGCGCGGCCATACGTTTCATTATTCGCGGCTCGAAACGCCGCTTGCGCCGGTGGCTGTTGCCGTGCGCCCGGATGGTGGCGCGGGCAGCGGCGAGGCCGTGTACCGCGCGGGGTCGATCGTCGCGACCTACATGCACATGTACTGGCCGTCGAATCCGCTGGCGGCGGCGGCGCTGTTCGCAGGCGCGGCGTTGTGAAGGAAAGACGCGTCCGCCATCGAGCGGACGGTATGCGGAGGCACGCGCAGCCCCGGCATCACCGCGCGCGCGGATCGTCGTGCGATGCAGATCCGCGCATGGGTTGCGTCGGGTCGCGCGGCCCGCATGGGACAAGGTAGTCCGGCAAGTCGCCTCACAGCGCCATCACGGCTTTTCCCGTCCGGGCGCCTCCGATCGCGACGTTCTGATGACGATCCCGCCGGGCGAGAAATGCGCATTGAACATCGCATCGCCCGATACGCCGCCCTCGGCCCAGTGCCAGCTCCATACCTCTTCGTGGCTCAACGCGTATTGCGCGACCGACGTCGGTTTGCCGAGCAGTTGCCGCACGTCGTCCTTCGACATGCCCGGCGCGACCTTCGCGATGTTGTCTGCCGTCAATGCCTGCGTGATCGAAACGAGCCTGCCGTCGGGCCCGAAATCGAGCATGTAGGTGCTCGTGCCGAACGGGCCGCGCGGGTACTCGAAGCGCTGCGAGCCGTCTTCGTTCTGCCTGACCATCTCCGGCTTGCCCGCGTCGCGAAGCACGTCCTCGACCGTCGACACGCCCGGCTGCAGTTTGCCGAATGCCAGGTTGTCCGGTTTGATTGCATTAACCGCGTCGGCAACCTTCTGGTCGTCGCACCCCGCCACGAGGAAACCGGCCGCGCACGCCGTCAGCGCGGTCAGGAAAAGTTTTCGCATTTCGTATGTGCCGTATCGATTGAGCCGGTTCGACGCCGCGCGCGGGCCTCGCCGAACGAGGCGGCCATGCGGGCCTCCTATGGGACCGGTGACGCGGCGCAGCGTAGCACGCGAGCTACCGCCGGGATGTCAAGGAGCGTCAAATCCTGCTTGAGCGCGATACGGCGGGCGCCGCACAAACACCTTCGAGCGACACATTCAGGGACAGTCCGCGCCGCGATTGCGGCATTGAGGCGCGAGCACTTTCGCTGTCGCCTTTGCTATTTTTTCTACGACAGATTCCGTTCGACATCCATTCGCTGGTGCAGGACACGAATCACATCGAGCGTATACGCCGACTCGCGATAGAACACGACGTGTGAACCGGCCGCGTACCGGAGATACCCATCGCGCACAATGCATACACGACCTATCTTGTCGCCACGTGCCAGTGCTTCCATCGTCGCGACCAAGTCGCGGTAATACTGGTCGGCCTGCTCCGGCGACCCGTGCACAAAGGTGTAACGCCAGATGTCCTCGAGATCGGATTCGGCCAGCGGCGTCAGCTGCAGTTGCCTGCCCTTAGCCGCCATGGGTTGCCCGCATTCGGGCCAGGAAGGCTTCGCTGTCGAACGGCGCGGGCGCCCCCGACGCTTCGCCGGCTTTCAGCGCTTCTTGCAGGGCGCGGACCTGTGTTTCATGCGACTCGAGCAGCCGCAGGCCGGCCCTCACGACATCACTCGCAGATCCATATCGCCCAGATTGCACCTGGGCGTCGACGAACTCGGCAAAGTGATCGCCGAGTGAAACGGACGTGTTGCGTGACATGGTCAGCCTCCTGTTCAACGCGTCGATCATATACCAAAGTTTGGTACTCTGCCGTTTCGCAGTCGACCCGCAGCAGCCGACCGCCCCGTGCCACGCCCTCCTTCAGACCAGAAATGCCTCCGCCAACCTGACCCAATACGACGCCCCCGTCGGCAGCACCGCATCGTTGAAGTCGTAGCCGGGGTTGTGCACCATGCAGCCGCCCTCCCCGTCACCGTTGCCGATGATCAGGTAGCAGCCGGGGCGCTGCTCGAGCAGGAACGCGAAATCCTCGCTGCCGGTGAGCGGCACCATCCCGTCGATCAGGTTCGCATCGCCGACCCATTCGCGCGCGACGTCCCGCGCGAACGCGGTCATCTCCACGTCGTTGACGAGCACCGGGTAGCGGCGCACATAGTCGACCGTCGCGGTCGCGCCGAACACGGCCGCCTGCGCGTGGATGACTTCGGTGATGCGCGTTTGCAGCAGGTCGCGCACCGCCGGCGTGAGCGCGCGCACCGACAGGCGCATCTGCGCGCGATCGGGAATCACGTTCGGCGCGTCGCCCGCATGGATCGCGCCGACCGTGACGATCGCCATCTCGAGCGGCGGCACGTTGCGCGACACGATGGTTTGCAGCGCGATGACGATCTGCGCGCACACCACGACCGGATCGACCGCCTTGTGCGGCATCGCGCCGTGGCCGCCGTGCCCCTGCACGTCGACGTTCACCGTATCGGACGACGCCATGAACGGCCCCGGCAGGAAGCCGAACCGGCCGGTCGGAAAGCCCGGCATGTTGTGCATCGCGAAGATCGCGTCGCACGGGAACTGCTCGAACAGGCCGTCGTCGAGCATCTTCTTCGCGCCGCCGAGCCCTTCCTCGGCCGGCTGGAAAATCAGGTTCAGCGTGCCCGAGAAGCGCCGCTCGCGGGCGAGGTGCTTCGCGGCCGCGAGCAGCATCGCGGTGTGGCCGTCGTGGCCGCACGCGTGCATCTTGCCGGGAATCGTGCTCTGGTACGGCAGGCCGGTGGCCTCGTGGATCGGCAGTGCGTCCATGTCGGCGCGCAGGCCGAGGCGCTTCGCGCCGTCGCCCGCCTTCAGCTGCGCGACCACGCCCGTGCCGCCGAGCCCGCGGTGCACCGTGTAGCCCCACGCCTGCAGCAATTCGGCGACGAGGTCGCTCGTCGCGAATTCCTCGAAGCCCAGTTCCGGATGGGCGTGGATGCGATGCCGGATCTCGATCATTTCGTCGGCAAGGCCTGCGGGGATCACGCTGTGGGTCACGGTGTCGTCTCCATTGGGAATGTGCGGCCAAGGATAGTCGCTCGAACGACAACCGGATAGTCGACAATCGTCACGCCGGCAACCGATGGTTGCCGGATGCCCGGTTCCGACGAACGGTGACGGCGATCAGATCGCCCAGTCTTCCAGTGCCAATCCGGCGACGCGGCCGAACTCGCGCGTATTGTTCGTCACCAGCACGGCGTCGGCGGCGATCGCATGGCCCGCGATCGACGAGTCGTTGGCGCCGATCGGCGTGCCGCGCGCCGCGAGATTGGCCCGCACGGCGGTTGCCGCGTCGATCGCCGCCGTATCCCACGGCAGCACCCCGTCGAGCCGCGCGACGAACGCCGAGACGAGATCGGCATGCTTCGGCGACGCCTTCCTGCCGATCGAGCCGAAACGCATTTCCGCATACGTGACGGCCGACACGACAATCCGGTGCTGTGCGTCGACACATGACTGCAGCCGCGACAGGACGGCCGGCGGCCGCTCCCGCATGATGAACGAACAGATGTTCGTATCGAGCATGTAGAGCGTCGTCACCGGCCGGACTCCGTCGGCACGTCGTCGGGGCCGGACAGGTCGACGCGGCCGGATTCGACGACATCCGCGCGTTCGCCGAGGAAATCGGCATCCGCGAGCGGTTCGCTGAGGAACGACGCCCACGACGGCCGCACGGGACGCAGCAGCAGCGTGTCGCCCTCGCGACGAATCTCGAGTTCGGTCACCCCCTCGAACTCCATGTCCTTGGGAATCCGGATCGCCTGGTTGCGGGCGTTCTTGAAAATGGAAACGGTGCGCATGATCCATCCCGGAGATAAACGATGCACCCATTCTAGACATATGCTGGCATATGTCAATGTGTTCATCCGGGGTGTTGCCGCGAGTCGTAACTGTTCCATGCGATGCCTGCCATCGTTGCTTGCTCATGCATCGCATTCTTCACGCCCGCCCGCCGCGTGTCGATCAGCCGGATGGCCAACGTCCGGCTCGATCGATGGCGGCCGCCGCCCTTCACGGCAGCCTGAACGTCTCGAAGAAGGTCTCCCGGTCGATCATCGTCAGCGCCGCGCGCTTGTGCGGGAAGTCGAACTCCTTCACCGTATGGAACCCGAGCCGGTGCATGTACGCGATGTGCCGCACGTGATCGACGCGCGGCTCGCCGACGAGCCGCTGCGTGCGCGGCTCGTCGACGAACATGTAATGCAGCACCCCGCTCCACCACGCATGCAGCTTGCCCGCGCTCTGGAAGCGCGAATCGCCGATCAGCAGGTGCAGGCCGCGGTCGTAGTCGTGCGCGTCGTAGAACGGCGCGAGACGGTCCTCCTTCGCCCAGTAGAACTCGAAATAGCCGAACGGCGTGTCGTCGAGATAGCCGATCATCGGGTGCATGTGCGGATCGGCGAGCCGCTCGGCCAGATACGCCGCATGCTCGTCCAGCGTGCCGCGCTGATCCCAGAAGTGCGCGACGCGGTCGAGGTTCATCCAGCCGCTGAACAACTCGGCGTGCGCGTCGACGTCCACCGTGCGCAGGCTGAAGGTCATGCCGACCTGCGGCATATGGCGGACATACACCTCGCCGGGCACGGCCGGCGGGCGCACCGGATGGCGGCGCTCGTTCGTGACCGCATAGCGCAGTGGCATGCCGCCCGAGCCCGGCGCCTTCAGCCACGGCTGCGGATGCTGCCAGAACGTCGCGCGCGACACGCTCAGGTGCAGCCGGCCGTTCACGGGCCGCGCGTCGTCGATCACGCCTTCGCGCACCGCGCGCCCGACGTAGGCCGCGACCGCCGCCGGATCGGTGCCGGCCAGCGGCACCGCGAGCGTCGCGCGCGCGCGCCGCGTCTCGGTGTTGAACAGCGCGACGAATTCGGCAAGCAGCGCGGCCGGCGGATCGTCGGGCCGCCACGCGTCGAGCACGCGATCAACGTCATGCACCGCGCCGGCAGGCACCGCGCCGGCAAAATCGATCGCCACCGCGGCCGCGTCCTCGGCCGCCTGCGCCGCGTCGGCGCGGTTCGTCAGCGTGTCGTTCATCACAGCGCTCCCGCGTCATGGCGATCCGCGAGGATTTCAAGCCCCCGCTCGAGCGCCGGAAACAGGCTGCGCTCGAAGTTGTTCCAGCGCAGCTCGAGAATCGTGTCGTCCGGCGCGATCGGCGTGTCGAGCACGTCGCAGATCACTTCGCCGGAATCGATGCCGTTGTCGACGTAGTGGAACGACGCGCCCGTCATCGTGACCGGCTCGATCGCCGACGTCGCGCCGCTCGCCCAGTCCACCCGCTCGCCGCGCCCGCCGTGCAGCGCATCGAGCGTCGCGTAGGCGCCGCGCCGCTGGAACGGCGAATCGTCCGCGGTGATGCCCGGGTGGATGTTCGCGATGTGCCGGTGAAAGCGCGCGCCGGGCCGCACCAGCTCGTCGAGGATCACGAGCAGCCCGTCGAGCACGACCACGTCGGCCTTCAGTTCGAGCAGGCGTTCGAGCAATCGGCGCTCGAACGCCTGCTTGCCCGCCGCGCGCTCGCGCGCGTCGCGCGGCAGCCGGCGGTACGTCGACGGAATCGCGCAGAACAGTTCGTCGACCGGCCGCCCGTCGACCGCGAGGCCTTCCGGCAGCAGCCACGGCCGGCCCGGCGTGCGCGCGAAGCCGTAGTCGGCCACCTTCGCGCGATCGGCGGGCGAACCGTCGTCGTCGTCGAAGATCACGCCCGCGAGCGTGTAGCGCTCGCCGAGCGCAGTATTGTTGAGCCGCTCGACGAGGAATTCGAGCGGCGCCTTCATGTAGCGCGTGCCGCCCTTGTACGCGACCGGCTGCCCGGCGCGATCGGCCGCGCCGTTGCGCAGCGACAGGATGTAGACGAGATTTTTCTTCGGCATGGGATCGTGATGAGGAAAGGACGGCGCCGCCGCGGCCCGCGCGCGATGGCCCGAGAAGGCCGTTGCGCGCGCGCCGCGGCACGCGACGTCACCAGTTGTATTTCGCGGTGGCGACCACGGTGCGTTCGTTGCCGAACAGGCAGACCGACGACGACTGGCAACCGCTGATGAAGTGGCGGTTGAACAGGTTCGTCGCGTTCACCGAGAAGCGCCAGTTGCGCGTGTCGTAGTGAATCGCCGCGTCGTAGAGCGTGTAGCTCGCGACCGACAGCGAATTGTCGGCCGCGCCGGCCGACGCGCTCTGGTAGCGCACGCCGCCGCCGAGGCCGAAGCCCGCGAGCGGCCCCGTGTGCCACGTCCAGTCGGCCCACAGCGACGCCATCTGGCGCGGCCGCGGGATGTCGACCGGCCACTTGTCCAGCACCACGTCGTTCGCCTTCACGTTCTTCACGTCCTGGTAGACGTACGACGCGATGATCGACAGGTTCGGCGTCACCTTGCCGGTCGCGCTCAGCTCGATGCCGCGCGAGCGCACCTCGCCCGTCTGCACCGACGTCGTGTTCTGCGGATCGAGGTTGGTCGGCGTCGGCGTGAGCACGTTGGTCTGGTTGATCTGGTAGATTGCCGCGTTCAGCATCAGGTTCTTGCCGGGCGGCTGCCAGCGCAGGCCGAGCTCGATCTGCTTGCCGCGCGTCGGCAGCGGCAGCCCGCCGCCGAACATCTTCACGCCGATCAGCGGATTGAACGACGTCGCGTAGCTGACGTACGGCGACAGCCCGTAGTCGCCCTGGTACGTGAGGCCCACGCGCCCGGTGAACGCGGTGACGTCCGCCTTCGACTGCGTGCCGCCCGCGCGGTCGTCCTGGCGCATGTTCACCCAGTCCTCGCGGCCGCCGAGCGTCAGCGTCCAGCGGTTCCAGCGGATCTGGTCCTGCGCGTACACGCCGAACGTGTTCATCGTCGTATACGTGTCGGTGCGCCCCGTCGTGCTCGGATCCGCGAACACCGCGGTCGTGACGGGCGTGTAGACCGGGTTGTAGATGTTCAGCGCCGGCGCGGCCGCCACCCATTCGCTGTCGGTCGACGTCTGCCGGTTGTACTGGAAGCCGAGCAGCAGCGTGTGCTCGAGCGGCCCCGTGCCGAAGCGCGCCTGCGCGTTGTTGTCGATGTCGAAGCGGCTGTAGTTCATCTGGAACAGCCCCGCCCAGCGCGAGATGTCGGTCGTGCTGCCGTCGGCGAAGCCCGCGCCCCACACCGAGCCGTTGTCGAGCGACAGGCGCATGTAGCGCACGTTCTGGCGGAACGTCCACATCGAGTTCAGGTTGTGCTCGAACTGGTAGCCGAGCGACCACTGCTTCTTGCGGTAGTGGTTGAAGCTCGGGTCGCCCGAATACACGTCGCGCTGCAGCTGGCCGTTCGGGTTCGGCAGCACCGTGCCGCTCGCGGGCAGGAAGTTCGACGAGATGTCGCCCCAGTCCTGCAGGTAGGTGGCCGCCACGGTAAGCGACGTGTCCGCGTTCGGCCGCCAGCGGAACGACGGCGCGAGTGCGACGCGCTGGTCGTGGTTCGGGCCCGTCACCGCATTGCCGTCGCGCGCGACGCCGACGAAGCGGTACGCGTACTTGCCGTCCGCGTCGAGCTTGTCGCCGACGTCGATCATGAACTGCTTGCGCGCGTAGTTGCCGAGCTCGACGCCCGCCTCGCGCACGCGCTCGCCGTTCGCGAGCTTGGTCTGCACGTCGACGATCGCGCCGGGGTCGCCCGCGCCGTACAGCACCGACGTCGGCCCGCGCAGCACGGTGATGCTGTCGATCATGTAAGGATCGACGCGCCAGCTCGCGAGGTTGATCGTGTTCGGCACCTGCAGCCCGTTCACGTACGCGGTCGGCGTGAAGCCGCGCAGCGCCGCGTACCAGTCGGAGCGGTTGTCCGAGCCGTACGACGAGAAGCCCGGGATGTAGCGCAGTGCCTGGTTCACGTCGGTCGCGCCCGTCATTTCGATCTGTTGCGCGGTGACGACGTTGATCGTCTGCGGAATCTCGTTGATCGGGGTGTCCGTTTTCGTGCCGGTCGTGCTGCGCCGCGCGACCAGCCCGACCGTGCCGTCTCCTTCCGACGCCGCGTTGACGCTGATCGCCGGCAGCGTGCCGGACGGCGCGCCGCTCGCTGCCGCGGCGGCGTCCGCCCTGGCCGTCGCGCCGGGCGCCGCCTGCGCCATGGCCTGGCCCGCCGCCACGTAGAACGCCACGCTTGCCGCGGCTGCGATCGCACGCCGACGCGTGCCTGTTGCCCACTCCATCTTCTGTTGCTCCACTTGTTTGGCGGCCTCCCGGCCGCCCCTTTGTCAAAGAGCGACGGCCAGCCGGCCGGCGCTCACCCCGATTTCATGTCTGGTCTGTTGTGTGCGGGCGTCGCCGCCCGGCTGCGCGAGCGTGCTTTCGAGCGACGCGCAGATTTCGTCGGCCCGGCGCGCGAGCACCGACAGCAGCGTGTCGGACAGGCCGTGGCTGTCTTCGCACGCGCCCTGCAGGTAGATGCGCGGCGCGAAGTGCGCGGGCGTCGCGAGCTGGTAGTCGCGCGTCACGTCGCCGCGCGCGAGCGCATCGCCGAGATACGGCGCGAGCCCTTCGAGCAGCGCCGAATGGGTGTCGCGCCGGTAGCCGGTCGCGAGCACGAGGCCGTCGAAGCGCTCGGTGTGCGTGGCGCCGCTCATCCGGTCGCGCAGCGTCAGCTCGATCGGGCCGTTCGCAGTGCGCGTGGCGGCCTCGATCGCGCGGTTCGCGAGCAGCGCGTGGCGTGGCGTGCCGTCGATGCGCTGCAGGTACAGCATTTCGTAGATCTGCTCGATCAGCGGCCGGTCGACCACCGCGTAGTTGGTGTCGCGATAGCGTTCGAGCAGCGCGCGGCGCGCGTCCTGCGGCTGCGCGTAGACGACGTCGGTGAACGCCGGGCTGAAGATCTCGTTGACGAACGGGCTGTCGTCGGCCGGCTTCAGCGCGCCCGCGCGCATCACGAGGCTCGCGTCGACGTGCGGGAAGCGCCGCGCGAGATCGATGAACACCTCGGCCGCGCTCTGCCCCGCGCCGATCACCGCGATGCGGCGGCGCTCGCCGCCCGCTTCGCCGGCAATCCGGCCGACATCCGCGAGGTACGTCGACGAATGGATCACGCGGTCCCGGCCGAGCGCGGCGAACGCGTCGGGAATCGCCGGCGTGCCGCCGACGCCGACCGACAGCGCGCGCGTGACGCGCTGGCGCTCGTGGCCGGCCGCGTCGCGCGACAGCACGCGCAGCGCGTCGATCTGCTCGCCGCTGCCCCGCACCGGCTCGATGCCGGTGACGGTCTCGCCGTAATGCACGTCCTCGTCGAACGCGTCCGCGACCCAGCTCAGGTAGTCGTGGAATTCGACGCGGGTCGGATAGAAGTTCTTCAGGTTGATGAATTCGTTCAGCCGGCCGCGCTGGAACAGATAGTTGATGAACGTGTAGCGGCTGGTCGGGTCGCGCATCGTGACCAGGTCCTTCAGAAACGAAATCTGCATCCGGCAGTCGTCGAGCAGCATCCCGCGATGCCAGCCGAACGCCGGCTGCCGTTCGACGAAGCACTGTGCGAGCCCGCGCGTGCCGCTGCGCTCGGCGAGCCGCACCGCGAGCGCCAGGTTCGACGGCCCGAAGCCGACGCCGATCAGGTCGAATACGTTTTCTCTCTGCATGTCTCTCAGCTCCCTTGTCGGTGAAACCAGCGCGTCATACGTGACGGCCGGCGAAAAATGTCTCGCGCAGCGTGTGCATCCACAGCGGCTGCGCGTCGGCCTGCGGCAGGCGGCGCTGCCGCGCGAAGCCGTGGCGCGCGAGGTGATCGACGAGCCGCGCATGGCCGGCCGGCACGGCGCAGCCGACCGCCTCGGTGCGCGGATCGTCGAGGAACAGGTAATGGACGACCGACGGCAGCCAGCCGGCGACGCGCTGCGGCCCGCGCCAGCGCGGCGCGCCGACCAGCATCCGCAGCCCGCGGTCGTGGTCGCGCGGCGCGACGTGCGGCGACAGCGCGTCCTCCTTCAGCCAGTACGCCTCGAAATACGCGAACGGCTCGTCGTCGAAGCAGCCGATCAGCGGCGTCACGTGCGGATCCGCGCCGGGCGTCGCGCCCACCGGCGCGCCGGGCCAGCCGGCTCGCACGCGCGGCTCGTCGAACCAGCGCGCGAGCCGCGCCGCGTCCTCGGTGGGCTGCCAGCCGCGCAGCGTGAAGCGCACGCCGAGCGCCGGCAGGTCGCGCGCATAGACGTCGCCGCGCGGCGCGGGCGGCCGGCGCGGATGGCGCAGGCCGCGGGTCAGCGTGTAGAGCGTCGCGCACGGCGGGCGGGCGTCGACAAGCCACAGGTCGGCCTGCTGCGCCCAGCCGTCGCGCACGCACTGGCCGCCGTCGGCCAGCACGCCGCTCGCGCGCAGCGCATCGAGCGCGGCCGCCGGCCACGCGACCGTATCGAGCCGCACCGACGCGCGGCCGTCGCCGTCGGCGAACGCGGCGGCCAGCGCGGCCAGCAGCGCGCGCCGCTGGTCGGCCGGCGCCGTGCGATGGTTGTAGGCGAGGAGCCGCAGCGCGCCGTCGTCGGCCAGCTGTGCGCGCAGCAGCTGCGCGCCGATGCCGTCGCCGTGCGCGACGCGGATCTCCGCGCCGTCGCGCGTGGCGAACAGGTCGCCCGCCAGCGCGAGTCGGAACGTGTCGATCGCGGTCAGCCCGTCCGGGCGCACTTCAGCCAGCATGGCGCACCTCCGTTCCCGTCTTCGAATGTGCGTCGAGTCGCGCGCCGAGCGCGGCGAGCGTCGGCGCGGCGAACACGTCGGCAATCGCCAATGCGCGACCGGCGCGGTTCGCGGCATCGACGAAGCGCACGACGTCGAACGACGTCGCGCCCGCTTCGAACAGGTCGGCATCCGCCGCCGGTGCGGCCGATGCGAACGTGTCCGACCACAGTGCCGCGAGCGCGGCTGCCGTACGCGATGCGGACGCATGCGCCGGCGTGTGTGCTTCGGCGGCAGGCGCCTTTTCGTCCGCGGGCCGTGCGTCGGGCCCGCCGAGCGCCATGTCGCCCGCCACCGCAAAGCGCTCGACCTCGTCGCGGTACGTATCGACGAGCGCGTCGACGAAGCGGCCGTCGAGCAGCTCGTTCGCATACGAGAATGCCGCGCTCACGCGGCCGTCCGGATGCTCGACGACGTCGAGCTCGAGCGTGAACACCACGCGGTGCCGCACGTCGTCGAACCCGGCGAGCGACAGGCCCGCCCAGTCGCGCGCGGCCGCGCCGGTCGAGCGCAGGTAGTTGAACATCACCTGGAACAGCGGATTCGCGGCCGCCGCGCGCGGCGCGCCGAGCGCGGCGACCACGTCCGCGAACGGCACGTCCGCATGCGCATACGCGGCCAGCGCCGCGTCGCGTACGCGGGCCAGCACGTCCGCGCGGCGGTCGGCCGCATCGAGCCGCGTGCGCACGACCACCGCGTTGATGAACAGGCCGAGCGCGTCGCGCGCGGCGTCGCCGGCCAGTTCGCGCGTCGACGCGAGCACGCCGACCGGCTGGTCGGCCGCGCCCGTCACGCGAAACAGCGCGGCGTTGAGCGCCGCGTGCAGCAGCATCGGCAGCGACGCGTGCGCGGCGGACGCGGCGTCGCGCGCGGCGCGGATCAGCGTCGCGTCGAACTCGAACGCGGTGCGCGTCGCGCGCCATTGCGGAATGGCGGGTGCATCGGCGCGCTCGGGCACGATGCGCCGGGGCAGGTTTGAAAGCACTTCGCGCCAGTACGCGGCCCGCGCGGGCGCGCCCGCCGCCGGCAGCACGAGCGGCATATCGGCGGTATCGGCAGCCACAGTCGCGTCGCCGCCCTGCACCCGCGCGACGTAGCGCTGGCGGATCGCATCCAGCCAGCGTTCGATCGATTCGCCGTCCGACACGATGTGATGGATCGCGATCGACAGCACGTGATCGTCCGCGCCGAGCCGCAGCACGCGCGCGCGCCACAGCGGCGCGTCGGCGCCGAGGTCGAACGGCGCCAGCGCGTCCTCGTCGGTCAATGCCGTGGCGCGTGCGAGCGGGTCGGCCGACGTGGTCAGGTCGACCACCGGCAGCGCGACCGGCTCGCGTGCGTCGATCCGCTGGCCGGGCAGCGCGCCGTCGCGCACGACGAGCCGCGTGCGCAGCGCCGGATGGGCCGCGGCCGTATCGGCGAACGCGGCGCGCAATGCGTCGACGTCGAGCGGGCCGCGCACGCGCAGCGCGACCGGAATGATGTACGCGGCGCTGTCCGGCTGCGCGCGCCACAGGAACCACAGGGCCAGTTGCGCCGGCGACAGCGGCCACACGCCGTGCACGTCGGGCCGCAACGCCACCGTGCCGGCCGCCTGCGCGCCGTCGTGCGCGGCGCGCGGCGCGTCGGCCACCTGCCGCGCATACTGCGCGAGCACCGGCGCCTCGAACAATGCGCGCACCGGCACGTCGCGCCCGAGCCGCTCGGCGACGCGGGTCGCGACCCGCACCGCGGCGAGCGAATGGCCGCCGAGCTCGAAGAAATGATCGCCACGGCCCACCCGCTCGACGTTCAGCACGTCGCGCCAGATCGCCGCGAGCGCGGCCTCGTCACCGTCGTGCGGCGCCTCGTACGCGCGTTCGATGCGCTGGGGCGCGGGCAGCCGCGCGCGGTCGACCTTGCTGTTCGCGTTGCGCGGCAGCGCGTCGAGCACGATGATCTGCGCGGGCACCATGTAGTCCGGCAGCGTGCGGCGCAGGTGCGCGTCGAGCGCGGCCGCATCCACCGGCTGCGCGGCCGCGCGCGCGTCGGCGCTCAGCTCCACGTACGCGACGAGCTGCGCGTCGCCGCCCTGCCCGTGCACGACCGCGCACGCTTCGCGCACCGCGTCGTGCGCGGCGAGCTGGGCCTCGATCTCGCCGAGCTCGATGCGCAGCCCGCGCAGCTTCACTTGGTGATCGACGCGGCCGATGAAATCGAATACACCGTCCGCGCGGCGCCGCACGAGGTCGCCGGTGCGATACAGCCGCGCGCCGGGCGCGCCGTACGGATCGGGCACGAAGCGCTCGGCGGTCAGCGCGGGCCGGTCGAGATAGCCGCGCGCGACGCCGATCCCCTCGCCGCCCAGGTACAGCTCGCCGATCACGCCGACCGGCAGCGGATGCAGCCGCGCGTCGAGCACGTGCGCGGTGCGCGCGCCGACCAGCGTGCCGATCGGCAGATACGCGGCGTCGCCGAGCATCGCGAGATCGTCGCCCGGGCGGAACATCCACAGCGTCGGCGTGATCACCGTCTCGGTCGGGCCGTAGCCGTTGACCACCCGCACGTTCGGCAGCGCGCGGCGCAGCATCGCGAACGCCTCGCGCGAGGTCGCCTCGCCGCCCACCGTCAGCGAGCGCAGCGTCGGCGGCGCGCCGTGCGCGAGCGCCCATTCGGCGAGCTGCGCAGCGCAGCCGGGCGGCACGTAGGTCATCGTCACGCCGTCACGCACCATCATCGCGCAGGTCTGCGCGGGCGGCCACAGCACGTCGGCCGTCACCGACACCGCGGCGCCCGACATGTATTGCGAAAACCAGCCCTCGTGCGCGCCGTCGAAGTTGACCGACTGGAACAGCAGGAACACGTCGTCCTCGCCCGCGCCGTAGCGTGCGGCGATCGCCGCGCAGTGCAGCGCGAACGACGCATGGTCGACGATCACGCCCTTCGGCTTGCCGGTCGAGCCCGACGTGTAGATCGCGTATGCCGCATGGCCCGGCAGCACGTCGGGCAGCGCGACGTGCGCGAGGTCGTCGAGCGCGTCGAGCGCGTCGGCGCGCCAGACGCGCAGCGACGGCAGTTCCGGGAGCGCGGCCGCGCTGGGCGCGTCGGTCAGCACGTGGCCGATGCGCGCGTCGCCGACGATCTGTTCGAGACGCTCGCGCGGATGCGCGGGATCGAGCGGCACGAACGCGGCGCCGGATTTCAGCACCGCGATCAGCGCGACGAGCAGGTCGACCGAGCGCTGCAACGCGACGCCGACGCGCATTTCCGGGCGCACGCCAGCCGCGACGAGCTGGCGCGCGAGCCGCGCCGCGCGCGCATCGACTTCGCCGCGCGTCAGCGCGCGATCGATGTCGGCCACGCCACGCGCGTCGGGGCGTGCGTGCGCATGCGCGGCAATCCGCGCGTGCACGGGGACGAACGGTGCGTCGGCGATCGCGTCCGGCGCCGCGTTCCAGGCGAACAGCTGTGTGCGCTCCGCCGCCGGCAGCCAGTCGAGATCGCCGACCGGCAGCTCGGGCCGCGCGAGCGCATCGGCGAGCAGCGTGACGAAGCGCTGCGCGAGCCGCGCGATCGCATCGGCGTCGAACAAGTCCAGCGCGTAGATGAACGCGGCGTCGAACGTGCCCGACGGCGTCGCCTCGACGCTGAGCGTCAGGTCGAATTTCGCGGACGGCGTGCCGGACGGCATGACTGCCACCGTCGCCGCATTTTCGAGTGCGCCGAGCGGCGGCAACGCGCGGCGCTCGCCGTACGCGGCCATCACCTGGAACAGCGGATGGTGGCTCGCGCTGCGCGGCACGCCGAGCGCGTCGACCACTTGTTCGAACGGCACGTCCTGGTGCATCTGCGCGTCGACCAGCGCGCGCTGCGTGCGGGCGACGAGCGCCGCGAAGCCTTCGTGCGGCGCCACGTCGACATCGATCGCGAGCGTGTTCACGAAGAAGCCGATCAGCCCGGCCGTCTCCGCGCGTTCGCGGTTCGCGGCGGGCACGCCGACGCAGATCCGCGCGTCGCCGGTCGCGCGCGCGAGCAGCGCGTCGAGCGCCGCGAGCAGCACCGCGAACGGCGTCGCGCCCGATGCGGCCGCGAACGCACGCAGCCGTGCGGCGAGCGGCGCGTCGAGCGCGAACAGATGACGCGCGCCGCGCGCGCTGCGGCGGGCCGGCCGCGCGGCCGCGCCGGGCAGCGTCAGCACGCCGCGCTGCGGGTCGAGCCGCTCACGCCAGAACGCGAGCTGCCGCTCGCGCTCGCCGGCGTCGAGCCAGCGGCGCTGCCACAGCGCGTAGTCGGCGTACTGGATCGGCAGCGGCGCGAGCCGCACCGGCGTGTCGGTCGCATACGCGCGGTAGAACGCGGCGAGTTCGTCGAGCATCACGCCGGACGACCAGCCGTCCGACACGATGTGGTGCACGGTCAGCGCGAGCACGTGGTGCGTCGCGTCGAGCCGGATCAGGTGCGCGCGCACGAGCGGCGCGACGCCCAGGTCGAACGGCTGCGCCTCGTCCGCCGCCGCGACCTCGTCGGCGCGCGCGGCCCGCTGCGGCCCAGCGAGCATCGACAGGTCCGTCTCGCGCCACGGGCAGCGCAGCGGCGCATGGATCGTCTGCGCGACGCCGTCGGCCGCTTCGTCGAAGGTCGTGCGCAGCGCCTCGTGGCGCGCGATCAGCGCGTCGCACGCGAGCCGCAGCGCATGCGCGTCGAGCGGGCCCGTCAGCGCGAGCCGCTCGGTGATGTGGTACGCGTCGCTCGCGTCGATCAGCCGTTGATGCAGCCACAGCCGCGTCTGCGCGAACGATGCCGGCACGCGTTCGCTGCGCGGCGTGCGCGGCGGAATCGGCAGCACGCGGAAATCGATGCCGGCCGCGCCGAGCTTGTCGATGAACACCGCGCGCTGCGCGTCGGGCAGTTGCGCGAAACGCGTCGCGAGCGCCAGCCAGTCGGGTTGAACCGTCGTCATCCGTCGTCCTTATTGAATTTCCAGTTCGCCGAGCAGCGCATCGATCGCGCTCGCCGCATCGGTCGCGCCGCGCGCCGCGCAGGCCGCGTCGATCGCCGCCGCGCAGCGCGCGAGCGTGCGGGTGTCGAACAGCGTGCGCAGCGGCAGCGCGAGGCCCCAGTGCAGGTTCGCCTGCGCATGGGCCTGCGTCGCGAGCAGCGAATGGCCGCCGAGCAGGAAGAAATCGCCGTCGCGGCCGATCGCGTCGACATGCAGCACGCGCTGCCAGATCGCCGCGAGCGCGCGCTCGGTGTCGGTCGCGAGCGCCACATCCGCCGCCGCTGCGCGCACCGGCGCGGGCAGCGCGTGGCGATCGCACTTGCCGTTCGGCGTGACCGGCAGCGCATCGAGTTCGATCAGCTGCGACGGCACCATGTAGGCCGGCAACTGCGCGCGCAGCGCGTCGAGCAGCGCGGCCGTGTCGAGCGCCTGCGCCTCGCCGCGCGCGACATAGCCGATCAGCTGTTCGTCGCGCACGATCACGACCGCGTCGCGCACGCCCGGCGCCGCGCGCAGCAGCGCCTCGATCTCGCCCGGCTCGATGCGCTGGCCGCGCAGCTTCACCTGCGTGTCGACGCGGCCGAGGTAGTCGAACGCGCCATCCGCGCGGCGCCGCGCGAGATCGCCGGTGCGGTACATGCGCGCGCCTGGTACGAACGGATCGGGCACGAAGCGCTCGGCGCTCAGGGCCGGGCGGCCGAGATAGCCGCGTGCGAGGCCCGCGCCGGCCAGGTACAGTTCGCCCGTCGCGCCCGCCGGCACCGGCTGCCACGCGGCGTCGAGCACGTGCAATTGCAGGTTCGCGATCGGATGGCCGATCGGCACGGCGTGCGCGTGCGCGTCGGCCGGGCCGCAGGTCCAGTGCGACACGTCGATGGCCGCCTCGGTCGGCCCGTACAGGTTGACCAGCGTCGCGCGCGGCAGCAGGCGCGCGACCTTCGCGACGAGTTCGGGCGCGAGCGCCTCGCCGCTCGCGACGATCAGGCGCACGCTGTCGCATTGCGCGGCGGCACCGAAATCGTCGAGATGCGCGGCGAACGCGGCGAGCATCGACGGCACGAAGTGCAGCACCGTCACGCGATGCGCGTGGATCGCGGCGGCCAGGCGCGCCGGATCGCGATGGTCGCCGGGCGCGGCGATCGCGAGCTTCGCGCCCATCGCCAGCGGCCACACGAATTCCCACACCGACACGTCGAAGCCGAACGGCGTCTTGTGCAGCACGACGTCGTCGCGCGTGAGCCGGTACGCGTCCTGCATCCACGCGATCCGGTTCGCAAGCGCGCCGTGCGTGTTGCCGGCGCCCTTCGGCTTGCCGGTCGAGCCGGACGTGTAGATCAGGTATGCGAGCTGCGTGTCGGCGATCGCGGTGGGCGCGGCGGTGCCGGGTGCTTCGTCCTGCGCGAGCAGGTCGGCTACCGTCAGCAACTGCGTGCCGGCCGCATCGCCGAGCGCGGCCACGACCTGCGCGCGCAGGTGCGCCTGCGTCAGCACGACCGCGGGCCGCGCGTCGCGCAGCAGGTACGCGATTCGCTCGGCCGGATAGTCGGGATCGACCGGCAGGTACGCGGCGCCGGCTTTCAGCACGCCGACGAGCGCGGTCACCATGTCGAACGAGCGCTCGACGCACAGCGCGACCGGCGTATCGGGTTGCACGCCATGCCGTTGCAATGCGGCCGCCACGCGCGACGTGCATGCGTCGAGTTCGCGGTACGTCATCCGGTGCATGCCGCCATGTGCGTCCGCATATTCGAGTGCGATCGCGTCCGGCGTCGCATGTGCCGCCGCTTCGAACTGCACGTGCAGCGGCCGTTGCCGGTCGGCCGGCCACGTGCGGGCAGTCGCCTGGTGCTGCGCGAATGCATCGCGCGCCGCATCGTCGCTGATCGACAGCGTGCCGAGCAACGCATCGGGTGTGCGGACCAATGCGTCGAGCGCACACGCGAACGCGCGATGCCAGGTCTCGACCTGCGCTGCGTCGATCCGCGCGGTGTCGTAGCCGTAGTCGATCGTCAGGTCTGCGCCGCTCTCGATCACGAGCGTCAGCGCGAAATCGGTCGACTCGATGCTGCGGACGTCGCGCAACGCGAGCGCACGCGGATCGTCGCCGCCGTCGGTCGCCTCGACCGGGTAGTTCTCGAACACCACCAACGTGTCGAACAGCGCCCCGCCGGCGCCGCGCGCCCAGCGCTGGATATCGGCGAGCGGCGTGTGCGCATGCTCGGCCGCCGCCGCGTTGTCGCGCTGCAGCGCCTGCAGCCAGTCGGCCGCGCGCTGCTGCGGCGCGGGCGCGGTGATCACCGGCACCGTGTTGATGAACAGGCCCAGCACCGCGTCGACGTCCGGCAGCGCGTCCGGGCGGCCCGCGACGGTCGCGCCGAACGCGACCGCCGGCTGGTGGGTCATCCGCTGCAGCGCGAGCGCCCACGCGCCCTGCACCAGCGTGTTGACGGTCAGCTTCAGCGCGCGCGCCGCGTTTGTGACCCGCGCCATCGCCTCGGTGCCGATCGACGCGCGCCACGTGACGACGTCGGCCTCCGCGCGGTCGGCCGTGCGCTCGGCGATCAGCGTCGGCGCGTCGAGCCGCGCGAGGCGCGCGGTCCAGAAGCGTTCGTCCGCGTCGCGGTCGCGCTCGCCGAGCCATGCGATGAAGTCGCGATAGCGCAGCGCCGGGCGGCTCGCGAACGGCGACACGGCATCCGGGTCGCGGTAGTCGCGCAGCACGTCGGCGAGCAGGCGCGCGGTGCTCCAGCCGTCGAGCAGCACGTGATGGCGGGTCCACACGACGCGCCATGCGTCGTCCGTCACGCGGATCAGCGTGAGCCGCATCAGCGGCGGCTGGTTCCAGTCGAAGCCGCGCGCGCGGTCGGCCGCGAGCCAGGCGTCGAAATCCGCGTCGAACGCCGCGCCGCGCGTGCGCCAGTCGAGCTGCTCGACCGGCTGCGCCGCCTGGCGGTGCACGCGCTGCAGCGGCGCGGCTTCGTCCGGCATCACGCTGGTGCGCAGGATGTCGTGCCGCGCAATCGACGCGTCGAACGCGGCCGCGAGCCGGCCTGCGTCGAGCTGCGTCGCGGTCGCGACGAGCTGGTTCACATAGCTCGCGTGGCCGGGCGCGAACAGCGCATGGAACAGGATGCCCTGCTGCATTGGCGACAGCGGATAAACGTCGTCGATCGTGCGCCAGTCGAGCGGCGCGCGGTCGATCGCCGCCTGCGTGAGGCCCGCGCGCCGCGCGAGCGGAAAATCGCCCGGCGTCGCGCCGCCGCCGCGCCGCGCGACGCGTGTCGCGCACGCATCGACGAGTTCGCGCAGCGCCGCCGCGAACCGCGCGGCGAGCGCGTCGATCGTCGCCCGCTCGAACTGCGGCGCGCCGTACACCCAGTGCAGCTTCAGCGTGCGCGCGCCGTCGTGGCCGTCGTCCAGGTACGCGTGGATCGCGAGCAGGTTGCCGAGCGGGCCCTGCGGGTCGCGCTCGACGCCGGCGCCGCCGAAGCGCGGCACGAGCGTCGCGTCGCGCGGCGCATCGAACTGGCCGAGATAGTTGAACGTGACGCGCGGGCGCGGCACCGCGGCCAGCGCCGCGCGCGTCGCCGCATCGCCGTAGTGCGCGAGCACACCGAAGCCGAGGCCCTTGTGCGGCACCGCGCGCAGCGTGTCCTTGATCGCGCACAGCGTGTCGCACGCGCTTGCCGTGACCGGCAGCGACACCGGATAGTGGCTCGTCAGCCAGCCGATCGTGCGGCTCGGGTCCGCATCGTCGAACAGCGCCTCGCGGCCATGCCCTTCGAGCTCGACGCGGCACGATACCCCCTCGCGCGCGCCGGTCAGCGCGATCGCGAGCGCGGCGGCGAGCAGCTCGATCGTCTGCGTGCGGTACGCGGCATGCGCGTCGGTCAGCGCCGCGCGGGTCAGCGCGGCGTCGATCGTCTGCACGACGACGGCCGCGTCCGCGTTGGTGGCCGGCGCGTCGGGATGATCGGGCGCGAACTCGTCGCCGTGCGCCATGCCGGCCCAGTACGCCGTTTCGTTCGAGAACGGCGATGCCGGATCGGTCGCCGCGCGCGCAAGCCGTGCGGCCCACGCGTCCGCGCGCGACCCCTGCGGCGCGAGCCGCACCGGCCGGTGCTCGCAGGCCGCGCGATACGCGGTGTCGAGGTCGTCGAGCAGGATCCGCCACGACACGCCGTCGACGATCAGGTGATGGATCGCGATGAACAGCCGCGTCGCGCCATCCGGCAGCCGTGCCGCACACGCGCAGGCGAGCGGGCCGCGGCCGAGGTCGAGCCGGCGCTGCAGCGCATCGAAGCGCGCGAGCGCATCGGCGTCGTCGCGTGCGGCGACTTCGACGAACGGCAACGCGTCGAACGCGCGCGGCGCATCGTCGGAACGCCATGCGCCGTTCGCGCCGCGCGCGAAGCGCTGGCGGAACGCATCGTGATGCGTGAGCAGCGCGTCGAACGCGCGCGCGAATGCATCGGCGTCGAACGCGCCGCGCACGTCGAACGCGATCGCCTGGTTCCAGTGGCCCGGATGCGGCACGCCGAGCGCGAAGAAGCGCTGCTGCGCGGGCGTCAGCACGCGCTCGACGGCGGCGGCCGGCGCGGGTGCTGACGTGACCGGTTGCGCCGAGGCCGGCGCCGCCACCGCTTCCGTCTTCGAGACGCGCGCCAGTTCCGCCACGGTCGGGCCGTCGAACAGCTGCTTCGGCGTGAAGCGCACGCCGCGCTTGCGCGCACGGGCGATCACCTGCAGCACGAGGATCGAATCGCCGCCGAGTTCGAAGAAGTTGTCGTCGCGGCCGACGCGCGGCGCCTTCAGCACCGCCTGCCAGACTTCCGCGAGCGTGGTTTCCACCGCGCCCTGCGGCGCGTCGCCGCCGGTGGCCGCAACGGGTGCTGCGGCCAGCCCGCGCAGCGCGGCGCGATCGATCTTGCCGTTCGCGGTCACCGGCAGGCGCGGCAGCGCGACGATCTGCGCCGGCACCATGTAGTCCGGCAGCGTGGCCGCCACGCGGGTGCGCAGCGCCGCTTCGTCGAACGGCGCGCCGTCGCGCGCGACGACGAAGGTAACGAGCCGCATGCGGCCGTCATGCTCGACCGCGAGCGTCTCCGCCTGCGCGATGCCGTCGGCCGCGCGCACGGCCGCGCTCACCTCGCCCGGCTCGACGCGATAGCCGCGGATCTTCACCTGGTCGTCGACACGGCCGAGGAAGGCGATGCGGCCGTCCGCACGCAGCCGCACGCGGTCGCCGGTGCGGTACAGGCGCGCGCCGGGCGTGAACGGATCGGGCAGGAAGCGCTCGGCCGTCTGCCCCGGCCGGTTCAGATAGCCGCGCGCGACGCCAGGCCCGCCGAGATACAGCTCGCCGATCGCGCCGGCCGGCACGCTCGCGCCGAACGCGTCGAGCACGCAGGCGCGCGCATTCGGCAGCGGACGGCCGAGCGGCACGCCGGCCGCCGCGTCGCGCGTGTCGGCGGCCATCGACGCGGTATCGCATGCGAGCGCGCCGACGGTCGCCTCGGTCGGCCCGTAGTGATTGATGATGCGGCACGCGGGCTTCAGCGCGGCGAGCCGTGCAACCAGCGCCCACGTGAGCGTCTCGCCGCCCGTCACGAGTGCGTGGCTCGGGAGCACGTCTGCCGGCGCGCGTGCTTCAAGCAGCGCCTGCAGGTGGCTCGGCACGATCTTCAGCACACCAACGTCGCGGCGGCGCATCTCGTCGGCAAACGCATCGGGATCGAATGCGCACGACGCCGGCAGCAGGTGCAGCGTGCGGCCCGCGCACAGCGCGCCGAACAGCGTCGTGTGGCCGAGATCGGCCGCGACGGTCGACACCATCGCGAACGACGCGTCGGGCGCGAACGCGAGTTCGTCGAGCATCCCCTGCACGTAGTCCGCGAGCGCGCGGTGCGACACGACCACGCCCTTCGGCGTGCCGGTCGACCCCGACGTATAGATCAGGTACGCGCCCTGCTCGGCGTGCGGCGCGACGCGCGCGCCGGCCGCATGCACGAGCGTCGCGTCGGCCGCCAGCACGTCGACATCGAGCGCCTGCGCGCACGTGTCGGCCGGCCAGGCCGCGCCCTCGGCGACGAGCGCCCAGCGCGCGCGGCAATCGGCGGCCGCCGCCGCGAGCCGCTCGGCCGGCTGCGCCGGGTCGAGCAGCACGGCCAGCGTGCCGGCCTTCAGCGCGCCGAGCAGGCCGACGACGAAGCGCGCGGAGCGCTCGATGCACACGACCACCGGTTCCTCGGCCGCCGTGCCGCGCAACCGCAGCGCGCGGGCGACGCGGTTGGACGCGTCGTCGAGTTCGGCGAACGTCAGCGATGCCGCCGCATCGGCCAGCGCGACGCGATGCGGATACGCGGCGGCCTGCCGCGCGAACGCCGCGACGATATCGGTGTATTCAGGCTTGAAGTCGCGGCCGTTGCGCGGCTGCCGCGCGTCATGTGCGCCGTCGCACGGCAGCGCCGTGACCGCGCACTGCGGATCGCGCGCGGCCGCCGCGACCAGCGTTGCATAGCTGTCGAGCCATGCGCGCGCGGTGTCTGCATCGATGCAGTCGGTCGCATACGCGGCGACGAGTTCGATGCCGCCCGCGTCGTCGGTGAAATCGAGCGCGAAATCGAAACGCGCGGCGAGGTCGGGCCCCGGCGTCGCGACCGCGGTCGCGCCCGGCAGCGCGCTGTCGAGCCGCGCGTCGAACTGCTGCGCGAACTTGACGCGCAGCCATTCGTCGCCGCGCCGCACCGGCGGCTTCACCGCATCGACCACGCGCTCGAACGGCACGTCCTGATGCGCGACCGCGTCGAGCGCCGCCGTGCGCGCCGCGTCGACCAGCGCCGCGAACGGCGCGGTGGGCGCGACTTGCACGCGCAGCGCGACGGTGTTCAGGAACAGCCCGAGCAGCGCGCGGGTTTCCGGCTGCTGGCGATGCGCGACCGGCACCGCGACGACGACGTCGGTCGCGCCCGTCAGCCGCGACAGCCACGCGTCGAGCGCGGCGGCCAGCACCGTGAAGACCGTCGCGTGCGCGTCGCGCGCGAGCCGCCGCACGTCGGCGGCGGCCGCGTCGGGCAGGCGCAGCGACGCGCGCGCGCCGTGCAGCGTGCGGGTGGCCGGCGGCTGCCGGTCGACCGGCAGCGCGAGCGGGCCCGGCGCGTCTTGCAGCGCGGTGCGCCAGTAGTCGAGCTGCCGCTCGCCCTCGCCGCCGGCGAGCATCTCGCGCTGCCAGTCTGCGTAGTCCGCGTACTGGATCGGCAGCGCGGGCAGCGCCGGCGCGTCGCCGTTCGCATACGCGCGATAGGCGGCCGCGAGTTCCTCGAACGCGCAGCGCGAGCTCCAGCCGTCGGTGACCGCGTGATGCGCGGTCAGCATCAGCCGGTGGCGGTCGTCGGACAGCGCGACCAGCGTCGCGCGCACGAGCGGGCCTTCGGCCAGATCGAACGGCGCGCTCGCGTCGCGCTCGGCCAGGACGGCCGCCTGCGCATCGCGAGCGGCCGGCGGCAGGTCGCGCAGCTCGACCGGTGCGATCGGCACCGGCAGGCGCGTGTGAATCCGCTGCATCACGACGCCGTCGTCGTTTTCGACGAGCGTCGTGCGCCACGCTTCGTGCCGGTCGATCACGTGATCGAGCGCGCGCTGCAGCGCGTCGCGATCGAGGATGCCGTCGATCGTCCAGTGGGCGGCGATGTGGTACGCGGCGCTGGCGTCGCGCGTCTGCGCGAGCACCCAGAAGCGCTGCTGCGCGAGCGACGCGGCGCGTTCGACGAAACTCGCGCCATCCGCGTGCGCCCCACGGGCCGTGATCGCGGCGACCGGCGCGCCGGTCTCGCGTTCCGCGCGATCGATCACGTCGGCCAGTTCTGCGAGCGCCGGATCGGCGAACAGCGTGTCGAGCCGCAGGTTGACGCGCCACTCGGCACGAATCGCCGCCTGGAGCTGCATCGTCGCGAGCGAATCGGCGCCCAGCGAGAAGAACCGGTCGTCGCGCGACGGCGCGACGTCGAGGCCGAGCAGCGCCTGCCAGATGCCGGCGACGCGCTGCTCGGTGGGCGTGCGGGCCGCGTCGCCCGCGGCGCGCGACGCACGTGCCGCGGCGATCCGTTCGCGCAGCGCCGCGCGGTCGAGCTTGCCGTTCAGCGTGTACGGCAGCGCATCGCAGCGCACGTACTGGTGCGGCTGCCACGCGGCCGGCAGGTGGGCGGCGACATGCGCCTTCAGCGCGTCGTCGTCGGCCTCCGTGACCAGCGCGAGACAGGCCACCAGCCGCGTCGGCCCGCCGTTCGTTTCGGCGACCACCGCCGCGTCGGCGACGGCCGGATGCGCGCGCAGGCACGCGGCGATTTCCGCCGGCTCGACCCGCACGCCGCGCACCTGCACCTGGTCGTCGAGACGGCCGAGGTAGTCGAACGCGCCGTCGTCGCGCAGCCGCGCGAGGTCGCCGGTGCGGTACACGCGCGCGCCGGGCGCGCCATCCGGATCGGGCACGAAGCGCTCGGCAGTCAGCGCCGGCCGGCCGTGATAGCCGCGCGCGAGACACACGCCGCCGAGCAGCAGCTCGCCGGCCGCGCCGCCGTCGATACCGTCGATGCGCGCAACGCGCGGGCCGATCGTCCGGCCGATCGGCAGCGACGCATACGCGTCGTCCGCCGCGAGCGCGGGCGACTCGCCCGGCTCCACCGGCCACAGCATCGGCGAGATCACCGCTTCGGTCGGCCCGTAGCCATTGATGAGCCGCACCGCCGGGAACGTACTCCGCACGAACTCGAACGCCTGCTGCGGCAGCGCCTCGCCGCCGAACGCGAGCACGCGCAGCGCGGGCGGCACGCCGTCGCGCGCGGCGACGGCCGCGAACTCGCGCAGGTACGCGGGCGGGAACGCGGCGACGCTGACCCGCTCGCGCACCATCAGCGCATGCGCGGCATCCGGCGCGAACGGCTGCGCCGGTGCGATCGCGACGCTCGCGCCGACCGCGAGCGGCGCGAGCCAGCATTCGTGCGCGGCATCGAAATTGACCGACGCGAAATGCAGCAGCCGGTCGCCAGCGGCGATCGGCAGCGCGGCCGCGAGCGCGTCGCAATGCGCGGCGAGCGGCCCGTGCTCGACCACCACCGCCTTCGGCGTGCCGGTCGAGCCCGACGTATAGATCATGTACGCGGCCGCGCGCGGATGCACCGGTGCGTCGTCGTCTTCGTCGATCGATTCGTCCGCCGCGTGCGCGTCGCCATCGGCCGCGTCGAACGCATGCGCGAACGGCGTGCCCAGCGCCGCGCGGCCGGCCGCATCGACGATGCCGTGCCGCAGGTGCGCGTCGCGCACGATCCAGTCGAGGCGCGCGGCCGGATGGCGCGGATCGAGCGGCACGAACACGCCGCCCGCCTTCAGCACGGCCAGCAGCGCGACGAACAGCTCGCACGAGCGCTCGACGCACACGCCCACCCGCACCTCGGCGCCGACGCCGGCCGCGCGCAGCCGCCGCGCGAGCCGCGACGCGCGCGCATCGAGCGCGCCGCGCGACAGGCTGGCCGCGGCCGGAAAGGAAACGTCGAGCGCGGGCGCGTCGGGCGCGCGGCGCGCCAGTTCGCGGATTCGGTGATGCAACGCAGTCGGGAAACTCGTCATGTGCGTGAAGTCCTTCGGGTCCGGCCGCTTCGGCCAAGTCACGGGGCCGCGCTGGGCGGCTTCACTGGTGTGACGAACGGCGCGGCCGATTTTTTACCGCGAATGTTTTCCGCGTCGTCGCCGGCGGCCGTCCTGCTAAATATTTCGGAAGCCCATTCGTCTATTCGGCAGGAGGCGCGCCGCGCCACCATTCGTTCTCCCTTTATTGACGTTGCCGATGACAGCCGCCCACGAGCCCTCTCCTCCGCCTTCCCGTCCGCCCGCCGACGCCGCGCCGCCCGCGCGCCCGGCGGCGCGCCTGATCCTCGCGCTGCTGCGCGAAAGCCGCGCCGCGCTCGCGCTCGCGCTGGTCGCCTGCGTGCTGAACGGCGTCGCGAGCGTGCTGCTGGTCGCGACGCTGAACCGCGCGCTCGCGCAATCGGGCGCCGCCGACACGGCGCTCGCGTGGCGCTTCGCGCTGTGCGCGGTGATCGCGCTGGTCACGCGGATCGTGTCGGGCGTGCTGTTCGCGCGGCTGTCGCAGGACACGATGGCGCGGCTGCGCGCGCATCTCGCGCGCCGGGTCGGCGCGGCCGAGCTGCGCGACGTCGAGCGCATCGGCGCGGCGCCCGTGCAGTCGGTGCTGACCGACGACGCGACCAACGTGTCGATGCTGTTCTTCGCGCTGCCGAACCTCGTGATGCACGGCTCGATCGTGTTCGGCTGCCTCGGCTATCTCGCATGGTTGTCGTGGCCCGTGTGCCTGCTCGCGCTCGCGGCGATCGTCGCGGGCTCGCTCGGCTATCACACCGGCGACCGCCGCGCGATCGCGGCGCTCGAAGCGGCCGGCCGCGCGCAGGACAAGCTGTTCGGCAATCTCGGCGCGCTGTTTTCCGGCGCGAAGGAGCTGAAGCTGCACGACGCGCGTGCGCGCCAGTTCGTCGACGGCCAGCTCGGCGCGGCGATCGGCGAGGTGCGCGACCACCGCCGCCGCGCGTTCAGCGCGTATGCGGTGGGCGTCGGCTGGATCATCTTCCTGTTCTATGCGTTCCTCGGCGCAGCCGCGTTCTGGCCGGCGCTCGGTGTGCATGCGGACCCGGGCGCGACGGCCGGCTACGTGGTCGTGTTCCTGTTCATGCTGGTGCCGCTCGACGGGCTGCTGAACAACCTGCCGACCGTCAACGCGGCGCGCGTGTCGCTCGCGCGCATCGAGGACGTGATGGCCGAGTTCGGCGCGCTGCGCACGGCGCCGCCCGCGAGCGACGCGCCGCACGCAGTGTCCACCGTCGCGCCCGCCGGCGCGGTCACGCTGCGCGGCGTCACGCATTCGTACTTCCACGAGCGCGACGAGCGCATGTTCAGCATCGGCCCGATCGACCTGACGCTGAAGCCCGGCGAGCTGATGTTCATCGTCGGCGGCAACGGCAGCGGCAAGACCACGCTCGCGAAGGTGCTGACGGGGCTCTACGAGCCCGAGGAAGGCGCGATCGAGGTCGACGGCCGGCCGATCGGCTGGCGCGAGCGCGCCGCGTACCGGCAGCGCTTCAGCGCGGTGTTCAACGATTTCCACTTGTTCGACGCGCTGCTCGGCATCGTCGACCCCGACGATCCGGCGCGCGCGCAGGCCGATGCGCGCGCGAACGCGCTGGTCGCGAAGCTCGCGCTCGATCACAAGGTAAAGGTCGTCGACGGCGCGTTCTCGACCCGCGCGCTGTCGACCGGGCAGCGCAAGCGGCTCGCGCTCGTCGTCGCGTACCTGGAGGACCGGCCGTTCTACCTGTTCGACGAATGGGCGGCCGACCAGGACCCGACGTTCAAGGCGGTGTTCTACGAGCAGTTGCTGCCCGAGCTGCGCGCGCGCGGCAAGGCCGTGGTCGTGATCACGCACGACGACCGCTATTTCGGCCTGGCCGACCGGCTGCTGAAGCTCGACAACGGGCAGATCGTCAGCGATACGTCGCCGGCGCGGGCGCGCGCCGACGCAGCGAATGTGGTGAACGCGTAGTCGTCATGCGCCGGCGCGGCGGGTTGCCGCTGCGCCGGCGCAGCGATCCGGGCAGTACCGGCGCGTGCTCCGCGCAAGCGGCCGGCCGAACGCGCCGCGCGCAGCCAAAGCGCCGAAGCGCGCCCCGCGCGTTACCGCGCGCGCGGCAAGCCAAGCAGCGTATCGGTCATCACGTCGGCGAGCTTCAGCGCCGACATCGGGCCGCCAAATCCCCAGATGTTGCGTTCGACCAGCGCGACCCGGTGCGCCCGGCGCGCGGGCACGAATTGCCAGACCGGCGAATCGAGCTTCGTGTCGAGCGGCATGTCCACGCCGCCCGTGGTCACGAACAACACGGCCAGGTCACGCTGCGCAAGCAGGTCCGCCGAGGTCACGTAGAGCGTGCCCTCGCGGGTCGGCTTCTTCGGCCACAGCTCGACGCCGAGCACGCGCGCGAGCCCGGCTGCCGTGCTGTTGCCCGTATACGCCCAGTAACGGTCGGGCAGCCCGAGATCCTGCAGCAGCGCGACGCGCTCGCCGCGCCGGCCAGCCGCCGCGAGCCGCTGCGCGTTGCGCGCGAGGCCGGCGTCCAGCTGCGCTTCGACCGCCTGCGCACGCGCACTGCGCCCCGTGACCGCGCCGATCGTACGGAAGATCTGCCGGGTCCAGTCGAGCTGGGTCACGGGCACGCCGCCGTCGTTCACGTTCGGGCTGAACTGGAACAGGATCGTCGGCGCGATCCGGTCGAGCGCCTCGAAAATCGGCGCATGCCGGAAGCCGACGCCGATGATCAGGTCGGGCTTGACCGCCGCGATCGCCTCGAGCCCCGGCTCCTGCCGCGACCCGACGTCCGTCACGTGCGCGAAGCGCGCGTTGTCGTAGCCGAGCCAGCCCGGATAGAACGCGGTGTCGACCATCCCGACCGGCGTGACGTCGAGCGCCGCGAGGCTTTCCGCGAACATGAATTCGAGTGCGACGATGCGCAGCGGCCGCGCCGGCATCGCCGCGCTCGCCTGCGAGACGACTGGGTTGCCAATCGTCGGATTGCGGGCCGCCGATGCAGCCGGCGCGCCGGCCTGCCAGCCGCCCGCGATGCCGAGCGCGGCGAGCTGCGCGAGCGCCCGCCGGCGGCCGGGCCGGGTCAGCGAATCGCGTCCTGCCCGGCCAGCGCCGCGTCGTCCATCGTCAGTAGCAAGGGGCAGCTTCCACACAGTTGCGTTTCTCCAGGGATTTCGTAGCGCAGGCAGCACACGCGGCGCGCGCGGAACGGCGTCGGCAGCAGCGGCGAGCGCGGCACGGCATCGCGCACGGGCATGCGCAGCGGATTGGATTCGCCGTCGATGCACGCCGAGCGGAACAGCCACGCGGCGTCGCGTGCGGGATCGGCCGCGCACGGCTGCGCGCGGCAGACGTCGAGCAGGTAGTCGAGCAGATTGCCGGCGTTGCTCCACAGCACGCGCGGCGTGACGCGCCCCATCTCGGCCAGCAGGTCGATCACCGCGCCGAGATGCGCGACGAGCCCCGCATAGCGCAGCGCCGGATCGTCGCTGGGTTCGCCGAGCGCGTGCGGCGCGAATACCAGCCCGGCGGGCATTCCGTCGTCGAGCACGACGAACGTGCGTTCGGGCGCCATGTCGAGCGGCCGGCCGAGCAGCAGCGCGGCGACCACGCCCGCGGGCGCCGCGCGGCCGAAGTAGTACTTGCTCCATTGCGACAGCAGCGCGCGCGCATGCGTGGCAGGATCGCCGCCGTAGTGGCGGACCATCGCGTCGAGCAGCGCGTCGCGATGATCGGGCAGCGCCGTCACCGGCACGCACGTCGCGCCGCATAGGGATGTGTCATCGGGCATGCCGAGCCACACCGTGTCGAGATACGGCGCGAACTCGGCCGGCGCGAACGACGCGAAGCACGTCGCGCGCGCGGGGTGCACGTCGAGGACCGGCGGCGTCATCGCCCCGTGCGCCGCGCGCGGCGCGCCTCGACGATCAGCAGGCCAAGCAGGTAAGGCGCGCCGATCAGCGCGGTCAGCACGCCGGCCGGCACTTCGCGCGGCGCGACGGCCGTGCGGGCCGCGATGTCCGCGACCCCGAGGATCAGCGCGCCGCACGCGGCCGCGAGCCACAGGCGCGTGCGATGGCGCCGCGCGCCGAGCATCGTCGCGACGTGCGGCGCCATCAGCCCGATGAAGCCGACCGGCCCGACCGCGGCCACCGCCGCGCACGCGGCAAGCGTCGCGATCACGAGCGCGAGCGGCCGCAATGCGGCGATCGGCAGGCCGAGCGCGGCCGCCTGGTCGTCGCCGAGCGCGAGCATGTCGAGCGGCTGCGCGAGCCACGCGAACACCGGCACCGCGAGCACGCACCACGGCAGCAGCATCGCGACCTCGCCCCAGCTGCGCCCGTAGGTGCCGCCGACGAGCCACACCACGAAGCGCGCGGGCTGCACGCTTTCCTGCGTGATCAGCCATTCCGACAGCGTCGTCCACAGCGTGCCGATCACGATCCCGGTCAGCGCGACCGCGAGCGGCGCGTAGCGATGACGGTGATTGAGGGCCAGCGTGATCGCCAGCGAGATCCCGCCGCCCGCCAGCGCCGCGCCGGCGAGCACGCCGCCGCCCGCGAGCGGCCAGCGCGTGAGCGCGAACAGCGTGACGAGCGCCGCGCCCTGCGTGACGCCGAGCACTTCCGGGCCCGCCAGCGGATTGCGCACGACGCTCTGCATCGCGACGCCGCTCGCGGCGAGCAGCGCGCCGGCCAGCATCGCGCACACGAGACGCGGCAGGCGCAAGTCGATCAGCATCCGCGCGACCGGGTCGCCGCCCGACAGCGCCGCTTGCCAGCGCGCGGGCGTCAGCCATTCGGGGCCGGCCGAGGTGCCCGCGACCAGCACGAGCGCGCCCGCCAGCGCGAACAGCGCGGTGCGACGCGGCCAGCGCAGCCCGTCGAGCCAGCCGACGAAACGCGTCGCGCGGCCGGGCGCCGCGCGTTCGGGGCCCGCATGCAGCACGCCGGACCACGCCGCGCCGCGCCGGATCAGCGCGAGCATCAGCGGCGTGCCGACGAGCGCGATCGCGACGCCCGTCGACAGCGTCGCGTCGAGGCCCGACGCGAGCACCGCGCTGTCGGTCACGAGCACCAGCGCGCCGCCCGTCAGCGCGGACAGCGGCACCAGCGCGGCGAGCCGCGCGGCGCGCGCGCCGCGGATCTGGCGCAGCAGGTTCGGCGCGACGAGGCCGACGTACGACAGCGGCCCCGCGATGCTGACCGCGACGGCCGTGAACGCCACCGCGACGACCGTCGCGGCGAGCCGCGCCGCATCGACGCGCACGCCGGCCGCGGCCGCCGCGTCGTCGCCGAGCGCGAGCGGATCGAGCGGCCGGATCACGAACGGCAGCGCGGCGAGCGGCAGCACGAGCCAGCTCGCCGCGAGCTTCAGGCCGGTCGCGCCCGGTTGATAGAGGCTGCCGTTCGCCCACAGCGCGGCGCCCGCGATGTTCTGCTCGAACAGCGCGAGCAGCAGCGTCGACAGCGCGGCGAACAGCAGCATGCAGACGCTGCCCGCCAGCACGAGCCGCAGCGGCGTCGCGCGCCAGCCGCCCGCCGCGAGCATCGCGCACGCAGCGGCGGCGAGGCCGCAGGCGAACAGGAGCGGCACCGACGGCACGCCCGCGAGCGCCGGCACGATCATCGCCGCAAGCAGGCCGAGCTGCGCGCCGCCCGTCACGCCGAGCAGGTCGGGCGACGCGAGCGGATTGCGCGTCGCCGACTGGAACAGCGCGCCGGCGATGCCGAGGCAGCCGCCCGCGACGAGTGCGGCCGCGATGCGCGGCAGGTTCAGGTCGAACAGGAACACGCGCGCGAGCGCGTCGGCGTCGCTGCCGGGCGCGGCACCCCACCACGCGCGCAGGTCGGGCGCGGCGCGCAGCGCGGCGACGCACGCGATCAGCAGCAGCATGCCGAGCGCGAGTGCGCCGGCACGGCTCGGCTGCGCGCCCCGGCCGCCGACGGAAGCCGCCTGGCGCTTGCGCATCGCGAACGTCGTCATGTGGCGAGATCCCGGTCGAACACGGCGGCCGACGGCGACGCGTCCGCGACGGCTGCCGGCCCGTAGGCCGGCACGCACATCGGCGCGCCGGTCTGCGGATGCGCGAGCTTCAGCATCTCGACGCCGAACGCCGCGCGCAGGCGCGCCGGATCGAGCATCGCGTCGGGCGCGCCCTGCGCGACCACGCGGCCCGCGCGCATCAGCACGATCTCGTCGCTGTACGCGGCGGCCTGGTTCAGGTCGTGCAGCACCCACACGATGGTGAGCCCGCGCGCGCGGTTCAGCGCGCGCAGCGCGTCGAGGATGTCGAGCTGGTGATGGATGTCGAGATAGGTGGTCGGCTCGTCGAGCAGCACGATCGGCGCCTGCTGCGCGAGCGCCATCGCGATCCACGCGCGCTGGCGCTCGCCGCCGGACAGCGCGCCGACGTCGCGGCCCGCGTCGCCGGCGAGCCCGCTCGTCTCGAGCGCCTCGTCGATCGCGACGTGATCCGCGCGCGACAGCCCGCGCAGGAAGCCGCCGTACGCATAGCGCCCGTACGCGACGAGCTCGCGCACGGTCAGGCCGGACGGAATCTGGTTGAATTGCGCGAGCATCGTCAGCTCGCGCGCGAGCGCGCGCCGCCGGAACGACGCCAGCGAGGTGCCGTTGACGTCGACATGGCCGGCCAGCGCGGGCTGCAGGCCCGCGAGCGTGCGCAGCAGCGTGCTTTTTCCGCAGCCGTTCGGGCCGCACAGCGCGGTCACGCGGCCGGCCGTGATCGACAGGTCCAGACCGTCGATCACGACATGGTCGCGATAACCCACCGTCAGCCCCCGCGCGGCAAGCGCGGCGGTACGACGCGTCATCAGTCCTCCGTTCGGTCGCGCGGGACCGTGTAGCTCTGCGCCATCGCGACCACGACCTTGCGCGGCCCCTCGAACGGATCGCGCGCGTGCGCCGTCAGCATGTTGTCGAGCATCAGCACGTCGCCGGTGCGCCACGGGAACACGATGCGCTGCCGGTCGAGCACCGCGCGAATCTCGGCGAGCGCATCGGCCTCGAGCGGCGCGCCGTCGCCGTAGTAGACGTTGCGCGGCACGTTGTCGAGCCCGACCGCGTCGACGAGCGCTTCCTGCATGTCGTCGTCGAGCGCGGACAGGTGGAACAGGTTCGCCTGGTTGAACCACACGCGCTCGCCCGTGCGCGGATGCCGCGCGACCGCCTGGCAGCGCTCGCGGGTGCGCAACAGCGGCTCGCCGTCGTCGTCGGTGCGCCATTCGCATTCGATGCCGCGCGCCGCGCACATCCGCTCGACCTCGCGCGGGTCGCCGGTGCCGAATGACTGCTGCCACGGCAGGTCGAGCCCCTGCCCGAAATTGCGCACGTACAGCAGCTCGCGCTGCGCGAAACGCGCGACGAGCGCCGGGTCGAGCGCGCGATACACCGCGCGGCTGTCGGCGATCGGCGTCGCGCCGCCGCGCGGGGCCGCGAGCGCGCAATGGAACCAGATCCGCATCGGCCATTCGCGCGTGTACGACTGCTCGTTGTGCAGCGGGATCGCGCGGTGCGGCGGGTATTCGGTCGACGTGTATACCGCGCCCTCGACCTGGCTGCGCGGCGTCGACGCGTATTCATAGCCGATCAGCGGCTCGCCGAACGACGCCGCGAACTGCTGGAACGCGTCGATCGACGGCACGTGAAAGCCCGTAAACAGCACGCCGCCCGCGCGTTCGAGCGTGTCGGCCGCGATCTCGCGCGCGAGCGGCGCGACTTCGTCGATCGACATCCCGTCGCCGCTTCGCGGCGACACGACGGTGGGCAGCCCCGGCTCGATCCGCAGGTCGTCGAGCGTCGGCAACGTAAGCTGGGTCATGCAGCGTCCTCGTCAGGTGGGCACGGCTCACGCCGCGCGGTGCGCGGCTTCGCCGTCCATCGCGCGGCGCAGGCTCGCGGGCCGCATGTCGGTCCAGACCGTCTCGATGTGCGCGAGGCAGTCGGCCTTCGGGCCGCTCACGCCCACCTCGCGCCAGCCGGCCGGCACGGGCCGGAACGTCGGCCAGATCGAATACTGTTCTTCGTCGTTGATGACGACCGTGTAGACGAGGTCGTCGGTGTCGGCGGAAGGCGTCGTCGCTTGCGTCATGATCGGAAATCGCTGGAGGCGGTTGAGGGAAACGGAGCGGAACGCCCGCTCCTGTCGAATAGACGAATGGCCGGCGCGCTTTTTTACCGGCGCCGCGCGCGGCCGCCGAAAAACACCGGGCACGCGACGCCGCGCTGGCAGGCGTCGAGGCATTCGGCGCAGTGGCGCTCCGCGTCGCGGATCATGAAGTGCACGAGCGTCTGCGACACGTTCAGCGCGCGTGCCGCGCTCTGCAACGTCTCCTCGCGCAGCCGCACCATCTCGAACGCCGCGCGGCTGCGCTCGGGCAGGTCGTCGAGCGCGGCGCACACGCGCCGCAGCGTGTCGCGCGTCATCAGCGCCGCTTCGGGCGTGGGCTCGGGCGACGGCACGTCGAGGCCGTCGTCCTCTTCCGCGTGATAGACGTTCTCCAGGCTCTGGCGGCGGCACGCGTCGATCGACGCGTTGCGCACCATCCGCGTCACGTACGCGACCGGCTGGCGCACCGCATCCTGGTTCGGGAATTCGACGAGCTTGACGAACACGTCGTGCACGACGTCCTCTGCCCGGCTCACGCAGCCGACGAAGCTGCGCGCGAGGTTGACGAGCATCGCGCGGTGCGCGATCAGCACGTCGAGCAGCGCGCCCTGCGCACGCGGCGCGGCACTGCGGCGCGCACGTGGCGCGGCGCTGCGCGGCTGGTCGAGATGACCGCCGAGGAACAGGTTCGCCGCCGCCGGGGCCGGTCGTTCGAGCACTTCCGCCATCGCCATCGCTTCGCTCCGTCCAATTCCGAGATAGCGCAATTTAGCGTAAACGCGAATCATTCTCAATTTTGTTCGTAAATAACCCTTCGAATTGGTGGGATTTGTATGAACAATAATCCCGGCGGAATTGGACGAGAACGAAACGGCCGGTTTCGGCGAGGTCGCGGCGGCGGGGTGTTTTTTTCGGGATAACGGGCGGGCGCACCGCCGTCATCCGCGGTAGCAACTTCTTACCGCATGAAATGCGGCGAACTCGTACGATCGGCTCGCCGTTTCCCAAGGAGTCGAGCATGAAGACGATCGTGTTATCCGCCGTGATGGTCGGCGCGCTGTCGAGCGCGATGCTGACCGGATGCGTCGCGTACCCCGCCCCCGCCGAAGTGACGATCGGCTGGCATGGCGAGCGCTACTGGGGCGGGCATCGTTACTGGGAGCGCCGCGATTGGGAAGCCCGGCATCCCGGCGGGCGCGACGAGCGCCGCGACGATCGGCGTGACGACCGCCGCGACGAACCGCGCCCGCAGTGGTGAGCCCGCCTTCCCTCTACATTGAATCCCGCAACAGGACATCGACATGAAAACGCTGCTGAAGACCATCACCGCCACGGCCGTCGCGATCGCCGTGCTGGCGCCCGCGATCGCGCAGGCGCACCCGCATCCGCATCGCGAGTGCCGCTTCGATCACCATCACCATCGCGTGTGCCACTGGGTGCGGTAAACGCCGACAGGCGCCGGGGCGCCGGCGCCTTCGTCCTGCATACGGTCAACGCCGGGCGCGCCGGCAGCGCTCAATACAGGAAAATCCGGATCGTCGCCGACGCGTTGAACGGCCCGATCTTCGGTTGTCCGAACGACTTCAGCACCGCATCGAGCATCACGGTCTGGTTCGCGACATTGGCCGGAAACTGCGTGAGCGTGAACTGCTTGTTGAACTCGATCGCCTTGCCCTGGCTGTCCTCGAGCCCGATGCCGAAGTTGCTGTCCCGCGCCGGTATCAGCAGGCCGTTCTGCACGTTGCCCTTCGTCGCTTCGAAATAGCCGTCGACGCGCACCGGAATGCTGCACTTCTTGGTCAGCGACAGCGAAAACCGCTTGCGCGGCACGGCCGGCAGGAAGCCGTTGCCGGACGTCTGCACCTGCCCGAAATTGACGATGCCCGGCTCGGGCGTCACCAGCACGTCTACCGTGCAGGGCGTCGGCTTGAGTTTCTGCAGGCCGCTCAGCTTGTAGCGGAAGCTGGGGTTGATGAAGTTCAAGCCCCCCTCGCCGTCGAACTGGAACACCGCGTAGATGTCCGACGGTGGCGATACCCACGTTCCCCGCTTACGCACGACGACCTGATACGTGATGCTGATCGGCCATTTCCTGCACAGACCGGCCCTGACCTGCGAGTCGGTCATGTTGCATGGGAAAACCTTGCTGCCCGTTTCGACACCATCGCCCGGCCGGCTGCTGCGTCCGAAGTAGTCCTGGCCACCCACGCGAATGCCGATTTCGAGCCCCCAGGCAGCCGGATTCTGCTGCTCCGGGTTCGCGTAGAAGTAGACTCGTTCGGTGGAGTACTGCAATCCGCCGCCAAGATCCTTGTAGCAATAGCCCGTCGTCGTGCGCGGCGGCGATACCCAGATCACGTATCCGTCCGGCGCGTCGGTCGGATACGACGCGACGTTGCCGATCGATTCGGTCAACGTCGTGCCGCCGCCATCCGCGATACAGCGCAATGCCCAGGCCGGTTGGGTCATCGCGACAAACAGCGCGAGCACACACCCTCTCAGCCATGCGGGCATGCCGCCGGCATTTCGCCGTGTCCCGCTCATTTTTTCACGCTCTTGCACGCACTCGCATCGCACGCATACTCGACCGCCACCTGGCCGCCGTAATCGTCGACGTGCGTGACGAACAGCGTCGCGGGCGCCGCGCCCTTGAACGGCACGTCCGCCGTGCTCATCGGGCTCACCATCACCGGGTCGAGCGGCACCGGCGCCTTCTGCGCGCCGGCCTTGAGATCGACCACCGTCACATGGAACGGCGTCGGGTTGTCGAACACGAGCTTGTGCGCGGCAGTGTCGACGCGCAGCGTCATCGGCAGCGTCGGATCCTCGTCGCGCGGCGGCTGCACGCCCTTCGGCCGGTAGAACAGCTTCATCTGCGTGTGCAGCGCGATCTGCAGCGCGTTCGGCGTGTCGGTCTTCGGCGGCACCTCGCGGATGTTCAGGTAGAACACCGTCTCGCGATCGGCCGGCAGCGCGGTGCCCGGCAGCTTCGCGATGCGCAGCACGTTGCGCTCGTTCGCCTCGACGCGCTGCAGCGGCGGCACGACCATCAGCGGCGACGTGATGCGCTTGCCCTGCGCATCCTCGAGCCACGACTGCACGAGGTACGGATAGCTCGCGCTCTTGTTCGTGATCGTCACGATCGCGGCCTGCTCGCCTTCGTTGAAGATCACGCGCGTGCGGTCCGGCACGATCGACGCATGCGCGGCGCCCGCCAGCAGCGCGCCGGCCGTTGCGAGCGCGCACGACGCGCGCCGCGGGGAAAGAAAGGAAAAGGATTTCATTGCGGGTTCCGTTGATTCATCGTTCGATCCGGCCGGTCGCGGCATGCGACTCGCCGGGCGGCTGGCACGTCACCGGAATCGGCGTGCCTTCGAGCTGGAGCTGGTCCGGCAGCACGTCGAGCGTGCACAGCGTGCGTTCGCCCGCGCGCACCACCAGCGACGATTTCGGCTGGACCTGGGTCAGGTACGCGGCGCCATCCTCGCCGACGATGCCGAGTTCCTTGCCGTTCGCGCCGTCCTGCACCGATGCGCCGAACGGCAGCGCCTTGCCGCTCGCGTCCGACAGCGTCACGAACAGGTTGCGGCCGTGCGCGGCGGAAAACTTGACGAAGCCGATCGCGCCGTCGGTCAGCACCATGCGCTGGATCGGGTTCGACACCTGCACTTCGAGCGGCAGCTTCTCGACGTTGACGGTCGCGTCGTACACGTTGAACGGCGAGATGCTGTCGAGCACCGTGTAGCCGCGCGCGTTGGTGCGCGCGAGCGAACCGGACAGCGGCACGTCCGGCACGCCGTCGGTCGACACCAGCAGGCGCGTGTCGCCTGCATTGCCGTTCGCGTGCGCGGTCACGCCGTACTGCGTCGCGACCAGCGAGCCGCCGAGCTCGAGCGACGCGGCCGCATACGCATTCGCGACCGTCGACGCCTGCGCGGTGAGCTGGTACGACGACGTGCGCTGGCGGAAGCTCGCATTCGCCGCGCCGCGCCCGCCGGTCGTGCCGGCGGCGATCTGGTAGGTGCGGCCGGCCGGATCGTCGTAGATGTAGCCGGCGTTCACGCTCGTGTTGCCGCCGCCCGTCGTCAGGCTCGACGTGACGGTCTGGCGGTCGCCGATCGGCAGCGTCGCGGTCACCGAGAACTGGTTGCCGCCGCTGCCCGCGCCCATCGTGCGGAATGCCGACACGCTGACGTTCACGCGGCGCAGCGCGCCGAGCGAGAACGCGCGCGTCAGCGTCAGGCCGACGCGCTGGTCCGACTGGCGCGCCCAGTAGGTGGTCTGGTCGTACGAGAAATAGGTCGACGTCTCGCCGAAGCGCTTCGACATCGTCGCCGAATAGCGCTGCTTGCTGTTCGCGAGGCCGTACGCGGTCGGGTCGCCCGAGAACTGCGAGAAGTTCGTGTAGTCGCGCTCGGAAAAGCGGTAGCCGAAGAAGCGCACGTCCGCGTCGAGCGCATCGAAGTGCTTCGAATAGTTGATCCGGTACGAGTTGCCGTTGCGCGTCGCGCCGTTCCACCACAGCCGCGCGCGCGCATGCGTGACGTCGGCGGACAGCGCGCCGAACGCGCCGAAGTCGCGGCCCACGCCGAGCGCGATCGACGTGTAGCCGGACGCGGCGATGAAACCGCCGTACACGGTAAAGTCGAGCGGCAGGCCGTACGCGGCCTCGCCGAAGCCAAAGAACGGCGTGATGCCCGCGCCGCCGAACAGGCGCGGCTTGCCGACCGCGGCCTTGTAGCGCAGCTGCCCCTGGCGCGCGAGGAACGGCACCGACGCGGTGGTCACCTGGAAGCGCTGCACCGTGCCGTCCTCTTCCTCGACCGCGACGTCGAGCGTGCCCTGCACGCTCGTGTTGATGTTCTGCAGCGCGAACGCGCCCGGCGACACGCGCGTCACGTACAGCACGCGGCCCTGCTGCGACACCGTGACGGTTGCATTGGTGCGCGCGACGCCCGAGACCAGCGGCGCGTAGCCGCGCAGCGACGGCGGCAGCATGCGGTCGTCGCTGCGGATCGTCGCGCCGGTCAGCGCGAACGTGTCGAAGATGTCCGAGCTCAGGTAGTCGTCGCCGAACGACACCGTCGATTCGATCGACGGCAGCGCGCGAAACGCATAGAGCCGGCTGAAGCGGAACGTCCGGTCCGCATAGACGGTATTGCCGGCGTTGGACTGCGCCTGGTAGTCGCCGCGAAAGCGCCACGCGCCCCAGTTGGCGCCCACCGTCCCGTACGCCTGCACGGAATTCGTCTGGCTGCCGGCCGAGCCGAAGTTGCGGTTGGTGTTCGCGATCACGCGGTAATCGAGCATCGCGCCCGGGATGCCCTCGGTCCAGCGCTCGGGCGGCAGGTAGTACGCGTCGGTGAATTCGAGCGCCGCCTGCGGAATCGAGATCTTCAGGCGCCCTTCGCCTTTCTGGTAGCGCACGCTCACGCCCTCGATCGCGGCGAGATCGACGCAGCGGCCGCCCTGGAAGCGCGGCAGTTCCTTCGCGAGCGACGGTTTCAGGCCGAACTGCGCGACGAGCTCCGGCGGCAGGCAGGGCTTGCCCGCGCCCGACGCATCGCCGGCAATGAACTCGATCGTCTGCAGGCCGTAGAACAGGTCGTTGACCTGCACGTCGAGCAGGTACTCGCCCGGCAATGTGAAATCGGCCTGCGCGAACTGCGACAGGTCGACGTTGCTCGCACCGTCGATGCTGAGGAACGACGAATTGAATTCCGTCGCCTGGCTCTGGCTGCTGACGGCCAGCACGGAGACGCAAAGGATGGAATGACTGATTCGCACGACGGGGCTACCGGGAGTCCTGGAGAAAAACGAAAGGGGGAAAACGAGACGGGGAAAGGTGCGCGCACCCTTCCCCGTGGAGGGAGGCTTACTGGTAGCGAACCGTGAAGTTCGCGACGCCGTCGGCGGTACCCGGGGTCACGCCGGCTGCAGTCGCTTCGTACATCGCCGCGAAGCGCGCGATGTTCGTGCCGTTCTGCAGCACGACCGGCCCCTTCTGCTCGGCGCCGTTGTCGAGGAATTCGCCCGACGCGGCCTGCAGGCGGATGCCGACGTTGGTGGCCGAACCGACGGTCGCGAGCAGCTTCGGCTGCGTGGCGTTCGACGTGCCCGTGAACGTGAAGAACGCGTTCTTCGCGATGCTCGTGTCGCAGTCGGTCAGCTTGACGTCGAAGTTGGTCGGCGTGGACTTGTCGCCGGCCTGCTTGAACACGTTCGTCGGCACGTTGCCCAGGCGCACGGTCTGGTCGACCGAGCCTGCGTCGATGCCGCATGCGCCCGCGACGATCTCACCCGTGAAGTTGATCGTGCCGGTGCCGGCCGCGAACGCCGAGGTGGACAGTGCAGCCAGTGCGACAGCGGACAGGAGGGATTTTTTCATGGTCGTTTCCGAATGAGTGACAGAAGAAGTGGACGACGTGTCGGACTTGAATCGGCAGCGCATGGTGAGCCCCTGTCCGGCACGAGGCGTGCATTATTGAGATAACTCTGAAAGTTTTCTGTAAATCATTGTCAAATCGACCGTGACAATGTTGGATTTGCTTATTTTTTCAGCACTCTTTCGTCTGAGTTATCAATAGGATCACTAGCTTTCGCCCCCAAAGGGCGATTTAAGAAATCGCATGAATTTAAAAGAAATTTCGTCACTCAGCCCCCAAAAGCCCACGTCATCCCTATCACACAAGGCCTCTACCAACCGCCCCATCACAAGGACATAATCCTGCCCCGATCCGCCACCGTTGCCGATCAACAACGATCACTCGCCGCCATTTTCAATATTAAGGAAATTAATTTTTTGATTCGATCGTGCACCACATTTCGCGCAATCGTTTGCGATCCGATTTTAACGTTTTACTTGCGACACTTTGCCGCCATTAATATCGAGAAAACATAATTGAATTGAAAGGTCAACCCTTCAAATGGAGGAGGGGCAATGGCGGACGCGCGCGTGCGTCGAGCCGTCGCATGCGCGCGGCCGTCGGCAACGGAAGAAGACGGGAAAGACGGGAATCAGCGAATGTCCTGCATCGCCCCGAGCGCCTCGGGTGACGCAAACATGCGAGTGGCGTCGTGGCCGACGCCGGGCACCTCGACGAGGCGCCAGCCGAACGGCCAACCACGGCTTTCGGCTGCGGCACGGGCCGCCTGGAACGCATGGCGGCCGCGCGCATGGCGGGTGGGCCCCTGCGCGTCCGCCATGCGGCCGTGCACGAGATGCCGGTTGCCGGTGTCGGACGTGCCGAGCAGCACGGTGACGGGTTGCGCGAGATACGCGCGCAGCGCGTCGTCCGCGTCGCGCGCCGCGCCGACGCCGCCGAAGCCGAACGGCGCGGCATCGGCCGCGCTCGGCATCACCCACGTCGACGGATTCGCGATCACGATGCGTGCGACGTCGGGCGCGCCGTACGCGGCGACGCGGTCGAGGAATTGCGCGCCGGCCGAATGGCCGAGCAGCACGACGCGCGGCGCGGCGAGGCCCGACGCCTGCCGCGCCCAGCCGACGAGCGGCGCGACCAGCGCGCGCGGCTGCCGCGGGTCGCGCGACAGCCCGTGCGCGGCGCTTGCGCCGCCATATTGATAGACGTCCCGCGGAAACCGCGCCGCGTCGAACTGCGGCGCGACGACGATCGCGCACAGGCGCTCGGCGAGCGGGATCGCGTGGTCGCGATAGGCGGCGCCGTTACGCTGCACGCCATGGAACACGACGAGCAGCGTCGCCGGCGCGCATTGCGCGGGGCGGTACGTGAACACCGGCAGGTCGACGCCCGCGATGCGCGCCGTCGCGGCCGCCGCCCCGGGCGCGATCGTCGCGCCGGTTGCCGGCTGGCTCGCCGCGATGCCCGGCGCCGCCGCTGCGGCGCCTGAATCCTGCGCGTGCGCGGCATCGCCCGCGGCCAGCGCGAGACTTGCCGCGAGCGCGGCGCCCAGCCGTCGTGGATCGATCGTCATGCGTGCCCTGCCCGGTCGTGTCGACAGAGCATCCAACGCGCCGCCCCGCCCGCGCGATGACGGCCGTTACATTACCGGCCGTGACGCGCGCACGGCGTCACGCGCCGGCCGCCGCCTCGCCCGCGAGCGACCAGCCGCCGCCGATCGCGCGGTACAGCGCGATCGCGTTGCCGAGCTTGAGCTGCTTCAGGCGGATCAGCTCCTGCCCCGATTCGAACGTGCTGCGCTGCGCGTCGAGCAGTTCGAGATACGTCGCGACGCCGCCGCCGTATCGGCGCTCGGCCAGCTTCAGCCGTGCGCCGTCCGCTTCGTACACGGCCTGCTGCGCGCCGAGCTGCGTGTCGATCCAGCCGCGCGCGGCGAACGCGTCCGCCACTTCGCGGAACGCCACCTGCACGTTTTTCTCGTATTCGGCCACCGCGATGTGCTTGCGTGCGTGCGCGACGTCGAGGTTCGCGCGGTTGCGCCCGCCCGCGAAGATCGGCAGCGTGACGCGCGGCGCGAACGTCCACACGCCGGTGCTGCCCGCGAACAGCCCCGAGAACGCGTCGCTGACCGAGCCGATCTCGGTCGTCAACGCGATGCGCGGGAAGAACGCCGCGCGCGCCGCGCCGATCTGCGCGTTCGCGGCGCGCAGCCGCGCCTCGGCCTGCCGGATGTCCGGCCGGCGTTCGAGCAGTTCGCTCGGCGCGCCGGGCGCGACCGGCGCGATCGCGAGCGTGTCGAGCGTCAGCCCGTCGCCGGGCGCGGCCAGCGCGAAGTCGCCCGCGAGCAGCTGCAGCGCGCGCACCGCCTGCGCATGCTCGCGCTGCAGCGCGGCCTGCGACGCGCGCGCGGACGCCACCAGCATCTCGGCCGAGCGCAGCTCGATCGCGTCGCTCGTGCCGGCGGCATAGCGGCGCTGCGTCAGCGCCGCGATCCGCTCGCGCGCGTCGAGCGTGCGCTGCGCGAGCCCGAGCTGCTCGTGCAGCGCGCGCTCCGCGACGTACGCACCGGCGACTTCGGAAATCACGCCGATGCGCACCGTACGCTGGGCTTCGGCGGTCGCGAAGTACTCGGCGAGCGCCGCGTCGGACAGGCTTTTCACGCGGCCGAACAGATCGAGCTCGTACGCGCTGATGCCGACGCCCGCGCGATACAGCCCGCTCACCGCGCTCTCGCGCAGCACCGGGTCGTACTGGCGCGTGCGTTCGTAGCCGAGGTTCGCGTCGACCGACGGCAGCCGGTCCGCGCGCTGCACGCCGTACAGCGCGCGCGCTTCCTCGAGCCGGCCGGCCGCGATCCGCAGGTCGCGGTTGTTCGCGAGCGCCGCGTCGATCCACGCCTGTAGCGCCGGATCGGTGAAGTACGCGCGCCAGTCGTCGAGCAGCGCGGCCTGCGACGGCTGCGCGGAGCCCGGCACGCCGCCGTCCGGCGCATAGCTCGACGGCACCGGCGCCGCCGGGCGCTCGTGGCGCGGCGCGAGCGAGCAGCCCGCGAGCGCGAGCGCGGCGGCCAGCGCGACCTGAGCGCGCAGCCACGCGCGCGCATTCAGGCGAAACATCATGACGAACCCTCCATCGTCGCCGGTTGCGCGCCGCCGCGGCGGCGCGCACCGGCCTTGAACAGCCGGCCGACGATCACGAAAAACAGCGGAACCAGGAACACCGCGAGCACGGTCGCCGTGATCATGCCGCCGAGCACCCCGGTGCCGATCGCCATCTGCGCGCCGGACGCGGCGCCCGATGCGAACGCGAGCGGCAGCACGCCCACGCCGAACGCGAGCGACGTCATCACGATCGGCCGCAGCCGCAGCCGCGCGGCTTCGAGCGCGGCGTCGGCGAGCGGCATTCCCTGCGCGACGAAATCCTTCGCGACCTCGACGATCAGGATCGCGTTCTTCGCGGACAGCCCGATCGTCGCGATCAGCCCCACCTTGAAATAAATGTCGTTCGGCATCCCGCGCAACGTCACGCCGAGCACCGCGCCGATCACGCCGAGCGGCACCACCAGCATCACCGCGAACGGAATCGACCAGCTCTCGTACAGCGCCGCCAGCGCGAGGAACACGACGAGCACCGACAGCGCGAACAGCATCGGCGCCTGCGAGCCGGACAAGCGCTCCTCGAACGACTGCCCCGACCACGCGAAGCTGGTGCCGGCCGGCAGCTGCGACGCGATCCGCTCGATCGCGGCCATCGCCTCGCCGCTGCTGTGGCCGTGCGCCGCCGAGCCGTTGATCGTGAACGACGGGAAGCCGTTGTAGCGCGTGAGCTGCGGCGGCCCGAGGGTCCAGTGCAGCGTCGCGAACGCCGCGAGCGGCACCATCTCGCCGCGCGCGTTGCGCACGCGCAGCTTCTTCACGTCGTCCTGGTCGAGCCGGCTCGCGCCGTCCGCCTGCACGATCACGCGCCGCACCTGCGTGCCGTGCATGAAGTCGCCGATGTAGTCGGAGCCGAACATCACCGCGAGCGTCGTGTTGATCTCGTCCATCGACACGCCAAGCGCGGACGCCTTCGCGCGATCGATGTCGAGCTTCAGCTGCGGCGCGTCCTGCGGGCCGGCGAACATCAGGTCGGTGAGTGCCGAATCCTTGCCGCCCGCTTCGAGCAGCTTCTCGCGCGCGGCAACGAACGCCGCGTAGTCGAGCCCGCCGCGGTTCTGCAGCCGGAAGTCGAAGCCCCCCGTCGAACCGAGGTCCGGCAGCGGCGGCGCGTTCATCGCGAACACCATCGTGTTCGGCGTCGAAGCAAAGCGCTCGTTGATGCGCGCGACGATCGCCTGCACCTGGTCGTGCGCCGACTTGCGCTCCTTCCAGTTCTTCAGCGTCACGAAGATCATCCCGCCGTTCGCCCCCTCGCCGTACGTGTTGTAGCCGCCGAGCGCGAACGTATAGGCGGACGGCTCCTCGGCGCGCAGGTATGCCTCGACCTGGCGCACGCTCTGCATCGTCTCCGCGAGCGGCGTGCCCTGCGGGCGGATCACCATCACCGTGAAGTTGCCCTGGTCCTCGTCCGGCAGGAACGCGGTCGGCAGGCGCGTGAGCAGCAGCGCGGCGACCGCGGTCAGCGCGCCGTACACCACCAGCCAGCGCACCGGCTTCTTCAGCACGCCGTCGACGCGCCGCGCATAGCGCTCGGTCGCGCGCGCGACGAAGCGGTTGAACCAGCCGAAGAAGCCGCCCTTCTCGTGATGGCCGTCCGCGACCGGCTTGAGCAGCGTCGCGCACAGCGCGGGCGTCAGCGACAGCGCGAGGAACGCCGAGAAGCCGATCGACACCGCGAGCGCCAGCGCGAACTGGCGATAGATGTTGCCGACCGCGCCGCCGAAGAACGCCATCGGCACGAACACCGACGTCAGCACCACCGTGATGCCGACGATCGCGCCGCTGATCTGCTTCATCGCCTTGACGGTCGCGTCATACGGCGCGAGCTGCTCCTCGACCATCAGCCGCTCGACGTTCTCGACGACGACGATCGCATCGTCGACCAGGATGCCGATCGCGAGCACCATGCCGAACATCGTCAGCACGTTGATCGAGAAGCCGGCCGCGAACATCACGCCGAACGTGCCCGCGAGCGCGACCGGCACGACGAGCGTCGGGATCAGCGTCGCGCGCAGGTTCTGCATGAACAGGAACATCACGAGGAACACCAGCACGCCGGCCTCGATCAGCGTCGTGACGACCTTGTTCATCGACACGCGCACGAACGACGACGTCTCGTACGGGATCTGGTACTTCACGCCCGGCGGAAAGAATGTCGACAGCTCGTCCATCGTCGCGCGCACGCGCTTCTCGGTGGCCACCGCGTTCGAGCCCGGCGCGAGCTTGATGCCCATCCCGGTCGCGACCTTGCCGTTCACGTAGGACGGATAGTTGTAGTCGTTGCCGCCGAACTCGATGCGCGCGACGTCGCGCAGGAACAGCGCGGAACCGTCCGGCCGCGCGCGCAGCGCGATCGCGCCGAAATCGGCGGGCGTCTTCAGCGGCGCGTCGGCGTACACGGTGGCCGCGATCGGCGCGCTGTCCGGCACCGCGCTGCGGCCGATGTCGCCCACCGTCACGCGCGCGTTGTGCGCGCGCACGGCCGACGCGATGTCCGACGCGGTGAGCCCGTGGCCGGCCAGCTTCACCGGGTCCGGCCAGATCCGCATCGCGTATTCCGCGCCCCAGAACTGCACCCGGCCGACGCCCTCGACGCGCCGCAGCGCCTGCACGACGTTCGCCGACGCGTATTCGCCGAGCTGCACCGCACTCATCCGGCCGTCCTCGGACGTCAGCGACACGACGAGCTGGATGTTGTCGGCGGCCTTCTCGACCTGGATGCCGTCGCGCCGCACGGGCTCCGGCAGCCGCGCCTCGACCGTCTTCAGGCGGTTCTGCACCTCGACGGCCGCGAGATCGGCGTTCACGCCCTGCCTGAACGTCAGGTACAGCGATGCCGTGCCGACGCTGCTCGTCGCGGACGTATACATCAGCCCCGGCGCGCCGTTCATCTCGCGCTCGATGAGCGCGGTGACGGATTCCTCGACGACCTGCGCGGACGCGCCCGGATACGTCGCGTAGATGCTGACCACCGGCGGCGCGATGTCCGGGTACTGCGCAACGGGCAGCGCGCGGATCGCGAACACGCCGCCCAGCATGATGAAGAGTGCGATCACCCACGCGAACACGGGGCGATCGATGAAGAAACGTGCCATGTTGATTCGAACCGATCAGGTTTGACGGGCGGCCGCCGCCGAAGCGGGCGCGGCCGCGGGCGGCGCGGGCCGCTCGACGGGCGTGACTGCGGTGCCGGGCGTGAACTGGGCGGCGTTGTCGACGATCACGCGCTCGCCGCCCGCGAGGCCGCGCGTGATGCGCCAGTCGCGGCCGGCCATCTGGTCGGCGACGACCTCGACGTCGCGCACCTTGCCGTTCGCGCCGACGACCTTCACCGACGCGCGGTCGGCGCCGCGCAGCAGCGCGTCGCGCGGCACCAGGATCGCCTGGCGGTCGACCGCGTTGTCGAGCGCGATCCGCACGTATGCGCCGGGCAGCAGCTCGCGGTCGGGGTTCGGGAACAGCGCGCGCATCGCGACGGTGTCGGTGGTCGGGTCGACCGCGAGATCGCTGAACAGCAGCTTGCCCTTCAGCGGATACGCGCTGCCGTCGGCGCGCAGCAGCGTCACCGCGACGTCCTGCTGTGCGATGCCGGTCGCGCGGCCGCTCTTCACCGCGCGGCGCAGCGCGTCGACGTCCGCGGCCGGCTGCGAGAAGTTCACGTAGATCGGATCGAGCTGCTCGACGGTGGTCAGCGGCGTCGCCTGGTCCTGGCCGACGAGCGCGCCTTCGGTGACGAGCGCGCGCCGCGCGCGGCCCGCGATCGGCGCGGTCACCGTCGCGTAGTCGAGCTGCAATTGCGCGCGCGCCAGCTCGGCCTTCGCCGATGCGAGTTCGGCCTTGGCCTGCGCGTCGGCCGCGACGGCCTCGGTATGGTCGCGCTCGCTGACGGCCCGGTCGCGCACGAGATCGTCGTAGCGGCGGCGCTTGTCGCTCGCCGCGAGCGCCGCGGCCTGCGCCTTCGCGAGCGCGCCCTGCGCCGCATCGCGCGCAGCCTTCAGCGGCGCGGGATCGATGCGGAACAGCACCGCGCCCTGCCGGACCTCCTGTCCCTCCTCGTAGGTGCGCGCGGTGACGATGCCCGCGACCCGCGCGCGCACCTCCGCCTGCCGGTACGCCTCGAGCCGGCCCGGCAGTTCGACGGTGAGCGGCATCGCGGTCGGCCGCACGGTCAGCACCGTCGCGCGCTGCGCGGCCTCGGGCGCGGCCCCGTGTTCGCCCTTTCCGCATCCGGCGACGGCCAGCATGGCCAGCAGCGCGAACGGCGCCAGCCCGTGGCGCGACAGGGAGCGATTATTCTTCATTTGGACCTCGGATCGTGCGCCGCCGTTAAAATGCGGCGGCTCAGGGTGGCTGATTATAATCAGTCACGACTGATTAAATACGCGCCGTTTTAAATCTTCCGGCGAATTGTCTCAATAAAGCGACAGCAAATTGTAAGGATTTGTGCAACATGGCCCGCAAGACCCGGGAAGAATCACTCGCGATCAAGCACCGGATCCTCGACGCCGCCGAGCTCGTGCTGCTCGAACGCGGCGTCGCGCAAACCGCGATGGCGGACCTCGCCGAAGCCGCCGGCATGTCGCGGGGCGCCGTGTACGGCCACTACAAGAACAAGATGGAGGTCTGTCTCGCGATGTGCGACCGCGCGTTCGCGCGCACGTCCGAAGGCTTCGAGGCCTGCGAAGGCCAGTTCGCGCTCGACACGCTGCGGCGCGCCGCGTCGCACTACCTGGAGCAATGCGGCGAGCCGGGGTCGATGCAGCGCGTGCTCGTCATTCTGTATACGAAATGCGAACAAAGCGAGGAAAACATCGCGCTGCAGCGCCGCCGCATCGCGCTCGAGCTGCAGATGCTGCGTATCGCCAAGGCGCTGCTGCGCCGCGCGGTCGCGGGCGGCGAGGTCGCGGCCGATCTCGACGTGCATCTCGCGGCCGTCTATCTCGTGTCGCTGCTCGAAGGCGTGTTCGAGTCGATCGTCTGGACCAACCGCCTGCGCCGCAATCTGTGGAGCGACGCGGAAGCGATCCTCGACGCGGGCTTCGACGCGGTCCGCACTTCCGCCGCGCTGCGCCGCCGTGCGCAAAAATTGCCGGAATGAGGTCCGGAAGCGCAAAAAACACCTGATTTATCTCGAATTACCGCTCTGCGGAACGGTAATCCCGACCCTGTTTTAAATTTTCACCATTTTGCGGAACATCGGTAGACTGGCGCTGTCACTTTAACCAGCGTCTTCGTGATATCCGGGTCCTGACCCGGCAATCGCGGCGCCGTTCGAAGCGGGCAGCATCCCGCGCCGTTGGGTCGAACGGAAACGACACGGGCCCCTTGCGGGGCCTGTTTTGTTGCACGCCCACCTTCCGTCCCGTCGACACCCGATGCGCGCACGGCCCGTGGACCTTGCCCACACCCTTTCGTCGAAACGTTTTCCTGGATGTGGACACCCTTGGTCAAACCTGCCGCACCCCCTGATCTTTCCGCCCCGCGCACCCTGCGGCGCGTGCGCGCGCTGCTGCCGGCCGCCGTGCTCGGCGCCCTCGCCACGCTCGGCCTCGCGGTGGTCACGCTGCCGGCCGTGTCGCAGCTGCCCGGCGCCGTCGATACCGGCGCGGCCGCGACGCCGCAGCGCGTGCTGTCGGCGACCCCGTTTCCCAGCGCGGAGCATTTCGTCGCGAGCGAGCTCGCCCGGTCGATCGGCGAGCGCAATGCGCAGCCGGGCCTGTTCGCGCCGCTCAGCGCGCACCGCAACGACATGCTCGGCTACGCGAACCTGTTTACGCTTGCACCGCCCGAGCCCGAGCACGGGCTGCGCGCGGGCGACATCGAGCTGACGCTGTCCGACACGCTGAACCGCCTCGACCTGCCGCCCGAAGTGCGGATCCAGTTCGGCGATCTCGTCAGCGGCAAGGTGCCGATGCGCGAAAGCGCGCACCGCGGCGACTACTACCGCGTCGCGTTCGACACGACCGGCAGCGCGCCGCGCCTCACCGCGCTCGAGCTGCGCGTGGCCGGCCGCACGTTCGGCGCGCTGTGGTTCAAGCCGCCGGGCGCCGACAAGGGTGCGTACTACATGCTCGACGGCACGCCGCTCGAAGCGGCCGCGTTCACGATGCCCGTCAAGTGGACGCGCATCAGCTCGTTCTTCGGCGAGCGCGTCCATCCGCTGTCGCAGGCGATGGCGTTCCATACCGGCGTCGATCTCGCCGCGCCGTCCGGCACCCGTGTCGACGCGGCGGCCGACGGCACCGTGTCGTTCGTCGGCACCGATCCGGGCGGCTACGGCAAATACGTGATCGTCGATCACGCCGACGGCTATTCGACCTACTACGCGCACCTTTCTGCGTTCGCACACGGGCTGAAGGTCGGCGAGCCCGTCAGGCAGGGCGAGCGGCTCGGCTCGGTCGGGATGACCGGCGCGGCCACGGGCCCGCACCTGCACTTCGAGGTGCGCGTCGCCGATCAGCCGGTCGACCCGCTCGTCACGCTCGCGAGCGCGCAGACGGCGCTGTCCGACATGCAGCTCACCGCATTCCGCCAGGAAGCCGTGCAATGGCGCTTCCGCCTCGCGTCGATCAGCACCGCGCCATTCGCGTTCGCGCAAACCGACGGCCCGCTGTGGGGCGATTTCGCGAGCGACAAGTCGACGCTGCGCGCGGTCTTCAACACGTACTACACCGCGTCCTGACGCGCCGGCGGGTCCGACCTGACCGGTAGCCGCCGCGCCGCGCCCGGCTCCAAGCACGTCGGCGATTCGTCGACAACTCGCGCGCGCAGTTCGCGCGCCTGTGACACCGAACCTCAACGCCGCGCCGGCTGAGCGCGCTCGCCGCCAATGCGAGCGGCACGGGCCGCGCGCGGCCCGCGCGACAGCAGCCAGCGCGCCGCGCCGTCGAGCGACGTGCACAGCACGAGGTAGATCGCGGCGACGAACAGGAAGATCGGCGCCGGGTACACCATCAGCCGGTTGTTCACCTGGGTCGCGACGAACGACAGCTCCGGCACGCCGACGATATACGCGAGCGACGTGTCCTTCACGAGCGCGACCCACTGGTTGACGAACGACGGCGTCATGATCCGGATCGCCTGCGGCAGCAGCACGTAGCGCACCGTCTGCCCGCGCGTGAGGCCGAGCGACAGCCCGGCCTGCCATTGCCCGGCGCCGGCCGCGACGATGCCCGCATGCACCGCGTGCGCGAGATACGCGCCGCCGATCAGCGCCAGCGCGCATACCACCGTCGCGAGCCCCGGCACGTCCGTGTGCAGCAGCATCGGCATCAGGAAATACGTCCAGAAGATCAGCATCAGCACCGGAATCGCGCGGAAGAAGCCGATGAACGCGAGCAGCGGCACGCGCGCCCAGCCGCGCACGAGCGCCATCGCGACGCCGAGCGCGACGCCCAGCACCGCCGACGCGAGCGCGGACGCAATGGCCAGCGCCAGCGACAACGCGGCGCCGCCGAGCGGCCCGTCCGGAAACGCGCCGACGAGCAGGTACGGAAGATTACTGGCGAGCAGCGAGAGATCCATCGTCAATGCCCCGCGCCTAGCCGGTCGCGCCATTGCGCGGCCGCATACGCGACGGCCTCGATCGCGGCCGCCGCGGCAATGTACAGCACGGTCGCGACGCCGAACGCAGCGAACGTCTGGAAGGTTTCCGTCTCGACCTGCCGCGACGCATACGACAGCTCCGCGACGCCGATCGCCATCGCCAGCGACGAGTTCTTCACCAGGTTCATGCATTGCCCGAACAGCGGCGGCAGCGCGATGCGCACCGCCTGCGGCAGGATCACGTAGCGCAGCGCCTGCAGCGGCGTGAGGCCGAGCGCCACGGCGGCGTCGCGCTGCGCGCCCGGCACGCCGCGCAGCCCCGCCTCGCACTCCTCGGCGACGAACGCGGCCGTATACGCGCTCAGCCCGACCCAGCCCGCGACGAATTCGAACGACGGCCACGCGAGCGTGACCGGGCCCGCGTGCCACGCATGGCGTGCGTTCAGCCACGCGACCCACGTGTCGGGCAGCAGCGACGCGACGCCGAAATACCAGAACAGCAGCTGCACGAGCAGCGGCGTGTTGCGGAACGTGACGACATAGGCCGCGGCGGCGGCGCGCCACGCGCGGTGACGCGCATGGCGCAGGATCGCGAGCACGAGCCCGCCCGCGGTCGCGGCGATGGCCGACGCGGCCGCGAGGCCGAGCGTCAGCAGGAAGCCCTGCCAGAGCCAGGCGAGGTATTTGGGAGCCAACCCGAGCATGCATGTGGCGCGGGCGCGCGGCGCCCGCGATCTTCGAAAGTCAAAGGAATGCGCCGCGACGCGCGCGCCGGCCGGGCCGGCCGCGCATCGCGGCGCGCGGGTCAGGTCGCGCGGGTCAGGTCTTGTCGCCGATGCGGAAGATACGCGTGAGCGGCGTCTTCGTCGCCGGGCCGAACCACGCGTCGTAGATCTGCGTCGCGCGGCCGCTCGACTCGAGCCCCTTCAGCGTGTCGTTGACGAAACCGAGCAGGCGCGTCTCGCCCTTCGGCACGCCCACGCCCATGTAGTCGTTCGAGATCGTGAATGCGGGGATCTCGTAGTTCTGCTTGTCCGGCACGTTCGCGAGCAGCCCGATCAGCTTCGGGCCGTCCTGCGTGATCGCCTGCACGTTGCCGGCGCGCAGCGCGGCAAACGCGAACGGCGTGTCGTCGTACGCGACGATCGTCGCCTTCGGGAATTTCTCGCGCAGCGTGATCTCGTTCGTCGTGCCCTTGTCTGCGCCGACCCGCAGGCTGCTCAATTGCTCGGCCGACTTCAGCACGCCCTTCTTCGCGAGGAATTGCTGGCCCGACGAGAAGTACGGAATGCTGAAATCGACCTGCTTCGCGCGCTCGTCGGTGATCGTGAAGTTCGCGAGCACCAGATCGACCTTGCCGGAGGTCAGGAACGGAATGCGGTTCGCCGGATTGGTCGGCTGCAGCTGCAGCTTCACGCCGAGCTTGTCGGCGAGCGCCTTCGCGTAGTCGACGTCGAGGCCGACGATGTGGTTGGTCTTCCCGTCGACGTAACCGAACGGCGGGTTGCTGTCGAAGGTGGCGACGCGCAGCACGCCGGCCTTCTTGATGTCGTCGAGACGGTCTGCGTGTGCGGCGGTGCCGGCGGCGGCGAGCGCGGCGCCGACGAGCCAGCGGGCGAGCGTGTGGAATTTCATGAGCACGACCTGATTGTTATGAGGACCGCCGCGGATCGCGCGGCGGCCCGGTTCGAGAAAATTCACGGCGGGTGGTGCCGTGAAGCCGCTACCGTATCAGCGTGCTCGCCGCGGCCGAACCAACAAATGGTGCTTTGCTCTGCGGATTTCGTGATGAAGGCGTTCAACCCGGCAGCGATGCGCGCCCGCTCGTCACGTAGCCAGCGCGGTCGCGGCCTCGTCGATCAGCGCGGCGACCTCGACGGGCTTCGACGCGAGCGACGCATGGCTTGCCGCGAGCGTGATCGCCTTGCGCGGCTGCATGCGTGCCGCCATCCGCTGCTGGTTCTCCGGCGCGATCATCCGGTCGTCGCTCGAGATCTGGTACCACGACGGTTTCGACTTCCATGCGGGCACGCTGATCGCCTGCGCGAACGTGCTCGCCAGCGGCGCCTTCTGCGTGACGGCCATGACGAGCGCTTCGTCGGCCGTCAGGTCCTGGCAGAAACTCTCGTGGAACGTGTCGGGCTTGATCCACAGATAGCCGTCGCTGTCCGGCGCGAGATTCGGCGCTGCCGCCGGCAGGTGTTCCTGCGTGATTCCGCCGGGGCTTTCGCCGGCGTCCGGCGCGAACGCGGCGATGAACACGAGCCCCGCGACGTTCGGCAGGTTGCCGGCTTCGCTGATCACCGCGCCGCCGTACGAATGGCCGACCAGCAGCACCGGGCCCGGCTGCTGCGCGACCATCTTGCGGGTGCGCTCGGCGTCGTCGGCGAGCGACGTCAGCGGCAGCTCGACCGCATGCAGCGATGCATGCCCGACGCGCGCGAGTTCGACGATCACCTTCGCCCAGTGCGCGGCGCCGCCCCAGAAGCCGTGCACGAGCACGATCGTGGGTTTGCTCATCATGTGTCTCCTTGACGTGGCATGTCATCGCACCGTCATCGGCCCGGCCGATCCGGACCGTCGCGCCGACACGCAGCAACCAGCATAGGCGAGCCGCCGCGCGCGACCAACCCTGCCTGGGCCGGCAAGCGGCGCCGCGCACAAAAAGACGCCCGCTGCATGCAGCGGGCGCAAACCCCGATCAACGGGGGCACGCGACCAACGGAATTGGATCGAGTAAGACGGCGCTTCGCCTGGCGCATCACGCCATGCAGGCCGCTGCGGCCGTCACGGAAACGTAAACGTGAACTCCGCGGCACCGCCCCCGTAGCCGGCCTTGAGTTCGGCATCGGTGCCGGTCCGGATGTACTGCGCACGCAGCGGCATCACGGCGGTGTCGCCGATGCGTTTCATCGGATATTGCTTCGCCCTGGCTGGCTCGTCGTAGGCGATCCGCTCGACGGTCAGGCTGTTCGTCATCACGATGTTGAAGCCGCGCGCAACCGCCTTGCCGTCGGGCGCGCTCAGCTCCAGCAGCGTCTTGTCCGCGTTCGGCCGGACCGCCTTGTCGCGGAAGCTGATCGTTGGCTTCGCCCCGGCCGCGCACCGGCTGAGCGTGATGTTGAAGTCGACCGGCTTCGACGTCGCATGCAGGCCGGTGAAATGGCCGAGCGACACGCGGCCGAGATCGACCGGGACGATCGTGCCCGACACGACTTCGCATTTTTGCGGCACCACGATTCCCCCGCCACCGCCGATCGTCAGGGCAGTGACGCCGGGATAGTTCCGCGATTGCTTGCACAGGTTCGGCGGCGTCAGATGTTCGGGGACCACGACTTCGCCGCCGAGCGACACGCTGCCTTTCGGCAACGTGTACGCATACACCTCGACGCTCGGCGTCCCGAGCAGGTCCTTCACCTCGAGATCGCCTTCCGGCAACCCGGCCGCCGATTTGGTGAGCACGAGTTCCTGGCCGAAGTAGAACATCGCGCTCGCGCCGTTGGACGACCCACCCCGTGTCACCAACCTCTTGTCGACCGCAATCGGATAGAACCCCTGTGGCAGCGTGCGCATGTCACCGTCCTGGCCGCCCGACCAGCGGAGCCCGATGCCTTCCACGTTCGTCCGCGCGGCGCTGTTGGGAACGACGGTGCCCGGTTGCCAGTGCCCGGCACTGACCAGCTCGTATTCGTCCGCCAGCATGGGGCCGAACTTGTAACTCACGATGAGCGACAGCACGCGTCGATAGAGCACGGCGCCGATCGGCGTGCTGCTCGTCAGTGGCGTGATCTGCCTCCAGGTGCTGCCATTGACATTGTCGAACGTGCAATCGACCGCGGTCGCCCCGGCCATTGCCGCATGGGCGTACAACATGCACGCCGCGCATGCGGCCGCCCCGAACAGGCGCGCGGGCGCGTGCCCCCATCGGCGCGCGCGCCGCAGAATCGTTGTCATGATGTCTCCCGTCGAATCGGCGACGGGCGCCGCAGCGCCCGTCGCCGAATGCCTTACTCGATCACGCCCAGGTTGATGCCGGCGAGCTTTTGCTGCGCGGCTGCGCCGACCGCATAACTCCACCGGAACGTGCCACGGTTCACGCCGACGAGGCCGCCGTAAACCTGCTTCGACGACGACGTGCTGTTGTTGACGCGGCCGCTCGCGGTCGAGTTCTCGACGAGCCCCGCGTTCAGCCCGACGAGGCCGCCGAGCGTTGCCTGGCAACCGCCGCTGACCGTGCCCGACGCCGACGAACCGAAGACTTCGCCCAGGTTGTCGCCGACCAGCCCGCCGACGTTGCTCGACGTTCCGCCTTGAACGTTGCCGGTCGCTGCCGCGACGTTCAGGATGCCCGATCCCGCATTGGACCCGGCAAAGCCGCCCACCGACGCGTTATTGCCGGCGGACACGCTGCCGCTCGCATCGTTGTCGGCCAGCGTGCTCGAGTTCTGGCCGACGAAGCCGCCCGTCTTGCTGTTCTCGCCCCCCGTCGTCTTGCCGCGCGCGACCGAGTGCGCGATCGTTCCGCCGAGATGGCTGCCGACGAAGCCGCCGTTGTTGCCCTGCCCGCCGGATACCGCGCCGTGCGCTTCGGCCCCGTCGATCGACGCATCGCGGCCCTGGTTGATGCCGACGAAACCGCCCGTCGCCCCCGAAGAGGCGCTGGTGACCGTGCCCAGCGCCTTGCTGTTGCTCACGGTGCCCTGATTCAGCCCGACGAACCCGCCGATGGCCTGGGCCGACTTGCCGTCGACCGCGCCGCTTGCATGCGAATCGACGATCGTGCCGCTGTTGTATCCGGCAAGGCCGCCTGCCGTACCGCCCGAGCCCCCCGTCGTGCCTCCGGAAGCCCGCCCGTTCACGATCCTGCCCGCAAAGTGCGCACCGACCAGGCCGCCGACGTTCACGCCCGACAGCTTGTTGGCGCTCGTCGTGCCAAGGCTGGTTGCATTGAGGATCGTGCCGCCACGGTTCACGCCGACGAAGCCGCCGAGCGACGCCGTGTTCGATGCGCCGCCCGATACGGTGGCGTTCGCCGTGCTGTCGGAGATCGTGACGGTCTCCTCTTTTCCGACGCTCTCGCCGACGAGGCCGCCGGCGGCGTACGTCATGCTGTTGCCCACGACATTTCCGGAGAACGACGACTGCGCCACGGTGCCGCGGTTCACGCCGACCAGGCCGCCGAGCACGTTGCTGCGGCTGGCGCCCGCACTCACCTGCATGTTGTTCGACACGACGACGTTCGAGATATCGCCGCGGTTCTCGCCCGCCAGCGCGCCGATCGCGACCGGCCCGGGGCCCGAGGCGGCGCTGATGGTCGACGCTTTCAGTGCGAGGTTCGCGATGCGGCCCGTATTGAGACCGAACAGCCCCGCGTAGGGGCTGCCGCTCGTGATCGACAGCTTGCTGATCGAATGGCCCAGGCCGTCGAACACACCGGAGAACGGCGTATCGGTGCCGATCGTCCTGAACGGGGTGGGGTTGTAAGAGGACGGGTTGCCGATGTCGTTGCCAAGCACGTACAGGCCGCCCAGGTTCGCTTCGATCGCCTGCAACTGCGCGAAACTGTGAATCACGGTGTACAGGAAGCCGTTCGATTCGAATCCGGCCCTGTCGCCCGGCAGCGTGACGGACCCGCCGATGCCGAGCGAATACGCGCCGCCGTAATCGAGCTTGAACCGGGCGTTGACGCCGGTCAGCATGATCGGTGCGGCGATCCGCACGTCGTTCGCCGCGTTGATGGTCACGCCGGCATCGGCGCCCTTCTCGTTCGTCATTGCCGCATTCACCGCGACGTCGCCTTGCCGGCTCGTCAGCGTCAACCGCTTGCTGGACTCCCAGGGCACCGCGCCGTCGACCGACAGATTGCCGCGCTCGGCGACGAGTTCGATATCCGTCGTTGCCAGGTTGGTCTTGAGCGTATCGGCGGCGATCGTCCCCGGCCGGCTCGCGCCCGGCGCAACCGTCAGGTCGGACGTCGCGATGCGCCATACGCCGCCGCGCCCGTTGGTGGCGTGGGTATCGACTACCGTGCCGAGCGTGACCTTGACGTTCGTGCCGCGCGTGTCGATCGTGCCGGCATTGCCCGGCGTCGTCGCGTAGGTGTTCAGCGAGCCCGCGACATTGACCGTGCCCGCGTCATAGCCGTCCAGCGTGATCCGGCCGGCCGAATTCCTGAGTGTGAGCGCCTCGATGCGGCCCACGTTGTTGACCACCGTCTGCAACAACTTGTTGGCCGTGCGTGCGCTCATCAGCACTTGACCGCCATCGGCCTTCAGCAATTTGTTGTTGCTGACCAGCGCGTTGACGGCGGCACCGTCGATCTGCACGTTGAGCAGTTTGCTGCCGTCGAAGTTCAGCGTGACATCGCTGCCCGCGGAAAGTGCGACGGTCCCCATTTGCGCCTGGACGACGCTGCGGTTCATCACCTGTGCGCCAAGCAGCGCAATCGCGCCCCCCTCGCCCGCGACGAGCGTGCCCTCGTTGGCCACATTCGCCGTCGACGTGCCGCTGAAGCGGAAACGGCCGGCCTGGAAATCGTCATTCTTGATGTCCAGCGTCGTCGCGACGAGCCCGCCGACGTTGACCTTCGCGTCCTTGCCAAACAGGACCCCGTTCGGATTGACGAGAAACACGCGGCCGTTCGCGTCGATCGAGCCCAGAATCGAGCTGCCTTGCTGCCCGGTGACCCGGTTCAACGCGATCGACGACGTTGACGGCTGGTTGAACGTCACGCGCTGCCCCTTGTCGACGTTGAACGACGTCCATTCGGTCAGCAGCTTGTCGCTATGCTGGTTGATCGACATCTGCTGGCCGTTGTCGTAGCGCAGGATGTCGGCTTTCCCGGACACGACGCTCTCGCCGACCGGCAATGCATACGCCGACGTCAGCGCGCCGCCGGCGAGCCACGCCAGGGCAACGATCTTCGTCGCGCGCGTCGACCCCTTGCCGCGGCGGCGGGCCCGTTCGCCTGCAACCTGCCAGGCTCCCTGCCCGCTGTTCCATACCAGAGCGTAGGTTTTGTTCACTGTTGCGTTTCCTTGTCATGTTTGAATCCCTGCCGATTTGCCCCGGCAGGACGGGTACTGCCTCCGTTGTCGGGTGCGGCCGCGCCGTCGCGCGCGGGCGATCAGGGCGGTTCGAGCCGAACCCGGTGCTCGTGCGACCGGCCGCCGTCGTCGACCGCATCGAAGACGATGTCGCCCGCCGGTGCGCCGGGCCGCGCGTCGAGCGGAATCTCGGTGCGCCCGAACGGCGCGACGTCCACCGCGCCGCCGGCCAGCGCGACGGCCCGCCCTTGCACGACGACGCGCGTCAGCGTGACGTAGTACGGCGTCGGGTTGACCGGCACGAGTGCCGGATGCGGCCCGGTGTCCGAATAGGTCCACCGCAGGCGCTCCGGTGCATCGCGCGGCTCGCCCGCGATGCCGTGCGGCCGGTACAACAGCTTCATGCGCAGCCGGTACGCGATGCGCAGCGTGTTGCCGTCCGGCCCGGCCGGCGGAATTTCGAGCAGGTTGATCCAGAAGCGGGACTCCCGATCCGACGCCAGTTCGTCACCCACCGCGCGCACGCGGACCGCCAGCGCCTGCTGCGGTTCGAGCCGCGCAAGCGGCGGCGCGACGACGAAAGGCACGCGCAGCCCGCTCGGATCGGCATTCGCGTGGCCGTCGTCGAGCCATATCTGGACGAGGATTGGCGCGCTGCCGGCATTGCGCGTCGCGATCGTCTGCGCACGCTCGCCACCCGGATAAATGAAGCGGGTGCCGACGACCGACAGTGCCGCCTGGGTGTGGATCGAAACAATGGACAGCGTGACGGCGGCGATCGCGCCGCGCACCGGCCAGGCCAAGCCGAACCGGAGGTGCCGTGTGCGCGGCGTATGCGGTCGCAGGCACGCGAGCGGCGCGAAATCGTCCATGGCGTCTCTCATCGGATTACTGCCCCCCGACCGCCGTCGCCGCTGCCGGCGACGACATCGACACGAGCGAACGGCACACGCGCGTGAGCGTCACGTAGCCGGTGCCCGCGCGCTGCTCCGCCGGCACCGCATAGTCGATCGCGCATTGCTGATCGGGGCGCGCGCCCCACTCGACCCGAATCCGCCCGTCATGCGTGCCGCTGCGCACGAACAGGCGGCTGCCCTGCCCGACCGCTCCGAGCGGCGCACCCGTCTGCGCGTCAAGCGCACGCGCGGCGAACGGCAGCGGACGGCCGTCCTCGGTCGTCGCGTCGATCAGCAGTGCACGCGCCTTCAGCGTGTCGTACGACAGCATCACGACCGCACCGGCACGCGGCGCGACGCTGCGCGACACCGTCGTCATCTCGACGTCGTCCGGAATGTCCTTCGGATCGACGTCGATCTGGTTGAGCTGATAGGGAACGAGGCTCGGCACGATCGCGTAGCCGAACCGGTTGACCCGCGCATCCGTATTGCTGACCGACGCGCCGCGTGCGTCCGGCGCACGCACGACGCCGACCGTCTCGCCCAGCGTCGGCCCGGGCGTCACGCCGCCCGGATGCACCACCAGCCCGCCCGACGCGCTGAGCGATGCCTGCTGGTAGCCGCTGCCGATGCCGACGCTGCCCGCGAGCGATGCCGCCGGCAGCCGGTAGCCGGCGCCGAAACTGCCCGACGGCGCGCGGTTGCCGCCGTCGTAGGTCGCCGATAGCGAGTAGGAGCCGTCGCCCCGTTCGCCGAAACGCCCGGAAAGGCCTGCCATCGCGCTCGTGCCCGCGCTGCTGTCGTGCGTCACGAGCGTGTTGAACGTCGGCGCGCGACGCGCGTTCCGGTCGAGCGGGATCGAGATGCTCATGCTCGCGAGCGTGTTGCCCGACGCGCGACCCACCGACGACATGCCGGCGGACATATTGCGCACCCGCTGCACCGACGCGGTCATCGTCACGTCGCGCCATTGCTTGCTGTAGCCGAGCGTGAAGCTGAGCGTCTGGCCGCGCCCGGCCCAATAGCTGAGCGACGAGCCGTTCAGGTAAACATTGCCGGCCCGCCCGACCTGCTGGCTGATATTGAGATCGATGCGATTGCGCAAGCGCGGAAACGTGTCCGTCGACAGGCCCTGCGCCGCCCGGCCTGTCAGTTGCAGGGCGTCGCTCAGGCCGAGATAGCCTTTGGTCGAGTAGCGATACGCGAGCAGCGAGAAGTTCGTGCCGCTGTTCGGCAGGTTCTTGCTGTACGACAGGCGGATGCTGGACCCATTCATCCGCTCGGCGCCCGTGGGCTTGACGCGCGCGACGGTGACGTCGGCCGCGATGCCGCCGATCGGCGTGTTGAACGCGACGCCCATCAGCACCGACTGGTAACGCCCCGTGAACGCGCCGCCGCCGTATGCCGTGACGAGGTTGTTGATGCCGCGCTGCACGGTGAACTGGCCGACGTACTGCGCACTGCCGCCGGAGCCGAAATCGATGGCACGCCCCGCCATCGCGCTGAACCGCGTGACGCCCGGCCGCAGCAACTGGACCGTCGTCGCGAACGGCACGGTGAAGCTGCGTGTGTCGCCGTTCGCCTCGGTCACCGTCACGTGCAGGTCGCCGCCGTAACTCATCGCCTGCAGGTCGTCGATTTCGAACGGCCCCGGCGCGACCGTCGTTTCGTGCACGAGATAGCCGCGCTGGTGGATCGTGACGCGGGCATTGGACTGTGCGACGCCGCGCACGACGGGCGCGTAATAGCGCAGCGCGTCGGGCAGCATCCGGTCGTCGCTCGAGATCTGGATGCCGCGAAACGATACGGCGTCGAACAGCTCGCCGCTCGTCGAGCTCTCCCCGACGAGCAACTGGGTTCGCCACGCGGGCAGATCGGTCTGCGCGTAGACGTTGCCGCGCTGATAGCGCACGACGCCGCGTTGCGACCAGGTGAGATTGCCCGTATGGCGGATCCGGAACGGCCCCGCGTTGGCGCCCATCGTCAGCCCCGTATAGAGCTGCGCAAACTCGTAGCCGCTGGCGCGCGTCGTGAACGCCATCGCGTTGTAGTTCAGCAGCGCTGCCGGCACGCCGTTCGTCCAGGTCGACGGGTCGACGTAGTTGCTTCGGTTCGCGAGCCGCATGTAGAACTGCGGGACGACCAGATACAGTTTCTGCTCGTCCTGATCGAACGAGAGCTCGGCGCCGGGCACATAGCGGGCGATCGGTTCGCACACGAGCCCGTCGGGCATCGGTTCTGGCGGTGCATCGCGATCCTGGCCCCGTGCGCTGCGCGCCAGGTCGACGCCCGACCGCTGCAGCATCGCGCGGTCGTAGCACGGCCGCACGCGGCCGTCGCCGGCCCGCCGGAACGCGACATCCTCCACGCCGCGCCACTGCCCGTTGACGACGAGATCCACGCGTCGCTGCCCTTCCGTCAGGACATTCGCGCGTTCGTAGGGCGTCGTGTCGATCGGCGTGGCGCCGGAACCATGCATCAGCATCGACTCGTCGAAGCGGATCGCCTCGCCGGCCGCCGATTCGGGCCCGGCCGGCACCGGCACGCCGCGGCCGGCACCGTCGTGCGAAGGCGCGTCGGTTGCCGCCACCGCGCGCCCCGCGAACATGCCGGCGCTGGCGACCGTGATCGCGACCGGCGCGAGTACCGATGCGATCGCTCGCAAGCGCGATCGCGGCTGGCCAAGCGGAGTCGATACCCGTTCGCACGAGAAAGGAATTGCCGATAGGATCTGCATGAGAAACCGTGTTGTCTCGCATGCCGAATCTATTGAACGCCATCATGACGTGGCGAAACGGTATGCTGAATCGTGCCTCGTTGCTGCGTTGCTTGACGGCCTGGTCAGTCCGCCAGTTTTTTCGTTATCGTGGTGCGGCCGCCGTAGTCGTCGATGACCATGTAGCGCACCGTTGTCGGCTTGTGAGCCGTTGCGGCGCTGCCCGGCAGCGTGAACCGAGCGCTGCCGAACGGTGCGACCATGCCGCCACCCGCCGATACGAATGTGCCGCCGGGATCGCCCTCCACTTTGCCGAATGAAACGTAGTACGGCGTCGGATTGGCGACCTCGAGCACGACTTCGCGTGTGCCCGGCGCCTGCGCGATCGCTTTCCAGACCAGTTGATCGGGCGCGGCGTCCACGCCGTCGGCAAGCGCCGTCGGGCGGAAAAACAGCTTGATGCGCGTCCGGAAACCGAAACGCAGCTGGTTGTCGAGATCCTTTTGGCTGGCCGGCACCTCGAGGACGTTCAGCCAGTAAATCGATTCGCGATCGCCGGGCAGCGGCGCAGGCGTGTGCGTGATCCGCAGCACGGCACTGCGGCCCGGCTCGACGCGCTTGAGAGACGGGGCGACGATGAAGGGCACCTGCAATTGCTCGGGCGGCACGTCGACGCGGCCATCGTCGATCCAGCTCTGCGCGAGCACCGGCTGATCGGATGTGTTTTCGACGCGCATGATCACGTCGCGCTCGCGTTCCGGGAAGACGATGCGCGTGCCGTTCAATACAAGCGCTGCCTGCGCCGGCGCGGCGCAGGCAGCCCATGCCACGACGCAGGACGCCACAACATAATTAAGAGTACGAAATGACAAGATCATGGCATGGGACACGTACTACAACGATCAGTGATAGGCCAGCGTATAGCGAATGAACGAATTGCCCGACCCGGTCTTGATCCCCGCCTTGTCGACCGTCGACACATAGGCGGCCGAATAGGTCAGGGTCGCCGTATTGTTCTTCACGGTCGCGACCTGCGCATCCGCGATGTTTTGCGGTTTGCCCAGCCAGATCTTGCCGGCCTTGCCGTTGCCGGCATCGCTGACCTGAATCTCCACGCCCTCGGCCGGCTTCGTCCCGATGAGTTTCAGGTTGCCGGTCGCCGGATTGACGTTGGCCGACGCGGGGTCGAAGTCGATCACGACCTTCGTATCGTCGGTGCAGCCCGTGTTGCCGCCGATATTCAGCGTGAACGGCACAGCCGTCGACGTCGAGCCAATCGTGGGGAACGTGCTCGTCTTGATATTGTTGCCAAGCGACACTTCGCGAACATTGTCCACGCCCGGCGCCTGGCCGTTGATGTTGCACGTGACATCCGCGATGCTGCCCTCGAACTTGATCGTCCCGTCGTATGCGTGGGCGACCGCCGGAGCCAGGACTGCGCCTGCAATACCGGCCGCAACCCAGCACCGGAGAAGATTCGTCTTCATTTCCAACTTCCTATGAAAGTGATTGGCTGTTTGACAGACCGGCCGACATGCGCAATGCCGTTTCTTCAACGGCATGACGCAAGATGGCGGCCGCATCGTCGTCTTCGGAGAAGCAGCATTGCCTGCCGCCCGTCGAATATTGACGATCCGGCAATTCTATTTATGCAAACCCGAAATTAATATCGTACAAGTAAGAAATTGATAATTCAGAGTAAATTCCCGGAGGCGCGGATTCGGGAATTTTATTCATTCGCCTGCCGTTGAAATGATTTTTCGGGCAATTTGGCTGCCCGACAACTTCCACCCCGCGTGCGTGGCATGCGGCTCGACGAAGCTGGCGATCACGAACCGCCAGCCCTGTCAATACATCCCTCGGTGGATGCACGCATCAACATTGGAAATCGGAATTCGACATTAGTAAAAAACCTAACCTCGTCCATCGACAATACGGACAGCAATACAAGCCGGCATGGACAGGTCAAAATGCAATAAAAGTATGTCCATGTTTTATCGATTTCTTATCGCATCCGCAGGTCGCGGCATTTCGCGTCGTCCGTCATCGCAAATCTTTCCGACGATTCCGAATGTCTGTATCGAATGGCCGACACGAATAGCTTGCATGCCATTTCGATCGGGAATCCGTGCGATTGCAAACTTCCGGGGGCATGGCGGATGCGCGCCGGCAAGCGCGCCTGGGTCGGGGCGTCATCGCCCGCGCGCAAAAAAAGACGCCCGCTGCACGCAGCGGGCGCGAATCCCAGTCAAGGAGGTGTCACACGAACTACGGGTTCAGATTAAGGACATCGCCCGCGTCGGGCAACGAATCGATTCCGATATCGATATGACGGCCACGAGCGGCCCACGGATCGGGCAGGCACGCGCGGCCGCACCGCATGCTCACGCCGGCACTTCCCGGGTCGAGCAGTGAATGCCGCCGCCGCCCGACGCGATGCCGAGGATGTCGACCTGGACGATCGCCCGGTTCCCCGCATAGGGCCGGATGGCGGCGACCGCGGCCGCATCGGACGCATCGTGGTTGAACTTCGGCACGATCATCGCGCCGTTGCACGTATAGAAGTTGATGTACCCGGCCGCGAAGTTCGCCATCTGCCGGTCAGTCAGGCTCGTGCCGGCAGACGTGCCGTACCGGGCTGGCGGCAGGAGTTCGACGAGCTGCAGCGGCCGGCCGTTCGCGTCGGTCTGCCCGGCGAGGCGCTGCCGGTTGGCCGCCGTCAACGCCTGTTCGCCGGTCGAGTTCGCCGCGTCGTAGCAGTATGCGACCACGCCCGGCGCGAGAAACCGCGCATAGAAATCGACGTGGCCGTTCGTGATGTCGGTTTCGCCGGCCGCTGTCGCGACGCCGCGCGGATAGGTCGCGGTGCCCGGCAGCCAGATGATCTTCCGCACGCCGAGCGTGCGCTGCAGTTCGGCGAGCACGGTGTCCCTGGCCGTCGGCAGCAGCGTCGCATCGGCGATCGAGCCGTTCGGGATGTCGAACAGCTGCGGATTCCGGTTCACGTGCAGCACGGCCGATTCCGTGAGGATCGCCGTCGCGTCGCCGTCGAATTCAATCGCGCCGCCTTCGAGCGTCAACGTGCTGCGGATCAGGTTCGCGCCATGCGCCTGCGCCATCCGGCCCGCCACCCCGCTGTCGCGGCCGAACGGCTGGAAGAACTTGCCCGCCTTCGACCGGTTGCTCGCGGCCGCGACCTGCGGCGGAATCGTCATCTCCTGGCCGATGCCTGCGCCGTCGGTGTTCGCGTTGCCCCAGCCGTTGAAATTGAAGCCGACGGCAGCCAGCGCATTGCCGTTCGCCGTGTCCCTGACGAACACGCAGCCCGTATCGCGCACCCAGAAATCGTCGAAGCCGTCGGCGACCGGAACCAGGGTGATCCCGCCCGTGCCGGCGGGGCGCGCCGCATAGCGCGCGTGCAGGTCGGGGTTCGCGGCGCTCGCGGTGGCGAGCAGCGCCCTGGCCGCGTCGAGATCGGCCGGCAGCACCAGCATGTTGACCGGCTCGAACGCGCCGACGGCCTTCGCGACATCCATCAGGTCGGCACGAACCCGGTCGATGCCGGCATTCGTGCTCTGCGGCGTGACGGGTGTCCAGATGCCTGCCGCGTCGGACGCGAAGGCCATGTAGGTCGACGCATGCGGCGCATCCTCGGCCGGCAGCCGGTACGCGGCCTGCCGCACCGACGGCAGCACGCGCGGCGGGGATGCCGCGGCGGACCCGCCGTCTCCGCCGCAGGCGGCCAGGCTGCCCAGCAGCGGCATGCCGAGCCAGGCGGCCGAACATCGGATGAAGGCGCGGCGGCCCCTCTCCGGCATGCGCCGGGCGCGCTCGTGCACGCCCGTCTTGATGACTTGCTTCGTCATGTATTCACTCCATTGCTCGGCCGGCGCGCAGGCTCGCGCGCCGGTCTCCGTTCCCTGGAACGGATTCCGCTTTGTTTATCAGTAGTCCGGAATGATTGGCGGCCAGCGGCGCTCGCGCGGGCCGGTCGTGCATGCACCGGCCCGCCGCCGCGCTCAGGCCGGCTGCTGCTGGGTCGTGCAGTGGATACCGCCGCCGCCCGCGGCGATGCCGTCAATGTCCAGCTGGATCACCTCGCGGCCCGGGAACAGGTCGACGAGCGTATCGCGCGTATTCCTGTCCGCGCGGCTGTCACCGAAGGCCGGCGCGATCACCGCGCGATTGCAGACGTAGAAATTGATGTAGCCGGCCGCGAACTCCGCGTTTTCGTACTTGCGGCGCACGGTTTTCGGCCCCGGCAGCACCACGACCTTCAGCGCCCGCCCCTTCGCGTCGGTCGACTGCCGCAGGATCTCCAGGTGCCGCCGCGTGACCGCGTGATCGTATGACGACGGATCCGTGTCGAGCCCGGCCACCACCACGCCCGGGCTCGTGAAGCGCGCATAGAAGTCGGTATGCCCGTCGGTGATGTCCTTGCCCGCGATGCCGGGCAGCCAGATGATCTTCGTCAGCCCGAGCAGGCGGCTCAGCTCGGCCTCGCACTGCGCCTGGCTGACGCCCGGGTTCCGGTTCGGATTGAGCACGCAGCTGCGCGTGATGATCGCCGTGCCCTCGCCGTCCACCTCGATGCCGCCGCCTTCCAGCACCAGCCGCGTGTCGAGCAGCCCCGCGCCGGCGCGCCCGGCCACGAACGGCGCGACTTCGGCGTCCTGGTCGTGTTCCTGCTTGTTGCCCCAGCCGTTGAAGTTGAAGTTCACGCCGCCGAGCTGGCCCGACGCCTGCTTCACGAACACGGGCCCCGTGTCGCGCATCCACAGATCGTCGACCGGATGCTGGACCAGCTCGACCGATGCGCCGCACAGGCGCGACGCGATCGCGTAGTCCTGCTCACGCACCAGCATCTTGACCGGCTCGTGCGGGGCGATCGCCTTCGCGACCGTGGCCAGATTCTCGCGCACGACGGGCAGCAGCCGCGCGCCCCAGATGTCCTCGCTCGGGCCGAACGCCATCCAGGTCGCCGCGTGCGGCGCGCCCTCGTCGGGCATGTGCCACGTCGCGCCTTGCGCGCGGGCCGCGCCGCTCCATGCGCCGCCCAGCGTGCCGGCCAGCAGCGCGGAACCCGAGGCGAACAGGCCCCGCTTCAGTATTTGACGTCGTGTCGTCATCGTCTTGCTCTCTGTTCCTGGGTGTGAATGGCGGCGATTGTGCGGCAAGTCAGACTTGATCGATATTGATTTTTCTTGGTTGAATTAATCAACTTCTCTCATATCTAGATGCGCGCGTTCCGCCCCTGATTTGCCACCCGGCTTCGAGGCGGCGGCCTGGCCAGGCGATATACCGCGCGCTTGTTCGTCGATTACGGGCAAAAAAAGTCCCGCCAGCAGGCGGGACCTTGTTCATGATGCTGAAGCCGAAGCGCCACCGATCACGGTTCGTGACGCAGGTACCCTTCCTTGCTCGGATCGCGCATCCGGTACGACACGAGCAGCGAGATCGCGCACAGCACGGTCACGTACCAGTAGAACGTCTCCTCGCTGCCGATCGACTTGAACCACAGCGCGACATACTCGGCCGAGCCGCCGAAGATCGCGTTCGCGACCGCATACGACAGGCCGACGCCCATCGCGCGCACTTCCGGCGGGAACATCTCGGCCTTGATCAGGCCGCTGATCGACGTGTAGAAGCTGACGATCGCGAGCGCGACCGTGATCAGCACGAACGCGGCCACCGGGCTCTGCACGTCCTTCAGCGCATGCATCAGCGGCACCGTGCCGATCACGGAACACGCGCCGAACAGGATCATCGACATGCGGCGGCCGATCTTGTCGGACAGCGCGCCGAACACCGGCTGCAGCAGCATATAGACGAGCAGCGCGACGGTCATCACGTTGCTGGCGGTCTTCGCATGCATGCCGGCCGTGTTCACGAGGTACTTCTGCATGTACGTGGTGAACGTGTAGAAGATCAGCGAGCCGCCCGCGGTGAAGCCGACCACCGTGAAGAACGCGCCCTTGTGCTGCCACACGCCGCGGATCGTGCCGGCATCCTTCTTGTCGCGCGACGCGCTGGTCGATGTCTCGTCGAGTGACTTGCGCAGGTACAGCGAGACCAGCGCGGCCGCCGCGCCAACCACGAACGGAATGCGCCAGCCCCACGCCTTCAGCTCCGCGGTCGACAGCGTCTGCTGCAGGATCACGAGCACGAGCAGCGCGCACAGCTGGCCGCCGATCAGCGTCACGTACTGGAACGACGCGAAGAAGCCGCGCCGCCCCTTCAGCGCGACTTCGCTCATGTAGGTCGCGCTCGTGCCGTACTCACCGCCCACCGACAGCCCCTGGAACAGCCGCGCGATCAGCAGCAGCAGCGGCGCGAACGCGCCGATCTGCGCATAGGTCGGCAGCACCGCGATCACGAGCGAGCCGCCGCACATCATCAGCACCGAGATCATCATCGCGGCGCGGCGGCCGTGACGGTCGGCGATGCGGCCGAACAGCCAGCCGCCGATCGGGCGCATCAGGAAGCCGGCCGCGAACACGCCGGCGGTGTTCAGCAGCTGTGTCGTCGTGTTGCCGCTCGGGAAGAACGCGGGCGCGAAGTACAGTGCGCAGAACGAGTAGATGTAGAAGTCGAACCACTCGACGAGGTTGCCCGACGAGGCGCCGACGATGGCGAACACGCGCCGCCGGGTGTCGTGCGCGGACGGCACGGCTTGGTCGGTCTGGACGTCCATGGGTTGGTCTGTTCCTTTGTAGTGCTTTTGGGCGTGACGGCTGCGACGCCGCCGCGTGCGGAAGCGCGTGGCACCGGTTCTGGCGCATGGCGCCACCGGATTTTAGCGAAATGCGATGAAAAGGGCTGTCCGGATTCGCCCGGATGGAGAAGATTTTTCTCCCGACATCCAGCCGTCATATGAAAACGCCAGCCCGCGGGCTGGCGTCGCATGCCGTCAGGCGTGCCGACGCATGCGGCTCACACGCGCACCTCGGGCGGCGTATAGCGGCACTCGTAGCGCTTGCGCACGGTGCCCGCCTCGTCGACGCTTTCCAGGTACACGTCGAACTGCCACAGCCGCGCCATGTGCTTGAGCACTTCGTCGCTGTCGTTCGACAGGTGCCGGTTGTCGGTCATGAAGTGGCGCAGCGTGAGGCTGCGATCGCCGCGCGTGTTGACCGCCCACACCTGGATGTTCGGCTCGCGATGATGGATGTCGTACTGCCGCGACAGCGCCTGCCGCACGTACTGGTAGCCGGAGTCGTCGTGGATCGCCGACACCTCGAGCGAATCGCGCATGTCGTCGTCGAGCACCGAGAACAGCCGCATCTCGCGGATCAGGTGCGGCGACAGGTATTGCGCGATGAAGCTCTCGTCCTTGAAATTGCGCATCGCGTAATGCAGCGCCGGCAGCCACGGGCTGCCCGCGAGCTCGGGGAACCACTTGTAATCCTCGTCCGTCGGCGCTTCGCAGATCCGCCGGATGTCGCTCATCATCGAGAAGCCGAGCGCATACGGGTTGATCCCGCTGTAGTACGGCTTCGTGACGGGCGGCTGGTAGATCACGTTGCTGTGCGAATGGAGGAACTCCATCATGAAGCCGTCTTCCAGCTTGCCCTGGTTATACAGCGTGTTGAGCAGCGTGTAATGCCAGAACGTCGCCCAGCCTTCGTTCATCACCTGCGTCTGCCGCTGCGGATAGAAGTACTGGCCGATCTTGCGCACGATGCGGATCACTTCCCGCTCCCACGGCTCGAGCAGCGGCGCGTTCTTCTCCGCGAAATACAGCAGGTTTTCCTGCGGCTCGGGCGGATAGCGTTCTTCCTGCTCCTCGGCGAGCTCCGGCTTCCGGTTCGGCAGCGTGCGCCACAGCTCGTTGATCTGCGACTGCATGTACGCCTCGCGCTCGCGGCGCAGCGCCGCTTCCTTCGACAGCGACGGCTTCTGCGGCCGCTTGTAGCGGTCGACGCCGTAGTTCATCAGCGCGTGGCACGAGTCGAGCAGCTCCTCGACGCGGTCGAGGCCGAAGCGCTCCTCGCATTCGGCGACGTAGTTCTTCGCATAGACGAGGTAGTCGACGATCGCGTGCGCGTCGGTCCACAACCGGAACAGGTAGTTGCCCTTGAAGAACGAGTTGTGCCCGTACGCCGCATGCGCGATGACGAGCGCCTGCATCGTCATCGTGTTCTCTTCCATCAGGTACGCGATGCACGGGTTCGAGTTGATGACGATCTCGTAGGCGAGCCCCATCTGGCCGCGGCGGTAGCTCTTCTCGGTCGACAGGAAATGCTTGCCGAACGACCAGTGCCGGTAGTTGACCGGCATCCCGACCGACGCGTACGCGTCCATCATCTGCTCGGCGCTGATCAGCTCGAGCTGGATCGGGTAGATGTCGAGCTCATACTGCTCGGCGACCTGCGCGATATGCGTGTCGTATTCCTCGAGCAGCTCGAAGGTCCAGTCGGACGGGCACGGCAGCGGCCTGCGATCAGCAACGTTCATACGCGCTTCCTTCTGCCCGGCACCGGGCAAGTCGGCGGGCGGCGTCGACGGTTCGGCCTGGTCGCGTTGCTGCGTTGCGTCATGGCCTGCGGTGTCGTCGCCGGATCGGCGCGGCTGGTAGCCGCGCGATTCGTTGTGCAGGTGGCGGGTTGTCATGACATTTCCACCTGCTTTTCGAACAATTCGCGAAACACCGGGTAAATGTCGGCAGCCGATTCCACTTTTTTCATCGCGAGATGCGGTTGCGACTGCATCAACTGCGCGTATTCCAGCCAGAGATTCTGCTCTTCCGGCGCCACCTGGATGTACGCGAAGTAACGCGTCTTCGTGAGGATATCCTCTTCCAGGATTTTCCGACACTTCGGCGAATCGTCCGTCCAGTTGTCGCCGTCCGACGCCTGAGCGCCGTAGATGTTCCATTCGGTCGGCGAATAGCGCTCGTTCATCACCTTGCGCATCAGCTCGAGCGCGCTCGACACCACCGTGCCGCCGCTTTCGGTCGAATGGAAGAAGGTGTCCTCGTCGACCTCCTCCGCGCGCGTGTGGTGGCGGATGAACACCACCTCGATGCGCTCGTAGTTGCGCTTCAGGAACAGGTACAGCAGGATGAAGAAGCGCTTCGCGAGATCCTTGCGCTGCTCGTCCATCGAGCCGGACACGTCCATCAGGCAGAACATCACCGCCTGGCTCGACGGCTGCGGCTGCTTCACGCGGTTGATGTAGCGCAGGTCGAACGGGTCGATGAACGGGATGCGCCAGATGCGCCCCTTCAGGTGATGGATCTGGTCCTCGAGCGTGGCGATCTCGGCGCGGCGATCGTCGGGGTCGCGCTTGAGCGCTTCGAGCTGCGCCTCGAGCTCGTGCAGCTCGTTGACGAGCGGCGAGCCGAGCGCGATGCGGCGGCCGAGCGCGCTCCTCAGCGAACGCACGACGTCGATGTTGTTCGGCGTGCCTTCCGCCGACCAGCCCGCGCGCACGTTCTTCCAGCTCGGCACCGTCAGCAGGTGCGTCTTCACGAGGCGCGGCAGCTCGAGATCGTCGAAGAAGTACTGCATGAACTCGTCGCGGGACAGCTCGAACACGAAGTCGTCCTGCCCTTCGCCCTCGTTGCTGGCCTGGCTGCCGCCGCCGCCCGAGCCGCCTTGCGGCCGCGGGATCTTGTCGCCGCGCACGTAATCCTCGTTACCCGGATGCACGTGCTCGCGGCGCCCGCCCGGCCCGTGCCGGAACGTCGGCTCGGCGATGTCCTTGCGCGGGATCGTGATGCTCTGCGTGCTCTGGATATCCTTGATGCTACGGTCGCGCACCGCGTCCGACACGGCACGACGAATGTAGTTCTTGACGCGACGCAGAAAGCGTTCGCGGTTGGCAATGCTCTTGTTCTTGCCGGCTAGCCTGCGGTCGATGATTTGATGAAGCACGCCCGGTCTCCCGCTCGTAAGTCGATATGCCGGGACGCTCGCCGCATGCCGTCTCCCGTCACGCGGGCGGCGTCTCTGAAGTTGCCCGTGCGGCCAGGCCGCACGGGCGCTGCGCAACGCAGGTCATGACGACTTGCGCACGCGCAGGTACCAGTCGCAAAGCAGCCGAACCTGCTTCGGCGTATAGCCCTTCGCGACCATCCGGTTCACAAAGTCCTCATGCTTGCGCTGCTCTTCCGCCGAGCCCTTCGCGTTGAACGAAATGACCGGCAGCAGTTCCTCGGTGTTCGAGAACATCTTCTTCTCGATCACGACGCGCAGCTTCTCGTAGCTCGTCCACACCGGGTTCTTGCCGGCATTCGCGGCCCGCGCCCGCAGCACGAAGTTCACGATCTCGTTGCGGAAATCCTTCGGATTACTGATGCCTGCCGGCTTCTCGATCTTCTCCAGCTCCGCGTTCAGCGCGGCGCGGTCGAAGCTCTCGCCCGTATCGTGATCGCGGAATTCCTGATCCTGGATCCAGAAGTCCGCGTACGTGACGTAGCGATCGAAGATGTTCTGGCCGTATTCCGAATACGACTCGAGGTACGCCGTCTGGATCTCCTTGCCGATGAATTCCGCATAGCGCGACGCGAGCACGTCCTTCACGAACGACAGGTACTTCTGCTCGGTCTCCGGCGGGAACTGCTCGCGCTCGATCTGCTGTTCGAGCACGTACATCAGGTGCACCGGGTTCGCCGCGACTTCGGTCGAATCGAAGTTGAACACGCGCGACAGGATCTTGAACGCGAAGCGCGTGGACACGCCCGTCATGCCCTCGTCGACGCCCGCGTAGTCGCGATACTCCTGGTACGACTTCGCCTTCGGGTCGGTGTCCTTCAGGTTCTCGCCGTCGTACACCTGCATCTTCGAGAACAGGCTCGAGTTTTCCGGCTCGTGCAGCCGCGACAGCACCGAGAACTGCGACATCATCTTCAGCGTGCCCGGCGCGCACACGGCTTCGGCCAGCGACGAGTTGCGGATCAGCTTCTCGTAGATCTTGATCTCTTCCGACACGCGCAGGCAGTACGGCACCTTCACGACGAAGATCCGGTCGAGCAGTGCTTCGTTGTTGCGGTTGTTCTTGAACGCCTTCCACTCCGACTCGTTCGAGTGCGCGAGGATGATCCCGTCGAACGGAATCGCGCCGAAGCCCTCGGTGCCCTTGAAGTTGCCTTCCTGCGTCGCGGTCAGCAGCGGGTGCAGCACCTTGATCGGCGCCTTGAACATTTCGACGAACTCGAGCAGGCCCTGGTTCGCGAGGCACAGGCCGCCGGAGTAGCTGTACGCATCGGCATCGTCCTGCGCGTACTGCTCGAGCTTGCGGATGTCGACCTTGCCGACCAGCGACGAGATGTCCTGGTTGTTCTCGTCGCCCGGCTCGGTCTTCGCGATGCCGACCTGCCGCAGGATCGACGGATAGCGGCGCACGACGCGGAACTGGCGGATGTCGCCGTTGAATTCGTGCAGGCGCTTGACGGCCCACGGGCTGAGGATCGTCTTCAGGTAGCGGCGCGGGATGCCGTACTGCTCTTCGAGTATCGGCCCGTCCTCGTCGTAGTCGAACAGCCCGAGCGGCGATTCGTTGACGGGCGAACCCTTCAGCGAATAGAACGGCACGCGTTCCATCAGTTGCTTGAGACGCTCGGCGATCGACGACTTGCCGCCGCCCACCGGGCCGAGCAGATAGAGGATCTGCTTCTTCTCTTCGAGCCCTTGCGCAGCGTGGCGGAAATACGCGACCACCTGCTCGATCACGTCCTCCATTCCGTAGAACTCACGGAACGCGGGATAGACCTTGATAACCTTGTTCGCAAAGATCCGCGACAGGCGCGGCTCGTTGCGGGTATCGATTTGTTCTGGTTCCCCGATCGCAGCCAGCATGCGTTCGCCGGCCGTAGCATACGCGGATGGATCGTTCTTGCAGAGCGCGAGATACTCCTCCAGCGAGAGTTCCTCCTCTCGCGTTTTTTCGAAGCGGTTCGCGAAGCTGCTATAAATATCCATGCTACCTCCCTCGCCTTAGTCTGAAGACGTGCCTGCCTTCGTGTGACTGCGCAGAAGCAAGCGCGTTCGAATTCATCCTAAACCCTTTCTTATTTTTTTTCACGAACTCATTGTCTGAACTTCGCGTCGGGCAACACGTCGAGCAACACACGGCTTGGACAACTTTTTTCGTCGCTCTACAATCAATGCCCCGAGTCGCCGAAACAGCATCCGTCCTGTCTCGTCGAGCACCGGAACGTCTTGTGCGTTGGACGTGCCGGCCTTCGCGAAATGCTCGCAACCTCCCCTTCATCCCTATACGCGCGAGCCTGCATTTCGGACGACAGGCAGAACCCGCCGTTACAAAATTTTTTCACGCATGACCCTTACGGAGATACCCGTATGACGGATGTGTGAATGCATCCGCGTGCATCCGTATGCATCCGCGTGGGCATCGTCGACGCCGCATCCGCCGCGCATGCGAACATCGCGAGCCGGCCGCGGATGCAAAAACGCCCGCTTGATGCGGGCGTTCGTGGTCATGCAAATGGGGAGGGATGCGCGGCGCGCGCATCGTCGCGGTGAATCAGAACGTTTCCCAGTCGTCGTTGCCGCCGGACGCGGCCACCGCCGGCTGCGGCGCGGCGGCCGGCTTGCGGGCCGGCGGCGCGACGCTCGCGCGCGGTGCGGGGGCGTCGTGGCTGTCGCGCACGGCCGCCGCCGGCGCGGGCTGCGCGCGCACTGGCGCACGCACGGCAACCGCTTCGGCCGCACGCCGCTGCGCCGCGCCCTCGTCGAGCTGGAACACCGAAACCGTCTCGCGCAGGCGCGCGGCCTGCTCGTCGAGCGACTGCGCAGCCGCGGCGGCTTCCTCGACGAGCGCCGCGTTCTGCTGCGTGACCTCGTCCATCTGCGCGACCGCGCGCGCGACCTGGTCGATGCCGCCGCTCTGCTCCTCGGACGCGGCTGCGATCTCGCCCATGATGTCGGTCACGCGCTGCACGGCGGCGATCACTTCCGTCATCGTGCTGCCCGCCTCGTCGACGAGCATCGAGCCGGAACGGATCCGATCCACCGACGCGTCGATCAGCGTCTTGATCTCCTTCGCGGCCGCCGACGAGCGCTGCGCGAGGCTGCGCACCTCGCCCGCGACCACCGCGAAGCCACGGCCTTCCTCGCCGGCGCGCGCGGCCTCGACCGCCGCATTCAGCGCGAGAATGTTGGTCTGGAACGCGATCCCTTCGATGATCGCGATGATGTCCGCGATCTTTGCCGAACTCTGGTTGATCTCGCCCATCGTGCCGACCACCTGCCCGACGACCGAATTGCCCTTGTTCGCAATCTCCGACGCGTTCGCGGCGAGCGCGCTCGCCTGGCGTGCATTGTCCGCGTTCTGCTTCACGGTGCCGGTGAGCTGTTCCATGCTCGACGCGGTTTCCTGCAGCGCCGATGCCTGTTCCTCGGTACGCGACGACAGGTCGATGTTGCCGGCCGCGATCTGCTTGGCCGCGGTCGCGATCGATTCGCTGCCGCCCCGCACCGTGCTCACGGTCTCGACGAGCCCGTGCTGCATCTTCGCGAGCCCGTCCAGCAGTTGCCCCATTTCATCGCGGCTGCGCACGACGATCCGGCGGCGCAGGTCGCCCGCGGCGATCGCATCGAAGTGCGCGAGCGCGTCGGCCAGCGGGCGGCCGATCGCGCGACTCAGCGCGATGAAGGCCGTCAGCGCGGCGGCCAGCCCGACGACGAGCGCGATGATCGTCACGATGCGGAACGTCGAATAGACCGACTGCGCATGATTGAAGCCGGCCTGCCCGGTGGTGAACTGGAAGTTGCGCAACGTCTCGCCCGACACCGCGAGGTCGTTGAACAGCACCTGCAGCTGCTTCGCGCCTTCGCCGATCCGCTCGTGATCGTTCGACGCGACCACCGTCGCGAACGTATCGAACCCGCGCTGCAGCACCTGGCGCTTCGCGACCACATCCTGCGCGAGCTTGTCCTCGTCGGCGTCGCGCGGCAGGTTCATGTACTTCTGCCACCACAGGTCCGACTGCTCGCGCATCTTGCGGCTGCGCGCGACCGCCTCGGCCGAATCCGGCGTGCCGGCCAGCAGCGCGGCGCGGTCGAGCGCGAGACGCTCGCGCGCGGCGAACAGTTCCGCGACCGACACGTCGACCGCACTCGGCATCTGGTTCGTGAATATGTCCTGGGTCGCGTCGTTCGCACGGCCCATGCCGATCAGCCCCAGCACGCCGAGCGCGCACAGCAGCCCCGCCAGAATCGTCATCGCCAGCCCGATGCGGGCACGAATCGTCAGGTCTCTCAACACCATCGCTTTTCCTGTCTTGCGTCGTCGTTGACGGGCCGGGCCCGTCGCTCAGAAGCGTTCGCTTCACACAACGGATTTACGACAGCAATCGGCGCGACTTGATGGTGTTTTGGTCAAATTTCCGCACAATTCGTCTACTGATTGCATACGGCGCAACAATTTGTGCGTAACCGTGGTGTTTTTCGAGACGAATAGTCAGCCCGTGAGCTCGGCGAGCGTCGGGATCGACGGCTGCGCGCCGGCGCGCGTCACGGAAAGCGCTGCCGCGCGTTGCGCGAAGCAGATCGCGGCGTCGACGTCGGCGCCGGCCGCGAGCCGCGCGGCAAAGCCACCGATGAAGGTGTCGCCGGCGGCCGTCGTGTCGACCGCCTGCACCGCGGGCGCCGGATAGTGGCGCGCCGCGCCGTCCGCCGTCAGCGCCAGCACGCCGCGCGCGCCGAGCGTGACCAGCACGTTGCGCGCGCCGCCCGCCTGCAGCGTGCGCGCGGCGGCCTCGGCGTCGGCCGGGTCGCGGATCGGCAGGCCCGTCAGCGCCGCCGCCTCGACCTCGTTCGGAATCAGGTAATCGACGAGCGGCAGCCAGCCCGCCGGCAGCGGCGCGACGGCCGGTGCCGGATTGAGCACGACGGTGCGGCCGAGCCGCCGCCCGGCGGCGAGCACCGCGAACACCGCGTCCGGCGGCGTCTCGAGCTGGCAGATCAGCACGTCGGCCGCGGCGATGGCTGCGTCGTGGCGGGCAATCGTGTCCGGCGTCACCTTGCCGTTGCCGCCCGCGACGATCACGATCGCGTTCTGGCTCGCGTCGTCGACGACGATCAGCGCGACGCCCGTCGACGCGGCCGCGCTGGTCGCAAGGCCCACGCAGTCGATCCCTTCGGCTTCGAGGCCCGCGCGCAGCGCGGCGCCGTGCGCGTCCGCGCCGACGCAGCCGATCATCGCGACCTGCGCGCCGAGCCGCGCGGCGGCGACCGCCTGGTTGCCGCCCTTGCCGCCCGCGGCCTGCGCGAACGCGTGCCCGGCGAGCGTCTCGCCCGGCAGCGGCAGCCGCGGCGCGCGCACGACGAGATCCATGTTGAGGCTGCCGACGACGGTCACGCGGCCGGCGCGCGGCGCGCCGCCGCCCGTGGCGTGCGCCGTCATGCGCGGCCGCCGGCCGGCGCCGGCTCGCGATAGATGGCGGTCGATTCGCGCAGCACCAGGCGTGGCGACACGACGCGCCGCCGGCTCGGCGCGGTGCTGGGCGCAGCGGTCGACCCGCCGCCGATCCGCTCGATCAGCGTCTGCGCGGCCATCTCGCCGAGCGCACGCACCGACTGGCCGACCGTCGACAGCGCCGGATAGGTATAGCGCGAGAATTCGATGTCGTCGAAGCCGATGATCGAGCAGTCGTCCGGCACGCGGATGCCGCGCTCGGCCGCCGCGCGCAGCGCGCCGACGCCCATCAGGTCGTTGCCCGCGAAGATCGCGCTCGGCCGCACCGTCTCGAACAGCCGCGATGCCGCGTGATAGCCGCCGAGGCACGAGAAGTCGCTTTCCGCGATCGCGCCCGGCACGATGTCGATCGTGCGTTCCGCCATCGCGCGGATGAAGCCGTGCACGCGCATCGCGCTGACGGCCGTGTCCGTCGGCCCGGTAATGCAGCCGATCTTCGCGTGGCCCAGCTCGAGCAGGTGGCGGGTCGCCAGGTAGGCGCCGCGCTCGTGGTCGATCTGCACGAGATCGGCCGCCAGCCCCTCGATGTTGCGATCGACGACGACGAGCGGCGCATGCGCATCGGCGAGCGTCTGCGCGAGCACCGCGTCGTCGCCCGCCGACGCGACGATCAGCCCGTCGATGCGCTTTTCCTGCAGCACGCGCAGATAGTTGCGCTGCTTGACCGGATCGTCGTCCGAGTTGCAGAAGAACACGCAATAGCCGTTCGCCGCGCACTGATCCTCGATGCCGCGCGCGAGCTCGGCAAAATACGGATTCGTGCTGTTCGGCACGACGAGCCCGATGGTGGCCGTCGCGCGCGCCTTCAGCGAGCGCGCCACGGCCGACGGCACGTAGTTCAGCTCGCGAATCGCCCCTTCGACCTTGGCGCGTACGTCCGCGGACACCGGCCGCGAATTGTTCACGACGTGCGATACCGTCGTAAACGACACGCCCGCCATGGCTGCTACATCCTTGATCGTCGCCATTTCCCGTTTCTCTCTGGTCTGTTCTGTTGTTCTTACCGTGCGCGTGCACGCCGGCTGCGATACGTGTCGAGCACGACCGCCACTACGATCACCGCGCCGGTAATGATCCGCTTCGTCGGCTCGTTCGCGCCGATCTGCGCGAGCCCGGCGGCCAGCACGGAGATGATCAATACGCCGAAGAACGTGCTGATCACCGAGCCGCGCCCGCCCATCAGGCTCGTGCCGCCGATCACGACCGCCGCGATCACCTGCAGCTCGAGCCCGCTGCCGGCGTTCGGATCCGCCGCCTCGAGACGCGAGATCTGGAACAGCGACGCCAGCCCGGCGAGCGCGCCCATCAGCGCGAACACGAGGATTTTATACGGCTTCGGGTTAACCCCGGCAAGCCGGACGGCTTCCTCGTTCGTGCCGATCCCGACGAGGTAGCGGCCGAACACGGTGCGCGTCAGCACGAACTGCGCGACGATCATCACCAGCACGGCGATCAGGAATGCCGGCGAAATGCCGACCGCGATCGGGTTCGACAGGAAGTCGAACGCGTCGCCGATATACGCGGTGCGCGAATTCGTCAGCTGGTACGCGAGCCCGCGCGCGGCTTCCAGCACGCCGAGCGACACGATGAACGACGGAATCCGCCAGCCCACCGTCACCGCGCCCGTCAGCGTGCCGGTCGCGGTCGCGACCGCTATGCCGATCAGTGCGGCGGGCAGCGGCCCCCACTGCCACTTGAGCGCGGCGACGCTCACCATCGACGCGGCGAGCGCGAGCACCGAGCCGACCGACAGGTCGATGCCCGCGATGATCAGCACGAAGGTCATCCCGACCGACATCACGACGAGATCGGGAATCTGGTTCGCGATCGTGCTGAACGTGTCGTAGGTCAGGAAATGGGAACTCAACGCCGAGAACAGCGCGATCATCGCGACCAGCGCGCCGGCGAGCCCGAGGTAGTTCGACACGCCGAGCCGCGTGCCGGACAGCGTGCGCGCGCGGCGGCCGGCCGCCGGTTGGGCGGGCGTATCGGTCGGGGTGGCGGGAGGCTGGGTCATCTCGATCGTCCTGTCGTCTTTTCAACGCCGGGCGCGGCGTCCTGCGCACGCCCGGCAGCCGGATCGCGCGCGGCCTCGTCGCGGCCGAAGCCGGCGAACGCCGCGGCCAGCAGCGCGTCCTGGGTCCAGTTGCCGCGCTCGAACACGGCGGTCATGCGGCCGGCCGACATCACGCCGATCCGGTCGCAAATCAGCATCAGCTCGCGCAGGTCGCTCGACACGACGACGAGCGCGCGGCCTTCGCGCGCGAGCGCGCCCATCAAAGTGTAGATCTCGAACTTCGCGCCGACGTCGATCCCGCGCGTCGGCTCGTCGAACAGCAGCACGCCCATGTCGCGCGCGAGCCAGCGGCCGATCACGACCTTCTGCTGGTTGCCGCCGGACAGTTCGCCGACCGGCTGCGACGCGCCGTGCGTGCGGATGTGCAGCGCGTCGATCTGGCGCTCGGCGAGCGCCGCCTCGCGCGCGCCGTCGACAACGCCCGCCCGCGCGAGCCGGTCGAGCTGGCCGAGCGACACGTTCGCCGTGACCGACTGCGACAGCAGCAGGCCCTCGCCCTTGCGATCCTCGGTGATCAGCGCGATGCCATGCCGCACCGCGTCGACCGGCGAGCGGATCTGCGCCGGCTGCAGCGGCTCGCCGACCGCGATCATCCCGGCGTCCGGCGCATCCGCGCCGTAGATCAGCCGCAGCAGCTCGGTGCGCCCCGCGCCGATCAGCCCGGAGATGCCGAAAATCTCGCCGGCGCGCACCTCGAGCGACACGTCGCGCACGGCCGGCTCGCGCGTCATCCCCGACACGACGAGCCGCGGCGCGCCGATATGGCGTTCGCCGAGGTCGATGTGCTCGCCGATCTCGCGCCCGACCATCAGCGTGACGAGGCGCTCGGTGGCCGTCGCGGCCATGTCGCCGAGATGCACGAGCCGCCCGTCGCGCAGCACCGCGACGCGCTCGGCCACCCGTGCGAGTTCCTCGAGCCGGTGCGAGATGTAGACGATCGCGACGCCGCGCGCCTTGAGCCGGTCGATCTGCTCGAACAGCAGCGCGACTTCGCGCGCGGTCAGCATCGCGGTCGGCTCGTCGAGGATCAGCACGCGGCAGTCGCCGATCAGGTTGCGCGCGATCTCGACCATCTGCTGGTGGCCGATCCCGAGCGCGCCGACGGGCGTATCGGGGTCGACCGCGTCGAGGCCCACCTGCGCCATCGCGGCGCGCGCGTCGTTGCGCAGGCGCTGGCGATCGATGACGCCGAAGCGGCGCGGCAGGCGGTTCAGGAACAGGTTCTCGGCGACCGACAGCGTCGGCAGCAGGTTCAGCTCCTGCATCACCATCCGCACGCCGAGCGCCTCGGCCTGCGTGCGGCTCGCCGGCGCATACGCGCGCCCGCCGAGCTGCATCGTGCCGGCGGTCGGCGCGACGAGCCCGCCGACGATCTTCGACAGCGTGCTCTTGCCCGCGCCGTTCTCGCCCGTCAGCGCCAGCGCCTCGCCCGGCGCGAGCGTCAGCGACACGTCCGCGAGCACCGGCTCGGCATAGGTCTTGCCGATGCCGGAGACGGCCAGCACGGGGATGGCTGAACGGGAGGGTTGGAAGGTCGGTTCCATCGCGATCCTGGTTGCGGCCGCGCGCGGCGAGCGGCGCGCGCGGGGTTGACGCTCACAAGTGGCACACGGTGGCCGTGATCGCGCTCACCCCGGATAACGGCCGCCGCGCCGGATTCTTGAGGGCGGCGCGCCGCATCCGGGGCGGCGTCACTTCGTGACGAGATCCACCGGCGTCTCGACCACGCCCGACATGTCGGCCTGCTTGCGATGCTCGGCGATCGCCTTGAGCGCCGTGTCGATGCCGAACACCGCCTGCTTCGCCGCGTACTGGTCGGCGGTCGCGAGCACGCGGCCGTCCTTCAGCATCGGCTTGATCGCGTTGATGTTGTCGTAGCCGACCACGTAGACCTTGCCCTGCTTGCCGGCCGCGCGCACCGCGGACACCGCACCGATCGCCATGTTGTCGTTGCCGCACAGCAGCGCCTTCAGGTTCGGGTACTCGTTGAGCATCGCGGACGCCACCGCGTTGCCCTTGTCGATTTCCCATTCGCCCGACTGCACCGACACGACCTTCATGCCGCCCGCCTTCATCGCGTCCTGGAAGCCGGCCGTGCGCTGCTGCGCGTTGGTCGTCGTCGACACGCCCTCGACGATCCCGACCTGGTCGCCCGCCTTCAGCTTCTTCGCGAGGAAGTCGCCGACCTTCAGCGCGCCCTTGCGGTTGTCGGGGCCGACGAACGGCACGTTCAGGTGCTTCGCCTTCAGCACGTCCGGATCGAGCCGGTTGTCGATGTTGACGACGGTGATGCCCGCGTCGACCGCCTTCTTCACGACCGGCACGAGCGCCTTCGAATCGGCCGGCGCGAGCACGATCGCATCGACCTTCGACACGATCATCTGCTCGACGATGCGGATCTGGTTCGCGGTGTCGGTCTCGTCCTTGATGCCGTTGGTGACGAGATCGAACTGGGCCGCGTTGTGCTTCTGGTACTCCTTCGCGCCGGTTTCCATCGTCAGGAAAAACTCGTTGGCGAGCGACTTCATCACGAGCGCGACCTTCGGCTTGCCGGACGGCTGCGCGTGCGCGCCCGGAACGGCGGCGAACGCAACGGCCGCAAGCGTGGCGGTCAGGAAGCGACGACGAAAGTGAACATTCATACCCATCTCCTGGCGACTGGCCCCGTGGGGCCGGTTGTTGTTTTAATGTGAGCAAACGTTTGCGTCACACGTCCCGGACCATGGCCATCGATGCGTTCGGTACCGCGGAAGGGATGCGAGGCAGACGGCCGGCTGCCGGGCGCGGGCTTGTGCGTTGATACGCGACCGCCGGCAGGCCGCCGGCGGAGTGAGGGGTATGCTGGACCGTTTCGCGCTGGCGCGCAACCCGTCTGAACAATAATTAAGGGTTTATTCGGAGCAGGCGCGCAGGCAGGCGTGGCGCATGACCGTCGAGACGGCACGCTGCATCGGGACGCCGCACACGGCGCCCCGCAAGCGATCTGTCAGACGGCTTCGCGCAACTGCGCGGCGATTTCGGCCTCGGTCAGGTGCGGCGCGAACATCTCGATCAGCCGGTACGCATACGCACGCAGGAACGCGCCCTTGCGCAAGCCGACCCGCGTCGTGCTCGCCTCGAACAGGTGCTGCGTGTCGAGCGCGACGAGCCCGGTGTCGCGCTGCGGGTCGTACGCCATCGCCGCGACCACGCCGATGCCCATGCCGAGTTCCACGTAGGTCTTGATCACGTCCGCGTCGATCGCGGTCAGCACGACGTCCGGCACCGCGCCCGCCTGCGCGAACGCCTGGTCGATGTGCGAGCGGCCGGTGAAATCCTGGTCGTAGGTGATGATCGGATACTCGGCGATGTCGTCGAGCGACAGGCTCTCGCGGCCGACGAGCGGATGGCCCTTCGGCACGACCACCGTGTGGTGCCACGAGTAGCACGGGAACGTGACGATGTCCGGGTAGCGGTCGAGCGCCTCGGTCGAGATGCCGAGGTCGGCCTCGCCGTTCAGGATCATCTGCGCGATCTGCTGCGGGCTGCCCTGGCGCAGCGCGAGATGCACCTTCGGAAATACTTCGGTGAACTGGCGGATCACCTTCGGCAGCGCGTAGCGCGCCTGCGTGTGGGTGGTCGCGACGACCAGGTGACCGCTGTCCTGGTCCGCGAACTGACGAGCGACGCGGCGCAGGTTCTCCGCGTCGAGCAGCATCCGCTCGATCAGCTGGTGCACGGCCTTGCCGGGCTCGGTGAGCCCGGTCAGCCGCTTGCCGCGCCGGATGAAGATGTCGACGCCGAGCTCGTCCTCCAGGTCCTTGATCTGCTTCGACACGCCCGACTGCGACGTGTATAGCACGTTCGCGACTTCCGTCAGGTTCATGTTCTGGCGCACGGCCTCGCGCACGAAGCGCAGTTGCTGAAAGTTCATGGGTATGCCTCTTAGGCTGTCTTTTGTTTGATGTTGGATCGTTGCATCGAAACCGCTTCGAAACCGATTCCCGCCCCTGCCCTGCGCCCGGCCGTCAGCGCGCCGGAAACACGCGCACCGCGCGCGGCACGGCCGTCGCGCCGTCGCCGACCTGCAGCGCGAGCGCGCGCCATGCATCGCGATCGAGCTCCGCCTCGAGCGCGCCGCCGGCGCGCGCCTCGAGCTCGACGCGCACCGAGCCGCCGAGCGGCACGACGCGGCGCACGTCCACCGCGATGCCGTCCCGGCGCCCTTCGCCCGTCGGCCGGAGCTGCAGGTCGTGCGGCCGCACGTACGCGTGCGCCGGCCCGGCGAAATCCGCATCGACCTCGATCGGCGCGGCCGCGCCCTCGGCGACGAAGCCGCGATCGGCGACCGTGCCCGGCAGCCGGTTCGCCGCGCCGAGGAACTCGTAGACGAAGGCGCTCTGCGGATGGTCGTAGACGTCCTGCGGGCTGCCGACCTGCTCGACGTGGCCGTGGTTCAGCACGACGATGCGATCTGCGACCTCGAGCGCCTCTTCCTGGTCGTGCGTGACGAAGATCGTCGAGATGTGCAGGTCGTCGTGCAGGCGCCGCAGCCAGCCGCGCAGTTCCTTGCGGACCTTTGCGTCGAGCGCGCCGAACGGCTCGTCGAGCAGCAGCACCTTCGGCTCGACCGCGAGCGCGCGGGCGAGCGCGATGCGCTGCCGCTGGCCGCCCGACAGCTCGGAAGGATAGCGCTGCGCGAGCCAGTCGAGCTGCACCAGCTTCAGCAGCTCGTGCACCTTGTCGCGGATCACGGCCTCCGACGGCCGCTCGCGCCGCGGCTTCACGCGCAGCCCGAACGCGACGTTCTCGAACACGGTCATGTGGCGAAACAGCGCGTAGTGCTGGAACACGAAGCCGACCTGGCGGTCGCGCGCGCCGACCGACGCGACGTCCTGGCCCTGCAGCACGACCTGCCCCGCGTCCGCGTGCTCGAGGCCCGCGATCACGCGCAGGAGCGTGGTCTTGCCGCAGCCCGACGGCCCGAGCAGCGCGACCAGCTCGCCCGGCGGAAAGTCGAGCGAGACGTTGTCGAGCGCCGTGAAATCGCCGAAGCGCTTCTGAAGATGACGTACGGTGATGCCCATGTTGCTTGCCTCTTTACGAATTCGACGGATTGACGGTGGCGGGGCCCGCGTGGGCAGGCACGGCAGCGGCGTCGCGCGTGCCGGCGAGCGCGTCGGCAAGGTGGCGTTCCGCAAGGAGTTTCAACGCGAGCGTGACGAGCGCGAGCAGTGCGAGCACCGACGCCACCGCGAACGCGGCCGCGAAGTTGTACTCGTTGTACAGGATCTCGACGTGCAGCGGCATCGTGTCGGTCACGCCGCGGATGTGGCCGGACACGACCGACACCGCGCCGAACTCGCCCATCGCGCGCGCATTGCACAGGATCACGCCGTACAGCAGCCCCCACTTCACGTTCGGCAGCGTCACGCGGCGGAAGATCTGCCAGCCCGACGCGCCGAGCACGCGCGCGGCCTCCTCCTCGTCGCTGCCCTGCGCCTGCATCAGCGGGATCAGCTCGCGCGCGACGAACGGGAACGTGACGAAGATCGTCGCGAGCACGATGCCCGGCACCGCGAAGATGATCTGCACGTCGTGCGCCTGGAGCCACGGCCCGAGCCAGCCCTGCGCGCCGAACAGCAGCACGTAGATGAGGCCCGAGATCACCGGCGACACCGAGAACGGCAGGTCGATCAGTGTCGTCAGCAGCGCCTTGCCGCGGAACTCGAACTTCGCGATCGCCCACGACGCGCACACGCCGAACACGAGATTGAGCGGCACGGCGATCACCGCGACGGTCAGCGTCAGCTTGATCGCCGACCATGCGTCCGGATCGGCGAGCGACTCGACGTAGAAACCGACGCCCTTCCTCAGCGCCTCGAAGAACACCGCGGCGAGCGGCACGACGAGGAAGAAGCCGAGGAACGCGAGCGCGATGCCGGTGAGCAGCCAGCGCACCGCGCGCGGCTCGCTGACGGGGTCGGGCCGCTGCGCGGCGCGTGCGCGCACGTCGGAAGGAGACGGGGTTTTCAGCACGGCGCTGGCCTCCTGGCTCATGGCTGGCCTCCTGCGGTGGCGGCGATCGCGGTAGCCGCCGGCGCGGGGCCGCTCGCGCCCTTGCTGGTGCGGCGCTGCAGATACCACTGCAGCGTGTTGATCAGCAGCAGCATCGCGAACGACACCACCAGCATCACGACCGCGAGCGCGGTCGCGCCCGCATAGTCGTACTGCTCGAGCTTCGTGATGATCAGCAGCGACGTGATCTCGGACTTCATCGGCACGTTGCCCGCGATGAAGATCACCGAGCCGTATTCGCCGAGCGCACGCGCGAACGCGAGCGCGAAGCCCGTCAGCAGCGCGGGCAGCACGGCCGGCAGCACCACGCGGCGGAACGTCAGCCAGCGCGACGCGCCGAGGCATGCGGCCGCCTCTTCCTGCTCGCGCTCGAAATCCTCGAGCACGGGCTGCACGGTGCGCACGACGAACGGCAGGCCGATGAAGGTCAGCGCGACCAGCACGCCGATCGGCGTAAACGCGATCTTGATGCCGAACGGCGCGAGGTACTGGCCGATCCAGCCATTGGTCGCATAGACCGCCGCGAGCGAGATGCCGGCGACCGACGTCGGCAGCGCGAACGGCAGGTCGACGATCGCATCGATCACGCGCTTGAACGGGAACGTGTAGCGCACGAGCACCCACGCGACGAGGAAGCCGAACACGGCATTGATCAGCGCGCCGCCGAGCGCGGCCGTAAACGTCAGCCGGTACGACGCGAGCACGCGCGGCGACGCGACGGCCGCGATGAACTGGTCCCACGAGAGCGTCGCGGTCTTCAGGAACGTGGCGGCGAGCGGGATCAGCACCACGAGGCTCAAATAGGCCACCGTGATGCCGAGCGTCACGCCGAAACCGGGCAGCGCGCTCGGCTTGCGAAAGGTGTACGTCGTCATCGGATGCTCTTGCTGGGTCGAATCACATGGGTCCGACGCGAACGCCGGCGCGGTGCATCGCGCCGGCGGCCCGCCGGGGGTGCGGCGCCTGCCGTGGCGCGCCGCTGTCGTTATGTCGTTACTGCGGCTTGTAGATCGAATCGAACACGCCGCCGTCGGCGAAATGCGTCTTCTGCGCATTCGTCCAGCCGCCGAACGTGTCGTCGACCGTGTACAGCTTCAGCTTCGGGAACTGCTTCGTCAGCTCCGCCGGCACGTTCTTCGAGCGCGGCCGGTAGTAGTTGCGCGCCGCGATCTCCTGGCCCTGCGGGCTGTACAGGTAGTTCAGGTACGCCTCGGCGAGCTTGCGCGTGCCCTTCTTGTCGACCACCTTGTCGACGATCGCGACCGGCGGCTCGGCGAGAATGCTCACCGACGGCACGACGATCTCGAACTTGTCGGTGCCGAATTCCTTGATCGACAGGAACGCCTCGTTCTCCCACGCGATCAGCACGTCGCCGATGCCGCGCTGCACGAAGCTCGTCGTCGCGCCGCGCGCGCCGGAATCGAGCACGCCCGCGTTCTTGTAGAGCTTCGTGACGAAGTCCTTCGCGCCCTGCTCGCTACCGCCCGGCTTGTGCACCGCGTATGCCCATGCGGCGAGGTAGTTCCAGCGCGCGCCGCCCGAGGTCTTCGGGTTCGGCGTGACGATCGACACACCCGGCTTCGTCAGGTCGTCCCAGTCCTTGATGCCCTTCGGGTTGCCCTTGCGCACCAGGAACACGATCGTCGACGTGTACGGCGATGCATTGTCGGGCAGCCGCTTCTGCCAGTCCTTGTTGACGAGCCCCTTGTTCGCGAGCGCGTCGATGTCGTACGCGAGCGCGAGCGTCACGACGTCCGCCTGCAGCCCATCGAGCACCGAGCGCGCCTGCGCGCCGGAGCCGCCGTGCGACTGCTTGAAGTTGACCGCCTCGCCCGTCTTCGCCTTCCACTCCTTGCCGAACGCCTGGTTGAAGTCCTGATACAGCTCGCGCGTCGGGTCGTACGACACGTTCAGGAAGGTCGTATCCGCGTGTGCGTGTGCAACGACGCCCAGTGCCGCGGCCGCGCCGAGCGCGAAGGTTGCGATCAAGCGGCGCGCCCCGCTCGCCAGTCCCGTATTGCGCTTCACCATCCGTGCTTCTCCCGTGTTGTCGGTCATGTTGTCGGTGTTTCGATATGCGGGCCAGTCTATCGAACGGGTTACATGATTAAAAATAATCGTTCCTCATTTTTTAATACCAAAAAGTGCTAACGCAGCCGGAATCGACGGCTGTGGCGGACGGACCGGCGTCCGGGCGTCGCCAGATCGCGACGGAACCGGCGCGATCGCGACGAACCTCAAGTAACGCTTGAAATTCGCGAAGTACTGTATAAAAATACAGCTCACTGTCTATCCATACAGTTGAGCCATGACCAAACTCACCGCCCGCCAGCAGCAAGTATTCGACTTGATCCGCCGCGCGATCGAGCGCTCCGGCTTCCCGCCCACCCGCGCCGAGATCGCGGCCGAACTGGGCTTCAGCTCGCCGAATGCGGCCGAGGAGCACCTGCGTGCGCTGGCGCGCAAGGGCGTGATCGAGCTGGCCGCCGGCGCGTCGCGCGGCATCCGCCTGCTCGGCGTCGACGACGTCCCGCACCAGTTCACGCTGCCGCACGCGGCGCTGATGCAGTTGTCGCTGCCGCTCGTCGGCCGCGTCGCGGCAGGCAGCCCGATCCTTGCGCAGGAGCACATCTCGCAGCATTTCGCGTGCGATCCCGCGCTGTTCTCCAGCAAGCCCGACTACCTGCTGAAGGTCCGCGGCCTGTCGATGCGCGACGCCGGCATCCTCGATGGCGACCTGCTCGCGGTGCAGAAACGCACGGAAGCGAAGGACGGCCAGATCATCGTTGCGCGTCTCGGCGACGACGTCACGGTCAAGCGCCTGAAGCGCCGCCCCGGCGGCCTCGAGCTGATCGCGGAGAACCCGGATTACGAAAACATCTTCGTCAAGGCCGGCAGCGCGGAATTCGCGCTGGAAGGCATCGCCGTCGGGCTGATCCGCTCGGGCGAATTCTGACTATCCGTCTCGCTCAGGAGAACATCATGGAACGCCTCGCCCGTCTGCTGCCTTTCCGTCAATTCGGCCGTCTGCGTCATCTGCGCGGCCGCACGCCCTGCGCGCCGCTGACCGCCGCGGCGCCCACCGGCCAAGAAGAAGCAGTCGAACGGCAGGCGTCGCTGCTGCCGTCGGCGCTGCCCGCCTTCGCGCGGGTGTCGCTGAACGCCGGCCTGAATCATGCGGAGCCCGCGCGCCGCGCGCCGGTGCGGGTCTATCACGGCCGCTCGCGCCTGATCATGGTCGGGACGATCGATGCGGTGTGCAGGATGATCGATCGCTGCATCGCCGAGGAACATTCGGCCGCGCAAGGCAGTCTCTGATTGCGGACCTTTCCCGCACCGGAGACACCGTGAACCGCGCGCCGGGCCGCGCCAGGCGGCTCAAGCCGATGTTGATCGCCGCGCTGGCGGCTGCCGTCGTCGCGACGGTCGGCTACGCGTATGCATCGCCCTATGTCGCGCTCGGCCGCCTGAAATCGGCGATCGATGCGCGCGATGCGCAGGCGGTCAGCGCGTACGTCGATTTCCCGGCGCTGCGCATCAGCCTGAAGCAACAGGTCACCGGCGAGCTGATGCGCCGGATCGACGCCAAGCGGCAGGACAATCCGTTCGCCGTGATCGGCGCGTTGATCGGTTCTGCATTGATTGGGCCGCTGGTCGATGCCTATGCAACCCCGGAAGGCGTCGCGGCCGTGATGAGCGGCTTGCCGCCGCGTGGCAATCCGGGCGAGCGGCCGCCCGAATGGCCGGCGCAATCGTCAGACCAACAGTCAGGCAACACGCCGGCGAATCCGGCAAGCGCCGCCGCGGGCGGCAGCGCGCCACCCGCCTCGCAAGCCGCCACCGCTCAAGCCGGCACGCCCGGTCAGCGGCAAACGAGCGCCGGCTACCGCAACATCGATGAATTCGTCGTGACTTACCAGCGCGGCGCCGACGGCACGCGCTACGCCGCGATTCTGCATCGCGTCGGGTTGTTTGCCTGGAAGTTGTCCGCGATCGACCTGCACGGCTGAGCCGCCGTCGCGCCAGCATTGCGCCGGCGCCGCGCGCGGCCAGCGCCCGGCTCGAGCCGGTGCTGGTCCGACACGCATTCGATGATTACCGCTACTTGGCCGCTGCCGCTTCGCGTTCGCGGGCTATCTCGGCCTTCTGCTCCTCGGCCGACGAGCACGCCACGAGGATGCTGCAGGTCACGCGATCGAGCAGCTGCGTGTTGCCTGAACCCATCCACCATCTGGACAGCCCGCTGCGGCACCGATGCCCGACTACGATCAGGTCGACCTTCAGCTCCGTCGCAAGATTCGCGATTTCGTCGATCGGGTAGCCGAACGCGAAATGGCCCTCCGCCTGCAGCCCGCGTTCGCGCAGCCAGTCCACGCCCTCCTGCAGGATCTCGCGCGCGGTTTCCTCGAAGCGGCCGCACGCGACGTCGGTCAACAATCCCGCGCTTTGTGCAATGCTCGAACGCATGTCGACGACGGACAGCAGGTGCGTCTCGGCCTTCAGGTCCAGCGCGAGATTGGCGCCGCAACGCAATGCCTTGCGTCCCTCGAGCGAGCCGTCGTAACACAGCAGAATCTTGTTGTAGCTAGCCATGAAACCTCCCATTCGCGACAACGAACCCTACGCAATCATCATGGTGCGCCGCAATTCAGGACGCAAGGGATGGAAAACGCTGATTCGCTCCGTGGGGGCCATACGCGATGATGCAGTGCATGATCCGGGTGCGCATGCCGCGCATCGCGCATGCGCGCCCTGAAGCGGCGCAGGCAATGCACTAGAATGGCCCGTTCGTGTCACCCGTGTGCGTCATGTGCAGGCGGTGCGCCGATATCGTACGCTCGACGCATGCCCGTGTGACATCCGTCCGGCGCATCCGTTCGCGCACCGGATGCGGCGCGTGCGCCGCGCCGACTTCCAACGACAACTCGCCCATGTCCGTCGCACCGATCGATTTCCAGAACGTCGAAAAGCGCTATGGCGACAAGCTCGTCGTCAACGGCCTGTCGTTCCGTGTCCACGCCGGCGAATGCTATGGCCTGCTCGGGCCGAACGGCGCCGGCAAGACCACGACGCTGAAGATGCTGCTCGGCATCGCCTACCCCGACGCCGGCGCGATCTCGCTATGCGGCGAACCGGTACCGTCCCGTGCGCGTCATGCGCGCCAGCGGGTCGGCGTCGTGCCGCAATTCGACAATCTGGATCCGGATTTCACGGTTCGCGGGAATCTGCTGGTGTTCAGCCGCTATTTCGGCGTATCGGCGCACGACGCGCGTGCGCTCGTGCCGTCGCTGCTCGCGTTCGCGAAGCTCGAGAACAAGGCGGACGCCAAGGTCAGCGAACTGTCGGGCGGCATGAAGCGGCGGCTGACGCTCGCGCGCGCGCTCGTCAACGATCCCGACGTGCTGGTGCTCGACGAGCCGACGACCGGCCTCGACCCGCAGGCGCGGCACCTGATGTGGGAGCGGCTGCGCTCGCTGCTCGCGCGCGGCAAGACGATCCTGATCACCACGCACTTCATGGAGGAAGCCGAGCGCCTGTGCGACCGGCTGTGCGTGATCGAGGAAGGCCGCAAGATCGCCGAAGGCGCGCCGCACGCGCTGATCGCATCGGAAATCGGTTGCGACGTGATCGAGATCTACGGCCCCGACCCGGCCGCGCTGCGCGACGAGCTTGCCGCGTTCGCGGAACGCACCGAGATCAGCGGCGAGACGCTGTTCTGCTACGTGAGCGACCCCGACCCGCTCAATGCGCGGCTCAAGGGCCGCGCCGGATTGCGGTATCTGCATCGGCCCGCCAATCTGGAGGATGTGTTCCTGCGGCTGACCGGCCGCGACATGCAGGACTGACCGCTCATGGACGTACGCAACTACTCCGCTTCCGCCACGCCCGCGCCGCTGCGCGCTTCGCGCTTCGCGATCGCGATGCCGGCGAACGCGACCAACTGGATCGCCGTGTGGCGGCGCAACTATCTGGTGTGGCGCAAGCTCGCGGCCGCGTCGATGTTCGGCAATCTTGCCGATCCGATGATCTACCTGTTCGGGCTCGGCTTCGGCCTGGGCCTGATGCTCGGCCACGTCGACGGCGTGTCGTACATCGCGTTCCTCGCGGCCGGCACGGTCGGGTCGAGCGTGATGATGTCGGCGAGCTTCGAATCGATGTATTCGGGCTTCTCGCGCATGCATGTGCAGCGCACCTGGGAAGCGATCATGCACACGCCGCTCGCGCTCGGCGACATCGTGCTCGGCGAGATCGCATGGGCGGCCAGCAAGGCGATGCTGTCGGGCGCCGCGATCATGATCGTCGCGGGCCTGCTCGGCTATGCGCACTTCCCGTCGATGCTCGCCGCGCTGCCGGTGATCGCGCTCGCGGGCCTCGCGTTCGCGAGCGCCGCGATGGTCGTCACCGCACTCGCGCCGTCCTACGATTTCTTCATGTTTTATCAGACGCTGGTGCTGACGCCGATGCTGCTGCTGTCCGGCGTGTTCTTTCCGCTCACGCAGTTGCCGGAGATCGCGCAGCACGCCGCGCATGCGTTGCCGCTCGCGCACGCGGTCGAACTGATCCGGCCCGCGATGCTCGGCCGGCCCGCGTCGCACGTCGGCATGCACGTCGCGGTGCTGGTGGCCTACGCGGTCGGCAGCTTCCTGCTGTCCGCATGGCTGTTCCGGCGGCGGCTGATGCGCTGAAGCCGGAACACGGGGCGCACGCCCGACGCGTGCGCGCCTCGCCGGCCGGCGGTGCACACGAAGCCGCTCGCGCGGCTCCGTGCACGCCGGCCGTCACTCGTCCTCGTCGCTCCACGGAATCTCGACGTCGGTCAGGAACGCAACCGTCGCGAGCGGGCCGCCCTCGTGACGGCCGAGCTTGCCGTCCGCGCGATGCCATTCGACCCGGAACTGGGTGCCCGGATCGTCGGCCACCAGGTACACCGAGCGCAGCTCTTCCGGATCCGCGTCGTCGATCGGGCCATCGAACGACACCAGCATCTTCTGCGGCCACAGGCCGTTGACCGGATCGTAGATGCGGTCGCCCTGCGGGATGTCGATGGTGGCGTCGACGCCGATCGTCGCGGATGCCTCGATGATCATCATGCCGAGTGCGGACAGCACCGCGGTCGCGCGCGCCGAATTGGCCTGGCGAATCGCGAGATCGCCGCGCGTCAGCGCCTTTTCGAGTCGAGGATGAATCTTGGGTTGGGTCATGCGATTTCCTGATTGCTTCTTGTAAATTGGCGCCGCCCGCACGGAGCGGCGGCGCCGGATGAATATGAAGATTGCCCGCGCCGGCCCGTCCGAATGCCTGTCGCGCGCCACGCACCCGCGCATTGCTGCGCCGGGCCCGCCCCCGCTAGAACCCCAGCGCGATCGCCAGCAGCCCGCTGGCAATGCCGAACGCGACGACGAGCACCGAGACCAGCGCCAGCATGCGCGGCCGGAACGAGCGCGCGAGCATCGCGAGCGACGGCACGCTGATCGGCGGCAGCGTCATCAGCAGCGCCGCGGCCGGGCCGACGCCCATGCCGAGCGACAGCATCGCCTGGATGATCGGCACCTCGCCGGCCGTCGGGATTACGAACAGCGTGCCGGCGATGGCGAACGCGACGATCCAGCCGAGATGGTTGCCGATGTCCGGGCCGATGTGCGGAAACAGCCACGCGCGCGCGGCGCCGAGCAGCAGCACGAGCACGAGGTATTCGGGCACGAGCCGCACGGTCATCCGCGCGAGGATCGTGATCCAGCGCACGAACGCGTTGCCGGCCGCCGCCTGCTCCGCGGCCAGCGCGGCGAGCCGCGCGTCGTCGATGCCGCGCTCGTCGGGCCCCGCCAGGCGGTTCAGCAGGTAGCCGATCCCGAACACCATCGCGATGCCGAGCACGAGCCGCAGCGCGCTCCAGTGCCAGCCGAGCACGAAGCCCATGAACACCAGCGCGGCCGGGTTCAGCACCGTGTTGCCGAGCCAGAACGCCACCGCGCCGCCCGGCGATGCCTGCCGCTCGCGCAGGCCGGCGACGACGGGCGCCGCGCAGCAGGTGCACATCATCCCCGGCAGCGACAGCAGGCCGCCCGCGGCGACGCTGCCGAACCCCGTCTTGCCGAGCACGCGCGCGACCCAGTGCGCGGGCAGCAGCGCCTGCACCGCCGAACCGAGCAGCAGGCCGAGCACCATCGCCTGCCAGATCGCCTTGCCGTACGCCCATGCATAGTCGAGCGCGGCCTTCAGCGACGGCTCGGGCGGCGCCGACGACGCGCCCATCAGGATCGACTGGCCGATCGAGTGATGCTCGGCGGCGACGAACGCCTTGTTGTAGTACGGAAACCATTTCACGTAAAACAGCCCCGCGACTGCGATCAGCAGGAAGGTCATCCAGCCGAGCGCCGGGCTGGATTGAGTGCGTGTGGTGGTCATTGTCTGGTCTGAATATTGGATGAGGATTGCAGGGCGGCGACGGCCGTGGCCGGCAGGCCGGCCTGCGCGAGCTGGGCCAGCAGCTCGCTCGCCTGCTCGCGCGCGTCGGCCGCATTCGGCCGGAAATGGAACGTGAGCACGCGGCCCGGCTTGCCGAAGCTCGCGCGGAACGTGCGCGCATACGCGGGATCGTAATGCCGGTCGATCAGTTCGCCAAACAGTTCGGCGCGCGCGCCCGCATCGATCAGCGCGCCCCAGCGGGCGACTTCGTCGCGACTGTGCAGGCCGATCAGCCGTTCGAGCTGCGCCTTGAACGCGAGCGGCGCGTCGAACAGATGGCCGTAATCGTCGAGCAGGAACGCGATGCGCTCGTCGCGCGCCGCGTCGACCTGCACCCACGGCCCCGCGTGAAACGCGTCCAGCAGCGCGAGCGGCAACTGCACGAGCCCGATCTTGCGGCTCTCGGATTCGACGAACACCGGCCGGGCCGGATCGAAGCGCATGAGCGTCTCGACGAGCCCCGAATCGAACGCCTTCTGCGACGGCTGCGGCACGCCCGGCAGCGCGCCGAGCAGCGAGCCGCGATGGCACGCGAGCGCCTCGAGATCGAGCGTCTGCGCGCCCACGCCGCGCAGCGCCTGCAGCAGGCGCGTCTTGCCGCAGCCGGTGTGGCCGACCAGCGCGATATAGCGGAATCGGGTCGGCAGCGTGTCGAGCGTCGTGCAGACCGAGCGGCGGTACGCCTTGTAGCCGCCCTCGAGCTGGCGCGCCTGCCAGCCGATCAGGTTGAACCAGGTCGTCATCGAGCCCGAGCGCTTGCCGCCGCGCCAGCAGTAGATCAGCGGGCGCCAGTTGCGCGGCCGGTCGGCGAACGTCGTGTCGAGGTGGCGCGCGATGTTGCGCGCGACGATCGCCGCGCCGACGCGCGTCGCTTCGTACGGCGACACCTGGCGATACATCGTGCCGACGAGCACGCGCTCTTCGTTGCTGAGCACGGGCGCGTTGAGCGCGCCGGGGATGTGGTCCTCGGCGAATTCGAGCGGCGTGCGCACGTCGATGATCTCGTCGAACTCGCCGGCGCGATCGAGGGTGACAATCAGGTTCTTCAATTTGGCGTCAAGGAGGCAGCCCGGCTCGGCGAGCCGCAGGAGCGCAAACAGGTGGATCGGCGGATTATCTCACGCGGCGGCCGCGCGGGCGTCGCGCGGGGTCCGGCGCGGCCCACGGCGCGCTGATCGCATCGACGAGATGGTCGCGGAACGCGCGCACCGACGCCGGCAGATCGCGCCCCGCCATCGTCTGCACCTGGATGCTGCGCTCGCCGAGCTGCGGGTTCGTCAGCCGCACGACGACGAAGCCGTCCGCATCGCAGCGGTCACGCACCGACAGCCGGCCCACGAACATCACCGCGCCCGTATGCTGCGCGTAGCGGTACATCACCGCCGTGTTGTTGCTCGTCAGCTCGGGCTCGAGCAGCAGCCCGTCGAGCGCGCACGCGATGTCGATCAGCTGGCGCACGGTGGTGCCCGGCTCGGGCAGCACGTGCGGATAGCGCGCGACGTCGGCGAGCGACACCGCATCGTGCGCCGCCAGCGGGTGATCGCGACGCACCAGCGCGAAGATCGGCGCCCGCTCGGTGTGCTCGACCCGCACGCCCTTCTCCGGCGCGAGGCTGAAGGTCAGCGCGAGGTCCGCGTCGCCGTCGCGCACGCGCCGTGTCGCGTCGGCCGGCGACACGACCCATACCGAGAAATCGACGCCCGGGTGCCGCGCCTTGAAGCTCGCGAGCGCGCCCGGCAGGAACTCGCGCGCGAAGCCTTCCGCACACGCGATCTTCAGCAGGCTGCCGTGCAGCGCGTCGAGGCCGCCGATCTCCTTCATCACGTGCTCCGCCTCGAGCAGGCTGCGCTGCGCGAAGCTCAGCAGCCGCTCGCCGGCCTCGGACAGCGCCATCCCGCGCGGGCGCCGCTCGAACAACGGTGCGCCGAGCTCGCTCTCGAGCTTCGCGATCTGGCGGCTGACCGCGGACACGGCGACGTGCAGCCGCGCGGACGCATCGCTGAGCGAGCCGGTGCGCGCCACTTCGACGAAATACCGCAGCGCGAGGCCGTGCAGGAAAGCCGCCATCGTTCAGTCCCCCAAGGCCGCCGCCGGCCGATCTGCTTTGCCTTTTCGGCAAGGAAAGGTTCGAAATTCGATCATTGTGACAAAAAAAACGGCTTCCTAGAATCGATCGCACTTCGGGCCGCCTGCATGCGCGGCCCGCCGCCGACCGCCTTGCATGGGACCCGAGGAGACACGTCTTGAGCCGCACCGCCGCCATCCAGCACGCGCTGAACCAGTTCGAATCCGGCGCGTTCTTCGCGACCCTGAGCCGCCGCGTCGCGCTGCGCACCGAGAGCCAGGAAAGCGGCACCGCCGCCGCGCTGCGCGCGTACCTGACCGACGAGATCGCGCCCGAGGCCGCCCGCCTCGGCTTCGCCACCCGCCTCGTGGACAACCCGGCCGACGGCGGCGCGCCGTTCCTGCTCGCGTCGCGGCACGAGGACGACGCGCTGCCGACCGTGCTGATCTACGGCCACGGCGACGTCGTGCGCGGCTACGACGCGCAATGGCGCGCGCCGCTGTCGCCGTGGACGCTCACCGCCGACGGCGAGCGCTGGTACGGCCGCGGCAGCGCCGACAACAAGGGCCAGCATTCGATCAACCTCGCGGCGCTGGCGAGCGTGCTCGCGGCGCGCGGCGGCCGGCTCGGCTTCAACGCGAAGCTGCTGGTCGAGATGGGCGAGGAAACCGGCTCGCCGGGCCTCGACGCGCTGTGCCGCCGCGAACGCGATGCGCTCGCGGCCGACGTGCTGATCGCGTCCGACGGGCCGCGCATCGCCGCCGACCGGCCGACCGTATTCCTCGGCTCGCGCGGCGCGGTGAATTTCCGGCTGAGCCTGCGCGCACGCGACGGCGCGCATCATTCGGGCAACTGGGGCGGACTGCTGCGCAACCCGGCGATCGTGCTCGCGCATGCGCTCGCCAGCCTCGTCGACGCGCGCGGCGCGATTCGCGTCGCGGGCCTGCGCCCGCCGGCGATTCCGGCCGCCGTGCGCGACGCGCTCGCCGATCTCGTGGTCGGCGGCAGCCCCGGCGACCCGGCGCTCGACGCGGGCTGGGGCGAGCCCGGCCTCAGCGCCGCCGAGCGCGTGTTCGGCTGGAACACGCTCGAAGTCCTCGCATTCAAGGCCGGCAACCCCGAGCATCCGGTCAATGCGATTCCGCCCGTCGCGTATACGCACTGCCAGCTGCGTTTCGTCGTCGGCACCGACTGGCAGGCGCTGCAGGCGCACCTGCGCGCGCATCTCGATGCACATGGCTTTGCGGATGTCGAGATCGACGTCGAGCGCGGCGCGCCGGCCACGCGCCTGCCGCCCGACGATCCGTGGGTGCGCTGGGCGGTCGCGTCGCTCGCGCGCACGACCGGCAAGCAGCCCGCGATCCTGCCGAATCTCGGCGGCACGCTGCCGAACGAGGTGTTCTCCGACACGCTCGGGCTGCCGACGCTGTGGGTGCCGCACTCGTATCCGGCCTGCGCGCAGCACGCGCCCGACGAACACCTGCTTGCCGGCGTCGTGCGCGAAGGACTCCAGATGATGGCCGGCCTCTTCTGGGATCTCGGCGACGCCGCGCCGCCCGTCCGCCGCCGCGCGCTCGACACCGCCGGAGCGCAGGGCTGACGCCGCCCCTTGAAACGTCACGCATCGCCAGTCGTCCAACCCACCACAGGACACGCTCACCGATGAACATCGCCACCCTGACCACGCAGGAAGCCGTTCGCCCCAGCGCCGCGAAGATGCGCCGCATCATCTTCGCCGCGTCGATCGGCAACGCGCTCGAATGGTTCGACCTGATCGTCTACGGCTTCTTCGCGGTGACGATCGCGAAGCTGTTCTTTCCCGCGACGAGCGAGGCCACGTCGCTGCTGCTCACGCTCGGCACGTTCGGGCTGTCGTACCTGATCCGGCCGATCGGCGGCTTCGTGCTCGGCGCGTACGCGGACCGCGCGGGCCGCAAGGCGTCGCTGCTGCTGTCGATCGCGATGATGATGGGCGGCACGCTGCTGATCGCGGCGATGCCGACCTACGCGTCGATCGGCATCCTCGCGCCGCTCGGGATCATGCTGTCGCGGCTGATGCAGGGCTTCTCCGCGGGCGGCGAATTCGCGAGCTCGACCGCGTTCCTCGTCGAACATGCACCGAACCGCCGCGGCTTCATGTCGAGCTGGCAGTTCGCGAGCCAGGGCCTCGCGACGCTGCTCGCGTCGGGTTTCGGCGCGCTGCTGACGACCACGCTGACGCCCGCGCAGCTCGAAAGCTGGGGCTGGCGCGTGCCGTTCCTGTTCGGGCTCGCGATCGGGCCGGTCGGGCTGTACATCCGCCGCTACGTCGACGAAGGCGTCGAATTCCACGCGCAAGCGCGTTCGGACGCGCCGGTCCGCGAGCTGTTCGCCGGCCAGAAAACGCGCCTGCTGCTGTCGATCGGCGTGCTGGTGATCTCGACCGCGGTGAATTACATGGTGCTGTACATGCCGACCTATGCGATCAAGCAGCTCGGCCTGCCCGCGTCGACCGGCTTCGCGGCGACGCTGGCCACCGGCTTCGTGCTGACGCTCGTCACGCCGCTCGTCGGCCACTGGTCCGATCGCGTCGGGCGGATCCGCGTGATGACGGCCGCGGCGCTGTTGATGCTCGTGTCGGTCTGGCCGACCTTCGCGTGGCTCACGCGTCACGCGTCGTTCGCGGCGATGCTCGCCGCGCTGGTCTGGATCGGGATGCTGAAGGCGATGTACTGCGGCGCGCTGCCGGCGCTGATGTCGGAGCTGTTTCCGTCGCAGACGCGCGCAACCGGCCTCGCGGTGAGCTACAACACGGGCGTCACGCTGTTCGGCGGCTTCGCGCCGTTCGTCATTACGTGGCTGATCAGCGCGACCGGCAACCGGCTGTCGCCGGCGCTCTACCTGATGGGTTGCGCATTGCTGAGCCTCGCGGCGCTGTTCGTCGCGCGCACACGGCTGCGCATGCAATGACACTGCGCCCGCACGGCCCGCCGCGCGGGCCGTGCGGCGCGCTTACGGCGCAGGGTTCGGCTGGCGCTCGTGCAGCGCGTCGATCTCGGCCAGGATCGCGTCGGACAGCGTCACGTCGACGCTGCCGATGTTCTCCTTCAGTTGCTCGAGCGACGTCGCGCCGATGAGGTTGCTGGTCACGAACGGCCGGCTGTTGACAAAGGCGAGCGCGAGTTGCGCGGGCGACAGCCCGTGCCGTTTCGCGAGCGCGACGTAACGCGACGTCGCCTCGAGCGCCTGCGGCTTGCTGTAGCGCTGGAAGCGCTCGAACAGCGTGATGCGCGCGCCGGCCGGACGCGCGCCGTGCTCGTACTTGCCTGACAGCCAGCCGAACGCGAGCGGCGAATACGCGAGCAGGCCGATGCCGTCGCGGTGCGTGAACTCCGACAGGCCGTTCTCGAAGGTCCGGTTCAGCAGGCTGTACGGGTTCTGGATGCTGGCGATGCGTGGCAGCCCGAGCCGCTCGGCCGCGCGCAGGAACTGCGCGACGCCCCACGGCGTCTCGTTCGACACGCCGATCGCACGCACCTTGCCCGCCTTCACGAACTCCGCGAGCACCGCGAGCGTCTCCTCGATCGGCACCGTATAGGCATCGTCGATCCACGGGTATGCGGGGCGCCCGAACGTCGTCGTGCTGCGGTCCGGCCAGTGGAGCTGGTAGAGGTCGATGTAATCCGTCTGCAGGCGCTTGAGGCTGCCGTCGAGCGCCTCGGTCAGGTTCTTGCGATCGAACTGGTTGCCCTCGCCGCGAATGTGGCGCGGGTTGTGCGGCTGACGGGCCGGGCCGGCGATCTTCGTCGCGAGGACGATCCGGTCGCGCAGCGCGCGGTGCCGCGCGAGCCAGGTGCCGAGGTACTGCTCGGTGCGCCCCTGCGTCTCGGGCTTCGGCGGCACCGGATACATCTCCGCGGCGTCGATCAGCGTGACGCCCTGCGCTATCGCGTAGTCGAGCTGCTCGTGCGCGTCGCGCTCCGTGTTCTGCTCGCCCCAAGTCATCGTGCCAAGACCGACCAGGCTGACTTCGATGCCTGAATCGCCAAGTGTGCGGTATTCCATGCTGTCCCTGTCGCGTCGGTGGGGGAAAGCAGGAACGCTATCACAATGAAACGTTCACTTCAGACGGGTGCCGCCCGAGCTTACATCCGGCCTTCGACCGAGGCCCGCGGGCGTCACTGGGGCCGCTGGATGAAACAGGTCGCCGACGCGTGCGCGACGATCTTGTCGTCCGGCGTCTTCAGCGTGCCTTCGGCAACGCCGAGCGAGCGCGACAGATGGATCACGCGCCCTTCCGCGATCAGGTCGACGTCGCGCGGCACCGGCCGCAGCATTTTCACGTGCAGGTCGACCGTCCCGTAGCCGACGCCCGCGTCGAGCATCGAATGCACTGCGCAGCCGGTCACCGAATCGAGCACCGTCGCCGCGAAGCCGCCGTGCACGCCGCCGAGCGGATTCAGGTGCCGGCCGTCCGCGCGCGCCGAAAACTTCACGTAGCCGAGCTCGACATCGAGCGGCCGCATCGGCATGGTCTCGGAGATCGACGCGAGCGGCGCATCGCCCGTCGCCGCGGCACGCAACAGTTCGAGACCGGACATCGAGAGCGGATTCATCGGGTTGTCTCCTGATCGAATGGGTTGAGCGCGCGTCGCCGCGCTTGTAAGTTCCAAATTGGAACTGATTATTCACAACGGCACACCAGCTGTCAACGACCTTATCGTTCGCTCCGACCGAGGGTCGGTTCTATAATCGAACCCGCTATTTCGCTGAACCGCCCCACGGGACCCGACCATGAAATGGGATGACATCGGCTCGCTGAACTGTTCGGTCGCACGCACGCTCGCCGTGCTCGGCGACCGCTGGACCATGCTGATCCTCCGCAACGCCTTCCTCGGCTGCCGCCGCTTCGACGCGTTCCAGGCGCAGCTCGGGCTGACTCGCCACGTGCTGGCCGAGCGCCTCGCGCGCCTCGTCGACGACGGCGTGCTCGTCAAGCGCGCGTACCAGGAACGCCCGCCGCGCTTCGAATACCTGCTGACCGAGAAAGGCCGCGACCTCTACCCCACGCTGCTCGCGCTGATGGCGTGGGGCGACCGCTGGAAGGACGACGGCAACGGGCCGCCGCTGCAGTTGCGCCACCGTACCTGCGGCCACCTGATGCATGCGGTCGCGGTGTGCTCCGCGTGCGGCGAGCCGCTCGACCCGCGCGACGTTCAGCCCGAGGCCGGGCCGGGATGGGTTGCGCCGCACGCGACGGAGGCGGCGGACGAATGATGTGCCGCGAGGCAGCGACCGCAAGCGCGTTGCAAACGGCGCGTTTCGACTTCGGCAACGTCTGGCAGAACCGCGCTTTTTTATCGCAATAATGAAATGCGGCGCGTCGTTGCACGCAAGCCGTGCGCGACATCGGCCTTGCCATCCGAACCGAGACAGACGTGACCGCATCGACGCGTCTGCGTTACACTCACGGCCCGTTGTCTCGAAATATTCCGTTGTCCACGATGTTGTCGCGAAATCGCCTCGCCGCTGTTTGCCTCGCCTCCTCCCTGCTCGTCACGCCATTCACGGCATTCGGCAAGACGCAAACCGAATCGCTGCTGCAACAGGCGATCGATTTCGTGTCGCGTCTGCTGCCGGCCCCGACGCACGAAGCGCCGGCCACCCAGGTCGTCGAATCGGCGTTCTCGCCCGACGCCGGCGCCGAAGCGCTCGTGCTGAAGGCGATCGGCGCCGCACGCACCTCGATTCGCGTCGCGGCCTATTCGTTCACGTCGCCCGCGGTCACGCGCGCGCTGCTCGCCGCGAAGCGGCGCGGCGTCAATATCGCGATCGTCGTCGACGACAAGGGCAACCGCGCGAAAAGCAGCCAGCAGGCGCTGAACCTGATGATCAACGCGGGTATCCCGACCCGCACGATCGACACCTACGCGATCCATCACGACAAGTACCTCGTGATCGACGCCGTACATGTCGAGACCGGATCGTTCAACTACAGCGCGTCGGCGGCGACGCGCAATTCCGAGAACGTCCTGGTGGTGTGGAACAACCCGCAGCTGGCGACACGCTATCTCGCGCACTGGCAAAGCCGCTTCGATCAGGGCACGCCGTACCGCTCCGCGTACTGACGCCGCCGGCGCGCGGCGGATGTCGGGCAACCCCGAAGAACCGTCAGTGCACCTCGCTCGTCCGGCCGGCAACGGCGCCGATCCGCGCCTGCAGCGCGCAGTCGCCCCGGTGCGCCTGCGCCTGGCTGGCAGAAAGACCGGGGGCGGCGCCGGCCGACGACACGGCGCGCAGGCAGGCTGCGTCGGCGGCCAGATAGTTCTGGATCATCGGATAGATGATGTAGAGCGCGAAAGCGAGATACCCAACGTACAGAAATCGACCCATGATGCCTTGTCTTGGACAGGTTGTTTCGCCCTATTTACGGCACCACGACGGGCGACTTTAGCAGTCCGGCGACATGCCCCCGGCCGCGCCCGCCGACTTGGCGACGTCGCGCGGAATGCGCGATACTTTCCCACGTGAAACCGGCAAGCGAGCGGCGGCGCCGGCCAGCCCGCGCCGCAGCACTTCGCGCACGCGTTGCCGACACGCAACCGACGCCCGGCCTTCGCCGCCGGGACATCGCCCATGCACATTGCCCCCAAACCGCCCGACGAAGCGGCCCGGCTCGCCACGCTGCACTCGCTCGACCTCCTCGACACGCCGCCGGAAGAACGCTTCGACCGACTCACCCGCCTCGCGCGACGATTGTTCGACGTCCCGATCGCACTCGTCAGCCTCGTCGACGAAAATCGCCAATGGTTCAAGAGCCGCCCGGGGCTCGACGCCCCCGAAACGTCGCGTGACGTGTCGTTCTGCGCGCATGCGCTGCTCGCGCACGACGCGCTGGTGATCCCCGATGCCCTGCTCGACGAGCGCTTCCATGACAATCCGCTCGTCACCGGCGCGCCAGGCATCCGCTTCTATGCCGGCCAGCCGCTGTCCGCACCGAACGGCGCGCGGGTCGGCACGCTGTGCCTGATCGACACGCAGCCGCGTTCGCTCGACCACGACGAACTGGCGCTGCTCGACGATCTCGCGCACATGACCGAACGCGAAATCGCCGCGCTGCATCTCGCGACCACCGACGAGCTCACGCAACTGACGAACCGGCGCGGCTTCGAGATGCTCGCCCGGCACGTGCTGAGCCTCTGCGCGCGGCTCGACCGGCACGCGGTGCTGCTGTTCTTCGACCTGAACGAATTCAAGGCGATCAACGACCGCTTCGGCCATGCCGAAGGCGACCGCGCGCTCAAGGCGTTCGCGGAAACGCTGACGGGCGCGCTGCGCGACAGCGACGTGATCGCGCGGCTCGGCGGCGACGAATTCGTCGTCCTGCTGAGCGCGACCGACGAGGGTGACGCCGACGAGCCCGTCGATCGCGTCGCCCGCGCGCTCGCGGCGCGCAACGCCGCGGACGCGCGCGGCTACGCGATCCGGTTCAGCGCCGGCCATGTCGCGTACGATCCGGCGTGCCATCAGTCGGTGTCGGATCTGCTCGCGTCGGCGGACCGTCACATGTACGAGCACAAGCAGCGCGACAAGGCGGCGCGCACCTGAGCGCAACGCCGCGCTCGCGCGCCGGTCACGCGCCGCACGGCGGCGCGCTGGCCATCGCCTCGGCGATCTGCTCCGGCGTCAGGTCGCGCTGGTGCGTCGCGAGCGACCAGCGATGGCCGAACGGATCCTCGACCTGGCCGTAGCGATCGCCCCAGAACATGTCGGCGGCCGGCATCGTGACCTGCGCGCCTGCCGCGACCGCCCGCGCGATCGCCGCGTCGACATCCGGCACGTACAGGTGCAGGCAGACCGCCGTTCCTTTCAGCGCCTTCGGCCCGAGTGCGCCGTGCTCGGGCATTTCGTCGACGAGCATCAGCGTCGAATCGCCGATGCTCAGGCAGGCGTGCGCGAGCTGGCCGTTCGGCGCCGGCAGGCGCATTCGCTCGACCGCGTCGAACGCCCGCTTGTAGAACTCGATCGCATCGGCGGCGCCGGCGCAGATCAGATGGGGCGTCAGCGTGCGCATCCCTTCCGGGATCGGTTTGACGGACGTGGACATGAGCGTGCTCCTTCAGTGGATGATCGGGTCGAAAAACGGAACGCGGCGCGCGATGCGCACGCCTCCGATCACACGACGGACGAACCGATGCGGAATCGACATGCGAGGTAAAAAATATTTTTCGCCGGATGGCGTCGCGGACATGCGGCTCCCGCTCGCCGGCAAGGGTCACGACGTTCTTTCGCGAACCTCTGTAAGCTGACGGCACTGCCGCGCCACGCCGGTGGCGTGATGCGCGACAGCTGGCGGCCCGACGGCTCCGAGGCGTCGGGTCATTCCGAACCGCATCAGGAGTGCAATCTTGGCGACCTATATCGTTTTCACCCGCGAAAGCACGCAGGATCAGCAGGAACTCGACGTCTACCAGAGCAAGGTCGGCGCAACGCTCGCCGGCCATCCGGTGAAGCTGCTCGCCGCGTACGGCCCGCAGGAGACGCTCGAGGGCGAAGGCCCGGAAGGCGTCGTGATCGTCGAGTTTCCGTCGAAGGCGGCCGCGCATGCGTGGTATCACGGGCCCGAATACCAGGCGGTAGCCCAGCATCGCTTCAAGGGCGCGCGCTTTCGCGCGGTGCTGGTCGAAGGCGTGTAGGCGGAATCCGGTTTACGTCCGCGTCCACACACGCGTCGCGGCCGGACGAAAAAAATCCCCATGGGCCTTGAAACCATGGGGATGTAAAAAACCGTTGAGAGACACGGTGTCCGACCGAGGGTCTTGAAGCATTCGGGTAAGGTCGGACGCCTTGAAGTTTAGCGACGCGGCCGTGCCGGACGGGTGTACATATCGGCCGGCATTCGCGCATCACAGTTCATGCGGCAAAGGATCGGACATCGCCGCCCCGCCCTTGCATGAAAAAAGTCCCCAGGGATCGTTCGATCCATGGGAACGTCAATAACCCGCGGAGAAACAGGCGGGGCCCGGGCAGCACGCTCAGGCACGAGGGGACATCCTGACAGCGCGCAGTCCAGACCGAACGGCCGCAAGGACAAAGGGCACAGATTCGATCCCTTCGCGGCGCCACGGACGGCATCCCGCACCCTTCAGCCTTGCTTCCCGCCTGATTTGCGTCCGGCGTGTTCGACAGCGCCGTCACCTGCCTTCAATCGGCCGATGGGGATCATCTCGGGAGAATCCGGGCTGCACGGGCTGCCGGTCCAGTCGCCCAGCCATGTGTCCACGGTCAGGCCGGCAAGCTTCAGCAGTTCGTCGATTTCCTCCCTTGATGGAAACGCGATGCGGGAACGCGAACGCAATAGCCGGCCATCGGCAGCCACCCGGTAGCACGTTTCATAGGTGACGATTCCCGTTTCCGGATCCCGCGAGACATCGTTCCACGCTTGTGCCGGCCCCAGCTCGGGATGGTCGACCTGGCGCCCGGATTCGGCAGGAATCCATTCCCGCCACGCCTCGACGGCGGGGTTCCGGCTGTCGAAGATGAAGCGCCCGTGCGGCGCAAGGTGCGCGGCGACCGTCTGGAGCACGGCGAGCCGGTCGGCCTGCGTCAGGAACACCTGGAACGCGTGGCCCGTCATCATCACGAGATCGAAGCGACGGCCAACGCGCACGTTGCGGCCGTCGGCGGCAACCCAGTTCACCCGGTCGCCGCCGGGGCGTACGCGTGCGATCGCGAGCATCGCCACTGCGGGATCGACGCCCCACACGGCGCCGCAGCCTGCCCGTGCGATGGCGGCACTCAGCACGCCTGTGCCGCAGCCAAGGTCCAGCACCGACGCGCAGCCTTGGGCCAGCGCCAGACAGGTGTCGAAGCTGGGGCTCCAGTCATTGTCGGCATCGTAGAAGCTGGCGAGGTCCGGGTCTTCGTACAGTGTGTCGGAAATCATCTGTCGGGAGGAAGGAAGCGGACAAACGTCGCAACAGCCGACAAGCGGATTTCGCGCCGGATTCAGCCGTCGGAAAGGTTCGCTTGCCCCGCCTGGAGACCTGTTTCATCTTGCGACGCCTTATATCGGGCATAGGCTTTCGCGGCGCCCATCGCTTCATGGTGAGTCGCAAATGTCTCGTCGATCTTGTGCGTCATGCCGGGGATGTGCGTCTTCATCGCCGCGTGGTCGCTCTTGCGCTCGAACCGGACCAGCGCACGCCACACGCCCTGAGGCTCTTCATATGCCTCGCAGAAACACAGATAGCCGTTCTCGTCGACAACCGCGCGCTCCGACATGTCAGCCTCCGCATTGAATGGCGAGCAATCCGGGGACGGTGCGTGGACGATCGCAACACCGTACCCGTGAACGGTGAATCGCTCCAGCATAGGTCACGCGACGCGGCTTGGCCACACATCCGGGAAGTTTTTCGAATGCTCGGTCAGGCCTGTTCCGACCTCGCCGGGCTCCACAACTGGCTCAAAAGCGTTCGTCCGCAATCGCGGGCATGACCAGCTCCCGGACAAACGACGCGTTGGACAGGCGCAGCAGCGCGCGCACCACGGCCACCACGTCATGGACCGGCACGCGCTGGCCATCGCCGCGCGCCGCGGCGTCTTCCAGCGGGACAGACAGGACATCGTCGGTATTCAGGTAGCCGAGCTGCAGGCACGTGACGGCCAGGCGGCTGCCCCTGAACCCCTCGCGCAGCGCATCGGCAATACCATTGAGCGCGAACTTCGACGCCCCGAACGCCACTTCCGGGCGCCCGCTTTGCCGAAGTGCCGATGTCGACCCGGTCAGGAACAACTGCGGCTTGTCGGCATGCAGCAGCCTCGGCACCAGACGCTTGAGCAGCAGCAAGGTGGCCGTGATGTTGACGTTCACCAGATTCGCAATGGTGTCGTCCGAATCGTCCAGGAAAGCATAGGCGTCGGAGAAGGCCTTCTCCTCCCAGATCCCGAGGTTGCAGATCAGCACATCCAGCTCGGCGGGCGCGGCTCGTGCGATTTGCGCGACGGCATCGGCAGGGGACGCCATGTCCGCCTCGATCCACCGGAGATCGACGGCGTCAGGCAACGTCAGCCCGTCCGGTCGCTTGCGCGATACGCCGATGACAGTGTCGCCAGGGTTGCACAGGCCTTCGACAAATGCACGGCCCAGCCCCTTGCTGGCGCCGACAATCATGATCTTCACAGGTGTCTTTTCCTTTGACGGGTTTCTCGATCACCGATGCGCTTGCGTTGCGATTGCTCGATCGTTCGCCGCAAAACGCCTGCATGCCGGGACTTTCTATACCATACGAGAAGGTTGCTTTAACAACGATTTCGAAGTTGCCACCGAACGCAATGTGTTTTACCGGAGCCATGATGATGACCACGCACGACGAAACGAGCCGCGCCGATGCGCTGACGGACTGCATCGGCAGTATCCTGTTCGCGGCCGAGAATGTGATTTCAGCCGATCGCGCCCGTGCACGTGATGATGCGGATATCAAGGCGCTCGAGCGCGCCGTCCAGTCTGCTCTCGCCCTCCTCACCGCATCCGCTGCCGAGCCGCCTGCAGTAACGGCCCATAAGACCGGCCCGGAAGCGGCCGGACTCATGCATGCCGCGACACCTTCGTCGTTTCAGGCGCGCGTGCAACCGTGGATGCTCGAATGCTTCGGTGCGAAGATCACGACCGATCGCACGGAGCGGAATCATCGCTTCCTCGAAGAAGCGCTCGAACTGGTACAGGCATGCGGCTGTACCGCAAGCGAGGCGCACCAGTTCGTTGACTATACGTTCGGGCGCCCGGCCGGTGAGCCCGCACAGGAGGTCGGCGGCGTCATGGTGACATTGGCGGCGCTCTGTCTCGCGAATGAGTTGGACATGCACGCGGCCGGAGAAACCGAGCTCGCGGACATCTGGACGAAGGTCGACAAGATCCGCGCCAAGCATGCCGCGAAGCCGAAATACGCGCCGCCGTCGTCGGCCGTGTAGCCGCGAATGCCGTTGCATCCGCTGTTGAACCTTCCTATTCTTCAGCAATTGGCCCCACCCCGGAGACTTCGCATGAGTCGACCGAACATCAGGCTGGACGTGCCGCTCGTCGGCCAGCAGACTGCCTCGGACGGCACGCCGCTCACGCTGCCGGCCGGAAAGCAGGGCCTACATCCACACGGGCAACAGGCGTGCTGGTATGCGGCGGCGTGCATGGTTTCGTACCACTTTCGTCCCGGGCCGCGCCGGGGCCTGCCCAAAATCTGGCTTAAGGACAAGGGGCTCGATATCAATTCGATCGATAAGCTCGCCACGGCCGAAGGGCTCAGGAAGCTCGACCGGCCTACTCCCGTCGTCACTGCCGAATGGCTGGCCGATGTGCTTGTGAAGCACGGCCCCATCTGGGCCGGTGGTGCTTTTCTATATGGAAGCGCTCACGCTATCGTCGTCACGGGGGTGCAGGACTCTGTTGTTTTTTACAATGACCCGTGGGAGCCCCGCGCAAAGACCATGCGCGTGGAAGATTTCGGGAGCCGGCTTGGTGTCTATAGCGGGTGCATGCTCGTTAAAAGGCCGGACCGCTATTGAGATTTACAGAATCTCTATCGGCGCAAAGGCGGACGAGGCCGCCGATTTGATGCTCACCAGACGCGGCAAGTTTGGTCGGGTTAGAGGAACCGCCTGCATGCCGATTCGATATGTCGGCTCGATGATGCAGGCCATTCTCGATCAGATCTGCGGAAGCTCATCCAGCGTACGCGACACTTTGGTTGCGTCGACGTCGAGCTCAATCCCCTCCGAGGCATCGCGGTACACAACCGTCTTCAGTTCCGGGCCAATGACACGTTGGCCGCCGACCGAGAAGATCGTGTAGACATCGTCGCCGCCCGCGATTGCATCAACTACGTCCACGACAGGTGCCTCGCGCGGCGCTTCAACCCAGTTGTTGTCCTGGGGATTGACCTGCGCCCAACGCACGTGCGTCACGCGCCTGGTCAGCGGATCGATTCTTACGCCATTCACTGCAAAGATGGACATGGTGCCCTCCGTGGGATCGCTCGGCAAAGTGTTCAGGCTACGCGTCCGTCAATCATAGCGCGGTGGCTTGATCGATGCGGTGCTGAAGCCGGAAATCTCCGCTTCTGACCCGGGCTCATTCTGCTTCAGGATTCGCACGCAATAACTTCGCAATCGTGGCTGCAGCTTCGCGGTTCTACACGATGGGCTATCGATTGAGTTGACCATGAGGGTTCGGACCAACGAATACGTATTTGGAGGAAATGCAATGGACGCTTCTCGTATCTCCGGCACGCCCGGCACTGCACACATTCAAGGCCACAGCGACGACTCATCCGCTCAGCAACCTTCAAGGCCCATTTCTCCTCGTCGTGTCCCGACCAACGAGCTGCTTCAGAGCAATTTGCAACGTTTCGTTCGGAAAGAAAAAGAATCCCCGTTGCCCAGCCATGATCCTGTGAATGTTCCACACATCTCGAGCGCAATGCATAAGCTCAATGTGGAAAAGAACCGGCTAGCGACACATCAATTGAAATATGCGGAACAGATCCAACAAGGAAAGAAGCCGGCGCCCATTGCGACATCTGAGAAGAATATCGAGAAATTCGAAGAGTCATTGCAAAAAGCAAAAGATTCTAGAAGCCTCAGCAGCGAAGAGTTCAAGAAGCTGGCGATGCAACACGCAAAATCAAGTAGCAACAGCCCATTCCTCTCCGGCACACCCGAATATACGGTTGGGCAAAACAGTCAAGAGTCTTACGCTCAGGACTCTCTCGCACGAGGAAATCCGGCGGTCTTCTCGATTCTCCATACAGATCGCGCGCAGACAAATCCGGCGAATAGCAGGGAGCACGAGCTGCTATTGCCGGTTGCGGAATACCGGCGAGAAGTCGCTGGAACATTCACTATGGAGCAAGGAGGAAGCAAGACCTATGTTGATACCAGTGGCGATCAACCGGTCACCTATCACGGCGAAGATGCTCAACAGAAGTTCGAACATGCAGCCGGCAAATTAAACACACAGTCGTAATTGAATACCATTCCGTGAACAATTCGAAGGCCGCTAACGCGGCACACACCAATTGTTCACGGTGGCAATCACGCGTGACCCGCCGTCAAACGCCTCCCCGTCGCGCCACGTCCGGGAAATTGCGCCGCAAACTCGGATGGACTGCGCCCGCAGAACAACCTACAACCTGTATTTCACGAACCCAGACGATCGCTTGTAGCGCGCGCCGTGCGATAACACCCCGCTCGCCTCTTGCGATCAGGTTCATGGGTCCGTCGCCAGCCGCGCCGACCTATGCGGCAAGACCATCAACAACAAGGTCGGCTCTACGCAAGGATCGGACGACGTGCCGCGTGCGAAGCATCAGGAGCCGCCGCCGCATCCGTTCTCCCGCGAAGAATCGAAAACGATCATTGCGGGGGCTGTGCGTGTGCATCCAGCGCAAGTGCACAACCGATCGACTTCTGGTTCTGGACCGGGCTGCGAACTTCGGAGATCTTCGGCCTGCAATGGCTGAACGTGGACCTGCCGAGCGGAACAATCCTCGTTGCGGAAGCGCCCGCCCGAGGCGAACAACACGATCGCACGAAGACGGCCATCGCGTGCACGGTCCGGCTGAGTGGCCGCGCGATTAGTGCCTTGAAGCGGTAGCGTGCGTTCACGGGAATTGCTGGCGCAGCAATCTGCCACGATCCAAGATGCAGCACGCGCTGGGAGGATTAGCGTGCATTCCGTCGCAGTTTTTGGACGCCGATTCTGACACGACTCGGGATTCGCTATCGACGCCCGTACAACATGCGACATAGCTACGCGACTGTCATGCCAACGGCCGGAATGGCCCCGACCTTTTGCGCGAAACAACTCGGACACAGCACCGAGATGTTCCTCACGACTGACGCGATATGGATGGATGGCGAGCAGAACGCTCTGGAAATGGCGAGGCTCGAACCGACGCTAACGTCCTCGAGTTGTCCCCGCAAAGCAAAACAGGCGCCGAGGCGCCTGTTTTGTTGAAGCATTCTTTGGGGTGGCTGATGGGACTCGAACCCACGACGACAGGAATCACAATCCAGTACGAGAATAGCGTTTTTCCCAATAATATCAAATCCTTAGCCGTCAAATTTCGGAATAGTTTGCGACTATTGCAGCTAGGTGTGACAAGGGTTTGCGGACACGCGTTCCGAAAAATGAGATCCCGGATGAACGCTCTGCCACCAGTCAAGTCAGGCCCTCACGCTCATACACCAAAATGCTCGATTGGCTGATCGCGTCCTTTATAACTGGCGTCTCGTCGCCGTCGAAGTGTTGTAGATCGACCTCAAACGGCACAAGCCCGGCAATCTCAGCGCGCCACGATTCTGTATCGAACATCCATGTTGCTTGAGCATTGCCATTTACGCCGTCAATCTCGATTGCAACGTCGAGGTCACTGTCCTCTCGAAAATCGTTGCGCACGCGGCTGCCGAAAATGAATACTCGTCGAATGCTTGGCTTTGTAGCCGCCCAAGCTGATATAGCTCCCGCAGCGCGGTCAATGTCGTTCGCCATCGCATCAAATCCCCACATCCCCCAGAATCCGTTTGTGACGCACTACTTCGGCGCCGGCTCGGCCACCATCGCATTGGCCGGACAAAGCTGTAGCATCGCCCGCGCCGCGTCGACGTTCTTCGTGTGTAGCCACTCGTCGTAGTCGGCCGGCCGCAGGATCACAACCGACCGCTTCTCGTCGCCGAGCCGGTGCATGTGCTTCATGACCGGATGCTCGTCTGCGTTGACGGTCAGCATCGCCATCGCGAGCGTCTCGGCGCCGTCCGGCCCCTTCCATGCTCTCCACACGCCAGCGACACAGTACGGCTGCCAGTTGGCCACGCCGATCCGGTAGCGTACGTGCTTGCCTGTCTCCCAGTTCGGCTCATAAATCCAGCGCGCCGGAATGAGGCAGCGCTGCCCAGCGTGCCAGGCGTTCCGATACGCTGGCTTCTCGCCGACCGTCTCCGCGCGGGCGTTCACGGTCATGTACTTCTTGCCCGGCGGCTGGTGGTCCTTGGGGATCATGCCGAAGTTCGCGATCACGGCCACCGCGCCGGCGCCGTCGGCTCGCACGATCGGCGCGGCATAGTCCGGCCAAATCTCGGGCTCCCATGGTGTCCGCTTCCAGAGGTCGACAAGACCGAGCTTCAGTTCGCTGATGCCCGGGTCCTCACCAGGTGCTCGGTAGTTCGTGCACATCGCCCGCCCCCATTTTTGAGACTTGACGAGAGCATCTTACCGCGCGATACACTGTATAAACATACAGTGATATTTTGTACTATGAAACCCCGCTGGGCATACATCTGGGAGTACACGGACCCCGACAGCGGCGAGCGCCGACGCACGTACATGCCGTTCACGGCCGATGAGGTGGTCTCGTATATCGGCCAGTTGATCCCCGATGCCGACGCGCGGCCGCTCGAAGAAACGAAGGTCGACCGGAACGTGGTGCCGCTCAAGGATCCGTTCGTCAAACGCGCGCCCAGGATGCCCGCCTTCAACGCGCCGAGCGACACTGAACTGCGTGAGATGTGGCGCACGCACCGCGATCCGGAGGTTCGTCGCCTGATCCTTGAGATCGTCATGCTCCGGAGATCGCTTCAGAAAATCATGGACTGGTGGGAAACGTGGGATCGATCCGCCAAGGACAAGGGCGAACTGAGCGGCCCCTTTGGGCCGTTCCAACGGCTGCGGCATCTGCTGAGAGATGAGATGAGGCGCGCCAGCATGCGGTAATTCGAAAACACTGTCCTCCCTTGCGCAATTAGCTGTCGGTTTCCAGACGCAACTCGATTGCCTCGCAAACTACCGCAGCTTCAGCCCCGCACGAGGGCTCCAGAACGAACAACGCTCGACGGCTTGACGTAAGGTCGTCTGCGAATTGCCCAACCATCGACGCATCAACGACCCGAGGGCGTGAGTCCGTTCGGCCGTCAACCCAGCTTAACCATTGACGAAGCTCAGCGGTCGAAAACGAATACGCCGGGGAAATCAGCAGACGGGAGACGACGTTTTGCTCTGCAAAGTCAACCATGCGCTGAGACAGGACCCCGACAAAGCGAAATGTTCCGACTGATCCGTCAACCCGCTGGAACTCGAGCAGGAGTTCTCGGCTGCTAGGACGATGCTCGATCCGGATCAATTCAGCGTCGTGGAAAGTCGGAACTCCTTCGAGACCGATTACATTCCTGTATTGGACGTTATCCATATAGCACTCTGATTCAATTACGGAAGAATGGACATCGGCGCGCCCGATCCACGCGTCAATTTTCCGGTGAGCGGGTTGATTGCCCAATTGTGCGCGTGAGGGATTCCTTGACCGTGATCATGGTCAAAATCAAAGTCAACCACCGGCTTGCCGTCGTCGCCATATAGGCGCATCTGTCCGCTGCCTGAATTTGTATACCACGTCCCTGGCTCACCTTCGTTGGGGGTCTTGGCTATATCGAACGCATCGCCATTCAGCGTGTCCGGTTGATACTCAAACGGTTGCGCGTCGCCTAGCAGCGTTGCCGTGTCGTCGCTCCCATCGTCAGCCGCGACAAAGCCGGCTGCTGTGTCGTCCCCTCCATCCTCCGAACCGACAGCAGCACCGAGCGCGGCCCCAGCGACGGCTTCGGCCATGCCGAGCCAGTCGAAGGCACCACCGCCGTCATCGCCATCGATTGCGGAAGCCGCTAGCACGGCCGCCGGGACCGACCCGCCACCGCCACTTCCACCACCCGCTGCTCCGGATGGACCACCGTAGTACGACACAGGAATCACCTGGCTACTGTAAGTCGACCTCGTTGGCCAGCGCTGCGGCGCGGGCGTCGGACGAAACGTAGACGCGGTGCTCGACTGGTCACGGTTGACGATCGGCACCAGATCCCCGTACGCAACTGCCCTACGGAGTACACGCTCGACGCCGGCGTTGTCGGTCGGCAGGTTCCAGTGCGCGAGATTGAGGGATTCGCGGAGGAAGGACTGAACGGCATTAAGGGCCTGGCCGCCGGTGATGCTGCGGAGATCCCAGTTTGGCCGGAAGTAGAGGTCGAAGGCCCGACAGTCCTCTTCGAGTAAGCAGCGGTTGATCGCTTCGTCTTCGCGCTGCTGGTCCTGCCTTGAACTGGACGACCAACTCGAACTTGCCCGGCTCCGCATCGACGCCGGTTGGAAGCGCTCGATGTCGTCACGGCGGCGGCGGTAAGCCCAGCGGATATCGATGCTGCTGGTGTCGTACTGACGGCGCGGCATCAACATACACTGCCACGTGCCGATATTCAGCGGGACATAGAGGGTGTTGTACATCGGCAATCCTGCCTCGTACTGTCGTCTGACGGAACGAGCATCGTAACGGCCGCGGCGGCGCCGTGGCGCAGCGCCATCGAAATTTGACCGTCCCTAACAGTTGCGGTCCGATGGACTAGAAAAGGCCGTCCGTCTGCGTTCCCGGCTCCCAGTTCGCGATCACCTGCAGCCCGGCGTCGCCGGCCGTACTGCGCACGCCCACCCCTGCACCGCCTTCAGTTTGTCGATTTCGCGCTGGTCGTCGCCAGCGACCCCGAAAACGCGCTCCGCAACCGCTGGGTCGAGGTCTGCGACGGCGGCGGCACCATCGCCCACGCCGGCGGCGCCGGCAGCTCCGGGCAGACCGTCGGCACCGGCTGCAGTGCAGTTCCGGACGGCGACGCGCAGCCGGTCATTGCCAGCAGCGAGAGCAGCGCGCACGCTGCGATTTTCGTTTTCATGGTCGTTTCGCTCCTTCGTGAGTTGTGCGTCGACGGCGGCCACCCGCGAGGCGGCCGCGTCGTGGGCGGCGATCGCGCGCTGTTCCGCGGCGAGCGCCGCCTGCGAGACCTCGGCCAGGTCACCGGCATGCCGCCGCGCGTCCGCCGCGCGCGCGGCCTGCTCGTCGGCGAGCTCGCGAGCGCCGATCAGGCGCTCGATGCCGGCGCCGGCCGCCGCGCCGAGCAGCGCGGCCAACAGATACGGCCATGCGAATTTCAGGAAGATCATTTCGGCTCCTTCGCGTGCAGCTGCTTGAGCTCGTCCGGCGAGTAGACGAAGCCCGGCAGCAGGAACGCTTGCACGCTCCAGATCGGGTCGCTTTCCTCGTGCCGGCCGTGATCCTTGCCGCGGTGGTGCAGCGCGCACAGCAGCAGTTGGTTGTAGGTCGAATCGACGAACGTCTCGGGCCGAGTCGGATCGAACGCCTCCCAGTCGAAGCCCTGCGTCAGCCTGATCACGTCCCAGACCGGGTGCTGCCGCGGGATCGGCACGACGCGCTGCAGCTTGTGGCTGAACATCGTGTCGACCTGGTTGAGCGCGACGCCGCGGATCCACTTCCAGTCGTTCGCGTGTGAGAACGCCCACTCGAAGAACCGGTGGTGCGACTCGACCGCCTGGTCGTCGCCGCACATCGCGCAGACGTAGCCGCCCTCCTTCTTCATCGCGCGCTTGCTCGCGCGAAACGTCGCCGACTCGGCGCGCGGCTCGTGGTCCGGGTAGAACACGTCCTCGGACAGCGTCCGGCGCGTCTCGTGAGTTTTCGTGGTCGTCATAGGTCGCGCTCGCACAGTGCACGCTCCTCGGCGCGCCGTTTCACCAGGCCGGGCAACACGCGCCCGTCCGAATAGACCCACTGCGGCCGGCCCGCGTCCGACTGGTTCATCGCGCGGCATGCGCCGCGCCAGTCACCGGCGTTGAAGCGCTTCGCCGTATCACTGCCGCAGTACGCCGACGTGCCGACGTTGTAGGCGAAGCTCACCGCAGCCGCGAGCTGATAGGTGTGCCCTTTCAGCACCGGCGTGCACTTCAGCACCGGCTCGGCGTGCGCGATCAGCTGCCGCTCGAGCGACTCGCGGCACTCCGCCCCGCTGTATCGTTGGCCGACGACGACGTTCGTCGTGTCGCCCATGCACTTCGTCGGGATGCCAACCGGATCGAGGTAGCCGACCAGCTTCGTCCCCTCGAACTTCGGGACGATAGAAACAAGAAGGGCTGCCGTAGCAGCCCCCACAACACCCACCAGCGTCTTCTTCGGCACGTTAGCCATCGAGCAACTCCCTCTTCCCTTTGTTCTTGATCAGGTAGAACGCCTGCAGCCCGATGTAGCCGAGCGTCGCAAGCGCGACATACCAGTTGATGTCGTGGCTGGTCAGCCACAACCAAAAGTTGCTGCCCACCGCCGGCGCAGCCTTCGCCACGCTTGCTGCGAGATCGCTCTTCATCTGTTCCCCGTAAATGAAAAGCCGCCCGAAGGCGGCTCGTGTCTACCCATCGCCCAAATCGGGCTATCCCTGAGGTAAATCCATGAAAAATCGCATTACCGCGCTGGCCGCGGGGGCTGCGCTCGCCCTTTCTCTTTGCGCATGTGGTGGTGGCGGTGACAACGCGCCCGGCTTGCCAACGACATCAGGAAGCGTGCCGACGCCAGCATCGGCCGCCAGGCCGAAGACGCACATCGTCATCTACGCCGACGGCGATTCGACCAACTGGGGTGAAAATCCTGATTCGCCGACGCTACAGGCTGCTCCAAGCTCTGGCCAACCGCTCACCAGGCGAGCTATACAGTCGCCCGCGCAGCTCCTGCAGGCTGATTTCGACAAGGCGCTCGGCGCCGGCGTAGTCACGGTCATCGACGGCTCCATCCCAGGCAGCACACTCCCCGCAGACCTCCAGGGCACTGCGCCCGTGCCAACGCCGCTCGCGACGCGCCTCGCGCAGCTTCCGACGCCGGCCGACATCGTGATCACCAACAGCCAGATCAACGATCAGTACCTGCTCCGCGCGACGCCCGACCAGTACCGCTCGTGGCTGCAGCAGTGGGTGCAAACGGTCAAGGCGGCCGGCGCTGTACCGGTCCTCGAAGAGCCTAATCCCATCTGCCGGCCGGGATTCGATATTTCCATGACGGACGAGTTCGTCGCGACGATGCGCCAGTTCGCGGCGACGCAGGGGCTCACGGTCCTGCCGACCTACGACGCATTCAAGCTCTACCCAGTCTGGAACCTGAAGCTCATCTCGTCGGACTGCGTGCACCCAGATGACGCTGGCTATGCCTTCAAGGAAGCGAACCACTTTCCAACACTATTGCCCGTCGCGAAAGAAATGTTGCGCGACTGACTATATAATGCGCCCAAAAAAATGATATGACGAATGTGACCGGGGAACATAACAATGAGGGCCTTTCTTACAACCGCATTACGCTCGCTTCTGCATCGAGACGCTGAGAAGGAGATCGAACACACATATGCCTACAAAGCCGGATACCGCGCTGCGGAGCGGCTCGATGATTTCAATCCCTACGCTCTAGGAACGAAATCGCGTCGACACTGGGCTGCGGGCCATATGCGGCAGCAACGCGACGCGATGACGTACTGGTGAATTGACCCGATAACCACTACAAGATGAATTTCGCGAAGAACCCCACTACTGATAGCCATTGGGCCATTTTGGCCGGATTACGCTTCTTTCTATCCGTCGTCGTAGTTGCCGGCCACTTTGTCTTTTTGGTGCGCCCCGATCCCTATCAAATTTTCGGTGGCGGCTACCTGAATCCTCTCAGCGCCGTCTACGGGTTCTTCATCCTTTCGGGATATAGCATTTCCGCAAGCCTCGAGCGGGAAAATTCCGGATTCTATCGGCGCCGGTTCCTCCGCATTTGGCCGCTGTATCTTGCAGCCATCGCATTCGGCATGTCCATGTATCTCTTGGCACCGAACGGATTCACGTGGCCGATCGACGGACAACGAATGCCAGTCCCGAGCGGACTGACGGTCATTGCATCGCTGCTGATGCTACAAACCATCATCACCGGCCCCATCCCGACACTTGGTCCGATCTGGTCCCTCGCCGGCGAATGGTGGCACTACATGATCTCCCCGATCCTCAAGCGGGCAACGAACACGATGCTGCTGGCATGGATGCTGGCTTCGTTCCTCTACTTCCTGAATCTCAATGGCCCGCAACCTGGCGTCGCGGGCATGGACCAGTTCCTCGCCGGGAAGTCCATCATCGGCCTATCGTGGGTTTGGGTGACCGGCTTTCTGTATTACCGCCTTCGCGGCACTCCCTTCGGGTTCACGATCCTGGTCGCACCGTCGCTGTTCGCTCTGACCATCCAGCACTCAACGGGCGTGCCCATGTTCATTACGGTGTTTGTGCTCGTCTTGAGCGAAGGGAAGCAGTTCTCCGAGAAGGTCATCGCAGCGCTCAACTTCCTCGGCGACTGGTCGTATCCGCTGTACCTTTTCCATATCCCCGCGCTAATTGTTGCACTCTCGCTAGGGGTTAATCGCTCGGCGATGCAGCTGGGCATGGCCTTTGCCGTATCACTTACGGCTCTGTATCTGGTGGACTACCCGAGCCGGAGACTGTTCAAGAAGCAGCCGTCCTCACCAAAACTGGTCCCTCAGTAATGCAAAACGCCCGCTCAATGCGGGCGTTTCCGTCTCATCACTCCCACACAACCGCTTGCACAGCTGCAACGGTCTCAGCGGCTCCGATTTCTGCTTTAAGGTTCTGCCGCTTTTGCATCGCGGCCCACCCCTGCGCCAGCATTGCCTGATACAGGCCATCAAGATCAGTGAGCACGAATGGCACCTGCGCATTCTCGTGCGATACCCAATAGAAGCCCGCCGGAACTGCTCCCGCCAATGCATAGCCTTGGGCGGCTTGCATCACGGCTGCTTGGCTTTCCTTGTCCGCATCGAACGTTCCCACAACCCCGCCAGCTGTCTTGAAGCTCACAGGCTGCGCGATGGCGTTTGCATATGCCAAATCGATAGCCGACTTCTGCGATGCTTGCGCCTGCGAAAGCGAAATTTGCGGCGCGGCATAAGACTCGACCGTCACTTCATCAGCTGCGATTGCCGCTTCGAGTGACAAAAACGCTTCCGGTGTAACGGATGGATGGATATGGTATGGCAACCCGTTCAAGGTGCCCCAATAGCCATCCACAGATGGAGTCATGGACGTTGCCGATACGCTAGAAGCAAATCCCATTTTGGCGAAATCAATCGTTTTACCAGTCATTACAAAATTCTCCAGCAAAATCCAATTGAATTCGACGCCGTAAATGGGCCCATTACATTGCTTCCGCCTGCTGCAATACCAGCGGAAGAAGATCCGCTATTGGATACGAAATATGCCCAGGATCCACCAGGCGGCAACGTCCAAAACGTGCTGCCTCCAGAGCCAGTCAAGCTCGGATTTGTCCATTGTCCGGTACCGCTCGCTGCTTGCGGTCGGACGCCTGAGCCAGAGCCGGCAGAGCCCCCAATACCGTTGTACGAAGTGTTGTCGCAGGAAAGGAGCGCCGTCGAGCCAGGTGGCAATACAACCGATGACCCTGAACCATATGCGGTATTGATGTTACTCGCGCTGAGTGTAATGCTGCCGCTGCTCGAGTTGAAAATGGCAACGCACTTTCCGCTGTTGCCAGCCGCGCTCGGCATGGTGATGGTAAAGCCGCCGGTGCTCCCAGGCGCCGTCTGGTACACGTTCCCGAATCCGGTACTCGGGATCGTGAAGTTGGCAGACACCGTGACGACACCCTGAAAATTCCCGATGTTCGCGAGCTGGGCGGCATGCTGGCTTTGCGTGGGCACCGGGACCTGCTGCGCACCGCCGGCGCACTCCATGAGCACCCAGATCGGGTTGCCGCCGTTCACGCCTGCGATGGTCGCGCGCATCAGGACTGCGGTACTGTTGATCAGCAGCTCGTTACTCTGCAGAGGCTGGAGGCCGAGCCCGTAGATCGGCGAAGCGGTCAACCCATCTGGGGCGTACGTCGACGCGCCCGTGTTCGTATGAGCGATGACGACCTGTTGAATCAGGCCATTCGTCAACTGGCCAGCAACCAGTGGGGGCGTATTCGCCGCGGCATAGGAATTCACCGCCCCAGTGTCGACGAGCAAAACGCTCGCCTTCGTGACGTTCCGGATCGCTGCGATGAGGTTTGCCTCGAGCGTCGCGGTAGTGCCGTCGTCCGTCGAGTTCTGACCAGAATAGTCCGCGGCGAACTGTGCGACGACCGCAGCCATGATGCTGGACTGGCGCCAGACCTTATTGAGCTGACCCGACTGCGCCGCTCCGGACTGGAAGCCGGTCAGGCGAGCTACGAGCGCAGCGTAGGTAGCCTGATCGATGACGTTTGCAGCGCCACCGCCGCCGAACGCGAGAAAGTCATTGGTTACCATCAATGCTCCGAGCAAAAAAATACCGCCCGAAGGCGGCTCAAGGCGTGGAATTCGTTCTGCGGGTCAGACGGGCCGGCCCCACACGCCGACGTCGAAGCCGGCGACAAACTGGTTGTTCATGTCGAAGCCGAACAACGGCGCGCCGTCGACCGTCGTGACGACCGTGTAGTTGACGCGCACGCCCTCGGGTTTCAGCGGGATGTAGCCGCCCGCGAGCAGCGCAAGAAATACTGCGGAGGGCACCTTTCCGGAGATCCCGATCGTCATCGACATGTCCTGGTGGTCCTCGATGAAGACGTGCGTGTCAGCGCCGAAGATGCTGTTCAGGATCGCCGCGCTCGATTCGAGCGTCCCGTCCCAGTGGTTCGCGCCGACCTTCGCGCGGATGACCAGCCGATACGTGTCGTCGTCGAGCACGGTCAAACCGGTGTCTGGGTCAAACGGCCCCTTCCAGATCCCTTGGTCGAAGCCAAGCCCTGCAATGTCGAACGAGAAGTAGATTCCCGCCAACGGTGTGCGGATCCGTCGCGACACGCCCACCCACAACCCGACCGCATCGAGCTGATCGCCGACGGCGACGTCCAGGTCGAACTTGCCAGGCATGCTCGCGAGCAGATTCATCTGGTCGACGAGCGGCTGCACGACGGCGGCTACCGTTGCCGCGAAACGCGGCTTGTCGCGGTGCTGCGACGTGATCAGTGCCGTGTAATCGGAAATAGATGCCGTCATAGCAGGTACCCTTGAGACTGCATCCATTCGATTGGGTCTCTTGCGTGCTTCCGCTGATTGCAGGTAGGGCAAAGCAACTGGAGATTCAACCGATCATTACTGCCGCCACGAGCCAACGGAACTACGTGGTCGACGTGATAATTCCTTCTGATGTCGCACTTGCAGCAAGCACATCGTCCCTTCTGCATAGTGACAAGCGCCTTCACATCGTCCGCGGTGTGTGCCCCGCCAGATTCACGCTTTCGAGAGCGTCGCCTAGCTTCATTGGCTCGTCGAGTTTCTTTGTTTTCGGACTGCCACCGTTTTAGCTTTTCAGCATTATTTTTCCTGTACAGCGCCCTTCGTTCCGCAACCTTTTCGCGGTTTTTGTCGTCGTAGCGCTTGCTATATTCCCGCCTCTTGGCCGGGTTTCTTGCCGACCAGGACTCGCACATGGCGCGCCTTTTTTCAGGGTTCACCGCCCGATATTTTTCGCCAGCCTTCCGATTGCACTCCTTGCAATGACGCTGTTTTCCATCCTTGCGAGTGGAGTCCTTGCTGAACTGATCGAGCGGCTTTTCAACTTTGCATTTTGAGCAAGCCTTCATGTCAGGTCACCACCAGCGTCACGCTCGCGGGCGTGCAAGACGCCGCTTCGTTGAAGAGCAACGCGACGTCCGGCGCGCCGGCGCCGCGCGGCCCGCTCAGCGCCAGCCCAGATAGCTTGAAAGTCACCCCGCCGCCGACGCTGTTCGCCGCCGTGAGCGCGTCGCCCCACTCCACGCTGCCGGACAGGCCGCCTCCAATCTGCACGCCGTTGACGTAGTCCGACACCTTCTGCTGGATCTGCTGGCCCGTCTGCGTCGTGTAGCCCGCGAGCGCCTTGAGCGTGACGGTGGGCGTGATTGGCGCGGCCGTCGGACGGAAGAAGCGAATCGTGATCGGACGGCCGTAGATGTCCGTGACGACGATCGCCGTCGTGCCATAAGTGCCCGCCCCTGGCGTCTTCTTCGACGCAATCGCGTTGGCTACCGCCGTCGCGTCGCCACCCTCGACCACGAGCGAAATCGAATGCGACGGGAGACCATTCGCATCCGTCGCGTCCGTGTCGTTCTCATAGGGGACGTAGCGCGTGACGCCCGCGGTGTTCGCCACCGCGCCGACGATCCCGTCGAGAACCGTCAACGACGGCAGCGCCGTCGACACGGTCTGGCGTTGGCGCAACGCGGCGTCGGATTCGACCGGCGCGCCGGCGGCCGCGTCCGCCGGGTTCGTCACCGTCTGCCAGCCGAACGCCGGCGTCGCGATCTGGTTGATCGTGCCGGCGCGCGCCGCGACGGCGCCGATCGTCGCGCACGTCGCCGTGACGGTGATCGTGCCGCTCGGCGGGATCGTCACGGTCGACGGCAGCAACCATTTCACGCCGTTGCCGTCCTTCGCCGCGCCGTTCGTGATCGTGGCGCCGGCCTGTCCGACCAGCACTAGGTCGGCGCTCGAGTACGACGCGACCTTGCGTGCGATCCCGTTGATCTTCACGTTGCTCGACAGCGCGGCACCCTGGCCAGTCGCTGGGCTGAACGAGGTGTAGACCGCGATCGCCATCGAGTTGCAATCGTTGAACGCCTTCGATAGCACGGCGAGAAACTGGCCGTCTTGGCTGTCTGGCTCGATATAGATGTCCTGGCCTTGGATCGACCGATATGTCGTCTGCCAGTAGTCGAGGATCTCGGCATACGACGGCGCGCTGATACCGTTTGCGTCGATTACCGCAACAGGGCTCGAAATCGTCATAGCGTCGTTTGCACCGTGGTGGTGCCGTAGATGGTGTTGATCGTCGCGGTGACGCTCAGCTTGCGAGTCGCAGGGTCAACCGAGCTCGAGTAACTCGTGATCTCGGTGACACCCTGCGTGCCGAGGATGCATTGGCGAATCGCCGCGTCGTAGGTGCCGCCGGTGTACTTCCCGAGCACGTCGGTCGCCCACGGCATGCCCACCGTCGTATCAATGAACCATTCGCCGCGCAGCAGGCGAAGGCGCGTCAGCACGGCCTGCGCGACCGTCTCAGGCGTATTCACGAGGAAGTCAGCCGCGCCCCCGCCGAAGACGTAATCGCCGTCAGCGTCGAGTTTTCGGTACCGCATGGGAATCCTTAGTTCGGCGGGCTGGTATTGCTGCCCGCGCCGTTTTCTCGGTGGGTGTGCGTGTCGTCGACGCGCTTGCCGTTCGCCGTGATCTGGCCGATCACGTTCAGGATGCCGTTGAACACCGCGGCGGCGCCGCTCGCCGCGCTGCCGACCATGCCGCCGACGAACGTCAGCAGGCCAGTGATCGTCACCGCCGCCGAGAACGTTGACAGCGGCGCGACGACATCAAACCCGCCGGGCGCGACGATCTTGACCTTCTGCAGCGTCGGGTTCAGGTCGATGTACGTCGCCCCGTCGTCGCTGCGCAGTTGCGTCGAGCTGCCGCTCACACCGGCCAGCGCGCGCGGCCGCGACCGAAAACCGAGCAGCACGAATCCGTCCGACAGGTCATGCATCCGCAGTTCGGCCTGCTCCTGCACGCCGCCCGACTGCCACCAAGCGTCGATACAGCGCGACGCGAACACGACGAGGCACTCGTCGCCCGGCTTCACCGGGAACGTCAGCGTACAATTCCCGCCAGCCGGGAACTGCACCGGGCAGTCGACCAGCAACGGCAGAGCGACACCCTGAATCGCGCCGTCCACGCTGCGCACCTGAGCCTTGATGGCTGGCTGCACGCTGCATGTTGGCGGCCGATCGCCGGCGCTCTCGAACGACTGGATGATGCCCGGAAGGGCCGTCCACACGCCCGCACGCAAGCCGTCGAACGCTTCCCGGAGGGCGATCTCTGGGTCGCCTACCCTTTCACGTCGATCCATGGAATGAAAATGAAAAAACTGCTGTTGATCGCCGCACTGATCGCGCCGGCCGCCGCCGTCGCAGACGACGCCTACGTCTACCCGTTCGCCGGCATGAAGGTCGGCGCGACCGTCGACAATCAGTTCCCGACGATCCTGTACACGACGCGGAAATGTGACCTGCCGCTCGCGAACGCGAAGAACTTGCGTCGCTACGAGTCGTACCGCGGCGTCTGGGACATCGGCTGCTGGGGCGAAACAATCGACGGCGACGCGGTGATCATCGTGCCGAAGATGCCGACGAAGTCGATGCCGCTGAACGTACTCCCGCGCGCCGATGTGAAACGCACCGGCGACAGCACGGTAATGACCATCAAGGCGCTGCCGACGTACGGCCGCTAGCCGTACTTCTTGATGACGCCGGCCAGCGGCACAGCCGCCTTGTCCTTGAACGAGTCCGGCAGCACCGTGACGTCCGCCGCGAGACAGGTCGTGGTGGTGTAGTACTCGTTCGCACGCGTGTCGCCCGAGTGCTCAGCGAGCATCACGTAGTAGAAGCCGTCGTCCTGCAGCTTCGCCTGCATCTCAATCCGCTCGTTCTGGGCCTGCTGCCCGACGTTGAGGCTGTACTCGTATTGCTGCACGCTCGCGTTGTCGAGCCAGATCAGCCGGCCGATCTTGATGCTCGGGTTCTGCAGCATCTTCACCTCGATGCCGTTCGCCGTCTGCTGCGGGAGTCCAACCATCCCTGTTTCGGACGTGATCACCGGGATGTCGCCGGGCATGTACGCGGTCTCCGGCACCAGGACGACCTTTCCGTCCTGGATGCTCCAAACCGTCTGGGTCGTTTTCGCGATCCCACGAAGGAAGTCACGGGCCATCCCGAACATCACCTTGCCCCGCGGCAACGGGTTAGATGTCACCTGCGGAACGTATCCAAGCGTCACCCCGTACGGATTCATCGCAGCCGTTGCGACAGCAATGTGATCTGTCGCGATCGATCCAGCCGCGAGCGTCGTATTGACCACCGCGAAGTTGTACGCCGAATCGCCGTCGGCTGCCGTGATGTCGAGGAACGTGGTGGTCTGGCTCTCGCGCCCGCGGCGCACCTGCTTGATCGAACCGTCGAAGATGATCCCGAAGTTGCCTTCGTAGCCGGCCTGCAGCACGACGCGCGTGAATTCCTTCTGCGCGCGCCGCGCGGTTGCCGCTGACACGTTGTAGACGCGGATCCGCGCCGAGTTCGGCGTCTGGAGGTCGCCGCGCTGCACGCGGTACACGATCCGCAGATCGGACACGTCGAGCGCCTCCCCACTATTGAAGCCGATGATCAGCGATACCTTTCGGCCAAACTGCTGAACGCTCATTGGTCCGTCACCCAGAAAACATGCGACCCGATGCCGAGATCCTCATACGTCGGAACGTCATCGGGACTGGCGGCCCCCTGCACCCACAACCGCCCCTGAAACCCGAGGTGCTTGTGCTGCGCGAGCAGATCGACGCCCGTCACCAGCGGCAGGCCGCTGACGAGCGGATTGTCGGATGCGTCCGCGATGTCGAGCACCCAGCCCGTGCCGCCAGCCTTCCGATATTGGATCGTCAGCCGGTAATCGACGCCGCTGAGCGTCACCGTGAAGCGCTCGGGCCGCGGAGAGAAAGGAACCTCGAAGTAGCTCGGCATCACATGCTCTCCGGCGGCACGGCGCCGCCCGGCGCCGGCGTCGCGGGCACGGCCGCCTTCACGCCACCGTTGTCCGTCTCCGCCGTCGACGCCGGATCCGCTTGATCCTCGCGCGGCGGCAACTTCGTCGCCTGCGTCGACACGATCCTGATCTGCTTGAGCGTCGCAGTCAGCACGAGCGCGCTGGACGTCTTCGAGTCGGTCGTGAGGCGCAGGCCCTGCAGCAGCATGTCGCGGTAGAGGCGGCGGCTCGTCGTCACGTCGAACGGCGTGCGCGCCTCCTGCAGCGCGAGCAGCTGCGAGTAGATCGCGTTGACGTACTGCGCAGACGGCAGGCCGCCTCCTTCGAAAGTCGCCTCCGCGGCGCCGAGCAGCGCCTCGTAGTCGGAGTTGCTCCAGCCGCACCGCATGGTCAAGTCGGGCTGTCGCTTGAACGCGTGGTCCGTGATCTCGGCCCCTTTCTCGACCGGGTGCTCGGTGATCGTCAGCTCGTCGTTGTGGATCTCCTCGATCGCGACCTGCACGCGGATGCTGCCGATCTTCTTGGGCGCGATCATGATCATGTCGAGGGTCACGCGATCACCCCCTGAAAGTTCCGCACCATGTCCGCGTTCACCGCGCGCTGCTCGCGCTCAACTGCGCGACCGGCCGCCGACGGATCGCCAGCGCCATTCACGTGGATCTGCGTGGTCTGGTTCAACTCGATCTTCCCGCCACCGGCGCGCGAGCCAGCCGCCTGCGCGGCGACGGCAGCCGGCTGCTGGTACGTCGCGCGCGTGTTGCGCAGCGCGGACTCCATCTCGGCAGCCGTGATGCTCGCGCGGTTGTTGCCCTTGCCGGCGTAGTAGCTGCGGCCCGTGTCCGGGTCCGCCACGCTCGCCCACTCGCGCGACGCCGCGCGCAGCGCCGCACGCAGGTCGCCGCTACGCCCCTCGACGTAATCCGCGATCGCGCGCCGCTTGTTGCGCACCAGGTACTCGCTGAAGATCCGGTCCTGCAGTTTCCGGTCGAACATCTCGCTGCCGTTCAGCTTCATCGCGTTCGCCGCTTCGGACAACGTGCCCCCGATGATCTGGTACCGGCCGGCGGCATTGAACTGGCCGGTGCGCTGCGCCGCCATGACCTGCGCCAGCGTCATGCCCTCAAGGTTCTCAGTCCCGGACCGGTATCCGCCGCGTGCGCCGCGGTTCACGCTGTTGTAGTCGCCCTCGCCGCGCGAGATCAGGCGACCGAACGCAGTGTCGGCCAGCCGCTCCATCGTGCCGGCGGCACCAGCCGGCACCGCCGCGGGCGCCTGCGAGGCCGCCGTCGGCGCGCCGCGCGGCGCCGTCAACTTGGCGCCGCCGCCACCATCCTTCCTAACGCTGTCGAGTTCTTCCTGCGTGTAACCGCCGGTCGCGTCGAGGCCTCGGCGATCCTTTCCCGTCAGCACGTCCCACAACGAGCGGAAGCGGCCGCCACTGGCCTGAGTGAGCTGCTTGTCGTACCAGTCGCGGATCGCATCCCCGATTTTCCAGCCAGCGAATGCTGCTCCCGCGATCGCCGACAGTCGCCCCAACAGACCAATCAACGACCCAACGCGACCGATCAGAGCAGAGATGGTAGGCGCGGTGCCAGTACCCGCCGCGCCCATTGCGCGCAGCGCTGCCGCCATTTTCCAGATCCCCTTTGCGATCCGGAACACACCGAGCATCTTCAGCGCCACACCGAGCAACAGGATCTTCGTGGACCAGCCGTCCGTCCCGCGGTCGAGCTCGACGAACTTGTCGGCCAGCCACGCCAGCGGCGGCCCCATCACCTCGGCGGCCTTCAGCACGGCGTTCGCGATTTCGGCGATGCGATTCGCGATCTGCTCGCCGTGCTCGTCCATCCACTTCTGGAAGCGATCGAGCTGTGGGCCGATCTTCTGCAGCATCGCGCCTTCGACGCGGATGGCGAGATTCTCGAACGTCGTACCGAGCCCGCGCAGCTGCGTCATGAAGCGGTGCGAGTCGTCGGCCGCCTTGTCCAGGCCGGTCGTCTTCGACATCTCGCGGTACTGCTTCAGGAGCTTCTCGAAATCCCCGTTGCGCATCGCGAGCATCAGGTTCTCGTCGATGCCGAGGATGTTCCCGTACTGGCTCGCGAGCCACGTCGGCTTCTTCGCCAACGCGCCGCCGAGGTCGGACATGATGTCGACCGTGTCGCGCAGCTCGCCGTTGGCGTTGCGCGTCTGCACGCCCAGCGTCGCGAGATAGCCCTCGCCAGCCGGGTTGTTGCGCAGGAAGCGCGCGAGGTTCTCGATCGTGCCGGTCGCCGCCTCGGCCGAGACGCCCATGTTCCTCGCGGCGAACTCGAACCCGCGCAGACTGGTAGCCGACGCGCCGGTGCGCTGTGCCACGAAATACAAGCGCTCGAGCTTCGACGCGAATGCCGCGACGCCTGCGCTGACGGTCAGTGCCGCGCCGGAGATCGTCGTGATGAGCTGCTTGACGCCCTTGGTGGTGTCCTCGACGCCTTCCTTGAACTTCTTCAGGCCCTTCTCGTCGACCTTAAAACCGAGCGCGACTAGGAATTCGCGGATGACGACGGAATCAGCCATTTTCTCTTTCCATCTTGCGGCGGAACGCCGCTTCGTTGTCTGCCCGGACGGCGAGGGAGTCGTTCATCAGCGCGACGTCGGCGAGGCCGAGCGTTCCGTCGAGCAGCGACTCGTACCGGCACATCTGCGCGTGTACCGGCGCGAGCAACCAGTCTTCGCCGCCGGGCAGCGTGCGGATCCAGCCTAGATCGCCGCTGGGCTGCTCGCTTGGCTGGTAAGCAGCCCGCTGATAAAAGGACCGAGGTTCGCCACCACGACGCGCACGACAAGCGGCAGCATCACGTCGATGCCGATGTCGTCGAACATCGACGTCTTGTGCGCTGCAGACCACACCTTCGCCCAGCCCGCGCCCTGCCCCCGTTCGACGACGGACAGGCACGTGCCGAACACGTATTCGGCGTCCTCGTCCTTCAGGCCGGCCAGCGCGTCGGCGAACGGCTGCAGCACCGGCGCAACCGCGTCGACCAGCGACAGCAGGTCGCGCGACTGGTCGGCCGCGGGAGTCGCTGCGTCGGGCACCGGCGCGCCGCCAACCAGGGCTGCGAGCGCGCTGTTCGCGCGCGCCTGGTCGCGCGCGGCATCGGCCTGTTCGAGTTCGGCGTAGAACTTCACCAGCACCGGGATCATCGGCGGGATGATCGGCGCGATGCGTCGCGACACGTGGAACTGCTGCATCGCGCTCAGCTTGCCGATCGCGTACCGCGCGCCATTGAGTTCGATTTCGGTCGCCATGGTCAGTACGTCCCGAGGATGCCGTCGATCTTGATCGCGTCGAAGACCCATTCGACGATGCCGCCGTCCTTCGCGTACTTCAACTCCGGCGCCTTCTTGAATGCGCAACTACGCGCGGACACCACGTCGCCGGCGGCCGTCTGGCGCACCTCAATCAGGTTCTTGCCCCACAGGCGGCTGTCGAGCGACTGTGCGTCGTAGAGCGCCATCAGCTTCGCATTGATCGGCGCTGTCTTGAGGTAGCGAAGCGTGACCTGACCAGACTTGTCAGCATGCAGGCTGTGCATACCCTCCCCGTCCGATGCGATCGTCATCGTGTTCTTGTCGCCCGCACGCGCGATCGTTATGCCTTCTTCCGCAGTCGCCTCGCCATAGCCGAGCGAAAATGCACCACCAGGTCCGACGATCGTCGCCGCGACATCCTGAAAACTATACGTTGCCATCGTGACTTCTCCCTTTACCGGTTGACCGTGACCAGCACGTCGACGCTGTGAATCGCGCCTGCTTCCTTCGCTGCGATCTGGAACGGAACGGCCTTCCTCGCCTCACGATCGGCTTGCGACTGCGTCGCGATCTGCGGCACGTAGATGTAGTAGCCGGTCGCGAGCGTGTCGCCCTTCGAGATCGCACCGAACCCATCGGAGTTCCAGACGCCTGGAGCCAGATACCCGTTGTTTACTGCTGCTTCGCAGCCGGTCGCCAGCACCGCGGCAAGGCTTGCGTTGCCGGGATCCGTTTGCGGAATCTTCGTCGGGCTCTGATAAAGCGCGTTGTACAGATCCGTCTGCAGACGGTTGCGGAACCAGATCGCGTTGTAGACCGAGTCAGCAAAGATGCCGCTCGGAGTGACGCCGTACTGGATGATCGACGTGTCGTTGCTGTACGCGACGAAGACGTTGCAGTTCTTCGCCTGCAGGGTGTTCGCCTGCGTGGTCGTGAGTTGCTCGGCCGCGACGCTCGGCTCCTGCTTGAACATGACGGTAATCGTCGTGTTGTTGCCGTCAAAGTTCACCGTCAGCATGCGGCCGAGAAGCGACGAAATCGCGTACGGCGACGAGCTCGAATACTGCAGGAGCGTGTACTTCAGATTCAGCGCCTTCAGGCGACTCGCGATGTCGGTCGTGACGGTCGAATCAAGCACCTGCGAGTTCTGCGTCGTGATCCCGTAGATGTGCGCCTGGTCGGCTTCGATCAGGTTCGCGACCGCGATGTGCTGGTCGTCGGTGATCGATGCGTCGGCGAAGTCGAGACCGAGGAACTTGTTCGCAAAGCGGTCGAGGAACATCGAGACAGCGTCGACCGGCTGCTCGGGCACGATGCCATCAGCTGGCGTGCCGGCAAGGCCGTTCGTCAGTCCGAGCATCGCCGAAACATCGGCTCCGCCGCCGGGCGCAGTCGCATAGCTGACCTTCGAGTTCGTGCCCGTAGTGCTCGACGTCACCACAAACTGCGAGCCATTCCAGACGATCGTCGCACCCGTCAGCTTGGCGTTGATCACCGTTGCGACACCGTTCAGGTTGGTCTGCGCGGAGAAATCCAGCGCCGTGACGGCCTTCGCGGTGCCGTCGATCGAGATGTTGAACGCGCCGGTCGTGATCGCCTTCCAGACGGTGATGTCCTGCTGCGCCGCCGACAGCGCGCCACCGCGCAGCGAGCCCGACGTCGCCGTCTTCGCCCAGCGGCCGATCATCAGTTGCTGCGGCTGCGGCACCTGGTTGAAATACAGCGCCGCGGCGAAGTACTCCGGCGTGTTCGTGCCGTAATCGCCTGTCACCTCGGTGATGCCACCGTACGAGCGCGCTCGCTCGTTGGTGTCGATGACGGCCGACGGGCCGAGAATGAGCCCGGTGTTCATATTCGCGCCCCGCGCCGCGAGCGCTGCGAGGTTGATCGTGACGTTGATCAGGCGCGATACCGGCAATCCGTTGGACATGCTGGTCCCCTACGAGTGGATGTTCGAAACGCCGGCCACCGGCGTCGACGAGTCGGTCGTCGTCGCCACGGTGGCCGATTTGAGGTTGAGGACCGCGTAGGTCCGGGTGATCTTGCGGCGCAGGGTCACGGTCATGTCGTAGCGCCGCACCCACTGCTGGTTGACCAGGTCAGGCACCGGGCGGATCGCACCGGAACCGACGAACGCCATGTCGAGCAGCTGGAGCTGCTCGCGGTTCTGCGGGATCGCAAGGCCGTCGGCGAGCCGCTGCGCATAGCCTTTCGCGTGTGGTCCGTAGAACGTGCACTGGACGTCGATGTCCTGGTGTCGGATGTACGTGTCGTGGCCTTCGCCGGTGCCGTCGTGCTGGATCGCCGGCGCGGCGTCCGGCTCCTGCTCCCGCACGCCGAACGCGCACCAATCGACGGATGGCTCCGGTTGCTTCGGGACGGTCGTCTGCCAACGCGGCCGCACGAGGTTGCCCGGCAGCGCCGTGACGCCTGCAATCAGGTCGTGGACCAGATCGTCGAGTTCGTCGTCCTCGTCCGGCGGCGCATCGACGGTTGGCGCCAGGTATCCGCCGGTCGAGCTGTCGTTCATGGGGTTCCCGAGAGAGGCTTGATGTCACACGTTGCGCAGACGAATCCGCGGCCGAAGTGCGAGTAGTCGTTCACGTTGACGACCGTGTATGTGATCCCTTCCCACACAATTTCGTCCGCGTCGGCGCTGCCGTCGGGGCCGCCGTCGCGCAATCTGAATGGCGTGTGCAGCGTGATCGAGCCGACGATCCGGCTCCCGTCTGCGTTCCGGTGGAGGATGTCGCCCCTGTCGCTCGTCACGACTGCGGCGATTGGCGTCGCGGTCTGCGTGTTCTGAGCACGCCCGTGCATGTCTACCGACTGCGTCATGCGGTTGCAGACCAGGCCGGTATCCATGAAATCCGGATCGAGCAGGACGTCGGTAACGTCGAGGAACGCCATGCGGAACTCCAATGCAAAAGGGCCGCACTCGGCGGCCCTCGGAATCAGGAAAGCTGGGAACTACTTCTTGCGGACCACGTACGTGATCGAGTTGCGGTACTGGGCGGTATCGATCAGAGTGTTCTCGCGCATAACGCCGCGGCGCCGGCGCGCGGCCAGCGTCGTGTCAGCGAGCTTGGGCTGGATGTTGCTGTTGACCTTCGCGCGCACCGAGTTCTGTGCGACGAGGCCCGCGCGATTCAGGCTGCTCTCGACCTTCTCGAGGTCGCCGTCGAGCGCCGCTTCGACGCCCTTCTGCAGTTGCGGCTCGAACTTCGGCCGCGCGTCCTGCACGCCGGGAACCAGATGCGGGCGTGCCGGTATGTTGTTGGCCGGCGAGCCGTTCTCCATGATGTAGCCGATCTCGGCGTTGCTCAGCGGCTCGCCCTGGTCCTTGCGGCCCGCGGTGCTGTCGGGTACGCCGACGAGCACCTCCTTCTGCACGAGCCCGCTGATCGACTTCAGGATCTCGTCGAGGCGGTCGAATGTCATGCCCATGGGATTCTCCCGATGGGCATCAGCGGCGTTACAGCTGCATGCCGCCCGCGCCCATCATCTGTGCGAGGCTGAGATACCGGATTCCGTACATCGTGCCGTTCCAGAATCCGCCGTCCTTGATCGCGACGGCTGCGGTGTCGTAGCTGGTGCTGACCTTGTCGACGGACTTCGACGACTGCGGCCCGGTCACCTGCCCGGGCACGCCGCCAATCGCCGCCGTCTTCTGATCCTTGGCAGCCAGCGCGAGGTGGTGCGCGGTGACCAGCGCGACGCCCAGGTCAGTCAGCTCGCCCCAGCGCTCGGCGTTGACGAGCGAGACCGCCACGGTCAGCCAGAACTGCACGAGCGGGTCGGAAAACGTCGTTGCATCGAACTCAGGAAACGATTGCCTGAACTGTGATACGTCCACGGATCACCTCATCGAGTGTGCGGGTGCCCGGCGCGCGCCGATCCGGCACGCCGCCGGGAGGCCATTATGCCTTCTTCCCGCTTCCGGACTTCTGCGACGCGCTGTCGGTTGCGCCATCCTTCGCGGCGGAACTCGCGGCATCCTTCTGTGCCGCCTCGAAAGCCGCGGCGCGCGTGGCGAGATCCTTCTCGCTCGCAGTCACCGCGGCTTCACGCGTATCGAGCGCTGCCGCGCGCTCGTCGAGCCCCTTGCCGACCGCATCGAGCTCGACGCGCAGCTTCTCCAGGCGATCCGACTCCGCCTGCAGATCGGCCTTCGCCGACGCGATCGCCGCGGCCTCGGCGGCGGCTTGGGCCGCTGCATCAACTTCCGACGGTGCGCCATCAGCGACATTGGCCGGCATCGGACCGATGTGCGCCTTCGCGTACCAGTGCGCAGCGATGTAGTCCTCGACATCCTGCACGCCGGCCTGGATCGCACGCACGACTTCCTCACCCTCGTGCGTCAGACGAATCGTGAACGCCTTGAGAACGTTGACTTGTGCCATGTCAGATTCCGTCCCGGTAAGCAGCCGTCGTACCGTAGCGCCACTCGATCCGCCCGATTCGCGACCAGTAGGTCGTGATCTGGTAGAGCGAACGGTACTCGAGCGGCGTGCGCTGCAGGTCCGTCATCGGGAACTGGACGTACTTCTTGTCGCTGTTGTACGCGACCATCCGGTCCACCGTGTTGAGCTGACCCTGCGTGCCTCCTGCGCCCGCGCCGATCAGCCACTTCAGCTCGAGAAATTCGAGCGGCGTGCCCAGTTGCCGACAGATATTGTTCTCGATGAGGTACGCGAGAATCGACTTGCTGCCGGCATTGCTGATGATCCGCGACGAGAGACTGCCGAGCACGGCCGGCGGCAGCATCAGCTTGTTCGGCTTTACCTTCCAGCCCGATGCCTGCCACGCCGAGGTGAGGATTTCGTTGACGTCCTTGAGAATTTCGTCGGGAGTCTTCGTGTTCCACTGCGGCGTGCCCGCCGCGCCGTTCGGAACGTTCGTGACACTACCAACTGCGCTCGTCGAATTCACCAGCCCGGTGAAGTTCATCAGCGGATCGCCGTAGTAGACGATCTGGTCGAGGTCCATGTTGCGCTTGAGGTTCATCGCCTCGACCTTCTGCGCGTCGATCGGCGTGCCGAGCTGCTGCGACTTCACGAGCTCGGGCACCGTGTACTTGACCTCGGCACCCCAGAGCAGCATCGGTTGCGCCGTCTTGCCGATGTCGACCGACGGGCCGGCAAGCGCGTTGCCTTCGTTCGAGATCCAGTTCAAGCCGTTCGGGTTGATACCGCCGCTCATCCCGAACGCCGAGTTCGTGAACGAGGCGAGTTCGTCCGCCGCCGACACGTCGGTGCGGATGTGAACATCGCGCGACCAGGTGTACTCGACGAGCGGCTCGTTGAGCGTCTGGTCGAGGCGTTCGAGCTGGCCGACGAGGAACGCCCCCGTCGAGTCGATCGTCGCGCGATCGTAGGTGTACTGCTGGTCCTGCGTGCGCGCGCGGATCAGTCGGCGCGTCGCGTCCGCGACGGCCGCCGACATCGGGATCGACGCCCCGGCCCGGCGCAGGTGCTTCAGTTCGGACATGTCCATGTAATGGCTCCAGAAATGCAAAAGCCCCGCGATTGCGGGGCTTCGGGTGAAGCGCTGTTCAGCGCCGGATCAGATGTTGACGGCGATCTCGGTGATGCCGTACGAGTCGGCCGGGCCGGTGAAATACCAGTTCGACGGCATCGCGACGGTGTTCGTGCCGTCGGCCGCAGCCTCGAAACCACCGAGCGGCTTGCCAGCGGCTGCCGCGGCGACACGCACGTACACCGTGCCGTTCTTCGTGGCCGGCGCGGTACCGCCAAGCGCGGCGTCGAAGTAGCCGCGTTTCAGGATGTCGGTCGGGCCGCTCGTCGGCGGCGTCGACGTCCCGAGCGGATCCGTGCCATTGCCCTGGATCGGGTACGCGCGCAGGTTCACGCCGTAGACACTCGCCGCGGTGTCCGCCGCGTTGTTGATCGGCTGGATCTTGCCGTTCACCATCTTCACGGGCACACCGAACGCCGTCGGCGGTGCGGCCGGATCGATCAGCTGCGTCTCGATCGTGGCGACTTCGGCGCGCTGGAGATCGCCGGGGAAACCCGCCGGCATGCGGTACTGATAGGCTTGATACGAGGGCATGTCGGCTCCTTATTTGCGGGTCTTCCAGAAGTCCGCGTGGATTTGGTTGATGTCCTTCTGCTCGTTCTGCGCGGAATCGTTCGTACGGCGCCCCGAGACGCTGGAGTTCTTGCCGCGTACGACCTCCGACGCGGCGTTGAAGAACGCCTGAACGGCGCTGCACGGCATGCCCGAGATGTCCGCGCCGCCGGTCACGGCCTTGACTGCCGCGACGTTCTCGTTGTCCATCGCAGCGCGCAGCGCGCGACGGCGCAGGACGCAGATCGCGTCGACCGTCTTCTTGCGCACGGCCTTCGCGTCGAACGTCGGCAGGCGGACGCCCGGGGCGAGGATCTCAGCGCGCGAGAGCGCGTCCTGGAACTCGTCGCGCAGCGCCGCGCTGTCGCCGGTTTTCGCCCCTCCCTTGCCGTCGTCGCCGCCGGCGCCCGTGCCGTCGTCGTCGGTCGTCCCGGTTCCATCGCCTTCGTCGTCATCGTCGCCCGTCGGCGTGCCGCCGCCCTCGAGCTTCGTCACGCGCTCGGCGAGCGCATCGATCTTGCCGTTGGTCGCTTGGACCGCATCGAGCACCTGCTTGAGCGGATCGCTTTCGCCACCGCCCGAGCCTTCGTCACCGGTTGCCGCAACCGCGCCGGGTTTCGGATCGCCGGCTGCACCGGGCACGTGAATGTGAATCTGAGGCTGCCCGTTGCCGGCTTCGCCCTCGCCTTCGTCGCCCGTCATCTCGTTCGCGACCTTCTCGAACGCGTCCGAGTCGCGCGTCATGAAAGCCTTGCGCAGCTTCTCGAGCAACGTCGACTGCTTCTTGTTTGCCATGCTGGAATCTCCTGTCGGGAGTAGGTTGGAAGCGCTATCCCCGATGGAACACACGGGGCCACAGCGGGCGTTTTTCACGAGGGCGACGTGGTTGCCCACGATCACCACCTGTCGCGCCCGCCCAGGCGCAATCTGCTCGTAGTCGGCGTCGTAGCCGTTGCTGACCTGATCGAGCGCGTCGGGCCCGTCGCTTTGCACGCGTCGGATCGCCTCGGCATCGGTGATCAGCAGGTCGGCGAGCATCAGCTCAGACTGCGCGCCCTCACCGCGCCGCACGTTGCGGACGGTGCCGCGCGCGACCGCCATGTAGTTCGCCGGTGTCACGAAGTCCGGCGGATGGTCGATCGTGATCGGCTTGCCTTCGAAGCTGGCGAGCGTCTCGGGGCTGAACAGCACGTCTGCGGTGCGCTCGGCGACGATGACACCGTCCTTCGCCTCGAGCTCAGGCAGCTCGAAGTAGGCGTAATCCTGCGAGCCGACGCGCGCGATCGGCACCTCCTCGCAGAGCAGGAAGCCTTCGGGCGTCAGCGAGCGGCGCGTGCCGATCTTCTCGGCGGTGAACATGCCGGATGCGGTCACGCCGTCGCGGGTATGCGCGCGAGCGCGCGGCGCGTGCGAACCGCAGGTGCACGCGTGGTCGATGGTGTAAATGCGCATGTCAGCCTTCGAGACTGGTTCGGATGCCGCGCGCGACGACGCGGCGGACTCGCTCGTAATCGGGCTCGGCTCGAGTGACCCGGCACCATACGATCAGGGCCCGGATGTACAGCGGCAGCCACCAGGCGGTGCGCACGCGGAACGTGAATTCGCGGGTCGTCGTGGTCAATTGCTGCCCCAAACGATGCCCATCAGGCGATGGCGTCTCCCGGCGCGGACGTAAATGCACCGCCCGAGGATCTGCAGATGCGCGAGGTCGCCGTGCCGCCGGTACGCCAGCAGAGCGGGAATTCGAAAAACGAATGGCTTCATGGCTATCCGACTCGCGCTTATTTCGCAGGAAACCGTTCGGCGATGATGGCGCTCAGTTCCTGCACCCATTCCACCGGGACGGGTAGGCCGGTGTCGCTGTAACGCTCGATCGCGCCCAGAATCTCTTTCATGCGGCGTTCGTCGTGGATGTACTTCGGCACAAGGCCGAGCGGAGGTTTGGCGTGGTTCATGTCAGTCCTCGGAAATGATCGGTTCGGCCCAGCAACGGCAATTCCAGATCTGTCCGGGGTGGAACCGCATGTACTTGCCGTTTTCCTCGACCTCGGGCGGCTCGTCCCACGCGCAGACCTTGCCCTCCATCGCGCGGTGGCCGGCGCGGACATCACTGTCGCCGCTGGTCCGCCAGATGTAGTGCGTGCTCCCCACGCTTCGCGCGCGGGCCTCGGTGAGCGACGTCGCGGCGCGCGAGACCTCGGTCCGCGCGATCAGGTCCGCACGACTTTTCGCGACCTGGCCGGACTCCTGAATCGCCTTCGAGATTTGCGCCGCGCGCGTGCTGTCGACCATCCCCTCGATGGTCAGCCGGTGCACACGCTCAGCGGCCTCGAGCGGGATCGACTTGATCAGCGTCACCTGCTCTGCCATCAGCGCGCGCAGCGTCTCGCCGGTTGCCGCGTTCTGGATCTCGTCGCGCAGCGCGCGCGACATGTCGGCCGCCTGCTGCATCCACGCCTGCTCGTCGCGCCGGCTCAGGTCAGCCAGCATCCGCGCGGCGGTCGCCTCGGCCCACGGCGCGAGTGCCTCGGCGTACCGCCGCAGCAGCTCTTCGATCGTCGGCGCCCACTGCGGATCGCCCTGTGGGAAGCCGTTCACCAGCACGCCGACCTGCTCGGCGATCTTCCGTAGTTGGAGGCTGTACTGACGCTCGGGCCCGCTCAGGCGCACCGGGTTCTTGCGCCGGCCGCGCTTTCGGTCGAGGGTGAGCGTCATCGGCGTCGGAACAGCCTGCGGATCAAGGAATCGTTCGTGCGCGCGCCGGCCGCGGCAGTCGGCCCGGTCGGCAGCGCCATGTCGATCGCCGGCGGCTCGTCGCCCTGCTCGTCGCGCTCGGCCTGCTCGATCGCCTCGTCGGAGATGTCGCCGAACATGCCGGTATCGGGTGACGATGCCTTCAGCTCGCGCATGCCCTGGCTGCGAGGAATCAGGTCCGCGTCGACCGCCTTCGTTACAGAATCGACCGTCTTGTTGCCGATCTCCGACTTCTCGGCCGCCGACATCTCCTGCAGCGGGCGGAATTCGTACGCGAAATCCTCGGGCAGCGGCTGGCCGATCTCCGAACGGCACATGACGTCGAGCAAGCCGTGCAGCGGGTTGCGCAGCCGACGCTCCTGTCGCGTGTGGACCTTCTCGTGGTACAGCAGCCGCGAGCCTTCGCCGGTGTCGCTCAGTCCGGCCGGCTGTTGGCCGAACAGGCGATCGAGCGGGATGCCCGTTGCGCCGCTCAGCTGCATCGCGAACTGGAGCATCACGTCCGACAGCCCGCTGAACGCGTACTGGTGCGTCTCGAACTTGTCGGTCGCGTCGATGAGCGTGAGCCCTTCGTTCGACTGCCCGAGCCGAATGTTCTCGACCTGCTTCAGCAGACCTTCGAGCGCCGGGCCGCCGACCGCGATGATCTCGCGCAGCTTCTCGACGCTGAGCGTACGCAGATGCGCCTTGTAGACGAGCTGCCCGGCACCGACCGTCGCGCTGTCGAACGCGATGAGGCGGTCCCACATCGGCTCGAGGATCGACAGTCCCCATCCGTTCTCGCTGATCCGCTGGTAGAACGGCAGCGCTTCGCCGTCCATTCGCAGCACGCGCGAGTGGTGAATGCGTCCCTGCGGCAGCCCAACGGTCGACGGCAGCACGTCGTAGTACTTCGGCATGCCGAGGTCTGGGCCGAACTCGGTGACGACCTCGCCGACCGGCGGTGCGACCATCCAGCGGTCGAGCACCAACAGCCCCTTGAACTGCCCGCGCCCGATCGTCTCGCGCCGAAGCGGCTGCGACATGTCCTGGCCGTCGATCAGCATCACCGCGATCGCGCCGCCGTACAGCTGGGCCCACTTCCCGGTGTCGCAGAGCTGATCCCAGATTGCCTTGCGCGTGAGCGCCGTCTCCATCTTCGACACGTCGGTCGGATCGAGGCCGGACATCTCGATGCCCTTGCGCGTCATGTCCTCGGGGATCGCGTCTACCGCGGCGCGCACGATCCACGAACCGCGATAGGCGGCCTCCAGCCAGACGCGGTTCCGGCTCTGGTACGACAGCGTGTACTGCGACGCCGACGCCTGGTTGTCGGCGCCCCATCCGAGCCGCGCCTGGAAGTTGGCGAACGAGTCGGTCGTGCGCTGCGCGTGCGGCGTCGCGGCCACGCGCGCGGGCCGTACCTGCTGTTTCTTTCGCGCCATTCCGGAAAATCCTGTCGTGCTTAACCGGCGAGCCGCTCCCAGACCGACAGGTCCTTCGCGCCTCCCAGCATGTCGTTGATCGCGTCGACCATCGGATCAATCTGGTCGTCGTGCATGTGCGTGTCGTCGGCTGTGAACGAGTCGCACTCGCTCAGGAAATCGCTGACCCACGGCGCGTCGAGCGGGACGCCGACGTTACCGACGTCGATGTGGCTGACGACATCCATCACGCGCGTCAGCTTGTCCTTCACGCGCTCGATGCCCTCGATCGGGATGCCGCCTTCAGCCTGGATGTCCTGAATCAGCCCGGTGCCGCTGGACTTGTCCTCGACCTTCATCTGGCGAAGCGCCGGCGCGCCCGGGTCGTCAGCGCCGATCGCCGCGTGCTTGTTCCAGAAGTCGATCGCGCGCTGCTTGAGCTCGGGGGCCTTCCACTTCCCGCGGACCAGGTCGATCAGGTACACCCGGTTGTCGTAGCCGAGGCCCCAGCACTCGAACACGCTGTAGTCGTTGCGCTCGGCGGTCTTCTGCGCGGTGTCGGCGAAGATCTTCCGGTACTGCAACTGCGGCAGCGCGCCGTAGCGCAGGAACTTGCCGCTCTGGATGATCCCGCCGCCCAGCGGCGACGGCCGCTGCATGTACTGGCCGTTGAAGACGTATGCATCGGCCTTCTCGGACGCCAGCAGGTCCTGCAGCGGTTCCTTGTACGGCCAGTAGCTGTACCGGCCGTCGTCGTCGCGCTCATCGCTTTCGACCAGCGCGCGGATGTGCGCCGGCAGCTTCTCGACGTAGTCGTCGGTGATCAGCGCCGGGATCTCGATGAACTCCCACTCGCCGGGCAACTTGCCAGACTTGATGAACCCAGTCGGATCCTCTTCGGCGAGCCGCTGCATGATCACGATGATCGGCGTGTCCGGATTCGCCTTCCGGCTCTTCACGGTCGACAGCAGCTTGCGGTTCGCCTTGTTGCGGTTCGTCTTGCTGTACGCGTCCTCGACCTTCAACGGGTCGTCGATAATGATCGCGCCCTGCCAGCCCTCCGCCATGTGGCCGGCCCGGAAGCCGGTGATCTGGCCGCCGAGCGACACCGCGTAGACGCCGCCCGCCTTCTTGCCGCCGACCAGGACGTTCCAGCGCTTCTTCGACTTCGCGTCGTCGGCGATCTCCAGAGGCCAGAGCGCCTGGTACTCAGTGGACGCGACGATGTCGCGCGCCGCCTCGCTGTTCAGCAGCGCCAGATCGTCCGAGTACGAGATGTGCAGGAAGCGCGCGCGCGGGTTCAGCGCGAGCCCGCGCGCGATCAGGTTGATCGCGACGAGCTCGGTTTTCGACGAGCCCGGCGGCACGTTGATGACGACGTTCTTCAGCTTGCCGTCGATCACGCGCTGCACCGCGTCGGCGATCAGCACGTGGTGCCAGTTCACGCGGAACTTGATCGCCTGCCGGTGCTTGAAGAAGTACCGGCTGAAAAACAGGTGGTCGCGCTCGCATTTCGCCTTCAGGACAGCCCGCTCGATGGCGGGGTCAATACTCGTCTTCGAGCTTGGCGACGGCGGCTGCGACCTGCTGTTCATCGACGACGACCGTCCTATTCACGATTGGGCCGCCGTCCTCCCCGGTATGCTCGAGGCGACGCCGATTCGTGAACGCGTCGCCGGCTTCCTTCGCCGCCTGTTCGAGCAGCTGCGCCATCAACGGCAGGTTGCCGCGCTGCTCGGCGATGCCGACGGCACGATCGAGTGCGCGCAGGCGCACCGCGCGGTGCGAGACGCCGATGCGCGAGGTGTCCTTCAGAAACTCTTCGCGCGTGCGCTCGAAAATCTCCCGGTACTTCTTGCTCAGCGTCGATCCGGCGCGCTTCGTCGGGTCGTACCGCTCGCACTGCTGCGGCGACACTTCGACGCCGAACTCCTCGCGCACCGACTTCGCGGCGCGCGACGGCGTGTCGAAGCAGGCGAGCGCCTGCGTTACGAACACCTTGATGGGTTCGGGGAGTGCTGCCATGGTGGGAAACGTTCAGATGGGCTACGCGGCCCGCAGGATGCAGGTGCCGCAGGCGCGCGCGATGTCGGCGTGGCCGACTTCCGGTGCGCGGCGGGCGGCGTCGACAAGCTTCGCCGTATCACCGGCCCCGCCGCCGACGCCATATCGACGGACGATGCCGACGAACTCCTCGACGTCGTGGCCACGGATGCCGAGCTTCGGCATGCCGTCCTTGGTGAACGCCGGCGCGCCGAAGTCGTCGACGCGCTGGCCAATGTGGTACAGCTCGTGCTCGACGAGCGCGCACCACTGCAGGTCGTTGCACTCGCGCGCGTAGTGCGCGTCAAGCGTGATCAAGAAGGCCGGCACGCGGCCGAACCACTCGCAGAGCTGCTGCTCCTGCCGGGCGCGCTGCCAGCCGCCGGCGCGGATCATCACCTCTTCGCACTGGCCGACGACGCGGCGCATCTGGCGGACGTTCTCGACTGCCGCCCAGAGGTAGGCGACGTCGGTGTCGATCAGGTGCTCATGGTCCGGGTTGTGCAGCGGCGCGCCGGCGCGCAGGAACGTCTCAGCGACCCACTCCGCGACGCCATCGGCCGGTACGATGGGTCGGATCCAATTCGAGTCGTCGAACAGCAGATCGGGGGGCGATGGCCGAGGTGCCTGCAATACAGCACCGACGGCGGTTGATTTCGTCATCGTCACAACCCACCGATTTGATCTACGTCAAAAAATCTTCATTACCTCGGGACATCGGCCATTGAAAGCAGAAATGCCGATGCCATATCCGCGAACCGCGGGTGCAAAGCGCTGTCGCGGTCACATAACTATCGGAGAAGCAAATGAAACTCACGCACGTAGGTTTGAACCCTCACGTTGCCCCGCATGGTGCATTGAACGTCAACCTTTCGGACGGCACGAACAGCATCAGCGTGCTGGTGAAACTCGAGCAGCATCACAACGCCCATTCGCTGACGATTCAGCAGATCGAAGACCTGGCGAAGCACGCGGCGAAACACCTGATTCCGTAATCGAGCGCGGTAGCGCTCGCAACGAAAAAGCCCGCTGGCCTTCGCTCAGCGGGCTCTACACATCTGGTGCCAGCAGGGCTGGCGGAAACCCGCCAATGCCCTTCATCGCGCTGGCTTTACCGCTTCCGGGCGACACGGCCAGAAGGAAGCTAGCACAAGGCGCGCAGCTCGATACAACAACCAACTAATGTCGACTTCGCGTCATACCCTGTCGATCTTGCCGTACAACTCGCCGAGAAGGCGATACAAGAATTCCCGCACGTCAGCTTCATTGGTGGTTGTCCATTCAAGCTCGCCTGGCACCGACCACGAAGCACTTCCGTCTGCATCGATCAATATCGCCCAGAATTCAGCGAGTCTCGGCCGCACTACTTCACCGACGTGACGGTAGAAGCGGAACCGCCCCATCAAATCTGACCCGCTCGCCACATGGTCGAATTCGGCTATCAACTTCCCACCGAAGCTGTTCAGCACAAACCCCGGCAGTGGCAATCCTTCAGGTGAATCCTGCCAAATCACCCCCAACTCGGCCGCACCTGGGACACTAATCGCTCGCTCGACCTGCTCGCGAAATGCAATCGCGGCTTGATTCACTTGACCTGCTCTCGCAGCGGTGTTGACCACTACTTCCCGAATTTCTCGCGTAAGTTTCGGCATTTCTGGTCTCCAGTGGTTGGAAACCAAATATTGATCAACCTACAACTTCCGAGCAAGAGGGCAAACAAAAAAGCCCGCTTTCGCGGGCTTCGTTGCTTCGGACGCACGTATGACGTGTATCGAATATGGCGGATTATTGTGCATGAAATGCACATCGTCAAGCGGTTTCGCTCTCCCTCAACAATCCGGCGGCCGACAACTTACGCTCGATCGCGGACCAGGCCACCTGCGACACGCCGACCGTCTCGCCCTTCCGATCCCCGTCGATCCAGAGGCGGACCGCCGCGTTCTGCTTGCTGACCGTGTTCCGGTGAGCCTCGCAGTCGTCAGCGATCTGCGACAGGTCGCACTTCACCCCGAACAGCCGTTCGATGATCGCGCGCCGCACGCGGAAGTGCGAGAAGCCGGAGCAGTAGGCGGCCGATGCCTGCGTCAGCCACCCGATCGCCGCCTGCCACTCGAGGTTCGGCGTCCGGCCGCTACAGCAAGCGGCGCCGCATGAGCACGGCAGATCGTGCGGCGCTGCGCGCGCGACAACCACGGACAGGTGCAGCTCGGGCAACTCCCAGAGCTGCCGACGGATCTGCCCGGCCTGCCCGGCGCCGTCCACTCCGATCAGGCCCATGCCCGTGCCGATCGACTCGCCGCGCAGCCGCTTCGCCAGCATCGTCTCGCCGTACTGCTGCGACGAGTAGCAGAGCGCGAACCGCACGGCGTCGAACGCCGACTTGAATTCGACGACGTCGCTCATCGCGCACCCCGCGTCGTCATGGCCAGCGCCTGCACGCTGCCCAGCCAGCCGGCGTACCCGGTGAGGTGGCTCGTGAAGTCCGGCCGGACCCGCGTGTCGACGTGCGCGTCCGGCGCGCGGCAGGTTCCGGCGATCGAGTATTCGCGGCCGCGGCGCGTGCTGCTCGAATCGAGCCGCGCGAGCGCGACGTCGGTCGCCAGCAGTTGCCGCATCGACGACAGCGGCACCTCCAGCTTCTCGGCGAGGCGGGTCGCCGTGTACCGGCTGCCCGGCCTCATGGTCTTCAACACCGCGTTGATGGTCAGCTTTCCGTTCATGGTTTTCAAGGCCCGCTCCTATGCTCGCTGCAAATTCAATTCGATCGCCTCGATGCGCACGCCCGGCACGCGCGCGTAGCGCTTCGAGATCCAGAGGTCGACCACCTGGCCGTCGTCGGCGTAGACGACCCCGTTCATGCCGTCTTTCAACGCCTTGACAACGTTGTCGGCGTCGGGCTTCTTCGTCGCGCCGATCGCGCCGGCGGCGGCCGCGTTCTGGCGCTTCGCCGACCAGCTCGTCGGGATCGGCAGGCCGATGTTCACGATCAGGCGCACCGGGCCCTCGTACGGCTGCGCGTCGCGCATAGCCTCGCGAGCGGCCATCTTCACGAGGTTCTCGTAACGTTCGGTCGCCTCCGGCGTGTACGCGCGCACGAAGCCGCCTTGACGCGCGAAGCGCGGCCGGCCCTTCGCGACCGGCTTGCCGGGCACGACGAACTCGATGCGGCGCGCGACGGGCGTCGCCGCGATCAGCGATTGTTCGACCACTTCGCGGCCCTCCCGTAGTGCTCTGCCGGTTCCCAGTACGCGCTCTTCCAGCGCTCGTACGCCTCGTGAGGCGTGCTGCCCAATCCCGTCGCACCGTTCGAGCGACAAACCCACTCGTAACCGATGTCTGCGCGGTAAATCGCTCGGAAAATGCGTGGCCTGGTCATGCAGACGCCTCGGTCCAGCTCGCGGCGCACTCCCGCTTCAACGCCTCGTAGCCTTTCGGCCCAACCGCGACTGCTCGATCGCCGATCAGAATCGCGCGGCACTCCGTGCCGAAAAACCGACGCATCCAATCGTTCAGGTCAAGGACGAAGTCCTCGGGCATCAGCTCTTCGAACCTGCGCGATACCTGCATGCGCGGAACGTCGTCGAATGCCGGATCGATGACGATCTCGATCCCCGTAAGCGTGTTCATCGACCCTCTCCCAGCAGTGCGCCAGCCGCGACAGGGCCGGCGGTGTTGCGAAACGCGCGGTTGTGGTCGTCCCACCACGGGCCATCACCCGCGGCGCGGAACACGCGCAGCTTGAATTCGAATGCATGCTCGTCGGCACCCTGCTCGTGGCCGAGCTGGCGCCCGCACTCGACGATGCCGGCCCAAGAGCGCCACCAGTCGCTAGCGGCGCGCGGCGACCCGCCAGCGTTCGCAGAACGCGCGGCGATGGCGTCGCTGAGAATCCGGTCGAGGAAGCCGACGTTAATCGGCTGCGTCGAGTTGTCATTCGCGCGCCGCTGGCGCGCCGTAGCGATGGCGGTCAGCACGTCCTCGAGCGTCGCTCCGCGCAGCGGCCAGTTGGCGACGCACTCGTCGCTCGCGGCAACGCTTACGCCCGAGGTGCGCAGGATCTCGACGAAAGCGGCGGCGGCGTTCTGCGCGTCGTCCGCTACTGCCTGTGCTGTGCCGCCGCCGCTTGGGTTTACATATTCAGTTCCTCTCCTCTCCTCTCCCTTAAGAGAGTTTTCCGGCGGAATTCCTGCTTGTTTCCGGCGGAAGTCGCCTGCGTTTCCGGCGGAAATGTCGTCACTTCCGGCGGAAGCCCTGGTATTTCCGGCAGAAGCGTCTTTTGAGCCGTTTTCAGACATCCCTGACAGTTGCTCCGCGCCTGACTGCGAATCGTCGTCCGCGCCGTTCCGGTCGTCTTCCGGTGGAACGTCTTTGGATTTCCGGCGGAAATTGGTCGCCTTTCCGCCGGAAGTCGGCGGAAATTCCGCAGGAAAAAGATCGCGTTCCAGCGGACGGCCCATTTCAATCCATGCGTCGAATTCCGGAAGCTCCATCGGAACGAGTCCGTTCTCCGGGCGCCCCTTGTTGCGCTTCCGGATGCGTTCCGCCAGCTTGTCGTAGGCGAGCTTGTGCTTCGCCAGATAGGCCTCGTTGGCCTTTTCGGCGACCACCGGGTGATACATGCGTCCGTCTGCGCACTTGATCCAGCCGCGTAGCGCACCGACTTTCACTGTGTGCCAGGCGTCGACGACGCGGCCGAAGCCGGCGTAGTTCGCGAGATCGATATCGTCGTCAGGAAGAGACCCCGCCGGCACCTGATGCCATGCAGCGCACCAGAGGAGAACGGCGCAACGGAATTCGTCACCGGTCGACCGCATCGCAAGGCTGCTGTCTCGCAGCCGAACGACATCGAGCGGCATATAGCCGAAGTCGCGCAGGTCGCAGTCGGCTGGAGTGAGTGGGAGAGGAAGGTTAGACATGTGCCCCCCTCATCAGGAAGGCACATGCGATGCGTGCGGTTACTCGGTGTCGTCGGTCAAGACGCTTTCTTCCCACCAGCTCGTATCCTCGAGCTGACGTGTGATCTCTTTCGCTACGACCCGCGCCTGCTCCGGCGAGAGAATTACGATCGAATCTTCGCCGTCGCCGCTGTCCTGGCTGATGGCAAGATACCCGCCCCGGCTGATATAGACCTCGGTCTCGTGCGTCGCCTTCAGTTTGATGCCCATGCCCACTTTCCTCGCCTGCCAACAAAGGGGGTCGGGCATGCGCCATTTGGCAGGCGGCAATGGCGCCACGGTGCGCACCGCGTGCCCGACGGGAGTTGAAATCGTAATGCACGGCAAGCCCCTGAGCCATGGTGAGAGGATTCGGGAGTTCGTTCATCGCGTTTCCCAGAGATGCTTTTGCCCGCGAAGGTGCGCCGCCGTATCGACGCTCGGCCGCGCGGGCGTATTCCAGTTGCCGCCGCCGCGCGCGCCGAGAAGTCGCCAGCCGGCGCCGCGAAGGCTCGCGCCGACCTCGCCGGGCAGCGTGTAGGTAATCAGGCGCAGATAGCCGAGCGCGCGAGCCGCGCGCCACGCCGCGCCGTACAGCGCCGAACGTGCGTTGCGCGTGCCGTCGGTGCAGCACCGCGTGACCTCGAGCGTCAGGCCGTCGTCGTTTCCGCGCGCCACCGGGCGGCCGACGATCGCGATGCCGCAGATCTGCGGTTCCTGCGCAGCGATGGAATCGAGCGACAGTGGATCAACGACCGCGATGCTGAACTTGTGCCCGGCGACCGGCCGGTGTTGTCGATGGTGAGTCGCGACGTAGGCGTTCGCCTCCTCGAGCGAGATCGGGGCAATGATCAGGCTCACGCTGCAGTCCTCCCCGCGATCGCTGGCACCTCGGCGCGCGCGAGTTCGAGCGCACGGGATACGCTGTCGATCGTGCGCGACAGGCGCGCGATCTCCCGCGATTCGGACAGGCGCTCCGCGGCGTCGCGCGCGGCCATGATGATTTCGTGCACCGACGCAGCCGGCGGGAGGCCAAGGGCCTCGGCGAGCTCACCGCGCGCTGCGTCGAGCCGCGCAGCGTCGCGCTCGGCGCGCTCGCGCGCGTGCTGCATGTGTTCGCGATACTCCCGATCGGCGTCGGCGGCGGCCGTCTCCAGATTGCTGGTCGCGCGCTCGTACCGCACCCGCGCGAGATCACGGTCACGGATCAGCTTCGCGACATCGGCGCCTACACGCCGCTCGACCTCCAGCGTCACGGCATACTCGGCGCGCCGATGCGCGGAGACGCGCTCGCGCTCCCGCTCCATGCCATCGATCAACAGCTTGATCCACGCATCGCGCGGCAGGCTGTCGATCGGCCGCAGTGTCGGCGCCTTCAGCGTGCGCCAGCCATCGTCAGCGCGCGCGAGCAGACCGCAGCCGTCCGGGATGTCGGCCTTGCCGATCAGTCCGGCCGGCACCGCAAACGTCACGCCGGACGCGTAGCGCAGGTAGCTCTGCCACTTCCCGGCTGCGACGTCGCGGCGGAAGTCCGCGACGGACACCTTGACCTCATACGCGAGCGGCGTGAAACGCGAGAAGCTGAGCGGCACCGCGTACACGTCGGGCCGCGGCGAGCCGGCCGGACCAAGCTGCATGTTCGTCCAGACAATGCGCTGCGTGCGCTCGCGCACGTATGCGGCCAGGTCTTCCTGCAGGGCGTCGTGGGTCCAGTTCATGCAACCTCCGAGCGCGCACTGGTTTCCGCCGTCAGTGCGCTATGATGGTTTCGCCGCGGGCGGGCGCGGCCCACCACACGACAGGGAACCAGATGCCGATCATGACTGTCACGGCCGCAATCGCCGGCCTGAAGAACGCTGTTGACCTCGCGAAAGCCGCGGTCGCTGCGCGAGACGAGCTGAAGCTCGCCGAAATGCAGCAGTCGATCAACGACCGCGTCATCGACGTGCAAAATGCCGCCTTGGCCCTTCAAGAAAAGCAGGCGGCCGCGCGCGACGAGATCGATGAGTTGAAAGAGGCCCTTCGCTCGGCGAGGTCGACCATCACTGAATTGGAGCGCACCCAGTCCGAGCGCGACAATTACTCGCTCCACGAGGTCAGCCGCGGCTCCTTCGTGTACGCCTTGAAAGAAGAAGCAACCGGTATCACAGTGAGCGGGGAACCGCGTCACTACATCTGCCAGAAGTGCTTTGACGGCCCCGATAAGCGAAAGGTGACGCTCGACTTCACGCCCGGTCAGCGTGCTGGGCACTATTCCGTGAAGCCACACTGGACGTGCTCGGTCTGCAAGCACGTCTTGGAAGTGTGCGACTAACATCACAGCCCTCCCCGCGCATCGTTCGCCGCCGCCCAGCCGCAACCCCACTGGCGAGCGAACCGCGCGAGCGCGCCGCGGGTGAGCGGGTTTTCGTGGAAGGGAGTGCCGGCGCGTGCCGCGCGCCAGCCTGCGCGGAACGCCGCGCGTTCGAACAGGGTCAGCACTCGCAGCCCTCCTTCTGGTTGTCGATCGGGGCCGCCTCAGGCCGCACGCGCTCAAGCATCCAGAGCTGGTCCGGATGGAAAGCGAGATAGTCCTGAGGGGGATCGCGGAAGATAAAGAGGTATTTCTGCTCGACGATGCCGAGGTAGGTCATGGGACGCCCGAGCTTGCGGGCGAAGTGCTTGCCGACGTCGCGCTGGCTAAGTGTCAACGTCATGCAGCCGCCACACGCTGACCGAATGCCTGCTGTACGAACTCGCCGATCGCCTGCTGGCTGAGACGGCGGTACTCCTCGATCGCCTTGCGCTCCTCAATCGCGAGCCACTGCCTCGGGTAGTCGCAGCCCGTGAACATGCAGAACAGGTGCAGCTTCGTGGCCGGGAACGGCCGGCGCCCGGCGACCAGGTCGGCGAAGTGTGGATAGTGGATGCCGCAGTTCCGCGCGAGCGTCTTGCGGTCGAATCGGCGCAGGCCCAGCTCGAGCGCGCGCTCGAGGCACGCCTCGAACGTCATCGTCTCGATGTCCGGTTCCGGCAGCGTCGCGGCCTGTACCCACGGCGCAAACATCCTGAATTCGGTCTGGTTCATACGAAAAATCAATCGTTACCCAGTTGATTACCCACTTGCTTACCCAGTTGGGCCGGGCTCGAAATAAAGGCCGGGCAACACCCGGCCGACTCTCAGAAAATGCAGATGCTCTTCACTTCGTGCCCTTCGGCTGGGCGACCTTCGGCGGTGCGAAGACGTCCTCAAGGCACCACGTGATTCCACGTGTCCCAGCGAAAGCGATGAGCTTCCGGGCTGTCTCAACGAGCGGATCACAACTGCCGTTCTCGTAGTGAGAGAGGGCAGACTGAGTGATCCCAATGCTCTTGGCCAATTCGGCCTGGGACATTCCGAGAGTCTTGCGGAGAGATCGCACGTTGTTCATGCGACAGATATTAGAAGTTCTCTTATATCAAGTCAAGAGAACTTCTAATGCTTACGCCAAGCGAATATTAGCGGAGCTATTTACCATTCCAGCATGGCTACAGTAGAGAAGCGCCCTCTGACAGAGGACGAACTTGCGGATTGCGAACGACTCGTCGGAGCGTGGAATCGCTACAAGAGCGATCACCCTGGCGCGTCTCAGATCTGGCTCGCCGAGGCGACCGGCCTTGGTACTCAAGGGCTGATCAGCCAATACTTCCGCGGCATCATCCCCCTGAACGTTAAGGCGCTCCTTGCAATCTGCGCTCAGATCGGAGCCGATCCCACTGAGATCAGCCCACGGTTGGCGCGCGATCTTCCGTCGACGGAGCGGGGAGCGTCGGCAGTTTCTGTCAGCCCCGCCGCACAAGCCTTGATCGACGCCATTCTCAAGGCAGACAAGGCAGGTGAACCGGCGCAGACGTTCGCCCTGATGCTTCGGATGCTTCCCGATCCAGACGAGCCATTTCGCTTGGAAGATCCATCCCCGTAATCGGCGTGAGGTTCCAGTCGTTCATGAGTGCGCGCCGACGCAGCATTACGCATCCGGTTTCCGCGCCGCGCGCAAAGACTCCCGGCCCCTGAAGTTCCGCGATCCAGTCGTGAAGACCATCTCGGCACCGCTCCACGACTCGGACGAGCAGCCCGATACGCTCAGGCACCCCACACCTCGTCACAATCGCCAGATCTCCCGGCTTACACCGCAGTTGGGCCGCCCTCGTCTCTCGCATCGCACACGCCTCCCTCTAACCACGCCACAAACACTGTATGCATGTACAGTAGTGTAGACCTAGAATTGGGGAGCTTTCAACAGGATTCGGCAGACGTTTAATTCATATGATGAATGGCGCTAAGGCAATCACTGCCCCGACAGCGATGCCTGGACCCGATCAAACTCCGCCTTGGTGTCGCTGCAGTAGGCGGTGTGCGACGCCAGGTTGGCCTCCCTCGCTGCCTCAAATTCCATTTTGATCAGCTGCTCGGCGCGGCGCTTCCCGATGAACTTGCAGGCAGCCTGACGCTCTCGCAGCTCCTCCTCGAGCCCCGTGCTCGCGTTGCATGTCGATGTGTAGGCCATATTCTTTGCCCACATGCGGACAAGAACTTCACACGTTGTGTTGTCGGCGCAGATTCCCGCGACGGGGATCACCGCCAGCACCGCACCCATCAGGATTTTTCTCATTTCTCATACCGGCGCGTACCCGGCCCTCATTGTTGTGTAGAGGCATTGTAAGGCGTGCGGCAACTCAAGCCCGTCGGGGCTGTTACAAATTCATCGATCTAAATATTAGAATTTCTCTTGACCAGAAAAAAGAGGGCTTCTAATATTCCATCCAACGCAGCACACAACGCGCTGCGCCACCGCCCAGGCGGATCGCTCTTTAACAACTTGCGGATAGAAAGGTGTCACGGCCGAAAGGCCCGAGCGCACACATCCCCATCCCGCGGGATGAGAGAAGCACGAAACGCGGAAATGGCTGCCCCGGAAGGACCGGGGATGCTTCCGAAAGGCGCCCAGCGATGAGTGGCGCGGTAACTCGTCGCAACCACCCCGTCCGGCGCAATACATCGATGCCAGAGTATCGATGAGCCGGACGGGGATGTGATGCAGTTTCATGGAGCCGGAATGCGCAGGCTGATGCGCGACCAGCATCGCGCTGGAGTCCCAATGCCGGAGATCAGCGCCGGCCCGGCTCCATGAGCCTGTCTCGAAAATGCGCCCGGGTAGATGGACATCCAACTCCATCGGTGAGCGCGACTCGTCAGCCCTGCGAGGGATAAACGAAGTGGGCCCGTCACCTCAGAAAGCGGGCGTGGCAAGCCGACGGAAGGTCAAGAGGACGGCCGGGATGCTAACCGGCGCCGGATAACGTAACCGGCACTTCTCACAGCTCTGACCGGTGGCGGTTCGTACTCTCGAGGCGTCACCAGTGAGAGCTGCACACGCAGTTTCGCTGTTCAAGACTTCCATTCAGTTAGCAATCCTACTTTTATGCGGAGGATGCGATGTACATTCCTCGAACCCATCTCCACAACGTCCGCCGCCTGCCCGCGCGGGTAGATCAACAGTCCGACCAGCGGCAGGCCGTAGCCGACGACGCGGCGATCGCGCGCAGCGAGCGCAACGACGAGGTCGCGGACGGGGTCACGTTCGACGCGCTCCCGATCTCGACCACCGACGCCGCGCTGGCGCGCGGCCGCCTCGAGGACGTCTACGGGGTCTGGAACATCCTCGTCGCCGCTCGCAAAGCGGAAATCGCGCGGCGCGTCGCCGCGTCCGACATCGCCGAATCTCGTCCGCTTGCGATGACGTACTGCTCGCAGTGCGGCTCGGCGCTCGGCCTGGGTACCGCCGGCGTCAGCCATTGCAGCGACCACCGCGCCATCCCGCTGCGCATCGTCGGTGATGTCTGACATGTCCACGATCGCACGCGACGTGATCGAGCTGCGCCGCGACTTCCCGACCTCGCCCGAGCTGCGCCGCCTCGCGCTGAACCTCATCGCGCCGGGCGTCGCCAGCCTGCTCGGCGGCATCTGAACAACACAACTTCACCACCCTCAAGGAGGAAAGCATGAGCAGTTTCAAGTTCGAACTCAGCAGTTCGGTATCGATCGCCAAGAGCGGCGAAACCGGCGAAGTAATCGGCCGCGCCGAATACACCACCAGCGAAAACACCTACCTCGTTCGCTACTGCTCAGCCGACGGCCGCGCTGTCGAAAACTGGTGGGGCGAAAGCGCCCTCAACTGATCACTGCTGTTGGTATGCCCGTTATGGCGGGCATCAGGTCGAAATCCCCGGAGGAAGAGCCGTTCATGTCCGGGTGATCTGCGCGTGAGGCGTGCGCTGATGAGACCGGCAATTCAATGCACAACCACATTGAGGGCCCACAAATGGGACAGACCAAGCACACGGCGGGACAGGCGTGGCTGCGGCGCGCGATCGAACTGGCCGCCGCGCGAGCGACGGCCAATTTCGAATACGGCGAGCTGGGTTCCGATTGCACCACTACCGAGTCGGCCGACGCCTACGCGCGCACCCTCGCCGCTGATCTTGAACTCAAGGCGCATCTTCGCTTCGCGTCCGAGGCCTTCGACGCTCTCTACCTCGTTGCCTCGAAAACCGTGCTCACGTTGGGGATCCGCGCGATCGTCGACGCCGCGCTCGCGATGGGCGGCGACCGCGCGCCGGAGACGGTGCGACACATCACCATTGCTGGAGTCGATTGATGAGCAACCTCAAGTCCCCCGCCCAGTGCGGGGATCTCGCCGAAAAGCTGATTGCCGACTACGTGCGCGACTGTGGCGCATACGGCAATCCGCAGGCAATCGCGAACGTGATCGAGATGTTGATCAGCAAGGCGGCGCTCGGCATCGCCATGGTGGGTAGCGAGGCTATCGCTCAACAGATCCTCGACCGGACGAAGCGCAACGTCGCGACGTATGCCGAGCGAAACCTGCGGAGGGGCCATTGATGCGTACCCTCACCCTCCACCACCCGGCGGCCGACAACGCATTGCTGCGCGTCGCCGCGCGCGGTCCGCGCATGCGCTACGCGATCGAGGGCGCCATCTGGGCAATGGCCTTCGGCGCCGTGGTCGGCGCGCTCTGGTTCGGCGTCGATCTGGTCGGCCCGTACCTCAGGAGTCTCGGATGAACACGCCCTTCGACTATCTCGGCGCGCTGCTCGACCGGATTCACGAATGGAATCCCATAGCCGGATACCTTGCAGCGCTCGCGATCGCTGCAGTCTGCACGCTCGTGCTGGCGCGCCTGAACGCCGACGGCTCGGCGGTCTCGTCAATCGTGAGGTCCACGTGAGCCGCTTCACCGATCACGCCGACCTCTTCGAGCGCCGGTGCCCGCGCGCCGCGCGCGCGCTCGTCGTCGCAATCCTCGTTGCGGTCGCGCTACTCGCTGTCGCCGCCGACAGCCTCACGAAGCACTGGGGAATTCTGTAGCTCGTCTCCCGTGCCGCGCTCGCATCCAACGAGGGTGCCGCCTCCGCCGCACACATCGAATTCCGACGCTGCAGCGCCGCGCGCTCGCGCGCCATTCGCGTCCCACCATCGTTATCCCAGGAGCTCCACGAGATGAAAACCATCGACACACAACCCGTCGAGTCGTCGCAGATCCACAGCATCGGCTACGACGCCGAAACGGAAACGCTCGCGGTCCGCTTCAAGGGCCGCACCGGCGAGCCGACGTCGCTGTACCACTACTCGAACTTCACGCAGGCGAATTTCGACGCGCTGAAGACGGCTGACTCGATCGGATCGCACCTCTACAAGCACATCAAGCCGTTCCGCGACCGCTTCCCGTACGAGTGCATCGAGAAGATGCCGGTGGCCGAGCAGCCTGGTGCCGAAGGTGCGGCATGACCGACTCCGTCTATGCGGTTCGCGCCTCGAGCTGGGGCGCGCTTTTCGAATGCGCCTATCGGTGGGAAGGCATCCACCTCCTGAAGATGCGCAACGTCGTCGGCCTGCGCGCCGCACTCGGTACCGCGATTCATGCCGGCACGGCCGCATACGACCAGAGCGTGCTCGACGGCTCCGGTCTGACCGTAGATGACGCGGCTGGTGCATTCATCGACAAGCTGTATGACCCGTCGAACGAGTACAACCCGGCGAGCGACGATCTCAGCCTGAAGGAAGCCGAGCGAATCGGGCTCTCGCTCACGACGAAGTACTGCCTCGAGATCTCGCCGCGCTACGACTTCGTCGCGGTTGAGATGGAGACGAAGCCGCTCGACATCGAGTGTGGCGGCGGGATCGTCATTCGGCTGACGGGAACGCTAGACCGTGCGCGCGTGCGACGCACTGCGCTGGGCCCCGGAATCGCTGACCTGAAAAGCGGTTCGAAGGCAGTCGCCAACGGCGTCGCTGTCACGAAAGGCCACGGCCCGCAGATCGGCACCTACGAGATGCTCTATGAGCACACGACCGGCGAACAGATCGCCGACACGGCCGAGATCATCGGCCTGAAAACGAAGGGCACGCCCGAGATCGCGACCGCGCCGATCGCGAACGCGAAGCGCGTGATGGTCGGTACCGACGAAACGCCCGGGCTGATCCAGTTCGCCGCGGATATGTTCCGGTCCGGTCGCTTCTATCCGAATCCGAAGAGCCTGCTCTGCAGCGCGCAGTACTGCCCGCGCTACGGCTCCTGCCAATTTCACGAATAACCGAGGTATCCATGTCCACGCCTACCACCCTGGAATCCATCCGCTCGCCGCTGCCCCGCGAGGCCAGCATGCCCGCCGTCGCGCCCGGCTTTGGATCGCTGCAGTCGTTTGAACTGATGCAGCGCGCGGCGAACCTGCTCGCATCGTCGACGCTCGTGCCCGCCGCATACCGAAAGGTGATCGAGAAGCTCGACAAGTACGGCAACGTGAAGGAATCGCGCGAGAACCCGAACGCGCTAGCGAACGCCGTCGTCGCGCTGAACATGGCACAGCGCATGGGTGCGGATCCGCTGATGGTGATGCAGAACCTGTACATCGTCGAGGGCCGGCCGTCTTGGTCGTCGCAGTGGATCATCGCCGCGGTGAACGGCTGCGGCCGCTTCTCGCCTCTGCGCTTCGACATCAAGGTGCTGGGCGCGAAGGACGTCGACTACGTCGAGACGTTCTGGGAGAACAACCAGCGCCAGAAGCGCACGATCAGCGTGCCGATCACGGACAAGGTCTGTATCGCCTGGGCGATCGAGAAGGAAACCGGCGAGCGCATCGAGTCGCCGGCCGTGTCGATCGAGATGTCCGTCAAGGAAGGCTGGTACACGAAGAACGGCAGCAAGTGGCAGACGATGGACGAAGTCATGCTGCGCTACCGCACTGCGTCGTTCTTCGGGAAGCTGTACGCGCCCGAGCTCCTCATGGGCCTGACGACGGTCGAGGAAGCCGCCGACATCGTCGACGTGCACGAGGACGGCACCTACTCGGTGAATCGCGCGACGCTCGACGAGCTCCGCGCCGGCCGCGCGCAGCCGGCCGACGAAGTGCCGCGCGGCGCGGAGCCGCCGCAGACCGGGCCCGCGACCGAATCTCGCACGGACGGCGCGCCACCTGCGGCCGCGCAGGCAGCTCCGGCCGACGACCAGGACGACCCTAGCGAGGACGACGGCCAGAGCCAAGGCGGCTTCGACTTCGACGTCAGCGGGCTGGTGCGCGGCATCCGCGAGGACATCGAGTCCGCCAAGACCCCCGAGGATCTCGACCTGGCGCGCAGCGCGATCGCCGGCGTGCCGGACGAAACCGCCAAGGCCGAGCTGAACGCCCTCACCTCGGCGCGCATGCGCGTGCTCACTGCTGCCGCTGAAAAGCCGGCCAGCGGCGCGCCGGCTTCCCAAACGGGCGCACCGGCTGGCCGCCGCGCCCGCGCGCCGATCAGTGCCGATTAACTGGAGCAGAACATGAAGATCACCGATGTCTACGTCTCGAACGTGCTCGGGATCCGCGCGGCCGACGTGCGGCTCTCGAAACCTGTCGCCCTCTTCGTCGGCCCGAACGGCGCCGGCAAGAGCAGCATGCAGGAAGCCGTTCGCATGGCCCTCACCGGCGACACGGTCCGCGTCGCCCTGAAGAAGGAATACGGTTCGCTGGTCACCGAGGGCGCGGACACCGGCCAGATCGTCGTCGCGTGCGGTGAGCACGCGAACACCGTCGCCCTGCCGGCCGGCAAGATCAAGCGAGAAATCGCGGAGGATCCGCGCCTGCCGCTGGTGCTCGACGCTCAGCGCTTCGCGCACATGGCAGCGACCGAGCGCCGCTCGTTCCTCTACGACCTGATGGGCGTGAAGATCGGCATCGACGAAATGCGTGCGCGGCTGCTCGACAAGCTCGGCCTGCGCGCCAACGCAGTGCCGGCGCCGGCCGCCGCACGGCTCGCGGCGATCACGCCGATGCTGCGCGCCGGCTTCGACGCAGCGCACAAGGAAGCGACCGACCGCGCGCGCGGCGCAAAGCAGTCATGGCGCAGCGCGACCGGCGAGACGTACGGCAGCCAGAAGGCGGCGACGTGGCGCCCAGCGCCCGTCGAGTTCGATGAGGCCGCCCTACGCAAGCTGACCGGCGACCGCGCTGCGCTCGACGACCGGATCGGCGAGCTGCAGCAGCAGATCGGCGCCGCCGACGCGGCCGACACCGCGGCGCGCACGCGAGCGGCGAAGCTGGCCGACCTTCGCACCCGCGCCGCCGGCTATGCGAAAGCGGCCGAGCTCGTGCAGCTCGCCGACGACCAGGTCGCCGAATTCCTGCCGAAGGTCGAAGCGCTGCGCGTGCGCGCTGGCGCGGCGCCGGCCGGCGCTGAATGCGCATGCCCCGAATGCGGCGCGTTGCTGCGCTACCTGAATGGCGTCCTGTCGGCGGCGGCCGCTGCTGGCGTGCGCGATGAGGATGCAGTCTCGAAGCTGCCCGAGTACGAGCAGGGTCTGAAGACGCTGCAGAACGCCGCAGCGAACCGCAGACGAGACCTCGAAGCCGCCGACGCGGCCGCGACTCAGCTGCGCGCGCTCGAGGATGACGCAGAGGACAACGCCGCGGCCGCCGCGCGCGAGAGCGGCGACGCTGCGCGCTCGGAGCTCGCCGACCTGCAGCGCCGCCGGAAGCAGCTGGACACCGATATCGCGACGATGCGCGAGATCGAGCGCCGCGCCGCCGGCGCTGCGGATCTGGCGAAGACCGCCGCCGCGCTGCACGACGACGTCGCTGCCTACGAGGCGATCGCGGGCGCGCTCGCGCCGGACGGAATTCCGGCGGATCTGCTGCGGGAAGCGCTGACGCCGGTGAATGAGCAGTTGACGGCGCTGGCGGAAATGTCCGAATGGGCCGACGTCACGATCACGCCGGAGATGGAGATTCTGGCAGGCGGCCGCGCGTACGCGCTGCTGTCGGAGTCGGAGTGCTGGCGCGCCGACGCGCACATCGCCGCAGCGATCAGCCACTTCTCGGGCCTGAAGCTGCTCGTGCTCGATCGAGCGGATGTCGTGGTCGGCCCCGAACGCGATCGCCTGCTCTACTGGCTCGATGACCTCGCTTACACGGGCCAGATCGATACCGCACTGGTGTTCATGAGCCTCAAGGCGGCGCCCGGCAGCCTGCCGGATGGCATCGAAGCGTTCTGGGTCGCGAACGGTCACGTGACGGCCGCCACGCCGCGCGCGATCAGGGAGGCCGCATGAGAGAGGACATCGGACGTTACCTCGGCATGGTATCGGATGCGACCGCAAAATCGATCGCCTCCGGTACCGGGCTTCCGCAGCTCGACGTCACGAAGGAACTGAACCGGATGCTCGGCAGCGGAATCGTCGAGCGCGAGAAGCGCGCGGGCAGCGGCAACGAATACGTGTACTGGCTCTCGCGCGGCGACGCGCCCGCGCCGCCGGCGTCGCCGAGAATCGCTCCAGAGGCCGACAAACCGACCGAGCCGCCCGCGATATCGCTCACGTCAATCGGCCTGGTAGAACGCTCGATCGACCCGAACGCATGCGTCATCGACCCGGTGAGCATCATCGCCAACCTCCGCACCGACATCGAGCGCCTCACGGTCGAGCGCGACGCAGCCCGGCAGACGGCCGACACCTGGCGCGCGAACGCGGCGACACTCGAGGCCCGCATCGACGAACTGACGCTCGGCCCGGTCGGCGCCGGCGCGCCGATGTTCGTCACCGTGGGGCGGAACAGTAAGCCGCAGCGTCACGACTCGCTCGAGAAGGCGCAGAAGCGCGTCCGCTCGCTCGTGCGCAGCGAGAAGGAATCCGAGGTCCTCGTGCTCGAACCGGTCGGCCGGATCGTGCGCGGAACGGAGTGGAGACCTCGATAGCAGCACCGCCGCGCGCCTTCCGTGCCCCGGATTGCGCGGCGCATTCGGGCGGCTCGTACAGCGCCCATTTTTTCGAATTGACCATGCAAACGACGAAGACACCGTGGAATCCCTCGCGGCGCGCCACCGCCCGCGTGCGGAATCCGCTGCCCGCGCCGACCATCTGTCCGCTCGACGGCGGCCAGGTCGAGATCGTGAACAACGCCGCGATCTACGGCCGCGAGTACGGCGAATGGCCGTGGGCGTTCCTCTGCCGCACGTGCCGCGCGTATGTTGGGCTTCACCCGTTCACCGGCATTCCACTCGGCACGCTCGCCGACGCACCGATTCGCGAGGCACGGAAGCGTGCGAAGGCTGCATTCAACCCGATCTGGTAGTCCGGCGCGATGACGCGTACCGACGCGTACGTCTGGCTGGCTCAGCAGCTCGGCATCGAGAACCACGAGGAATGCCACATCGGATGGTTCGACATTGCGATGTGCGATCGCGTGGTCTCAGTTGCTCACAAGGAATTTCCCCGATGACGGATACGCAAGACCCTCTCTGGCGCGCGCTCGCGCGCCTCGAACACGCTGAGCTCAACGAAAGCGATCGTAGCCAGCTGCGGCCCGCGTTCGCCGCGTTGCACGGCAGTCACGCGATGCGCATCCCCGACACGATCGTCGCGCGCATTCGTCACCTCGACGCGACGCTGCCGAATACGACGGAGACCTGACATGTTGCTCGACAAGATTGGCGCCGCTGATGCGACGCTGCGCACCCAGATCGAAAGCATCTACTGGGGACGAAAGATCGGCTCCGAACCCCATCCGAAGTACCGCTACGGCTGCGACACGCTGCCGAATGGATGGACCGAAATCACTTGGGAAGCGCTCGCGAAATCGAGGTTCTTTTTCTACACCCCGGTCGCAACCGGTTGGTTGCGGACGACGATCGGCGACGCGCGCCTCTTCTTCATGCACAACCAGTTCAGCTTCGCGCTGATCGGGGATTACCACGCGGGCACGGTGAAGGTATTCCAGTTCGGCTGCGACCACGACATGAGCAACGAGACCATCGGCAACTGTCTGCACCGCTATACGTGCACGAAGTGCGGCTTCAGTGAAGTCATCGACACGTCGGATTGACGCACGTCACCAGGTCGAGCGCATCAACGTCGCCCGACCAACCATTCCCCCACAGGAGCGCATCACGATGATGAAGTCCTACACGTCGACGCTCGTCGACATCCGCGGCGGCATGCTCGTCGAGGAAGCCACCGAGCAACTGAACCACCTCGTCGCCCTCGTCCGCGACACCGGCAAGGCTGGGAAGATCAGCGTCACGATCGAGATCAAGCCGTTCGCCAAGGTCGCCGACGCGCTCGAGGTTTCCGGTGAAGTCGCGACCACCATGCCGAAGGAGAAGCGCGCCGCCGAGGTGTTCTTCCCCACCGTCGAAAACAACCTCTCCCGCAACAGCGAGCGGCAGCCCGATCTGCCGGGCATCCAGCTCGCCAACACCGGCACCGGCCGGTAATCGCCACACCCACCACACCTTCAGGAGATTCGCATGTTCGACCACGATGCCCCCGATATCAGCGCTGCCCTCAACGCCGGCACCGCGCTCGCCGGCCCGCAGAAATCGCCACTCGCCGACGGCCGGCCCTTCGTCGTCGTGCCGCACGGCTACGATGTGCGGACGCTGGACGAGCGCGACCCGTTCCCGCATCGAGCGCGCGGCACCGTGAAAGTTCGCGACGCCGCGAGCTTCATCGCCTACTTCAATCGCCAGAAGACGGGCAACAGCCTGATCTATGCGTCGCTCGACCCGGCGCACATCCTCGGCGTCATCGACGACCACTTCCCGGCCAGCGACCAGCTCGACAACGGCGGCGCCAACTGGCGCGAGTACCGCGTGCAGTTCTCCGTGCCGGCATCACGCGAGTGGCGCACCTGGACCGCGTCGGATCGCAAGCCGACGACGCAGCTCGAGTTCGCTGAGCTGATCGAAGACAACCTGCCTGACATCGTCAGCCCGTCGGGCAGCGACATGCTGTCGATCGCGCTGAACTTCGAGGCCAGCAAGGGCGGCAACTTCGTGTCGGCAACGCGACTGCAGGACGGCAGCGTCGACTTCGTCTGGCGCGAGGACGTGAACGCGACCGGCAACAAGGTGAAGATGCCGACCGAGATCGCGCTCGAGATCCCCGTCTTCGAGAACGGCGCGAAGTACCCGGTCAGTGCGCGCCTGAAGTACCGCGTGAAGGACGGCGGTCTGACGATCTGGTACGAGCTGGTCCGCCCGCACAAGGTGCTCGAAGACGCGTTCCGCGCGATTTGGTCGGACATTGAGGCTCAGACCGAAACGAAGATCCTGCTCGGCTCCCCCGAATAACCGCTTCCCCCGTGGCCTACCGCACGCGCCCTCGTCGCGCGCGGCATTTTGGGGCGAACGTCTCGCCCCGCTTTTTCCACCGGCTTCAGCGGCGGGCGCTCGGCGTGACGGGTGGGCGCCGTCACACCACAGTGCGAACTGGCCTGCAGCCACTCGGTGCTTTCATGCCAACGCTGCCATATGCGAGCCGAGCACCCACCCCTGATGCCTGATCGATACATGGAGATCCTGAATGAAGCGTGACCTGATGAACCGCGAATACAACAGCTTCGGATTCTGCTGCGGGCTCGGCGGCGGTGCGAAAGGTTTCACGAAGGCGGTCTCGCGCGTCGGCAATATGACGGCGACGTGGCGCTGCATCGGCGGCATCGACAACGATCCGGCTGCCGCGCGCGACTTCGAAATGCTGGTCGGCACGCCGTGCACGGTGATGGACCTGTTCACGCGGGAGCAGTACACGGCGTTTCACGGCGCGGAGCCCCCGGCAGGCTGGCATGAAGCTACCCCGGAAGACGTGCGACGCGCCGCCGGCTACCAGCATCCGCACTGCGTGTTCATCTCGTCGCCGTGCAAGGGAGCGTCCGGCCTGCTGTCGGAAACGCTCAGCCGCACGCCGAAGTACCAGGCGCTCAACGAGTTGACGCTGCGCTGCGTGTGGCTGATGTGCGAAGCATGGAAGGATGATCCGGTCGAGCTGATCGTGTTCGAGAACGTGCCTCGGCTCGCGACGCGCGGCCGCCACCTGCTGGACCAGATTGGCCAGATCCTGCAGCACTACGGCTATGCCAAGAACGAGACGACGCACGACTGCGGCGTGATCGCGGGCCTCGCGCAGAGCCGCAAGCGATTCCTGCTCGTCGCGCGGCACATGGAAAAGGTGCCGGCGTGTCTGTACGAACCGCCGGTCAAGCGCCTGCAGGGCGTCGGCACGCTGCTCGGCCGCATGCCGCTGCCGGGCGACGTCGAGGTGGCCGGCCCGATGCACCGCGTGCCGTCGCTGCAGTGGAAAACGTGGGTGCGCCTCGCGTTCGTCGAAGCAGGCAGCGACTGGCGCAGCCTGAACAAGCTCGCGGTCGAGAACGGCCGGTTGCGCGACTACCTGATCGTGCCGGACATGCACAACGGAGTGCTCGGCGTGAACCGCTGGGAGGAACCGTGCGGCGTGGTGGCCGGCGCGAGCCGCCCGGGCAACGGTAGCTTTTCGGTCGCCGACCCGCGCGGGCCGGCCGACGCCGCGCAATACCAGCAGTACGGCGTACTCGACTGGAAGGACCACGCCGGCACGATCACCGGCCAGAAGTCGCCCGGGCAAGGCACTTTCAGCGTCGCGGACCCGCGCCACCAGGGCCCGGCAAAGCACAACAACGAATTCCGGATCGTTCCGTGGCGCGACGCCGCCGGCGCCGTCACCAGTGCGCACGGCACCGGTCAATGCGTGCAGGATCCGCGGCCGCCGGCCGGCCCGCTCTTCAGCAAGTACAAGGTGACCGAATGGGCCGGCCACGCCGGCACGGTCATCGGTGGCGACGATCAAGGCGCATACGCGGTCGCGGATCCGCGCTCGAGCACCGGCTTCGAAGGCGCCGGGAAGTACCGTGTGACAGGCTTCGACGAGCCGGCCGGCACGGTCATCGCGCGCAGCGACAGCGGACAAGGCGCGTTCGCCGTAGCCGATCCGCGCCCGGGCATGCGCCGCGAACGCGGCGACGCGTACATCACCGGCGGCCACTACGGCGTCGTCGGCTGGGGCCAGCACAGCGGCGCGGTATCGGCCGCCGCCGGCCACGACAATGGCCGCTGGTCCGTCGCGGATCCGCGCATGCCCGCGGCGAACGAGAAGACTGTCGCCGTGATCCGCGCGCTCGACGGCACGTGGCACCGGCCGTTCACCACGCTCGAGCTGGCCGTCCTGCAATCGCTCGTCGAGCCGGAGGAGTATCTCGAGCTCGACGGATTGTCCGACCAAGCGTGGCGCGAGCGAATCGGCAACGCAGTGCCGCCTGACGCCGCGCAGGCGATCGCCGAGGTGATGGGCACCACGCTGCTACTCGCCGAATCTGGCGAGACGTTCCAGCTTTCGTCGACACCAGTCTGGGTGCGCCCGATCGCGATCGCACTCACCGTCGCGGCGCAGACCTTCTAAGACGGAGGCACCTGATGCCTTGCACCCCGTTTCGCCTTCCCGGCGGCATGTCCGGAATCATCTGCACGCGAGGTCGTAAGCGCGAGCGTCGCTGCTCGGTCGACGGCTGCGACGCGCTGAGCGACTTCCAGTGCGATTTCCAAACGAAGCCGGGCAAGACATGCGACCGGCACCTGTGCGCGGTGCATGCGCATCTGGTCGGCGCCGATACCCACTTCTGCCCTACGCACCTTGCGGAGTCGAGCGGTAAAAAGCAGAGCGACCTATTCGCATGACCACCGAGGCTCACACCATGACCACCAACACCTACGGCGGCTATACCGTCGACCAGCTGCGCGAGTTCATCCGCCACCACTACGACGCGGAGCATGGCGGCGACAACATCGACGAACTCACGAACGACAGTTCAGCGAGCGTCAAGATCGTGCGCGACCTGCTCGACGCCATCGAGCCGCAGCAGGACGGCGATCCGCTTCGCCCGATCGCCCGCTGGGTCTACAACGCGGTGCGCGTGAACCTCGACCTGCTGCACGGGATCTGCAGCGAGTTCGGTTGCCCGCAGGGCGAAGACGTCGCGACGTGGCTGCGCGCGCGGCTAGCTGGCGTGCCGGCGCCGTGCATGTGCAGCGGCCTCGGCCCATGCGAGCAGCGCACGGACGGCTCCTGCCGCCGGGACCGCGCCGCCGTCAGCGCGCAGGCACCATTCCAGCAGCGCGTGCAGCCGTGGATGCTGGCGTGCTTCGGCGCCAAGATCTCGGCGGACAAGCTTGAGCGCAATCACCGGTTCTTCGAGGAGGCCGGCGAGCTCGTGCAGGCGTGCGGCATGACGCGGGAGGAAGCGCACGCGCTGGTCGATTACACCTGGTCGCGGCCGGTCGGCGAAACGACGCAGGAGGTCGGCGGTGTCATGGTCACGCTCGCCGCGCTGTGCCTGGCGAACGAACTCGACATGCACGCGGCCGGCGAGACTGAACTCTCCCGTGTCTGGACGATGGTCGAACAGATTCGCGCGAAGCAGGCGGCGAAGCCAAAGCACTCGCCCCTTCCCGGTGCCGCACGCGCACCCGTCGTCAGCACCCAGTTCAGCTTTGCCTTTTCCGCCGATGCCGACCGCTGGAGCGGTCCATTTGATTCGGTAGTCGATGCGATCTCGGATGCCCTGCGCGATATAGATCCAGACCACGTGGTCTACGTCGGCGAGAACGAGCCGGTGTCGATCGACAGTGAAAGTCTCGCCGACGAAGTGATTGAGCGAATCGAGGAACAAGCCTACGAGCAGGTCGGCGATGTGGCCGATACCGTCGGCCCCTTCGACAGCGCTCAGAAGCAGCCGCTTGTCGATTCGATCCGGCAATGGGTAGACCAGCATGCGGACATCACATGCTGGAGCGTGCAGAAGATCAAGGGCTACGGCCCAGGCGCGCCGGAGTATGACGAGGCACGCGCTCGTCTCGCAACCGAAGGGAGCAACCATGTCTGACACGAGCCGCGTCGTCACGCTGACGGACGAGCAGATTCTCAAAATCGGCTACAAGCATTTCAAGCCGGGGCACAACGTCAAGGCCGAGGCGAACTTCGTCGCTGCCGTGCGCGATGTTCTCGCCGCCCATCCGAGCCAGCAAGAGCCGCGCGCCGAGGTGACGGACTGGCAACCGATCGCAACCGCGCCGGCCGACCAACTCGTCACGGTCTTCTGGCTCGACAGCGAAGACGAGAAGAACCCGGAGCGCTACGACTTCGACTACATCGAGGAAGGCGGATGGGTGAAGTGGAATGATCACTACGACTGGGCGCACTCGGTCGCGCCAGCCGGTAGCCGGATGCCTCGCGAACAAGCGCCGTACACGCACTGGAAGCCGCTCGGCTCGCCCACGCGGGCAATCAACGCTCCCCATGCAGGAGACAGCCATGCCGCATAACACGCTGCCCGACGATCTCAACCCGGCGCTGATCGAGGTATGCGCGCGGTTCATCGGCAAGCTGACGGGGCTCGTGCCGCCGCCGGTCGCCGATTTCCCGCCTGAAATGCATGCGGCATTCCGCGAATTCGCAGCCGCAGCCTACGCGGTCGTGCGCGAGAACGTCGCGACTTCGAGCTCGCGCGCCGTGGTGTCGGCCGACGATCAACTGGATGCAACGCGTTGGCGCACGCTGATGAAGAGTGGCGATCCTTGCGTCTATGTCGAGCGCACGGAGCGCCGCGTGATTCAGCGCACGCAAGCCGTCGCGTTCTCGAGCCCGAATCTCACGGGCGCTGATCGTGTCGACACGCCGTCCGAGATGTGGGTCAGACGATATGTGATGTTCGCATGGTGGGCGCGCGAGAACGAACATCGCAAGTTCATCGAGGCCGTCGACGCAATCCGCGCAGGTGAAATCCAATGAAGCTGACCGATATCGAAGTGTTCGCGATCCGCGCCGCCGAATTGCCCGCACACCTGCGCGAGAACCTGTATCCGGAGCTGACGCCGCGCTGCCCACACTGCGATAACACGGGCGATGCGCACGACGTGACTGGCGAATGGCGCGGCGTGTGCACGGCATGCCTCGTTGCAGGAGACGTATCGTGACCGCGATCATCAGCTCATGCTGCGGCTACCGCTATCGCCTTGAGCGCGACGTCGCGTCGACCGGGATCGTCGTCGCATTCTTCGGCGTCAACCCGTCGCACGCTGATGCCAGCGTGCGCGACCAGACCGATCTGAAGTGGACCGGCTTTGCGGCCCGCTGGGGCGCGCGGAAGTACATCGCCGGGAATCCGTTCGCCTTCCGCTCGCCGAACGTTCGCGACCTGGTCGCGGTTGTCGACCCGATCGGCCCCGAGAACGATATGCACCTCGCGCAAATCATTGCGGACGCTGATCTGCTGGTGCCGTGCTGGGGCGACCGGTACAAGCTGCCGCGCGCGCTGCGCCCGCGGCTCGACGTCGTTGCCGACATGCTGCGCGCTGCCGGCAAGCCGCTGAAAGTGTTCGGGCTGACGGCTAAGGGCGCCCCGAAGCACCCCCTGATGCTGGCGTACGACACCCCCCTTATCGACTGGAGCGCACGATGAGCGAGAACACGACAATCGAGTGGTGCGACCATACCTTCAACCCCTGGGAAGGCTGCCAGAAGGTCGGCCCGGGCTGTGACCACTGCTACGCGGAGACGCGCAACGCGCGCTTCGCCGGCGGCACGGCCGTCAACTGGGGGCCCGGCGCGCCGCGCCGCCGCACGTCGCCGGCCAACTGGCGAAAGCCGTTGCAGTGGAATCGCGACGGCACGTTCTACGCGATCCACGGCCGGCGTCAGCGGGTGTTCTGCGCGTCGCTCGCCGACGTGTTCGACAATGCTGTCGATCCGGCGTGGCGCCGCGACCTGTTCGCGCTGATCGCGAGCACGCCGAATCTCGACTGGTTGCTGCTGACGAAGCGAATCGGCAACGTGCCGGCGATGCTGCAGCATATCGGCGTCGACCGGCTGCCGGATAACGTCTGGCTCGGCGCGACGATCGTCAACCAGGCCGAGGCCAACCGCGACATCCCGAAGCTGCTCGCCGTGCCCGCGCGCGTGCGCTTCTTGTCGATGGAACCGCTACTCGGACCCGTCGACCTCTGGAACGTTGCGGTGCCCAAGGAACACGATCAGCTGCGGCGCCCGTGGGACTACGAGGGATACAAATTCAATGCCCTGCTCGAGCACGACGAGGACCGCTTCCATCAAGCTCCTGCCGTGCTGGACTGGGTGATCGCAGGCGGCGAAAGCGGCCCCGGCGCGCGGCCGATGCATCCGGACTGGGCCAGATCTCTGCGCGATCAGTGCGCGGCCGCCAGCGTCCCGTTCCTGTTCAAGCAATGGGGCGAGTGGCACACGGATGCATTTCTGCTCAGCACCGGCGTGCCGGTCTTTCGCCAGTTTGGCTCGTTCCAGCAGTGGGTCAACAAGGCGTCGACGTGGGTGAACGGCGGGATCTGCCTGGATCGACACGGCAACGAGTTGCGCAACGGCGGCGACTTCATGCGAGCTCGCGATACCAACGCATTCCCTGTAACGATCATGCATCGCGTCGGCAAGCGCGCCGCCGGCCGCCTGCTCGACGGCCGCACGCACGACGAATTCCCGGAGGCACGATGAAATCCGAATTCAAGATTCAACGACCTGACGACGTGCCGATGACGCTCACCATGACGATGACGCTCGGCGAATGGAAGAAGCTGAAGGATCAGCTCGCGACCACGTATCCGTCGTGGAAGTTGTCGACCAACATCGAGGGAATGGTTCGCCTCGCGACTACAACGTTCGCAGAGACGAAGGAACTAGACCTGTGATCGAACGCCCTATTTTGTTCAGCGGCCCGATGGTGCGCGCCATCCTCGACGGCCGGAAGACACAGACGCGCCGCGTCGTGAAGCTGCCGCATGCCAACCCGCTCGGCGAATGGCAGCCGACCGCGATCGGCGGGGAGAACGGTGGCCGAACCGCATCAGGTGAAACCGTGCCACTGCAGGGCGCCATCTGGCACACCCGCACCGGCGACTGCTTGATGAGCCCACACGGCCAGCCGGGCGACCGGCTGTGGGTGCGCGAGACGACATATGACGTTGAGCGGAACGGCTTTGTCGGGCCGGTCTTCGTCGAATCGGACGAAGGCGCTCACGCCGCGGCATGGGGTTGGGGTGAATCGGATGACCCCGACTACATCGAACCGTACGAGCTGCGCAAGCGCCCTGCCATCCACATGCCGCGCTCGATGGCGCGCATCACGCTCGAAATCGTCGGCGTGCGCGTCGAGCGACTGCGGAACATCAGCGCCGCCGACGCGCGAGCCGAGGGGATCGAGTTTCGCGATGACCACATCGCCGGGCGGCTTTGCCGCCGATGGCGCTCCTACGGCTCTGTCGACGGCTGGTTTCCCGAGGGCCGCGACATCGCACCGATTCATTCATTTCAGACGCTTTGGGACAGCCTCAACGCCACGCGCGGCCACGGCTGGGAAGCAAACCCGTGGGTGTGGGTTGTCGAATTTCGGAGGACCGAATCATGAGCGATTATCTGACCGCGCACGAACTTGCCGACCTGGTCGGCTGCAAGCCGAATCAGCGAGCCGCGATGGCGCGCTGGCTCGAGCACAACCATTGGCGCTTCGTCGTCGACAAATCCGGCTTGCCGAAGGTAGCCCGTGCATACCGCGACCAGAAGCTCGGCCTCACCATGGAAAAGAGGACCACAAGATACGATGCCGGCCCGAACCTCCAAGCATTCGCGTGAAAATGAATCGACTGGAATCGACCGCCTCTACCGTCGCACCGGCGCGCGCAAGATCTCGTTCTGGTACAAGTACCCCGACGGCCGCTCGGAAACTCTCGCGACCGCGCCGCGCGGTGATCGCGCCGCAATCGCTGCCGCCGAGCGCACTGCGAAGCGCCGCGCGATCGACATTCAGGAAGGCACAGTCATCGCCGACTCGGTCGGCCAGGCGATCGAGCGATTTCGCGACGAAGTCGACCCCGAGCATTTTCGCGACCAGTCACGCGACGGCAAGGCCGTGCGCGATTCAGCCTACGATCGCCTGATGCGGTTCTTCGGCCGCATGGCGCCGCAACGACTTGAAACCATCCACGGCTACCAGTTCCTCGACGCACGCGCGAAGGCCGGCGCGCCGATCGGCGCCAACAAGGACATGGCGCTGATGTCGACGATGTGCAATTACTGGATTCGCTGGGGGCTCATCAAGGCGAACCCGTTCGTCGGAATGATGCAGAACAAGGCCGAGAAAGACGTGCGCGCGATCGAGCGGCACCAGATCCTGCGCTTCTACCTCTGGGCGCTGCGTCAGGACCAGGCGTACCGAACGATGGGCGTCGCCGCGATGTTCTGCTACCTCACCGGGTTCCGCGCCGCCGAGGTGCGCCCGTACCACATGTCCGGCCTGACGGACGCCGGCGTGCGCGTCGTCGGCGCAAAGCGAAAGAAAGGCGAGGCGCAAACCGTGAAGCTCCGGCACTGGTCGCCGCGGCTGCACGCCGTCGTCGAGCGCGCGAAACGCGGCCGCAAAGTCGACAGCCTGTTCCTCTTCCCGAACCGGAAAGGGCAAATGTACTCGAAGAGCGGATGGGCCTCGGTGTGGCAGGACGCGATGTACGCCTACATCGGCGCGTACGATGCAGAGATCGCGAAGGAGTTCGAGGTGAAGAAGATGCGCGAGGCGGCGCAGCGCATCGCGAACCGAATCAATCGGCCGGTCAAAGGCGGGATGGAGCTGATGCTGACGAAGCACGCCGACTACTTCTCGCTGCAGGACATTCGTCCCGCCGCGATCACGACGAAACTCGAGAATCGATCGGCAGATGCATACGATTTCGCGGCGCACTCGAACCCGAGTACAACGCACCGGCACTACGATCGACGGAAGGTTAAAGCGGCGGACGCGACGGAGTGAAATTCCGAAATTCGGTTTTCCGTTCCGAAATTCACATCGTGGAAAGCAAAACAGGCACCTAAGTGCCTGTTTTGTTTGAGAATTTTGGGGTGGCTGATGGGACTCGAACCCACGACGACAGGAATCACAATCCTGGACTCTACCAACTGAGCTACAGCCACCACTGGTACTGCTTTCTTCGCTGCGTCGCTTTCTGTTCAACAGCGAAGAAGCAAGATTATATAAAGCGTTTTTAATCTTGCCAAGCCCTTTTTTCAAAATTTTCATCGGCAGCGAAAAGATGCGTGCGCGCCTCGTCGAACACGGCCAGATCGCCGCGCGCGAGCTTCTTGTTGTCGGACAGCACGCGACGCCAGCCGCGCGCGCCCGCCTCGCCGCGATACAGCCCGAGCGCATGACGCACGACCGCACCGAGGTACGTGCCGCGCTTCAGCTCCGCCGCGCAATACGCGATCAGTTGCGCCTCCGCTTCCTCGCGCGTCGGCGCCGCTTCGCTCGCACCGTAGAACCGCCGATCGACGTCCGCCAGCACGTAGGGATTGTGATACGCCTCGCGGCCGAGCATCACGCCGTCGACATGCTCGAGATGCTGCGCGACCTCGTCGAGCGTCTTGATGCCGCCGTTGATCACGATCTCCAGCGCCGGAAAATCGCGCTTCAGCCGATACGCATAGTCGTACTTGAGCGGCGGGATCTCGCGGTTCTCCTTCGGCGACAACCCTTTCAGGATCGCATTGCGCGCGTGCACGACGAACACCTCGCAGCCCGCTTCGGCAACCGTGCCGACGAAGTCCCGCACGAACTCGTATTCCTCGACCGCATCCACGCCGATCCGATGCTTGACCGTCACCGGCACCGACACGGCGTCGCGCATCGCCTTCACGCAATCCGCGACGAGCTGCGGCTCGTTCATCAGGCACGCGCCGAACGCGCCACGCTGCACCCGTTCCGACGGACAGCCGCAGTTCAGGTTGATTTCGTCGTAGCCCCACTGTTCGCCAAGCTTCGCCGCGCGCGCCAGATCGTCCCGCTCGCTGCCGCCGAGCTGCAGCGCGACCGGCGATTCGTTCGGCGTGAACGCGAGATGCCGCTGCGCGTCGCCGAACAGCAGCGCGCCGGTCGTGATCATTTCCGTGTAGAGCCATGTATGGCGCGTGAGCGTGCGGTGGAACGACCGGCAATGACGGTCGGTCCAGTCGAGCATCGGCGCCACGGACACGCGGCGGGGAGGAAGCGTAGGCGAAACGGACATGGAATTCGGGCAACGAACGGCGCGGAAACAACCGGTCATTCTACCGCAACGTGCGCCCGGCCCGCCCGGCGCTATGCGCCCGCGTCGCCGGCCAGTTCCGAATCGACCGCGCGGCGCGCCGCGTCGAAGCCCCGCTCGATCACCCGGCGCTCGGTCAGCAGCAGCCCGTCGACCTTCACGAGCCGCCAATCGATCCGCACCGCGTCGCCTTGCAGCACGCGGTAATGCACGTGTTCGCCGTCCCAGACCTGCTCGGTCTTCACTTCGATCTCGAAACCGCGGTACGGCTCGCTGTAGTCGCCGAGATCGCTGCCCCTCAGTTCCATCGCGCGCTCCGTCGATAAGCGACGCCCCACGCGAGCCGCCAGGCCCGCGCGGGGCGTTCAGTCATATTCGTTAGACAGGATGGCCTTGCCGTCGGCAGTGAGATCGACCCGGTCGCCGGCCGTCTGGTAGATCAGCCCTTCGTTCAGCAGCACGTAGACGACGTCGCTGAAGGTCGCCGGCACCGGCCGGCTGTCGCCGAACTGGTCGATCCACTTCAGCGCCTCGATGGCTTCGGGAGAAAGGATGGGGGTCATACGCTGCCTCCGCGTCGGTGTCGCTCCATCCTAGCACTTCGTCCGGACGGCGAATACCGATGCGGCTACGCAGCGACAAGGCGCCGCGGCCGCCGCCCCGGGCGGCAACGCCCGGCGGACGGCGCCCGGCCGGCGCCTGCCAGCTCAGAGCCGCGCGATCGACACCTCGGTCGACTTCACGAGCGCGACGACTTCCGCGCCGACCTTCAGCTCGAGTTCGTCGACCGAGCGGGTCGTGATCACCGACGTGACAATGCCGAACGGCGTTTCCACATCGACCTCTGACACCACGGGCCCGCGGATGATCTCCTTCACCTTGCCCTTGAACTGGTTGCGTACGTTGATTGCAGTGATGCTCATCGGGTTGATCGCTCCGAAGAAAAAGTCTCAGGATGGGCGGCAGGCGCCGCCCGGATTAAACGGCCCAGCGAATCCGCCCGTCCGGCCGCACCTCGCCCGCGCCGTGCGCGGGTTGCGCCCCCGCGCCCGGGCCGCCCGCGAGCACGCGCTGCAGCACACGGTCCTCGAGCGTCGCGAATGCCGCCGACGCACGGGCGCGCGGCCGGTCGAGCGGCACCGGCTGGTCGAGCGCGACGCGCCCCTGCTCGATCAGCAGGATCCGGTCGCCGAGCGCGACGGCTTCCTGCACGTCGTGCGTGACGAGCAGCGCCGTGAACCGGTGCTCGCGCCACAGGCGCTCGATCAGCGCATGCATCTCGATGCGGGTCAGCGCGTCGAGCGCGCCGAGCGGCTCGTCGAGCAGCAGCAATTGCGGCCGGTGCACCAGCGCGCGCGCCAGCGCAACGCGCTGCCGCTGGCCGCCCGACAGTTGCGCCGGCCAGTCGTCGGCGCGTTCGAGCAGGCCGACTTCGTCGAGCACCGCGCGCGCATCGTCGCGCGCGCCGCGCCCGAGCCCGAGCATCACGTTCTGCAGCACGGTCTTCCACGGCAGCAGGCGCGCGTCCTGATACATGATCCGGGTGTCGAGCGCGCCGCCGCCTTCGCCGCGCGCCGTGAGCGTGCCGGTGCTCGCCTGCTCGAGGCCCGCGACGAGCCGCAGCAGCGTCGACTTGCCGCAGCCGCTGCGGCCGACGATCGCGACGAAGCTGCCGCGCGCAATGCCCAGGTCGACGTCGTCGAGCACGGTGCGCGCACCGAAGCGCTTGCTGACGCCGCTCAGCGTGACCGCGTCGTCCGCCGGCGCGAAGCCGGCCGCGCGGCGCCGTGCAAGCGGCACCACCGATGCGCCGCCATCGCGCTCGACGATCGCCGCGTCGCGGGCGTCGCCGTCCGCGATGCGCGCCTGCGTGAATTCGGCCTCGAGGTCCGCGGCGGCGAGCGGCCCGTAGTCGGCCGCCGAAATCGTCGCATTCATGCCTGTGCTCCTGTTTGATAGGCGGGATGCCAGCGCAGCGTCACGCGTTCGAGCCATTTCGCGAGCACGTCGGCCAGCTTGCCGAGCACCGCGTACAGCAGGATGCCGACCACCACCACGTCGGTTTGCAGGAATTCGCGCGCGTTCATCGTCATGTAGCCGATGCCCGACTGCGCGGAGATCGTCTCCGCGACGATCAGCATCACCCACATCAGGCCGAGCGCAAACCGCACGCCGACGAGGATCGACGGCAGCGCGCCGGGCAGGATCACGTCGCGATAGAGTGCGAAGCCGCGCACGCCATAGCTTTTCGCCATCTCGATCAGGTTCGCGTCGACCGAGCGGATCCCATAGTACGTGTTGATGTAGACCGGGAAGAACACGCCGAGCGCGACGAGGAACAGCTTCGCCTTCTCGTCGATGCCGAACCACAGGATCACGAGCGGGATCATCGCGAGCGCGGGGATGTTGCGGATCATCTGGATCGTCGAGTCGAGCGCGACCTCGGCGGCTTTCGACAGGCCGGTCGCGAGCCCCAGCGCGAGGCCGACGCCGCCGCCGAGCGCGAAGCCGAACAGCGCGCGCCAGGTGCTGACCTTCACGTTCGCCCACAGCTCGCCGGACACGACGAGCGACCACGCGGCGCGCAGCACCGCGACCGGCTCCGGCAGCACGCGGGTCGACAGCCAGCCGATACGTGCGCCGGCCTCCCAGACGACCAGCAACGCGAGCGGCACGAGCCACGGCGCCGCGGTGCGCCATGCACGGGCGGCCAGGCCGCCGCCCGTCGTCGGTTTCGTTGTCATTGCAGGCCTCCCGTTATTCAGCTCTGGCTTGCCTTCGGCAGGTAGCTGTTGCCGACGATCTCGCCGAACGGGCCGGACAGCGGCCCGGTCGCCTTCGCCGCACCGCGCCCCTTGATCAGCGGGAACACGAGCTCGGCGAAGCGATACGATTCCTCGAGATGCGGGTAGCCCGACAGGATGAACGTCTCGATGCCGAGTTCCGCATATTCGCGCATGCGCGCCGCGACCTGCTCGGGATTGCCGACGAGCGCGGTACCCGCGCCGCCGCGCACGAGGCCGACGCCGGCCCACAGGTTCGGATACACCTCGAGCGATTCACGGCCGCCGCGCTTGCCGCCGTGCAGCGCCGCCATCCTGCGCTGGCCTTCCGAATCCATGTTCGCGAACGCCTGCTGCGCGCGGGCGATCGTCGCGTCGTCGAGCCGGCTGATCAGCCGATCCGCGTCGCGCCATGCTTCTTCCTCGGTCTCGCGCACGATCACGTGCAGGCGGATGCCGAACTTGATCTGGCGGCCGCGTTCCGCCGCCCGTGCGCGCACGTCGGCGATCTTCTTCGCGACGGCCTCGGGCGGTTCGCCCCACGTCAGGTAGGTGTCGATATGATCGGCGGCGATCGCGTGCGCGGCCGGCGACGAGCCGCCGAACCACAGCGGCGGATGCGGGCGCTGCACCGGCGGATACAGCGCCTTGCCGCCCTTCGACTGCAGATGCTTGCCGATGTAGTCGAAGCCGCCGTTGTCGTGCGACGCGGTGAGCAGCCCGCGCCAGATGTTCAGGAAGTCGTCGGTGATCTCGTAGCGCGTGTCGTGATCCGCGAACAGGCCGTCGCCTTCTAGTTCGGCGGCGTCGCCGCCCGTCACGACGTTGATCAGCAGGCGCCCGCCGGACAGCCGGTCGAACGTCGCGGCCATGCGCGCCGCGAGGCCCGGCGATGCGATGCCCGGCCGCACCGCGACCAGGAACTTCAGGCGCTGCGTGGCCGGAATCAGGCTCGACGCGACCACCCACGCATCCTCGCAGGAACGGCCGGTCGGCAGCAGCACGCCCTCGTAGCCGAGCGTGTCGGCCGCGACGGCGACCTGCTTGAAGTAATCGTAGTCCGCGGCGCGTGCGCCTTCGGCGGTACCGAGATAGCGGCTGTCGCCGTGCGTGGGGATAAACCAGAACACATTCATCTGCTGCTCCTGCGTGACTGCCCTTGCCAGAATTGAGATAAAGCACCGCCCTGCTCGCGCCGCCAACGGGCGGCGCATGCATGACGTGCATTCGAATCGGGGTGTGTTGCGATCAGCCGCGCGGCGGGCGAGGACGCGCTGGCACGGCTGTTTCTGGGAAATCAGTCTAGGGATCGGGGGTGGGCTTTGGAACGATTTTTTTGAGCTTAGGTTTTCCGCTTTCCTGATTAGCACGACGCCGCAGCGAATATCGGCCCGCACACCCCTATAATGACGCACCATTTCGAACAATTCCGCGCAGACGGCCCCGGCCGCGCGCGCTTGCGGTGCACTCATCGATGCAGAAAATCATCCTGCCGTTCCTGTCCGGCTTCCTGGCCGCCCTGTTCTTCCGCGAAGCGACGCTCGCGTTGCTGCACACCGCGGACCTGATCGCCGCGGCCGGCTTCTCGACCGCGCCGTTCGCGCCGCTCGGCATTCCTGAATTTGTCGCGAACGCGCTGATCAGCGCGTGCTGGGCGATCCCGATGGCGTGGCTGCTGCGGGTGTCGCCGGAGCGCGAGGCGCCGTGGATCGGCGCGCTGGTGTTCGGCGGGATCGTGCTGACGGCCGCGCGCGTGTTCGCGATCGACCCGCTGCGCGGCATCTGGCCGTCCGGCAACATGCTGCCGGTGCTGGCAGTCGGCTTCGCGGCGAATGCACTGTGGGGCTGGGGCGCGCTCGTGTTCATGCGCGCGTTCATGTCGGATGACGCGGGCGATGACTGACGCGCCCTCGCCGTTCGCCGCCTGAAAACGATTCGGCCGCCTGCATGGGCGGCCGAGTCATTTGAAGCGGCGATTTCTCGCGCGCCGCGCCGGGCGCGTCAGTCCTTCAGGTTCCGCAACGGATGCGTGTCCGGCGTCCACGGGCTGTCGAACATCGCGAGCACGTCCGCGCGGCCGACCTCCGCAATCGACTTGAAGCGCCAGGCCGGCTGATGGTCCTTGTCGACGATCAGCGCGCGCACGCCCTCGATCACGTCGCCGCGCGCGAACGTCGAGCGCGTCAGGTCGAGGTCGCGCCGCAGGCAATCGGCCATCGTCGCGCCGCGCGCGCGATCGACCACTTCGAGCGACACCGCCATCGACAGCGGCGACAGCTGGCTGCGCATCGCATGCGTCGCCTTTTCGATCCACCCGTCCACGGCCGCGCAATCCTGCTCGGCATCGAGCGACGCGAGAATCGCGACGAGATCGGGCTGCGCGAAATGTCGGTCGATGCCGGCGCGCGCGTCGGCGAGCGACGACGTGTCGGGCGTCGGCACGACCTTGTGCGCGGCAGCCGCCGCGGCCACGCATTCGACCGCCTGCGCGCCGCTGTCGAAGCGTTCGTGGCGCAGCGCGTCGAGCAGCACCGGCAGCGCCGTGTCGGGCACGTAGGCGTCGGCGAGCTGCGCGTGCAGCGCGCCCGCCGCATCGAGCGTCGCGCCGGTCACGGCGAGATAGCGGCCGATCGCGCCGGGCGTGCGCGCGAGGAGCCAGCTCATCCCGACATCGGGGAACAGGCCGATGCGCGTTTCCGGCATCGCCATCTTCGTCGAATCCGTGACGACCCGCAGCCCGCCCGTGTGACGCGCCGCCTGCGAGATACCCATCCCGCCGCCCATCACGACGCCGTGCATCAGCGCGATGTACGGCTTCGGGAAGCTGAAGATCGCATGGTTCAGCGAGTATTCCTCGATGAAGAACGTATCCACCGCGTCGCGATCGCCGCGCTGCCACGCGTCGTGGAAGAAGCGCACATCGCCGCCCGCGCAGAACGCGCGCGGATGCGGGCTGGTCACGACGACCGCGACGACCGCCGGATCGTCGCGCCACGCGTCGAGCGCCGCGTGCATGATGCGGATCATCCCGACCGACAGCGCGTTGAGCGCCTTCGGCCGGTTCAGTTCGAGAAAGCCGATGCGGTTCGCCACGTAGGCGCGCACGTCGGGCGGGTCGGAAGCGACGGGGATGGAATCGGTCATGGAAGGAATCCGGCTGGCGACAGGCGTACGGTCAGTGCGCCTGCATCTTCGAGAACAGGTTCAGCACCACGACGCCCGCGACGATCAGCGACAGGCCGATCACCGCCGGCACGTCCGGCACCTGACGGTACAACAGCATCGCGACGAGCGTGATCAGCACGATGCCGGCGCCCGACCACACCGCATAGATGATGCCGACCGGCATCGTCCTGAGCGTCAGCGACAGGCAGTAGAAGGCGGTGGCATAGCCCGCCACGACGAGCAGCGATGGCCCGAGGCGCGTGAAGCCATCCGCCGCGCGCAGCGCGGACGTGCCGATCACCTCGGCGACAATCGCGATCGCCAGCCATGCGTAACCGGGCAATTGCATCGCTCAGCTCCCGGCCAGCGCAAGCGCCGCGTAGTCGTGGCCCAGCTCCGCGCACAGCGCCTCGACGACGAGTTCGTGGTCGGCGCGCTGCGGCAGCCCCGACGCGGTCACCGTGCCGATCACGCCGGCCCCCGCGACCGTCAGCGGAAACGCGCCGCCGTACGACGCGTACTCGGCCACCGGCAGGCCGTGCTTGTCCGCGAGCGTCGAGCCGGCCTGCTTCATGCGCAGGCCGATCGCATACGAGCTGCAGCGGAAATGCGCGACGACGTTGCGCTTGCGGCGCACCCAGTCGGCGTTGTCGGGTGTCGCGCCATCCAGCGCGGCGAAGAACAGCGGCTGGCCGAACGTGCCGATGTCGATCGCGACCGCATGGCCGCGCGACGCGGCGAGCGCATGCAGCCGGTTGCCGAGCGCCCACGCGCGGGCGGCATCGAAGCGGGGAAACACGAGCGCCTGTTCCTGCGCGCCGATCGACTGCAGATCGAGTGCGATATCCATGAATCCGTCGAAGCGAGAAGTGAAGGCTGCCGAGGCCGCTGCGATCGCGCGCAGCCCCGCTGCCGGGGTGACGAGACAAACCGCCCGATTCTAGCGCACGCGCCCGCGCTACCGGCCCCACAAGCTGATTGTCAGAAAGTGCTTGCGCGTCGATCGGGATTGCTTCTATAATCTACTTCTTCGACGGACGCGGGGTGGAGCAGTCTGGCAGCTCGTCGGGCTCATAACCCGAAGGTCGTAGGTTCAAATCCTACCCCCGCAACCAAGCATTACAGAGAGCCTTGATTTCGCGATGAAATCAAGGCTTTTTGCTTTTCTGGTCAGCTTCTAGTCAGCGCGCGCCGAACCGGCATCGACATACACCCAGGCAGGCACGCCCGAAGCGAGCACGACGCGGTCGCGGCGATAGGACGACACTTCGTAGTCATCGGCGTGCTTCAGCTCCGCGGCGGTGATCGAGAAGACCATCCCGCCGACCCTGTCGGCAGGGTTGCCCGTGTAGGTCACCACCGGGTGATGCGTCTTGCCGCTCGTTGCCACGACCGCCGGATCCTCGATTTTCAGCATCGACAGCGCATAACCGGGCATCTCGTCGGACCGGCCGTCGAGCTTGCGGCCGAATGTCGCCAACTGAACCTGCTCCAGCTGCAACGTGCCGTACGAGAAGAGGCGCTCCGAAAACGCGTCGGGTGTTGTCGTCATGGAATGGCCGTGTCCGTGTGGTGGACACCCGATTCTACAGAGGACGATGCAGCGCCGCGCGGCCGTTCGAGAATGCCCCGCACGGGTGATACACTCGCATCACCTCGTCCCTTCCACTCGACATGAAATTCTGCTCCGTCTGCGGTCACGAAGTCATCGCGCGCATTCCTCCGGGTGACAACCGCGAACGCTTCGTCTGCGATCAATGCGGCACGATCCATTACCAGAATCCGCGCAACGTCGTCGGCACGGTTCCCGTGTGGGGCGAGCAGGTGCTGCTGTGCCGCCGCGCGATCGAACCGCGCTACGGCTTCTGGACCCTGCCCGCAGGCTTCATGGAGATGGGCGAAACGACCGCCGAGGCCGCCGCGCGCGAGACGCTCGAGGAAGCCGGCGCGCGCGTCGAGGTGCAGAGCCTGTTCACGCTGCTGAACGTGCCGCACGTGCACCAGGTGCACCTGTTCTACCTGGCGCGGCTCGTCGATCCCGCATTCGAGGCCGGCGAGGAAAGCCTCGAGGTGAAGCTGTTCGACGAGTCCGACATTCCGTGGGACGACATCGCGTTCCCGACCGTCAGCCAGACCCTGCGATTCTTCTTTGCCGACCGTGCCGCCGGCGACTACGGCGTCCACACCGGCGATATCTTCCGCTCGCTGCGCAACGGCTGAGCCCGCGACCCATGGTCCCCTGGCTCGGCCCAGACGATCCGTTTCCGCCCGTCACGCGGGCGCTCGGCCCGGCCACCGGCGCGCCGGGGTTGCTCGCCGCGAGCGCCGACCTGCTGCCTTCGCGCCTCATCGACGCCTACCAGCGCGGCATCTTCCCGTGGTACTCGGACGGCCAGCCGGTGCTGTGGTGGAGCCCCGACCCGCGGATGATCCTCGTGCCGGCCGAGTTCAAGGTGTCGCCTTCGCTGAAGAAAACGCTGCGGCGCGTGCTGCGCGAACCCGAGTGGGAAGTGCGCGTCGACCACGATTTTGCCGGCGTGATGCGCGCGTGCGCGCAGGCGCCGCGGCGCGGCCAGCGCGGCACGTGGATCACCGCGGAGATCATCGACGCGTATACGACGCTCTACCGCACCGGCAACGCGCACAGCATCGAGACATGGCGCGACGGGCGTCGCGTCGGCGGGCTCTACGGCGTCGCGTTCGGGCGGATGTTCTTCGGCGAGTCGATGTTCGCGGACCAAACGGACGCGTCGAAGATCGCGCTGGCCACGCTCGTCGCCCACCTGCGCGACTGCGGCCTGGAGATGATCGATTGCCAGCAGAACACGTCGCACCTGGCATCGCTCGGCGGCCGCGAGATCGCACGCAAGGCCTTCATCGCGCACGTGCGCCGCGCGGTGGCCGAACCGCCGATTCCGTGGCGGTTCGACAAGCACGCGCTCGCCGCGCTCGTGGGCCGCGGCGAACCGGTGAACGATTCCGGGATCGAACGCTAGCGCGGGGCGCACTCCCCGCCGCCAATGCCGCTCCTCTCGCTCGCCATGGCCTTTGCCGTCAACTTCCCGCCGTGGCCGCGGGCTTGCCCTGATGGATGACTTCCACGCGGCATTCGCCCGGCCACGCCACGCACACCTTGAAGTCGATGAAGCCGAACGTGTGCAGCAGCATCAGCAGGACGGCGACGCCGCCAATCAGCGAAACCGTGGTGCCGGCGGTTTTCACGTCGGCCCGCCGCTTGCGAGGAGGGCCGCCGTGCAGTGAAGCGCGCGCCGTTCCGCGAACCCGGGCTCGGCGGTTCGGTCGGCGGTCTGAACGCGCGCGCCGTCTTCGTCGACGAACGCCCAAATGCATTCCCACATCGGCATGGCTGCAGCGAAATACTGTATGAATGTACAGCATAGCACGACAGCCGCTCGATCGAGCCCCTTTGGCGCGACGACGGGAAAGCGCCCCCATATTCCGGGCTGGTCGCGCCCGTTCGATGGGCCTATTGTTGAATCGGGACATGATGCATTTAGCCCCGTTTTCATGTTAATTTTCCCGTGTCGGTCTCGTTGCCGCCCGGCAGGCGATTCACCGGGAATCGAGACACAATACATTGATTTATAACGGTTTTTGTAGGCAGTCGAGGACAGGCTGCCAGCCGAACATGTCGCATCTAGCGTCGCTCGACGCCGCGAGTTCGCCGCGTCGGCGGGCCGCAGCGAGCGGGCGGGCCCAACCGCGAGCAAGCGCTAGCGCGGCACTCCATTCCTGCATCGAGAGCTGCCCATGACTCACCCGACTGAGCTGCCGCTTTCACCGCTTTCGGCGCTGCAATTCTATGCAACGGCGCCCTACCCGTGCAGTTATCTGGACGGCCGCGTCGCGCGCTCGCAGGTCGCGACGCCGAGCCACCTGATCAATTCCGACATCTACACCGAGCTCGTCAAGGCCGGCTTCCGCCGCTCGGGCGTGTTCACGTACCGCCCCTACTGCGACGGCTGCCGCGCGTGCGTGCCGGTGCGCGTGCCGGTCGCGGCGTTCACGCCGAACCGCACGCAGCGGCGGATGTGGAAGCGGCACCGCGCGCTCGTCGCGACGGTGTCGCCGCTGCACTACGACGAGGAACATTACGCGCTCTACATGCGCTACCAGTCCGCGCGCCACGCGGGCGGCGGGATGGACCGCGACAGCCGCGACCAGTACGAGCAGTTCCTGCTGCAGAGCCGGATCAATTCGCGCCTCGTCGAATTCCGCGATCTCGATGCGCCGGGCGGCCAGCCCGGCCAGCTGCGGATGGTCAGCATGATCGACATCCTCGGCGACGGCCTGTCGTCCGTGTACACGTTCTTCGAGCCGGACGACCTGCACGCGAGCTACGGCACCTACAACATCCTCTGGCAGATCGAGCAGGCGAAGAGCCTCGGCCTGCCCTACGTGTATCTCGGCTACTGGATCCGCGAGAGCCCGAAGATGGCGTACAAGGCAAACTTCCATCCGCTCGAAGGGCTCGTCGACGGACGCTGGAAAGTGCTCGATCCGGCGCGGATCGACCTGCCGCCCGTCGACGCGGCGCTCGCGCGCGCGCCGCTCCCCGGCGGCCATTCCGGCTCGGTCTGACGCGCGTCCGGCGGCACGGTGCGCGCACTCGCGCCGACCGGCGCGACCTTCGCCCGGCAAACGCCGCCCCGGCCGCGCAACTCCCGGTAAAATAGCGGGTTGTCATATTTCTGGCTGTCGCCCATTCCCGTGTTCAGTTCCCTCTATCCGCTCGCCCGCGCATCCCTGTTCAAGATGGATGCGGAAGACGCTCACCACCTCACGCTGCGCGCGCTCGGCGCGGCCGGCCGCACCGGCCTCGCCTGCGCGCTGTCGGCCCGCGTGCCCGACGCGCCGCGCACCGTGATGGGGCTCACGTTCCGCAACCCGGTCGGCCTCGCGGCCGGTCTCGACAAGGACGGCGCGGCGATCGACGGCCTCGCGGCGCTCGGCTTCGGCTTCATCGAGGTCGGCACGGTCACGCCGCGCCCGCAGCCCGGCAACCCGCGCCCGCGCATGTTCCGGCTGCCGCAGGCCGACGCGCTGATCAACCGGATGGGCTTCAACAACAGCGGCGTCGACCAGTTCGTGAAGAACGTCCAGGCGGCCCGCTATCGCGGCATCCTCGGCCTGAACATCGGCAAGAACGCCGACACGCCGATCGAGCGCGCCGCCGACGACTACCTGTACTGCCTCGAGCGCGTTTATCCGTTCGCGAGCTACGTGACGATCAACATCTCGTCGCCGAACACGAAGAACCTGCGCCAGCTGCAGGGCGCGGGCGAGCTCGACGCGCTGCTCGCGGCGCTCAAGGACAAGCAGCAGCGCCTCGCCGACCTGCACGGCAAGCTCGTGCCGCTCGCGCTGAAGATCGCGCCGGACCTCGACGACGAGCAGGTCAAGGAGATCGCCGACACGCTGCTGCGCCACAAGATCGAAGCGGTGATCGCCACCAACACGACGCTGTCGCGCGCCGCGGTGCAAGGGCTGCCGCACGCGGACGAAGCCGGCGGCCTGTCCGGGCGACCGGTGTTCGAGGCGTCGAACGAGGTGATCCGCAAGCTGCACGCCGAACTCGGCAGCGCGGTGCCGATCATCGGGGTCGGCGGCATCTTCTCCGGCGCGGATGCGCAGGCGAAGCTCGCGGCCGGCGCGTCGCTGGTGCAGCTGTACACGGGTTTCATCTATCGCGGCCCGACGCTCGTCGCCGAGTGCGTGAAGGCGGTGGCCGGCGCACGGGCGTCGTAATATAGGCATAAGCAAACTATATTTCGCCATTGATAGCGTTTTCGCTATCATCGCTCTCGAATCATTGACCCGGACCGGGTAAGGAAATACACGATGAAAATTGCGCTGCTGAAAAAACTGCTGGTCGCCGGCCTGATCGGCGCGTCGTTCACCGCCGCGACCGCGCACGCGGCCGACCTGCTCAACGAAGTGAAGCAACGCGGCACGCTGCGGATCGGCCTCGAGGGCACGTTCCCGCCGTTCAACTCGAAGAGCCCGAGCGGCGAGCTGGTCGGCTTCGACGTCGACATCGCGAAGGCCATCGCGGCCAGGCTCGGCGTGAAGCCGGAATTCGTCACGACCGAATGGAGCGGCATCATCGCCGGCCTGCAGGCAGGCAAGTTCGACGTGATCGCCAACCAGGTCGGCATCACCGACAAGCGCAAGGAGACGCTCGACTTCTCCCCGGCGTACACGTACTCGTCCGCGCAGCTGATCCAGCGCAAGGACGACACGCGCCAGTTCAAGTCGCTCGAGGAGCTGAAGGGCAAGAAGCTCGGCGTCGCGCTCGGCACGAACTACATGGACATGGCGAAGTCGGTGCCGGGCATCGACGTGAAGACGTACCCGGGCGCGCCCGAGTACCTGCGCGATCTCGCGGCCGGCCGTCTCGACGCGGCGCTCAACGACCGCCTGATGCTCGCGTACCTGACGAAGAACTCGCAACTGCCGCTGCGCCCGGGCGCGAACGTCGGCTCGGCGAACCCGTCGGGCATTCCGTTCAAGAAGGGCAACCCGAAGTTCCAGAAGGCGATCGACGACGCGATGGCGCAGCTCGCGGCCGACGGCACCTTCACGAAGATCTCGGACAAGTGGTTCGGCATCGACGTGACGAAGCCGTTGAAGTAAGCACGCCAGCATCGCCCGCCGAATGGCGGGCCGACAGGGCGGCATCCGGAACGATGCCGCCCTTTGTTTTGTTCGTCCGGTTTATGATTGCGCTTTCGCGCACGCACCCATTCAGCACTCCATGTCGACCACTTCCCTGCTCGTCCAATCGCTGCCGGTACTCGCCCAGGGGGCGGTGCTGACCGTCAAGTTCGCCGTCCTGTCGATGGTGTTCGGCCTGATCGGCGCCGTCATGCTGGCGATGATGGGGATCCGGCAGAGCGACGGGATGACCTCGGGCGTCGAGCGCGTCGTCGTGAACACCCTCGCGGCGCTCGCACGCGCATACGTCAGCGTGATGCGCGGCACGCCGCTGCTCGTGCAGATCTTCGTCATCTATTACGGCCTGCCGAGCCTCGGCATCTCGCTCGATCCGACGCCCGCGGGCGTGATCGCGCTGTCCGCGAACGTCGCGGCTTACATGTCCGAAAGCATGCGCGGCGCGATCAACGGCATCCACCGCGGCCAGTGGCTCGCGTCGTACAGCCTCGGGCTGTCGTGGGGGCAGACGCTGCGCTACGTGATCGGCCCGCAGGCGCTGCGCATCGCGGTGCCGAGCCTGTCGAACAGCCTGATCAGCCTGATCAAGGATACGTCGCTCGTGTCGGTGATCACCGTCACCGAGCTGCTGCGCAGCGCGCAGGAAGTGATCGCGGCGACCTACCAGCCGTTGCCGCTGTACCTGGCCGCCGCGGCCGTGTACTGGGTGCTGTGCCAGATTCTCGAGTGGGTGCAGCGCTGGTATGAAAAGCGGCTGTCCCTGCCTGCCAAGCACTGAGCCAGGCACCGATTCATCGGACTGCTGAGCGATCGCGCAGCGCAAGCCTTGAGCATGCGCCGCGCAGATCGTGCAAACATCACTCGCCCGGATACCGCACGCCGAGCGCGGCGCGTGCCGCATCCGTCATCGCGATCATCCGCCGCGAATGATCGTGCGTCATCACCGGGCTCTCGATTTCCCCCGCACGCAGCAGGTCGCAGAAATGCGCGGTCTCGTAGTTGAGGCCGCCGCCGTCGAACGGCGCGTCGAGTTCGACCACGCGCCCGTCCGCATAGCAGATCGTCGCGCGCGCCGGGTTCCACCATTTCTCGTGTATCGTCACGTGCCCGCCTGCCGCGGCCAGCAGCGCGTCGCCGCGCCCCATTACGTCGAGCCCGCAAAAGAGCTGCGCGATGCCGCCGTTCACATGGCGGCTGTTCAGGCTCGCGAACAGGTCGACGCCCGTCTCGCCGACGCGCCCCAGCGTCTGCACGTCGAGCGGCGCACCCAGCCAGTCGACGGCGAGAAACGTCTCGTAGATGCCGATGTCGAGCAGCGCGCCGCCCGCCTGCTCGAGGCGATACACCGGGTGATCGCCGGGCACGCCAGACGACGCGCAGCCGGCCCGCACGAGCCGGATCTCGCCGATCGGGTCGTCGCGCAAGTGCGCGCGCAGCTTCCGGTACAGCGGAAAGAACGGCGGCTTCATCGCTTCCATGAACAGCCGGCCGGCGTCGCGTGCGGCACGCAGCACGGCGTCGAGCTGCGCCGCATTGAGCGTCGCGGGCTTTTCGCACAGCACCGCCTTGCCGGCGGCAAGTGCCGCCTGCGCATAGTGCGCGTGGCTGTCGTGAAGCGTCGCGATGTAGACGGCGTCGACATCGCTCGCGAAGAGCGCATCGAGGCTGGCGGCGGGCACGCCGCCGTGGGCCGCGCAGAAGGCGGCCGCCGCGTCCGCGCGGCGCGCCCAGACGCGCGCGAGCGCGGCGCCCGGGACGTGCGCGAGGCTCTGCGCGAAACGGCGCGCGATGCTGCCCGCGCCGACGATGCCGAAGCGCACCGGGCGCGTGTCGAGGTCGTTCATCCGGATCATCCGTATCGGTCATATGAAAAGGGCCGACACTCCGCCGGCCGGCCGTCATGATAAACGGCTAGCCGGTGGCCTGACGAATGGACGAACGAACCGCGCGCCGGATCAGGCGCGCATGGGCACGTCGACGGAGAAATCCCGGGAGATTTCGTCGGCGCTGTAGTCGATCAGCGCGAGCGACGCCGCCTCGGCCTCGCGCGGATCTCGCCGCTCGATCGCCTCGACCACGCGCGCATGCGCCTTGACTGCCATCTCGTGCGCGCCCTCCTTCTGCACGACTCGCGGATTCACGAGCCGCACCGCGCCGCGCACGATCGCCGCCATCTGCTGGAAGAACTGGTTGCCGCTCGCGTGGACGATCCGCGTATGCAACAGCTCGTCGGCCGCATCGTAGCCGGGTTCGCCCGGCTGCAGCCCCTTGAACGCCTCGAACGCCTCGCGGATGCCCGCAACGTCCGCCGCGCTCGCACGCACGGCCGCCTGCGCGGTCGCACGTGGCTCGATCAGCATTCGGAATTCGATCACGTCGCGCATGAACTGCGGATCGGGCTTCGCCCGGAACCGCCAGCTCACGACGTCCTCGTCGATCATGCGCCAGTCGCGCATGGGTCGAACGCGCGTACCGACTTTCGGACGAACGTCCAGCATGTCGCGCGCAAGCAACATCGACAGCGCCTCACGCATCACCGTGCGGCTCACGTCGAACTCTTTCGACAACACATCCTGCGGCGGCAGGATGCCGCCGTACTTGTCCTCGACAATGCCTGCGACAAGCCCATCCATCACTTTGGCGACCAGTGACCGGTCTTTGCCCTGCTCCATGACACCTCCCCGTGCGTCTATTTGCGAACACCTGCTCCGCAGTTCCGCCGGCCCTGGTACGACTTTGTTCTTATGATCTATAAGTTGATGAGTTTCGAGGCCGTTGCGCTATCTGGTAAACACCTGACAGGGTTATCCCTCTTCATGAAGGGGGGATTTATAAGGCGTCAAAAAAAGCCCGGGAAGCGCTCTGCGCTTGCCGGGCAGCGATTTCCAACAAGTTTCGAACAGGCAGTGCGTTACGCACTGCTTTTCAATTCTTACGGCTGGTCAGGATAAACGATAGTCTCGACGCCGCTCTCCGTGCCGAGCAGGCACAGGTTCGCGCCGCGCGCCGCGAACAGGCCGACCGTCACCACGCCCGGCCATGCATTCACCTGCGCCTCGAAGCCGCGCGGGTCGGCGATCTGCAGGCCCTTCACGTCGATGATCTCGTTGCCGTTGTCGGTGATGGTCGGCGCGCCGTCCTTCGTCACGCGCAGCACCGGCACGCCGCCGGCCGCCGTCACGCGCCGGCCGATCGCGGTGCGCGCCATCGGCACCACTTCGATCGGCAGCGGGAACGCGCCGAGCACCGGCACGCGCTTGCTGGCGTCGGCGATGCAGACGAACGTGTCGGCCACGGACGCGACGATCTTCTCGCGCGTCAGCGCGCCGCCGCCGCCCTTGATCATCGCGCCGCTCGCGTCGATCTCGTCCGCGCCGTCGACGTACACCTGCAGCGACTCGACGTCGTTCAGGTCGAACACCTGGATGCCGTGCGCCTTCAGGCGCTCGGTCGTCGCGACCGAGCTCGACACCGCGCCGCGATAGCGCGACTTGACGGCGGCGAGCGCGTCGATGAAGCAGTTGGCGGTCGAGCCGGTGCCGACGCCGATCAGCGCGCCTTCCGGCACGTTCTGGATCACGTAGTCGGCCGCGGCCTGGCCGACGAGGCGTTTGAGTTCGTCTTGAGTCATGGGAGGAAAATGCTGCTGGATTGCGGAAAACCGCCAGTTTACCGGAGTCGGGTGATCGCCTGCGGGTTTACGCACGAAGCGGCACCGGCGCGGTCAAGGCGCGCCGGCGGGCATGCCGTCGGGCGCCGGCGGCTCTCCGGGGAAATACTTGTCGAGCAGCGCCTGCGCGATCGCGTCGGTTTCCGCGTCCGGCTCGCCCGCGCAGTCGGACGGCCGGAAATGCATCTGGAATGCCGCGATCACGCGGCGCGTGCGCGCGTCGAGCGCGCCGTCGGTGGCCACGTCGTAGCCATAGCGCGCGAGCTTGAGCTGCAGCGCGCGCACCTCGACGGCCGCATGCGGGTCGCGGCCGGCGAGCCGCTCGGCGACCGTCGCGTCGTCCGGCCACGCGCCGACGCCGGCCTGCGCGAGCGCGCGCCATGGAAACCGCGGCCCCGGGTCGATCTTGCGCTGCGGCGCGATGTCGCTGTGGCCGACCACGCGGGTCGGCGCGATCCCGTAGCGCGCGACGATGTCCTTCGACAGGCGGACCAGCGCGTCGACCTGCTCCGGCGGATACGGCTGCCACGTGCGGCCCTGCGGCGTGTCGGCCGGGCCGCTGTTGACGTTCTCGATGCCGATCGACGCCGCATTCAGCTCCGTCGTGCCCTGCCACGCGCTGACGCCCGCATGCCACGCGCGCTGCGCTTCCGGCACGAGCTGGTAGACGACCGGCATCCCGCGCTCGATGCGCGGCCGCTCGGGCACGACGTAGTGCGCGCTGACCGCATCGCCCGTCAGCGTACGCAGCGATTGGGCCTCGTCGCTTTCCGTGTAGTGCATCACGAGAAAGCGGATGCGCGAATCGGCGCCCTGTGCGTGCCGGCTCGCGTCGGCATAGTAGGTGCCGCGCCCGACGAGCGTCGGGGACGTGCAGGCGGCCAGCAGGCAGAGGCCCGCGCATAGCGCGCCGCGATGAAAAAGTCTCATGGATCGGCATCCGGAAGGGCGGCAGGCGCCGGGCCACGCTGGCCCGCGCCGCCCGCCATTCTAGCCAGTCCGTCGCGCAGCGTGCGTCGACGACTTGTCTTGTGCGGGCGATCCCGCGACAATCGGCGTCCGCCGCGGCGCGGCGACGCGATCCGGCCACGCTCGAACGGCCCGATCGCCGGGCCGGACGCCGACCAAAAGACCGACCGATGCGCGCGAGCGGCGCGACACTGAGAGAACCATGATGGAAAAAATCTGGCTGAAGTCCTACCCCGAGGGCGTTCCCGCAACCGTCGACCCCGATCGCTACCGGTCGCTCGCGCATCTGCTCGACGAGTCGTTCTCGACATTCGCGGCGCGCGACGCCTATGCGTGCATGGGGCGCACGATGACCTACGCAGCGCTCGACCGCCATTCGCGCGACCTCGGCGCGTGGTTCCAGCGCCAGGGGCTGCCGAAAGGCGCGCGCATCGCGGTGATGATGCCGAACGTGCTGCAGTATCCGGTCACGGTTGCCGCGGCGCTGCGCGCGGGCTACACCGTTGTCAACGTCAATCCGCTCTACACGCCGCGCGAACTCGAGCATCAGCTTCACGACTCGGGCGCGGAAGCGATCGTCGTGCTCGAGAACTTCGCGACGACGCTGCAACAGGTGATCGCACGAACCCAGGTCAAGCACGTCGTCGTCGCGTCGCTTGGCGACCTGCTCGGCCCGGTCAAGGGCGCCGTCGTCAATTTCGTCGCGCGCCGCGTGAAGAAGCTGGTGCCGCCCTACCGGCTGCCGGACGCGACGCCGTTCCGCGCCGCGCTGCGCGCCGGCGCGCGGCAGCCGTTCGAGCCCGCCGCGCCGAATCACGACGACGTCGCGTTCCTGCAATACACGGGCGGCACGACCGGCGTGTCGAAAGGCGCGACGCTCACGCACCGCAACGTGATCGCGAACATTCTGCAGAACGATGCATGGAGCCAGCCGGCGTTGCGCAAGGCGCCGCAGATCGACGCGCTCGTGACCGTCTGCGCGCTGCCGCTCTATCACATCCTCGCGCTGAACGCGTGCATGCTGATGGGCGCGCGCTGGGGTGCGATGAACCTGCTGATCCCGAACCCGCGCGATGTCGCCGGGTTCGTCAAGGAACTGTCGCGGTATCGCGTGAACTTCTTTCCGGGCGTGAATACGCTGTTCAACGCGCTGCTCAACCATCCCGGCTTCGCCGCGCTCGATTTCTCGGGGCTGCGGATCACGCTCGGCGGCGGCATGGCCGTGCAGGAAGCCGTCGGCCAGCGCTGGATGAAGACTACCGGCTGCCCTATCCTCGAAGGCTACGGCCTGTCGGAGACGTCGCCCACCGTGACGCTGAACCCCGCAACGCTCGCGGCCTTCAGCGGCACGATCGGCCTGCCGGTGCCGTCGACCGAGCTTGCGCTGCTCGGCGAGAACGACGAACCTGTCGTGCAGGGGCAGCCCGGCGAGATCGCGATCCGGGGCCCGCAGGTGATGGCCGGCTACTGGAACCGCCCCGACGAAACCGCGAAGGTCATGACGCCCGACGGCTTCTTCAAGTCGGGGGACATCGGCGTGATGGACGAGCATGGCTACGTGCGCATCGTCGACCGCAAGAAGGACATGATCCTCGTGTCGGGCTTCAACGTGTATCCGAACGAGATCGAGAGCGTGGTCGCCGCGCATCCGGGCGTGGTCGAATGCGCGTGCATCGGCGTGCCGGATCCGAACTCGGGCGAGGCGGTAAAGCTGTTCGTCGTGCGCCGCGATCCGGCGCTCACGGCCGAAGCGCTGATGGCTTATTGCAAGAAGGAATTCACCGGCTACAAGAAGCCGAAGTCCATCGAATTCCGCGACAGCCTGCCGAAGTCGAATATCGGGAAGATCCTGCGGCGGGAATTGCGGGATGAGGCCAGGCAGGCTTCGTGAAAACCGGGCTCGTCGGATGAACCGGACCGACGAGACGGAGGTTGGGCGAGATCGCCCATTAACCCGGGCCGGCGCGATTTTTCGCAACTGGGTATTGGCGCCGCGACGCAAGGGCCACGTCAGCCGGAAAGCAAAGGCCCACGCGAACCGCTGTTCGTCGTGGGCCTCCGGGCTGGTCTCGTCTCGCGCTACGCTCGATCGACCTGCACGCGCAACGCGCTAGCGCTCAAGCGTCACGCCTTCACGCGCCGCTGCCGCACCGCTTCGTACAAACACACGCCGCTCGCGACCGACACGTTCAGGCTTTCGACGCTGCCGGCCTTGCTGGGTAAGGGTTTCGGGGATTCGCCACCGTTGGTTTCTCAGTGTCTTTCCAACCTCATGGGACACTCGTGGGACACTGACATGGCAACTCTCACCAAACGTATCGACAAATCCGGGACCACCTCTTGGCAAGCAAAAGTCCGCCGCAAAGGCTTCCCCTCCCGGTCTCAAACCTTCACGACCAAAGCTGAGGCCCAGGAATGGGCAAGGTTCATCGAATCCTCGATGGACCTCAAAGAGCACCCTACCAACCGCAACGCGGAGACGACCACACTGGCTCAGGTGCTCACCAGATACCTTCAGGAAGTCGTTCCAACCCACCGGGGAGGTCCGCATGAGAAACAGCGGATAAGCCAGCTCCTGCGACATCCGATGAGCCAATGCGTCCTGTCGGAGCTGAAGCCCAGCGTAGTCGCTCAGTGGCGCGATGAGCGCCTCCGAACGGTTTCCCCTGGCAGCATCCTGAGAGAGATGTCAATTCTCCGCAGCGCCCTCAAGAAGGCACGCTATGAATGGGGCATCGACCTGCGAGAATGCCCTCTAGCCCGCGTAAGCAAGCCGCAAGGCAATCCACCACGGGAACGGAGGGTGAGCCCTGAAGAGGAACTGATTCTGTACGCTGGATGCAAGAAGGCTCGCAACCCCTACCTCAGGCCAGCCATCGAGTTCGCCTTAGAAACCGCCATGCGCCAAGGTGAGATTGTCGCGCTGGAATGGCGGAACGTAACCCGCCAAGTAGACCGCGACGAATACGCGGTTTATCGGCTCACCAAGTGCTCCAACTGTGGGGCAGGCGCGCTAGCGACTCTGAATCAATCGGCGCGCGGCCACGCGATTGAACTCGTAGACTTTTATCCAGAGGCGGACCAAGAGCAACGCTCGCTTCCCGACTTGGTTCCAGAAGGCATCCGTAGGGAATTTAGAGAGGGTGAGGAATGTGCCAATGCTGGCTGCTACCGCGCTGCCGCAGCTATGTTCCGCTCCGTTCTCGATAAGACGCTGCGCGCAAACGGTTACAAGCTCAAGAAGGGAACTCCCCTGGACCAGCAAATTGACCTAGCCGCATCTGATGGGGTCATCACTGCTGCTCGCCGGAAGCGCGCACACGATGAAATTCGGACGCTTGGAAACTACGTGCTACATGAAGCATGGCGCGAGATCACGCCCGACGAGGTGAACACCGCAAGGGAGTATGCGGCGCATCTACTTCATGACCTGTACGACGCCCGAGAGACCGTCTTGGCTGTCCTCAGAGAGAAGGGGCGAACACCGGATGAGGACCTTCCGGATGGTTCTGACGGCGAAGCTGAAGACCCTGCCTAATGAGATGTGCGCGCCCGCATCAGGGTATCGCGCGGGTTACCTGATGCACGTCAGCGAGGCTGCGCGTGACGATGCCCGCGCGTGGAAATGGAGGGGTACCGGGGGGAGGGGGGGAAATCTATGGTCCGGGTGCTATCAGATACCCTTTCAAAAATCTGTCAAAAATAATTGCACCCCTGATTTCCCATACTTGCACAGCTCTAGTGATTCATTTATATTCAAACGGCTCATCGGATTTGCCGATGAGGAAAGTGACAGGTTGTCAAGCCACGCGAATCCGCTCCATGAGCTGAGACGCAACGCGGACAACACGTAGAACAGGATTTCCGACATACGGACCTCTACGGTAATACTGCCATGATACTGCATTTCTAACATTTAGCGGCCAAAGCTCAGTTTTCGGACTGAGTGAGATAATGTGAAGAACATTGTTGTATATCCGGGGAGGCGGTTAATGGAATGCCGCCAACCGTCGCCTCCCCGGTTTGCTAGGTAAATCGATGAGCGAACCAGCCGAGTGGTTTAAACGCCGAAGATATTTGCATTTCGATTTACCAACCAGCGAGCCCGCTGCGGTCGCAATTGCCAGCAATCCATCCGTGGTCGCGCGTCACGCCTTCTATCCGTTTATCCAGTTCACGGTTAAAAGTCGAAAAGTGAAATGGGACAAGCTGACTAAGCGCCTTATCACAACAGAAAAGGAACGTCCGGTCAGTTATGCATCTCACGTCGACAGCCATATCTACGCTTACTATGCGTCGATATTGAGTAAAAACTACGAAAATTACCTTAAGGAAGTTGGCTATCAACCTTCGGTGCTCGCCTTTCGAAAACTCGGAAAGAGCAACATTGAGTTTGCCAAAGACGCGTTCGACGCTATCAAAAAAATGGGGGGAGCTGATGTCATCTCTGCCGACATCAGCGATTTTTTTGGAAGCTTAAATCACAATATTCTGAAAGCTAGCTGGGCAAAAATTATCGACGCCAAGGAATTGCCAAGCGACCACTACAACATTTTCAAATCACTCACCCGATTTACCTGGGTCGACAAAAATAATTTGTATAAATCCCTGGGAATTTCAATCTACAACCCTAGAGGCTCTGGGGCTCGCATTTGCGAACCGGAGATCTTTCGCACTGTCGTTCGCAAACTTGGCCTCATTCAACGAAACGCGAAAAACAAAGGAATTCCTCAAGGCTCTCCTATCAGCGCCCTGCTGTCCAATATTTATATGATCGACTTTGATCAAGCGATGTGGACTGCCATTGCACCAATGGGTGGGAAGTACTTCCGATACTGCGACGACATGCTGATCATTGCACCGGAAGGAAAGGGAAAGGAATTCATGGAGCTTGCGCGTAACCTTGCGAAGTTGTACGCACTGCCGTTGCATCCCAAGAAGACTGAAGAGAGATTCTTTACATCAAGCTCGGGAAAGTTACTGGCTGACAAGCCACTTCAATACCTTGGATTTGTCTTCGATGGTCAACAGATAGCGCTCCGATCAGCATCGCTCGCTCGATATTCCGAACGTATGAGGCGAGGTGTGCGCCTAGCGCGAGTGACTATGCATGCCCGTAATAGTCTTCGCGTGGAACGTGGCGAAAGCCCCAGGCCCCTATACAAGAGCAAACTGTATCGACGTTACTCGTACCTTGGCCGTCGAAACTTCGTTTCTTATGCGATACGCGCAGCGAATATTCTGGACGAAAAGGCCATAAAACGGCAGGTGAAGCCCCTCTGGAAACGGCTACGCAATCAAATGAAGTGAGTAAGCTCTTGTGCTAACCGGTGTTGCGCGCCAAGAACGTCTCCAAGAGGTAAAGAGCAAGGGCCCCTGAGAGATTAACTGCAAGCTCGGCATGCCTTGGTGCTGGCCTAATTGCACGCCTTCCTGTGCCGTGCGCATCGCTCAGGCGGTTCCGCAACGCCCCCAGCCCCTCGACCACCGATTGACAGCCGCCCAATATTTGCTTGAACACCCCCTCGGTGTGCTGGCTCGGCGCGAGATTCAACGCTTTTGAGGTGAGACGGTAGAGTTCAGGAAGCTCGGGGGATTCACCATAGGCCACCTCAAGCTCATCTAGAATGTGCTTGCATGTGGTCTCGAGAAGCGTTCGAGCCATAGTTATCGCCCCCTCGGGATCCGCCTGCCGACGCTCCAGCGCTTTGCGCCACGCAGCCTCCAAATATTCCGCGTCGAACTTTTCAATTGCTGCAGTTATTGCGCGGTCGGCTGGCCCCGGCGATGAACCTTCGACTCGTTCCAAGAGTGGCCTGAACTCGTCCCAAATGTATGAACGCCGCTCGGCATAAGTTGGAAACTTGTGTTTTATGAACTGCCAGAATTGGCTGAGGTCGCGGCATGTGCGCACAAATCTCGGGATGAGTTCCGCATATTCGCCATACGCGAGCAGCGAGGCCCTCAGTTCCGCATAATCGCCATCGTAAGTAGGTCCGTTTGTAGCATGTGATACGAGGATGTTTTGTAGAAGTTCAACTTCATCCAAACGGGACATTGATTGGCTCACGCAACGTCTCCTGACGACAGTGCATAGCGAAATCATGCTTCCGGTGGTCTAGGCCTCATATCAAACCAGCAGCCGCGAACACCACTTGCCCGAACGGCCCGCTTTGAGGGACACTCATGGGACACTGAGATGGCCGAACGGGGCGATTTGCCGAAAGCGCCCCGCTCCCAAACCTTTGATTTCTAAAGGTCACGCCTTCACGCGCCGCTGCCGCACCGCTTCGTACAAGCACACGCCGCTCGCGACCGACACGTTCAGGCTTTCGACGCTGCCGGCCATCGGAATGCTCATCACTTCGTCGCAGGTGTCGCGCGTGAGGCGGCGCATGCCCTCGCCTTCCGCGCCCATCACCAGCGCGACCGGGCCGTCGAGCTTCGTGTCGTAGACCGTCGCCGACGCCTCGTCCGACGTGCCGATGATCCACACGCCCGCTTCCTTCAGCTCGCGCAGCGCACGCGCGAGGTTCGTCACCGTGATGTATGGCACCGTGTCGGCCGCGCCGCTCGCGACCTTCGCCGCGGTCGCGTTCAGGCCGACCGCGCGGTCGCGCGGCGCGATCACCGCATGCGCGCCGGCCGCATCGGCCACGCGCAGGCACGCGCCGAGGTTGTGCGGATCGGTGACGCCGTCGAGCACGAGCAGCAGCGCCGGGCCCTGGATCCCGTCGAGCAACTCGGACAGGTTCTGCGCAAGCGGAACGTCCTCGACCCGCGCGACGACACCCTGGTGGCGCTCGGTATGCGCGAGGCCCCACAGGCGCGTTTCGTCGGCCGCGATCAGCCGCACGCCCGCTTCCTTCGCGGCGTGCAGGAAATCCTGCATGCGGCGGTCGCGGCGCGTCTGGTCGTACAGCACCTCCGCAACCGTCGACGCGTCGTGCCGCAACCGTGCGGTCACCGCATGAAAACCGTAGAGAACCTTCAGACGTGACATGACTGGAACAACCTTCGATCAAACGCGCGGCCGCGCAACGCGCGCAGCCGCAAACCATGGAAACGGAAAGCGCCGCGCGCCCGGTGGATGACCGGTCACGCGGCGTCTCTCGATGCTGCGGGCACGGCGCACGCGCCGCCCCGTCGTTCAGTACTTCTTGCGGGCGCGCGCCTTCTTTGCCGCGGTCTTCGCCGGCGCGCCCTTCTTCTTCGCGGCGCCGTGCGCCGCGCGTGCTTCCTTCACGGCCGCAGTCGGCGCGCTCGCGGCCTTCTTGCGATGCGGCACCGGCTCGTCGGACGGCGGCAGCGCGCGCACGCGCGGGCCGCCGCGATCGGCGTTGACGACCGCCGGCGCCGGCGTCGGGCGCGGCGCCTTCACGGGCGTGTCGCGCACCAGCCGGAAATCGATCTTGCGCGCGTCGAGGTCGACGCGGCTCACCTGCACACGCACGCGGTCCGACAGGCGATAGCGGATGCCGGTGCGCTCGCCGCGCAGCTCGTTCTTGATCTCGTCGTACTGGAAGTAGTCCGAGCCGAGCTCCGTGACGTGCACGAGCCCTTCGATGAACAGCGTGTCGAGCTGCACGAAGATGCCGAACGACGTGACGCCGTTCACCATCCCGCCGTATTCCTCGCCGAGCTTGTCGCGCATGAAGTAGCACTTGAGCCATGCTTCGACGTCGCGCGATGCCTCGTCGGCACGCCGCTCGTTCGCCGAGCAGTGCAGGCCGAGTTCTTCCCAGATCGCGGTGTTCGTGCGCGAACGGTTGCGCGCTTCGTCGTCCGCCTGCTGCATCGCGCGGGCGCGCGGCGACAGCGCGGTGTTCAGCGCGAAGCCGTCCGGCGCCTTCGGCAGGTACTTCTTGCCGGACAGGATCGCGTAGATCGCGCGGTGCGTGAGCAGGTCCGGATAGCGGCGGATCGGGCTCGTGAAGTGCGCATAGGCTTCATACGCGAGACCGAAGTGGCCGATGTTGTCCGGGCTGTAGACCGCCTGCTGCATCGAGCGCAGCAGCATCGGCTGCAGCATCTGCGCATCGGGCCGGTCGCGGATGTGCGCCATCAGCGCCGCGTAGTCGCTTGCGTGCGGCGTGTCGCCGCCGCCGAGCGTCAGCCCCATGCCGCGCAGGAACGTGCGCAGGTTCTCGAGCTTTTCCGCGGTCGGCCCCGCGTGCACGCGGTACAGGCCCGGATGCTTGTTGCGCTTCAGGAAGTCGGCCGCGCACACATTCGCGGCCAGCATGCATTCCTCGATCAGCCGGTGCGCGTCGTTGCGCTGGCGCGGCAGGATCTGCTCGATCTTGCCCTGCGTGTTGCAGACGATGTACGTCTCGGTCGTGTCGAAATCGATCGCGCCGCGCTTCTGCCGCGCGGCGAACAGCGCCTTGTAGACGCCGTACAGGTTCTGCAGGTGCGGCAGCAGCTCGGCGCGGCGCGCGGCCTCCGGCCCCTTCGTGTTCGCGAGCACCGCCGCGACTTCCGTGTACGTGAGGCGCGCAGCCGAATGGATCACGGCCGGATAGAACTGGTACGCCTTGATCTCGCCGCGCGCGGTGATCACGATGTCACACGCGAGCACGCAGCGGTCGACTTGCGGATTCAGCGAGCACAGGCCGTTCGACAGCTTCTCCGGCAGCATCGGGATCACGCGGCGCGGGAAATAGACCGACGTGCTGCGCTCGAGCGCGTCGCCGTCGAGGCCACTGCCCGGCTGCACGTAATGCGAGACGTCCGCGATCGCGACGATCAGGCGGAAGCCGTCGCCACGGCCGACCTTGGTCGGTTCGCAATAGACCGCATCGTCGAAGTCGCGCGCGTCCTCGCCGTCGATCGTGACGAGCGGCACGTCGCGCAGGTCGACGCGGAACCGCAGGTCGGCGGGCCGGACCTTGTCCGGCAGCGCGGCTGAATCGTCGAGCGCGGGCTGGCTGAATTCGTGCGGCACGCCGTACTTGCGCACCGCGATCTCGATCTCCATGCCCGGATCGTCGATGTCGCCGAGCACCTCGACCACGCGGCCGAGCGGCTGCGAATGACGGCTCGGGAAATCGGTCAGCTCGACGACGACCACCTGGCCGACCTTCGCCTTCTTCACGTTCTGCGTGATCAGGATGTCGTGGCCGATGCGCTTGTCTTCGGGCGCGACGATCAGCGCGCCGTTCTCGTTGAGCAGGCGGCCGATCACGCGCTTGTTCGCGCGCTCGGTCACTTCGACCACATGGCCTTCCGGCCGGCCGCGGCGATCGTAGCCGACGATCCGCGCGAGCACGCGGTCGCTGTGCATCACCTTCTGCATTTCGCCGTTCGGCAAGAACAGGTCGTCCTGGCCGTCGTCGCGAATCACGAAGCCGTAGCCGTCGCGATGGCCCTGCACGCGCCCGGCGACGAAGTTCGAAGGATGGGTCAGCTGGTAATGGCCGCGCTTGTCGAGCCGGATCTGGCCGTCGCGCTCCATCGCGGCGACGCGCCGGAAGAACCCTTCGCGCTCCTGACGCTTGATCGACAGCGCCTCGGCGATGTCATTCGCGGCGAGGGGCGCGTCGCTCGTACGCAGCACGCCGAGAATCTCTTCGCGGCTCGGAATGGGGTACGGATATTTGCTCAAGGGCTTGTCGATGGTTGTTCTCGTTGCGTTGGCTGATGATGCGCGGCATCAATACGACCATGCCGATATAGACATGTCTATATTGTTGGCGGCCATTCTAACACCCGGCTGTGTCATGAACGACGCACACGCGCCGCGTTGGCCCATTGGCCGGCCGGGCTCGGCGCAATGAAAAAAAGTGTTGACACGAATAAATGGGGCGCTATAATTGCGGTCTTTCGCGATGCAGCAATAAGCGAAACGTGCCCAGGTGGCGGAATTGGTAGACGCACTAGGTTCAGGTCCTAGCGGTGGCAACACCGTGGAGGTTCGAGTCCTCTCCTGGGCACCATCTGTTTTTAAAAAGGTCGGCTTCTAGCCGGCCTTTTTTCATTTCTGCGCCCAGGAGCAAAGCGCGGCCGGCGCGCAATGCGTTCGCGCCAATGACGCCGACGCGACAGCTCGCCTTCATCTGCATTCCAAAACAATTCCAGCCGGACGCGGTGAGCAACGCACCGCACTACCCCCGCGCGATGCTGCGTAGCGGGGAGGATCTACCCGGCATGCAGCAGTCGCCAACAAAAAACTGTTGACAGGCCTTCTGGCCACGCTATAATTGCATTCTTTCGCGATGCAGCACCAAGCGAAACGTGCCCAGGTGGCGGAATTGGTAGACGCACTAGGTTCAGGTCCTAGCGGTGGCAACACCGTGGAGGTTCGAGTCCTCTCCTGGGCACCATCTGTTTTTAAAAAGGTCGGCTTCTAGCCGGCCTTTTTTCATTTCGGCGCCCGAAAAGCAAAAAGCCCGCAAAAGCAGGCTTCTTGCTGCTGTCGTCGTCCCGCAGGATCACGCCTGCGACGCGCCCCGCCACCACGTCCCGACGAACACCCCGGCCAGCACCACTCCGATCGCCGCGAACGGCGCGGCCGGATGCAGTTCGTACAGCGCGCTGCCGGCCAGCGGCGCCACCACCATGCTGAGCCCCTGCGCGACCGACATCGCCCCCGCGCACGCCCCCTGCTCGTGCGCCTCGACCCGCATGCTCGCCAGCGCCGCAACCGCCGGGAACGCCGCGCCCATCCCGCAGGCCGCCACGAGGTAGCTCGCACACATCAGCAGCGGCTGCGCGGGCCCCACCGCCAGCGTCGACACGAAGCCGACGCCGCCGACGAGCGCGCCCCAGCGCAGCCACTGCTGCGGTGCGACCCCGCGCAACCGCCCGACCAACGTCTGCATCGCGATCAGCCCGATGCCTGCGCTGCCGAGCGCATAGCCGACCACCGCCGACGCGTCGCGCACACCGACGTGCAACCGGTCGATCACGTAGAAGCCGAGCGCGCTGTTCGCGATCATCACGACGCTGTACAGCGCGAACGCGCTGCACCACGGCAGGCGCAGGCGCGGGTCGGTCGGCTTCAGCCGCGGCGGCGCCTGCCGCGCGGCGCGCGGCCCGTCGTCACGCAAGCGGCGCAGCCCCGGCAGGCCCGCGAGCGGCAGCAGCGCGAACACCACGAACGCGAGCGTCATGTCGTAGCCCGCGAGCCAGCCGGCGAGCGGCGGCGCGATCACCATCCCGACCGCGCCCGCCGCACCGAAGCGCGCCAGCGCCGCCGCGCGTCCGGTGGTCGCGGTCCGGTCCGCGATCCAGGCGGTCGCCGCGACCGGCAGGCCGGCATAGCAGCCGCCCATCGCCGCGCGCGTCACCAGCAGCGCGACGAAGCTCGCCCAGACCGGCGGCATGATCGCGCCGTCACGATGCAGTGCCCAGCCGACATAGCCGGCCAGCAACAGAAAGCTTAAGACGAAGCCGACGATCGACGCGCGCATGACCGGCAGCCGCCCGCGCGTGTCCGCCGCGCGGCCCCAGCGCGGCGCGGCGACGATCCACACGAGCCCGACGCTCGCGATGACGGCGCCGATATGCAGCGGTTCGAGGTTCATCCGGCGCGCCAGCGGGCCGGCGATCGCGACGAATGCATAGGTTCCGGCCACCATCGCGAGATTCGCGAGCAGCAGCGGCAGATGACGTGTGCCGGCAGCGGCCGGCGTTTGCAGGGGTTCGGCGGAAGTCGTCGACATGTCCATCCCGTGATTGATTGAAGAAAGCGCGCGTCAGCCGATGCGGCCACTGTCGCGCGCGAGCCATCGACTGCGTGCTCGCAGCAGCGCGTCCTCGGTCGCGTCCCAGCCGAGGCACGGATCCGTGATCGAGCAGCCGTAGCGCAGCGGGCCGCCGAGCGGCTGCGCGCCCGCCTCGAGAAAACTCTCGAGCATCACGCCGCGAATCGCGTCGCTGCCTGCGCACATCTGGCCGACGACGTCGTCCAGCACCGCAATCTGACGCTCCGCCTGCTTGCCGCAGTTCGCGTGCGAGCAGTCGACCAGCAGGTTCGGCGGCAGGCGCTGCGCGCGCAGCGTGTCGACGGCGGCCGCCACCGACTCCGCGTCGTAGTTCGGCCCGTGCCGGCCGCCGCGCAGCACCAGGTGCGCATGCGGGTTGCCGTCGCTGTGCAGCAGCGCGGGGCCGCCCGCGCCGTCGATGCCGATGAAGGTGTGCGGCCGCATGCTGGCCAGCATCGCGTGCGCGGCGATGTCGATCTGGCCGTCGGTGCCGTTCTTGAAGCCGACCGGCATCGCGAGCCCCGACGCCAGCTCGCGGTGCACCTGCGATTCGGTCGTTCGTGCGCCGATCGCCGCCCAGCTCACGAGGTCGCACAGGTAATGCGGGGTGACGACGTCGAGCGCCTCGATCGCGGCCGGCAACCCGAGCGCATTGATGTCGGCCAGCAGCCGGCGCGCGGCATGCAGCCCGTCCGCCACGCGATGACTGCCGTCGAGCCCCGGATCGTTGATCAGCCCTTTCCAGCCGACCGTCGTCCGCGGCTTCTCGAAATAGACGCGCATCACCACGCAGAACGCATCGCGCACCGCGTGCGCCAGCCGTGCGAGCCGGCGCGCGTAGTCGAGCGCGGCCTGCGGATCGTGGATCGAACACGGGCCGACGACCACGATACGGCGCGTATCGCGACGCTCGAGGATCGCGCGCAGCTCGCGCCGGCCGGCCTCCACGGTCGCACGCACGGCGACGGAGGCCGGCACGTCGCGGCGCAACGCATCCGGCGCCGGCAGCCGCATGCCGACGCGCCACCGCTCGTCGCGGGGCGGCTCGGCGAACGCGCCGGCCGCCCCCTGCCCGACGCAGGCGGAAATCTGTTTCATCGTTGATGCTCCGAATATGGGAAGTGCCGGCCGCTCAGACGCCGAGCGTCGCGCCGCCGTCGACGCACAGGCTGTGCAGCGTGACGTGGCGCGCCGCGTCGGACAGCAGGAACAGCACCGTTTCGGCGACGTCTTCCGGCGCGGCGATGCGGCCGAGCGGAATGCCGGTGCGGTACGTGTCGAGCGCCCCGCCGATCACCGCCGCCGGGCCCTCGGGCCCGGTCCATAGCTGGCGCTGCATCGGCGTATCGGTCGAGCCGGGCGCGACGATGTTGCAGCGAATCCCGTGCGAGGCCAGCTCGAGCCCGAGACAGCGGGTGAACTGGTGCGCGGCCGCCTTCGACGCCGCATACGCGGCCATCTGCATGCGCGGCACCAGCGCCGCGTTCGAGCCGACCGTGACGATGCTGCCGGCGCGGCGCGCAACCATCCGCTGCGCGACCGCGCGCGACAGATGGAACACCCCGTGCGTATTCACCGCGAAACAGTGCGCCCAGTCGGCATCGCTCAGCGACGTTGCGGCGCCAAGCCGCAGCACGCCCGCGACGTTCGCGAGCATGCCGATCGGGCCGACCGTCTCCTCGACGCGTGCGACCGCGTCGTTCACGGCGGCCGCGTCCGCGACGTCGACCGTGAACGGATGGATCCGCGCGCCGAACGCCGTGCTGTCGGCCGCATTGCGCGACAGCGCATCGCCGTCGACGTCGAACGCGGCGACCTCGATCCCGCGCGCGGCGAGCGCGCGCGCGACGGCCGCGCCGATACCCTGGGCCGCGCCGCTTACGACGGCGACCTTGCCCGAAAATGTCATCCCTGCCTGTGCATTCATCGATTCGAATTCCCTGAAATTGAGCCGCCGGAAACCTCGGCGGCAAGCCGTTCCGCGATGGCCGCGCCGATCGCCGCCATCGGCGCGGGATCGGACATCCCGTCGTGCGAGCAATCGAGTGCGTGGCACGTCAGCGCGTCCGGTGCCAGATGTGCGCGCCAGCTGTCTGGCTGCGGCATGCCGGGCCGCTTGCGCGCCGCGTTGAACAGCAGCAGCGTGCCGTCGTAGTGCGGTGTCCGTGCCGCGCGGAACAGACGCATCTGCCGCAGCGTCGCGTCGGCGAACGCGTCGAGCCCCGCCGTACCGAGCGCCGCGAACGGGCTGTTCGCGCGCAGCAGCCGCTGCCGCAACGCGTCGTCCGACAGCTCGCCGGTGTCGAAATCGCCGTTCACCGTGAGCAGGATGCGCAGCGCATCGGCCAGCGCCGGCTGCGCTTGCGCCGACCATGCGGACGCCGGATAGCTGTCCATCAGCGCGAGCAGGCCGACCGCTTGCCCGTCGCGCACGAGCGCCGCGGCCACCGCGTGCGCGAGCGCGCCGCCGAGCGACCAGCCGAGCAGGTGATACCGGCCGTCCGGCTGCAGCGCGCGCACGCGTTGCACGTAGGTCGCGACGAGCGCGTCGAAATCCGCCGCGTGCCGGGTGTCGTCGATCGACAGTTGCAGGCCGTCCACCGCAACGTCCGGCAGATGGACGGCAAGCCGCAGATAGCTCCACGCGAGGCCATCGGCCGGGTGGATGCAGATGAGCCGCGGCCCGCCGTCGCGCCCGGCCTGGATCGCGAGATGCGGCGCGAACGCGTCGTGCCCGGTGCGCGGCCGGTACGCGAGCGGCGTGCGCAGCGCGGCGGCCAGCGCGTCGACGGTCGCATGCCGGAACAGCATCGACACGGGCACGTCGCGCCCCAGTTCGGTCGCGAGCCGTGCGCTCGCCTGGATCGCCTGCAGCGATTTCCCGCCGACGTCGAAGAAATTGGACGCCGGCGTGAGCGCGACATCGCCCAGCACGTCACGCCAGACGCGCATCACCTGCTGCTCGAGCGCGCCGGCCTGCGGCGCGTCGTCCGGCTCGGCGCGCCGCTGCGTAGCGAGCCGCACCAGCGCATTGCGGTCGGTCTTGCCGTTCGCGTTGCGCGGCAGGCGGTCGAGCACGTGCCATGCATCGGGAATCGCGGCTGGCGGCAACGCGTCGGCGAGCCACGCGCGCAGCGCGGCGACGTCGTCGGCCCCGGCGACGAACGCCGCGAGCGTCGTCGTGCCCGCGTCGCTGCGCAGCGCGACGACGGCCGCCTCGCGCACGGCCGGGAAGCGCAGCAGCCCGTCCTCGATCTCGCGCGGATCGATGCGCACGCCACTGATCTTCACCTGATGGTCGATCCGGCCATCGAAGCAGAGCCGGCCGTCGCGCAGCGTCGCGAGATCGCCGGTGCGGTAGGCGCGCAAGCCGGTGCCGGGCAGCGTCACGAAGCGTTCGGACGTGAGCGCCGGATTGCCCGGATAGCCGAGCGCGAGCGCGTCGCCGCCCAGCACCAGTTCGCCGGTGCGCCCCGCCGCGACCGGATACAGGCGCGCATCGACGATCCGCGCGTCGACGCCCGCGCGCGGCGTGCCGATCGGCACCGGCTCGCCGTCCTGCCAGGCCGCGTCCGCCCCGCCGACGCACGCGGCGGTCGCGATGATCGTCGCTTCGGTCGGCCCGTAGGTGTTCAGCAGCGTCTGCTGCGGCAGGCGCGCGCGCCAGCGCCGGATCGGCTCGGGCAGCGCCGCCTCGCCGCCGATGATGGTCAGGCGCACGTCGCGCAGCTGCCGCGCATGGCGGGCGTCGAGCGCATGCGCGAGCACGTGCCAGTACGCGGTCGGCAAGTCGAGCACGGTGATGCCGCGCCGCTCGACCTCGGCCGTGAACGTGTCGACCGAATCGAGCATCGCGTCGTCGCGCAACACGAGCGTCGCGCCGTTGCACAGCGTGACGAAGATCTCCTCGAAGCTCGCGTCGAAGTGCAGCGGCGCGAACTGCAGCACGCGGTCGTCCGGGCCGACGCGATACAGGTCGCGCGTGCTCGCGACGAAATGCGCGAGCGCGCCGCGCCCGACCAGCACGCCGTTCGGCTTGCCGGTCGAACCCGATGTGTAGAGCAGGTATGCAGGCTGGTCGGCCTGCGCCACCGCATGCTGCATGCCTGCCGCCGGATCTCGATGCGCATCGAGGTCCAGCGTCGGCAAGCCACCCGCGCACGCGCGATGCGCGCCCCGCGTGATCACGAGCGCGGGCGCCGCGTCGGCGAGCATCGCCGCGATTCGCTGCGGCGGGCCGTCCGGGTCGAGCGGCACGAGCACCGCGCCGATGCGCAGCACCGCGAGCATCGCCGCGATCACGTCCGGCGCGCGCGGCGCGGCGATCGCCACGCGGCTGCCGTGCGTCGCGCCGCGCCGGACGAGCGCCGCCGCAAGCGCGTCGACATCGTCGAGCAGCGTGCGGTAGTCGATGCGTTGCTCGCCCGCCTCGATCGCCGTGCGCGTCGGTGCGTGCTGCGCAATGTGCGCGACACGCTCGAGCACGTCGGGATGCGGCCCGGCCAGCGGCGCGCCGTGCAGGATCGACGGTGGCGGCAGATCGCCGAGCAGCGGCGCGACGGGCGCCTCCGGCGCATGCACGGCGAATGCGTCGAGCCAGCCCGCGAGCGAACGCGCATGGGCGGCAAGCGTCGCCGCGTCGTATGCGTTCGGATTGGCTTCCAGCGTCACCTGCCACGTGCCGGCGCGCACCGCGACCGTCACGTTCAGGTCCTTCACCGGGCCGCCGCTGACCGCGCGTGTGTCGCTCGCGAGCCCGCGGAATGCGACCTGGCGCTCGAACGGCATCACGTTGACCGCCTGGTTGAACAGGAACGCGTCGCGCTCCAGCAGCCCGAGATCGCCGCGAATCCAGCCGTACCGGTAGTACAGGTGCGGCCGGATCGCGCGCAGCCGGCCGGCGGTCTCGGCGGCGAGCGCGCACGGCGAGCGATCGGCTTCGACGTGCACGCGCAGCGGCACGATGTTCATCGCCATGCACGGCACGCCGAGCGCCGGCGTGCCGAGACGGTTCATCACCGGCAGGCCGAGCGTCAGGTCGCGCTGGCCGCCCTCCTTCGCGAGCCAGATGCCGATCGCGCACAGCAGCCACGCGTTCCAGTCGACGTCGAGCCGATCCGCGGCCGCGCGCAGCGCCTGCACGCGATCGGCGTCGAGCGTCAGCGTCTCGCGCAATGCGTTCGCGCCGGTCTCCTGCTTCGGCGCCAGCGCGAGCGGCGCCGGCACGTCGTGCAGATGCGCGCGCCAGAACGCGCGATCGGCGTCGAAGCCGCCATTCGCGCGGTAATGCGCCTCCGCGTCGACGACGCGATCGACGCGCCAGTCCGGCAGCACGGGCGGCGCCGCGCCCGCGACGCGCGCGCTGTAGCGGGCGGCCACCGCCTGCTGGAGCAGGCTGTAGCCGAAGCCGTCGAGCGCGATGTGATGCACCTGCAGATACCACCAATGCCGTGTCGGCGACAGCCGCAACAGCGCGGTGCGGTACAGCGGGTCGGCCGTGACGTCGCAGCATGTCGACAGCGACTCGGCCATCCAGTCGCGCACTGCCTGCACGGGATCGGCCTGTGTGGAGAAATCGACGAGCGGCAGCTGCGTGCGCGGCGGCCGGCGATGCTGCCAGAGCGCGTCGTCCTGCCACGCGAAGCGCATGTGCAGCGCATCGGCATGGTCGAGCACGGCTTCGACGCTGTCGGCCAGCGCAGCGACGTCGAGCGCGCCGTCGAGCGCGATCGTCTCGGCGGTCAGGTAGCCAGGATCGTCCGGATCGACCTGCTGCGCGACCCAGATTCCGTATTGCGCGGACGTCGCGCGCATCGGTTGGTCTTCGAGTTGCATGAATGGATGTGCCACGGGAATGCGTTGAACGGGAAACGGGCGACGCGCGTCACGCGCGCTGCCACGCGACGACGAGCTGCCGGTTGCGCGACATCAGCGCGAGGTGCTCGTCCATCACGTACTGGATCTGCGCGAGCTTGTCCGCGGCATCGGCCTCGCAGCGCAGGCTCAGCACGTCGTCGGTGCGCAGCATCCGGCATACGCCGTACGGGAAATCGACCGTCGCGCGGTGTTCGTCGAAGTCGACCGGCACCTTGATCGCGTAGTGCTTGCAGAGCTTGAACAGCACGCGGTCGGCCTGGGGCAGCGTGAGCTCGGCGGTGCTGACGAACGGCGCCGGCTGCGCATCCGGGATCGCGCGCGCCGTCATGCCGGCACCTGCGCCGAACGCTGCAGCAGCCGGGCCCACGCGTCGAGCGTCGGCTGCTCGGCGAGCTGGACGAAGGTGACGTCGTAGCCGGCGGCCCGCCACGTTTCCACCAGCGTCATCATGCGCACCGAATCGAGCCCGCAGTCGAGCAGGTTGTCGCCCGCGCGCAGGCTGGCGGCCGGCACCCGCAGGCTGCGCGCGACCTGCGCGGTGATCTCCGCGAGCGTCGGCTGCCCGGTGTCGCCTTCCGCTGCGCCGACGAGCGCGTCGGTCGTCTCGACCTTGCCGCAGCGTCCCGCCACGTAGTCGAGCGCCATCCGGTGCTCGCGTTCGGAGAAATCCGCGAGCGCGTCGGCGACGAAGAACGGCTGCACGTCGCGCATGAACGCATCGCACGCGGTCATCAGGCAGCCGATGTGCGCGTAGATCCCGCAGATCACGAGCTGGTCGCGCCCCTGCTCGCGCAGCCGGACCTCGAGGTCCGAGCGCTGGAACGCGCTGTAGCGCCACTTGTCGAGCACGGTGTCGCCCGGTGCCGGCGCAAGCGCGTCGCAGATCGCTTCGCGCGCCGGCTGCGCGGTCAGCCCCGGCCCCCACATGTCGGTCAGCAACGCGCGCTGCGCGGGTGTCTGCGCGGCCGATTGCGCGGTGTAGTAGATCGGCATGCCGGCCGTGCGCGCGAAATCGAGCAGGCGCCGGACGTTCGCCAGCAGCGCCGGCACGGGCGCCGCGCCGCGATCGTAGAAATCGAGGAAGTAGTCCTGCATGTCGTGCACGAGCAACGCCGCTCGGTGCGGCTCGAATTGCCACGTCACGCGGTTCGCCGGCAGCTCGGCCGGCATCGGGTAGGAAGGAATCTTCGGAATGGCCATGATGGAGTGCTGTTGAAAGTATTCATGCGCGGGCGATGCGTGCCGCCCGCGCTGTTGTCATTCGGTTTCGGTCAACTGATCCGCGATGCGCTGGCGCAGCGCACGCTTGTCGATCTTGCCGACCGGCGTCTTCGGGAAAGCATCGACGAATTCGATCCGGTCCGGCACCTTGTAGGCGGCGACGCCCTGCTCGCGCACGAACCGCATCAGCTCCGCCGCACCCGGCAGCGGCGTGCGGCCGATCACGTAAGCGCAGCTCCGCTCGCCGAGATACGGATCGGGCATCGGCACGAGCGCCGCGTCGACTACGCCCGGGTGCGCGAGCAGCAGGTGCTCGATCTCCTCGGCCGGAATCTTCTCGCCGCCGCGATTGATCTGGTCCTTCGCCCGCCCCTCGACGACCAGATGGCCGGCGGCCGTGCGCCGCACGCGATCGCCGGTGCGATAGAAGCCGTCCGCGGTGAACGCGCGCGCGTTGTGCGCGTCGGCGTCGTAATAGCCGCGGATCGTGTACGGGCCGCGCGTCAGCAGATGGCCGACCTCGCCCGGCTCGACCGGGTGGTCGTCGTCGTCGACGATGCGGATCTCGTCGTCCGGCGAGATCGGCCGCCCCTGCGTGCCGGTCACGACCTCGCGCGGATCGTCGAGCCGCGTGTAGTTGACGAGCCCTTCGGCCATCCCGAACACCTGCTGGAGCCGCGCGCCGAACCCGTCCGCCGCGCGCTCCGCGAGCGCCGGATCGAAGCGCGCGCCGCCGACCTGCACGAGTTCGAGACTCGCGAGCGCGTCGCGCCGCCGGGCCGCCGCCGCGAGCCAGACCGGCACCAGCGGCGGCACGAGCGCGACGACCGTCACGCGCTCGCGCTCGATCAGCGGGAACGCGGCGTCCGGGCTCGCGCCGTCGCACAGTACGACCGTGCCGCCCGCGTGCAGCACGCCGAGCGAGCCCGGCGAGCTGAGCGCGTAGTTGTGCGCGGCCGGCAGCGCGGCGAGATAGACGCTGCTCGCGCTCAGCCCGCAGATGCGCGCGCTTTCGCGCACGCTGTACAGGTAGTCGTCATGCGTGCGGGGGATCAGCTTCGGCGTGCCGGTGCTGCCGCCCGACAGCTGCAGGAACGCGACGTCGCTCGCGGCCGGTTCGGGCGGCAACGCGACGTTCGCCGGCGCATCGGCGAGCGCGAGGTTCGCGTTGCCGGGCGCGGTGAACAGCACGTGGCGCAGCGTCGGCGCGTCGGCCTTCACGTCGTGCGCGAGCGCCCGGTAATCGAACCCGTCGTGCCGTTCGGCCGCGACGTACGCGACCGCCTGCGCGTGCCGGCAGAAGAAACCGATCTCGCGCCGGCGATGCGCGGGCAGCGCGAACACGGGCAGCGCGCCGAGCCGAAACAACGCGAACGTGACCGCGAAGAACGCGACGCAGTTCGGCAACTGCACCACCACGCGGTCGCCCGGCGCGATGCCGCGTGCCGTCAGCGCGCGGGCGACGCGCGCCGCTTCGTCGCCGAGCGTGCGATACGACCAGCGGATGTCGCCCTGCACGAGCGCGATGCGCTCGCCATGCCGCTCGACGCGCTCGTCGAGCCAGTGCGCGAACGACTGCCCGCGCCAATACCCTTTGCGGCGGTACGCGTCGGCGAACGCGTCTGGCCATGGCGTGCCGTGCGCGCGCATCACGCGCGCTCCGTCAGCGCGTCCGCCGCGACGTCGCGGCTCACGCCGAGCGCGTCGAGCATCGTGCGGAACTTCGCGGCGGTTTCCGCGCGTTCGCCGTCGGGCGTCGACTCGCCGACGACGCCCGCGCCCGCAAAGAGCCGCAGCGTGCGGTCACGCGCTTCCGCGCAGCGGATCGTCACGACCCACTCGCCGTCGCCGTGCGTATCGACCCAGCCGAGCATTCCCGCGTAGAAACCGCGGTCGAACGGCTCCGCGTCGCGAATGCACGCGCGGGCGGCCGCGCGCGGCGCGCCGCAGACGGCCGGCGTCGGATGCAGCGCGAGCGCGAGCGTCAGCGCGTCCGCATCGGTTTCGCCGCGCACTTCGGTCGACAGATGCCACATCGTCTCGGTGTGGATCAGCGACGGGCGCGCCGGCACGTCGAGGCGCCGGCACAGCGGCGCGAGGCTGTCGCGCACCGCCTCGACGACGACCCGATGCTCGTCGAGATCCTTCGCGGACGCGAGCAGCGCGTCCGCGCGGCGGCGATCCTCGACCGGGTCGAGGCTGCGCGGCGCCGAGCCCGCGAGCGGATTCGCGCGGACGATGCCGCCGAAGCGGTTCACGAGCAGTTCGGGGCTCGCGCCGAGCAGCGTGCGCCCGGCGCCGAGATCGACGGAGAACGTGTAGCCGTGCGGATTGCGGGCCGCGAGGCGCGCGACGAGCGGCGCGACATCGACCGGCCGGTCGCCGATGATCTCGAGCGTGCGCGCCAGCACCACCTTGTCGAGTTCCCCGGCACGGATGCGTGCGACGGCCTGCGCGACCGCGTCCGCATAGCGGTCCGCCGACGGCACCGCGCGCGTCGCATAGCGCATCGACGCCATGCCGGGCGCGCGCGGCGAGCCGAGCGGCCCGGCGCGCAGCAGCGTGCGTGCGACCCGCAACGCGGCTGGCGCATCGACATCGAACGGCACCGCGCCGACGACCGCCGCATCCGCGTAGCCGCTCTCGCGGGCGTCGCCCAGCGCCTGCGCGACGCGCGCCGCGAGCGGCGCGTCGCCATGCTCGACGGCCTGCGCCGCATCGGTTGCGAGCAGCGCATGGGCCGGCGTCGCGAGGAACAGCGGCGTATCGGGGCGATAGAGCTCCCAGATGTTTCGGGGTGCCAACAGTGTCGATGGACGGGACACCATGTTCATGAGATTGACCTCCACTTTCCAGATTGAATGAGCCGGCGCGCGGCGCCGGCCAGGCCGTCACATCTCGGCGGTAACGCTCACCGCGACGCGGCGGCCCTGATCGACCAGCCAGTTGCCGCTCAGGCCGTTCGCGCGGGTGCGATCGTCCACCGGCACCATCCGGTTGGTCAGGTTCAGCACCGCGAAATTGACGGAAAAGCGTTTGTCGATCCGGTAACGGCCGCCGAGGTCGAAGGTCGTCGTCGACGGCCGCTCGCGCACGCCCTGCGCGCCGTTGCGGAACGCCGCCCAGTATTCGCTGCCGATGTAGTTGGCCGTCGCATACAGGTCGAGCTTCGGCGTCGGCGTCCAGTCGACCTGCACGTTGAACTTGTGCTTCGGCGTCTTGTCGAGCGGCTGGCCGTCGAGCGAGCTGCCGTTGAATGCCTTCTCGCCGTTGCCTTCGCGGCGCGACTGCGTCAGCGTGTACGCGCCCGACACCCTCACCGTGCGCGACACGCGCGTGCCCGCACCGAGCTCGAGCCCGTACAGCTTGACCCGGTCGATGTTGTCGTACTTGTAGATGTTGCGGCCCGGCGAGCGCGGATCGGCGACGCCCGTGTCGTAGCTCGTGACCTTGTTCCTGAACAGGTTGTTGAACAGCGTCAGGCCCGCGTAGGTGTCGCCCATGTCGTAGCGCACGCCGAGCTCCTCGGTCACGCTCGTTTCGGGCTTCAGGTCCGGATTGCCGCACAGCGTGCCCGGCACCGCGCCGGCCGCGCCGCCCGACGTCATGCAGTAGCCGCCCGTGCTCTGGCGCAGCGACGGCGGCCGGAAGCCGGTCGACACGCCGCCGCGCACCGTCCATGCCTGGGTGAGCTTGTACACGCCGTAGACGCGCGGGCTCACGTGGCTGCCGTAGCGGTCGTCGTGGTCGAGCCGCAGGCCGGTGGTCAGCGTGAAGCGGTCGTTGAAGAAGTACTCGTTCTCGCCGAACAGCGCCCACGCGTTGCGCGTGACGCTGTCCGCGTTCGCCCCATGGCCTTTCGGCACCGCGTCCTGGCTGCCGACGCCGGAGAGCCGCGACCAGATGTGCTGGCCGCCGATGGTCAGGATGTTGCGCTCGCCCCACCACGGCACCTCGGCCTTGCCTTCGAGGATCGTGTCGGTCAGCACGGGCTTCACCGGCGAGCGCCCCACCGGCGTCCACTGGTCCTGCACGCCGCGCTCGCCGTACAGCGACAGCGTCGTGTTGGCGAAGCCCCAGCGGCCGTCGTGCGTGATGCCCCAGTAGTCGCGCACGTGGCGCGTCTCGGTGATCGCGGAAGTCGCGGTGCGCGGCGTGAGCGGCGCCTCGCTCTTGCCCGGCGTGCTGAGATAGGTGAGCTGTTCGCGCCCGACGTTCACGCTGATGTCCTGGTCGCGGGTCGGCTTCGCGGCGAGCTTCACGTCGAAGCTGCCGATGCGCTGCCCGTTCGCGCCGCTGGCCCCGCTCGCCGGGTAGTAGATGTTGTCCTCGCCCCGGTGCAGCAGGCGCCCGGACGCCTGCAGCCCGAGCACGTCGGACTTCAGCGGGCCGCCGAGCCAGAAATCGACGCTCTGCGTATCGCCCTGGTTCGACTCGAGCTGCCACACGCTGCTCGCGGTGATCGTGCCGCCCCAGCGCTTCGGCACCTTGCGCGTGATCACGTTGATCACGCCGCCCATCGCGTCGGCGCCGTACAGCGACGACATCGGCCCGCGCACGACTTCGATCCGCTCGATCGCGGACAGCGGCGGCATCAGGTTCGACTGCACGCCCGCGGTGCCGCGGTTCATCGTCTCGCGGGTGTTCTGCCGGCGGCCGTCGACGAGGAGCAGCGTGTATTCGCCCGGCATCCCGCGAATCGAGATGTCCTGGTCGTTCGGCGATCCGCCGACGACGCTCACGCCCTCGACCTTGCCGACGATCTCGGCCACCGACGTATAGGGCTTCGCCTCGATCTCGTCGCGGGTGATCACCGAGATGCTGGCGGGCGCTTCCTTGATCGCCTGCTCGCGGCGGCTCGCCGTCACGACGATTTCCTTCATCGCCGCCGGCTCGCCGGACGCAGCCGGCGCGGCGGCATCGCCGGGCTTGTCAGGCGTCTGCGCCCACGCGCAGGACGCCCCCATCAGATACAGGCCGGCGACGACGGCCGGCTTCAACGCAAACTTCGCAACGTGACTCGACATGATGACGCTTTCGCTGCTCCACAATGTGATTGATTCTCATTTGCATTATGGAGTCTGTAATACGTCGAAATCTTTGCGTAAGCCTCGAACTCGTTTGAGCGCCGCCGCGATCCGTCAGCGGTGCGCGCTGCGCCGTGCGAGCGTCGGCGTCACACCGAACCGGCGCTTGTACGCGGTCGCGAAATTCGCGGCGCTCGTGTAGCCGGCAAGCGCGGCGGCCTGCTTGACGCTCACCGCGTCGCGCTCGAGCGCGAGCCGCGCGCGCTGCAGGTGATGCTCGCGGATGAAGTCGAACACCGTCGTGCCATACGCGGCGCGGAACTGGCGCTGCATCGCGTTCGCGCTCATGCCGATGTGGCGCGCGATGTCGTCGAGCGACAGGTCTTGCGCGGCGTCGCTCGCGAGAAATGCGCGCAGCTCGGCCATCCGGCGATAGTCGCGCGAGCCGAGCGCCGCGTCGGGCGCGCCGGCCTCCTCCGCTTCGAGCGGCGCGAACGCCTCGGCGAGCAGTTCGAGCACGCGGCTTTCGAGGTAGATCGCCTGCAGCATCGGCTGGTACGCCGGCGGCCGCACGATCTGCTCGGCAAGCGCGGCCGCGCGCGGCGTCGGCTGCCAGAAATGGATCGCGAGATGCGCGGACAGCATCGAATCGAGCCGCTCGGGCAACGCCGCGCGGCTCGCGGCCTGCAGGTGCGCGAGCCACTCGCCGGACATCGCGAGGCTGAGCCGCCGCGCGTAGCCGCCCTTGCTCAGGCGACGGCGGAACGTGTCGGGTTGCAGCGCGTTGAGCAGGAACGATTGCATGCGCACGTTCGGCCGGCCCGCGCCGGGATGGGCGGCGCCGTCGCGGCACGCGCGGCGCCCGTCGGTCGTCAGCAGCACGCGCCGGTCGCCGTAGGACACGTCGAGCGCGCCCTCCAGCAGCAGCACGAGGTGCAGGCCCGGCGTGCACTGGCCGGACATCACCGCGTCGAACTCGTCGGTCGCGTCGTCCGCGTGCACGCGCAGCCCCGGCCGCACTTCGCGGACCCGCGCGACGTGCGCGTCGTGTCGATGGCAATCGGAATGGAAAGCGCCTGGCGCCCACGCAGTCATCTCGGATATCCCCCGCGCGCGGCCCTGGCCCGGTGCTCGCGCAAACTATTTCGTTGCTCGGGCAAACGGACAGCGTCCGTTCCGGCCCGGCCTCTCGGTTACAATTAAATGAGAATTGTTCTCATTTATATCGTATCGGGAGTCATGTGAGAAAGACAAGCGGAATGTGGGCCACGCTCGGCGCATGGCTGTGCGGATGGCTCGTGATGCATGCCGCGCATGCGGACACCAGGACCGTCACCGACCTCGCCGGCCGGCAGGTCAAGATCCCCGCGCACGTCGAGCGCGTGCTGCTCGGCGAAGGACGCCTGCTGCCGGCGCTCGCGATCGTCGACGGCGACGACCCGACGCGCCGGCTCGTCGGCATGATGGGCGACTTCGAGCAGCTCGATCCCGCGAGCTACGCGCAGTGGCTCGCGCGCTTTCCGCGGCTGAAGGACGTGCCGCGCATCGGGCGCTCGCAGGCCGGCAGCTTCAGCGACGAACGCGCGCTCGCGCTGCGCCCGCAAGTCGCGATCTTCGGGCTCGGCGGCGGCCACGGGCCCGGCGAGCGCGATCGCGAGACGCTCGCGCGGCTCGAAGCCGCGGGCGTCGCGATCGTATTCGTCGATTTCCGCCACGATCCGCTCGCCAACACGACGCGCAGCATCGCGCTGCTCGGCCAGGTGTTCGGCGCGCCGCAGCGCGCGGCCGACTTCAATGCGCTGTGGCAGCAGCAGTTCGACCTCGTGCGCACCCGCCTGAAAGCCGCGCGGCCGGCCGCGCCCACCGTCTTCCTCGAAAGCCGCGTCGGCCTGTCGGACGACTGCTGCGAGACGATGACGGGCATGCTCGGCCGCCTGCTCGACGCCGCCGGCGGCGAGAACATCGCGAAAGGCCGCGTGCCGGGCGAGCACGGCACGCTGAACCCGGAATACCTGCTGAGCCGCCAGCCCGACGTCTACATCGGCACCGCGATCGGCTCGGCCGGCACGCTGCAGAGCGCGCCGCGGCGCATCGCGCTCGGCGCCGGCGTGACGCGCGACGCCGCCGTGCAGTCGCTCGACCGCGCGCTGCAGCGCCCGACGATCGCCCCGCTGCGCGCGGTGCGCGAGCGCCGCGCGTACGCGATCTGGCATCACTTCTACAACTCGCCGTTCAACGTCGTCGCGGTGCAGGCGCTGGCCAAATGGCTGCATCCGGACCTGTTCACGGATCTCGACCCGCGCCGCACGTTCGACACGATGGTGCGCCGCTTCCAGCCGGTCGCGCTGAACGGCGAGTACTGGATCCAGGAAGGGTCCTGACATGCCGGCGCCTCAGTCCACCCTGCGTCGCGGCCTGCTCTTCGCCGGGCTCGCGGGTGCGCTTGCAACCCGCGTCGCACCGGCCGGCGCCGCGGCCGATACGCCCGACACGTCCGCGTGGCCCTCGCCCGCCGACGCGCCGCCCGTCCGAATTCCCGGCAGTCACCAGTTCGACGTGACCGTCGCGGGCCGGGCCCGCCGCCTGTTCGTCGCGTTGCCGGCCGAACGTTCGACCACCGCGCCGCATCCGGTGCTGGTCGTGCTCGACGGCAACGCGCTGTTCCCGCTCGCCGCGCCGCTCGCCCGCAACCGCGCGGCGCGGCCCGACGCCGGGCACGCGCCCGCGCCGGTCGTGCTCGGCATCGGCTACCGGACCGATGCGCCGTACGACATGCAGGCGCGCGCCGACGACTACACGCTCGCGCCGCTGCCGGACGGCCAAGGCCTCGTGGCGGACCGCTTCCTCGATTTCATCGAGCACGACGTGCAGCCTTGGCTCGCGCGCCAGTGGCCGATCGATGCAGGCCGGCAGACGCTGTTCGGCCACTCGTACGGCGGGCTGCTGACGCTCTATGCGCTGCTGACGCGCCCGCACCTGTTCCAGCGCTACGTCGCGGCAAGCCCGTCGATCTGGTGGGGCGAGCGCGCGCTGCTGCCGTATGCCGACCGCTTCGCCGCAACGACGGCGCCGCTCGACCCCGCGCTGCGCCTCGTCGTGACCGCCGGCAGCCTCGAGGAAGGCGCGCCGCATCCTGACGCCGAACGCATGCGCCGGCAACAGGCGCGCAAGCAGGTCAGCTCGGCCCGCGAGTTCGTGCAGCGCGTGGGCGGCCGTGCGGGTCTCGACGCGACGTTCCGGCTGATCGACGGCGAGGACCACGGCGGCGTCGTGGTGCCGAGCGCGGCGCTCGCCGCGCGCATCGCGTGCGCGCCGGATCATCGCGGGGGTGCCGCATGAGCACGACGGTCCCGGTTCCGCCCGCGTCGCTGAAGGTTCGCTACCGCGCGATCGCCGCGCGGCGCGTCGGCGCGCTCGCGATGCTGGCCGGCGTGCTCGTCGCGCTGCTGGTCGTCGACATCGCGACCGGCCCGTCGTCGTTCCCGGTCGCGGATATCGTCGCCGGGCTGCTGCGCCCGGACGCGCTGCCGCTCGAGCAGCGCGTGATCCTGTGGAACGTGCGCCTGCCGTATGCGCTGATGGCGATCCTCGTCGGCGCGTCGCTCGGGCTCGCCGGCGCGGAAATGCAGACGGTGCTGAACAACCCGCTCGCGAGCCCGTTCACGCTCGGCATCGCCGCGGCCGCCAGCGTCGGCGCATCGCTGGTCGTGATCTCCGGCTGGCATCTCGTGCTGTGGAACGAGAACCTCGCGCTGTCGCTCGGCGCGTTCGGCTGCGCGATCGGCGCGACGCTGCTGATCGTCTGGCTCGCGTGGCGGCACGGCGCGACGACCGAAACCGTCGTGCTGTTCGGCATCGGCCTGATGTTCAGCTTCGAGGCGCTGCTGTGGCTGCTGCAATTCGTCGCCGACGCGAACGCGCTCCAGCAGATCGTGTTCTGGAGCATGGGCAGCCTCGCGCGGGCGACCTGGAGCAAGATCGCGATCCTCGCGTGCGTGCTCGGTTTCAGCGCGGCGTGGTCGGCGCCGGGCGTCGCGTCGATGACGGCGCTGCGCGCCGGCGAGGAACAGGCGCGCAGCATGGGCATCGCGGTCGAACGGCTGCGGCTCGCCACGCTGATCCGCATCAGCCTGCTGTCGGCCACCGCGCTGTCGTTCGTCGGCACGATCGGCTTCGTCGGCCTGGTCGGGCCGCACGTCGCGCGGCTGCTCGTCGGCGACGACCATCGCCACTACCTGCCCGGCGCGGCGCTTGCCGGCGCGATCATGCTGTCCGCCGCATCGGTGCTCAGCAAGACGCTCGTCACGGGCGTCGTGCTGCCGATCGGCATCATCACCGCGCTCGTCGGCGTGCCGCTCTTCATGACGCTGATCAGCCGCCGCAGGAGGCTCGATGGATAAGCCGCCGCACGCACTCCGCATCGACGGCCTCGACGTCGCTTATGGCGCGCGCACGATCCTCGCGCGGCTGTCGCTGCAGGCCATCCCGGCCGGCAGCGCGGTGGCGCTGCTCGGCCCGAACGGCGTCGGCAAGTCGACGCTGCTGCGCGCGCTCGCCCGGCTCGTCGCCGCGCGCGGCGCCGTCACGCTCGATGGGCACGACCTGCTGCGCGGCGCGCGCCGCGAGCACATGCGGCGCGTCGGGTATCTGCCGCAGACGCTGCCGCAGCCGACCTCGCTGCTCGCCTACGAGGCCGTGCGCGGCGCGCTGCGCGCGACCTGCGGCGGCCTGTCCGCCGACGCGCAGGACGCCCGCCTCGAGCGGGTGTTCGACCAGTTGAACCTGCACCCACTCGCCACGACGTCGCTCGACCGGCTGTCGGGCGGGCAGCGCCAGATGGTCGGGCTGGCGCAGGTGCTGGTGCGCGAAACGCCGCTGCTGCTGCTGGACGAGCCGACGAGCGCGCTCGACCTGCGCTGGCAGTTGCTCGCGCTGGAGGCGATGCGCGACGCGGTCGCGCGGCGCGGCGCGATTGCGCTCGTCGCGCTGCACGACCTGAATCTCGCCGCGCGCTTCTGCGACCGCCTCGTGCTGCTCGGCCGCGACGGCGTGCTGGCCGACGGCGGCGTCGCCGACGTGCTGACGCCAGCCAACCTGCGACGCGCATATCGCGTGGATGCGCGGGTCGAGCGCACGGCGTCGGGCGACTATGTGACGCTCGCCGAACGGGCGGCATCGATGGAGGAGCTTGCGTCGACAGGTTGAGCGAGGGCCATTCGGCGCGCGTTCGGTATTTTTCAATCGGGCGAGAAAAACCTGTTGACAGCCTTCGCAACTGCTCTATAATTGCGTTCTTTCGCGATGCAGCACCAAGCGAAACGTGCCCAGGTGGCGGAATTGGTAGACGCACTAGGTTCAGGTCCTAGCGGTGGCAACACCGTGGAGGTTCGAGTCCTCTCCTGGGCACCATCTGTTTTTAAAAAGGTCGGCTTCTAGCCGGCCTTTTTTCATTTCGGCGCTTCTTTTGATTTCTTCATCGCGTCGTCTTGCGCGAGCCCGCCCGCAACCTGGCAACGCCCGGCTTGCCACCATCACCGACGCGCACAATTCACTACGGCGGCCGCCCAAGGCAGCCGCCGCAGCGCCAGGGCATCAGATCCAGGGTGTCAGGTCCAGGGCATCACATCCAGGGCATCATGCGTCGCTTCGACACGCAGCGGCTTGCATCGACTAAATTGGGTCGGCAAGCGCTGGAATCGACTGCGAAACCAGTGGCGCCGATAGCGCGACTGGCGCCGCGTGCTCACTCAACTCCTTCGCGAGTGGCAACGCAGCCGGTGGAGCCGTTGCGGGTGGAACGCCGAGCAGTGGTACCGCGCTGCCCGCCAGCACCGCGGAGGCTTCGCCGAGGCGCTTGACCACTGGCGCCAGCGACGCGTGCACCTCCGACAACTTCTCTACGCTGAGCTCGTTCATAGCTTTATCACCTCCTTCCTTTGTCGGCCTGACAAAGACTGGCGCACCTGACGGGACTCGAACCCGCATTCCCCAGCCCCCAAAACTGGTACTTTTGAAACCCTTGGCTTCGCGGCCGCCGGCCCGCCTCCTCCCCCCGCATTGACGCCCTGGAAAGCTGCAGCGGGTATTGCCGGGCCGCCTGAATTCGCTCTACGTCAGGTTCCATTGTCCGATTAAGCTACAGGTGCAATGCTCGAATCTTCAGAGTCGTAACAGTTGCTTCAGGCTGCCGATCAACCGGTCGACGTCGTCCGGGCTGTTGTAGCCCTGGATCGAAATCCGTATGCGCGGCCGGTTGTCGAAGCGGTCGACCGAAACGTCGATCCGATGTTCATGACGCAACTGGTTCAACAGCCACACGTCGTCGGTGTCCGGCGGCAACGGCACGCAGACCATTTGTCCGTGCCACTCCCGCGCGCCCGGCGGATGGTAGAGCGGCTGACGCGTGAGCGCGGCGATTTCCTTCTGCGCGTCGTCCGCCAGTGCGATGCACCGCCTGCGCACAGCGTCCCAGTCGTGTTCGCGCTGGAATTCGAGCGCGGCCGGCACGCTCAGGAACGCCGAAATGTCGCGACTGCCCTGCCACTCGTGGTACTCGACGAACTTCGAGGGCCCCGGATTCTTCGGCTCCCAGCCCCAGCTCACGACAAGCGGCTCGATCAGCAACTGCACGTCCGGACGCGCGTACATGAACGCGCATCCTTTAGGCGCGCACACCCACTTGTGCAGAATGCCGACATAAAAATCCGGATCCATGCGACGCAGCGACAGCGGCAACTGGCCGGGCACGTGCGAGCCATCGACGATCGTCAGAATGCCGCGTGCACGCGCACGCGCGCAGATCTCGGCGACCGGAAAAACGAGCGCCGTCGGCGACGTCAGCTGACTGATCAGAATCGCGCGCGTACGCGGCGTCACCCTGCCCCAGAAATCCTCCACGAACCGTGCGTGGGTCGTCACCGGCAGCGCCACCTTGTGCCGGACGATCTCGAAGCCTCGCCTCTGCGCCGTATAGCGCCACAGCCTGTCGATGCCGCCGTGCTCGTGATCGGTGGTCAGCAGCTCGTCGCCCGGCCCAAGCGGCAGGCTGCGCGCGATGATGTTGACGCCGGTCGTACCGTTGCTGACGTACACGAGGTTGTCGCGCTCGGTGTCGACATACTCGGCGAGCACGGCCCGGGACTGCGCGAGCCGCTCGGTGGCCCGGCGCGACAGAAAATCCACCGGCTCGTGCTCGAGCTCGTATTGCCACCGCACGTGGCGCTCGAACACCGGCCGCGGTGTTGCGCCGTATGCGCCGTGATTGAGATACGTCACGTCGGGGTCGAGCAGAAATAACGACTTCAGTGGCTCTGTCATCGCCTTGCTCCGCATTTCGAGAAGGTGTCGGAAACATCGTGGCCGCTGTCCGCGTCACCGCCGCCCCGCGCGCGGGGCGGCAGATCGGCGGCCGCGCCGACACCCTCGATCCCGGCGCCGCATGCGGCCGTCGACGGGCGGATGCAGGGCATGGGCGCGTCAGCCATGGATCGATTGCAGGTGAGCCGGCACGGCCTGCGGCACAAGTTGCCGCATCTGCGCGATTGCCCCGGCCAGCTGTGCGGCGTCGAGATTGATCGCGAGTGCGTCATGGCCGTCGCGGCGCGCAAGATTGGGCAGCATGACGATGCCGCGCCGCCGCTGCCGACTGAAAAGCAATCCTGCACGAGACCACGCGTCGATGCACCGGGATACATCGCGCATCACGAATTCGCCACGGTAGCCAATGCCGATGATCGAATCGACCTGAACGTCCTGCGCGCGCAGCCACGCCCGCACGGCCAGCGGCACGTAAAGCGCCGTCAAGCGGGGATTGCAGTCGCCAACGAACCAGTACCGGCCATCCGGCCCGAGGCACGCGTCGAAATTGACCGGCCCGCGGTAGCCGTGCCCGGCGAGCTGTCGCGCCATCGCCTCGCATTGCGCGGCAAGCGTCGGCACGCCGGGGGCCTGCAACACGCGATCGTCGACGCACAATCCGAGGAACTGGCGCCGCTGTGCATCGCGATACAACTGCGCGGCGACGGCGACAGGATGCACGCGGCCGCCGTCGTCGACAAACAGGCTGACGCCAAGGCTCGCCGGCAAGTCCAGACGCCCGGCCGGCGCACGCACGACCGGCTGCACGATGAGCGGCAGGTTGCCGCGCTTGCCGGCCTGTTCCCGGCGCAGCGTCGCGAGCGTCGCATCGTCGAGCCGGACGTGCGCCCAGGATGGCGGCAATGCGCACTCGTCGCGCAATTCGTCGACGTAACGCTGATCGTCGAAGCCGTCGGCGAGCAGCCAGCGCCTGACCTCGGCGGCAAAGACGCTCGCGTGTTCCGGATACGAGGCCTCCGACAGGATGGCCGACACGTTGCCGCTCGAGTCCTGCGACGACTTCAGGAACAGCTCCGTCGGCGACGTCGCCAGACTGCCGTGGCGCGCGAAACGGTCCGCAAGCTCGCGCCAGCCTTGCATGCCGAGAAACGCGTCCGGCGCGAGAATCATGCCGGGCGGCTGCGGCGGCCCGCCGCTGATCGACGCGTCGCGCTGAAACGCCATGAAGCGCGCCTTGTTGTGCCAGTCGAGCGCGAGGCCGGCGACGCGCTCGCACGTCGGCGCATCAAACTCGACCTGAACGCCACGGGCGCGCAACAGTCCGGCGAGCTCGCCCAGCAAGCGCGACGTGGTCGGCGAAACCTGGTTGGTGACGAAGAACACGCGCTCCCGGCGCTTCACCAGCGCGTCGGCGGCATCCGCGAACGATTCGGCTGGCGCGAGCGCCAGCGTTTGCAGATCGCATCGGACATACAGCGGCGTGGGCAACCGCGGCGCCGCTACGCCATGCACTTCGGCGAAATACCGCAGGCGCGTGTCGAGCGCCGCGAGCAGGCGCGCGTACTGGCGGCGCTGGTCGTCGTCGAGCACGAGCACGACACTGGTCCAGCCGAGCAGGCTCGTGTACACGAGAAAGCGATCCTGGCAGCGAAACGCGAACGTGTTCTCAGCTTCGCCGCTGTCGAGGATGAGGCCGCCGCCGATGAACGCGATGGGGACATCGCCGCGACCGAACGCGAAGCAACGCGGCGCGTGCATGCCGGCGGCGCTCATGTGTGCTCCAGCGCGGCCGCGCGGGACGATCCCTGTTCCTCCAGCGCACCGGCGCTGCGCAATGCGTACAGCGTGTGCCGCGCGGACCGTTGACGGCGCCGCGCGACGTCCTCCGGCCCGGTGCCTCGCGACGCCGCGCGTTCGATCTCGTCCACGCCCAGTCCGGCATCCTGCAACACGTCGCGCACGACGAGCGCGTCCGTCGCCAGGAACGCGTCGATCAGCCCCGGCCATAACGGCCGCACGGCCTCCCGAACGCCCGCGGGCCATTGCGGCCACACCACTCTCAGCAGCCTCGAGAAGTACGCGCTATGCCGGGCCTCGTCGAGATAGTGGTGGTGAAGAAACACGCGCACGTCCTGCTGCAGGCCGCCGTCGAGCCAGTCGTCGCGCAGCATCTTCGTGATCAGCGTTTCGGCGACGACCGCGGCGCAGAAACGCAGCAGGGCCGCGTCGACCTGCGCAACGGTCGACACAAGCCGTTCGACATACTGCAGAAAGGCCGGCGCGCGCCGCACCGGGGCTGCCCCCGACATCGCCGTGACCCGCGCCATCAGTTCCTGCGCGAGCACCGCGTGATAGGCCTCGTCGCATTGCACGCGCAGCGCGTCGGCCACCACGCTGTCGCTGTAGGCCGCCGCGAGGTGATGCGCCGCGATATCGCGGGCGACCGGTGAAATCAGGCTGTTCTCGAGCGCCACGGTAAAACGCAGGTGCGCGACGAGCAGCCCCGCCTCGACACGGTTGCGGCGCTCGCCGTCGAGCGCCGGATCGGCCAGTACGCTTCCGTCGTCGGCGGCGATCCATGGGCCGGGCGCACCGACGAGCCAGTTGTCCGGCGCCATCGAACGCACCGCGGCCGCGTCGTGCCAGTCATCGAATGGCGAACGGTACGCGTAGCCGGTCACGCCGCCCTCCGCGACGTCGATCGCACACCGACACCCACGCCTTCGGTGGTCGGCAGCTCGATGAAGAAATCGTATTCGCCGGAAAGCAGCGTGCGAAACGCGCCAAGCTCCTCGTGATTGCGGGCGATCACTTCGTCGAAATACGGGCAGTCCGAATGGTCGCGAAAGAGGATGTTGTGGCAGACCAGCAGCGAACGCTGCGCAAGATGCGGCAGCACCGCGCGCAGCAGGTGCGCGTAGATGCCCTTGCCGCGCCGTGTCGGGTCGGGTCGGCATGATCGCGTGGCAGTTCCGCGTCGAGCACGACGAGGTCGAACATGCCCGCGCCGCCACCCGACAAGTACTGCTCGCCGGTCGCGCACACCACTTCGACACGGGCATCCGGATACAGCCGCGCGAGGCTGCGACGCGCAACGGCGGCCACGGCGGGATCCGGATCCACCAGCACGGCGCTGCCGCCGCACGCGACGATCGCGGGCAGCGCCCATGCCGCCCAATAGCCGTAATAGCTGCCGAGAAACACGGTTCGCGCCGGTCGCGCGGCCAGCGCGATCGCGAGCAGGATGCGCCCTTCTTCCGGGTAGATATAGGTGCCGAACCGGTCGTGATCGAAGCCGCTGGCGATGTTCTCCGCGACTTGCGCGCCGATGCGCGCCATGTCGCCGGGCGCGGCGAGGCCGGCCGGCGCGATCGCGTCGAGCGCGTGCCCCACCGCGCCATCGAGCGAAACCGGGTAGCGCTTGGCGAAATGCACGTCGTTCGCCGGCACGCCGTGCTGCACCAGCTTGTCGCGCATGCGTTCGAGAAACGCGGAGAACTCCGCGCGCGTACGCTTGCCGGCGCGAAAGTCGCGATAGTCGGGCTCATCCTGCAGCACGCCGTCCACGAGATCGAAGATTGGGCCAGTGAAATTCATGTCACGTTTTCCAGTGCCCCGCGGGGCTCGAGCTCCCTGTCCGGCTGCGCCGGCCACGCGGTGCGCGCGACCATGCCCTCGCCGCCCAATGTTTGCCACAACGCTTCCGCGATATGCGGCGCGAACGGCCCCAGGTACAGCACCATCGCGCGGGTGGCGCCGGCCAGTATCGCGACGTCCCGCGCGCGTGGCGGCTGACGCTTGCGCAGCGCCGCGTCGAACGTCTGCAGTCGGTCGAACAGAAACTTGAGGTCCTTCAGCGCGAGGTGATAGTCGTGCCGCGTGAGGTCCGCGGTGATCCGGTATCCGCCCGTCGAGAGCCAGCCGTTCATGCGCGCCGCGAGCCTGTCGAGTTCGCCGTCCGCCGCCGCTTTGCCGGCATCGTCGCCGGCTCGGCCGGGCTCGCCGAGCAACGCGCCGACCTTGTCGACGAAATGCCACACGCGCGCCAGAAACGCACGCTCGCGCGACACGAGCTCGTCCGACCAGTTGAAATCGCGCTCGGGTGCGGCGGCGCCGATGACCGCGAGCCGCAGCGCGTCGGCACCGTAGCGTGCCATGGTCGATTGCATGTCCACCGCATTGCCCGCACTCTTGCTCATCTTGCGGTTGTCCTGCTTGACCATGCCGAGCGCCATCAGCGTGGTCACGGGCTCTTCGATGTCGGCGATGCCCATCCGGCGCAACGCGCGCGCGATCATTCGCACGTGAAAGAAGCAGCTTCGCACCTGATCCGCGCCGCCGATCATCAGATCGACCGGCAGCCACGCCTGTGCGTCCTCGCGGCTGAACGGATAGTCGGCGTCCAGGCTTTTGCACATCCAGTGGTACCACCACGGGCTCGAATAGGCTTCCAGCGTTTCGAAGTCCCGCAGCGCGGGCCGTTTGCAGCGCGGACACGCCACCTGTCGAAAGCCGGCGTGGTGCTCCAGCGGATTGCCTGGCTGCCGCAGGTCGACGTCGTCGGGCAACAGCACCGGCAAGTCGCGCTCGGGTACGGCAACGAGCCCGCAATCCGCGCAGTGGACGACCGGAACCGGCGGCCCCCAGTAGCGGTTGCGCGCAATGTTCCAGTCCTGGATGCGGTAGCGGACCACCCGGCTCGCCTGCCCGGCGGCCAGCAGCGCCTCCGCATCGCATCGATCGGCCATGCCGCCCGCGTCATCCGACGCGCCCGCCATCCCGTGACGCCGCGCGAGCGCGTGGTCCTCCGCCACCGAGCCCGGCCGGCCGGCACGCGCACCATCGTGATCCGCGGCTTCGACGACGACGGGCAGATCGACGACGCCGTTCTTGCCGGCCGCCTGCGCGACCTCTTCCAGCACGGCCGTCTCGCCGGGTGCGAGGTGCGCAACCGCGGCCACCGCAAGCGGATGACGACGGCCGACCGCGACGAAGCGCAGTTCCGGCACCCACGCGGCATCGTCGAGCAGCAGCGTCAGCCGCTCCGGACGATCGCGCAACGGCAGGCTCAATTGCAGGCCGTCGCGACGGCCAATCCAGTCGCGATGAATCGTCTTCACATCCTTGGGCCATCCGTCGAGCCGGTCGAGGCCGTCCAGCATCTCGTCGGCGAACGTCGATTCGCGCACGAACCACTGAGGGCGCACCTGAGTCTGCACCGTGCTCTTGCAGCGCCAGCAGCGTCCGTCTTCCACGAGGCTCGCTGCAAGCGTCACTTCGCATTGCGCGCACCACGCGGCCGGTGCGTCACGCCGAAAGCAGTGCCCTGCCTCGAAGAGCCGCACGAACACCCACTGCACCCAGCGGTAATACCCGGGCACGTGGTACGCGTCGATGCGGCGGCGGTCATGGCTCAGCCCGAGACGAACGAACTGCTCGCTCATCGCGTCGCTGCAGCGGCTGGCGAGCTCGCCGGGCATGCACCCCTCGGCGCGCGCGGCCAGCTCGGTCGGCAAGCCGAACGTGTCGAATCCGCTCGTGTACAGAACGTCGTAGCCCTGCATGCGCCTGAAGCGCGCACTCGCATCGGCGAGCACGTAGTTTCTCGCGTGACCGAGATGCAGGCGTCCCGTCGCGAACGGCGGCAGCTCGACGATGAACCACTTCGGCCGCCCGGGTCGGCGCTCGGCTTCGAAGACACGGGCGTCCTGCCATGCCCGCTGCCAGTGCGGCTCCAGCGATGCCGGTTGATACGACGCGGGCTTCGCGGCCTGCGGCGCGGGCGTGTCGGCGGCGCTCATGTCCAGCACTCCACGGCCCGCACGTCGTCGAGATAAGTCATCGGAAGGATGTCGTCCGCGGCGAGAAGATGCGCAAGGTAGTCGCGCGTCGGCTTCAGGTTCGGGCGAACCATCTCGGGGTTCGCCACATAGGCGAACGCCGCTATCGGTGCGCCGGTGAGCGCGTCGGTCGCGAGCACGCCCGTGCGCAGGTAGTGATGCGGGACGAGCTCGATCGAATCGAGCACATCGAGCGCATGTGGGGAAATCGCATTGAGCGTGCCTTCGACGCGTGCGCCGGCCGCCGGCACGATGTTCGCGAAGCCGATCCAGTCGTGCTTCGAAGAGACCTTGTTGAACGCCAGCCGATAGCCGTCGAGGATGGCTGCGCGCCGTTCGAGCAGCGTCTCGCCGTGGCGTGCCAATCGCTCGGCGAGCCGGCTGCGGCTCATGTTCGATCCATAGGCGAAATAATATATCCGACTCATCGCGTCCCCAGCGCTGAACCCAAGCCCGCACGCCGTCCTTGTTGAATGCGACGATGCGTGACGACGGCCGACTTCGAATCGAATTGCTTACCCGACCAGACAGATTTCCGAAAACGCCGGCACAACCGCCGGCAATAAAGGCACCGCAAGTACTGGCGAGTAACGCTTTTATTTTTTGCAGACTCAATGCGCGTCTTCGCAAGCCAATGCATCGCATGCACCGGCAGACAAAGCCATCCAGCACGCGTGGCAGCGGCGCCGCGCGATCGGCTCATTCGCTTCTTCTCGGGATCAAAACAAAAAACCTGCTTGCACGATTCTCCTCGAAAGCAAATGCCGATTAACAAACTTTTCTTATTCTTCGGAAAATCGAATAAATCCTTTATAGGAATCGACCAACGGAAAGTCAAGCGAATGACCCAGTCAGTATTTCGATACTATTCGCTCGATTATTTCGATTGGAAGCATGATGCCGGCGCGCTTCGCATGCCGTCTCGCGCAACTTTCGGGCAAGGGCAGGTCCGCTCCGTTCCGCCCGCCCCCTACCCGGGATTTCCCTAGGCTGACACGCCGCCCGCGTCACGGTTAAATAAATCAACGTGATTTATTTAATGCGCCACCGACCGGCGCGCCATGGAAGGAGACACCATGCGAAGCCCGCACATCGGCCAGGGAAGCAATTCGGCCAACGTGCGCCGTTACAACGAGCGCCTGCTGCTGAAGGCCCTGCGGCGCGCGGGCAGCGCGTCGAAGGCCGACCTCGCGCGCCTCGCGAACCTGACCGGCACGGCCGTCGGCAGCATCATTTCCTCCCTCGCCGACGCGAAGCTGATCGAGTTCACCGGCCGCCGCGTCGAAGGCCAGCGCGGCCAGCCCGCGTCGCTGATCCGTCTCGATCCGCGCGGCGCGTTCGGGATCGGCGTCCACCTCGACCGGATGCGCATCGAGACGGCGCTCGTCAACTTCGACGGCGACGTGCTCGGCCGCGTCACGCACGACACGCTGCTGCCGCCGCCCGCCGACGTGCTCGACATCGTCCGGCGCGACATCGACGCGATGCAGGCCCTGCTCCCCGCGCACGAGCGCGAGCGCCTGACCGGCATCGGGCTCGCGCAGCCGTACAACCTCGGCAGCTGGATGCGCGAGCTCGGTCTCGCGCCCGGCACGTTCCGCCCGTGGGAAGACGTCGATTTCGCGAGCGAGCTCGGCCGCGCGGTGTCGCTGCCGGTGTTCGGCGAAAACGACGGCAACGCGGCCGCGATCGCCGAGCTGTTCTACGGCGTCGGCCGCCAGCAGGACGACTTCATCTACCTGTTCATCGGCCCGGCGATCGGCGGCGGCATCGCGATCGACGGCGACTGCCTGCGCGGCGTCACCGGCAACGCGGGCGACATCGGCGTGATGCCGGTGCCGCCGAGCCGCCTGCCGTCCGCGCCGCCGCCGCGCGGCCCGTGGGACATCCTGCTCGCGCGCGCGTCGCTGCACGCGCTGGTGCGCCACCTGCGCCACAGCGGCGAGCAGGTCGACAACCGCGCCGACCTCGAAGCGTGCATCGCGCGCGGCCTGCCCGCCGTCGACGAATGGATCGACGATTGCGTCGATGCGCTCGCCCCCGCGCTGCGCGCGGTGCTGTGCGTGGTCGACGCGCCGGTCGTCGTGCTCGACGCCGACACCGACGCGGGCCTGATCGAAGCGGTCGCGACCCGCCTGCGCTCGGCCCTCGTCGCGACCGCGCCGGAAGCGCGCGGCACGCCGGCGCTGGTGCGCGGCACGTTCGGCGCGGATGCCGGCGCGATCGGCGCCGCGACGCTGCCGATGTTCTTCAACTTCTCCCCGCGGGCCGGCATCCTCAAGGGCGCGGGCGCGGAATCGCAGGAGGTCAACCATGTCGCGATCTGAGTCGCCCCGCCCGCTGCTCGAGATGCGCGGGATCAGCAAGACGTTCCCGGCCGTGCGCGCGCTCGACAACGTGAGCCTGACTGTCTATCCGGGCGAGATCCATTCGCTGATGGGCGAGAACGGCGCGGGCAAGTCGACGCTGATGAAGATCCTGTCGGGCGCGTACCAGGCCGACGCGGGCGGCGAGATCCTGATCGACGGCCGGCGCATCGATATCGACGGCCCGCTCGCCGCGCGTGATGCAGGTGTCGCGGTGATCTACCAGGAACTGTGCCTCGCGCCGAACCTGACGGTCGCTGAAAACATCTACGTCGGCCGCGAACTGCGGCGCGGCAACCGCCGCTGGGGCACGATCGACCGCGCCGCAATGGCGCGCGGCTGCGAGGACGTGCTCCAGCGCCTCGGCGCGCCGTTCGGGCCCGACACGCTCGTCGGCACGCTGTCGATCGCCGAGCAGCAGCTCGTCGAGATCGCGCGCGCCGTGCACACCCGCGCACGCATCCTCGTGATGGACGAGCCGACCACGCCGCTGTCGTCACGCGAAACGGAACACCTGTTCCGGCTGATCCGCCAGCTGCGCGAGGAAGGCCTCGCGATCATCTACATCAGCCACCGGATGGCCGAGATCTACGAGCTGTCCGACCGCGTGTCGGTGCTGCGCGACGGCACCTACGTCGGCACGCTCGAGCGCGCGGCGCTGTCGGCCGAGCGGCTGGTCTCGATGATGGTCGGCCGCGACATCTCCGGCTTCTACAAGAAGGAACACGCGCCGTACGACCGCGGCCACCTGCTGCTGTCGGTGCGCGACGTCGCCGACGGCGGCCGCGTGCGCGGCTGCAGCCTCGAGCTGCACGCGGGCGAGGTGCTCGGCATCGCGGGCCTCGTCGGCGCGGGCCGCACCGAGCTCGCGCGGCTGATCTTCGGTGCGGAGCCGCGCGCGCGCGGCGACGTGTCGGTCGACGGCAAGACCTTCGGCGCGCACTCGCCGCGCGAATCGATCGACGCGGGCCTCGTCTACCTGACCGAGGACCGCAAGCGCCAGGGCCTGTTCCTCGACATGAGCGTGCGCGACAACATCAACATCTCGGTGTGCAACCGCGACGCACGGCTCGGCGCGCTCGATCTCGCACGCGGCGCCGAACGCGCGCGCGACGCGATCGCGTCGCTGTCGATCCGCGTGCCGCACGCGAACGTCAACGTCGGCGCGCTGTCCGGCGGCAACCAGCAGAAGGTGCTGCTGTCGCGCCTGCTGGAGACGAAGCCGCGCGTGCTGATCCTCGACGAGCCGACCCGCGGCGTCGACATCGGCGCGAAATCCGAGATCTACCGGATCATCAACGAGCTCGCGCGCGCGGGCGTCGGCGTGATCGTGATCTCGAGCGAGCTGCCGGAAATCATCGGCGTCGCCGACCGCGTGCTGGTGATGCGCGAAGGCGAGATTGCCGGCGAGCTCGGCGGCTACAGCGGCGCGCCGATCACGCAGGAGGCGATCATCGCGCTCGCCACCGGGTCGCAAACGGAACCGGCGGACGCGCACTGAGCGCCGCCGCTCATTTTCCCCATTACATTCAGGTTACCGAAATGATCAACCCGACCAAGCAGCGGAACCTCGCTTCCGCGCCGGCCCATCCGGTACATGACCGCGCGCCGCAGGCGCGTCTCGCCGACCACCGCGCGCGCATGCAGTCGCTGATGCGCACCGCCGGCATGCTGCCCGTACTGGTGCTGCTGTGCATCGGCTTCGGCCTGCTCACCGACGGCTTCTTCACGCTGCAGAACCTGTCGATCGTCACGCAGCAGGCATCGATCAACATCGTGCTCGCGGCCGGCATGACGTTCGTGATCCTGACGGGCGGCATCGACCTGTCGGTCGGCTCGGTGCTCGCCGCCGCGGCCGTCGCCGCGCTGCTCGCGTCGAACATCCCCGGCTGGGGCTGGCTCGGCGTACCGGCCGCGCTGGTGGTCGGCCTCGTGTTCGGCATGATCAACGGCGGCCTGATCGCGCTGCTGCGCCTGCCTCCGTTCATCGTCACGCTCGGCGCGCTGACGGCCGTGCGCGGCGTCGCGCGCCTGATGGGCAACGACACGACGATCTTCAACCCGCAGCTGCCGTTCGCGTTCATCGGCAACGGCACCCTGCTCGGCGTGCCGTGGCTCGTCGTGATCGCCGGCGCGGTGATCGTCGCGTCGTGGTTCATCCTGCGCCGCACCGTGCTCGGCATGCGGATCTACTCGGTCGGCGGCAACCCGGAAGCGGCGCGCCTGTCGGGCATCAACGTGCGCATGATCCAGCTGTTCGTCTACGCGGCGTCGGGTCTGCTCGCCGGCCTCGGCGCGGTGATGTCGGCCGCGCGGCTCTATGCGGCCAACGGCCTGCAGCTCGGCCAGTCGTACGAGCTCGACGCGATCGCCGCGGTGATCCTCGGCGGCACCAGCTTCGTCGGCGGCGTGGGCTCGATCGTCGGCACGCTGATCGGCGCGCTGATCATCGCGGTGCTCACCAACGGCCTCGTGCTGCTCGGCGTGTCCGACATCTGGCAATACATCATCAAGGGCCTCGTGATCATCGGCGCGGTCGCGCTCGACCGCTACCGCCAGCGCGACTCGGCCCGCACCTGACGCGCAACCGCCCGCAACCCAACCAACCCACGGAGACAACGACATGTTCAAGCCTCAAGCCGTCCTGACCGGCATCGCCTGCGCGCTCGCCTTCGCCGCATCCGCCGCGCACGCGGCCGACAAGCCGCTGAAGTCGATCGGCATCACCGTCGGCTCGCTCGGCAACCCGTATTTCGTGACGATCGCGAAAGGCGCCGAGGCGCGCGCGAAGCAGCTCAACCCGAATGCGAAAGTCACGGCCGTGTCGGCCGACTACGACCTGAACAAGCAGTTCACGCAGATCGACAACTTCATTTCCGCGCACGTCGACATGATCCTGCTCAACGCCGCCGACCCGAAGGCAATCGAGCCCGCGGTGAAGAAGGCGCAGGCGGCCGGCATCACGGTGGTCGCCGTCGACGTCGCGGCGGCCGGCGCGAACGCCACCGTGCAGACCAACAACGTGAAGGCCGGCGAGCTCGCGTGCGATTTCCTCGCGAAGAAGCTCAACGGCAAGGGCAACGTGATCATCGAGAACGGCCCGCAGGTGTCGGCGGTGGTCGACCGCGTGAACGGCTGCAAGGCCGTGCTCGCGAAGAATCCGGGCATCAAGCTGCTGTCCGCCGACCAGGACGGCAAGGGCTCGCGCGAAGGCGGGATGAACGTGATGCAGGGCTACCTGACGCGCTTCCCGAAGCTCGACGGCGTGTTCACGATCAACGATCCGCAGGCCGTCGGCAGCGACCTCGCCGCGAAGCAGCTGAACCGCACCGGCATCGTGATCACGTCGGTCGACGGCGCGCCCGACATCGAGACCGCGCTCAAGAGCAACACGCTCGTGCAGGCGTCGTCGAGCCAGGATCCGTGGGCGATGGCGCAACAGGCCGTCAACGTCGGCTACGGCATCATGAACGGCCAGAAGCCCGCCAACCCGATGATCCTGATCGAGCCGGCGCTCATCACGCGCGACAACGTGAAGAGCTACAAGGGCTGGAGCGCCCCGCACTGACCCTTCCGAACCCAAACCCGCACCCTTGCCGATCATGACCCTGCTGACCCGGACGCCCGCGTGGCGTGCCCTCGCCGACCATCGCGACGCGCTGGCCGGCATCCCGCTGCCCGAGCTGTTCGCGCGCGACCCCGAACGCGCCGCGCGCTTCTCGCTCGAGGCGGCCGGCCTGTTCGTCGACTTCTCGAAGCATCCGATCGTCGACGAGACGATCGCGCGGCTCGTCGCGCTCGCCCGTGCGAGCGGCGTCGAGGCGCGGCGCGACGCGATGTTCGCCGGCGAGCGGATCAACGCCACCGAGCGCCGCGCGGTGCTGCACGTCGCACTGCGCGACCGCTCGCGCACGCCGCGCGTTGTCGACGGGGTCGATGCCTCTGCGCAGGTCGCGGCCGTCCTCGCGAAGCTGCGCGGCTTTGCCGGCGCGGTGCGCGACGGCGCGTGGCGCGGCCACACCGGCCGCGCGATCACCGACGTGGTCAACATCGGCATCGGCGGCTCGGATCTCGGCCCGAAGATGGTGTGCGAGGCGCTGAAGCCGTACGCGCACGAACGGCTGACGATGCACTTCGTGTCGAACGTCGACGGCGCGGACATCGCCGAGGTGCTGAAGCGCGCCGATCCGCAGACGACGCTGTTCATCGTGTCGTCGAAGACCTTCACGACCCGCGAGACGCTCGTCAACGCGCATACCGCGCGCACGTGGCTGCTCGCGAGCGGCGCGCCCGAGGCCGCGATCGCACGGCATTTCGTCGCGGTGTCGACCAACGCCGACGCGGTCGCCGCATTCGGCATCGACCCGGCCAACATGTTCGAATTCTGGGACTGGGTCGGCGGCCGCTATTCGCTGTGGTCGGCGATCGGCCTGCCGATCGCGCTGCAGAACGGCATGGACGCGTTCGACGCGCTGCTCGACGGCGCGCATGCGATGGACCGCCATTTCGCCGACGCGCCGCTCGAGCGCAACCTGCCCGCGCTGCTCGCGCTGATCGGCATCTGGCATCAGAACTTCCTCGGCGCGACGAGCCACCTGATCGCGCCGTACGACCGCTACCTGCACCGGCTGCCCGCGTACCTGCAGCAGCTCGACATGGAGAGCAACGGCAAGTCGGTGACGCTCGCGGGCGAGCGCGTCGACTACGCGACCGGCCCGGTGATCTGGGGCGAACCCGGCACCAACGGCCAGCACGCGTTCTTCCAGCTGCTGCACCAGGGCACCGCGGTGATTCCTGCGGACATGATCGTCTGCATGCAGCCGCAGCACGCGTTCGACGCGCATCACGACATCCTCGTCGCGAACTGCTTCGCGCAGTCCGAGGCGCTGATGAACGGCGCGCGTTCGCCCGACGAGCCGCATCGCGACTTCAAAGGCAACCGCCCGACCACCACGATCTGCCTGGACCGGCTCGACCCCGCGTCGCTCGGCGCGCTGATCGCGCTGTACGAGCACAAGGTGTTCGTGCAGGGCGCGGTCTGGCAGATCAACTCGTTCGACCAGTGGGGCGTCGAGCTCGGCAAGCGGCTCGCGGTCGCGATCGAGAACGAACTCGACGCGCCGGGCCAGGCCCGCTCGCACGACGGCTCCACCAACCAGCTGATCAACCGCTACAAGGCACGGCGCGGCACCGCGACGTGAAGTTTTGACATGACGACGAACCTCCCCCGCCTGGTCGTATTCGGCGAAGCGCTGACCGACTTCATCCGCGACGACGCGCAGCACTGGCACAGCATCGCCGGCGGCTCGTGCTGGAACGTGGCGCGCGTCGGCGCGCGGCTCGGCGTGCCGACCGGCTTCGCCGGCACGGTCAGCCGCGACATCTTCGGCGACGAGCTGATGCGCAAGAGCGCCGAGGCCGGGCTCGACATGCGCTTCATGCACCAGGTCGACCGGGCGCCGTTCCTCGCGATGGTCGTATCGAAGCAGCCGCCGAACTACTTCTTCATCGGCGAACACAGCGCCGATCTCGCATTCGACCCGGCCGCGCTGCCCGCCGGCGCGCTCGACGCCGCCGAGATCGTGCACGTCGGCTCGCTCGGCGTCGTGCGCGAGCCGCTCGCGTCGCGGCTCATCGACATCGCGCAGGCCGCGCGCGCGGCCGGCAAGCGGATCTCGTTCGATCCGAATTTCCGCGCGCCGATGGCCGATCCGTCGTATCGCGCGACGCTGCGCCGGCTGGCCGGCCTCGCCCATTACATCAAGGTGTCCGACGAAGACCTGGGCGGCCTGTTCCCCGAACTCGACGAAGCCGCCGCGCTCGCGCAGCTGCGCGCGTGGGCGCCCGACGCGGCCGTGCTCGTCACGCGCGGCGCGGCCGGCATGCAGCTGTTCCACGGCGGCGACACGCTGTTCCAGCCGGCCTTCCCGACCGAGGTCGCCGACACCGTCGGCTGCGGCGACGCAAGCGTCGGCGGCTGGATGGCGAGCCTCCTCGCGCGCCCCGACGCGCCGGCCGCCGAGCACCTGCGCTACGCGGCCGCCTGCGCGTCGGTCGCGTGCGCGCACCCGGGCGCCTATGCGCCGACGGCAGCCGAGGTGGCCACCCTGCTCGACACGTCGGCCGCGGCCGCGGGCCTGCCGCGATGAACGCGCCCCACGCCAGCGCCGCGCGCGATCCGTCGGCCTTCGCGTTCGTGCTGTTCGGCGGCACGGGCGACCTCGCGATGCGCAAGATCCTGCCGGCGCTGTACGCCGCGCATCGCGACGGCCTGCTCGCGCCCGCCGGACGCATCGTCGCGGTCGCGCAGAACCCGTTCGACCACGCGGGCTACCTGCGCTGGGTCGACGCATCCGTGCGTCCGCACGTCGAAGGCACGACGTTCGACGCCGCGTCGTGGCGCGGCTTCGTCGAGCGGCTCGCGTATGTCGAGCTCGACGCGAGCCGGCCGGACGCGTTCGCGCGCCTCGCCGATGCGCTCGAACCGATGCCGGGCCGGCGTATCTTCTATCTCGCGACCGGGCCGTCACTGTTCGTGCCGATCTGCCGCTCGCTCGCGGCGGCCGGCCTCGCGCCGGCATCGTCGCGCGTCGTGCTCGAGAAGCCGCTCGGCTACGACCTCGCATCGTCGGCCGCGATCAACGACGAAGTTGGCGAGATCTTCGCCGAGGAGCAGATCTACCGGATCGACCACTACCTCGGCAAGGAAGCCGTGCAGAACCTGTTCGCGCTGCGCTTCGGCAACGTGATGTTCGAGCCGCTGTGGCGCCGCGAATGGATCGAGAACATCCAGATCACCGTCGCGGAGGAGCTCGGTGTCGGCGGGCGCGGCCCGTTCTACGACCAGACCGGCGCGCTGCGCGACATGGTGCAGAACCACCTGCTGCAACTGCTCGCGATCATCGCGATGGAGCCGCCGCAGTCGATGGACGCCGACGCGGTGCGCGACGAGAAGCTGCGCGTGCTGCGCGCGCTGAAGCCGCTCGCCGACGACGAGCTCGCGCGCAGCGTCGTGCGCGGCCAGTATCGCGCGGGCGCGGTGCGCGGCGTCGCCGTGCCGGCCTACCACGACGAACCGGGTGTGACGCCCGACAGCACGACCGAGACCTTCATCGCGCTGAAGGCGGAAGTCGACAACTGGCGCTGGGCCGGCGTGCCGTTCTTCCTGCGCACCGGCAAGCGGCTCGCCGATCGCGTCGCGGAAATCGTCGTCAACTTCCGCCCGGTGCCGCATGCCGCGCTCGGCGCCGCCTCGCTGCGGTCCGGCTCGAACCGGCTGACCATCCGCCTGCAGCCCGACGAGTCGATCCGGCTCAGCACGCTCGCGAAGCAGCCGGGGCTCGGCATGGCGCTGCAGGGCGTGCACCTCGATCTCGCGTTCGACCGCTTCTTCCAGCAGAACCGGATGGAGGCCTACCAGCGCCTGCTGCTCGACGTGATCGCGGGACGCCTCGCGCTGTTCGTGCGCCGCGACGAGCAGGAGGCCGCGTGGCGCTGGGTCGCGCCGATCCTCGGCGGCACCGCGCCGCGCTCGCCCGCGCCGAAGCCGTATGCGGCCGGCAGCTGGGGCCCCGCGCCGGCCAGCGCGCTGCTCGCGCGGCACGGCACCTGCTGGCGCGAGGAAGAAAACTGAATCCATGAACTCGGTCTGGCATCTCGAATGGGCGCACGGCGCGTTCGACCTCCATGCGCGCGGCGGCATGCTCGGCGGCGTCGCATTCCTCAGCGGCACGCGCGTTATTCGTCCGTTCTACGAACCACCATGGCTCGGTGAACCGGGCGCGCTGCCCGACGGCCTGCTCGGCACGATGCGCAGCGAATTCGCGTGCGTGCCGTTCGGCGTGCCGTATGCGCGCGCCGGGCTGCCGGCAGACGGCCTCGCCGACGGCTGGCGCGATGCGGTTGCGACGCCGGTGGCCGCGCACGATACGCACGACGCAAGCGACGATCTTCAGCACGGCTACGGATGCATCGGCGAATGGGCCTGCGTGCGGCGCACGTCGCACGACATCGAGATCGCGCTCGACTATCCGGCCGGCTCGCCGATCGCGCGTGTCACGCGCACGATCCGCGCCGATCCGCAGCGCGCGGCGCTCGACATCGTGCTGCGCATCGACGCGCGCCGTGCCGCGCGCCGCCCGGCCGGCCTGCATCCGAACCTCGCGCTGCCGTCGCTCGCCGGCGCATTCCGGATCGAGCCGGGCGCGTTCCGCTTCGGCATGGTCCACCCGGGCGGCCCCGAGCCCGGCGTGTCGCGCGGCCGGCCCGGCGCGACGTTCGAGACGCTCGACCGCGTGCCGCTGGCCGACGGCGGCTGGCGCGCGTTCGACCGGCTGCCGTTCGCCGACGCCACCGAGGAAATCGTGCAGCTATGCGGGACCGACGGCAGCGTGACGCTGCACGACGACGCGGTCGGCGCCGCTTACCGGCTGACGTGGGATGCGGCCGTGCTGCCGTCACTGCTGCTGTGGATCAGCAATCGCGGCCGCGCGTATGCACCGTGGAACGGCCGCAACCTGTGCGTCGGCGTCGAGCCGGTCGCGAGCGCGTTCGAGCTCGGCTGCCGCGCATCGCTCGCGCCGAACCCCATCAGCGCGCGCGGCGTCGCGACCGCGGTGACGCTCGATCCGGCGCGACCGCTCGAGATCGCATACCGCTTCGAGGTGCTCGACGCGCGCTGACGCCCGTCAGGCGCCTGACGCGGCCACCTCGCCCGATGCCTGCAACTGCTGCAGGCTCTCGTCGACGCTCAGCTCGGACATCGCATCGACGCGCAGCGTATCGTCCGCCGCGCGATGCAGCGCGTGCAGCGCATGCAGCTTGAGCCGCACCATCGCGAAGCGCTGGCCGCGCGCCGCGCATTCCGCGGCGAACGTGCGCAGCGATTCGATCGTCGTGCCGTCGACGTCGGGCGTCTCCTCGAGGCTCAGCAGCACCGTGTGCGTATCCGGCGCCGCCTTCATGAGCGCGCGCACGCGGTTCAGCATCCGGTCCGCGTTCGCGAAGAACAGCTGCGCCTCCGGCCGCGCGATCAGCACGCCGGGCACCGGCTTCGCGTCCGCGTGGATCGATACGTCGACGAAATCGTGGCTGTCGCGCAGCCGGCCGAGCACGCTCACGTTCGGCTCCGACAGCTTGCGCAGCGTCAGCAGCAGGCTCACGCCGATCGCGGCGAGCAGCCCGTGCAGCACGCCGAGCACCAGGACCGCGAGCAGCGCGGCGATCACGACGAGCCGGTCGCGATGCCACAGCCAGTACGGCCTGAACACCGACGGATGCAGCGAATGGCTGACCGCGAAGATCACGATCGCCGCGAGCACCGGCTCGGGCGTGCGCGCCAGCTGCGGCAGCAGCAGCCAGACGATCAGCGCGATCACGCCGGCCGCCCACAGCCCGGCGAAGCGCGATTGCGCGCCGGCCGCCTCGTTCGCGGACGTCGCCGAATAGCCGGCGCCGACGGGCATCCCGTGCAGCAGCCCCGACACGAGATTCGCGCAGCCGAGCGCGACGAGGTCGCGGTTCGGCGACACCGCGTCGCCGTGCTTCAATGCGAAATTGCGGATCGATCCATAGGATTCCGCATAGAGGATCAGCATCAGCGCGAACGCGAGCTCGGTGGTCTGCATCCACGCGTTGCGGTCGAGCGACGGCAGGCCGAATGCGATGTGCTGGAAATCGATGTGCCCGACGATCGCGATCCCGTAGCGCTGCCAGTCGACGAAGTAGCCGGCCACGATCGACAGCACGATCACGACCAGCGTCGCCGGCACGCGCGAGCGGCGCCCGAGCACGAACAACAGCGCCAGCGCCCCGCCGCCGAGCGCGACGCTCGCGAAGTTCGCGCGCGCGAGGCCTTCGACCAGGTCGAGCGCCACGCGCGGCGCGTCGCTGTGCTGCACCTTGATCGCGAGGATCTTCGGCAGCTGCTTGATCACGATCGTCAGCGCGAGCCCGAACGTGAAGCCGCGCAGCACCGGCCGCGCGACGAAATCCGACATGCCGCCGAGCCGGAACGCGCCCGCGAGGATGAACAGCACGCCCGTCATCGCGACGAGCGCGGCCGCGAGCGCGAGCTGCGCGGCGAGCCCCATGCTCGACTCGGCGAACACCGTCGCCGCGAGCACCGCGGCCGACGACGACGTCGACGAGACGATCGCGAACCGGCTGCTGCCCGTCAGCGCGTAGACGACGAGCCCCGACAGCAGCGCGATCAGGCCGGCCTGCGGCGGCAGGTTCGCGAGCCCCGCGTATGCAACGGCTTCCGGAATCAGCAGGCCCGCGATCGACACGCCGGCCAGCGCGTCGCGGCCTATCCGCTGCGCGCGCGGCGGTGGCGCCGCATCGAGCGCGGCGAAATGGTCCGCATGCTGCGGGCCGGCGTCGGTATGGTTCGGCGGAGTCGACATACGGGAGCGTGGCGCGGCGCGCCGGTCAGGCTTTCGTGACGATGACGCCCGACCAGCCGGGCAGATAGCGCGCGTTCTGCTCGTGCGCGTGGGTCAGCGCGGCGGCGAGCGCCTTGTCGAAGTTCTTGCGGATCTGGTCGAGCGTCACGTGCTGGCGCAGGAAGTCGGCCCACAGGAATTCGCTGAACGGCGTCGCATCCTTCGCATAGCCGCCTGCCGTGCGCAGCTCGCCCGCGAGGCTGCGGTACGGATCGTCCTCGAGGCCGGTGAGCGCCTTCGGCAAATGCGCATAGTCGCGGCGCGCGCCGTCCGCGCCGAACGGGTGCACCCACTGGTTGTGCTCCATCATCCGCCAGAAGATCGTCTCGTCGAGCCACGACAGGTCCTTCAGCAGCATCGCCTTCACGGTCGTCTCGCCTTCCTCGATCAGCGCGAGGCCGAGATGATGGTGATCGGTGATGAAATGCCGGCCGTCAGGCCCGACGACCGCCGGGAACCAGTGCGAATCGATCGCCGCCTTGCGCTCGCGCTTGCCGAGCGCCTTCCAGTGCTTGCGCTTGGCTTTCACTTCCCGGTAGCCGACCGTCATCTGGGTCGGACGCAGCGCGTCGAGCTTGACGGGGATGAGATGAACATCGCGGCCGATTGTCATGATCGTGCCCTCTGTAAGCAAATTCCGGCAACGATACTCCTGATCGCGCGCGGCGTTAATACCGCGCATCCCTCGCGTGCCCCGGTTTGACGATCCATGACAAAACCCGCCGCGCGCCGCATGACGCGCGCTACGCGCGCAGGTCGTCGCGCTCGAGCCGATGGCGCACGTACGGCATGCCGTCCTGCACGACGCCGATGCGGCGCATGCCGAGCTTGCGCGCGACGTTCAGCGAGCCCGCGTTCTCCGCCGCGATGTCGGCGATCACGCGCGGCAGCCGCACGGTGTCGAACGCATGGCGCACCACGGCCACCGCGGCCTCGCTCGCGATGCCCCGCCCCCACGCCGCGCGCACCAGCCGCCAGCCGATCTCGACGTCGCGCGCGCCGTTCGCGTAGTCCGGAATCAGCAGCATCCAGCCGATGAACGCGTCCGGCGCCGCCTTCCCGAAGATCGACCAGTAGCCGAGCCCGGACGGATAGTCGCGCGTGATCCGGTGCTCGACGAAGCGGCGGTGCTCGACCGGGTCGTGCCACGGCCCGGCGATGTACCGTGTGACCTCCGGGTCGCGGTCCATCGCGACGCACGCGTCGAGATCGGCGAGCACGCGCGGCCGCAGCCACAGGCGGGCGGTCTCGAGCACGGGCAGCGCGGCGGCGGGACGATCGGTCATCGGGGCTCCTGGGTCGGCGCATGCGCGCCGTCGCTTGACGAATACATGACAGCCACCCTTCAGGACCACGACACGGCACGCGCGACGCGTCGCGATCGGGTATTGCAGGGCGCGAAACAAACCATTTCGTAGGGATTATTCCCGATTCGGCGGCAGCGCGGGCCGCCGCATGCGGCACGGCATCCTACACTCGATGGATGCCCCCGCGCGGCGCGCCGGCCGGGCGGCCTGCAGAGATGCGATCCGTCACGGCGCACGCCAACGAGGAGACGTCCGCCATGAGCTGGACCCGCGAGCAACGCAACGTCACGATCGCCGCCTATCTCGGCTGGACGCTCGACGCGTTCGATTTCTTCCTGATGGTCTTCGTGCTGAAGGACATCGCGGCCGAGTTCGATTCGAGCATCCCGGCCGTCGCGTTCGCACTGACGCTGACACTCGCGATGCGCCCGCTCGGCGCGCTGATCTTCGGCCGCCTCGCCGACCGCTTCGGCCGCCGCCCGACGCTGATGGTCAACATCGCGTGCTATTCGCTGATCGAGCTCGCATCCGGCTTCGCGCCGAGCCTGACCGCGCTGCTCGTGCTGCGCGCGCTATTCGGCGTCGCGATGGGCGGCGAATGGGGCGTCGGCTCCGCGCTGACGATGGAAACCGTGCCGACCCATTCGCGCGGCATCGTGTCGGGGCTGCTGCAGGCCGGCTACCCGAGCGGCTACCTGCTCGCGTCCGTGGTGTTCGGCGTGCTCTACCAGTACATCGGCTGGCGCGGGATGTTCATGATCGGCGTGCTGCCCGCGCTGCTCGTGCTGTACGTGCGCGCGCACGTGCCCGAATCGCCGGCGTGGAAGCAGATGGAAAAGCGGCCGCGCCCGAGCCTCGCGACCACGCTGCAGCAAAACTGGAAGCTCGCGATCTATGCGGTCGTGCTGATGACCGCGTTCAACTTCTTCTCGCACGGCACGCAGGACCTGTACCCGACCTTCCTGCGCGAACAGCATCACTTCGATCCGCACACCGTGTCGTGGATCACGATCGTGCTGAACATCGGCGCGATCGTCGGCGGGCTCACCTGCGGCGCGCTGTCCGAACGGATCGGCCGGCGCCGCACGATCTTCATCGCCGCGCTGATCGCGCTGCCGGTGCTGCCGCTGTGGGCCTACTCGAGCGGCCCGCTCGCGCTCGCCGCGGGCGCGTTCCTGATGCAGATTTCCGTGCAGGGCGCGTGGGGCATCATCCCCGTGCACCTGAACGAGATCTCGCCCGACGAAATCCGCGCAACGTTCCCCGGCTTCGTTTACCAGCTCGGCAACCTGCTCGCGTCCGGCAACGCGACGATGCAGGCGTCGCTCGCGGTGTCGCACGGCAACGACTACAGCCTCGCGCTCGCGATCGTGTGCGGCACCGTCGCCATCGTGATCGCCGTCCTGATCGTGTTCAGTCCGGAACGGCGCGGCGTCGACATGACGCAATCGGTCAATACGCGTAGCAGCGTCGGCTGAATCCACGGTTTTCCGCACCGCACCATGTCGCGCGGCCCGCCAAGCGGTGGCCGCGCGATCGTCTTGCCGCACCTGCACATCGATCTAGAGGTTTCTGTCCAGAATCAGCGCTTGCCCGCGCCCGGCGCGTCTTTTTATCTTAATAAAAACGATTGTTTGAAATTACACATTCGAATTCGAATCGCCGGATCGCCGCCGCGCGATCGGCATGGGAGGCGGAACATGGCAGTAGGTCAGGTGGGGCGGCCGTCCGCGGGGCGGCCGTCCGGCAGCCGGCAGGCCGGCGGCACCAAGGCGCGCATCCTCGATGCGGCCGAGGATCTGTTCGTCGAGCACGGCTTCGAAGCGATGTCGATGCGGCAGATCACGTCGCGCGCGGCGGTCAATCTGGCAGCGGTCAACTATCACTTCGGCAGCAAGGAGGCGCTGATCCACGCGATGCTGTCGCGCCGCCTCGACCAGCTCAACCAGGAACGGCTGCGCATCCTCGATCGCTTCGACGCGCAGCTCGGCGCGCACGTCACGTGCGAGCACGTGCTCGGCGCGATGTTCATCCCCGCGCTGAAGGCGTCGCGCGACCCCGAGCGCGGCGGCCGCGCGTTCCTGCGGCTGATCGGCCGCGCGTACACCGACCCGTCGCCGTTCGTGCGCAACTTCCTGACCGCGCACTACGCGAGCGTCGCCGTCCGCTTCTTCGACGCGTTCCAGCGCGCGCTGCCGTACCTGCCGCGCACGGAGCTCGGCTGGCGGCTGCACTTCGCGATCGGCGCGTTGTCCGGCGCGCTCGCCGGCGCCGAAACGGAGAGCCTGATCGACGAGTTCTCGCAGGGCCGCACGATGGACGACGTGCAGATGATCGCGCGCCTGTCGTCGCTGATCGTCGCCGCGCTGAAGGCGCCGATGCCCGACAGCGCGCAGCTCGCGATCTTCGCGGCGGTGCTCGACGACGCGGGCGCGAACGACGCGCCGGCCGCGCCGCCCGCCCTGCCCGCCGACTCGCCCGACGACGCGACGCTGCACCCCGCAACCTGACCGCACGCGGCCGCGCCATCCGCGCGGCCTCATCCTCATGATCCTGGAGACCACCATGTCCGCTTCCGCAGCGCCGGCCGCCGCGCAGATGCCGCCGAACACCGACGGCGTCTGGTACGCGTCGTATCCGCCCGGCGTGCCCCACGAGATCGACGTCACGCAGTATGCGTCGCTCGTGCAGTTCTTCGACGAATGCACGACGCAGTTCGCCGAGCGCGTCGCATACGTGAGCGCCGGCGCGTCGCTGACCTATCGCGCGCTTGCGCAGAAGGTCGCGGCGTTCGCGTCGTACCTGCAGAGCATCGGCGTGAAGCCCGGCGACCGCGTCGCGATCATGCTGCCCAACACGTTCCAGTATCCGGTCGCGCTGTTCGGCACGCTGAAGGCCGGCGCGATCGTCGTCAACGTCAACCCGCTGTACACGGCGCGCGAGCTCGCGCATCAGCTGAAGGACAGCGGCGCGCAGACGATCGTCGTGTTCGAGAACTTCGCGCGCACGCTGCAGGACGCGCTGCCGGAAACGCAGGTGAAGAACGTGCTCGTCACCGCGCTCGGCGACCTGCTCGCGGACGGCTTCAACGCAAAGGGCCGGCTCATCAATTTCGTGCTGAAGCACGTGAAGAAGCTCGTGCCGCCCTATCACCTGCCGCAGGCCGTGCAGCTGCGCTCGGCGCTCGCGCTCGGCGCGCGCGGCACGCCGCAGCCCGTGCCGCTCACGCGCGACGATCTCGCGTTCCTGCAGTACACGGGCGGCACGACAGGCGTCGCGAAAGGCGCGATGCTCACGCACGGCAACCTGATCGCGAACCTGCTGCAGGCGAAGGCGTGGATCGCCGACCAGGTCACCGGCGACGTCGAGACGGTGCTCACGCCGCTGCCGCTGTATCACATCTATTCGCTGACGGTGAACGCGTTCATCTTCATGGGGCTCGGCGGGCGCAACATCCTGATCGCGAACCCGCGCGACACGAAGATGGTGATGAAGATCATCCGTCACGAAACCTTCACGGGCATCACCGGCATCAACACGCTGTACAACGCGTTCCTCGACGACGAGGAATTCCGCAAGCGCGATTTCTCGAAGCTCAAGCTCGCGATGGCGGGCGGCATGGCGATGCAGCGCGCGGTCGCCGAACGCTTCCAGCAGGTGACGGGCCGGCCGATCGTCGAGGGCTACGGGCTCACCGAGTGCTCGCCGATCGTCACGATGAACCCGGTGGACCTGGCGGACATGGCCGCGTTCAGCGGCTCGATCGGCCTGCCCGCGCCGTCGACCGTCGTGCGCTTCCGGCGCGAGGACGGCACCTGGGCCGGCATCGGCGAGCCCGGCGAACTGTGCGTGCACGGGCCGCAGGTGATGCGCGGCTACTGGCAGCGCCCCGACGAAACCGCCAAGGTGATCGATGCCGACGGCTGGCTCGGCACCGGCGACATCGGCGTGATGGACGCGCGCGGCTTCGTGCGCCTGATCGACCGCAAGAAGGACATGATCCTCGTGTCGGGCTTCAACGTGTATCCGAACGAGATCGAGGAAGTGCTGGTGATGCACCCGGGCATCAGCGAGGCGGCGGCGATCGGCATTCCCGACGAGGTGCAGGGCGAACGGATCAAGGTGTTCGTCGTGCGGCGCGACCCGGCGCTGACGGCCGACGACGTGCTCGCGCACTGCCGCAAGAACCTCACCGGCTACAAGATGCCGAAGTTCGTCGAGTTCCGCGACGCGCTGCCGCAGACCAATGTCGGCAAGATCCTGCGCCGCGCGCTGCGCGACGAGGAAATCGCGAAGCGCAATGCGGCTTCGCGCGGCTGAACACCCGACGCTCCGGGAGACACCACCGATGATTCGATCCACCGGGCGGCACGCGGCCGTCGCCACGCTCGCCGCCGCCGCGCTGGCGCTCGCCCTGCCCGGCGTGCACGCGCAGGAGGCCACCGGCGTGGCGCCGGCCGCGCACGACGCGGCCGCCCTGCCCGCCGATCTCGCGAACCTGACCCGTCAGCCGGCCGCGCAGCAGGCGCGCTGGCTGCGGAACGCCGCGCGCCAGGGCGCGCTCGCAAAGCTCGACGACGCGACGCTCGCCGCGCTGTTCGCGGCACTCGACCCGCTCGCCGTGCCCGAATACATCCGCCAGGGGCCGAACGGCTATCCGTCGTATCAATTCACGATGGTCCGCCAGGAACGCATCAACGGGACATGGTCGGACACCCCCGACCGGATGCTCGTCCGGACCACGCGCGAGCCGCTCAGGGTCTATGCGAAATGGCTGCCGGACGGCGCGCATGCCGGCCAGGAGATCATCTACGACACGACGCGGCGCAAGGACGAGATGTACGGCCACCTCGGCGGCCTGCTCGGCAAGTTGCCGATGTGGACGTCGCTCGACGGCGCGCTTGCGCGCGCGCAGTCGAATCACCAGGTGAAGGATCTCGGCACCGAGTTCATCGCGAACCTGTACCTGACCGAGGGAAGGAAGTACCTGGAAGCGGGCGTGCAGCGCCCGACCCGGGTGGAAGCGAAGACGGTCGGCGGCGTGCGCGTCGTCGCGCTGACCTACGAAACGCCGACCGGCCGGCCGCAGTTCTATGCGAAGAAGGAGATCCTGGGGCTCGACCTGCGCGAGCCCTATTTCCGGACCGTCGAATCGTATGACAACGACGGCCGGGTGTTCGAGCGGATCGTGATCGAGAAGATCGCACCGGCGTCGTTCGACGACGCCGCGTTCGATCCGAAGAACCCGGACTACGCGTTTTGACGCGCGCGGCGCTCAATCGTCGTCATCGTCGCCGTGATGCTTGCGCCAGTGCTTGTAATAGTGCTTGCGCCACTTGCGGTAGCGATCGTCGTCCTCGTCGTCGTAGCCGTAACCGTAGCCGGGGTATGCGACCACCGCCGGCTGCGGCGCCACATAGACCGGTGCCGGCTCGGCATAGACCGGTGCAACCGGCAGGCCGATCCCGACCGCGACGTCGACATGGCCCGCCATCGCGCTGCCGGACGCCACGGACGCCAGCAACGCAACGGCGCCGCCCCACACTGCCATTCGCCTCTTGTTCATGTTCTGGACCTCTGATGAGCCGGCACGACCGGCATGCGCGACGACTCTAGCCGAGCGGCGTGCCGCCAGGTGCAACGGTGCTGCGAGAGTCGTAACGCGACGTAACAAAGCGACGCTAGCCGTTTGGCCGAATCGCGAAATCGCGTGGAACCGTCTATAGTGGGTTACGGTTCGACACAATCACGAGCGCGCGCATCCGTATCGAACAGGGTAGAATCCCGCCAAACACTTTGTGGATTCCACGCCACACACACGCACAACATATTTCTGACGCAGGCTCCTGCCGCATCTCAATGGCCAATCCCGCAGAATCCCATCCGCAAAACGACTTCATCAATTCCGCGCGCAAGGAACGCAAGCGCGTCGAAATCTATCTCGTCAACGGCATTCGTCTGACGGGGTGCATCGAGTCGTTCGACCAATACCTGGTGATGCTGCGCACCCCCGTGGGTTTGCAAGGCATCTACAAGCGTGCGATTTCCACCATCCAGCTCGACACCGGCGGTTCGCGCCCGGGCGGCGGCGGTTCGCGCGGCCCGCGCACGGGCGGCGGCGGGCGCCCCGGCGGCCGTGAAGGCGGCGGCCACAGCCCGTACGGCTCGCATGGCGGCTCCCGCGAGTCGCGCGGCGAAGGCTACGGCGCGCCGCGCGAGCCGCGTGAACCCCGCGAGCCGCGCGAAGGCTACACGCCGCGCGAGAGTTACGGCGCACCGCGCGACACCGGCGACACGCCGGCGTCATCCGAATCGCGCGGCAGCGGCAACGGCAACGGGCCGGTGATCGTCACCCGCCGCCGGCGCATCGTGCCGGACGGCCAGTAAGGCACCAGCCAATCAAGCAAAAAGGGCAAACCCGCGGGTTTGCCCTTTTTGCTTCAGCGCGCCGGCGCGGCATGTCGCCGCATGTGCCGGCCGCTTCGCTCAGTGCGCAGCCGGCAGGCCGGCGTCGGCCTCGCGCTGCAATGCACGCACCTGCTGCTGCAACGCGCGCAGCTGCGACTTGAGTTCCGCCTGCTGCGACTGCAGCGCCACGGTTTCGCTGCGCACAGTTTTCTGGCGATCCGAGACGGCCGCCTGCTGCTCGCGGGCGATCGACAAGTCAGCCTGCAGGCGCCGCGCCCGCTCCTGCGTCACCGCGATCTGGCGGTCCGTCTGCGTCTTCTGCGATTCCAGCTTCGCCGCACGCAGCTCGTTGACGGCCAGATGCTCGGCCTGGCGCGAGAAATCGCGATAGATCGCTTCGGCCCGCACGTCGCTGTACGTCTTGATCACGCGCCAGAACGCCTTCTGCTGGAACAGCGCGACGAAATACGCGCCGTCCTTCACGTCGAACAGCAGGCTCGCGCCGTAGCTGCCGTTATAGGCGGTGCGCATTTCCGTCAGCGTGTGCGCCTGGATCAGGCGCTGCAGCTCGTCGACCGTGCTCGGGCCGGTCGTGTCGCCGGCCTGCATCGGCGTCTGCGCCTGCGTGTCGACCGACGGAATCGCGACAACCGGCGCCGATGCCGCCTGCACCGGCTGCGCGGCCGGCGTCGTGCCGGCCAATCCTTGCGCGTACGCGCCCTGCATGCCTCCGATCAAGGCGAGCACCGCGCACGCCCGCCCCAAACCCAACCCCGTAATCTGGCTCATGAAATGAAATTCCCGCTCCGAATCGTTGTAATTCTGCGGCGCATTATCGCATTAATTACTCGCTTTCGCGGGTCTCGGGCTCCTCGTCGAAGATCTGGTATTTGCGCATTTTTTCCCACAGAACCTTGCGGCTGATGCCGAGTTGCTGCGCGGTATCCTGGCGCCGCCAGCCGTTCGCATCGAGCGCGGCGATCACGCGGCTGCGCTCGCTCATGTCCCACTTGCTGCGGTCGACGAACACCTCGGCCGCGCTCTCCACGGGCACCGGCTGCGCGGCGCTGCGCGCATGCGCGACCAGCCGCTGCAGCCGCGCGGCGTCCCAGCCGCCAGTCTGCCGCACCGTCACGCCGACGCGCTCGGCGAGGTTGCGCAGTTCCCGCACGTTGCCGGGGAAATAGCTGTCGGCAACGGCGTCCGCGAGCCAGTACGGCAGGTCCGGAAGCTGCGCGAGCCGCTCGTCGCCGACCACCTGCGCGACGAACGACTTGAACAGCGCGATCTTGTCGACCGCGCCCCGCTCCTCGAGCGACGGGATGCTCAGTTCGATCACCGCGAGCCGGTAGTACAGGTCCGCGCGGAACAGCCCTTCCTTCACGAGCTGCGGCAGCTTCTTGTTGCTCGCCGCGACCAGGCGGAAATCGACCTTGATCGGCGACGTCGCGCCGACGCGCAGCACCGCGCCGTCCTCGAGCACGCGCAGCAGCTTGACCTGCTGGTACAGCGGCAGGTCGCCCACCTCGTCGAGGAACAGCGTGCCGCCCGCCGCCTGCTCGAAGTAGCCCTTATGCGCAACAACCGCGCCGGTGAACGACCCTTTCGCATGCCCGAAGAACAGCGATTCGAACAGGCCGTCCGGAATCGCGCCGCAGTTCACGGGCACGAATTCGCCGAGCCGGTAGTGCGAATGCTTGTCGTGCAGCAGTTGCGCGATGCGCTCCTTGCCGACGCCGGTTTCGCCGTGCAGCAGCACGTTGGTATCGCAGTCCGCGAACGTGTCGACTTCGCGCAGCAGCGCCTGCATCGATTCCGAATGCGCGACGAGCTCGGACGGCTGCAGCGTCTCCGCGGCGTGCGCGCGCAGCTGCGTGACGAGCTTGCCGACCATCCCGCGCAGTTCCGCGCAGGTGAAGTCGAGCGGCAGGATGTGCGAATACTCGGGCGGATACTGCGACGCGTCGTGGCCGCGCGCCGCGCCGACCCACACGACCGGCATGCCGATGTTGGCCTGCCAGTCGCGCAGGAACGCGGTGCCGCTTTCGATCATCGTCACGCTGATGATCGCCAGCGACGGGCGCATCGCGGCGCGTTCGGGCGACAGTTCCGCGTTGTCGGCGCGGATCACTTCGACGTCGAAGCTCGCCATGCACCGGGCGACCCGGTCGACGATGTCCGCCTTGCCTTCCCAGACGTACAGGTCGAGCTCTTCGATTGCGGGCGTGGTTCTCATCGGATTGATCTAACTCTTCTAGTTGCTTACCGTTTGCGCGGCACCGCAGGTCAGCGACTGATTGTGTACTGTCGCGACTCCGACTTGGGCGCCGAGCAAATTCAAAAGTGGAACGATGATCTGGTCGAGGCCTGATAGCAACGGCGACAACGCATTCGTCAACAACGTGATGAGCGGACTCAGCATGCTGCCAAGTGGAATCGCGCTTCCGCCTATATACAGAGCAAGCCCGTCCGTCGTCGCGAGACCTTGCGCGACACCCGACAACGCATTCGTCAGCACCGACCCTACTGCGTTGGCATTCGTGGTCTGGTAGTCGTCGGAATCGCCCGAAATTCCGTTGAAGGTCAAGGTCGCCGAACTGCTGGCCGGAACGACCGCCGGCAACGCAACGTTCGCCTTCACCTGAATGGAAATGCCCAACAGCGTCGCCGAGAGTATCGACGCCGGAACGTTGCAACTGAACGGCTGCTGCGCCGTCATGCTGGGCGGCGTATCGCCAATGCAAAGATTGGCAACCCCCGTCTGCACACCGACGATCGCTCGACTTGCCGCCAAGGTCGGCGCGCAATGGGTGGAATCCAGCCATGCCGTACCGGGCGCGACCTCGAGATAAAGCGGCAGATGCACATTCGCGCTGACTACCTTGTTAAGCACCCCCAACAGCCCTCCCAATCCGAGCACGTTCAGGATGCTGATATTCGTCGTGCCCAGATCGGTATTCAAAAACAGGCGAATTTGCGCCGTGCTCGCCAATGTGCGCCACTTGCCCGTGGCGGGATCGATTCCGCCTTCCCCCACGGCAAGCGCCGGCGGCTTGATGATCTGAACCTGCAATGTCGTGGTTCCGACGCCGAGATTCACGCCGGTATTGACGTTGATGGCCGGCTGCCCCACGGCCGCCACCTCGGCCGCGACCATCAATGCGTCGAGCAGCGTGATACGCGCATCCGCCGCCGCCTGCTTGTTGGCAAGGTCGACTGCAAGAACCCCGGGCGTCGAGCCGGTACTCACCACATTCACCTTGGCACTACCCACCGCGAGCAGCTTGACGTTCCTCAACGCGGTCGACGCGACATCTGCGTTCGCATTGACCACTTGCGTGCGCGACAGTGCGTCGATCAGCAACTGGGCAAAGTCGCCTGCCGTCACCGAAACCGTCGCGAGTTGATCGACCGTGCCGACCTGCGCCGCGGCGACGAGATCCTTCAGCGCGATCTGCGTCGTCGCGAGCCCCTGATAGGACACTGCCGTCAGGTTGAGATTCGCACCCAGAAGGGCGCCGAGCACATTGTTCAACAATCCGCCTTGCAGCGACACAAGCGACGTCCCGATCGTGAACGCATCCGGATTGACTGCCTTCGCAATCGACGTCGCGCTGACGGTACGCATCGGCCCGAGGAAAAAATACGGCACGGGCTTCGTTACCGTGACCTGGACAGCATTAAGCTGGCTAGCCGCCGCGCCGAAATACGGTGGTGTTGGATAGGCCGCCAGATCCCATCGACCACAAACGATCGACAGCGAATAGCCCGACGCCTGCGAATTGAAACCGTTCGCCAATGCATTTGCCGTCGCGGTCGCGGTCGGCTGCGCGCACTGGTCGTCCATGCGTTGCGCACCCGCCAGCGCAGCCATGTCCGCGATCCGCTGCATGTCGCGCCGTTGATAGAACAGGTTGCCGATGTCGATCGTGCCGAGCGTCACCAGCGCGACGAGGATCCACACGATCGCGAGCACCGACACGGCGCCGCGCTGGCCGCCCATCCGCGGGCGGTCGCGCCCGGCCGGGCGGCATCCGAGGAAACGAACCGCGCTCATCGTCGCCTCAATACGACTGCACCGCGCCCTGCCCGCCGGACAGCGCACCGCTACCGCCGGAACCCAGCGGCGAGCCCATCGAGTCCGGAATCTTGTTCTTGAACGAGTCGAGATAGCGCTGGTACGCGAGCGACGCGGCGTCGCCGAGCATCGGCAGGTCCGGGCCGGCGGCCCGGTTGTCGCGTTGCAGCGCGAGCCACGTGTCGGTCGATCGGCCGACCTCGGCCGCGGTCCCTGTCACCCGCTCGCCGTGCGCGGCCGCGGCCGCGCCGAGCAGCGCGACCAGCGCGGCGACGCGGCACGCGCCCCTACGCCGGGCAATGTTCTTGTGGTGGTCGGTCATGTCGTTTCCCCCGAACGTGCTGTCATTGTGCGAACCGCTGCAGCATCGGCGCGGTTTGATCGAATCCCTGGATGCTCGCCACCGGCGACGCGCGCTGCGCGGCGTTGCTGCCGGACACGTCGACGACGCTGCCCGAGCCGGCAGCAGCAGCCGCCGCCGGCGCGGACGACGGCCGCCGCCACGTGCGCGCGGCCGCGGCGATCCGCGTCGCATCGCTGCGGATGTCGTTGCGGATCTCCGTCGACAGCTTCTGCTGGCTCATCAGCTTCTGCGCGTCGTGCGCGCGGCCCGACACGAGCAGGTACAGCGCCAGGTTGCTGACGATCTTCGGATTGTTCTGGTTGAGCTCGATCGCCTTCATCAGCGGCACGCGCGCGCCCGGCACGTCGCCGCAGCGCAGCTTCGCGTACGCGAGGTCGGACAGCATCGACGCATCGGTCGGCGCGAGCACCGACGCCTGCGACAGCGCCTGCGCGGCGCGCTCGAAGTCGCCCGCGGCGCCGGCGATCAGCCCGAGCCCGCGATAGCCGCGCGCGGCAAGCGGCGTGTTCAGCAGCTGCGCGTAGACGGCCGCGCTCGCGGCCGGCTGGTCGGTCATGCGCAACGCGTCCGCGCGCAGCAGGATCGACTCCGGCGAACCGCCGTACTGCTTCTCGTACGCGTCGATGTGCGCGAGCGACGCGTAATACAGGCCCTGCGACTGCATCCGCTCGATCAGGCCGAGATACATGCCGGGCGTATCGGGCGCGGCCTGCTTCTGGCCGGCCGCGTCCATCAGCGCGGCGCGCTCCGCCTGCGCGCCGACGCCGTAGCCGCTTTCCTTGAAGGTCGAGCACGCGCCGAGCAGCGCCACCATCGCCGCCATGCCCGCCAGTTTCGCGATTCCACCGATCCGCTTCATCTTGGTTCCTTCCGTGCGCCGTGTCATTGATGCGCCATCGACAGCGCGCGCAATACCGAAATCATCCCCGGGCCGGCCGTCACGATCAGCAGCGCCGGCAGCAGCGTGAGGATCATGACGCCCGTCATCTTCACCGTCAGGCGGCCGATGCGTTCGCGCAGCATCGCGCGGCGCGCCTCGCGCAGCCGGTCGCCGAACTGCTTGAGCGGCTCCTGCACCGCGCCGCCGTGCTTGTCGACCTGGATCATCAGCCGCACGATCGCGCGCAGATCCTCGTTGTCGAAACCCGACGCCAGCCGCTGCAGCGATTGCTCGCGCGTGCGCCCCGCCGCGAACTGCCGCTGCGCGATGCCCATCTCCGACGACAGCACCGGCATCATCCCGCGGAAGTCGTTGGTCACCACCTGGATGCTCTGGTCGAGCGACAGGCCGACGCCCTGCAGCAAACGCAGCATGTCGACCAGCAGCGGCAGCTCGTCGACGACAGCCTGCCGGCGCTTGCCCGCGCGGCGCCGGACGTAGGCCTTCGGCAGCATGAAGCCCGTGACGAACGCGAGCACGAAACCGAGCAGCCAGCGGCCGCCCTGCAGATGCGGGCCGACGAAGGCGACGAACAGCACCGGCACGACCAGCGCGCAGACGATCCGCGCGCTCAGGAACAGCCCGCGCGAGCGCGCATCCACGTAGCCGCACTGCTCGAGCATCCGGCGGTCCTCTTCGGCGACGACGTGCCGGCCAACCCCCGTATCGAGCCAGCGGATGCCGGCCGCCGACAGCCGTTCGAGCAGCTGCGCCACGCGCGCGCGCCGCCCGGCGGCCGCCGTGTCGCCTTTCGCCGGCTGCGGCGCAGCGCCGTCCGGCACGGCGCGCGCGCCCGCCGCCGCGAGCGTGGCCGCCCGGCGCTCGAGCGCATCGGCGAGCGCACGGCGGCTGCGCGTTTCCGTGCCCGCACGCCGCAGCGCCAGCCACGCCAGCAGCAGCACCCCGAGGGCGCCGAGCGCCAGCGCAATCGATCCGAGTTGGTTGGGCGTCATCGCGTCACCTGAGCCGGGCCATCCGGTACAGCCAGGCGCCGCCGACGATCTGCATGGCGAACGCCAGATACAGGTACGACCGCCCGCTCTCGTCGTCCCACATCGAGCTGAGATAGGACGGATTGGTCGAGATCACGAAGCCGCCGACCGCGATCGGCAGCATCACGAGCACCCACGCAGACAGCCGCGTCTCCGACGACATCGCCATCAGCTCGCGCTCCGCCTGCTCGAGGTCACGCATGAACACCGCCATGCGCTCGAGCATCACGTCGGCGCGGCCGCCGTAGCGCACCGACAGCCGCAGCACCGAGCCGACCAGTTCGAACTCCTTCGTGTGATAGACCTTCGCGATATGCATCATCGCGCGATCGATCTCGACGCCCGTGCGCAGCATTCGCGACACGTGGTCGAGACAGCCGCGCAGCGGCGCCTCGGTCGTCTGCAGCGCGGCCTGGAACGCGGCCGGCACGCTGTTGCCGAGCGTCACGAGACGCACGATCCCGTCGAGGAACGACGGCAGCTGCCGGACGATCTGCAGGCGGCGACGGTGAATCCGCGACACGAGCCAGAACGTGAGCAGCGCGAGGCCGCCCACCAGCGCCGCCACGCCGCCGAGCGCGCCGCCCGACTGGCCCGCGACGAGCGCGACGGCAGCCAGCGCCGCCAGCGCGAGCAGCGCCTTGCCGCGCGCGTCGTCGATCCCCGCGCGGCTCGCGAGGTGTTCGAGGTATTCGGTTGCCCGGGCCCGCCAGAGCGCGCGGCGCGACGTGGGCGCGGCCGATGCCGGCGGCGGCGTGCCGGCCTTGGCTCCGGGCTGCGCCGCGCGGGCGGCCGGTGCCGCCGCGCGCGCGGCCGGCTCGATCCGGCTGTCGATGAAGCGCTGCGCGTCCGCGCGATCGCGCTTGAGCTCGCCATGCCGCCACAGCAGCAGCGCCGCGGCGATGCAGACGAGCGCGAGCGCGCCGGCCGCGAGGCTATACATTGAAGCCTCCGCCGCCACGGCCGAAGCCGTCGCCGCCAAACCCGCCCGCGCCGAACCCGCCGCCCGACAGTGTCTGGCGGAAGCGCGCGAGCTTCGGCGAATGCGGATGGATGCCGAGCGATTCCCAGTGATCGATTTCCTCGCCGTCGGGCGTCACGCGCGCCTCGTAGCGATACAGCTCCTGCGTCGCGATGATGTTGTCCGACAGCCCCGTGACCTCGGTGATCGACAGGATCCGCCGCCGCCCGTTCGACAGCCGGCCGATCTGCACGATGAAGTCGATCGCGTTGGCGATCTGGCGGCGCAGGCTCGATTCGGTGCCCTGGAAGCCCGCGAAGCCGGCCAGCATCTCGAGCCGGTACAGGCATTCGCGCGGCGAGCTCGCGTGCACGGTGCCCATCGAGCCGTCGTGGCCGGTGTTCATCGCCTGCAGCATCTCGAGCACCTCGCCGCCGCGCACTTCGCCGACGATGATGCGGTCCGGCCGCATCCGCAGCGTGTTGCGCAGCAGGTCGCGGATCGTCACGACGCCGGTGCCGTCGAAGCCGCCCGGGCGGCTTTCGAGCCGCACGACGTGCGGATGGTTCAGCGACAGCTCGGCCGTGTCCTCGATCGTCACGACGCGTTCGGGCTCGGGAATGTGGAACGCCAGCGCGTTCAGCAGCGAGGTCTTGCCGGAGCTCGTGCCGCCCGACACGAGGATGTTGCAGCGCGCCTCCACCGCCGCCTCGAGCAGCGCGCCCACCTCCTCGTTATAGGTGCCGTTGCCGAGCAGGTCGGCCGGCCGCAGCGGGTCCTTGCGGAACTTGCGGATCGACACGACCGGCCCGTCGATCGACAGCGGCTCGATCACGACGTTCACGCGCCCGCCGTCCGGCAGCCGCGCGTCGACCATCGGGTTCGACTCGTCGAGACGGCGGCCGATCGGCGCGAGGATCCGTCGCACGATCCGCAGCAGATGCGCGTTGTCCGTGAAGCGCACCGGCAGCTTCGCGAGGATGCCGTGGCGCGACACGTAGATGTCGTTGTAGCCGTTGATCAGGATGTCCTCGACGTGCGGGTCGGCGAGCAGGTCCTCGATCGGCCCGAAGCCGGCGAGCTCCTTGGTCAGCGCCTCCGCGATCGCGCGCACCTCGTTCTCGTTGAGCGGAATGCGGCGCAGGCGCACGAAGCTGTCGATCTCCAGGTCGACGAACTGGTTGATCGCCTGCCGCGACCAGCGGCCGAATTCCGCGCCCAGTTCCTCGATGCGCGTCAGCAGGTGCTCGTGCGCGGCATTCTTGATGTCGTGGAAATGCTGCGTCTGGGAGAACGGCGCGGCGCCGTCGGCGAATTGAATGTCGTGTGCCATCGCTTACGATCGCCTGGACGAAGGTTGAATGAAGCGCTTGAGCGCCGAAAGGCCCGACGCGGTGCGCGGTGCGGCGGCGGCGCCCGCGAGCCGCTCGGCGAGCGGCTCGAGCGCACGCACGAACGGGTCGCGCTCCGCCGTCTCGACGATCAGCCGCCCCTGGTTCGCCGCATGGCCGATCGGCACGCGGCGCGCGGGCAGCGTCGCCAGCAGCGCGATGCCGAGACGGTCCGCGATCTGGCCCGGCGTCAGCCCGAGCGCCGGATCGTACTGGTTGACGACGAGCCGCAGCTTGCCGGTGTCGACACCGGCATCGCGCAGCGCCTCGAGCAGGTCGACCGCCGACACGATCGACGCGACGCCCTGGTCGCAGACGAGCCATGCCTCGTCGGCCGCCGCCGCGATCTGCGCGACGAACTCGTGGTTCGAGAATCCGCCGAGATCGACGATCTGCTGGTCGAAGAACGCGCGCAGCCGGTTCAGCAGGCCGACGCACGACGCGTACGACACGTCGCGCAGATCGGCGAGGTTCGGCGCCAGCGTCGTCAGCGCGACGCCGCTCGCATGGCGGGTCAGCGCGGTGTTGACGAACGTGCGGTCGATGCGGCGCAGGTTGCGCACGGCCTCGACGAAGTGGAACTCGCAGCGCGTGTTGAGGAACAGCGCGCTGTCGCCCGCCGGCAGCCCGAGATCGACGAGCGCGGTCTGCCGGTTACGCGGCGCGGCCGTCCCGCCCGTGGCGCCGCCAATCGCGGCAGTGCCGTCCGCCGCAGCACCGGAAGCGCCGGACGCACCCGACGCGCCGCGCCGGTGCAGCCAGACCGACAGGTTCGCCGCGAGCGTGCTCACGCCCATCCCGGCGCGCGCGCCGAGCAGCGCGACCAGCTTGCCGTGACGGTTCGCCGGCTCGCCGCTCGCGTGTTCGAGCAGCGCGCGCGTGATGCGCAGCGCGTCGTCCGGCGTGCCGGACACGTCGATGAAATCGTGTACGCCGGCCCGCAGCGCGGCGAGCGCGCTTTCCGGCTCGGCCAGCGTGCCGAGCGCGACCACCGGCAGCCCCGGATGCGCGACGCGCACGGCGGCGGCCGCCGCGCTCGCCGCCACCGTCGCGCCGGAAAAATCGATGAAGACGATCGCGGGATTGAGCCCCGCGATGCGCTGCGCGAGCGCGCCCGGCTCGAGCGACGCGGCTTCCACCGCGCCGGCCGACACCAGCGTCTCGCCCAGCCAGTCGACGTGCCTGTCCTGCTGCGACGCGCACACGAAGTAGTCGGTCACGGCGGGCTCAGCCAATGAAAGGGTTCTCGCGTTCACGTTGAACTCCTCCGGTTACAAACCGCGCGACGACACGCCCCGCGTTCATTTCGAAAACCCCGGCGCCGCGTCGGGCGACGCGATGCCGCCGAGATACGAGCGCCACACCGGGCCGTCGCGCTGCTCGGACAGCTCCCCCGGCGTCGCGGGCAGCGCCGCGCCCTTCGCGATCGGCGCGACCAGATGCGGCGTCACGATGATCAGCAGTTCCTTGTCGTTCTGCTGATAGTTCAGCGACTTGAAGAACGCGCCGATGATAGGCAGGTCGCCGAGGAACGGCACCTTGTTGATGTTCGACATCGTCTCGCGATCGATCAGGCCGCCGATCACGAAGCTCTCGCCGTCGCCGAGCTCGACCGTCGTGTCGGCGCGGCGCGTCGTGATCGCGGGCACCGACACGCTGTTGATGGTCACGCCGTGCAGGAAGTCGAGCTGGCTCGATTCCGGCGCCACCTTCAGCGCGATGCGGCGCGGGCTGAGCACCGTCGGCGTGAGCGTCAGGCCGACGCCGTACTGCTTCCACTGGATCGCCGTCGAGCCGAGCGCCTGCGGCACCGGCACCGGAATCTCGCCGCCCGCGAGAAAGCTCGCGCTCTGCCCGGACAATGCGACGAGCGTCGGCTGCGCGAGCACGCGCGCGAGATTGTTCGCCTCGAGGATCGACAGGTTCGCGAAGATGCCGCGGCCGGCCGAATTCACGACGAGGTTGAAGGCCGATGCAAGCGGAATGCCGGCCGTCGCCTGGAACGCGCCCGTCCCGCCGCCGCTGACCGACTGCAGCCCGCCCGACGTGAACGAGCCGAACGCGAAGCCGTTGCTCTGCTTGAAGAAGTTCAGCCCCGCTTCCTTCAGCACCGAACGGCTGAACTCGACGACGCGCACGTCGACCTGCACCGTGTTCCGGCCGCCGACCGTCGACGTGTCGATCACCGCGCCGTCCTTGCCGCTCATGCGCTTGCCGACGGCGGCCGCGCGTTCGTGCGCGTCGAGCGACGCCGCCGCGCCGGACAGCACCGACGTGCCGCCATAGGCCTTCACGCCCGGCGTCGAGCCGTCGAGCACGGCCTGGGCGGCCGCATCGACGACGTTGACGTTCCACACCATCGGCTCGTCGCGGCCGCGCGCCCACAGCATCACGTTGGTCGAGCCGGGCGCCTTCGCGACCAGCAGCACGGAGCCGGCCCGGCTGCCCTTCATGACCAGCACGTCAGCCACCGCCGGATCGCCGATCGCGACCCGCTGCAGCGCGCGCCCGGCGGCGATCTGCCGCTGCGCACCGACCGCGAGATCGATCGACGCGCCCGTGCCGGCCGCGACGGCCAGCGTCGCGGTGGTCAGGGCCCAGATGGACATCGCGAATGCAATCAGTGTGTTCTTCATTATGTCGGTGACCGTCGATCGGCCGTCTCCCTTGCGTCGCTGCTTTCGATGACCGTGCGTGGTGGTGGTGTTCAAGCGTTCAATAGGCGACCGTCTCGGCTCGCCCGCCGCGTATCACTTCGATGCTGCCGCCCGCGCGCGCGGTCACCGGCGCACGCGGCGCGGCCGGTTCGCGCGGCGCGGCGCGCGCACGCGACGCCGACAGCTCGTCGAGCCCGACACCCGCGGCCGCCACGGCCGACGGCCCGAAATCGCCCATCGTGCGGGTCGCGACCGTCTGCGCGGCGGCTTCGTCATCGTGCGGATTGCGCAGCGCGAGCGTCAGGCGGCCGCTCGCTTCGGCCAGCGTCAGCGCATCGATCTGCGCGGTCGGCACCGCGAGCACCGCGGTCCGCGCCATGCTCGACGCGCCCGCCGCGCCGTCCCGCTCGGGCGTCGCATCGCCGAAGGCCAGCACGCGCACCTTCGACAGCAGCAGGCGCGCCTGCGTACGCGGAATCTCCGCGCCGGCCTGGCCGATCCCGCCGCCGTCGCGCTTCAGGTTCAGGAACACGTCGACGAAGTTGCCGGGCCGCAGCCGGTTGCCGACCGCGTTCGTCTCGTCCACCTTGACCGCGACCGCCCGCTCGCCAGGCGCCACCTGGTCCGCAAGGCCCGACGTGAGCGCGGTCGCGAGCACCGGCGACGCCTCGAGGATGTCGTTGGCCGGCACGCGGCCGACCAGCGGCATCGGATCGCTGAACCCGCCGGTCGGCAGGATCGGCACCTGCGCCACCTTCAGCGCGTCGGCGGCGATCGGCTGCCCGACCGGCAGCAGGCGCGCGGCCACGACGATCGGCACCGTCTTCGCCGCGGCGGCCGGCACGGCGACCGGTGCGGGCGGATGCGCCGGGCCGCGCCCGAGCATCCAGGCATAGACGCCCAGCAGCACGGCGATCGCGATCAGCAGCCCCGCGATGATCTTCGTCAAGTTGTTGGCCATGTTCAGTGTCGGGTGCCGTAGGTGATGAGGTGGTGTCGTCTTCCGGGTCGGGCTTCAGGCATCGGGGCGTACCGTGCTCGCTGCGTCAAAGGATGGTGGCCGGATTGATCTGCACGGTTGCCGTGCTCGTCAGCGCGTTCGGCATCACGAGGCTCAGCAGCGGCAGCGACGGCACCAGCGGGTATTGCGAATACGGGTAGGTCACCGTGACCGTTACGCAGTACATCGAAGCGTCGTAGCTGCACGACGCCGACGGCGGCAACGGCACCTGGACGTTCGGCAGCCAGCGGGTCAGGTTCTGCGCGGTCGACTGGGCGGCCTTGGCCCGGTCCTGCAGCGCCTGCGTGCCCAATCCGCTCGACTCGGGGATATAGTTCAGCGCCGCCCGCGCGCCTTCGGTCGCGGCCAGCGTCAGGTTCTGCTGGACCGCGAAGATCAGCCCGAACGACACGATCGCGTAGAAGATCAGGAAGAACAGCGGGAACACCAGCGCGAACTCGACTGCCGTCGCGCCCCGCTGGCGCCGCCGGGTTCGCGGCTGCCGCTGGGTTCTCATTGCACGCCCCCCGAGACGACGAGATGCACGAGCCACACCGCCGCCGGCGCCACGAGACACGCGGCATACGGTGTCGCGCGCCGCCCGCCGAGCGTCATCGCGGGCGCGCCGCGCCGCCACAGCGCGCCGAACGACGTGTTCGACAGCATCATCAGCGCCAGCGCGTGCACGCCGGCCGCAAGGCTCGCGACCACCCAGAACCAGAACAGCGCGTGCATGCCGCACCACGCGCCGAGCACCGCGAATACCTTGACGTCCGCGGCGCCCATCACGCGCAATGCAAAAAAAGGAAACAGGCTGGCCATCCCGGCCAGCATGCCGATCAATGCCTGCGCCGGGACAATACCGAATGGATTCGCATGCGCGAATGCGCTCGCGACGCCCGCGATCAATCCTGCCAGGACGAGCGCATTCGGCACGCGTCGAAAGCGGATATCGCCGAGTGCGACAAGCATCGCCCACGCGAAAAAAATTCCGGTGCTAATGAGGAGCGCCATGTCGAAACCGGCCGCGCGCGCAGGAGCGGGCGGGTCGCATCGACGACCCGCCCGCCGCAACGACGGAATGCCGCGTTGAGCTGCGGTCAGTTAGCCGTTTGCAACTGGGTGACGATGCTCCCGAATAGCGTCTTCAGCTGGGTGCCGATACTGGTGACGTTCGTCACGATGGCGACCGCAATCAGACCCGCGATCAGGCCGTACTCGATCGCGGTTACCCCGTCATCTTCCCGAAGGAAGCGAATCATCATTGCTTTCATTTTATTTCCTCGTGCCTGTATGTTTCTTTCTCAGGCCGCTTATACGTATACATCCCCGCATATTCGGCCTCGCCCCGCATCGTTCGCCCACCTGCCGAGACGACGATCGGATGCACATTCTTTATAGTGGTTAACGCATGACGCGTATCACGATTTGATGCAAGTTAACATTCGCGATATAGCCTCCTCCTCGAACGTCTGTACCGAACCGTACAAAACTTACACCCGCTCCGAATCTTATCTCCGATCCCTTTTAATTTCCAACCTCTTTTACCGCCCGGATCGAAAAAAACGACACGTAGCACACCGTATTTGTACGGCGTTTCGGTACGTCTTACACATAGGATTTACGATAGGTTAGATGTGCACATCTAATCCACCTGTAAAACCGCAAGCCATCCCCCTCCGCTCCCCGCACGTTACGCCGCACGCGTAACGCCAATGGTGTGACGTTACGTTACGAACCACGCGAAATCGTTCTCATCTACCGACGCTCAACCAATCTCAACATTCTTTCAATTCGTGCAAGTCCTTTTCCGATAAGGAATTGCATCGTTTAAAACCATTCGTCGAACTGGCGGCCTTTGAAATGGCACGACAGTTGCAGAGTAGTCCGCGCACCACTCAACACAACACATGATTAATGCGAGGACGAAATGGACATTCAGGTAATCCCTCATGGCACGCTCCGGACGACTCTGATCGCGGCCACCGTGGCAGCCATGCTTTCCCTTTCCGCGTGCGGCGGATCCGGTTCGATCAGCAAGGGCATCGGCGGCTCGAACTCGGGCACGAGCGGCGGCGAGGCGATTTCCACGTCCGGCGGCGGCACGTCGGGTTCGACGAGCGGTACGTCCGGCAGCACGAGCGGTTCAACGAGTGGTAGCACCAGCGGCAGCACCAGCGGTACGACGAGCGGCACCACGAGCGGGACGACCAGCGGCACGAGCGGTACGTCGGGCGTGTCGTCGAACGCGGTGGGCAACGTGCTCGCCAGCAGCAGCAACCTCGTGACCGGCGTCGGCTCGACCGTGTCGGGTCTCGGCTCGGTCATCGGCAGCCAGACGCTGCCGGGCGTCAACCCGCAGACGACGCAAGCGGCCGGCGGCGTCGTGCAGAGCGTCGGCGGCGCGGTCACCGCGCTTGGCAACGGCCTCGGCAATGGCCTCGGCCAGCTTGGCGCGACGAGCAACCCGGTGGGCGTCACGCTCGCCAGCACCGGCGGCGTGGTCAATCAGCTCGGCGGCGCCGTCACGCAGACCGGCAATCTCGTCACGAGCCTCGGCAGCGGCCCGCTGTCGCCGCTCGCGCCCGTCACCGGCGCCGTCGGCGGCCTCGTGTCGACGGTCGGCAACGCCGTCGCGAACGGCGGCAATACGCTCACCAACGCGCTGTCGACCGGCCCGGTCCAGCAGATCACGCAGGCCGTCAGTTCCGCGATCACGCCGATCACGACGATGGTCGGCAATACGACCCAGACGGTCGGCTCCGCCACCGGTCTCGGCGCGCCGGTCAACATGCTGCTCGGCGCGCTCGGCAACGGCCTGAACCAGGCGGGCGCGCTGATCGCGTCGACGGGCGGCAACCCGGTCACGACCGGCGTCGGCAACACTACATCGGCGGCAGGCAATACCGTGAAGACGGTCGGCGGGCTGCTGAGCGGCGGCAGCGGCGCCACCAATCCGCTCGCTCCGATCACCGGCATCGTGTCGACCGTCACGGGCGCGCTCGGCGGTGCGACGGGCGGCTCAAGCAGCCCGCTCGCACCGGTCACCGGCCTCGTATCGACGGTCACCGGCGCGCTCGGCGGTGCGACCGGCGGCGCAGGCGGCAACAGCCCGCTCGCTCCGGTCACGGGCCTCGTATCGACGGTCACCGGCGCGCTTGGCGGTGCGACCGGCGGCGCAGGCGGCAGCGGCCCGCTCGCCCCCGTCACGGGCCTCGTATCGACGGTCACCGGCGCGCTCGGCGGTGCGACCGGCGGCGCAGGCGGCAGCGGCCCGCTCGCCCCCGTCACGGGCCTCGTGTCGACGGTCACCGGCGCGCTTGGCGGTGCGACCGGCGGCGCAGGCGGCAGCAGCCCGCTCGCCCCGGTCACGGGCCTCGTGTCGACGGTCACCGGCGCGCTCGGCGGCGCGACGGGCGGTGCAGGCGGCAGCAATCCGCTCGCCCCGGTCACGGGTGCGCTGAACACAGTCGCCAACACGGCCGGCAGCGCGACCTCGGCCGCCCCGGCGCTGTCCGGCGGCACCGGCGCCGTCACGAACTCGAGCGCCTCGTCCAACCCGCTCGCGCCCGTCACGTCGCTGATCGGCGGCCTGCTCGGCGGCGTCCACGGCAAGTAAATCCGGTTCTTCCATCCATCAAAAAGACAGCGAGGAGTCCAACATGTCCCAGCACCGTTCCCTGACGTCGGTCGCATTGCGCCAGTGGCGCGTTCCCCTCACCGTGTTCGCCGCGGCCTGCCTGCTCGCCGCCTGCGGCGGCAACAGCGTGGGCGCGCCGCCGTCCACCAGCAACAACGGCGGCTCCACCAGCGGCACGCCGACCACGAGCGGCACCAGCAGCGGCACGTCGACGGGCACCAAGGGCGTGGTCAGCACGCTCGGCCAGACCGGCACCGATCTCGGCAATACGGTCGGCGGCGTGAGCCTGCCGGGCGTCGGCAACGGCGTGACGCAAGGCCTCGGCAGCACGGTCTCGAGCACCGGCACGATCCTCGGCGCGGCCGCCGATGCGGTGAGCAACGGGCTCGGGCAGATCGGCTCCACGCAGGACCCGGTCGGCACGACGGTCGCCGGCCTCGGCAACGTCGTCGGCGCGACGAGCAACACCGTGTCGGGCCTGAGCTCGACGGTCAAGGCGCTCGGCAGCGGACCGCTGGCGCCGCTCGCGCCGGTCACGACGCCGGTCGGCACCGTGCTCGACACGGTCGCCAACGGCCTCGGCGCGGCCGGCAACACGATCGGCTCGACGCTGTCGTCGGGCCCGGTGCAGCAGGTCACGCAACCGCTCAGCTCGGCCATCACGCCGCTCGTCATCACGGCCGGCCAGGTCACGCAACAAGTCGGCACGACGACGGGCCTCGGCCAGCCGGTGTCCGGCCTGCTCGGCCAGATCGGCGGCGCCGTCAGCTCGGCCGGCCAGAAGGTCGCGGGCTCGTCGCAGCAGCCGCTGGTCGGCGACGTCGGCCAGCTCGTCACCGCGGTCGGCAACACCGTGACCAACGCCAGCGGTCTCGTCAATCCGAACGGCCCGAACGGCGCCGCGCCGATCCCCGGCCTGATCACGAGCCTCGTCGGCGGCTCGTCGGCCACGGTGCAAAGCGGGTCGTCGGGCTCCGGCTCGACCAACCCGCTCGGCGGCCTGCTGTCGGGGCTTGGCTCGACGCCGCTCGGCGCGCTCGGCGGCAGCGCAACGTCGGGCGGCGCGGCCAATCCGCTCGCACCGGTCACGGGCGTGCTGGGCGGGGCGAGCGGCGGCAACCCGCTCGCGCCGGTCACCGGTCTCGTGTCGACGATCACCGGCGCGCTCGGCGGCGCGACGGGCGGCGCAGGCAGTACAAACCCCGTCGCGCCCGTTAGCGGTTTGCTGAATACTGTCACCGGCACGGCAGGCGGCGCGGCGAGCACGGGAGGCACGTCGAGCCCGCTCGCGCCGATCACGTCGCTGGTCGGTGGCGCAGCGGGTTCGACGTCGGGGAGCTCGACCGGCCTTCTGGCGCCGGTCACGGGTTTGCTGGGCAGCGTCGGCAAGTAACGCAGCAGGCCGCGCGTTCCCAGCCGGGGCGAACGCGCGGCGCCAATCAGAACCGGTGATGCGGCACACGACGCGCGGCGCCCTTGGCGCTGCGCGCTCGCACGAAAAGACGAAAGCAAGGCCTACGAGGAAGAACAATGAAATCCAGATTCGATAAATGGATGATGCTGCTCGCCGTCACGGCGGCGGCAGGCGCGGCGCATGCGCAAACACGCGTCGCCGGCAACCCGCTCGACGCCCTCCCCCAGATCAACGCGCCGAAGAAAGGCCCGAACGTGACCGTGCAGGTGGCCCCGCAAGCCCCTCAACTGCAGGAGCTGCTCTCGCGTCATCTGACGCCGTCCACGTTCCAGGTCGAAGGCGTCAAGTCGGTGCCGTTCGAGGAGATCTCGCGCCGCTTCACCCCGCTCGTCGGCAAGGACATCACGATCGGCGAACTGATCGAGACCGCCAACGGCGTGACGAAGCTGTACCAGGAGCGCGGCTATGCGCTGTCGTTCGCGTTCATTCCCGCGCAGACGTTCGACAACGGCGTCGTGCGCGTGACCGTCGTCGAAGGCTATGTGTCGGACGTGAAGGTCACCGGCAAGCCCGGCGCGATGGAATCGAAGATCCGCGCGATCGCCGCGCACATCACCGCCGATCGCCCGCTGCGCCGCGCGACGTTCGAGCGCTACGTGAATACGTTCGGCCTGCTGCCCGGCGTGTCGGTGAAGGCCAACGTGCCGCCGCCGCAAACCACCGACGGCGCGACGACGCTCGAACTGAACGTCGATCGCAAGGCGTTCAACATCAGCTCCGGCATCGACTTCAACCATCCTGGCGTACAAGGCCTGATCACCGCGACCGAGAACGGCCTCACGTCGTTCGGCGAGCAATTGAGCATCTCCGCACTGGTGCCGCCGGGGCGCGACAAGGTGACTTACGTCGCGTTCAGCGGCGCGGTGCCGGTCGGCAGCAGCGGCCTCGTCACGCGCCTCGACGCCAGCACGTATCGCGGCAAGCCGACCGACAACCCGGGCCTGCCGTCGTATGTCGAGCGCACCGTGAAGAACGAGAAGCTCGGTCTTTCGGCATCCTATCCGTTGCTGCTGAACAATCAGCGCAGCCTGCTCGGCACGGTGTCCGGCTACGCGTCGCACAACGAGGATCGCTACCAGAACCAGATCACCGGCGCGACCCTCGAGAACCGGTCGCAGGTTCGCGTGCTGCAGATGCAGCTCGACTACACGAGCGTGAGCCCGAAGCAGGTCCGCAAGCTGAGCGTCAACGTCGCGAAGGGCTTCGATATTCTCGGCGCGTCGAAATCGCAGGACATCACCGTCGGCAACACGACGACGTCGCTGCCGAGCCCGATCTCGCTGACCTTCGTGCGCACCGGCGCGACATACACGCAGACCAACGAGTGGCCGTTCCGGATCGGCACGTCGGTATCGCTGACGGGCCAGTACAGCCCGGATTCGCTGCCGACGTCCGAGCAGATTTCGTTCGGTGCGCAGCGCTACGCGCTCGGCTATCAGCCGGGCGAGACGTCGGGCGATTCGGGATGGGGTACGTCGCTCGAGGTCAATCGCGCGTTCGCGCCGGGCTGGACCTACCTGAAGACGATCACGCCGTACGTCGCGTACGACATGGCGCGCGTCTACCTGCATGCCGGCACGCCGCAGCCGAAGCGGCTGTCGTCGGTGGGCATCGGCGTGCGGCTGAGCGACAGCCGCTACTACAACCTCGACCTGTCGGTGGCGAAACCGGTCGGTGATGCACCGGTCGAAAGCGCGTCGCGCAGCCCGCGCGTCAATGCCGCGTTCTCGTACCAGCTCAACTGACCGATTGCCCGATTTCCCGCGCGGCGGCCCGCCGCGCGGCCGTTTGGATTAGAGCCCCCTCTATCAAACGCAGCGCCCGGTTTCACGTATTCTGCCGGGAGCTCGCAACATGCCACCGCCCCATGCAGACGGTCGTGCGAGCCGCTCGAAACGACATGCGAAACAAGGAGGAAGACGATGATTCAACTGACCCGCCCGCTGCGTACGATGGCCGTCGCCGGCGCACTGCTCGCCTGTACCGCCCATGCATTCGCACAAGCCGACAGCCCGGTCGGCATGTGGCAGACGATCGACGACAGCACGGGCAAGCCGAAGGCGCTCGTGCAGATCGCCGCGGATTCGGACGGCTCGCTGTCGGGCAAGGTCCTCAAGGGCCTCGGCGAAAACGATACGCCTGATCGTCGCTGCACCGCGTGCACGGACGAGCGCAAGGATCAGCTGATCAAGGGCATGACGATCATCAAGGCGATGAAGAAGGAAGGCGAGACGTGGGATGGCGGCAACATCCTCGACCCGGAAAACGGCAAGGTCTACAAGTGCAAGATGACGCTGCAGGACGGCGGCCAGAAGCTGGTCGTGCGCGGGTACATCGGCGTATCGCTGCTCGGCCGCTCGCAGACCTGGGTTCGCCAGCCGTAACGACGTGCGCGCAACCGCGCGCCGCTTAAAACAAATCGGCCTGCGACGGTGTCGCAGGCCGATGTCTTTTCGGGGCCGATGTTCACGCGGCACCGCCGATCATGCAGCACGCTTGAGGACACCCGCGCCATACGCGCCCTGCGCGGCCAGATGCGCGGGCACGGCGACGCTGCGTGCTTCCGCCGCTTTCGATTGCGCATGCTTGCGCATCCGCGTGGCCAGCGTGTTGCACAGCTTCATGCCGGCTTCGCCATACAGCGTGCGCATCACCTGCATCAGCGCGCCGGTTTCGTGCCAGACCTTGAAGCGGCGATGGCATGTCTGATACGACGGGTATCGGCGCGGCATCGCGGACCAGGTCGCGCCGCTGTAGATGACCCAGAGCACGCCGTTCAGCACGGCGCGTGTGTTGGCGAGCGGCCGGCCGCGCAGCTCGGTGCGCGGCTGCATTTCCGGTAGAAGCGACGCGACGCGCTGCCACTCGTTGTCGGTGAGATCGCGATACGGTGTCATGGGCATCTCCAGCCTTGGTAACCATGACACAACGATATCGGGTCAACCCTGAGTTGAATATAAGACTAATCCGAAAATGAGACGCGATGCTGTCGAATTAACCGGAATTGACCATTGAATGCGACAAATTCGCCCATCGCGCCCGCTGTGCGCGCTCAGGTCAGCGAAGTATCGACGATGCGCCGCGGCGTCTCCAGATACTCCTTCGACTGCATCTCGACGATCCGCGACACCGTCCGCGTGAACTCGTTGGCCATCGGGCCTTCGACGTACAGCGATTCGGCCGGCACCGCCGCGGACATCAGCAGCTTGACCTTGTGGTCGTACAGCACGTCGATCAGCCACGTGAAGCGACGGGCCTCCGACGCCATGCGCGGCGACATCTGCGGCACCTCCGACAGCACGATCGCGTGGAAGCGGCTCGCGAGCTCGAGGTAATCGTTCTGCGAGCGCGGCCCGCCGCACAGGGTCGCGAAATCGAACCACACGACGCCATCGGCCTTGCGCAGCGCCTTCAGCTCGCGCTTCTCGATGTGCAGGATCGGGCTCTCGTCGGGCACCGCGGCGAGCTTCGCGAACGCGTGGCGCAATGCGCGGTCGGCGTCGGCGCCAAGCGGCGTGTGGTACATCTGCACCTGCGCGAGCGTGCGCTGGCGATAGTCGACGCCCGCGTCGACGTTGAGCACGTCGAGCTTGTCCTTCAGCAGCGCGATCGCCGGCAGCATCCGGTCGCGATGCAGGCCGTCCGGATACAGGTCGTCCGGATCGTAGTTGGAGGTCATCACGAACTGCACGCCATTCGTGAACAGCCGGTCGAGCAGGCGGTACAGGATCATCGCGTCGGCGATGTCCGACACGTGGAATTCGTCGAAGCAGATCAGCCGGTAGCGCTTCGCGATGCGGCGCGCGAGCTCGTCGAGCGGATCGGCCTGCCCCTTCAGTTCCTCGAGCTCGCGGTGCACCTCGCGCATGAACTCGTGGAAATGCAGGCGCGTCTTGCGCTGCACCGGCACGACCGCGAAGAAGCTGTCCATCAGGAAGCTCTTGCCGCGTCCGACGCCGCCCCACATGTAGACGCCGCGCGGCAGGTCCGGATGGATGATGAGTTTCTTGAACGCATTCGAGCGGCGCGCCTTGTACGCGACCCACTCGTCATAGCAGCGCTGCAGGCGGTCGATCGCCGCGCGCTGCGCGGTGTCGGACTGGTAACCGCGCGTGGTCAGTTCCCGCGCGTAGTATTCGGTGACGTTCATCGGGCAAACCAAAAAAACGAAGGCGAGCGGGAAACCCCGCCCGCCTTCGTCATGTCACGGTGGCGCCGGCCAGTGGCCGGCCGGCGCTACATCGCGCTTAGCTGTTCAGCGAGCGCTTGTCGACGGCCAGCGCCGCTTCGCGCATCACTTCGGACATCGACGGGTGCGGATGGCAGATGCGGGCGATGTCTTCCGACGCCGCCTTGAACTCCATCGCCACCACGGCTTCCGCGATCAGGTCCGACGCGTTCGCCGCGATCACGTGCACGCCGAGCAGTTCGTCGGTCTTCGCGTCCGCGATCATCTTCACGAAGCCGTCCGGCGCGTTCATGCCGAGCGCGCGGCCGTTGATCGAGAACGGGAACTTGCCCGACTTGATCTCGCGGCCTTCCGCCTTCAGCTGCTGCTCCGTCTTGCCGACCCACGCGATTTCCGGGTACGTGTAGATCACCCACGGAATGCAGTTGTAGTCGATGTGCGGCTTCTGGCCGTCGATCACTTCCGCGACCAGCACGCCTTCGTCTTCCGCCTTGTGCGCGAGCATCGGGCCGCGCACCACGTCGCCGATCGCGTACACGTTCGGCACCGCCGTGCGGCAGTGGTCGTCGACGTCGATGAAGCCGCGCTCGTTCGCCTTCAGGCCGATCGCCTCGAGGCCGAGGTTGTCGGTGTTCGGCACGCGGCCGACCGACACGATCAGGCGGTCGGCGTCGAGCGTCTGCGCGTTGCCATCCTTGTCCGTGTAAGCGATCGACACGCCGTTCGCGGTCGTCTTCACGTCGCCGATCTTCACGCCGAGATGGATGTCGAGGCCCTGCTTCTTGAACAGCTTCGCCGCTTCCTTCGCGAGCGCGTCGTCGGCTGCGCCGAGGAACGCCGGCAGCGCTTCGAGCACCGTCACTTCGGCGCCGAGGCGGCGCCACACCGAGCCGAGCTCGAGACCGATCACGCCCGCGCCGATCACGGCGAGCTTCTTCGGCACCGCGTCGAACGTCAGCGCGCCTTCGTTGTCCGACACGATCTTGTTGTCGACCGGGATGCCCGGCAGGTGACGCGCCTTCGAGCCCGTCGCGATGATCACGTTCTTCGCGGTGACGACTTCGGTTTCACCCTCGCCGCTCACTTCGATCTGCACGCCGGCGTCGGTCTTGCCGGTGAACTTGCCGTGGCCCTTCAGCCAGGTGATCTTGTTCTTCTTGAACAGGAACTCGATCCCGCTCGTCATCTTCTCGACGATCGCGTCCTTGCGGCCGATCATCTTCGCGATGTCGATCTTCACGCCGTCGACGCTGATGCCGTGGTCGGCCAGGTGGTGCGACGCGTTCTCGAACTCTTCCGACGACGCGAGCAGCGCCTTCGACGGGATGCAGCCGACGTTCAGGCAGGTGCCGCCGAGCTTCAGCGCGCCGGCCGGGTTCTTCCACTTTTCGATACAGGCAACGGTCTTGCCCAGTTGAGCGGCGCGGATCGCGGCGATGTAGCCGCCGGGGCCGGCGCCGATCACGACGACGTCAAATTCCTTGGACATGGCAATCCTTTCTTCTTGTGCATCCGCACGGGCGCGCGAGGTCGCGCGCCCGTGCGGAGCGGGTCAATGCAGTGGCGTGGCTTACAGGTCGAGCAGCAGACGTGCCGGATCCTCGAGCGCATCCTTCATCGCGACGAGCGACAGCACCGCTTCGCGGCCGTCGATGATCCGGTGGTCGTACGACAGCGCCAGGTAGTTGATCGGACGGATCACGATCTGGCCGTTCTCGACGACCGCGCGCTCCTTCGTCGCGTGCACGCCGAGGATTGCCGATTGCGGCGGGTTGATGATCGGGGTCGACAGCATCGAGCCGAACACGCCGCCGTTCGAGATCGAGAACGTACCGCCGGTCATTTCGTCGATCGACAGCTTGCCGTCCTTCGCCTTCTGGCCGAATTCGGCGATCTTCTTCTCGATGTCGGCGAGGCTCAGCTGGTCGGCGTTGCGCAGGATCGGCACCACGAGGCCGCGCGGCGAGCCGACGGCGATACCGATGTCGAAGTAGCCGTGATAGACGATGTCGTTGCCGTCGATCGACGCGTTCACGAGCGGGAACTTCTTCAGCGCATGGACTGCCGCCTTCACGAAGAACGACATGAAGCCGAGCTTCACGCCGTGTTCCTTCTCGAACTTGTCCTTGTACTTGTTGCGCAGTTCCATGACCGGAGCCATGTTCACTTCGTTGAACGTCGTCAGGATCGCGTTGGTCTGCTGCGATTCGAGCAGACGCTCGGCGATACGCGCGCGCAGGCGCGACATCGGCACGCGCTGCTCCGGACGGTCGTTCAGCCAGGTCGTCGCCGACGCCGGCACCTTCACTTCCGGCAGCGCGGGCTTCGCAGCGGCGGTCTTCGCCGGTGCAGCAGCCGGTGCGGCCTTCGGCGCGCCTGCGGCCAGCGCGTCGCCCTTCGTGACGCGGCCGTCGCGGCCCGAGCCTGCGACGTCGCTTGCGGCGAGGCCCTTCTCGGCCAGCAGCTTCGACGCGGCCGGCGATGCAGCAGCGGTGCTCGATGCAGCAGCGGCTGCCGGTTGCGCAACCGGTGCGGCGGCTGCAGGTGCTGCGGCCGGCTGGACTTCGGCTTCGCCAGCCGCGGCTGCGACGGCACCTGCCTTCGCTTCGGTGTCGATCGTCGCGATCAGCTGATCCGCGACCACCGTGTCACCGTCGTTCTGCAGCACTTGCGCGAGCACGCCCGCCGCCGGTGCCGGCACTTCGAGCACGACCTTGTCGGTTTCGAGTTCGATCAGGATTTCGTCCTGCGCGACCGCTTCGCCGGGCTTCTTCTTCCACTGCAGCATGGTGGCTTCCGACACCGACTCCGACAGCTGGGGGACTTTGACTTCTACGATAGCCATGTGATTTTCCTGGATGCTTAATCTGGGTAATGACGAGCTGGCGACTCTTCCGGCCGGTGCGGCGCGCAACGCGTCCTGCGGGCCCAAAGAGTCGGGAAAGCGCCATGCGCTTTCCCGTTTCGCTTCCGTCGTTTATTTCGCGATCGACGCGCTCTTCAGGCGGCCGAATGCACCTTCGACGAGGGCCTTCTGCTGCTCGTAGTGCTTCGCGTAGTAGCCGACTGCCGGCGAGGCCGAAGCCGGGCGGCCGCTGTATGCCAGCTTCTGCCCTTCCTTCATGCCTTCCTTCAGGTGGTGTTCGACGTAGAACCACGGGCCCTGGTTTTGCGGCTCGTCCTGCACCCAGACCACTTCCGTCGCGTTCTCGTACTTCTTCAGTTCAGCTTCGAACTGCTTGTGCGCAAACGGATACAGCTGTTCGATACGGATGATCGCAACGTCGTTCGCCTTCGCTTCGCGGCGATGCGCGACGAGGTCGAAGTACACGCGGCCCGAGCAGGCCAGCACGCGCTTGACCTTCTTCGCGTCGATGCCGCCGTCGATCTCGCCCAGCACCGGCTGGAACGAACCCTTCGCCAGTTCCGACAGGTCCGACACGGCTTCCTTGTGACGCAGCAGCGACTTCGGCGTCGCGATGATCAGCGGCTTGCGGAACAGGCGGATCATCTGGCGGCGCAGCAGATGGAAGATCTGCGCCGGCGTCGTCGGCTGGACGACCTGCATGTTGTGATCCGCGCACAGTTGCAGGAAACGCTCGATACGGGTCGACGAGTGCTCCGGGCCCTGGCCTTCATAGCCGTGCGGCAGCAGCATCGTGAGACCCGACACGCGGCCCCACTTCACTTCGCCCGACGAGATGAACTGGTCGATCACGACCTGCGCGCCGTTGACGAAGTCGCCGAACTGCGCTTCCCACAGCACGAGCGTGTTCGGCTCGGCCGTCGAGTAGCCGTATTCGAAGCCCAGCACCGCTTCTTCCGACAGCACCGAGTCGATCACCGTGAACTTCGCCTGGTTCTCGGCGATGTTCTGCAGCGGCACGTACGTGCCGTCGTTCCAGCGCTCGCGGTTCTGGTCGTGCAGCACCGCGTGGCGGTGCGTGAACGTGCCGCGGCCCGAGTCCTGGCCCGTCAGGCGCACCGAGTAGCCCGATGCGACGAGCGACGCGAACGCGAGGTGTTCGGCCATGCCCCAGTCGAGCGGCTGGTCGCCGCGCGCCATGTTGCGGCGGTCGTTGATCACGCGCTCGACGAGCGGGTGAACCTTGAAGTCCTGCGGAACGGTCGTGATGCGTTCGCCGAGGCGCTTCAGTTCGGCGAGCGGCACGGCCGTGTCGGCTGCGTCCGTCCACTTGCGGTTCAGGAACGGCATCCAGTCGACCGCGTACTTGCTCTTGTAGTTCGAGAGCACCGGGTCGATCGTGTGATGGCCGTCGTCCATCGCCTTGCGGTACGCCTTCACGTAGCCGTCGACGTCTTCCGCGGCGATCACGCCCTGCTGCACGAGCTTCTCGGCGTACAGCGCACGGGTGCCCGGGTGCTGCGCGATCTTCTTGTACATCAGCGGCTGCGTGACCGCCGGCGTGTCCTGCTCGTTGTGGCCCAGCTTGCGGAAGCAGACGATGTCGATCACGACATCCTTGTGGAACTGCATCCGGTAGTCGATCGCGATCTGCGTCGCGAGGATCACCGCTTCCGGATCGTCGCCGTTCACGTGCAGCACCGGCGCCTCGATCATCTTGACGACGTCGGTACAGTACAGCGTCGAGCGCGCATCGCGCGGGTCGGACGTCGTGAAGCCGATCTGGTTGTTGATGACGATGTGCAGCGTGCCGTGCGTGCCGTAACCGCGCGTCTGCGCCAGGTTCAGCGTTTCCATCACGACGCCCTGGCCCGCGAAGGCCGCGTCGCCGTGGATCTGCACCGGCAGCACCTGCAGGCCGTCTTCGTCGCCGCGACGGTCCATCCGCGCCTTCGCGGAACCTTCGACCACCGGGTTCACGATTTCGAGGTGCGACGGGTTGAACGCGAGCGACAGGTGGACCGGGCCGCCTTGCGTCGACACGTCCGACGAGAAGCCCTTGTGGTACTTCACGTCGCCGGCCGGCAGGTCGTCGACGTGCTTGCCTTCGAATTCGGCGAACAGGTCGGCCGGCATCTTGCCGAGCGTGTTGACGAGCACGTTCAGGCGGCCGCGGTGGGCCATGCCGATGACGATTTCCTGCACGCCCTTCTTGCCCGAGTGCTGGACGACTTCGTCCATCGCCGCGATGAAGCTTTCGCCGCCTTCGAGCGAGAAGCGCTTCTGGCCGACGTACTTGGTGTGCAGGTAGCGCTCGAGGCCTTCAGCGGCCGTCAGGCGGTTCAGGATGTGCTTCTTCTCGTCTGCCGAGAAGCTCGGCGTCGCGCGGGTCGACTCCAGGCGCTCCTGCCACCAGCGCTTCTGCTCCGGATCGCTGATGTACATGTACTCGGCGCCGATCGTGCCGCAGTACGTGTCGCGCAGGCCCTTGACGATGTCGCGCAGCGAAGCCTGGTCGAAACCGAAGTACAGGTTGCTCGCGCTGAACGTCTGGTCGAGGTCGGCCTCGGAGAAGTCGTAGAACGCGGGTTCGAGTTCGGGAATGGCGGGACGTTCGCGACGCTTCAGGGGATCGAGATTGGCCCATTGCGAGCCAAGGAAGCGATAAGCACTGATGAGGGACTGGACGTGGACCTGCTTGCGCGCAGTGGCCAGGTTGGCGCCGCTTTCGCGCGGAATGAAGGCATTGGCCTTCGCACGCTGGGCGAACGACTCGACGATCGGGTGGTGCGCCACGTCGCTGGCGTTCGAACCGTCCGTTGCAGGCACATTCTGCAACGCGTCGAAATACTCTCGCCAGTTCTCGGGCACTGACGCCGGATTATCGAGATATGCATCGTACAGTTCTTCAACGTACGAAGCATTGCCGCCGAACAAATAGGAGTTCAGCTGAAACTGCTTCATTACATCTGACATTTTACGCTCACCTTTCTTCGAGCTTCTCGAGAAATAGCGGGTTGCTCAACCTTCCGCGACACGGCCTGACCGTTTAGCGGATTGCGAATCAAGTCTTGCTTGGAAGGACCTAAAACTTGCGTGCGCGCAGCATATCACAGAACCAATACAGGAGTTCATGCACAAACGCGCAAAAGCGAGGCGCGACGGGGGTTTGGCCCGATTGCCACGTACCCGTGAAAGAGTGTTTTGCACGCACGCCGATTGCGTGTCGCGCGGATGCGAAAAAGCCGCCCGAAGGCGGCTTTTTTCATGATGCCCGGATCGCTCCGGCGCGCATCAGTCGACCGCGCCTTCGCGGCTCGCGCGGCGACGCTCGTGCTCCTTCAGGAAGCGCTTGCGCAGGCGGATCGATTGCGGCGTGACTTCGACGAGTTCGTCGTCATCGATGAACTCGACCGCGTACTCGAGCGACATCTGGATCGGCGGCACGAGGCGCACCGCCTCGTCGGTACCCGACGCACGCACGTTGGTCAGCTGCTTGCCCTTGATCGGATTCACGACGAGGTCGTTGTCGCGGCTGTGGATGCCGATGATCATGCCCTCATAGAGCGCGTCGCCCGGCTTCACGAACATGCGGCCGCGATCCTGCAGCTTCCACAGCGCGTACGCCACGGCCGCGCCGTCGTCCTGCGAGATCAGCACGCCGTTGCGGCGCTCGCCGACCGAGCCGTCCTTGACCGGTGCGTACGAGTCGAAGATGTGGCTCATCAGGCCCGTGCCGCGCGTGAGCGTCAGGAATTCGCTCTGGAAGCCGATCAGGCCGCGCGCCGAGATCTTGTATTCCAGGCGCGTACGGCCGCGGCCGTCCGACGCCATGTCGAGCATCTCGCCCTTGCGGCGGCCGAGCTCTTCCATCACGCCGCCCTGGTGCTCGTCCTCGAGGTCGACCGTCAGCAGTTCGTACGGCTCGTGCTTCGCGCCATCGATTTCCTGCATCACGACGCGCGGACGCGACACGGCCAGCTCGTAGCCCTCGCGACGCATGTTCTCGACGAGAATCGTCAGGTGCAGCTCGCCGCGGCCCGACACTTCGAACACCGTTTCGTCGCCCGTATCGCGCACGCGCAGCGCGACGTTGTGGTTCAGTTCCTTCATCAGGCGGTCGCGGATCTGGCGGCTCGTCACGAACTTGCCTTCACGGCCCGCGAGCGGCGACGAGTTGACGAGGAAGTTCATCGTCAGCGTCGGCTCGTCGACGGTGATCATCGGCAGCGCTTCCGGCGTATCGACCGCGCAGATCGTCGCGCCGATGCCGACGTCTTCAATACCGTTGATCAGCACGATGTCGCCCGCTTCGGCCGACTCGACCTGCACGCGCTCGAGCCCCTTGAACGACAGCACCTGGTTGATCTTGCGGTTCAGCACGTCGCCTTCCGGGCCGAAGCGCATCACGACCGGCTGGCCCGGCTTGATGCGGCCGCGCGTGATGCGGCCGACGCCGATCCGGCCGACGTAGGTCGAATAGTCGAGCGACGTGATCTGCAGCTGCAGCGGCGCTTCCGGGTCGGCCGGACGCACCGGCACGTGCGCGAGGATCGCCTCGAACAGCGGACGCATGTCGCCTTCGCGCGCAGCCGGGTCGAGCGACGCGTAGCCGTTCAGGCCCGACGCGTAGACGATCGGGAAGTCGAGCTGCTCTTCGGTCGCGCCGAGCTTGTCGAACAGGTCGAAGGTCTGGTTGATCACCCAGTCGATGCGCGCGCCCGGGCGGTCGATCTTGTTGACCACGACGATCGGCTTCAGGCCGAGCGCGAGCGCCTTCTTCGTGACGAAGCGGGTCTGCGGCATCGGGCCCTCGACCGCGTCGACGAGCAGCAGCACCGAGTCGACCATCGACAGCACGCGCTCGACTTCACCACCGAAGTCCGCGTGCCCCGGGGTATCGACGATGTTGATGTGCGTGCCTTCGTATTCGACCGCGCAGTTCTTCGCGAGAATCGTGATCCCGCGCTCCTTTTCGATGTCGTTCGAGTCCATCACGCGCTCGGCGACTTGCTGGTTGTCGCGGAAGGTGCCGGACTGGCGAAGCAGTTGGTCGACGAGCGTCGTCTTGCCGTGGTCGACGTGAGCGATGATGGCGATATTGCGAAGGGCGCGGGTCATAGAAACCTGGAAATCGTTTGGATGCGCAAATACGCACGCTCGTTCGTCACGTGCGTGCGTGATGCAGCTGGGAAAGCCTGAAAGTATAGCACGCAAGAATGACGAGAACGATCCGCACGCTGCGCCGCAACAAGTCGGACCCGCCAAGCTTGCCCGCGAATGCACCGGGCGCACGCGCCGGGCCCTCGCCCACCCCTCGGCAAAAACCCTCCGATATGTAGGTCATTCGGCAGCAGCGAGCAGGCGCTCGGCCGTTCGATTAACATTTGCCGCGGCAAGCATTTGCGCCTACACTGCTGCCTAGTCAACTATTGCAGTTTCATGGTTTATGTCGGATCCCACCTCTTCCCAACCGCAGCCCGTATCACTGTCGACCTATCAGGTCAACGATAGCGTCGGCTACCTGATGTCGCGCGTGAAATCGCTGATGACCAACCTCGTCACGCAGCGCACGCAGGGCGAACTCGGCATCACCGGCACGCAGGCCAGCATGCTGTTCATGATCGCGGTCGGCAAATGCTCGACGGCCGCCGAGCTCGCCCGCGAATACGGGATCGACGCAAGCGCGGTCACGCGCCTGCTCGACCGTGTCGAGAAACGCGGCCTGCTGTCCCGCGTGCGCAGCGTCGAGGACCGGCGCGTCGTGCGGCTCGAACTGACGGACGAAGGGCGCGCACTCGCCGAACGGCTGCCGGCCATCTTCCGCGGCGTGCTCGACCAGTTGCTGGACGGCTTCACGCCGGAGGAAGTCGGCTTCCTGAAAAGCATGCTGCGACGCATTCTCGGCAACGCGTGCGAGACGACCGGCGGCATTGCACCGCAATAATTGCCACAACAATCATCTTTGACAGATTAATGTAAGGAAATCCTTGCAGTGTCCATCATTCATTCCGAGTCAGGGATCAGCGCGATGAAATCCTCCCCGTTGTCCGTGCGTGCCGGATCGTGCCGTACCGCCGTCGCCGCCGCGGTCGCCGCGCTGGCGCTGGCGGGCTGCGCAAACTACTTCGGCATCAAGAGCGACAAGCAGATCGCCCCCGCGTCGCAATTCGAAACCGCGCAGAGCCTGCCGGCCGAAGGCGGCAAGTGGCCGTCGCTCGACTGGGCTGCGCAGTTTGGCGATCCGCAATTGCCGAAGCTGATCGACGAAGCGCTCGCCGACAGCCCGTCGATTGCCCAGGCGCAGGCGCGGATCGCGAAGGCGTCGTCGTATATCGAATCGTCGCGCTCGACGCTGCTGCCGAAGGTCGAGGGCAGCTATTCGTGGAACCGCCAGCTGTATTCGAGCAACGCACTCTTCCCGCCGCCGCTGGGCGGACAGTGGTACAGCGAGAACAACGCGCTCGCGAGCGCGTCGTGGGATCTCGACCTGTGGGGCAAGAATCGCGAGCGCCTGCACACCGCCGTGTCGCAGGAAAAGGCTGCCGAGGCCGACATGCAGCAGGCGCGCGTCACGCTCGCCTCGTCGATCGCGCGCACCTACAACTCGCTCGCGCAGCTCTATGCGCTGCGCGACATCGCGCAGCGCGAGATCGCCAACCGCCAGACGGTCGGCAAGATCACCGACGGCCGCGTATCGGCCGGCCTCGATACCAACGTCGAGCGCCAGACCGCGCGCGGCAACATCGCGACCACCCAGGCGTCGCTGTCCGACCTCGAAGGCCAGATCACGACGGTGCGCTACCAGCTCGCCGCGCTGCTCGGCAAGGGGCCCGACCGCGGGCTGCAGATCGCGCAGCCGGTGCTGAACCCGGGCGGCGCCGTCACGCTGCCCGACAACCTGCCTGCCGACCTCGTGTCGCGCCGTGCGGACATCGTCGCCGCGCGCTGGCAGGTCGAAGCCGCAATGCACGACGTGAAGGAAGCGAAAGCCGAGTTCTACCCCGACGTGAACCTCGCGGCGGGCTTCGGCTTCGATGCGTTCGGCTGGGGCAAATTCCTGAACTTCGCGAGCCGCCAGGCGCAGTTCAGCCCCGCGATCCACCTGCCGATCTTCGACGCCGGCGCGCTGCGCGCGCAACTCAAGGGCCGCTATGCGGACTTCGACCTGTCCGTCGCGAACTACAACCAGACGCTGATCGGCGCGATGAACGACGTCGCGACGCAGGTCGCGTCGATCCGCGCGGTCGACAGGCAGATGGACGACGCGCAGCGCGCGCTCGATGCATCGACGCGCGCCTACGACCTGGCCGTGATCCGCTACAAGGCCGGCCTGTCGCCGCAGCTGCAGGTGCTGAACGCGGACAGCAACCGCCTCGCGTCGGAACAGACCGTGACCAACCTGAAGATGCGGCGCCGCGACATGCAGTTCGCGCTGATCAACGCGCTCGGCGGCGGCTTCGACGCCACCGGCACCCGCCTCGCCGCACCCGATGCCGATCGCGCCGCGCAGGCGAAGACCGCACAACAGGCCGCGAACTGAACCGGCCCAATCGACAACGCAGACACACGAATCAACGGACGGAGAAAATCGCCATGAGCGACCCTCAACAAAACGCCGCCAGCGCCCAGCCGCAAAACAACGGCAAGCGCAAACGGATGATGACGCTGCTCGTCGCGGTCATCGTGATCGCGGCCATCGCGTACGGGCTGTACTACTTCCTCGTCGCGCGCTTCCACGAGTCGACCGACGACGCGTACGTCAACGGCAACGTCGTGCAGATCACGCCGCAAGTCGTCGGCACGGTCATCGCGGTGAAGGCCGACGATACGCAGACGGTCAAGGCCGGCGATCCGCTCGTGCTGCTCGACCCGGCCGATTCGCAGGTCGCGCTGCAGCAGGCTGAAGCGAACCTCGCGCAGACGGTGCGCCAGGTGCGCGGCCTGTTCGTCAACGACGACCAGTATCGTGCACAGGTCGCACTGCGCCAGTCGGATCTGTCGCGCGCCGAGGACGACTTGCGCCGCCGCGTCGCCGTTGCCCAGACGGGCGCCGTGTCGCAGGAAGAGATCTCGCACGCGCGTGACGCCGTGAAGGCCGCGCAGGCGTCGCTCGACACCGCGCAGCAGCAGCTCGCGTCGAACCGCGCACTGACCGCGAATACCACGATCGCGACGCACCCGAACGTGCTCGCGTCCGCCGCGAAGGTCCGCGATGCGTATCTTGCGAACGCGCGCAACACGCTGCCCGCGCCCGTCACCGGCTACGTCGCGAAGCGTTCGGTGCAGGTCGGCCAGCGCGTGTCGCCGGGCACGCCGCTGATGTCGGTCGTGCCGCTGAACTCGGTGTGGGTCGACGCGAACTTCAAGGAAGTCCAGCTCAAGCACATGCGCATCGGCCAGCCGGTCGAGCTGACGGCCGACATCTACGGCTCGTCGTTCGTCTATCACGGCAAGGTCATCGGCTTCTCGGCCGGCACCGGCTCGGCGTTCTCGCTGCTGCCGGCGCAAAACGCGACCGGCAACTGGATCAAGGTCGTGCAGCGCCTGCCGGTGCGAGTCGAGCTCGATCCGAAGGACCTCGACAAGCATCCGCTGCGCATCGGCCTGTCGATGCAGGTCGACGTCGACATCAAGGACGAAAGCGGCAACCAGCTCGGCAACGTGCAGAACACGGTCTACCAGACCGACGTGTTCGCGAAGTACGGCGACGACGCCAACGCCGAGATCGCACGCATCATCGCGGAGAACGCGGGCGCCGGCGCGCCGGCGCCGGCCGCGGCGAAGCAGGGCAACATCGCGAAAATGATGTAAGCGTTCCGTTTCCGGAAACCCACCGACATGGCACAAGCTCCTGTCTCTCACCCGCCCTTGCAGGGCGGGCAGCTCCTGATCGGCACGATCGCGGTGTCGCTCGCCGTGTTCATGAACGTGCTCGACACGTCGATCGCGAACGTCGCGATCCCGACCATCTCGGGCGATCTCGGCGTGTCGTCCGACCAGGGTACCTGGGTCATCACGTCGTTCGCGGTCGCGAACGCGATCTCCGTACCGCTGACCGGCTGGCTCACCGATCGCATCGGGCAAGTCCGCCTGTTCCTCGCGTCGATCATCCTGTTCGTCATTTCGTCGTGGATGTGCGGACTCTCGCCGACGCTGCCGTTCCTGCTCGCGTCGCGCGTGCTGCAGGGCGCCGTCGCGGGTCCGATGATCCCGCTGTCGCAAGCGCTACTGCTGTCGAGCTACCCGCGCGCGAAGGCACCGATGGCGCTCGCGCTCTGGGCCATGACGACACTGATCGCGCCCGTCGCCGGCCCGATTCTCGGCGGCTGGATTTCGGACAACTACTCGTGGCCGTGGATCTTCTACGTCAACATACCGGTCGGCATCGCCGCCGCGATCGCGACGTGGACGATCTACCGCAAGCGCGAGTCGACCGTGCGCCGCGCGCCGATCGACGGCGTCGGCCTCGCGCTGCTCGTCGTCTGGGTCGGCTCATTGCAGATCATGCTCGACAAGGGCAAGGACCTCGACTGGTTCTCATCGACGACGATCGTCGTGCTCGCGCTGACCGCCGTCATCGCGTTCGCATTCTTTGTCGTCTGGGAGCTCACCGCCGAGCATCCTGTCGTCGACCTGTCGCTGTTCCGCAGACGGAACTTCACCGGCGGCACGGTCGCGCTGTCGATCGGGTACGGCCTGTACTTCGGCAACCTCGTGCTATTGCCGCTGTGGCTGCAGACGCAGATCGGCTATACCGCGACCGACGCCGGCCTGGTCATGGCACCTGTCGGGCTGTTCGCGATCCTGCTGTCGCCGCTCACCGGGAAGTACCTGCCGCGCACCGATCCCCGCTATATCTCGACCGCGTCGTTCCTGATCTTTGCGCTGTGCTTCTGGATGCGCTCCCGCTATACGACCGGCGTCGACGAGTGGTCGCTGACGCTGCCGACGCTCGTGCAGGGCATCGCGATGGCGGGCTTCTTCATCCCGCTCGTATCGATCACGCTGTCCGGCCTGCCCGGCCACCGCATTCCGGCGGCATCGGGCCTGTCGAACTTCGTGCGGATCATGTGCGGCGGCATCGGCACGTCGATCTTCCAGACCGCGTGGGATCACCGGAACAACTTCCATCACGCGCAACTGGTCGAGCAGGCGAACGCCTATAACCCGGCGTTCAACCAGGCCGTCACGCAGATGGGCAGTCTCGGCCTGACCCAGCAGCAGGCGCATGGCCTCATCAACAACATGGCCACGCAGCAGGCCGCGCAGCTCGGCGTGAACGACCTGTTCTACATTTCGGCGGCGATCTTCGTGCTGCTGGTCGCGCTGATCTGGATCACGAAGCCCGAACGCACGGGCGGCGGCGATGCGGGCGCGGCGGCATCGGCCGCGCACTGAGCGCCGAGCATCTCGCGACAAGACAAAAGGCCCGGTCGACAAACGACCGGGCCTTTTTCATGCTGCCGGCGACGCGGATGCGCCGCTGCCTCGATTCAACTCATGCCGCCGCAGTCACGACGAGCCGCTCGGGCGCCAGCACGCCGTTCGCCGCGCGCGCCACGCCGAGCAACCGCGTCGCATCGTACACGCGCACCCGCTCGCCCTCGTTCGCGTCGATCGCCCCGAGCTCGGACAAGCGCAAGCGCTGGCCATGCAGGAAGCGCTTCGCGCATTCGTCGTCGAGACGCACCAGCGGGAACGTCGACAGCAGCGCATCGACCGGCTGCAGCCACGCGTCGCGCGCCGCCGCATCGGCGTCGGACAGCGCATCGAGCGTCACCGCATGGTCGAGCGTCAACGCGCCGACGCCGGTACGGCGCAGCATCGTCAGGTGCGCGCCGCAGCCGAGCGCCTCGCCGATGTCTTCCGCCAGCGTGCGCACGTAGGTGCCCTTGCTGCAGGTCACGCGAAACGTCACGTCGGGCAGATCGCATGCCAGCAGTTCGAGCACGTGGATCGTGACGGCGCGCCCTTCGCGTTCGACCGTCTGGCCCGCGCGCGCATATTCGTACAGCGGCTTGCCGTCGCGCTTGAGCGCCGAATACATCGGCGGCACCTGCACAATCTCGCCGGTGAAGCGCGCGAGCGCCGCGTCCACTGCCGCGCGATCGCATTCGACCGGGCGTGTGTCGAGCACCTCGCCCTCCGCATCGCCGGTCGCGGTACGCACCCCGAGGCGCATCGTCGCCTCGTAGGTCTTGTCGGCTTCGAGCAGGTCTTGCGAGAACTTCGTCGCTTCGCCGAAGCACAGCGGCAACAGGCCGGACGCCAGCGGGTCGAGCGTGCCGGTGTGGCCCGCCTTCTTCGCGAGATACAGGCGCTTGGCGCGAATCAGGGCGTCGTTGCTCGACAGGCCGACCGGCTTGTCGAGCAGGAGGACGCCGTCCAGCGCGCGCCGGGGCACGCGTGGGCGTTGGGATGCTGCATTCGTCATAGGCCGGGCGAACTCAATCGTCCTTTGCCGGCGCCGCGTCGGTTTCGTCGTCGTCCTTCGCGCGCGTTGCGTTGGCCTCTTCGATCAGGCGCGACATAGCCACCGCCTTTTCGATCGTCTGGTCGTAATGGAAATGCAGCGTCGGCACGGTATGGATGTGCAGCCGCTTGAACAGCAGGTTATGCAGGTGGCCGGACGCATGGTTCAGCGCCTCCTGCGTGTCCGCCGGCTTGCCGGTCAGCGTCGTGAAGTACACCTTCGCGTGCGCGTAATCCGGCGTGAGTTCCACGCTCTGGATGGTCACGATGCCGATGCGCGGATCCTTGACCTCGCGCATGATGAGTTCGGACAGGTCGCGCTGAATCTGGTCGGCGATCTGCACGTTGCGATTGGGAGAAGTACGTTTCCTGGACATGATCGATCCGTGCCCCGTTGTTCGGGGCAGTGTAGGCAACCCGCTTTGCGGGCCGCCATGAAAATGGGCGGGACAGGCCCAAGCCTGCCCCGCCCATGAGCCGATGCGCGATGATTACAGCGTACGCGCGACTTCGGTCACTTCGAAGACTTCGAACTGGTCGCCTTCGACGATGTCGTTGAAGTTCTTCACCGACATACCGCACTCGAAGCCTTGTCGGACTTCCTTGACGTCGTCCTTGAAGCGCTTCAGCGATTCGAGTTCGCCGGTGAAGATCACGACGTTGTTGCGCAGCACGCGCACCGACGACGTACGCTTGACCACGCCGTCCGTGACCATACAGCCCGCAACCGCGCCGATCTTCGGCACCTTGAACACCTGGCGCACCTCGACCATGCCGGTCACGACTTCGCGCTTCTCCGGTGCCAGCATGCCCGACATGGCCGCCTTCACCTCATCCACAGCGTCATAGATGATGTTGTAGTAGCGGATGTCGATGCCGTTCGATTCGGCGAGCTTGCGCGCCTGTGCATCGGCACGGGTGTTGAAGCCGATGATGACCGCCTTCGACGCCGTCGCCAGGTTGACGTCGCTTTCGCTGATGCCGCCCACCGCGCTGTGCACGATCTGCACGCGAACTTCGTCGGTCGACAGCTTGAGCAGCGACTGCACCAGCGCTTCCTGCGAGCCTTGCACGTCCGCCTTGATGATGAGCGGCAGGTTCTGCACTTCGCCCTCGCCCATCTGCTCGAGCATGCTTTCCAGCTTCGCGGCCTGCTGCTTCGCCAGCTTCACGTCGCGGAACTTGCCCTGGCGGAACAGCGCGATTTCGCGCGCCTTGCGCTCGTCCGGCAGCACGATCACTTCCTCGCCGGCACCCGGGACTTCCGACAGACCCTGGATCTCGACCGGAATCGACGGGCCGGCTTCCTTCGTCGGCTTGCCGTTCTCGTCGAGCATCGCACGCACGCGGCCGTAGGCCGTGCCCGCGAGCACGATGTCGCCGCGATTCAGCGTACCGGACTGCACCAGCATCGTCGCGACCGGGCCCTTGCCCTTGTCGAGCTTCGCTTCGATCACGATACCCTTGGCCGGCGCCTCGACCGGTGCCGTCAGTTCCAGCACTTCGGCCTGCAGCAGCACGTTCTCGAGCAGATCGTCGATGCCCGCACCCGTCTTCGCCGACACCGGCACGAACGGCGAATCGCCGCCGTACTCTTCCGGCACGACGCCTTCCGCGACCAGTTCCTGCTTGACGCGGTCGGGGTTCGCTTCCGGCTTGTCGATCTTGTTGATCGCGACGACGATCGGCACGCCGCCCGCCTTCGCGTGCGAGATCGCTTCCTTCGTCTGCGGCATCACGCCGTCGTCGGCCGCGACCACCAGAATGACGATGTCGGTCGCTTTCGCGCCGCGCGCACGCATGGCCGTGAACGCCTCGTGACCCGGGGTATCGAGGAACGTGACGACACCGCGCGGCGTTTCGACGTGATACGCGCCGATGTGCTGCGTAATGCCGCCCGCCTCGCCCGCTGCCACCTTCGCGCGACGGATGTAGTCGAGCAGCGAGGTCTTGCCGTGGTCGACGTGACCCATCACCGTGACGACCGGCGGACGCGGCAGCTGTTCCGCATCCGTGCCGGTCTCGCCTTCGACGAGCAGCGCTTCCGGATCGTCCAGCTTCGCGGCAACCGCGCGGTGGCCCAGCTCCTCGACGATGATCATCGCCGTTTCCTGGTCCAGCACCTGGTTGATCGTGACCATCTGGCCCATCTTCATCATCACCTTGATGACTTCCGATGCCTTGACGGACATCTTGTGCGCGAGGTCGGCCACCGAGATGGTTTCCGGCACGTGCACTTCGCGGACGATCGGCTCGGTCGGCGCCTGGAACGACGATGCGCTGTCCTGGTGACGGCCGCGCCCCTTCGGGCCGCCGCGCCAGCCGCGGTCGACGCCGCCGCTCGAATCGCCGCGCGTCTTGATGCCGCGACGCTTCGCAGCGTCGTCCTGCCAGCCGCCCTTGCCGGCGCCCGGCTTCTTGTTGCGGTCGCCCGCGCCTGCCGGCGCCTGCGTGGTCGCCGGCGCTGCGCCAGCCGGCTTCTTCGCCGCCGGACGCGCCTGCGCGCCTTCGCCCGCCGGCTTGGCCGGCTTGTGCAGCGTGCCCTTGGCTTCGGCCGGCTTCGCCGGTTCCACCGGCTTCGGCGGTTCGACGGCCTTGACCACGGCCTTGCGCGGCGTGTTCATCATTTCGCGGATCGCACGCGCTTCGGCCTCGGCGGCCGCGCGGCGCTTGCTGATCTCTTCCTGCTCGGCGCGTGCCTTGTCGGCCGCTTCACGAGCGGCGTCCTCGGCCTTCTTCGCGGCTTCGCGCTGGGCGGCGCGTTCGGCGGCGGCACGCTCTTCGTCCTGCGACGACTGCGTGCGCACTCCCTGCTCCGCTGCGGCAGCCTGCTGGGCAGCCACCTGCTCCTGCTGGACAGCCGCCTGCTTCGCCGCCGCTTCGGCTGCGGCACGCTTCGTGGCCGCCTCTTCCTCGGCGCGGCGACGCTCCGCTTCAGCCGCTTCCTCGCGGGCGCGGCGCTCGGCTTCCTCGCGCTCGAGGCGCTCCTGGCGCTCGCGCAGCTCCTGCGCCTGCTGCTCGAGCAGCTCGGCCTCGCGGCGCGCTTCTTCCTCGCGACGCTTCAGTTCCGCATCGTCATCCGCTTCAGCGGCGTGCGCCTGACCCTGATCCGCGACATCGCCCACGTCGTCGCGCTTGACGAACGTACGCTTCTTGCGAACCTCGACCTGAATGGTGCGAGCCTTGCCCGTCGCGTCGGACTGCTTGATCTCCGACGTATGCTTGCGGGTCAGCGTGATCTTGCGCTTGTCGCCATCGGTCGCGCCGTGCGACTTGCGCAAATGATCGAGCAGACGCGCCTTGTCCGCCTCGGACAGCGCATCGTCTTCACTCGCTTTCTGGACGCCCGCTGCCTGCAGCTGTTCGAGCAGCACACCAGCAGGCATTTTCAGTTCCGCGGCAAATTGGGCTACGTTGTTACTCGCCATTCATTCCTCTTAGTGCAAGGACAGATTCCTTGCGGTTAGCATCGGGTCAGGCCTTCCGGCCGCCATCAAATCAGTGCGCCATGGTCATTTCTCACTGGAACCAATGTTCACGTGCTTTCATGATCAACGCCTTAGCGGCATCCTCTTCCATCCCGGTCATGTCGACCAGTTCATCCACTGCCAGCTCCGCGAGATCGTCGCGCGTGGCCACGCCACGTTCGGCCAGCTTCGAAAGCAACTCCGGCGTGATGCCGTCGAGGCTCTTCAGATCCAGTGCTGCGTTTTCGACCTTTTCTTCGTTCGCGATCGCCATCGTCAGCAGCGCGTCACGCGCGCGGTTGCGCAGCTCGTGCACGGTGTCCTCGTCGAATGCCTCGATCTCGAGCATTTCGTTGAGCGGCACGTAAGCGATCTCTTCGAGGCTCGTGAAGCCTTCGTCGATCAGGATGTCGGCAACTTCTTCGTCGACGTCGAGACGCGCCATGAACAACGCACGCAGCCTGTCGCGTTCTTCACCCTGCTTCTGGGCAGACTCGTCCGGCGTCATGATGTTGATCTGCCAGCCGGTCAGTTCGCTGGCAAGGCGAACGTTCTGACCGCTGCGGCCGATCGCGACAGCGAGTTCGTTTTCGTCGACGACGACGTCCATCGAATGTCTTTCTTCATCGACGACGATCGACTGGACGGCTGCCGGCGCGAGCGCGCCGATCACGAACTGGGCGGGATCCTCCGACCATAGCACGATGTCGATATTTTCGCCACCGAGCTCGTTGCGCACGGCCTGCACGCGCGAGCCGCGAATGCCGACGCAGGTGCCGATCGGATCGATCCGCTTGTCGTACGCGATGACGCCGATCTTCGCGCGCACGCCCGGGTCGCGCGCCGCCGCCTTGATCTCGAGCAGGCCCTGCTCGATCTCCGGCACTTCCATTTCGAACAGCTTCATCAGGAATTCCGGCGCGGTGCGCGACAGCTCGATCTGCGGGCCGCGCGCAGTGCGGTCGACCTTCGCGATGTACGCGCGCACGCGGTCGCCCACGCGCAGGTTTTCCTTCGGGATCAGCTGGTCGCGGCGCAGCAGCGCCTCGACGCGGCCCGATTCGACGATGAAGTTGCCCTTGTCCAGGCGCTTCACCGTGCCCGTCATGATCTTTTCGCCGCGCTCGAGGTAGTCGTTCAGGATCTGCTCGCGCTCGGCGTCGCGCACCTTCTGCAGGATCACCTGCTTCGCAGCCTGCGCGCCGATGCGGCCGAACTCGATCGACGGCACCGACTCCTCGATGTAGTCGCCGACTTCGACGTCAGACTTCTGCTCACGTGCCTCGAACAGCAGGATCTCGCGATCCGGCTCCTGCAGGCCGGCTTCGTCAGGCACGACGAGCCAGCGACGGAAGGTTTCGTGCTCGCCGCTTTCGCGATCGATATGGACGCGAATTTCGGCGCCTTCGTCGAACAGCTTCTTGGACGCCGATGCGAGCGCCGCCTCGAGGGCGCCCAGCACGACATCCTTGTCGACGTTTTTCTCGCGCGCCAGCGCATCCACCAGCATCAACACTTCGCGACTCATTATTTGCGGCTCCTAAAGTCAACTTGCGGAATCAGGCGGGCTTTGTCGATGTCGGCCAGCGTGAAATCCAGCATGGCCGCCTCGCCCTTCTTCCTCTCAAATTCCAAACCGATCGTTTCGCCGTTCGGTGCATGCAGAATGCCCCGGTAGGTCTTGCGCCCATCCAGCGGCTTTTTCAGGGTCACGGAGACTTCGCTGCCGGCGAAGCGCTCGAAGTCGGCCAGCTTCCTCAACGGGCGGTCGAGCCCCGGGGACGAGACTTCGAGCCGTTCGTAATCGATGTTTTCGACCGTCAAGACGTGCTGGAGCTGACGCGTGACCTTTTCGCAATCGTCGAGCGAAATGCCGGCAGGCTGGTCGATATAGATGCAAAGCATGCCGCGCCCGGTGCGCTCGAGATCCACCAGCTCGTAGCCGAGTCCGGTGACCGTGGTTTCTATCAGTTCCGTCAGTTGCACAGTGCCCTCTCAGGTGTTCGCGCCCGCCGCTCGCGAATTCACCCGCGGGCGCGCGCCTTAGCCGGCGCAGGAAGCGCTACCCGAGATGCCAAACCGTTTCAGCAAAAAAAAATGGGCGGAACGCCCATCTTCTTACCGGTGGTCGCACCTGAGCCGCACATCAAATCCGTACGCCCAGCGACTTCGCGATTATAGCGATTTTTGGTGCAAACGCCAAGCGCTCGCCGGTAAAACCGGTACTTCACACCGATTTTGCCGGCGAGGCGGAGCATATTGCACCGCGATACGCGGCTTAGCGGCCGCGCGAACGGTTCCGTTGCGGACGCTGACCGCCGCGCGCGCCGCCGGTGCCAGCGCCGGCGCCTTCCGCGCGATTGCCGTTCGGGTTGCGGCTGCCGCCGCCCTTGCCTGCGCTGCCGCCACCACGCTTGTTGCCGCCCGCGCCATACGACGCGCGGTTGCCGTCGACGTCACGCCCGCCGGCGCGCTGGCCGCCGTAGCCGCCGCCCGACATCCCCGGCATGCCGCCGCCGTAACCGCTCGGGCCGGCGAAGCCGCCCGTGGCGCCGCGCCGCGGGCCGCGCCGCGGCTGGTCGAGGTTGCCGTGCGTCGTCAGCACCGGCTCGCGGCCGATGAAGCCCATCGACGTCTCCATCGGATCCGGCTGGCGGCGCTCGGCCTGGCCGCCGCCGCGCTTGCCGCCCTTCTCTTCCGTCGGCGCCTTCAGGCCGACGGTCGCCATCAGCTTGCGCACCTGCGCTTCGTCGAGCTCTTCCCAGCGGCCGCGCTTCAGACCGCGCGGCAGCGGGATCGGGCCGTGACGCGTACGGATCAGGCGGCTCACCATCAGGCCGGCCGCCTCGAACATCCGGCGCACTTCACGATTGCGGCCTTCGGCCAGCGCAACGTGATACCAGTGATTCGTGCCTTCGCCGCCGCCGTCGCGGATGCGCAGGAAGTTTGCGGGGCCGTCGTCCAGCTCGACGCCGTGCAGCAGCTTCTGCCGATTGCCTTCGGTAAGCTCGCCGACCACCCGCACCGCATACTCGCGCTCGACGCTGTAGCGCGGATGCATGAAGCGGTTCGCGAGGTCGCCCGACGTCGTCAGCATCAGCAGGCCTTCGGTATTGAAGTCGAGGCGGCCGACCGCGAGCCATTTGGCCGTCTTCATCGGCGGCAGGCGATCGAACACCGACGGACGGCCTTCCGGATCCGCATGGCTGACGATCTCGCCGGTCGGCTTGTGGTACAGCAGCACGCGCGGCGGCTTGTTCGGCAGCTTGCGCTTGACCGGCTTGCCGTTGATCCGCACCTGATCGGTCGGCATGATGCGCTGGCCGATGTGCGCCGGCTCGCCGTTCACCGACACGCGGCCGGCGACGATCAGCTCTTCCATTTCACGGCGCGAGCCCATGCCGGCTTCCGCCAGCACCTTGTGGAGCTTCGGCGCGTCGTCGTCCGGCGACAGCACGCGCTTGTTCGCCGGCTGGCTGCGGCCGCGCCGCAGCATCGGCGCACGCACGCCGCTGCCCGCCGCGGAGTTGTCCGCGTCGAAAGCCGGCGACGTCACGTACGCGAACAGGTCGTCCTGCGCAGCGTCGCCCGCGGCGCTCGCCACACCTGCGCCACCACCGCGCTTGCCCTGGCCACCTTGGGCGCCCTGGCGCGCCGCACCGCCTTCGCGCTTGGCCGCAGGCTTGCGCCCGCCCTTCGCCGCGCCTTCCTTGCGCGGCGCGCGCGCCGGCTGCTGCGCTTCCACCGCTTCGGCGGGCGCCTCGGCCCCTTCGTCGCCCTGCGGCGCACCCTCGGCGCCCTTCGACTTGGCCGCCGCACGGCGGCGCGCAATCAGGCTGCGCGGGCCGCGCCGCAGACCGCGGCGGGGACGCTCGTCGCCGCCCGCGCCCTGCTCGGGCGCATCGTCGGCACGCGCCGCCTGCACGGCAGGCGCGGACGATTCAATATCGTGGATATCAGTCAAAACAACCTCAAAATGTCAGGTCTCGCGCCCGGCGCGGGCGCGGCATGAAATCGGCCGCGATCAGGCGCGACGCTGCTCGGGCTCTGCTTCGTCGTCCGGCAGCTCGTCCGCACCGATGGGCGCGCTGGCGCTGCGTACGGCATCCGCGAGACTGTCGGACGTGTCGTCCAGCATCTCGTCGTCCGCGGGACGGGAACGGGGTGCATCGACACGACCGGCCACACCGGGCATGCCGTCGACCGCTTCCGCTCCGTCGCCGGCTGCCGCTTCGGCGGCCGGCTTGCGATCTTCCTCGTTCAACTCCGCGTGCAGCGGCACGGGCCGCACGCTCGCCGGCGCTGCTTCGGCTCCGGCCTGTACTGCCTGCACATCGTCAGCCTCGAGCGTATCGCGGCTGGGCGTTTCCTGCGTCGAGGCGTCGCCGGGCACGTCGCCGACAGGCACTGCGGACGCATCCGCCGCCGCTTCGCTGTCCGCCTCGTCCGCGGCCGGGACACCGTCCTCGAAATCCATCGCCTGCTGCGCGAGCAACGCGGCCTCGATGTTGGCCGCCGGCTCCTCGAGCGCGGGCAGATCGTCGAGCGCCTTCAGGCCGAGATCGTCGAGGAACTGCTTGGTCGTCGCGTACAGCGCCGGACGCCCCGGCACGTCGCGATGCCCGATCACCTCGATCCAGCCACGATCCTCGAGTTGCTTGACCACCTGCGTGTTCACCGTGACACCGCGAATTTCCTCGATGTCGCCGCGCGTGACCGGCTGCCGGTACGCGATGATCGCCAGCGTCTCGAGCACCGCCCGCGAATACTTCGGCGGCTTCTCCGGGTGCACGCGATCGAGAAAACCGCGCATCGCCGGCTTGCTCTGAAAGCGCCATCCACTCGCCAGAGCGACCAGTTCGACGCCGCGACCGGACCATTCCTGTTTCAGATCTTCGAGCAACGTGCGGACCGTGTCAGCCGACACGCTGTCGGCAAAGAGCTTGCGCAAATCGCCGAGCTTCAGCGGTTCCTGCGCGCAGATCAAGGCAGTCTCGAGGACGATCTTCGCCTCTTGGGTATTCATGCAGCTAGGCCAGACCCTGTGGTCAAACGAACCGGATCAACAAACAGACGAAAGGAACGGAAGACGCGCTCGCCCGATTCTGATCGGTCATATTGATGGGAGCACGAACCGGGGGCGGCGAATCAACTTCAAGCCAGGCCCAAACCGGACGGAACAGCACGATTCAACGAGGGAACCGCGTGACTGAACGCCATCTTACGCAAAATTGCCGAGTGCGTAAAGATGAGCCGAGCGGACTGCATCCGCCTCGCCACAACGGTCCGGCCCCGCTTCACCGCGACGCCGCGCCGGGCGCCACGAAGCATCGCAGGCCCTCGACACCCGCGTCGCGCCACCGCGCGAAGCTGCCGCCATCTCGGGGCCTAACGCGCGGACGGACGGCTCGCCGTCAGTCGAGATCCTCGGCCCGCGCCGGCATCTGGTGCACAAGCTCCCAGATCGCCTGGGCGGCCGGCGACAGCGAACGGTCGCGCCGCCGCACCAGCTCGACGGTACGCTCGGCGCGCGGCGTGAGCGGCCGCGCGACGAGCGTCGAGCCGGCCGGCAGCGGCAGCGACAGCCACGGCTGCACGCTCACGCCGACGCCGGCCTCGACGAGCCCGAACACCGTCGCCGAATGGCCCAGCTCCTGCACGACCGTCACGCCCACCCGGTGCGCGGCCAGCGCCGCGTCGATCAGGGGCCGGCTGCCCGACGCATGATCGAGCAGCACGAGACGCTCGCCGTTCAATGCCGACCACGGCACCTCCGCATGCGATGCGAGCGGATGATCGGCGCGCGCGACCAGGCAGAACGAATCGGTCATCAACGGCTCGCTCACCAGGTCGGCGACGCTGAGCGGCCCGATCACGACCCCGAAATCGACCTCGCTGGACTTCACCTTGCGCAGCACGTCGCTCTGCACGTCGTCGCGCAAGCCGAGCGTGACGAACGGGAACTGCCGCTCGCAGGCCGCCACGACACGGGGCATCAGGCGGCAGGCGATCGTCGGGCTCGCCGCGACGATCACGCGGCCACGGCGCTGCTCGCCGATTTCGCGGATCTCCCGCAGCGTGTCGTCGAGATCGTCGATCAGGCGCGACACGCTCGCGATCAGGTTGCCGCCGACGTCGGTCAGCTGCACGTCTCGCGTGGTGCGGTCGATCAGCTTCAGCCCGAGCTCCGCCTCCAGCTCGCGCACGCAGCGGCTCACCGCGGACTGCGTGAGCCCGATCTCGTCGCCGGCGCGGCTGAAGCTCTTGAGCCGCGCGACCTCGATGAACACGCGAAGCTGGCGCAGCGTGATGTTCATGTTCTTACCTCATCAATCTCTGGCATCGATGCGCGATTCTAGTGCCCCAATCCCGTACCTGCCGCACATGTTTCGCTGCGGTGCAATAAGCGAACAAACGCACGCGACGCGGGCGAATTGCACAAGATTGGTGATTGTCCCGATTTGCTGACGGGTTATTTTGGCGTCTTATACGGCCCTAGCTGACGTAGCCGTCAGCTCGCTGCCAAGCGGATCTCGCAGGGTTCACCTCCTACGTGGCACGCTTCGTGCTCTACCTGACGCACAGGGCGCGGTTTCGTCCGATGGAATACATGAAATCCATCGCCGACGGATCGGACGCCCCCACCCGGCACTCGTTGGCCGAGTGCTTGAAGAGTGCGCGGCGCAGGGCAGCGCACCGGAGTTTGCTTCGCTGAGGTGAGGACATGATGCTGTTCGACGATTTGAGAGATAACGAGTGGGCGCTGGTCGAGGGTCTGTTTTGTTCGGAACCCGCGCGGAGCGAGCGCCGCGGCCGTCCCCGCGTGGAAGCCCGTTCGGTGGTGAATGCCGTGCTGTGGGTCCTGTCGACCGGTGAAGGCTGGTCAAAGCTGCCGGGCCGCTATCCGTCGCCGCCGACCTGCCGTCGCCGCTTCGACGAATGGCAAGCCGACGGCACGCTCGCCGAGATCGTGAAGCGACTCGGCACGAGCGGCCGGCAAATCTCGCTGCGCGGGCGCATCGGCGCGAGCGCGGCCAAGCCACCCGCACCGCCGAGCCGCGACCGGCTGCGCGGCGCCTTCTGGACCAATCCGGAATCGTGGCGCGCACCGGTCAAGATGGCGTAAAGGATAGATAGTGCACCGGGCGGCTTCGGCCGCCCGCTCTCTTTCCGGCGAGCGTCCCGCGCCACGGGGCAGCCCGTCGCGCATCACTGTCGCGCAGCGATACATCTATTTACCAATATTTACAGCAAGCCTGCACTCCCGCGCTTACCTTAGCGTCATATCAACGGGCCGCATCGACGGCTTGAGGGAGCCCACCATGAAACCAATGTCACTGCTCGCTGCATGCGGCATTGTCGTTTCACTGGTGCTTGCATCGCCAGCGCACGCCGACGACCGCACCCGGCAGCCTCACCGGCAACAGGAACACAAAGGCAATCTGCACGCGCCGCCTGGCGCCGATCAATCCGGCCGGCAAACGGTACCGCGCGGCGACCTGCGCGGCGACATCGCCAACAATGCGCGCGCACGTGTCGGCTCGCCGCAACAGGACACGTCCCGCCATCAGTAAACCGACATCTGCAACATTGAAGAAAATGTGTTCGATCGGGAACTGAGCGGAATGGAACGGGTCAACATCCTTGCCATGAGCACAGCGTGGCAACAGCAAAAAGTATCCGGTACGCCCGTATCCTCGCGATACGGGCTTTTTTTGTCCTGACGCGGACAGGCCGGACGCGCTACAGGCGACTTTCGAGTATCGCGACGGCGCTCGCTTCGCTGAGCACGTAGTCGTCCATGCGGCGATCGACCCAGACGGGCAATCTCTCGTCGCGCTCGAGGCGCGCGAATTCGGCGCGGCCGCTGTCCGTCAGCACGGCGATGTCGACCGGCGCGTGAAAACCCGGCGCGGGTGCGACAGTCTTCTGCCTGACCGTGTCCATCAACCCGAGCGTCCGAAGATACTCGAATACACCCGGGCGACGCGCCCACGGTACCTGGCGATACTGCACCCGCCTCAGCGCGTCGAGCACCGCTTCGTTGGAATACGTGGCCATCTCGATTCTTTCTTAAAGTGCAGCGACAATGCCAGGCAGCGCACCGGGCGGGATCTCCGCCCGCCGGCGCCGCCACCGGTTCAGGAGGCCGGACGCTTGGCGTCGAGTCGGGGCCGGATCGTCAGCCATCCATAAAAAGACACCATACCCCAATCAAATTGATTCTGTTCGATTCATTTGCACTTCTCTTCATCGCTTTCATGCTGCGGCGCAAGCACCGGCGCACGATCGGAATCGCTGCCGTCGCGCTGTTCTGGCTGCTCGCGACGGGCTGGCTCGCGGCACCACTGATCGAATGGTCGCAGGCCGGCGTGACACCCGTCGTACATCCGGACATGCGCGGCCAGACCGCGCTGATCCTGCTCGGCGCGGGAACCCGGCGCACCGACGGACGCATCGAGCCACGAACCGACGCCCTCGCCCGCATTCACAAGACCGCCGAGCTGTACCGCACCTGCCGGCAGCGTGCCGACCGCTGCACGGTAATCGTATCCGGCGGCGATCCGCAGCATCACGGCGCAACCGAGGCAGCGACCTACGCACCCTACCTCGTCGCCGAGGGCGTCGACTCCCGCGACCTGATACTCGAAGCGAACAGCCGCACGACCTACGAAAACGCGAGGTTCACGGCACCTATACTACGCTCACGGCATGACGATGCGCGGATTCTCGTCACATCGTCATACCAGATGCGGCGCGCGCTGCTCGATTTCCATCATTTCGGCATCGATGCGCAGCCGGTCTTTGCAAACCGCCGCGAAGCACGCAAGGGCTGGCTGCCGCGCTGGCAGAACCTGGTCAACGCCGAGCATGCGCTGCACGAGCTGGCCGGGATCGCGCAGTTCTACGCGTACCGCTGGCTCGGGTGGTTCTGAGGACACCTAGGTACCTGCCGGCACCCATGCCATGCACAATGGCACGCGCATGACGATCCGCCGCACGTGTTGCGCGACGTCAACGCGCGCCCGCGCAAAACCGCGTTCCGATGCATTGATCCGTCACTTTTGTTACACTCGACACGCACTCGATTGCGGTCGCCAGACTGAACGGCAACACTCGGGTCATCACCACTTAGCGGAGGTAAAGCAATGAAGAAGACGTCCCTGGCTATCCTGGTTGCGATGTCGGCGCTGGCTGGCGCAGCGTATGCGCAAGAGAGCACGGAAATCAAGGTCATCACCGATCCGGCCAAGATTTCCGAAATCGAGCAGCGCGCGCAGGCCCTGCAGCAGCAGCAAGCCGCGCAGGCCGCCGAGCCGGCGATGCACGAAGAGCATCAAAAGGCCAAGAAGGCCCATCACAAGGCTGCGAAAAAGGCTGCCAAGAAGGCCGCTCCGGCCGACGCTGCCAGCCAGTAAGTTCCGCGGCACCGCACAAGCAAAAAAGCCGAATCCGGGCAACCGGGTTCGGCTTTTTCGGTTAAGGCGCCCGCGCGCTGTGCTACAGTCGCGCACCGAACTTTTCCACCCCGTACGCACCCCGGTGCGGAGGACAGCATGAGCAACATTCAACTCGACATCGAGTGGACCGAAGCCGCCACTCGCCAGATCAAGCAACTGATGCCGCGCGGCTCGGACGACGCATTCCTCGCGCTGCCGCCGATCGAGTGCCTGCCGATGGAAGGCGACGTGCTCTTTCTCGGCCCGCAAGGCAAGCAGCAGCCGTTCATCGTCGCGGAGCGCCAATACCATCACGACGGCGACGCCGACTGGACCATCATCCTGATCCTCGACGTCCCCAGCGCATCGCACTGACATACGTCAGCCGGGGCGGCGCGCCGCCCGGCCGCCGCCTACATCAGGCGATCTTCGACAGCACGCGGATCTCCGAACTTTCGATCCAGTCCGCGGCCGCCTCGCGATAAGCGAGAATATGCGCGGAACGCGCATGGGCGGCCAGTGCCGCCTCGCCTTCCCAGCGCTCGACGAACACGAACCGCGCAGGTTCGCTCAGGTCACGGTGCAGGTCGTATTGCAGCGCACCCTTCTCATTGCGGGTCGGCTCGACTATGCCTTCGAGCGCTGCTCGCAACCGCTCCTCCGCCCCCGGTTTCGCAACGATCAGCGCCACGACCGCGATTTCCGCCATGCCGGCCTCCTTGGCTTCAAGAGAAACCGAGCATACGCGAATCGCACGGCGGCCGTATCGGCACCTCATGCGCGGCAACCGGCGCACCCAAAAAATTGCCCGCGCTTCGCGAGAAGCGCGGGCGAAACCGTCGCCCTACGAGGATAGGCGACGGGGCCATCGAGATCCGCGCGCCCGCGCGGATCATCATCGGTTGCACCAACGCTGGTTGCGCCGGCATTTGGAAGCGCCGGTACCGTGTGCCACGCGCTCGCGACGCATGCCCGATACCTGACGCCACCCTCCCTGTCTTGACGATTTCCGTATAAAAAGCAGGTTCCATGCCAGCACCATCCAAGTTGGCATTGCATTGATTTAAAAGAGAAATTTCTCGTCCCCGGCAGCGTAACGCACGTATCGCCGCCCGTAACACGCGGATGTTACGTAACGTCACGTCGAGGAGGGGCGCCCACATTCGGCGGGCGCGGTGGAAGATGGATTCCGAGCGCGCAAATGCAAAGGCCCGCCGGTGAAGGCGGGCCTTTGCGAACGCGCAAGAACGTCGGGATCAGCGCAGCTGGTTCACGAGCAGACCCATGATCTGGCGTGCTGCCGGCGACGCGTCGATCGCGCCCGCATCGTCGACGATCGCAATGCGCGTCTGGTCCTGCGTGAGCGCCTTCACGTTGACCCGATATTGCTTCGCCTGCTTTTCCTTCTTGCCGTGGAACAACTGGCTCCAGAAGCCTTGCTCGGCGGCGCTCAGATCCTTCGGATCGACGTAGCGCACGAAATACATCCCCTTCGCGCGGTCGCGATCGTCGACCGTGAAGTTCGCGCGATCGAGCGCGAGGCCGACGCGCAGCCACGAGCGATCGTACGGTTCGCCGAGCGTGACCTCGGACGGCACCGCGCCCGCGTCGGATGCGTCGGTGCCCTGCGACGACGAACGCGCGACGTTTTGCGCCGCGATGGCGGCCGCTGCCGCCTTCGATGTGTCGGCGCCACCCTTCTTGTCCTTCGCCGGCGGCGGCGTATCGCTGATGTTGGCGATCGGCGGCTCGCCGTTCTTCGCGCGCAGCTCATTCTGCGCGAGAACGGCCATCAGGCGCTTCAGGTATTCGGTCTCGAGCGCCGGATCGTTCGGCTTCGGTTCCCACTTGCTCGAATCGTTGTTCGGCCCGGTCAGCGCCTCGCGCATGCCCTTCTGGCTGATGAACACATAGGTGCCACCGTTCGGCGCCGTGTCGAGACGCGTGCGGTACTTGTTGCGCTCGGCGGTAACGTACGAATTGCCCATCGCCTTCGAGATCACGCTGCGGATCAGGCCGTCGTTGATCTGCGGATGGGTTTCGTTCCAGTCGGTTTCCATCACGCCCTTGTCGCGCTGGTCGACGACCAGCAGGAAACCCTGCTCCTGCCAGAAGCGGCGGACCTGCGGCCAGACGTCGGCCGGCTTCCTGCTGTCGATCACGAGCCAGCTTTCGGTGCCGTCACGCTGGATATGCATGCCCGACACGGCCGGCACGACGGCATCGGTCGGCGGCGCCGCCTGCTGGACCTGCTGGAGCGCGGACAGGGAAGTGGCGCCGCCCTGCGGCGGCAGCGAGCGCTGATCGGCCGATTCCTCGAGCATGTTGGGCGGCACTGCGAGCGACACCTCTTTCGATTTCGAGTCGCTCTTGTAGTCCACCTTGGTGGGCGACGACGTACCGCAACCGGCAACGAGCGCGCCGGTGGCGAGCACTGCAGCGAACCGCATGGTAAGACGAAGATCAGTCATGTTCTGGGAATCCTCTTCCGCTAAATCACGGCGCTTTCCGTGGATCAACCGTGTATTTTACCGGTGCAGCGGCGCGCTGTGCAAAAAGCGAGCCGTGCGATTTGCAGATCGGGATCGCGGCCGCATCGAATGCGATGCGTCTCGTCGCGACTGGCGCAGCGCACATGCAGAAAATGCATGCGACCCGTTCAAATCTGGCAAACTGTCTGTTATAATTTTTTGCTTCGGGGCGTAGCGCAGCCTGGTAGCGTACCTGCATGGGGTGCAGGTGGTCGGAGGTTCAAATCCTCTCGCCCCGACCAGACAAGAACCCGCGTCAGTTCAGGCTGACGCGGGTTTTTTCTTTTCCGCGCCATACACCCACCGCCATCAGGCAAACGACCGTTTGATCCCGCCCGCGCGCCGCCCCACATCCTTTGTCGCAGCGCCTGCCTGCCCGATCGCTCCCCGCGCCCTTTGTTTGGTGACGCCGCTCTAGCGCGCTATGCCACACTGCATCGCATCGACGCCCCGCGCCCCGGCGCGCGCAGCGAACGATCAAGACAAGACACGGAGACAGACGATGCGGAATGCGGTCCGGCGCGGCCATCGCTCGCCGTTGGCACTACCCCGATTGATTTCCGGCGCGCGACGCGCGGCTCACGCCGCATCGCGCCGGACCTCGCACGCGCTCGGCTGCGGCATGCTCGCGATCGCGCTGCTCGGCGCGGGTTGCGCGGAACCCGCCGCGCAGCGCGACGGCGCCGCCCCCGCTGCATCGACGACGATCGAGCGCGCCAAAGCCGACCGGCTTGCCCGCGAACAGCAAATCGCGCGCACGGTGCCGTCGCTTGCCTCGATCCGGCTCGCGCAGCCCCGTCCGTTCACGCTGCGCGACTCCGGCCAGAACGGCGCGATGACTTTCCTGCGCGACGTCGATTTCCGCATCGTCGGCAATCTCGGCTTCTTCGTCCACCAGCTGTCGGCGACGCTCGTGCCGACGCAGGCTGGCGCGCCGATCGTGTTCGACGACCCGACGGGCTTCGAGATCGCCGTGCACCAGGGCACCGTCACGCTCGACAACGCGAAACTGACGGCGCTCTTCAACACCTACATCTTCGGCTATCGCAACGCGCCGCTGCGCAAGCTCGCCGTGTCGGCCGGCGACGGGGTGATCCACCTGCAAGGCGAAATGCAGCGCGACGGCTGGGTGCCGTTCTCGCTCACCGGCACGCTCGCGATTCGCGACGGCAGCCAGCTCGTGTTCCATCCGAACGGCGTGCGCGTGTCGGGCCTCGACGCCCAGCCGGTGATGCGCGCCGCCAACGTGAAGATGGCGAACCTGCTCAAGGTCGACACGCCGATCGCGCGGCTGTCCGGCGACGATCTCGTGATGGCGGTCGACAAGCTGATGCCGCCGCCGCGCCTGCGGATCAAGATCACGGCGCTGCGCGTGACGCCCGCGGGGCTCGACCTGACGCTCGACGACGGCTCGCATGCGGGCTTCGCGATGCCGGCGAGCGCGCCGCGGCAGGCGATGCTCATCCGCGGCGGCGACGTGAAGTTCATGCGCTCGATGCCGATGAACGCCGATATCCTGATCGGCCCGGTCGACGGCGCGAAGGCCGGCCAGAACTTCGTGTTCGACCTGTACCACTACCGCGAGCAGGTGACGGCGGGCTACTTCAATTTCGACGAAAACGGCGCGATGGCGATCCGGATGCCGTCGTATGCCGGCGCCCCGAACGGCGCGCCGCTCGGCAATCCCGCCGCGCGCCTGAACGACAGCTTCCTCGCCGCGCAACAGAGCGCACTGCGCGACCTGCGCCAGCACTGGGAAGCGAATGCGCTCACGTCCGGCGATACGGCGCAACCAGGTCTGCAAAAGGTCGCGATGCGCCGCACCGCAAACACGCCGTTCAACGAGCGGCACGTATCGAACCGACATCCGACGATCCACCTGCGCAACGTCGACTTCAACCTGTCCGGCGACATCGGCTTCCATGTCGAGGATCTCGACGTGCAGCTCGTCGCGAAGCGGCCCGGCGAGCCCGTCGATCTCGACGACCCGAACCAGTACGACATCCGCATCCTCGGCGGGACGGTCGTGGAATCGTGGAAGGCCATGTCGGCGCTCTTCAACCACTACCTGCTCGACTACTCGCCGCGCTCGCTGAACGACCTGCAACTGAGCGCGGACGGCCAGAACCTGCGCGTGCAAGGCGGCATCAAGCTGTGGAACCACGTGCCGGGCGTCTGGCTGCCGACCGACATGCGGGGCTCGCTCGCCGTGCTCGACGACCGCCACCTCGCGTTCTCGCCGACGCAGGTATCGGTGCTCGGCATCCCGCAGGCGAAGCTGCTGCGTTCGCTCGGCATCGAGCTCGCGTCGCTGACGCCATTGCAGCGCCGCGGCGCGGAACTGCGCGGCGACACGCTCGTGCTCGACCAGTACACGGTGTTCCCGCCGCCGCTGCTGAACGGCCGGCTCGCGCAGGCCACCGTCGAACGCGACGGGCTGCGCCTCACGTTCCGGCGGGTCGCGGATGCGCCCGCGCCGGCGCGCCCGCAGATTCCGGCGCACAGCTACATGTGGATGGAAGGCGGCGACATGAAAATGTTCAACGTGCTCGAGCTGAACGTACGTGCGCTGATCCAGAATTCGGCCGACACGGGGCCGATGCGTTTCGACCTGTACGGCTATCGGAACCAGGTCGCGCAAGGCTCGGTGCGGATGCTGCCGGACGGCACGCTGGTCGTCGACATGGGCCGCCGAAACCCGCTTGCGGCACGCTGACGCGCAGGCCCGGCCGAAGCCCATGAAAAAGCCCGGGTGCAGTTCAAACCGCACCCGGGCTTTACCGTTACATGCACAGCCGAGGCTCAGCCACGCTTCAGTCCTTCGACCACGTCGAGCAGCGCCTGCCGCAGCGCGGCGACGTCGACGGTCGCGGCAGGCCGGTTCGCCGCTGCACGCACGTCCGGGCCCGCTGCTTCGGGCTCGACTTCCGGTGCCGCGCCCCGCTCGCCGCCCGGCAAATCGAGCCGGTTGCGAGCGCCGTTGATCGTGAACCCCTGCTCGTACAGCAATTCGCGGATCCGCCGGATCAGCAGCACTTCGTGATGCTGGTAGTACCGGCGATTGCCGCGCCGCTTCACCGGCCGCAACTGCGTGAATTCCTGTTCCCAATAGCGCAGCACGTGCGGCTTGACGCCACACAGTTCGCTGACTTCGCCGATCGTGAAGTAGCGCTTCGCGGGAATCGGAGGCAAGACGACTTTCTCAACCGTCGTGGTCATCGTCAGTTAACCGTCGGTAAAGGTGCGCGGCGGCCGCGCGGGGGCGTCAGCGCGCGGGGCTCGACTCCGCGCCGTTCTCGACCAGCGCCTTCAGCTTCTGGCTCGCGTGGAAGGTTACCACTCGACGCGCGGCGATCGGAATCGCCTCGCCCGTCTTCGGATTGCGGCCGGGACGCTGCGGCTTGTCGCGCAGCTGGAAGTTGCCGAACCCCGAAAGCTTGACGCTCTCGCCGTTCTCGAGCGCGTCGCGGATCACTTCGAAGAACGCCTCGACCATGTCCTTCGCTTCACGCTTGTTCAGCCCGACGCTGTCGAACAGCAGCTCCGCCAGCTCCGCCTTCGTCAGCGTCGGCGTCTCGGTGGACACCGGCGCCGAAGCGTCGCGGTTCAGGGCGCTGCGTTGCGCCGTCAGGAGGGCTTCGAATTCACTCGAGGTCATGTCGTTCATATCTGCCATACAGCGCGTTAAATCAAAACTCACGATGGGGAACCGGCCGCCCGGGCGACATCGCACCCGGGCAGGACCCGCTCCTTAGCCGCGCAAGCGCGCGCCCGCACGAGCCATCCGCTCGACAAGCGTCTGGATCGCCTGGTCGACGACCTCGTCCTGTAGCGTGCCGGCCGTGTCCTGCAGCGTCACGCGGAAGGCAAGGCTCTTCTCGTGCGCGGCGAGGCCACCGGAAGTATTTGATTTTGCACGAAATTCGTCGAAGAGTACAACCTTCTGAACGAATCGGCAGGCGTCGTCCGCCAGCGCCTTCTTCATTTCGTCGAACAGCGCCTGCACCTCGACCGCCTGATCGACCACGACAGCGATGTCGCGGCGCACCGGCGGGAATTTCGACACCTCGGCCGGCGCCGGCAGCCCGCGCGCGACGAGCGCGTCGGTATCGATCTCGAACAGCACCGGTGCATGCGGCAGCTCGTACTTCTGCATCAGGCGCGGGTGCAGCTCGCCGATCCAGCCGACCACGCGGCCGTCCAGTTCGATGCGCGCGCTGCGGCCCGGATGGAGTGCCGGATGCTCGGCCTTCACGAAACGCGCGGATGCCGGCGCGAGCAGCGCCTCGAGGTCACCCTTCACGTCGAAGAAATCGACCGCGCGGGTCGGCACGCCCCATTGCTCGTCGAGCGCCGGGCCGTAGGCCAGCGCGCCGACGCGCTTCGGCTGCGCGTAGCCCGCGACTGCCAGTTCGCCGGCCTGGACCGACGCATCGGCCAGGAACACGCGGCCCGTCTCGAACACGCGCACGCGGTCGGCGCGGCGGTTCAGGTTGTGGCGCAGCACGGCGATCAGGCTACCGAACAGCGTCGTGCGCATCACCGACAGCTGGCTCGCGATCGGATTGAGGAGACGAATCGGGTTGTCGTTGCCGGCGAAATCGCTTTCCCACTCCGCATCGACGAAGCTGAAGTTCACCGTTTCCGCGTAGTCGCGCGCCGCGAGCGCGTGACGAATCGCGTGAATCGAGCGCTGCGTCTCATTGGTCGCGCGCATCTCGCTCGTCGCGACCGGCGGACGCGCCGGAATTTTCTCGAAGCCGTAGATGCGCGCCACTTCCTCGATCAGGTCTTCCTCGATCTCGATGTCGAAGCGGTGCGACGGCGGCGTGACCGAGAACACGTCCTCATCGTGCTCGAACGGCAGGCCGAGACGCGTGAAGATGCTCGCGATCTCGTCGGCATCGATCTTCACGCCGATGATGCGGTTCGCGCGCGACACGCGCATCCTGACCGGCGCGCGCTGCGGCAGGTTGACCGCCTGGTCGTCGACCGGGCCCGCCTTGCCGCCGCAGATCTCGAGGATCAGCTGCGTGATGCGCTCGACATGCTCGACGGTCGTCGCATAGTCGACGCCGCGCTCGAAGCGGTGCGCCGCGTCGGTCGAGAAGTTGTACTTGCGCGCGCGGCCGCGGATGCTGTCCGGCCACCAGAACGCGGCTTCGAGATAGATGTTGGTGGTGTCGAGCGTGACGGCCGTGCTGTCGCCGCCCATGATGCCCGCGAGGCTCTCGACCTGGTGATCGTCGGCGATCACGCCAACCGTCTCGTCGAGTTCGACGGTGTTGCCGTTCAGCAGCTTGAGCGTCTCGCCGCGCTTGCCCCAGCGCACTTCGATGCCGCCGTGGATCTTGTCCAGGTCGAACACGTGCGACGGACGGCCAAGCTCGAACATCACGTAGTTCGAGATGTCGACGAGCGCGGACACGCTGCGCTGGCCCGCACGCTCGAGGCGCTCGACCATCCACTGCGGGGTCTTCGCGCGCGCGTTCACGCCGCGGATCACGCGGCCCGAGAAGCGGCCGCACAGGTCCGGCGCGGCGATGCGCACCGGCAGCGTTTCGTCGAGCTCCGCGCGCACCGGGCGGATGTCGGGCTGCGTGAGCGGCGCGCCGGTGATCGCGGCCGTCTCGCGCGCGATGCCGAACACCGACAGGCAGTCGGCCTTGTTCGGCGTCAGCTTGATTTCGAAGATCGTGTCGTCGAGGTTCAGCGTGTCGCGGATGTCCTGGCCGACCGGCGTGTCTTCCGGCAGGATCAGAAGGCCGCCGTGGTCTTCCGACAGCTTCAGCTCGCGCGCGGAGCACAGCATCCCCTGGCTCTCGACGCCGCGCAGCTTCGACAGCTTGATCGCGAACGGCTTGCCGCCCTCTTCGGCCGGCGGCAGCTCGGCGCCGGCCAGCGCGACCGGCACCTTGATGCCCGGCGCGACGTTCGGCGCGCCGCACACGATGTTCAGCGTCGCGCCCGTGCCGGCGTCGACCTGGCAGACATTGAGCTTGTCCGCATCCGGATGCTTGACGACTTCGAGCACGCGCCCGACGACGATCTTCGACATCGGCGGCGCAGCCTTGCTCAGCGACTCGACTTCGAGCCCCGCCATCGTCAGTGCATGCGACAGCTCGTCGGTCGTCAGCTGCGGATCGACAAAGGTTCTCAACCAGGATTCAGGGAATTGCATGGATGTCTACGTTCGAAACAGGTTGGATCGACGCCCGGCTCGCTGCAAAGCGCGCACGGGCACAAGTCGGCACGACGCCCGCGTTACGCGAACTGACGCAGGAAGCGCAGGTCGTTCTCGAAGAACAGACGCAGGTCCTGGACGCCGTAGCGCAGCATCGTCAGACGCTCGAGGCCGCTGCCGAACGCGAAGCCGATGTAGCGCTCGGGATCGAGGCCCATGTTGCGGATCACGGTCGGATGCACCTGCCCCGAGCCGGAGATCTCGAGCCACTTGCCGGCGTTCTTGCCGTGCTCGAACATCATGTCGATCTCGGCCGACGGTTCCGTGAACGGGAAATACGACGGGCGGAAGCGCACGAGGATGTCGTCGCGCTCGAAGAATTTCTTGAGGAAGTCGGTGTAGACGCCCTTGAGATCGGCGAAGCTGATGTTTTCGTCGATCCAAAGCCCCTCGACCTGATTGAACATCGGCGAGTGGGTCGCATCGCTGTCGACGCGATACGTGCGGCCCGGCGCGATCACCTTGATCGGCGGGCGGTTCATGCGCGCGTAGCGCACCTGCATCGGGCTCGTGTGCGTGCGCAGCAGCAGCGGCCTGCCGTCGGCATCCTTGCCGTCGACGTAGAACGTGTCCTGCATCGAACGCGCCGGATGGTTCTCCGGGCTGTTCAGCGACGTGAAGTTGAACCAGTCGGTCTCGATCTCGGGACCGTCGGCCACGTCGAAGCCGATCGTGCGGAAAATCTGTTCGACGCGCTCCCAGGTGTTCATCACCGGGTGCAGGCTGCCCGCGCCGGCGCCGCGGCCCGGCAGCGTGACGTCGATCGCCTCGGCGGCGAGACGCTGGTTCAGCAGCGCGTCCGCCAGCGCCTGACGGCGCGCGGTCAGCGCGGCTTCGACCTGCTGTTTCGCGACATTGATGCGCGCGCCTTCGGTCTTGCGCGCTTCGGGATCGAGCTTGCCGAGGCCCTTCAGCAACTCGGTCAACGCACCCGACTTGCCGAGGAAGCGGGCTTTCTCGTTTTCGAGCGTGGTGATGTCGGCAGCCTGTTCGAAGGACTGCTGCGCGTCGGCGACAATCTGGTCCAGATCCATAGATCCCATCATTTCCAACGTCATTCGTTCTCGGCGAGCGAAATCGCCCGGCCAAACAAAAAAGGGGCTCGGAAGAGCCCCGTTTTCGCTGCAGCGGCCGAAACTACCGGAACATCGCTGCAACTAACCACGCAGTGCTAATTTCGCAATTAGGCTGCAACGGCGGCTTTCACCTGCTTGACGATCGCAGCAAAAGCAGCCTTGTCGAACACCGCCATGTCGGCCAGCACCTTACGGTCGAGTTCGATCGACGCCTTCTTCAGGCCGTTGATGAACACGCTGTAGGTCATGTCGTGCTGGCGAACTGCCGCGTTGATACGCGTGATCCACAGTGCGCGGAACACACGCTTCTTGTTGCGGCGATCGCGGTACGCGTACTGGCCAGCGCGCATCACCGCCTGCTTGGCGATGCGGTAGACGTTATTGCGGCGGCCGCGATAACCCTTGGCCAGGTTGATGATCTTCTTGTGACGGGCCCGTGCGGTTACCCCACGTTTGACTCGAGGCATGTTTCTCTCCTGTGAGTATCTGTTGAGGGGTTACGCGAACGGCAGCATCGCGCGGACGGAGTTCAGATCGGAATCATGAACTGCCGTTGCGCCGCGCAGGTGACGCTTGTTCTTCGTGGTTTTCTTGGTCAGGATGTGACGCTTGAAGGCTTGACCGCGCTTGACGGTGCCGCCCGGACGCACCACGAAGCGCTTTGCAGCGCTCTTCTTGGTCTTCATCTTAGGCATGACGAACAACTCCAGTTTATTAGATGGCGATGGGTGTGCGGTTGGCTTGCGCCCTTGACCCGCCCTTCGAAACCCAGTCCACTTGTGTACGGCGCGCCGCTTGCGCAGCGGCCGTCATTGTTGGCGCATCGCCCTGACCGGGCAACGCGCCGAACCACTTCCGAACCCGCGCGAGAAGCGCGCGGGTTCGTTACTTCTTTTTCTTCGGCGAGAGCACCATGATCATCTGGCGCCCTTCCATCTTCGGCATCTGCTCGACCTGGCCGACTTCCTCGAGATCGGTGCGCAGACGCTCAAGCATCCGCATGCCGATTTCCTGGTGAGCCATTTCGCGGCCGCGGAAACGCAACGTGATCTTCGTCTTGTCGCCCTCTTCGAGGAAGCGCACGAGATTGCGGAGCTTGACGTTGTAATCCCCGTCATCGGTACCCGGGCGGAACTTGACTTCCTTGACCTGGATGACCTTCTGCTTCAGCTTCGCTTCGTGCTGCTTCTTCGACTCCTGGTACTTGAACTTGCCGTAATCCATCAGACGGCAAACCGGGGGAACCGCCTGCGGCGCGATTTCCACCAGGTCAACATCCAGTTCTTCCGATTTACGGAAAGCATCAGCGAGTTTTACGATACCGAGCGGTTCGTTCTCGACCCCGACCAGACGCACTTCCGGTGCAGTGATTTCACCGTTGATGCGATGCGACGACTTATCAGTAGCGATGTTACGTTTCCTCTAAAAATTAAAAAAACGAGCCGCGCTGCCAGGGCGGTTACTTGAACGAGCGCAGGTCTTCCTGCAGACGCTCAACGAAGGCTTCGACCGGCATCACGCCAAGATCGACGCCGCCACGGGCACGCACGGCTACCGTTTGCGCATCACGCTCCTTGTCGCCCACGACGAGCAGATAAGGCACCTTTTCCAGCGTGTGCTCGCGTATTTTATAGCTAATCTTCTCGTTGCGCAAATCTGCCGTCACTCTAACCCCTTGTTTTTGCAACGTTTGGGCCAGAGATTGCGCATATTCGACCTGACTTTCGGCAATATTGAGCACAACAGCCTGCATCGGCGCGAGCCAGACCGGCATTGCACCAGCATGGTGCTCGATCAGAATGCCGAGGAAACGCTCCATCGAACCGACGATTGCACGGTGCAGCATGACCGGCCGGCGGCGGCTGTTGTCTTCGGCGACGTACTCGGCGCCGAGGCGTTCCGGCAGCATCATGTCGAGCTGCAGCGTGCCGCACTGCCACGAGCGACCGAGCGCATCCTTGATGTGGTACTCGATCTTCGGGCCGTAGAACGCACCCTCGCCCGGCAGCTCGTCCCACGTGAGGCCGCATGCCGTCAGCGCTTCGCGCAGCCCCTGCTCCGCACGGTCCCAGGTTTCGTCGGAACCCATGCGCTGCTCGGGACGCAGCGACAGCTTGATGTCGATGTGATCGAAGCCGAAATCCTGGTAGACGCTCATCGCGAGCTTGTTGAACGCGATCGACTCGGCAATGATCTGGTCTTCCGTACAGAAGATGTGCGCATCGTCCTGCACGAAGCCGCGCACGCGCATCAGGCCATGCAGCGCGCCCGACGCCTCGTTGCGGTGGCACGAGCCGAATTCCGCGTAGCGCAGCGGCAGGTCGCGATACGAGCGCAGGCCGTGCTTGAACACCTGGACATGCCCCGGACAGTTCATCGGCTTGATCGCGTAATCGCGCTTCTCCGACTCCGTCGTGAACATGTTCTCGCGGTAGTTCTGCCAGTGGCCGGACGCTTCCCAAAGCGAACGGTCCATGATCATCGGCGTCTTGATCTCGTGATAGCCGGCCTCGTTCACGCGGCGGCGCATGTACTGCTCGACCTGCTGCCACAGCGCCCAGCCCTTCGGATGCCAGAACACCATGCCCGGCGACTCTTCCTGCATGTGGAACAGGTCGAGCTGCTTGCCGAGCTTGCGGTGGTCGCGCTTTTCCGCTTCCTCGAGCATGTGCAGGTACTGGTCCTGGTCTTCCTTCTTCGTCCAGGCCGTGCCGTAGATGCGCTGCAACTGCTCGTTCTTCGAGTCGCCGCGCCAGTACGCACCCGCAACCTTCATCAGCTTGAAGACCTTCAGCTTCCCCGTCGACGGCACGTGCGGGCCGCGGCACAGATCCGTGAAGCCGCCGTGCGAATACAGCTTGATCTCGTCGCTTTGCGGGATCGACTCGATGATCTCGGCCTTGTACTTCTCGCCGATGCTGCGGAAGTAGCCGGCAGCCTCGTCGCGCGACACGACGCGGCGCGTCACCGGCTCGTCCTTCTTCGCGATCTCCTGCATGCGCTTTTCGATCTTTTCCAGATCTTCCGGCGTAAACGGGCGGTGATACGAGAAGTCGTAATAGAAGCCGTTGTCGATCACCGGCCCGATCGTCACCTGCGCGTCCGGATACAGCTCCTTGACCGCGTACGCGAGCAAGTGCGCCGTCGAGTGACGGATGATGTCGAGGCCGTCGGCGTCCTTGTCCGTGACGATCGCGAGCGATGCGTCGCGGTCGATCACGGCGGACGTATCCACGAGCTCGCCGTCGAGCTTGCCGCCGAGCGCAGCCTTCGCGAGCCCGGGACCGATCGAGGCCGCCACTTCGGCGACTGTCACCGGATGCTCGTATTGTCGAACTGAGCCGTCAGGCAAGCGTATCGAAACCATAGCAATCTCCGTGATGCCGACAGTGGGCGGCAGACCAAATACGCGATGAACGTCATCGCGCGAAAATTTCGCGACAAAAAAAATGCGGCCCCGCTTTCGAGGGGCCGCATTCGATACTTCACTCAAACTGAAAGGGCGAAAACGTTCCTCGACTAGCGTCGCTCCGAAAAGGTTTCGGTCAACGTTCGCGGTGTCATAACCGTATTCGCCTTGTTCGCGTTGAGTTACTTACTGCATCGAATACCCGGAAACCGGGCATTCTCAATTCGTTGGTAGGCTCGATTGGACTCGAACCAACGACCCCCACCATGTCAAGGTGGTGCTCTAACCAGCTGAGCTACGAGCCTAAAGAAGTGAGATTATAGGGAGCCGCCGTACCCTTGGCAAGGGCTTTTATGCGTTTGCAGCAAAATTATTTCGACCGCGCTCTCGCCGTCACGCCTTCCGCCCGGCCCGAACCACGCCCTGCACTTCGCCCAGCAACGTGCACGCGCGCTGCACCTGCGCCGAATTCGACACCTCGACCGTGAACTGCATGAATGCCGCATTGCGGCGGCTTTGCGTCTTCACGCCAACGACGTTCATCTTCTCGCGCGCGAACACTTCCGAAATGTCGCGCAGCAGCCCCTGCCGGTCGGTCGCCTCGATCATCAGGTCGACCGGATACACCGATGCGCCGCGGCCGCCCAGCACGTCGGCCGACCAGGTGGTCTGCAGCACACGCTCGGGCGCGCGTTCCGCCATCCGGCGAAACGTCGGGCAATCGGCGCGATGGATCGACATGCCCTTGCCGCGCGTGACGAACCCGCTGATCGCATCGGGCGGCGCAGGCCGGCAGCAACGCGCGAGCTGCGTCAGCAGCGCGTCGACGCCGACCACCAGCACGCCGGTCGAAGCGCCGTGCGCGACGCTCGCGCCGCTGCTGCGCTTCTCGAAATCGGCCGGCGCCTCGGGTGCCGGTTCCGGCGGCGGCGCATCGGACAGCGCCTGCTCGACGTTGCGCAGGCTGAACTCTTCCTTGCCGACGACCGAGAACAGCTCCTCCGGTGCCTTGAAGCCAAGCTTCGCGGCCAGGTTGTCGAGATTGACCGACGTCTTGCCTTCGCGCTGCAGCGTCTTTTCGACGAGCGCGCGGCCGTGCGCGATGTTCTCTTCCTGCTCGATCGCGTTGAACCACGCCCGCACCTTCTGCCGCGCGCGCGAGCTCTTCAGGTAGTTGAGCTGCGGATTCAGCCAGTCGCGCGACGGCCCGCCCTCCTTCACCGCGACGATCTCGACTGTCTGGCCGTTCGTGAGCGCCGTATTGAGCGGCACCATCGCGCCGTCGACGCGCGCGCCGCGGCACCGGTGGCCGAGCTCGCTGTGCAGGTGATACGCAAAATCCAGCGGCGTCGCGCCCTGCGGCAGCGCGATCACGCGCGCCTGCGGCGTCAGCACGTAGATGTGATCGTCGTCGAGCGCGGTTTCGCGCAGCTGCGCCCACGCCTTGCCGCCCGACGCGCCGCTGTCCTCGATGTCGCCCTTCCACGCGAGCAGCTGGCGCAGCCAGGCGATCTTCTCGTCGTACTTGTCGCTCGCGGAGAACTGGCCGCCATAGCCGCGCGCGCCCGCCTCCTTGTAGCGCCAGTGCGCCGCGACGCCGTATTCCGCGAAGCCGTGCATCTCCTGCGTGCGGATCTGCACTTCGAACGCGCGCCCGTCGTCGCCGATCACGACCGTGTGCAGCGACTTGTAGCCGTTCGGCTTCGGACGCGAGATGTAGTCGTCGAACTCCTTCGGCACCGGCTGCCACAAATGATGCACGATGCCGAGCACCGTGTAGCAATCCTTGATGTCCGGCACGATCACGCGAAACGCGCGCACGTCGTAGAGCTCGGAGAAATCGAGCTCCTTGCCGCGCATCTTGCGCCAGATGCTGTAGATGTGCTTCGGCCGGCCGCTCACTTCCGCCTGGATGTGCGCGGCGGCCAGCTCGCGCTGCAGGCGCTCGATCGCCTCCGAGACATACGCCTCGCGCTCGATGCGCTTCTCGTCGAGCAGCTTCGCGATCCGCTTGTACGTGACCGGATCCTCGAAGCGGAATGCCAGATCCTCCAGCTCCCACTTCAGCTGCCAGATGCCGAGGCGGTTCGCGAGCGGCGCGTAGATCTCGAGCGTTTCGCGCGCGACGTCCGGCGGCGGATCGACCTTCGCCGCCGCGTAATAGCGCAGCGACTGCAGCCGCGACGCGAGCCGGATCAGCACCACGCGGATATCCTGCGCGAACGCGAGCAGCATCTTGCGCAGCGCCTCGATCTGCGTGCGGCGCTCGGCCGCCGCATCGCGCCCGGTCTCGGGCAGCGCGTTCTGCGCGGCGCGCAGGCTGACCGTGCCGAGCCGCAGCAGCTTGCGCACGTCGGACACGAGGCGCGCGACCTCGTCGCCGAAGCGCCCGGCCAGTTCACGCTCGGGATCGTTCAGGTGCGGCGTCAGCGCGAACAGCGCTGCCGCCTGCACGGCAGGCGGATCGACGTTCAGCTTGCGCATGATCGCCGCCGTGCCGGCTGCATGATCGGCGAGCAGCTCGCCGGACGACAGGCGCGCGTCGCCCGCGTGCTCGCGCACGAACGCGAGCACGTCGTCGAACGACGGCGCCGCGGCGGAGGAAGCGGAAACGGACTCGGTCATCGCTCGGCCTGACGGAATGCAGTCATCGTTCTGCGTCGCTCAGCTCCGCTGTGCGGCGACGACGACGATCTCGACGAGCAGCGCCGGATCCGCGAGCTTCGCCTCGACGGTGGCGCGCGGCGGCGTGTTGCCCTGCGCGACCCATGCATCCCACTCCGCGTTCATGCCTTCGAAGTTCGCGAGGTCCGAAATGTAGATCTGCACCGACAGCAGATGCGCCTTGTCGCTGTTCGCTTCGGCGAGCAGGCGATCGATATGGCCCAGCACTTCGCGCGTCTGGCCCTTGATGTCCTGGGTGGTGTCTTCCGCGATCTGGCCGGCCAGATACACGGTACCGTTGTGGATCGCGGTTTCGGAGAGACGCGCCCCGACGTGGTGACGAATGACAGCCATGGAATGTTCCGGTCGTAAATGGGTGAAGAACCGGGCGGCAACGCGGCCCGCGTGCCGCCGAACCGCATATTATGACGCGTTTATGCGCCGGTTTCGACGAAAAACCGGCGCGCGAGCGCAATCTGGTCCGCACTGATGAACGCCGGCGCGTGGCCGACACCCGGAATCTCCGCCTGCGTCACATGCCGCCCGCGCCGCATCATCTCGGCCACCGTCTCGCGCGACAGCAGGTCGGAAGCCTCGCCGCGCACGACGAGCAGCGACGCATCCGTCGTCTCGACCGCATGCCACAGCGCGGCCTCGCCGAGCGCGGCGAGTTCGGGCGTCGTCGCCTTGAACGGCTCGGCGATGCGCGGATCGTAGCGCATCGTCCAGCCGCCGTCGGGCCGCTCGCGCAGCAGCGGCCCGTTGATCTCGCGCCACTCGTCGCCGGTCAATGCACCGAACGGCAGCGACAGCGACGTCAGATAGTCGATGCCCTCCTGCTCGGTCGCGAAGCGCGGCTGCACGCCGAGATACTCGCCGATGCGCGTCAGCGAATCGGGCTCGATGCGCGGGCCGACGTCGTTGACGATCATCCGGCGCAGCGGCGAGCCGGGCAGCCCCGCGAGCGCCATGCCGATCAGGCCGCCCATCGACGTGCCGAACCAGTCGACCGACTCGACGTCGAGCCGCGCGATCAGCGTGACCATGTCGGCCACGTATTGCGGAATCGCATAGAGCCGCGGATCCGCGAGCCAGTCGGACTGGCCGCGCCCGACGACGTCGGGGCAGACGACGCGATAGGTATCGGACAGCGCGGCGGCCAGCCGGTCGAAATCGCGCCCCGAGCGGGTCAGGCCGTGCACGCAGACCAGCACGCGCGGGTTGGCGGGGTCGCCCCACTCGGTATAGGCAACGTGGTGAAGGCCGGCAGCGTGCGCACACTGCACGCGCCGCTGGCGAAAATTCGGGGAGTTCACGGAGGGAGTGGGCATCGGAGGCATCCTGTCGAACGGTACGGTGCGGCGCGATGGCATGCATGGGCCCCGCCCGCGAGGACGGGCGGGGATGCAGCCGATTGTAAACCCGTTCCGGATCACGGGCGCCGCAGCACCCGGCCGCCCGCCGTGCGCGACCTACGCCGTCACGAACGGCGACTCCGTCAATCGCCCGCGCGGCCAGCCCGGGCGGCTGGGTGCCGCGACATCGGCCAGCGTATAGCGGAAGTCTCTCAGCGTGGTGCCGATCGCGTCGGCGATCTCGGCCTCCGAGGCGCCGCGATAGCGGAACCGCGCGAGGATCGCGTCATAGCCGCCCTTGCCGTCGAAGACGTGATTCCGCTTCGGCACGATCGCGTCGTACAACGCCGCGACGCCGTTCGGCAGCTCGGCCCCGACGAAACGACTGCCGACCGGCTCGGGCAGCATCAGGAAGCCGCCGCGCTCGGGTGACGCCGACGCGGCACGCGCGGCATCCGCCCGCGCGGCAAATCGCGCCGCGTCGCCGGATTGCTGCGCGACCCACAAGTCATAGAGGTCCACGCCGTACAGGTCGCGGAACAGGAACGGGATTTCGCCGCCGCCCACGCGCGCGCCCACCTCCAGAAAATACAGGCCGTCGCCGCCCTGGATCACCTCGAGGTGGAATGCGCCGTCGGTCAGCGCGAGTGCGTGCAGGCTCGCGCGCGCGAACGCGAGCAGCGCGTCGCTGGCCGGCCCCGGATCCAGCATCACCGAGCCGAGCGGCTTGCCGTTCGCGAACTCGAGGCAGGTATTGACGTAGCGCGACGCGCGGGCGATCACGAACGCGCCGCCTGCGACGAGCCCGTCCACGTGATAGATCGCCCCGTCGACGTACTCCTCGCATTCGTAGTCCGCATGCGTCAGCGTCGGCCACAGTGCGTCGAGCTGCTCGCGCGTGTCGACGCGACACACGCCCGCGCTCGCCGCGCCGGCGCGCGGCTTCACGACGAGCGGAAAGCGCAGCGTGCCGAGCGCCGCCGCATCGGGGGACGCGACGTCCTCCAGCGCGACGAAGCGCGGCGCGCGCAGGCCGGCCGCCGCGACCGCGCGCTTCATCACGGCCTTGTCGCGAAAACGCGCGACGGTGTCCGGCCGGTCGCCCGCGATGTCGAATGCGTCGCGCAGTCGCGCGGCCGCGATCAGGTCGAATTCGGACAGCGCGACCAGCCGGTCGACGCCGCCGAGCGCGGCGCGGCAAACCTCCACGGCCGCGTGCAGCGCGCGCTCGTCGAAAAAGTCAGGCAGGGTTTCGACGTGCACGATGCGCGGCGCCGCCAGCGCCGCGGCGCCGTCCGGCGTGCAGACGTACGCGACGTCATGCGCGTCATGGTCGATGTAGCGATGATAGGCGGCGAAGTCGTCGGACCAGCGGTTCAGCACGACGATGCGGCTTCGCGCGGAAGGCAGATTGTGCGTCATGTCGTCGGCTCCTTCAGATATCGGCCAACGCCGGACCGAATTCGATGGCGCGCAGTGCTTCGGCAATGCGCAGGTCCAGCGTCGCACGATCGGGCGCGGTGAACAGCACATGCCCGACACGGCCGCGAAAATCGGTCAGCCGGGGCACCGTGTCGCCGATGCGCGGATAGATATCGATCTCCTCGAAGCCCGGCATCGCCCGGCAGGGTTCGATACCGCTCACGCCCGCGAAGCGCCCCGCCGCGCCCGGCGCGAGAAAGCGCACGCCGCTCACCCGGGTCGCCAGCCGCCCTTCGTAGCTGGGCGCCGGGTCGGCGTCGCCGAGATGGCTGCGAATCATCACCTCGGGCAGCGAGATCGACTTGCTGAGCTCGACGAGCCGATAGATCCGGTCGCCGCCGAGTCGCGCGGCGATCTCGATCAGCACTGGGCCATCGCGCGTGATGCGCGCCTCTGCGTGGAACACGCCGAGCGTGAGACCGATTCGCGCCGCGGCCGCCTCGACATAGGCGACGAGCGCCGCGCGCGGTTCCGGTTCAAGCTGCGCCTCGACGACGTGGCCCATCTCGACGAAGTAAGGCTCCGGGCCGAGCAGCTTCTCGGTCACCGCGAGCACGCGCGGCCCGTGCCGGCCGATATAGCCTTCGATACTGTATTCGGCGCCTTCGAGGTATTGCTCGAGCAACAACGCCTGGCCGATCTCGCGCCCCATGTCGACCACGCTGCCGCGCACGGCGCGTTCGACCGCTGCGTGCAATTCGCGCAGCGAATCGACGCGCGTCACGAGCAGGCTGCCGCAGCCGTCGACGGGCTTCAACACGGCTGGAAAGCCGACCTGCGACGCCGCCGCAGTGACGTCGCGCAGATCCGTGATCCGCGCGAAACGCGGCACGGCGAGCCCGGCGTCGGCCAGACGCTGCCGGCTCCGGTACTTGTCGCGCGTGAGCGCCGCCGCTTCCAGCGACAGGTGCGGCAGGCCGAGTTGCGCAGCCGCTTGCGCGGCCACGCCGACCACGTATTCGAAGCCCGGCACGATCGCGTCCGCGCCCACGCTGCGCGCGGCGGCCGCGACCGCCTCCGGCGACGCGGTGTCCACCGCCACGAACGACGCGGCGGCGGCGCGCAGCGCGGGCGGCACGACACGCTCGTCGCGATCGGCGGAGAACACGTGCGCGGCGACGCCGAGCCGCGCTGCTGCGGCAACGAGCGCCGCGCCGGACGACGCCGGTTCAAGCACGATGATGGCGGTCATGTCGCGCTCCTCACGCAGCGGCCGCTTCCGGCTGCGCAATGGTGGTCGCGCGCAGCTCGTCGAAGTATTCGCCGATCAGCCCGACGAAGTGGCGCAGATACGCTTCCGCCGTGTCGATCCCGCCCCAGCCGTCGATTGCCCGCTGCACGGCGCCCCACATCAGGTCGTCGTGATCGTGCGACTCGTCGTACTGGATGTGCCCGAGCGAGCCCTTCACGAGATCGTGGCCGAATGCGCGCGCGGCCGCCTCGGTGATCGTCTTGTTGTAGCGGTCCGAATACCATTCGACGAACCAGTTCCACACCATCGTCGGTAGCGGGCCGTCGCGGCCGATGCTCAGGTACAGGTAGCCGATCAGCTTGTCGGTGCTGTGGAGCGGCGCAATCGCGTCGACTTGCGCGGCCGTCAGGCCGAATTTCTCGATATCGCGCAGGAACAGGCCTTCGTGCCCGTACTCCTCGGCGAGATACTGCGCGAGGATCTGTGCGAGCGAGTTGTCCTTGAAGCCGATCTTGTAGAGCGCGAACGCATCGACTTCGTTGTTGAGGCGGATCCGCAGCACGGTCTCGACGAGATGCCGGCGATAGTACTCGCGGTCGATCCATTCACCGCGATGAAACGCCGCGGTATCCGGCGACGCGGCGAACAGCTGCTGAATTGCCTGCGCTGCGACTTGCTCGAAACGTACGCGATCGTTGCTTGCCATCTTTTATCTCCAGGTCAAAGGGAAACGGCTTGCCGGCCCGGGCGGATACCCGCGATCCGGATCGACACACTCGATGACATGGGAAGATCGCGCGGCTGCAGGGGCGGCGTCGCGAACGCGCCGTCCTGCGCCGGCTTGTTTGTTATGGCCGGGAGGGCCCCGGCTACTTCTGCACGACCGCGCCGATGCTCGCGCCGACCACGCACAGCGTGCCGGCGATCTGCAGCGCGCTCATCGGCTGCGCCAGCACGACGAAACCGATCGCCGCCGCGATCGCAGGCTCGGCGCTCATCAGGATGCCGAATGCCGACGCGCTCATCCGCCGCAGCGCGATCAGTTCGAGCACGTACGGGAACAGCGGGACCAGCACCGCCAGGTACGCGGCATCGACCAGTTGCCCGGCCGGCAGATGGCCGCCGCTTTGCGCGAGCCCGAACGGCGTCGTCACGAGTGCGGCCACGATCAGCGACGTGGAGAGCCCCTGCAATCCGTCGAACAGCGTGCCGACGCGCTTCATCAGCAGGATGTACGCGGCCCAGCCGAGCGCCGAGCCGATCGGAAAGACCAGCGCGGCCGGCGACGCGACCCACATGCCGTCCTGTCGCGCCAGCAGCAGCACGCCTGCCAGCGCAAGCGCCGGCCATGCCAGCATCGCCGGCTTGCGCACGCCGAACGTGGCGACCGCCAGCGGCCCGAGGAAGTTGATCGCCACCGCGAGCCCGAGCGGCACGCGACGCACCGCCGCGAAAAAGCACAGCGTCATCGCGGCCATCGCGCTGCCGAGTGCGATGGCGGCAAGCCAGCGCTGCCGGGAATACGTATGGAGCGGCGGCCGCACGACGATCGCGAGGGCGAGCGCGGCGAAACAGAGCCGCAGCCACGTCGTGCTGACCGTGCCGTACTCGATCGTCGCCGGCCGCGACAGCGCGGCGCCGAGCTGCACGCTGCACATCGACGCAACGGCAAGCAGCGGTGCGACCGCACCCGCGAACGACGCGGACGCGCGCTCGGCGCCATCCGGTCCTGCCGTACTCAACTCGTCGCTCATTCAGCCGCTCCAGATTGGTGACACAACGATGCTAACCGCGGTCGCACGCTTGGTATAAGCTGATTATTCTTATGCCCGCATCAGGAAAATTGATGATCCGCGATCTCGACAGCACGCTGCTGCGCACGTTCGTCACGGTGGTCGAAACCGGCAGCGTAAGCGACGCGGCAACAGCACTGCATCGCACGCAGGCCGCCGTCAGCATGGCGCTGCGCCGGCTCGAGGACGAAGTCGGCCAGCGCCTGCTCGAACGCTCGCCGCGCGGCGTGAAGCTGACGGCGGCAGGCAGCGTGCTGCTGCCCTACGCGCACAAGCTGCTCGACATCGGGCTCGTCGCGCGCGCCGCGCTCAACGCGGGCGACATCTCGGGCACCGTTCGGCTCGGCATTCTCGAGGACATCGCCGTGGGCCACCTGCCGCATGCGCTGCGGCAGTTCGCGGCGTCGTTTCCGAACGTCGCGCTCGAGATCGTCGTCGATGCGAGCCCCGCGCTATCGCGGCGACTCGCGACCGACGCGCTCGATTTCGCGATCGGCGACCCCGCGCTGATCCGGGCCGAGCCGCTCGCCACGTGGCGGCATCCGCTTCGCTGGGCCGCCGCGCGCACGCAGCGCGCGCTCCCGCGCGGCGAGCCGCTGCCGATCGTTGCGTTCGGCGGCACGTGCCCGTGGCAGGAGAAACTGTTCGCGACGCTGCGTGAAGCGGGCCTCGCATGGCGCGTCGTCTGCACGAGCACGAGCCTGTCCGCGATCCAGTCGGCGGTCGAGGCAGGCCTCGGCATCGCGGTGCTGCTCGACTGGAACGTGCGCCGCGACACGATGCGCGTGCTGGATCCGCAAGCCGCCGGGCTCCCCGCGCCGCCCACCGCAGACTTCGGCCTGTTCAGCCACGCGGACGCCAGCGATCGCACGTCGGCGGCTGCGACGCTGCAGCACTTCCTGTTTCATGCGCTGCAGCTCGGCGCGCCTGACGACGGCGCGCCCGTCACCGGGCGCACCGTCGCGTCGTTGCGGATCGCCGTCTGACGCATCCGGCACGGCGCCGCGCCCGCTGGCCGGCATTCCACGATTCGTTCGTTGCGTGCGCATCGATTTGCGGTGCACACGCAACGCGCATCAGTCCCCCCAGCACCACGCGGCCTGCAGCCGCTCCCGCACGAAGTCGATGAACGTGCGAACGCGCAGCGCAAGATGCCGGCCGCCCGGATACACCGCGTGCAGCGGCGCCGCCGGCGCCGCATAGCCCGGCAGGATGCGCACCAGCCGCCCGGCCTCGAGATCGGGACCGACGTCCCAGATCGACTTCAGCGCGATGCCGGCGCCTTCCAGCGCAAGCATGCGCGCGGCGCCGCCATCGTTCGTCAGCAGCGCCGCGCTCACCTCGATCCCGATCGCACCGTCCGCGCCGTCGAACCGCCACTCGGCCCGCGCCTGCTCGCCCAGCACGATGCAGCGATGCCCGCGCAGTTCGCCCGGATGCGCCGGCGCGCCATGCCCGGCGACATACGCGGGGGACGCGCACAGCACGCGACGGTTCGGCGCGAGCTCGCGCGCGATCATCGACGAGTCGGCCAGGCTGCCGATCCGCACGGCGACATCGATCTCGTGCGCGAGCAGATCGACGATCGTATCGGTGAGCAACAGCTGCACCGTCACCTGCGGATGCCGCCGCTGGAACTCGGCGACGAGCGGCGCGATCCGCAGGCGGCCGAGTTCGCCCGGCGCGGTCACGCGCAGCAGGCCGCTCACGGTGCCGCGGCGGTCCTGCATCAACGCTTCGGCCTGGTCGATTTCGGCGAGGATGCGCAGCACCTGCGCGTGGAACAGCGCGCCTTCGTCGGTCAGCGTCTGCTGCCGCGTCGTGCGATGCAGCAGGCGCATGCCGAGCCGCGATTCGAGTTGCGCGAGCCGCTTGCTGACCACCGACAGCGACAGGTCCAGCTCCCGCGCCGCCGCCGACAGGCTGCCCGCCGACACGATGCGCGCGAAGGTGTCGAGCGAAGGCAGGTCGTCGATCAGCATCGCCACTCGGTCCTTCTGCCTTTCTTTCCAAATTTCGAAGAATGCATTCGCGATTGGCCCGTATTTGCATTGAAAACGGAAACTTACCATGCGCGTCATGCGTTGATCCAACGCGTCGTCACGAACTGGAGAATCCGATGCCCGCCCTTTTCCGCCCGATTGGCCGCCTGACCGCCCGCACGCTGACCGCTGCCGCGCTCGCCGCGGCAGCCTTGCCACCCATGGCCGCGCAAGCAGCCGACCTCGTCGCCCCGCACGCGCTGACGGTCGCCGCCGGCCTGCCCGCCGTGCAGGCACGTGCGCAAATCCTGGCCGCGCGCCGCTACGGCACGTTCTGGGACACCGGCGACGCGGCGCTCGCCCGCGATGCGCTCGCGGCCGACTTCACCGACCGCACGCTGCCAGCCGGCCGCGAACAGGGGCTGCCGGGCCCGCTCGCGGCGTCCCGGACGATGCGCGCGGCGATTCCGGACCTGCATTGCGACATCGAGCAGATGATCGTCGCCGGCGATCGCGTCGTCGTTCACCTGCACTTTCGCGGGCATTTCACGGGAACGTTCAACGGCACGGCCGGCCAGGGGCAAGCCGTCGATTTCATCGCGACCGACATCTACCGGATCGCGGACGGCCGCATTGCCGCGAACTGGCACATCGAGGACAACCTGACGCTGATGCGCCAGCTTGGCCTCGTCGGTTGAGGCACGCACCGCCATGACGAAACCTGCTCTCTCCGGCCGCCCGGCGCGCCGCACATTCCTCGCCCAGACCGGCGCCGGCATGGGTCTGGCCGCCGGCCTCGCACTCGGCGCCACCACGACACCGGCCGGCGCCGCGACCACCGGCGCGGCCGCCTCCTCCGCGTCCGGCGCAGGCTTGTTCTGGCCCGACGGCATCCGCCTCGTGATTTCGATCTCGATGCAGTTCGAGGCCGGCGGCCAGCCGCCCAAAGGCGCGGACAGCCCGTTTCCGGCGGTCACGTTCCCGCCGTCCGTGCCCGCCGATCTCGCGTCCGGCACCTGGTTCGCGTACGGGTACCGCGAAGGCATCCCGCGCCTGCTCGACCTGTGGGACCGTCACGGCGTGAAGGTCACGTCGCACATGATCGGCGAAGCGGTGCGCCATCGCCCCGAGCTGGCGCGCGAGATCGTCGCGCGCGGCCACGAGGCGTCGGCGCACGGGCCGAGCTGGCGCTCGCAGTTCGCGATGAGCCGCGACGATGAGCGGCGCTTCCTGCTCGACGCGCGCGACATGGTGGAAGCCGCGACCGGCCAGCGGCCGCTCGGCTACAACTGCAACTGGCTGCGGCGCGGCCCGAACACGCTGTCGCTACTGCAGGAGCTCGGCTACATCTATCACATCGACGACGTCAGCCGCGACGAGCCGTTCATCGAGGCCGTCAACGGGCGCGACTTCGTGGTCGTGCCGTACACGTTGCGCAACAACGACATCCTGCTGATCGAGGGCCGCAACTATTCACCGTCGATGTTCGTCGAGCAGATCAAGCTCGACTTCGACCAGTTGTACGCGGAAGCCGGCCAGCGGCGCCGGCTGATGTCGATCAGCGCGCACGACCGGATCAGCGGCACGCCGCAGATGGTGCGCGCATGGGACGCGTTCCTGCAGTACGCACGCTCGCATCCGGGCGTCGCGTTCATGCGCAAGGACGACATCGCCCGCTACGCGCTCGGCAATCCGTCGACGCTGCGCGAAAGCGAAACGATCTGACCTTTCCTTCACCGACTCCAATCGATCACCATGAATGACTCACTCAATGGCACGACAGTGCTCGTCGTCGGCGGCAGTTCCGGTATCGGCGCCGCAGCTGCGCAGGCATTCGCGCTGCATGGCGCGAGCGTGACGATCGCGTCGCGCGACTCGCGCAAGGCGGCCGCCGCCTCGACCGAATCCGGCCACCCGGTGCGTTTCGAGACGCTGGACATCACCGACACGGCGGCCGTCGATGCGTTCTGCGCGCGGGCCGGCCGGTTCGACCACGTCGTGATCTCCGCCGCGCAGACGGCGTCCGGCCCCGTCAGGGCGCTCCCGCTCGACGATGCGCAGGCCGCGATGGACAGCAAGTTCTGGGGCGCGTACCGGATCGCGCGCGCGATCGACATCGCGCCGGGCGGCTCGCTGACCTTCGTCTCGGGCTTTCTCAGCGTGAGGCCGAGCGCGTCGTCCGTGCTGCAGGGCGCGATCAACGCGGCGCTCGAGGCGCTCGCGCGCGGTCTCGCGCTCGAACTGGCGCCGGTGCGCGTGAACACCGTGTCGCCGGGGCTGGTCGCCACGCCGCTGTGGAACCGGCTTGCGCCCGACGCGCGCGATGCGCTGTTCGCCGGCGCCGCGCAGCGCCTGCCCGCGCGCCGGGTCGGGCAGCCGGAAGACGTCGCGAACGCGATCGTCTACCTGGCGTCGACGCCCTACGCTACCGGCTCGACCGTGCTGGTCGACGGCGGCGGCGCGATCGCGTAATACGCGCCGGAATGACGAACGCCCCGCATTCCATCCGGAATGCGGGGCGTCGCAGGCTGCGCGGAATCGCGCGACGCGCTCAGGCGACCGCGCTCACGTCGAGCGGTGCCCCCGTCTTCGCCTGAATCTCGTCGACGCTCACGCCGTCGGCGAGTTCAAGCACCTTCAGGCCGGCCGGCGTCACTTCGATCACGCCGAGATCGGTGATGATCAGGTCGACCACGCCGACGCCCGTCAGCGGCAGGTTGCATTCGTCGAGGATCTTGTGCTGGTCGCCCTTCGCGACATGCTCCATCAGCACCACGACGCGCTTCACCCCCGCGACGAGATCCATCGCGCCGCCCATGCCCTTGATCATCTTGCCCGGGATCATCCAGTTCGCGAGGTCGCCGTTCTTGCTGACCTGCATCGCACCGAGGATCGCGAGGTTGATGTGGCCGCCGCGGATCATCGCGAACGAATCGGCGGACGAGAAGATCGACGAACCCGGCAGCGTCGTGACGGTCTGCTTGCCGGCGTTGATCAGGTCGGCGTCCACCTCGTCCTCGGTCGGCGACGGGCCGATGCCGAGCAGGCCGTTCTCGGACTGCAGCCACACCTCGACGCCTTCCGGCACGTGGTTCGCGACGAGCGTCGGCAGGCCGATGCCGAGGTTCACGTAGAAGCCGTCCTGCAGTTCCTTCGCCGCGCGCGCGGCCATCTGGTCACGATTCCAAGCCATGTCAGTCTCCTTTCGCGCGCACGACGCGTTGTTCGATGCGTTTCTCGGGCGTCGTATTCAGCACGAGCCGCTGCACGAAAATCCCCGGCGTGTGGATCTGGTCCGGATCGAGCTCGCCGTTCTCGACGATCTCCTCGACCTCGGCGACCGTGATCTTGCCGGCCATCGCGCACATCGGATTGAAGTTGCGCGCGGTGCGGCGAAAGACCAGGTTGCCCGACTTGTCGGCCTTCCATGCCTTCACGAGTGCGACGTCGGCCGTCAGCGACGGCTCGAGCACGTAGTGGCGATCGCCGAACTGGCGCGTTTCCTTGCCTTCCGCGATCACGGTGCCGTAGCCAGTATTGGTGAAGAAGGCCGGGATGCCCGCGCCGCCCGCGCGCAGCTTCTCGGCGAGCGTGCCCTGCGGCGTGAACTCGAGCTCGAGTTCACCGGCCAGGTACTGGCGCTCGAATTCCTTGTTTTCGCCGACATACGACGAGATCATCTTCTTGATCTGGCGCGTTTCCAGCAACAGGCCGAGGCCGAAGCCGTCGACGCCCGCGTTGTTGCTGATGCAGGTGATGCCCTTGACGCCCGAATCGCGCAACGCGCCGATCAGCGCCTCGGGAATGCCGCACAGGCCGAAACCGCCCACCGCGAAGGTCTGTCCGTCCTGGACGATCCCTTCCAGCGCGGCCGCCGCGCTTGGATAGACTTTGTTCATCAGTGTGTCCCTTCCTTTATGGAAACCAGCGAAACTGGGTTCGCGCGCCGGCGTGGCCCGCAAGCCCGCCGCATCATTCTATGCATGCCGGCCGAAGCCTGCCGTGACGCGCTTCCTTTTATGCCGCGGCAAGCGCCGCGAGATGCCTGAAAGGGTACGATGCGGCGCGGTTGCGGCACAATACGCAAAAATACATAAGCAATTGCCAGCGTCCGTCCGTGCCCATGCCTGCTCTCGACTACCAGACCGCCTTCCATCTCGCGCCGATCGGCCTCGTCATGTCGCGCGACCGCGTGATCGAGGATTGCAACGACGCGGTCGCGGCGATCTTCCGCTGCGCGCGCGCCGACCTGATCGGCAAGTCGTACGAGGTGCTGTACCCGTCGCCGGACGAATTCCAGCGGATCGGCGAGCGCATTTCGCGCGGGATGGCCGCGAACGGCACCTATGCGGACGACCGGATCATGAAGCGCGCGGACGGCGAGCTGTTCTGGTGCCACGTCACGGGCCGCGCGCTGGATCGCGCCGCGCCGCTCGCGGCCGGCGTGTGGACCTTCGAGGACCTGAGCGCGACGCGCCGGGTTGCCGTCGAGCTGACGCCGCGCGAGCGCGAGATCGCCGCGCAGCTCGCGACCGGCAAGACCAGCAAGCAGATCGGCCGCGTGCTCGGCATCAGCTCGCGCACGGTCGACATCTATCGCGCGCGGCTGATGCGCAAGTACGGGACGGGGAATACGGCCGAACTGCTGCAGCGCCTGCTCGGCCATTGAGCGGTGCTGAACGCACATCGGCCGCGGGAAGCGGCCGATGCAGTCCAACGAAATTGGCGCCGGGTCCGGTAACCGGGCAGCCGGCGCCGCGCTGCCGCGCCGTCAGTCGACCTTCTCGGTGAGCGCGCGCTCGATCGTGTCGCGCAGCACTTGCGGCAGCGGCGTCGACTTGCCGAGCGCGTAGTCGACCCAGACGCAGCGCGCATGGCCGCGCGCATAGACGTGATCCGGATCGTCCGCGCGGGTCAGCTCGAAGCCCGTGTCGAAGCTGCTGCGCCCCGGCTTCGCGGCCGTCATCTTCGCGATCACGTCGCCCGGATAATGCAGTTGCTTGAGAAACTCCATCGACGCGGTCACGATGACCGGCCCCTGCCCCTCGCCGTTTCCGCCCGCGATGCCGAGCGTTTCGAACCAGGAAATCCGCACCTGCTCCATGTAACGGAAATAGACCGTGTTGTTCACGTGTCCGAACGCATCCATGTCGCCCCAGCGGATCGGCATCGACATTTCAAAAACGGGGGTGTAGTCACTCATTGCAGCCTTCTTTGTTGCTCCGGGTCATCCGGTCAGGCGAGGCCGAAGCCGTCGTCCGCGGAGATAATCGAGCCGTTGATGAACTGCGACTCGTCGGCCGCGAGCAGCAACAACAGCCCGTCGAGATCCTGCGGCTTGCCGACGCGCCGGCGCGGCAGCATCGACTGCAGCTTCTGCCCTTGCTCGGTTTCCCACAGGTAATGATTGATTTCCGTATCGATATAGCCCGGGCAGATCGCGTTCACGTTGATGCCGTGGCGCCCCCATTCGAGCGCCATCGCGCGCGTCATGTGCACGACCGCGGCCTTGCTCATCGCGTACAGCCCGGTTTGCGGGAACGCACGCAGGCCGGCCACCGACGCGATGTTGATGATCCGGTACGGCGGCTTGCCGTTGCCGTTGGTGCGCATCATCATCCGCTTCGCGACTTCCTGCGCGACGAAAAACGCGCCGCGCGTGTTGGTATCGAACACGAACTCGAAATCGGACGGTGTCACGTCGACGAGCTTCTGCCTCGTCGAGACGCCCGAATTGTTCACGAGGATATCGATGGTACCGGCTTCCGTTTCGGCATGCGCGACAGCCGCCTTGATGCTCTGGACATCCGTGACGTCGAGCGACACCACGTGCGCCGCCCCGCCGGTCGCCTCGATCTCCGCGCGCAGCTCCTTGAGCCGCTCGACGCGCCGGCTCGCCAGCACGACTTTCGCGCCCGCCTGCGACAGCACCTGCGCAAAGCGCTGGCCGAGCCCGCTCGAAGCGCCCGTCACCAGCGCGACCTTGCCTTCCAGATTGATCGACCGACCCATTGCGCATCCCCTTTCGAAGTCGTTTCACTGCCGCGGGCGGCACGGCCCATGCGGCATTACCCTAGCATGAAAATAGAACGATCGTGCTAATCTACCCGCATTCAGTTGCGGCAAGCGTTTCGTTTCGCAGACAATACGCTCCCGAATAAAAGCATTCTAACGGTTAGAGGAACGCCAATGACCCCCGCAAGCCTCATCGAGCAATACGGCCCGCGCGAATCGATGGAATACGACGTCGTGATCGTCGGCGGCGGCCCGGCCGGGCTGTCGGCCGCGA
>LOZU01000073.1:0-1689 GCA_001527685.1 Burkholderia pyrrocinia
ATGTCAAAGCCATTCTCAAATGTCCGCTTCCTGGCTATTTAGAAATGTCCGGTTTTACGGTTGGTTTGGCTGCCTGTCTTTCCTCGGTTTGATCGTTACGCAGTGTCGAAGGAAGGCGTCTGAACGGGCAGGGCGCTGACGTCTGCTTCAACTGCTTTTGCAGACCGACGGCCAGGTTTGTTCGGTTGCCGCTGTGTCTGTCTGCGTTGAGCCAGATCCACAATCACCTGTTCGACATCAGCCTGCGTGAACTCACGTTGCTTCTTCTTGCCCGGCTGAGGTTTGTTTCGATCGGTCTTGGTCGAGTCGCCCCGATTTGCTCGGGATGGAGCTTTACCGATTCGGCTGTTATCGCGTTGCGCCTGGATCGCCTGCGCGACTTGCAGCACGTGACTCAAGCGCTTGTGTTCAACGACGGCGCCCTGATCGATCTCGGCCAGTCGGTCGTATTGCCTGTAGGGCAACACACGGCCATCGGCCCGTAGTTCGATGCGTCCGTCCGGATACTCCCAGACCTCGATCACTTGATCGATCAGCTTCCGATTCTCCGGCGTGTCGTCCAACAGGTACATGACGCGGTCGTATTGCACCGTCAGCGACTTCGTGACTTTCCTCGGCTCACGCCAGGTCAGCACCAGATCCAGGCTCTCGTCAGTCCGCAGCAGCCGGTGCGCGTCAAAGTCGCTCTTCGGCGGCTTGGCGAAGCGAGCGTTGTAGGCCGCCATGAAGGAGGGCGCGTACGCATTGGCGTCCGCCACCGTGCTGATTCCGCGCAGCCGCAACTCCTTCACCAACCGGTCCTGCAGCGTCAGATGGGCGCGCTCCACGCGCCCCTTGGCCGGGCTGCTGTTCGCGCAGAACGTGTCGATGTTCAGCTCGTACATCGCGCGGCCGAAATGCGTCACCCGATTGCCACTCTTGCCCGGGTTGACGTTGCGAAACACGCTGTACTTGTCGCTATAAAACGCACCCGGCTTGCCATGGCGTTCGATGTACGCGCGCGTCGCCTCGAAGTAGCTGAAGGTCGATTCGGTCGCCGTGAAGTGCAAGTGCATCAGCCGGCTCGTTGCGTCGTCCACGTACACCAGCAACGTGCATTGCGGCGCCCGGTCCTCGAACCACCGATGCTCGCTGCCGTCGATCTGGATCAGTTCGCCCAGGCACGCCCGCCGCGCGCGCGGCTGGTAGACCTTCGGCGGTCGCTGCCGGCGTGGCACCCACAAGCCGGCGTCCGTCATCAGCTTGCGGACCGTCTCCTTGGCCAAGCGAATGCCGTGGCACTCGTACAGCTTCTCGCAGGCCAGTGTCGGCCCGAAATCGGCGTAGCGATCGCGGATGATCGAGAGCGCCCGGTCGGCCGTTCCTGCATCCAAACGACGATTACCCGGCTTCGAACGGTGTCCCGACACCAGACCGGCCGGGCCGTGCTCGCGTAGCCGGGCGACCAGCCGCCGAATCTGCCGTGTCGTCAACTCGAGTCGCTCAGCCGCGCGCCACGGCTTGAGCTTGCCGTCCGCCACGTCCTGAATCACCTTGAACCGGTCCAGCTCGCGCATCGTCATCGTTATCCGTTCTGTCGCGACCATCGAAGCCTCCAGCGCCGGAGTCCCGGCGGCTGGCCAGCATACTGGCCACCAAAGCGGACATTTCTATGTAGCTAAAAGCGGACATTACTATCTAGCCACTACA
>LOZU01000074.1:0-7143 GCA_001527685.1 Burkholderia pyrrocinia
CGGCTGGCCAGCATACTGGCCACCAAAGCGGACATTTCTATGTAGCTAAAAGCGGACATTACTATCTAGCCACTACAACACAATCTGGTGATAATTGAGATTATGTCAACTAACTGAAGCTAACGAAGAACTGTAATTTCCTACAGGTTGAAAGCAACGATTACGGTTTGTAACAATGTTAACGAATCTGTACATTGCATCGCTTGCTTCAACGTCCTTATGAATGCCGTCGCGCCCCGACATGGGACGCTCGCTGATTTCCTCGCGCTTACCGACGGCCTGTCCATCGCCCGCGTCTCCGAGCTTCTACGCTGCTGTTCTCGCACTGTCCGCAACTATGTCGCCGGCCGCTCGCCGATCCCATGGCATCGGGTCGAGCTGCTGCGCATGACCGCGCTGGAATCCAACCGAGCTGCCACGGACGCCAGCGCGCCAGCGTCGGCGCTGGCCGCTCCGGAATCTCCCGTAGTCGCTAACATCGAGCCCGACCCGGCGTCGCCTGACGTACCGCCCGACGAGATGCTCGCATGGGTCGGCGTTCACGCACCGCACTACCTGTCGAGCCAACGCAGCTTTGCGCACTACGTGCGCGGCTGGAACGTCGTCGACAAGATCCGGCGCGCCAAGCGCGACGGCACGTTTGCGGCCGTCCTCGCGCGATGGCGGACCTTGTCGCTCGAACTGCCGCGCATGTGGCGCACCGGCCCGCTATGGACCGGCATCGGTCCGCCAGCCTACACCGCACGAAACACCGATCGTTGACACCCGCCAGCGCCCTCCGGATACTGTGTTTTTATACAGTATTATTTCGTCATATGAGAAAGCCCGGCGTCGACGCCAGCGTGTGGGAGTTCTTCGACGAGCGCGCGGCGATCATGCAGTACGACGGCGGCAAGCCACGGCACGACGCCGATTTCTGCGCGTATGTCCGCACGCGGCTCTATTTCGAAGCGCGCGGCGTCAGCTTGCCACATGGCGGCTACTTTTCGCCGTTCTCGATGGCCGACCTGGGCTGGTCGGATGTGACAGCCGGGGTCATCGTGTTCCCTTGCGCTGCGGTGCTTGCGGGCATGGCTGCGGCGGCGCTCGACGAGGCTAACCGCGCAGGACGCTTCTACACCTACCTGGCACGCCCACGCCGCACCCGGTAGTCGCCCTGATGCGCTACACCAGGGGTGTGACCTGACACGCGCTGCGCCCTTGTTAGAATCCCGGTTCAATAATCCGAACAATGTGAGAGCGGCCGGCGCGCGACGCAGGCCGGATTGATCTATTCCGAGGGAGTCGAAAAGCATGCTGCGAAAACTGGCAGTCGTCGGCGACAGTTTGTCGAGCGGCGGAAACATCCTGCCGCACGGCGGCCCGCGCGTCACAACGAACGGGCATCAGATTGCATTGATTGGGGCGCCGGCGTTCTGCGCCGCGTGCAAGGCAACTGGTGTCGTTGCGAAATCCGGCGGCCCATATCGAATGAGCATGTCGGGCGAAGCGGCGCTCGACCAGGACATCGTTATTTGCGGATGCCCTAAACCACCGAAGGTCATGGCAGCGCTCGGCGGCGACATGTGGTGCGACGACATGATCGAGGGGCAAGGCAAGGTGGTATCGAGCCTGACCGCTGCCGGCGGCGTCGCATCGGTCAAGAAAGGGGCGTATGACGAACAGGTCAAGGCGACCGAGCACCAGGCCGAAGGCTTGCCCTACTACATCGAAACCGCAGACGGTCGCGTGCACTTCGGCCGGCTCGACGCAAACGGCACATTGCCGCGCGTCTATACCGGTGACGATCCGGGCGCGTACACCGTTCATTGGGGCGACGATGCGATCGCCAAGCACCACGGGGAATAATCGATGCCACACACCAAACCGACCACGATCGAAACGAACAACAAGACCGGCTCGCAAAAGGTAGTTCCGGTGCCGGCGATCACGTTCAACGAGCTTTGGGCCGCGTACCCGACAAAGGATCCGTATGACGACCCGACGGGCCAATACGAAAATCAATGTGCCATTCGGATGAGCGTAACGTTCCACGCGATCGGAAACGGCATGAAGTCTTTTTCGCAAAAAGTATTGAAGCCGATGCCTGGGAAGAAAGACCTTGGTCGCCTGATACTTGACGGAAAACCGACTGCGACACGCGCTTACGAACTCGCGGAATGGCTCAAGCTTCAGCCGTTCGCCGGACTCGGCAAACCCGAAAATATCACGGGCTCGGACTGGCAAAGTAAGGTGAAGGGGCGAACCGGGATAATCTATTTCTTCGGATACTGGCGGCAAGAAGGTGACTCAGCGGACAGTCTCAGCGGCGGGCACATTGACCTATGGAACAAAGACACGCTCACGCCATCACTCGTGAGTTTTCTGCGCTTTCGCGTTGGCATGTCGAGATTTCGGAATCCGCTTTCTTTGCTCCAAGGCGGCAGCGACAATTGGTTCTCCGATCTATCGAATTCTAAAGAAATACTCTTTTGGGAAGTGAAATGAAGCGTTTTTCGCTCTCGATACTTGGTCTCATGTGGGGCTTGTTCATCACATGGGCATCCATCTACACGTCAAATCATATTCACTGGCCCGAAACGCCAGCGCGCACGACTGGCTGTAACGATATGGAACATTGCGCCTCACACACGACGTTCGTGTGGGGACTTCTCGCGATGCTGCTGTGGCCGGCGATCGCGTTCGCCGTATTGAATGCCGTTGCCTATAACCGTTGGTCGGCACGCAATTGGGGAATCTCATTTGGCGGCCTGACTTTGCTGGTTGCACTGTTCTATCTCGCGCCCTACTTTGTGCCAGCGTTGAAGCATGCAGGCTAGCGAATGATGCGGCACATCTTAGGGACGATCGGATTTGCGATTGCCGGACTCGTCAGTGTGATCGCGTGGTCTGCGGTCGATACGCGTCTATGCACGGTGATCGAGCATTGGTGTACGCCACCGGCCGGGACTTGTGGCGGAGGCGTCGACGCATGCGCGGCAACGTTGCACGCTGCAATCGATCTGTTCGGATACCTCTTTGGGCCGCCAATCCTCTTTGGCGTGCTCGGCTTCTATCTCTTCGCACGTCGCCGACCGGCGCATATCGTTGCGGCTTACCTTGTCGGCGCCGTGGTCGCGCAATGGCTTCTGTGGTTCGTCGGGATACGCATTCTGCACATTTAACCGTCGCCCGCGAACAAAAAAACCCGCCGAAGCGGGTTGTGAATCGCATCTGGTATGTTTACCGGTTCCTACACTCGAAAAATACCGGAGCAGAAATGAGCTCGTCCAATAATAAACCCGTCGTACCGGACCCGCAGCCTGTCTATCGCGGACCGACAAGAGACGGATTCAACAAGGGTACGCCTAACCGACAACCTTCCACGCCGACACCGCCGCAACGATAAACACAATCGGGCTGGCTGCGGCCGCAAGCCGCAGCCTGTTCATCGACCTGACCACCTTCGCATTGCTGGCCGCAGCCGTATCGATGCGCCGTTGAAGGCCGTGAATCTCCGCCTCTTTCAGATCGTCGACGGAGAACGTCGGTTGATAGAGATTTCGCGGTTCGTTGTAGATCGACGGCAGTTGCCGAAACATCAGGCATTTCCAGACGAGCAGCAGGCTCAGAAGCAGAAACCAGCCTGTAAAGGCCATCGCCCCAACTGAAAGCCAGTTCACGCTGTGTTGTTCCAGCGCTTTCGCCGCGTACGCGAGACCCCCGCCCAATGCGGCGAGAAACACCGTCAACGTGGTTGCTGCATCCTTTGCAATCACGTCCGCGCACGCATGATGCGCTTTCAAATTCTCGATCGCGGATTTTTCGACCCATTCCAGCAATTCACTCATCACACCCTCACCGATTGCGTTTGACATATCTTAGCTCGGACTCTACTTCGACCTTCGGAAATGTGACCGGTGTCGATCCGTTGTCGGATCGTCGCGCACTTCCAATTCGAGCGCCGACGTGAAACCGGCGTCACCGGTAATCGTGTGCGTGACCTGTTTCACAAGCCACGGCGTTTCATCGATATCCGGTTTGAAGCCCGCGACAGTCACGGGCATTTCTGGAAACAGCTCGGCGCGGCCGAGCGCGAGCGTGTAGGACATGGTCGCCTGGCTGCGCTTGACGCGGGCCAGCTCAGCCTGTGCGGCCGCGCGCGCTTCGGCTTCCGTCGCATAGTCCTCCGGCAATACCTTCACATTCTTGTTGTTGTCGCCGCCGACGATGACGGACTTGCGCTTGCCCTTCGCGTTCGAATGGTAGTGCGCGCGCACGGCTTGATAGCTCTCGCGCTCTGCGACGTGGTAGCGATGCTGATCGCCGGACTGACGCGTCAGGTTCAGTACGGCGAGCGCTTTGCCGCTGACCGTCTTTCCCGAGCCAATCGGCATGAACAGCAGATTCCGATCCTTGACGTTCATGACGGAGTCGTACCGCTTCGCCAGTCGCGTGAGAAATGACAAGTCGCTTTCGTGCGTCTGGTCGATATGTGCGATCCGGATTTTGCCGATGGTCGCCTCGACCTTCGCCGTCAGCGAGTGTCGGCCGGCGATCGTCTTCACGATATCGGCGATCGTGACGCCGTGCCAGCTTTTCTCCCGCCGCTGATGCATGGTGTTCGTCATCGAGGCCGACTTCGCACGGATCGTCAACACGTCCGGCGCCCCGCTGTGCTCGACCTCATCGACCGTGAACGTGCCCTTGCTCGCGAGCGGCTCGCCGACCCATCCGATCGACAGCTTGATATCGGCGCCGCGCTTCGGGATTGCGAATGCCCCCTTCGAGTCGTCGAGCACAATGTCGAGCACGTCGGGCTGTTCCGAACGCGATTCGGATAGCGTCAGGCTGATGAGGCTCGGCGCGAACATGCGCGAGATATCGCGGCCGTCGAGCGTGATGCGATAGTCGACCTGCGGTTGCTTGCGCGTGATCGTCGTGACTTCGTCGTTCATGCCTTCCCCGACGTTTTCTCAAGCACGTATGTAACGACGCTGCTGATCGAGTCGCCATTCAACGACGATATCTGTTTGGCGGCCTTCACCGCCGCGTCGAGATTCATTCCGCTCGCCGTCGACAGCCCCTTGATCGCGGCCGTTGCAGCTTGCGGCGCCATGCCGACCGCGAAGTCGATCGCCGCGGCCTTCACCGAATTGATTGACAGATTCTTGACGTTATTGACGACCGTCGTCGCGACCTTCGTCGCTGCCTTCAGCTCGGTCCAAACCTGTTTCGCCGAATCGGCGCCCTCCTTTCCGTCGCCCTGCGCTGATGCGATCGTTTCATCCGCGACGCGCTTCAACGACAGGTTGAATTCGATCTTCCGCGCCGTGCCATCGGGCCGGTGATACGTTGAACTCTCGTTCAGGCTTTCGATGATGTACGCGCCGTAGACCGTGCCGACGCCGTCGACGAGCACGTACGCATCGCCGACGTCGCCCATCTTCGCCAGCTCGTCGAGCGATGCGACCGAGCCGATGCCGTTGTCGTCCGCCACCATGCCGTTAAGGGTGATCGTGTCGTCGCCGGCGCCGGTGAACTGGCTCGCATCGCGCGCCCCCACGCGCGAACTGGTGCGATGCTTCCAGTTGCGCTGACGCTGCAGTTCGCGATACGGGGCAGTCTGCAAGCTGAACACGAAGCGATCGAGGGACATCATCATGTGCGTTTCTCCTGCGCGGTTCAGTCGGACAGCCGCGCGCCGATGCGGGCTTGCTTGGATCGCTCGCGCCGATCCAGCTCGGCGCGCACGGCTTGCGCGATCGCCGCCGGATCTGCGCCGGGCGCCGGGTAAATGTTGATCGTGATCGAGCCGAGACCACCCGCGGCCGCGCTTCCGGCCGCAGGCGCCGATGTGATGGGCGGGCGCGTGTCGATCGGCACGGTCGACCGCACGAGCGGCACGGCGGCCGCCGCGGCTGGCCCGCTGAACGCGGTTACGGCCACGGTCGCAAGACCTACGGCCGCCTTCGCAACGCGCCCCTGCTCGCCGTCCATACCGATTGCCGCGCCCTGGCCGATGAAGCCGCCCAACTCGCCGAATACGCGGCTCGGGCTGTGGATACCAAGCTTTTCCTTGAACCACGAGACGGTCGAATCGGCGACGTTCGTAATCGCATCCTTCACCGAGCCGAGGCCGTTTTTGATGCCGTTGACGAGCCCGGACATGATGTTTGCGCCGAACTCAACGAAGCGGCCGGCGGCCTCCGCGGCAACCACGATGATATTGGCGAGCCACGCGCCGAAGCCCTTGCCGGCGTTGGTTGCGGCGTCGAGGCTTTCCTTGCTCGTATCGACCGGCCCCAACAGGCGCGTGATCCATTTCCATACGCCCTTGACGGCGTCCACCAGCCAATCAAACACGGGCTTCAATGGCTCGAACACGGTGCCCAAGATCCCGAACACGCGACTGAACAGCGGCGCAAGCGGCTTGAGCCCTTCCGTCAGCCCCTGCCAGAAACCCGAGAAAAACGCCTTGATCGGCTCCCAATAGCGGACGATCAGCAGCGCCGCCAACGCGATACCGGTGATCACGAGGCCGATTGGATTCGTCAGCGCGAGGCGGCCGACGAACATCAACGTCTGCCCGAGCCCGCCGAGCGCGGCCCCAACACCGCTGATAGCGCTCGCGGCGCCGCCCTTGATGAGGTTGAATCCGCCCTTCGCCGCATCGGCGGTCACGCCGGACGCGCCGCGACGCGCGACGTACTGCCGCGCGGTCGTCCAGCGCGAAACCGTGGCCGCGCGTGTCGCGGCGACCTGCGCGGCAACCGCGCGCCAGAGCTGAACGGTGTACTGCCGCGCGGCGCTGATGCCATCCTTGAGCGCCGTTGCGGCAGACACGCCCCATTTCTTGACCGCCTCCCGTGCGGCCTGGCAGGCGGCCGGCACGCGCTGACCGAGCGATCTCACGTAGCCGCGCAGCGACGCCGAGGCCGCGCTCGGTGATGACGCCTGCCACGTAGCCGACAGCGCCGCGCGCGCACGCGTCGCGCCGGTTCGTGTGGCTGCGGCGGCTCCCGACGCGGCGCTCGACAATCGCCGAAACGCGCCGGCGCCGCGGCCAATCCCGCTTTCGAGAAGGCCGCCCTCCTTTCCCAGCATCGACATGCCGAAGCGCACGAGCGCGAGTGGCCCGATGATGGCGGCAAGGCCGAGCGC
>LOZU01000075.1:0-707 GCA_001527685.1 Burkholderia pyrrocinia
CGCTCGATGTACGCGCGCGCGAGGACGAACGATGCTTCCATCGTCGACCAACCCTTGTTGATCGCCTCCTTCATCTTTGCTTGGTAGTCGATGCCGGCCTTCTTGTAGTTGTTTTCGGTGTCCCCCGAGCCGATCTTCGAAAGCCAGTTCTTCAGGTTGTTTGCCGCCTCGTCGGCGTTGCCGGCCGTCTTCATCTGGACCTGCAGCATCGCGCCGAGTTGCACCACCGAATCCTGCCCCGTGATCCCGAGCTTCTTCATTTCCGCCAACAGCACTGGAAACCACCGGGCCATGTCGACAGATTCGAACGAGCCTTCCTTGCCCAGGTACGCGATCGCCTCAAGCGCCTTCATCATCGCCTTGGGATCGGTGATGTTGGCGTTCTGCTGCAGCGCCTGAATCATCTGCGCTGTCTCGACGCTTGACGCGCCCTGACCGATCGAGAACTTGGCGACTGCCGGCCCGAAGTTGAGCGCGCGGTCGACGTCCATCCCGCCCGCGACCATCTGGTTCACTGCATCGGCCAGCTCGTTGCGCTTCATCCCGTTTGCGAGCGCGTCGCGTCGGATCCGATCCGACATCGCGTCTTCCTGCGCCGTACGCGCGATGCCCGCCTTGATCGCAATATCCCGGATGATCGCCTGATATTGCGCGGACACGACGGCCGGAATTGCGACAGCCGCCCCGAGCTTCGCCGAGTCGGCGGC
>LOZU01000076.1:0-16747 GCA_001527685.1 Burkholderia pyrrocinia
CAGAATGCACCCGTCTCGACCGCCCTGCCACCGCCATCGTTATCCCGCTGCCGTGATCGCCTGCGCGGTACGGTGATGCTTCCGCTTCCAACTCAGCCTGCGCGACATCGAGGAGCGTCAACCCGCTTCTTTGCTACCCGTTCAACTTTGACGTGACTACGCCCTGCGAAGGCCTCGCCGTCAATCAAACCCCAAAGAACGCCAACCCCGCCATCACGATGCCAATCGCGGCCACGCCGATCGACAGACCCTGCATCCATGACCGCCGCGTGAGGATCGTGATCGCCGCCAGTGCGATCGAGATCTGGATGACGGTCGTCGCCTGCGACCATCGATGGTGTCGGTGCATCCGCTCCTCGCTCGCCGCGTTGTTTTTCTCGACTTCCTTTTCGAGCGCCTCGGCACGTGCCCGGATCGGTTCCTTGTCGGCGCGGTATCGCGCGGCGTCCGTCTCGAATCGCTTCCGCTGCGGCGACGCCTCCGGGCTCAACGCCGCACCGAGTTCGGCGAGGTTCTGCTTATTGCCCTTCGCCTGATAGTAGGCCCACTGGTTCGCAGCCTCGGTTTTCCGGATCGCGGCGTCATTCTTGTAGAGCAGCGCGAGGCTCTCGTCGGCACCGCTCTGATAGGCAGATATCGCGCCGAAGCAGGCAAGCACGGCCGTCAGCACCGCGATGCGCGACGTACCTTGATCGCCACCGTGAGCCGCATGATGGTCCACCGCATGGTCGTGAGGGCCATGAACTTCGTATTCTTCAGACATCCGTGGCATCCGCGTGAAACGCGCCTTGTCGGGATAATGCGGCGATTATCCGGCACCAGGGCGAATTCGAGCAATGCCCGAGCCACCCGGTCCGCTCGACATTCGACGCCCCAGGCACCGAACGCGCGTGCGTCACAGCGGTGGCCCCAATTTGCGCGCCGGCCAACGGGCGCTTCGGTGCGGCGCTGTCCGCGATCGGCGCGCCACTCGTGCCGCGCGTCGATTTCGCGACGAACATCAGGCCCGGCGGCGGCTTCAACCTGAGCGTGCAGCCGTACGCGTCCGGGATCGGCGACAGCGAGCCGGGGCGGCTCGATCTGCGGATCGCGCCGAAGCCGTGATCGAAGCGCCGGAGCGGCACGAGACTGTTGCTCGCCTGCCTCCTTCCTGCAGCCTACGTCGGATGCCGCTCACTGCCATACGTTCGTCAGGCTGCTCCCAGGCAGTGGCGACAGTGCAGCCGAGCTCGCGAAACGGCTGAGCCTGTCCCACGCTTCCAGATAGCGGTATTTCGGCACGCTGCCGACGATCGCGTCGGCGCGCAGCAGCAAGCGCTCGATCAATGCGGGCGCGTCGTCCGATACCTGCCAGTCCCGCCCCTGCCCGGCCGCCTCGATGCTTTGCTGTAATGCGGCTTCGGCTTGAAGGAACAGTTCGATATCTTCATCGGCGACCGTTGGCTCGACGATGAAGTACGCCAGATACAGCACGCGCAACAGCGCGATCATGGTGTCCGGTGTGCCATGCCCAGCCCGCATCGTGGCGAGCGCAAGATGGTTTTCGAGCGAGATATCGCGCACCAGGGCGGCCGGCAGCGGTAACAACTCTGCCTTGCTGCGCGGCCGACGGGATGGGTGCTTTTGCGCCATGCCGACGGCCTCCGTTATTGCTGGATGGTCGCGTTCTTCAACAGGCCGCCCACGAACTGCGCACTCGCCTTTTCGAGCGCCAGGGCCTCGAGCTGCTGGCGGATCGTGGCCTGGGCCTGATTGAATACCGGCACCTGCGTCGGCCGTTTCGCATCAAGCTTCACGATCGCGCGCGCGCCGTCGAGCGGGATCGAATCGGGCGTGATCGCGCCGACGGGCAGCTTCGTCAGCGTCTGCGCGATCCCGACCGGCAACCCGGATGTCTTGCCCTCGGTGGCGGGGGTCTTGAAGCTCACCCACGGCAGTTCGCCGCCTGCGCCCCGGCTCGGCGCGATGCTGTACTGGCGCGCAAGCGCATCGAACGACTTGCCCGATTTCAGTTCGGAAAGTACGGTGGCTGCCGTCGCCGCGTCCCTCACGACGATCAGGCGCGGCTTGTATTCTTCGTTGCCCAGAGACGCAACGATCTCGTCGTAGCGCGCCTTGACCTGCGCATCCGCGACCGGCTCCGGCTTCACGTTGTCCTTCAGGTACAGCTGGGTCTCCGCATTCGCCTTCGCCACCTGCATGGCCGCCTGGACCTCGGGCTTGCCTCCATAATTCGCCTTCTCGGCAGCCTGCTGAATCAGCACGCGCGCGATCAGCTGGTTCTTGATCGCCTGGCGAATCTGCGGCGTGTCGGGCTGCCTCGAGGCCTGCACCACCGCATCGACCTCGGCCTGCGTGATCGCTATGCCATTGACCGTCGCAACGGTCCCTGCAGGCTGCGATGTAGTGGCCGTTTGTGCATAAACGGATCCGCTCAGCACACCAGCGAGCGCCAGGGCCGTCAGGCTGCGGTTCAGGGTCGTGTTCATCATCGTCTCGCCACTTCGAGTAAAAGGGGCGCGGAGATAGGTTCCCGCGCTGAAGCACCCGGCCCGATGGAGGCCCGGCGTACCAAATCAATAATTCCAGTTCATCGTGGCCAGCACGAGCGTCGCTTTCGAGCCGAGCGACGCCGGTTGCGTCAGCGCACGCCCGACCAGCACTTCGCCGGACAACATCTGCGCGTGCCACTGCCACTGCGCACGCAGGCCCGCACCGATACCGGCCAGCGTCGGAAAGCCCGGTGACGCGATCAGATTCACCTTGCCGGCGTCGACGAACACATACGGCTCGATTCGTCCGTCCTTCCACGCGGGCGCATTCACCCACGCGAGTTCGTTGCGCGAGTAGACGCCGCGATCGCCTGCGATTTCGCCCGACCGAAAGCCGCGGATCGTATCCATGCCGCCCAGGTACAGCTGCTCCGAGCCGAACAGCGCGGCGTTCGTGTACTGTCCGCCCAGCACGCCGCGATACGCGAGCAACGCGCGCCCGATCTTCGGCAGCGGCAACGTGAACGCAGCGGTTGCATCGACCTTCGTGAACTGGCTGTGGGCGTCGTCACGGTTGATGCCGTGCGGATCGTGGTTGGCGCCGAGCCACGGCAGGCCTTGCGATATCCCCGCGTTGACCGTGACATTCCCCTGCGCATCGTTCATCACGAACTTGTGCAGCCAGTTGCCGCCGAGCCGGAACACAGCAAGCCGTTGCGGATCGAGATCGATTCCATTGATCTCCCGGTCGGTGCGTCGCCACGACAGCGTCGCATCAATGCTCGTGATGTCGCTCACGCTGCGGCTCACCAGGTAGTTCCAGCCGAAGATGTGCGACAGCGTGCGGCCATATTCGAGCGCAGTCGTGCCGATCACCTGCTGGTACTCGGAATCGGAGATCGTATAGCTGAACGTACTTCGGCCGAACGGCACCGCAAACGATCCTACCAGCGCATTGCTGTCCAGACTGTCAACGAAGTTGAAGCTCAGCGACTCCTGCAAGCCGAGCAGGTTGTCTGCCTCGACGCCCGCGCGATAGCGCGTGACGCCCGTGGCGGAGCTGCCGTAGTTGTCGACGCCGAGCGTGTAGTAAAGGCGATCGCCGGGCTTGTTGCCGATGTCGACGATCGATTCGCCCGGGTTCTGGCCGGGCAGGATCTGCACCGTCGCCTGATTGCGGCGCAGGCGGTTGATTTGCGCGACGCCTTGATCGATGTCGGGCAGGCGCAGCGGATCACCCGATGACGACGGGAACGCGTTGTCGTAGCCGGCATCCGTGAGCCAGCCGCCGCCGGATGATTTTTCACCGGGCTTCAGTCGACGGATCGGTGCGCCATTGACCATGAAGCCCTCGATTCGGCCAAGCTGGATCGTGATCTTCAGCGTGCCGGTCGCGAGGTTCTGCGGACCGAGCAGTGCACGCGTCGTGACGAAGCCACGTTCGACGAAGACGTCGGTGAGCCGCTTCAGTAGCACGTTGATGCGGTGCGAACCCAGATACTGCCCCGTGAACGGCGCGACGACCGCGTCGAGTTTCTTGCCGGAGATGCCGCCCGGCGGCTCGAACGCCTTTCCGTCAGGCGCTTGCAGCACGATTCGCTTCACGACGAAGGTCGGGCCGGTTTCGACGATGGCGTCGATTGGCGTATCGGCCGGGATATCGAGCGTCGTTTCCGACGTCGGCGCGATCGTGATCGACGCCGGCGGCTGTTCGAGCTGACGCCGCCGCGCCTGCTCGCGTTGCTGGTCAATGATCAGCTGCGCCGGGTCTTGCACCGGTCGAGCGCCCGGCGGCAAGGATTGGGCATGCGCAGGACGATGGGCCAACCAGACCACGCTGACGACCATTACGGCGGCGCTGACCCACAACTTCAACAAGACACGCATCCTCACCTCGCCTTCGCCGGCTTTACCGTCGCCAGCGCCACTTTTTCCTGCGGCGTCGGGGCCGTTTCCAGGACAATCACCAAAGTCACGATCAATCCGGCAACCGTCACCCCGAACATACTTAGCATTGCTTTGTTCATCTCAGCGCCACCACCACGTCGTCAGACCAAGGTGCTGGTCGATCTGTACAGGGGTACGCGACGGCGGGCGCACGGTCGTGATGCCACCAGCCGCCGTGACGCCCTTACCGCCGCTGAAGCTACCGCCGCCGACCACGCCGTCGCCAGTCAGCGTCACCTTGCCGTTCGCGGAGAAGCCGCCACCGATGTCCATGGCGATGATTTGAGCCCACGTGCTGCCGAAGAACGCCTTGAAACCACGATGCTGGTTGATCGCCGAATAGCCTGTCACGCCTTGCGCGTACGTGATGGGCGCGTCGACCTTGATGTCGCCGGTCGCAAACACATTGCCCCCGACATTTCGCGCGACAGTGCCGGCCTTGATGCCGATGTTGCCGCCCGCTTGGATCGTGCCGCCGTAGGGCGTGACGTTGCTCGCCGCATCGGCGTGGCAGAAGATCCAGCAACTGCGCGTATAGCTCGCCTGGCCAGTGAAGACTGCAGCGTTGGTGAAGGCGTTCTGCGCGGTGATGTTGACGTCGCCGTCGTTCGATTGAACGATCCCGCCGGCATTTGTGAAATTGCGGCTCGAGGTCGTCACCGGACCGTGCACGGCTGCGATGTAGGCGAGCTGGTCCGGTTGGCTGATGGTGCCGTAGTCGACGTTGAAGCCGCTCGTGGTGTGCGTGAAGAACAGGAAGCTGCCGGCGCGGTCCGAGTACGCAGTGGACTGGCCACCGTTGGTGCCGCCCGTATGGTCGATGATGTTATGCACATCGCCGGCCGCGGTGAGGTTCACAGCGTTGTTCGACAGGATGCGAGCGTTGGCGTTGATGATGTTGCCGCCGGCCGTCAGCTTGGTCTGCCCCTTGGCGGCAAACATGATCCCGAGGTTGTTCGCGCTCGAGCGGTTCGTGATGTCGCCTACGGCGTTGAGGATCACGTCGCCGCCAGTCGTGGTGCCGTCGCTCGCAGTGGCGCCCGCCTGAATCAGGCTGCCGGTGTTGGTGATCGCGCCGCTACTTGTCAGGTTGACCGTGTTGCCTGCGCTCAGCGTCGTTGGGCCGGTGGTGTCGTCGGACAGCGCGATACCGCCGGCCTGAACGTTCACGTTGTTCGCCGCAGTCACCAGTGCCCCCTGCAGCGACACGGCGCCGGGTGTCGTGAGCGCGACGTCGCGTTCTGCCTTAACGGAACCGTCCGCGATCGCGATGTCCCCGTTTGCCGTGACGACGACGTCGCCGGCGTTCGCATAGATCTTGCCAAGGCTGTGGACCCCCGCACCTTGATCGGTGACGATCAGCTGAACGCGGCCGGCCGTTAGCCCGCCGGCCGCCGTGATATCGAGCGCAACGGCGTTGCTTTTTGTACCCGGCGATGAGGTGCCGATCAGCCAGTCGTGGCCGTTGTCAGACGGAGAGAAGCTGGTGTCGTAAGTCGTCGTGCTGTCGCCGGCGATCGCGCGGATGCCGCTCGTCGAGCTCGTGAAGTCGTTGGTCACCTGGCCGTTGATGCTGAGTTGCTTTGCGATCAGGTCAAGATTGACCAGCGTACCGGACAGGCCGCCGGGACCGATCGTGATTGCGCCGCGGTCGGTCGTGAGCACGACATTGCGCTGCACGACGCCCGGGGCGAGCGTGAGGTCGTTGAAGTTCACCTGCCCTGTCGACAGCACGACGTGCCCGGTGTTCGTGAAGCTGCCGCCATCGACCGTCACGCCGTTCGGATTCGCCAAGATGACGTTCGCCCGCGGGCCGAGGACGTTGATGTTGCCCTGGATCAGCGACGGATTCGTGCTCGTGACCTGGTTGACGATCGTCCTCGCGTTGATGCCGACGTTGTTCAGATCGGCGCCGGCCTTCGAGACGTTGAACGATGAGTAGGTGTTGTTCGAGACGCCGCCGACTGTTGGGGCAAGGTTCACGATCGGACGGCCGCTGGGTCCCGTGGAGACGGTCGTCGCTGTCGCACCGTCAGCGACTATTCCGGCGGCCATCGAAGCGCTCGAAGCACCAACGTAAAGCAGTGCCAGACATTTTGGAATTGTTCTTGCGAGCATTAACTTCGAGTCCCTAGTTAATTTTGTTACGGTATGTTGAGAGTCACCCACCCGACCAGCTATCCAAAATCCAGAAACAATGATCCGGCTGCAAGTAGTCTCAAGGCTGGAACTGTATGGAAAGTTCGTACCCGATGGGCGTCCTATCAAGGAACCATCGATAGCCGGCCGGCATAGAAAGCAAATTCATAACAGGCTCATAACGAGATCAAACACGATCTCGTTTTTGTCCACACTGGCTGTCGCCTCATAGATCGCTTCAGTCGCGGCCTCAAAAGGATTCTTATCAGTTGCTGCGCGAAGGGCAGCAACCGCGCGAGCTTTCCGAAAATACTCACTGGACAGGAGGGTCAAGCAGTCACGCTCGCCAGCGTTCTCAGTGTCTTCGGCCTGCTCTTTTAGATCAAAATATTTGTCATCAAAGATTAACCAATTCATCCAGTTCTTTTGGCAAGCCGCGCTGACATTCCTTTCGCGACTTCAAATACCCGAGCGCTTCCTGAACAACTGAGTCCAGTAGCCCATTAACAGTTGCAGCGTACTCGCAAACGCGAAAACAAATCCATCTCAACTGTGCGCCGCCAGCCCTTTCTAGCTGAGCAAAAGCATTGGGAGCGAGAATTTGTAGGTGCTTCATCTCTCAGCCTCGCGTACGTCGACTACGAGAAATCGTCCGGAACATTTACGCTTTGCTCTTCGTAGTTCCAGTCCGTCGGTTTCTCGCATTCCTCAAACCATTTTTTTCCACTAGAAATCCATTGCTCACGCATCTTTCTCGCGCTGGCTCGCGTGCAGTCCTCGTAACCGAACTCTGCACCACAGCACGGACATATTTCCCAAGTCGGTGATTTCCCATCCTCACCCCACGGTGAGGCGGAGAGCTCATAACCGCATACTCGACAGTAGTTTCCGCTTCCGTGCATTGAAGTAATCCACGTTGGCTGTTTGCATTATCTTTTTCTGCTGCATTTCTCGAGCCACTGCATGATTTCGATTTACCTTACTGACGGCGGTGATGCGTTTTCGCTCGTAGACAATGCCTTCTCCACAGCGTTTGTCCAATCTTCCCAAGCCCCTGGGTCTGCAGGCCCATGTCCCTGAGTTATTTCCCAAGACAGGGAGCTCAACAAACCACCAATCTCGTCCGCCTTCGTTCGTTCATATTCCTGGTCCAAGAAGTAAAACATCGCGCGATACGCTTGCTCGATAGTCAGTTTCTGCTCGCTCATTTTTTCCATCCCGGTTTAGTCGGTGCAGCAAGCCCCGTCTCAGGGTTATAAGGCAGCGGCGTCTTGTTGACGCCCCCATTCCAGATCTGCCCATTGCGCGTTTGCACCCACACTTGGGTCCCATCTGATTGCAGCTGGGCGGACCACATCGTCCCGTACTTATCTGGCCCTAAGGTCGTTGCGGGATTGTTCGCAACGCTAGTCAACAGCGCCCGATTCTCCTGCGTGTCAGCAATATGGCCATCCCGCGTACCGAATATCTTAGTCGCGCGGTTGTCGGTCAGCACGAAATCACCAGAGGCGTTCGCCCCAGCCGTGATCGCGGACGTTTCTTTCTTGATCAGACTACCGGCGAGACCCAACCCAGCGGCCCCTTCGCCAAGTCCCTGGAAATTTGACGTATCCGCACCGAACTTGGCGATGTACGTCGACATCAGTTGCCCGAGGTTGTCGGTCGTTACGTTTGCATACGACGGTCCATTGTTGAACTTCGCGTTATCAACAACGCTGCGTGCGATGTCCTCTGCGCCAGCCGGCACCTTCCATTGCTCGACGTATTGGCCCTGCGCATCCCGATAGAAGGTTGTACCGCGAGCCGCCGTACCGGCCTGCGCATCGGCGATGCTGTTCCAAACCCGCATCCCGTTCGGGCCGCCGTTGCCGCCGTAGACGTTTTCGGCAGCCTTAACCAGGTCATCGGTAGTGTATTTCGCAGCGATCGAGGAATTACGAGCCCGCAGCTTGTCGATCAGTTGCACAACCTTGTCGACGTGCTGCAGATCGTTATTCAGCGCGTTGTTTTGCGCCGCCGTCATGCCAGCCTGGACATTTTGACCTGCAGCAGCTGCAGCAGCGCCGCCAACTGCGGTTGCAAGTCCGCCTACCATGGCCTGCTGAGCCGCCGCATCCGCACCGCTTGTCGCTGCCGAATAGACCAGCAACGGCGAAATCAGCGCGCTCGTAGCCGCTCCGACGGCACCGCCACCGCACCCCTGCCCCATAGCTGCGCCCGCCGCGCAGCCAAGTGCTGCGTGCTCGAGCACGTTTTGAGCCGTGTAGGGATTCGTCGTGTCGCCGATACCATACGCAACGGCCGCAGCCAAATCGGTAACCGCGCTGTTACGCAGGTTCGTCAGGAAGCTGCCGCCCTGAATCGCCGTCTGTACCCCCGCCTGGATCGTCGCCTCGGCGCCCAGTGCGAGTGCTGCTTGGCCGAACGTCGTTGCCGTCGACGCACCGGCCTGTGGAACGATGGCGCCGCCCACATTCTTTACACCCGCAAGCGCGGAGAGGCTGTTGTCGCCGATCTGTCCACTGAGCCCCGCCCAGCCCACGCCGTCCGTCGGCGAATAGGTGATGCCGTTCGTCAGCCCTGCGGTGATGGCACCAGTCGCCCCGCCCTCGAGAGCCGCCGCCAGGCTGAACTGACCCGTACTCGCTTGCGAGATCGCACTGGCGCTGAAGCCGCCCACGCCGGCCGAGATCATCGACCCGCCAACCGTCCCCGCCAGTGCGCCGCCAGCCATGAGCGCGCTTGCCGCACCTGCCGTGATGAACGACGCCACCACGGCGGTCACCGCCATCCCGATCTGCTCGAAGAGGCCTGGACTTTCCGCCAGAGATTGGAAGCTCGTATGCAGATTGTCGCTGACCGTGCTCTGCGTGAAATTACCGCCGAGCTGGCTCTTCAGCGCCGCGAGTTGATCCGCCGTCGCACTCGCGTTGACCTGCCCGTTCGGATCCAGTTTCTGAAGTGCTCCGCCCACCTGATCCAGGCGGTCGACGTTCAGGTTGTAATTGGCGGCCGACATGAAGCCGCCCTGCTGCGTCACCGTTCCGGTCGTCGTCAACAGACCCATGACGTCCGGCATATACGTATAGATCGTGCCGACGTCGGTGGAACGCTGCTGGTTGGTCACCGTCCCGGCGTCGATCGACAACGTGCCCGTTGCGGTGATGGTCCCGGTATTGGTAATCGACCCCTTGTTCGTCGCGACCAGCGATACGTCCTGACCGGTGATCGTGCCGTCATGCTGGACGACCGCATAGTTCTGCGGCAGATAGACCTGCGGCATCAACGCGGTCACGGTCGGGCAGCTTGCCACGCCCGTTGCGGTGCAGCCCGGCTCCGGAACAGTCTCCTCGACGTACCAGAGCATCGGCGCATCGAGCGACGCGATCTGCTGCGACGAAAGCGCGGTCCCGAGTGCGATGTTGTGCGCTTTCGCATACGCAATCGCATTGCCGTATAGCACGGACTTTTCCTGATCCGTGACCGACTTCTGATTCTGGTTGTCGTACTTCAGCCCGTCGATGAAGCTGGCCGTTCCCGTCTGCGCGAGCGCGGCTTGCTGAAGCAGCTGGTTTTCGCTGAACGGATCGTAGTAGAACAGCGTCGAGCCCGGCCGCAAATTGGCCGGCAGGTTCGAGATCAGGTCGGACGGGCCGACACCGCCGATCACCTGCGACGCCGGGTTGTTGATCAGGTAGGTCGGATTGCCATTCGCCGTGGCGATGGTCTGGACGGTGCTGCCCTGCGGCGTGGTGGCCGATGGCACTGCCGGGTTACGCGGCGTGCCGACCGTCTGGGATGTAATCGCCGTGGACGGACCGTTCGATACCGCGCCGGCCACGACCGACGATTGAATCAGCGAGTTCGCGACCGCGTTTGCACCAGTCTGCGCGGTGCTCGCGCTTGCCGGCACACCGACCGGACCAAGCGGGATCACTTGCTGCGACGCGGTTGGCTGCGGCGTATAGACGTTCGGTGACGTAAGACCGTTGACGAGCGTTGCCCCCGTCACGGAGACCTGTTGCCCCATGACGTTGCCGGAGTTCTGCACGGCACCGCCTGCCGTCACCGTCAAAGACGGCGCCTGGATCGTGCCCGGCAGGCTCTTGTACGGCGTCGGCGGCTGGATTCCCGCATTGCTTTGATACGCGCTACCGAACAACGTCGAGCAGGTGCCGGAGTTCCCGCATCCGAAATTGTCCGGCGGCTGCGAGCCACCGACAATGCCGCCATAGAACGCGTCATGCCAATATGCGTTCAGCGTCTGGTCCTGGTTCGTCACGGTCGATGCCGCGGCAATCGACGCTTGACCGCCTGCGGTAATCAGGCTGCCCGTGTTGGTCACGCTCCCTGCGCTGATCGACAAGTTCCGGTTCGCAGTGATCGTCGATGCGCCGCCGGATTGCATATCGACGAACGCATCGCAGTAGTGCTGGTACGCCCCGCTACAGCCGTAGCGTGCAGTCGTGCCGTAGTTCTGGTAGACCTGCTGCGGCGCAGACAACGTGTTCGTCAGGGCGGCCGTGCTCATCGCGATGTCGCGGCCGGCCTGTATGTTTCCCGACGAATTCGTGACGCTCGCGCCCTGCGTGAGGGTGGTCTGCGGGTTGGTCGGATCTGCGTTGTCTCGGCTCGTGCCCGCTCCGCCGATCACGACGTCACGGCCCGCGAGCAAATTGCCGTAGTTGTTCGACACCGTCGGCGCGGCAATGACCAAATCGCGACCAGCGAAGACCGTATTGTTGGCCTGCGTGTAGCTATAACTCTGCGTCGACACCTGGTCGCCAAAGATTCCAATCGAATCGTTATTGGGACCGTAAGAGAATGGCTGGCCGTGAAAGGTCAGGAGCTCAATCGGCTGTGCATTCGTGAAGGCCTGCCCCGGCCGATCGTACGAGAAAACCGACGGAATCGCTTTCGTCTCGTATTGGTAACCGCATTGCGCATCCGACACGCCGGCCGCACAGCCAACCATCGACGTGACGTTACTGGTGTGATAGCCCTGATTCGTAAACGTGTTCGCGTGAATCGACAGATCTTGTGCCGCGTACAAATTGCCTGCGTTCGTGAGACTTGAACCCGTCCCATTCAAATTCAGGTTGTTGCCCGCGACGATCTGCCCTGCATCCTGACTCGTATAGGAAGAAATCGTCGACGTCTGCAACGCCGGCGCGCTGACCTGACTAGGTGTGATATTCGCTGTCGTGGTGAAACTCGCGTCCGGCAGCACGACAAGACTGCCTGCGGTATATGCGGTCTTCAGCTGCGTGAGGAATGTGGCATAAGACGCCGCATCGATGCTGTCGGTGATCGTCGTCACCTTCGCATCACCACCGTTGTCCAGCGCCGCCACGTTCAACGTCGCATTATGGCCGGCGGAAATCGTGCTGCCATGATTGTTCAACGTACCAGTGGTGATCGACAGATCCTGCCCGGCTGCAATCACGCCAACCGCACCGCTGGCCTGTGTCATGGTCGTCGTCCGGGTGACGACGGGCAGTGCGACACCATACAGCGTTCCGCCGCTGAGGTCCGGCGCGCTCATCGACGTCGCGCTCGACGGCTGGAGGTCGCCGACGCGCGCGGTAATCGTCGCCGAGTCGGTCGATACCGATCCGCTGACGATGTTCTCGTACGTAACGCTAAGCGTTTCGGTTCCCATCGGCGACGCGAGCAGCTCACGGCCCAGGCCGGCCGTGTTGATATCGGTCGTGGTAGTCGTAGTACTGGTCGAGTTACCGCCCGCACGGCTGTTGTTGATGTTCGCCGCGTTGATGGTCACGTTGTTCTGCGCGGAGATCGTGCCGCCGACGTTCACGAGGTCACCGGACAATGACGCATTCAGGTCGCGACCCGCCTTCGTCAATGCCCCCGTGTTGTCGAAACTGCTTCCCGACAAGTTGACGTCGCGCACGGCGCTGACCGTTCCCGCGTTCGTCACTACGCCAGCGAGGTTCACGTCCTGATTCGCGGTGATCGTGCCGCCGGACTGATTCACGACCGTGCCCGACAAATTCACGTTGTTACCGGACGAGATCGTCCCGCTGTTGGTCAACGTACCGTTCGTCGACAGCGTAATGTCGCCAGCCTTGCTGATCGTCCCGGTGTTCGTCATGCCCTGCGCGGCATTCAACGCGACGCTGTTGCCGGGCATCGCCCACGTTCCCGAGTTATTGATCTGCTGTGCGTTGATCGTCAGTGCGTTGCCGAGATTGATCGTGCCGGCGGACGCGGCCGACGGATCGAACGCCTGGTTGGGCAGGTTCAGCGTCAGGTCGTGCTGAGCGAGAATTTGACCTGATGTATTGTCATAGGTACCATTGCCACCGTTCACCGTGACGGTCACGTCGCCGGTCGGAGCGGTTTTGTTGTTGACGTCTCCCGCGAAAATCAGCCCGTTGCGGTTGCTCAACGCGTTCGTCGTCAGATTGAGCGCGTTCGTTGCGAGCAACGATCCGGAATTCGTTGTCGTGCCCGACACAGTCAGGCCGGTGGTAGCGCCGTAGATGGAACCGCTGTTCGTCAGGTTCGCTGCGTTCACGGTACTCGCAGCGAGCGACGACAACGTACCGCTATTGCTGACGTTGGAGCCCGAGACGGCCAGGTTACCGCCCGACAGCTGCGTGCCGACGTTCGTGACCGTCCCGCCGGCCAGCGTTGCGCCGCCTTTGAACGCGGCCGTGCCGCCCGTCGTGACGCTCTGCGTGCCAGTGATCGTCGTCGTGCCACCGACCACGGCATTCGCCGTGGTGACATTTGCACCGGACAGCGACGCATTACCGCCGACCGACAGCGCCGGCGCGTTTGCGTCGAACGGTGCGTTGAGCTGCCCGGCGGACGTATCGAGGTTGTTGCTCGCGTTCGCCGTCAGATTGCCACCGACCGCGACGCCCTGCGTCGCGACGTTCGTCGCCGTAAGGGAGGCGTCTTTCGACACGGTGGTCTGACCGTTGAGCGCTATGCTTTGACCGGTGCTCAACATCGCGTTGCCGCCCGTCGATACCGGTCCACCCGCGGTCAAACTCCCACTTTTTGCGGTCACGGCAAGATCGCCCAGGCTCTTGACGCTCCCTTGGGCGTTCACATCGGTACCAGCCGTGAGCGTGGTTGTGCCGCCCGACAGTGCATTGCCAGTCAGCGTCGCGCTGCCGTTCGTCGCCGTCAGTATGCTGTTGCTCACGGCCGTGGCGCCGCCAACAGCGAGATTCTGCCCAGCCGTTGCGGTCAAATTGTTGCCGGTCTGGATTGCTCCGGAAATGGCGATGTTATTGCCGGCGTTGACCGTCGTGTCGTTCGCGACGTTCATCGCGCCCGAGCCGGTGATATCACGTCCGGCCGTGACGTTAGCGTTGCCGGCGTTGTCGACTTCGACGCCGCCGTTCAGGGCCACGTCACGCGTCGCGGCGACCGTCGCGGTTTGCCCGCTATGAAGCGTCCCGGCAATCGTCGCATCCTGACCGGCATTGATGCTGATCGTGCCGGGGCTCGAGACCGCACCGGCCACCGCGACGTTGCCAGCCGTCGAAGCGATTTGTGCGTTGCCGCCGCTGTAGACCGTGCCGCCCAGGCTAACACCCTGCTGGCCCGTTGCGCTCAACGTCCCGAGCGAGACCACATCACCAGTTGTCGTCAGCGAGCCGCTGTTGGCCGCCAGCTTCATGTTGCCGATCGACGCGGCCGTTCCCTGCACGCTCGTGTTGCCGCCCGAGGTCACGCTCAGGTTCCCACCGCTCGTGACGCTGCCACCGACGGTCGTGTCCTGCCCCGCCTGAATCGTCACCGCGCCCGGCGAAGCCACCGTACCGCCGAAACTGGCGTTCGTGCCTGCCGTCGCACTGACCGTGCTGCCGCTCTGCACCGCTCCGTCCAGCGCGATTGCCTGCGAAGCCTTCAGATCAACCGCGCCCTGCGACGACGTAACATTCCCCTGCCCGGTGATTGAGCCGTCTTGCACTGCGATCGTCACCGGTCCTTGCGCCTGCACCGCGCCGCCAATTGAGGCGCTCTGGCCCGCCGTCACCGACAACGCCCCATTCGATTGCGCGTTGCCGTTCACCGTAGCCGAGCCGGTTTGCGCAGCGATCGTGGTATCGCCGACACCCGATACCTGTCCATTGACAGTCGCGTTGCGCGCACCCGTGAGCGCGACCGTGCTGCCGCCCTGCACCGCGCCGTTGACCGTCAGGTCCCGTCCGGCCTTCGCCGATACCGTACCCGGCGCGCTCAAGCCTCCGACAGTAAGATCCCCGTTCGTCGTCTGCAGCGCGATATCGTGCGCCGTCAGCGACCCGATCGTCATCGACTGGCCGGCCGTCAGGCTGGCCGCGCCATTCGCCGCAATCGACGCCGCATTCAGGTTCCCGCCCGCGCTCATCGACACGTTCTGCCCGGCCGACACCGAGCCCGGTGCGTTGATGTCTCCGTTCGCATTGACCGTGTAGTTCTGGTTCGCGAGTCCTGTGCCGCTGATCGTTGTGTTGCCGGCGCTCGTCAGTGCGACGTTCTGACTGGCAAACGTCTGCCCGACGGCGACGTCGCCGTTCGAATTGACCACCACGTTACCGGCCGTCGCCGACAACGGCCCTTGTGTATTGACGCCCATTCCGGCCGCGGTGGACACGATATACACCGTGCCACTGGTCACCGAGCCGTACTGGTTCGCATCCACGGCGACGGTCTTGCCGATAGCCCCCGCCGTGTTCGTCGCGCCGTTCGCGGAAGTCGCATACGTGGTGCCGTTCGCGCCGGATGCCGTCGGCGTCACGATCTGATTGCCCGTGACCACATTGACGCTCTGATCCGCGCGCAGCGGAGCACTGATGCTGACGCTTTGGCCGATCAGGTCGATGTTCCCGACCGTGCCTTCGATACCCGCACCGGGGCCATTCACCCCCGGAGGTCCGTCGATCGTGATGGCGCCCGACCGCACGTCAAAGGCCACCGCGCCCGCGTGCGCGAAATCTGTCGCCGTGCCGCCGGCGCCCGTCAGGAACTGCGGCGTACCAGTCGTCAGCGTCAGGCCAGGAATGTTCGTGAGAGCCATCCCGCTCACGGAAACACCGCCGGGTGCGGCCACGATCACGGTCGCCGGTGCCCCGAAAACCTCGAGCGGCCCATTCAACGTCGCAATATTGTTCGACGTGACCTGGTTGATGATGGTCGTTGCCGGTCGACCGTTCAGGTTTGGATTCGCGCCGAGCGTGCCGCCGAGCAACGGAGACCCCGCGATGGTGCTGTTATTCAGCACGAGCCCGCGCGAATCGATATCGAACGACTGGTATTGCCCAACGCTTATCCCGTTGCCGTTGGCCGCCGGGATATTGATGGCGGGCACGCCCGTGCTCGTCTGCGTGACCGTGGGCTGGAACGGGATCGGCGCGCGCGGATCAACGATCGGCGCGGCGTGCGCGGCCTGATCCGCGAGAAACACGGCCGGGCTGAAATACATCACGGCCGACATCACCCACGCGGTCGCCTTGACCCAAAGCGGATGTCCTGCGCTTTCCAGCGAAGGGCGGTCAAAGACAATCGCTTGTTTCGCCGCGTCCCGTTGAACGTGGCGAATCCCGATTTCGCGTGGAGCGCGGCGCATGGTTTTTCTCATTCGACGTTTTGCCCGATCCTATCGAATGGTTAGCAATCCACACAGTCAAAGATTGTCAGGGCAAGCCGGTCGTCCGACGAGAAATTACCCGCATTGTTACAGAACGCTTTCGATTAATAGAAAATCTCTTTTTTATCCCTTGTCGGTAAAATTTAATCCTGACCTCATGCAGACGATCGATTCCGCGTCCGTTCTCACCCCCACTGCGGCCAGGCACGCCAAGCATCCGCCATACCTATCCCCGCCGGGGCGCATCGGATGTGGTTGCGCGCGCCAGCGAGCCGCATGACGCTGCTCGCGCGGAGACGCATTAAGCGTGTCACTTGAGATGCAGCTGAAAGTTAATTATTAACTGACGGGAAATGATGGATTTTCAAACACCGCCGTTCGCATCGCATCAATAGCGTGTCCACGGTTTCCGTCAGGTGTCGCACGAGACCAACAATCGCCCTTTTGACCTGCGGCGGAATTTTGTAGCCAATCAGGCTGTGAGTCTCGCGTCGATATTATCGGAATCCAGCCAGGCTCGACGGACCGCGGCGGGAGGTTGATAGCGATGTGCGCT
>LOZU01000077.1:0-365313 GCA_001527685.1 Burkholderia pyrrocinia
TCGAGCGCATGGTATAAGTGCACGATGCGCGGCGGGTCGCTTGGACGGACCTCGCCGACTGCGGCGCGCGTATGAATGACCACCATTACCTCGGAATCTACCAATGTCGTATAGGGCTGAACTGCCATGAAAACCTCCACATTTATCAACGTAAATGCACCCAAGCTGCATATGCTTCTGGATTCAAATCGATCCGCTGCACATAAACCCGAGCTACTCGACGCACTGAGTGGTTTGGTCGGCTATATTTCCGACGTCGCACCTGCCACGCGGGAATACGGGGAATCGCTCATAGAGGCCGCGAATCGTTACTACGGGCCCGATGCACATCAACTCGAACAGACTGAGCAAGACCACCTTGCGCAATCGATGCGTACCGCAATCTCATTGATTGCAACGCGATCAGCTGCATACGCCCGCGATGGCGACTAGTTGCACAAATCACTGAGCCACAAGCCGCAGATCACGCCCGCAATGCTTGATCTGCATTTGACGACGCTCGATTTCGTCTTGTACGCGTCGACGCGCCATGCTTTCCGCATTGCTGGCACGCAACACTCGTTGGATTTCAATCGTTTCCCGCTCGCACAACTTAGGAATGCTATAGACCGAGCCCATTTGATGATCCTCGAAATTGACCTTCTCAATGTTTCTTGCCGGTTCGCCTACCTGCGCTCACTGGCCCCACACGAACCGACGCAGGCACCGTGCGCACTGCGTCGAACCCCGCCACGACGTTCCGCAGCGATTGCATCGAACGAGGCGCATCACCGATACTCCCCGTCCGTCGCTGCCGCTGCGACGCTCGGCTCGTGCTCATCGGCAGGCGCGCTAGCGTGCACGACCGGTGCCGGCGCCCGCCCCAGCGGCGGCTTCCACAGTTCCGCGCCATCCGTGTACGTGTATGCCTTCGCTTCGAGCGTGCGCACGGCAGCAGCGGCCCGGCGCTCTGCCGGCGCGCTGGGCGCGCCGTGTGGCTGGCTAACGCACAGCTTGAACGTCTCGGCGCACAGTTCAGCAAAGCGCTTCGGCACGATGCGCGCACTCGAACTGTCCGGACAGCACGCCTCGTAACCGGCAGGAATATCGCCAAGACGGCCGCACTCCGGACAGAAACGAATCATCTCTTCGGTCAGCGCCACGGCGGGTTGCTCGACAAGGAACGCAACGACATTGGTTCGAGACGCGGCGTGAAACACGCGCCGAAATTCTGCAACGTCCGCTTCCGACAATTCGCATGTCGGCTTGAGCACGAGCGCGGCTTGATCGCCAGCAGGATCGCCGGCGTCAATGCCGCACCATGCGCTCGACTCAGCCGGCGCCACGTCGCCGATGCTCTTCACGAATCCAACGATCGCATCCGCGATCGATCCGCGCGCGTCGCCGACGAGTTCGCGCGCGGCGTCGACCGCTGCCGCCAATACGAGCGTGCGCGAGTCGGCCCTCGTCGGATGGCGCGCGGCAACGCCGTCTTGCAGGTTGGCGGTTGTCCAAAGCGCGTGCTGATGAAACGACTGGATTTCCCATGCGTTGGCGATGATCAGATCCGCGCGGCGCAGTTCGAGGAACAGCGCGAGCGGCGAGCCATTGTCGATCACGGCCTGCCGTTCGTTGGCGCGCGAGACGCCCTCGCCTACAGCGTCGTCGCGCTCGTTCGCGTTCGCCCACTGCAATTTCTGGTCGAACGTCATGACCGCGAGCGCGTTGCGGATGATCGTGTGCGCAGCTCGCAACTCGATGCGCAACTGGTTCGTGGTCGTGCTCATGCCAACACCCCCAAACGAGCAACTCCGACGGGAGTCCAGATTCGGACGATGCACTGCATAGAGTCCATCAGCGCACGCCATGCGGCGTCAGCGGTTTGGCGGATCAGCGCGAGCGCGCCGTAACGTGAGTGTGAAAATTGCAACGAAACTTGCTGCATTTGACTTCCCCTTGTTCAACCCCTTGAACGGTGTCCTGCGTGAAAGTCGCCCGGCGGCTGGGTAGCTATTCCAGCACCGGCGGGGTTGTGAACCGGCTGCCAGGGCGACAGGCGGAGAATAGTCGCATCAAATGAAACGTGTCAATAGCTGATACGTCGCATCTTCAGAGACAGTTGCATCGAATGAAGCGTCGCAGTACCTTTGACGCCGGGTTGATTTGATTTGATAGGGGTTGTCTATGAAAACGACAGTCGATTGGCTCGACGCGGTGAAAGCCCGCCTCGACCTTCCCTCCGACTATGCCGCAGCGAAAGTGCTGGGCGTGACGCGTGGCGCGGTCAGCAAGTACCGCAACCAGCAATCTGTGTTCGATGAGAAAACGGCGATCCGCGTCGCCGAAATTCTGGGCGTCGATCCGTTCGAAGTGATCGCCGCTGCTCATGCCGAAAGCTCGCGCGACGATCGCACGAAGGCAATTTGGGTGCATGCCTTGGAAGTTTTTTCCAAGGGCCTTCAGGGTTTTCGGTGGCTGGCGCTACCCGCTAACGCTTGCGGGGCTTTGATCCCGCAGGTGTAACGCCAGCTAAAGTTAGCTTCAGTGGTTGACTAGTCTTCACGTTATGTCAACTTAGATAAATCGCCGTAATCACGACTCCCCCCCATGAAACCGCGTGCCGACATCACCGACACGCGGCCCCTTCAATTACGACTGCGAGATCCGCCGCAGACGCTCGATCGCCGATTCCGTACCGGCCGGCGACGCACCCGCGGCAATGCGTCGAGCCTCTTCAACCGCAGCTTGCTGATCAAGCGGCTTTTGCCCAATGGCAGCCACCGTTTGTGCGGCATCCGCTGCGACGCGCGCCTGCGCGGCAGCCGCTTGCAACGCACCGAGCCCGCTCGAAGCCGAACCGGTGCTCGCACGCAACCGGTTCAGTTCTTCCTGCTGCTGTTGCATCAATTGCGCACGCTCCCGATCGGCCTGCGCCTGCGCGAGATCTGCCATTGCCGCGCGCGCGCGCGCGTCGAACTCGTTCACCTGGGTTTCGACGGTCGTCAGGATTTCCTGCAGCGTGTCGACGAGCTGCTGCGCGCCGTCCGCCTCGGCCTGACGCCGCGGCAGTTCCTGCTGGCGGCGCTCGAGGTCGTTGGTGAACTGCGTCAGCGTCACCTCGTTGATTTCCTGCTTTTCGAACTTGGCGATCAGCACGACGGACGCCTTCACGTCCCCGTCGATGCTCGCCTTCAGTTCCGCCGCCGCTTTCTGCGCGGCGCTGTTCTTCTGCTTGGCCTCGGCAAGCTTGACCGCCACTTCATGCAGCTTCGCTTGGAGATTGTCGCGGTCGACCTGCGTCGCCGTTTCCGGATCGAATGCGGCGATCTGCTGCGCGAGGCGGTCGCCCACGGTACCAACGTGTTTCGCGAGAAGCGACGAAACGAGTTTCCAGCCAGACATGGTGTGCTCCTTGGTAAATCTTGAGTGCGAGTTGCGAATGGATCGAGGCGGCTTCGCGCCTCACAAAACCTTGACGCGCAGCGGATCGATGGCAAGACCGGCGAAATAGTCGACCCAGACAGCAGCAGCCGGGCGCCCGTCCATCGTCTCGACCTTCTCGAAATCGATCCACAGGCGCTCGATCGGCCCGGTTTCCTGCGCCGGGCCGGCCGGCAGTTGCCGCACGTACTGCATGAACGAATGCCTCTTCTCGACGCCCTTCTCGCCGATGCCGTCGTCCAGACGACGCTCCCGGGCCGTCCACGGCCGGACATAGTCGCCGCCCGGCGCATCGCGCTCGAACCCGATCGTCTCGTTGCCGCCAAGCAGCGCATCGACGCGCGCCGGATTCCTCGCGAGGTGCGCGATCTGCGCAAGCTCGTCGCGATCCATGTCGTAGCGGTCCTGGCCGAGGCCGTAGCCGTTGCCGCGGAATGCGTCCTGTTCCTCGGCCGTCACCGGATATTCGCGGTACAGGAACTGGTAGTAAGCGATTTCGCGCACATCCTGGGGATTGTCATTGCCCGTCATGACCTGCAGGAATGCGCCCTGCCCGTTCCGGTCCGTGCCCGTATCCGTGTACAGCCGGAAGATCGACAGATCCGCATCGGAGTCGATACGCAGGCGGCTGACCGCAACGATCGGCATCTGCACAGCCTGCGGCGTGACGAGCAGCGACCCTTCGAGCAGCGCAAAGTCCGCCAGCACGAGCTCGATCATGCCGCCGATACGCGCGCCGAACGGCAACCCGACGTCGACCCGCTCCGGTTGATCGGTATGCGCGCGCGCAAACTCGTCGAGGCGTTTTGCGCCAATGCGGCGGGCGAGTTCAAAAATTCCCATGTTCGTTCTCAGAGGCGATAGTTGGTACGGGACGCATAGCGGGCTTTCCTTTCTGCCCACGTGCGGCGCCCCCACGCAAACAGCTTGATGACGAGCAAACCGCCAAAGAAAACGACGAAGAACGCCAGGATTGCCCCCAGGAACCCATGCTTGTTTTCCTTTTTCGGTTGTTTCGCCGTCGTTGCAGGCGACGAATCGATAGCCGCCGCCTGGGTATCGGATGCGGCGGTGCCAGTATCCGGCGTCGCATTGTCGCTGGAGACGCGCCGATACCCCGGCGCATCGGTTGAATCGCTCGCGCGCGCCGTCGGCTGCTGGACAACGACCGTTTCGCGCGGCTGACTGCTGCGTCCGAGCATATAGCCGAGCAGGAGCCCGTTACTGCCACCGGATTGCTGTACCACCACCGGCGGCGGTGCGCTAGGCGCGGGAGCGCTGTACGACGGCGGTGGCGGCGTATCGCTGCGCGTCCCATACGACCGCGTATAGCCGGAAGTGCCGCGGTCGAACGAGCTGCTGCTGCTCGCGCTGCTGCTACTGCCACTGGTACTGCCGCCGTCACCGCTGCTGCTACGCGACGACTCGCTCGAATTCAGCGTCGCGGCCGCGTCACGGCTCGACTGGGCGGCATACAGCGCCCCGCCGAGCGCAGTCGCGGCAATCACTTTTTTGGAACCCGAGCTGCTGAACCCCGACTTCTTCGACGTGCTGGACGAGCTGTCCGACGAGCGCGTCGAGGCATCATCGGAAGCGCTCTTGTAACTCGACGCGCCGTACGAGCGGCTGGCGCTCGGGCTCGAGCCGAAGGAAGAACGGCTGGAGCTGGAGTCGGAGCTCAAACCATAGGAAGAACGGCCGGAGCTGGAGCCGGAACTCAAGCCGAAGGAGGAACGACCGGAGCTGGAACTCGAGCTGGCGGAGGAACGGCTGGAACTGGAGCTGTAACTCGAGCTGGATGACGAACGGCTGGAGCTGGAGCTGGAACTCGAACTGGATGACGAGCGGCTCGAGCTGAAACCGGAGCTCTTGGCAAAGGCGACCGGCGCCGCGCAACCCGTAGCGAGCGCGAAAGCGACCAGCGTCGCGGCGACCTGGAGGCGTGTGGCCTTCATGTTGTTGACGTCCTTGTTATTCAAAATATATCTGCGCGAGCCGGCCGCCGGCCTCTCAGTTGCCGTTCCAGCCCGTTTTCATGCGTTGGTTTTCGTGTCGTCTCTGCGCCGTCCGGGCGCGAGTGCCGTGCGATACGCGAACCGAGAAATTCCCCCCTTTCGCCGCGCGCACAATCGTAGCAAGTCTGAGGAAAGCTTGCGCGGGCATTTCGATGGAATTGCGCGCTTTATTCACGGTGTTCGGCTTCATTGCCGAGGCTATCCGCGATTCAGGCGCTGATCTGCGATATCACCCTGGACGGAAACGGACGCGAGCGGCCTTGGAAGCATGCCGTGGCCGGCCACGAATTCATCGATCCCGGCAGTTGCATCAAGCCGGCGATCGGCCGTCCGGCGGGCCGGCGGGCGATTCGCCGTCGCCATACATCGCGCATGGTGCGTTTGCGCATCTTCTCGGAATCGCGCTTTCAATCCTGACGCAATTGCGACGGACCATTCGTTCGCGCCTCTCGGTGAAAACCTCACTCCTTCCGATCGTACGTTATCTTGACTTTTTGATAATCGGATTCCCTCGCCTCCACCACCCTCTCCCAATCTTCCGGAGTATCCGCAAACCACACCGGATTATTCCAGCCTCGCCCCGCGACATCGTAATAAACGCGGAGATAGCTATTACCGGAATTGACCCGCAACCCCATCCTTTTTCCAAATGTAAAAACCAGCACTTCGGCATCGATCAATGGAAACGATTCATCGGGATGGATATCGAAAAGCAGACTTCCCTCGAGCTGAATGGCAAGCGCCTTATGAACGGCGCCATCGGATCTAAAAGTCAGGGCAAAGCTCCCCTCTTCGACATAGTGCTCCCTGAAAGTCAAAAGCCCGGACCCCAGATAATCAGAAAGACTCGACAACAGGAATCTTCCAATTTCGCTCATTTCATCGAAATCCGGCACGCGGGACTTCCCAAACAGCGAAATATTCATCTCCGGTAATTCCTCTTGAATGAACAATATGCCTCGTCATGGTAACTGCCGCCAGCCTTCGTCTTCCACCGGTCCGGATCGGACCATCTCTCGTGATCCTGCGGATCCGGCTGATTGCCGTACGCAGTGATCACCTTGTTTTTTGCACCATGTTGCGTGACGACCACCCCGCCGGACTTCCAGTATATATCAACCTCCCGTCCGTTCTCATTCACCCCCGTAAAACTCCTCTCCCAATTATTCAGAATATCCAGCTGATCTTTAATCGAGACGCCATGCTTGTTCGGATGCGGAGGCAGCACCATCCCGTCCCCCCTCACATACACGTCCGCCGGACCGTAAGTATCACGCGTAATAATTTGATATTGATTCCTGTAAAATTCAGAATCAAAATTCCTCCCCCTGGTCCGCGCCAGCCCAAAAGGATCGATCCAGCCAATTTCATTGGGTGCGTAATCGTATAAATTGACGCCACCAGCAAGGCCTATTGGATCTTGCGAGATAAAGGCAGAAATCGACGGATCATAGTAGCGCTGTCGATTGTAGTGAAAACCGGATTCGTCATCGAAATATTGGCCCTGCAGCCGCAACGGCTGATCGAAGCCACGCCGACTTCCATTTCCAGCGCCGGGGGCATCGACTCGCCCGTGCTCCCACACCACCAGCCCGAACTTATCGGTTACTCGAACCGGGGCTCCGTTCGGATCATTATGGAAAAAATAAATATCGCCGGCACCCGACGCATGATGAACTGCAGCGAGCGGCCGAAACGTTCCAACGTAATATATCCATTCTCGATCGTCGGGCCTCGCTGCGTCGTATTCCCGACACGAGACTTCCCTCGTCAGGACTTCTCCATCCCAGAAGAAACGACTGGCGCGCGAGCGCACCGAACTCACCGCGCCAGCCTTGGCACCTGGCGAGCCATCGATCCGAATCTGGGTGAATTTCCCAACCCTTCGATGCAACGCGTCATACGTATAGCGTGCGTGAATGTGCGACACGCCTTCGGCGGTACGTCGTGTCGCAACCGTCTCGATCAGCAGGCCGTCTCCATCCCAGGATAAGCGCAGGTCCTGCTCGGCATTCGACTTGCGCACGAGATTGCCGGCACGATCGAACACGTAGCGGGAACCGTCATATTCACCTTCATGCGCCGATGCATCATCGCTTTGCTCATATCGCAGCAATTCGTCCGTCTCGGAACTTCGACGAACCTGCGTCTTCAGTAAATCGCCCGTTCGATCATGCAAGAATCGATGAACGTTGCCGGCGGGATCGATGTGACGCGTTACCCGACCCACCGGGTCGTATTCGAACCGATCGATTCCGATCCGGGAATCCCGCTTCTCGATCAGCTCACCGCTCGCGTCGTACGCGTACTCGCTCGTGAACAGCACGCCCGTGCTGCCCAACAGCATCTGCCTCGCAGGTCGACCATCCGTGTCATAGGTCGATTCCCGCCATTGCTCGGCGTTGAGACGTTCGACGCTGATTTGCCCGATTGCGTCGCGCTCCAGCGAAATCGGCATCGCATCGTCGATCTGGATCGACGTGACCGCATCGAGCTTGTCGTAGCCGTACCGCACGACATGCGCAACCTCTTGCTCGCTCGCGGACAATCTGGTGTGACGTTCGATGCGATTGCCTGATGCGTCGTACGCAAAAGCAATCGTAAAATCGTCGCCCTGCCTTTCTTCGACGATTCGCCCCTCGGCGTCGTATCGAAGCTCGACACGACAGTCCGGGTTCTCCACCCGCACGAGTTCCCCGCCCGGGTCGTATGCGAAACGCTCGACACGCCATCCATCGGGCTGCCGAGGGTCCGGTACACGCTTTTGCACGATGCGCCCCATCGCGTCGCAGCGATATTCGATCGCGCGTCCCAGCGGATCGATGCTGCGCCGAAGCTCACCCGACGCGCCGTATTCGTAGCGTCGCGGCTGCCCCCGGTAATCGATCTCCTCGACGATTCGCCCCAGCCCATCGCGCCTCAATGCGTAGCGTTCGCCACGTTCATTGATCACGCCCACCAGCTGCTCTTCGGTGTTGTACAGATATTCGACAACCGTCCCGTCCGCAGCGATCCGTTTGCTGACTTGCCCCAGCGGCGAATACTCGAGCGTCGTCGTGTGTCCGGCTGGATCGTGATATCGGACGAGGTTGTCGTCGTGATCGTACGTGCAACGGGCCTCATGTCCTCCCGGCTCGACGGAGCGGATCAGGTTTCCGTTGCCGTCATAGTCGAAGCAGCTTGCTTGCCCGAGCGCATCGACGATTCGCACGACGTTCCCGCGCACGTCGTACGCGTACTGGGTGCGATTACCCAATGCATCGACCCGCACGGCCGGATTTCCATTGCGGTCGTATTCGAATTGCGTGACCGCGCCGCGTGGTCCGGTGTGCGAGACGAGCTGCCCGTGTACGTCGTATGCGTATCGCGAGATCGCCAGCAGTGGCGTGGTCTGCGTGACCAGGTTGCCGTGCCGATCCCATTCGTAACGCCACTGCCTGGAAGCCGGCGCCGTCACGCAAACGGGCCGGTGGTCGTCGTCATATTCAATGCGCACCGCGCTGTCGTCCGGCAGCGTTTGCGCAAGCAGATTGCCGTGTTCGTCGTATTCCCACGTCGTCGTGCGGCCCGCTGGATCGATGACCGCGCTCGTGCGCCCATGCGCGTCATATCGGTACCCGGTCACGCCCCCCGATGGGTCGATCTCCGCCACCGGCATCCCACGCTCGTTCATCTGCGTGATCGTCGTATGCCCGAGAGAATTGGTGACGCGCGTTTCCATCCGGGCGCGATCGTAGAAGAATCGATAGTCGAGCAGGCCCTTGTCGCCCCATGCGCGATCGGCACGCCAAGCCCCGTCGCTGTCCTGCTGGTAGCTGTAGTAAAACGACACGCCCCGCGCGCTCGTATGACGTACCATCCGATGGCCGGCCACATACTCGAAATGATGCGGATGCGCCATCCCGTCGATGGACGCCATCAGGTTGCATTCGCTGTCGTATTCGTAGCTCGCGAGCCGATGCGCATTTCCGCTCGCATCGATGAGCATCAGTGACATCAATAGTCCGGCGTGACGCCCGTGACCCACGCCGCACTCGATGACGCGCTCCGTCTGCGCGTCGCGCTTCCATTCCACCAGCCGCACGAGACGGCCGTCAGCGTTGCGCTCGAATACCCACGCATTGCCGTTGAGATCGGCCATGCGTTCAACCGGCAACGTCAGCCGCGAATCGCCATCGACCGCTGCGACGGCAGCCTGCCATCGTGGTGGAAGAGCGAATTCGTACTCGATCGCGTGTCGCGTGCGTATCACCAACCGCCCATCGTGGCGGTACAACGCGTCTCCATGCCGCCAGTCATACGTTCGGGCCGGCCAGCCGTCGTCTTGCGGCAGCGTATCGAAGGCCGTTGCATGATCCGGGAAGTGCGCAACCGCGCCGATCCCGCCTTCGTTCGACATCAGTGCGAGCCGAATGTCAGCCGGCGTCTGCCAGCCGAAGCCGACGGCGCCCATGCGGTAATCGTTGCTGGCATAATCGCGATCCCATACCAATGGCAATCGCCCGGATACGGTGAAGTCGTTGTGCTGTACGACCACCTCGCCAGTCGTCACGTCCACCGGCTCCGCCTTCAGCACCTTGCACCGCAAGAACCCCGGCTTCAATCCCAGCTTGTCCGCCAGCGCCTTCGCCCACTTCGACCCCTGGAACGCCTTGAACAACCCCTTCGCCGCGGCCGCCATGTTCATGACCGGCGGCCCGCCGACGAGCACCGGCCGGCCGGCCGGAATCGGCAGCATCACCGAGCTCGGCATCGACGGATAGCTCCGCTCCGTATGCGCGCCATTGTGCGGAGGCGGCTCCAGGCCCACCGACCAGCAGCTCATCGCCGGCAGCGCCATGAACGACATCGGATCGTTGTTCGCGAGCACCGTCCTGCTGCCCATGTACGATTCGGCGTCGTCCGACGGCAACGGATCCTCCGGCGGCGGCGGCGCGAACGCTTCGCCGAGCGGGAAATGCAGGCCCGGAACGTGAAACGAATGCGTGCCGGCGGTGGCCCGCAGCAGCCCGTTCACGAAAATCGGCCGGCCGGCGCTGCCGCCCGTCCCGACGCCGGAGCCAAGCGCATCGCCCATTTCGCCCTCGAGCGTCGTGGCGGCCTTCCGCAGCTTCAGCGCATCCGCGACGATCGGGTTGTCGTTCAGATCCGCCAGCTTCCCGGCGGCCAACCCGGCCGCGTCGTCGAGCTTCTTCGCGACATCGGGATGAGCGTCGAGATACTCGGCCGCCTTCTCCTGCGCGATCGCCATCGCGATGCTGCCGACCACGCCCTTCGCCGCCTCGATGTACTCCCGCAGATCGAGCATGAAGCCGACGTGCGGATGCGGCAGGAACACCGGCGTCGGGCTGGGCGCGACCAGGACCGAGTGAACGTCGACCCCGACCACAGGATCCAGATGCTTGACCGCCAGCAATCCCACGCCGCCCTCCCGCTCAGCGCCCGCCGCGCAGCGCGGCGACCTTGTCGCTGAGCTCGCCGCGCCGACGGTCGTACGCACCGACCTGCGACACCATCCACTCGACGACGAGCCGCAGGTTGCTGGTCGCACGGATCGATTCGTCGATCATCAGCCCCGCATCGAGCGCATTGAATCCGGCCTCCAGCGCATGCTCGCGCTCCCCTGCCCGCTCCCAGCACACGGCGCTCATGCGCCATGCTTCGACCGTCATCAGCCCGTCCCGCGCGGCCGTGGTCGATGCCGCCGCGCGCTCGTAGCAATAGGCCGCGTGCGCATAGTCCTTGTGCGTCAAGTGCACGCTCGCCTCGCCGAACAAGCCGTTCGCGACGAGCGTGTGCCCGGCCGGATGCCCGGCATTCACGGCATGCATGCCGCTGTCGGCCGCGTGCTGATACGCATCGATCGCGCGCTCGCGATCGCGCCACTTCAGATACGCGGCACCGGCGATCAGGTGCACGACGACGCACTGGTCGAACCATTGCTCGCGCTCCGCCACCTTCAGCGCCGCCGCACGCAGTTCCTCGAGCCGGGCCGGATTGCCGCTTTCGATCGTCTCGGTCAACATCACGAACCCGCGCCGGAACTCGCCGCTTGGGCCCCGCTCGCCGGATTCGGCCAGCAGTTCGCGCGGCACGCTCGCCATCGCATAGCGGCCCCGCACGACGCGCACCGCATCCGCGTGACGCTGCAGCAGCCCCGCCAACGGCGCGACATCGGTACGCGGCACGACGAACCGCACGCGCTCGCCGAGCGCCGGCGCGGCGGCCACGACCGCCAGCAGCCCGTCGAGCCAGCGCGACCATGCCGCGTCGTCGCGCACCTGCGCGGGCGCCAGCACGAACACCATCGCGGGAAAGATGTCCGGGTGGTGATGCATCAGGCTGTCGGCCACCGTGAGCAGGTGCAGCACCGGATTCGCCCCGTCGTCGCGCGGTGCCTGCCAGTCGGCACGCAGCCCCTGTGCGTTGGACGCATCGCGCCGGCTGTCGTAGAACGCAACGAGCTCGTCCGTGAGCGCCTGCGCATGACGCGCTTCATCGACGAACCTCGTGCGCATCGTCCGCACCGCGCACGAAGTCTCCTCCTGCACCTGGAAATACAGCTGCACGAGTTGCGCATCGGTCTCGTCGGTCTGCCAGATCATCAATCGCGCTGCCCGATCGTTCGCGAAGCGCAGCCAGTCCGCATGCGCATCCATGAACCTGCGCTCCACCGGATTGGTCGGTTGCCAGTTCTGCATGCGCTTGCCCCCGTCACGGATTCAGTTTCAGCACCGTGCCTTCGACGGTGTGCTCGCCGGTTGCCGACGAGGTCACCGTCTTGCCGCGCACGCTGTGGCTGTCGGAGCCGCTCGATTCGACCTTGACGCCCTGGATCACGATCGTGCCGTCACTCTTCATCAAGATGCTGGACCGCCCGCAGACGAGCGCGAGCTGGTCGCCGGCGTTGACGAGCACCTGGTGCTGCACGTTCGTCGTGTGGTTCGCGCCGACGGTGACGGTATGTTCGCCGCGGACCGTGAGCGTATGCGCGTGCGCAATCGTCGACGTGCGCGCACCGATCTCCTCGGTATGCGACGACGCCACCAGCGTCTTCATGTCCCGCGACGTCGTCTGGTAGAGCTGTCCAACGTTCAGCGTCTTACCCTCGCCGATCGTTTCGGTCTTGCCATGCACGACCGTCTCCTTGTGGCTGCCGCCGATCGTCGCCTCGCGATCCGACGCGATCGTCACGGTCTCGTTCTTCCCGACCGTGCGCGTGCGATCGCCGCCCACCCCATGCGTCTCATTCCCCTTGATCTGCGCAACCCGATGCTGCCCGATGTTCACCGTCTCGTTCAGCCCGACGCTCCTTTGCCGGTTGTTCTTCACCTGCATCGTCTCGTCGTTGCCGACCGTATGCGTGTGGTTGTGCCCGACGGAAAGCGAATGATCGAGCTCGGTCTCCGCGTCGAAATTCCGCTCGGCATGCATCCACAGCTGCTCCGCGCCCTTCTTGTCCTCGAAGCGGAACGCGTTCGCATGCTCGGTGGTCCCGCCCGGCGACGACCGCGACAGCAGCCCGCTTTGCGTCGCGCTCCCCGGCAAGCCCCACGGCGGCAATTTTTCGCCGTTGTACACGCGCCCCGTCACGATCGGCTGGTCCGGGTCGCCGTTCAGGAAATCGACGACCACCTCGTCGCCCACGCGCGGAATCTGCACGCCACCGAAGCCGCCGCCGGCCCACGGGCTCGACACGCGCACCCAGCACGACGAATCCTGGTTGCTCTGCCCATACCGGTCCCACCGAAACTGCAGCTTCACGCGCCCGTACTGGTCGGTCCAGATCTCCTCGCCGGGCGGCCCGACGACCGTGGCCGTCTGCGGCCCGCTGGTGCGCGGCCTCGGCGTGTCGCGCGGCGACCGGTAAGGCAGGCTCGACGGCTGCACGAGCAGCTGCGACGCGTGCACGACCGCTTCGGCGTCGGCGGCGCTCGCGTACGCGTTCTCCTGGAACCGGTACTGGCACCGCACGATCAGGTATTCGCGGTTCTGGTCGGCGCGCGGGCAATGCGCGAGCGTGAACAGCCCGCCGGGCGCGGCGCCGCGCACGTCGGTGCTCGCGCTCGCGCGCTCGTGCTCCGCCTGCCGCTCCTCGAGACGCACGCGACTGGTGTGCGCGCCGGGCGCATCGTCGCGATAGCCGCCCGGCCACTCGAACGACGCGAAACCGTCGTGATCGTGGCCGCGCGGGTCGACCTTCTGCGCGGACAGGTCGGCGCGCGGCTTGGTGTAGTCGTAGTCGCTGGTCTCGTGCCTGCCGACGCTCACCTCCTGCGCGGGCAGCCAGCTGTCGATATGCTCCTCGTCGGCGATCGCCGTGCGGTCGCGCGCGATGAACGGAATCGTCGCGTAGCCGGGCAGCGCCGCGTGCGACGACATCGCGTCGCCCAACATCAGCGTGTGCGCCTGCGCCGCATGCCGGAACCAGTAGTAGATCCCCTCGAACTCCATCAGCCGCGACACGAACGCGGCATCCGTCTCGTTGTACTGCACGCAGTAGTCGCGCGGCACGTACGACTCGGTCAGGCGGCTCTCGATCGGAAAGCCGTAAGGCGCCAGCACCTCCTGCACGATCTCGGGCACGGTGCGGTTCTGGAAGATCCGGCAGTCGGAACGGCGCGTCGCGAGCCACAGCCACGGGCGCACGGTCAGCGCGTAGCCGTAGTGCCGTTCGGCGCGACGCCCGGCCAGCGACACGCGCGCGACGATCCCGTTCAGGTAGCGGGCCGATCCGTCCTGCTGCTCGATCCGCACCGTCACCGGCTTGCCGAGCAGGTCCTTCAGCGACAGGCTGTGGCTGTCGGCGAGCGCCTCGATCCGGAATTCGAACAGGCGGCCGAGCGCTTCGTCGCCGTCGAGGCTGTGGAATTTCAGGTCGTCGCCAAGCGGGCTGTCGAGGGTGAATACGCGATTCACGGCGTGGCCTCCCCGTCGAACCGGTAGACGAATTCGCCATCGGCCGCGCTCACGTCGATCGATGCGAGCGTGCGGCCTTCGAGCGTCGCCTGCAGGATGGCCCGGCTGATCCGCGGCAGCATGGCGTGCGTGAGGATCGCGTCGACCATCCGGCCGCCGGATTCGATCGTCCGGCAGCGCTCGACGATCAGCGCGGTCGCGCTGTCCGCGCAATGCAGGCGGATGCCGTGGTGCGCGCCGATGCGCCGCTCGATGCGCGCGAGCTGCAGCGCGACGACGCGCGCGAGCATCGCGTCGGTCAGCGGGTAGTACGGCACGACGGTCAGCCGGCCGAGCAGCGCGGCCGGGAACACGTCGCGCAGCGGCGCGCGCAGCGCGTCGGCGAGCGCTTGCGCGTCGGGCAGCCGCTCCGGGTCGCGGCACAGCCGGATCACCTGCTCCGAACCGACGTTCGACGTGAGCAGGATCACGGTGTGCCGGAAATCGATGTCGCGCCCTTCGCCGTCCTCCATCCAGCCCTTGTCGAACACCTGGAAAAACAGCTCGTGCACGTCGCGGTGCGCCTTCTCGATTTCGTCGAGCAGCACGACGCTGTATGGCCGGCGCCGCACGGCCTCGGTCAGCACGCCGCCCTGCCCGTAGCCGACGTAGCCGGGCGGCGCGCCCTTCAGCGTCGATACGGTGTGCGCCTCCTGGAACTCGCTCATGTTGATCGTGATCGCGTTGTGCTCGCCGCCGTACAGCGTGTCGGCGAGCGCCAGCGCGGTCTCGGTCTTGCCGACGCCCGACGGGCCGCACAGCAGGAACACGCCGTGCGGCTTCGCCGGATCGTCGAGCCGCGCGCGGGCGGTCTGGATCCGTTCGGCGATCAGCTCGACCGCGTGGCGCTGGCCGACCACGCGCTCGCCGAGCGTGGCGGCGAGGTTCAGCACCGCCTGCGTCTCGTCGCGCACCATCCGCCCGAGCGGAATCCCGGTCCAGTCGGCGACGACGGCCGCCACCGCGTGCGTGTCGACAGCCGGCAACACGAGCGGCGCGTCGCCCTGGAGGTCGGCCAGCGCCTGCCGGCCGGCGGCGAGACGGGCCTGCGCGACGGCGCGCGCATCCGCGTCGAGCGCGTGCGACGGTTCGTCGTCGAGCAGCGCGGCGCGCGCCGCGACGATCGTCGCCAGCGCATCGCGCTCGGCCTGCCAGCGGGCATCGAGCCGGTCGAGCGCGGCCTGCGCGCCGGCGATCTCGGTGGCGATCGCATCGCGCCGCGCGGCGTCGCCGGTGCCGAGCGCGCACTCGCGGCCGATCCGTTCGTGCTCGACCTGCAGGCTGTCGATGCGGCGGCGCGCGTCCTCGATCGGCGCGGGCACCGCGTGCTGGCTGACGGCGACCCGCGCGCAGACGGTGTCGAGCAGGCTGATCGCCTTGTCGGGCAGCTGGCGCGCGGGGATGTAGCGGTGCGACAGCGTCACGGCCGCCTGCAGCGCATCGTCGAGCACGAGCACGCGGTGATGGGCCTCGAGCTTCGCGGCGAGCCCGCGCAGCATCGCGAGCGCCGCATCTTCCTCCGGCTCGTGCACGTGGACAAGCTGGAAGCGCCGCGTCAGCGCCGGATCCTTCTCGATGTACTGCTTGTATTCGGACCACGTCGTCGCGCCGATCGTGCGCAGCAGCCCGCGCGCGAGCGCCGGCTTCAGCAGGTTCGCGGCGTCGCCGGTGCCGGCCGCGCCGCCCGCGCCGACGAGCGTGTGCACCTCGTCGATGAACAGGATCGCCGGCCGGCCGCCCGACATGGCCTCGTCGATCACGCCGCGCAGGCGGCTCTCGAACTCGCCCTTCACGCCCGCGCCGGCCTGCAGCAGGCCGAGGTCGAGCAGGTACAGCGCGACGTCGCGCAGCGGCGGCGGCACGTCGCCCGCGACGATCCGCAGCGCGAAGCCCTCGGCGACGGCGGTCTTGCCGACGCCCGCCTCGCCGACCAGCAGCGGATTGTTCTGGCGGCGCCGCAGCAGGATGTCGACGATCTGGCGGATCTCGGCATCGCGCCCGATGACGGGGTCGATCTCGCCGGCCCGGGCCCGCGCGGTCAGGTCGACGGCGAAGCGCGCGAGCGCCGAGCCGTCGCCGGCCGCAGCAGCAGAGGCCGCCGCGCCGCTCGCCGCCCCTGGCGCGTCGGGCAACGGCGCTTCCGGCGAGCCGTCGACGATCGCGTCGAGCGTGTCGGCCAGCACGTCCGGCACGATGCGCTCGAACTCGCGCGCGATCCCGTACAGCACGCTGCGCAGCTGCGGCGTCTTCAGGATCGCGAGCACCAGCGTCGCGCCGCGAATCCGTGTTGCATCGTATTTGAGCGTCGCGTACACCCACGCCCGCTCGACCGCGTCGTCGATATGCGCGGACAGGTCGGACACCGAGCCCGCGCCGCGCGGCAGCCGCTCGAGCGCCGCGACGATGCCGCGCTCGAGCGCGGCGGCATCGATCTCGAAGCGGCGCAGGATACGGTGCAGGTCGCTGTCCGGGCGCTGCAGGATCTGTTTCAGCCAGTGCGCGAGCTCGACGTACGGATTGCCGCGCAGCCGGCAGAAGCCGGTCGCCTGCTCCAGCGTCTCGTAGAGGAACGGGTTCAGTTTTCCGAACAGGGTGACGCGGCCGATATCGGACATGATGGTTTCCGTTCAGGCAGGTTCACGATCGGCGGGCGCGTGCGCGGCCCACGCCGGAGTGCGCCCCAAAGTACTGCGTAACGCGGATTCGTACGCGCGGCCGTCGATCACGAGATCGCGCGCGGGGCCCGGCTCGACGCGCCGCCCGAGCCACGCGCTGCGGCCGATCCCGTGCGGGCTGCCGAGCGCGGCCGACGGCACCGCGTCGTGCGCCAGTTCGAGCTGCACCTCCCAGTCGAACTCGATGCCGACGTATTCGCGCACCCATTGCGCGAGCGGCCGCGCATGCGCGCCGCCTGGCAGGCATTGCCGGTAGGCGTCGAGCGACAGCGGCCCGAGCACGATCCGGAACCGCGACTGCGCATCGCGCACGGCCATGCCGAGCACCGCGCCGCCGAGCGGCAGCGTCGGCCGCGTCGCGTAGATCGCGCAGCGCTGCGCGCGCTCGATCGTCACCCATTGCGGCACATGCTCGACGATGCGCGCCGCGACGCCGAAATGTCGCCGCAGGATCTGCGCGAGCCCTTCCGGGTTGCGGGTGTGCCGCACCAGATGGCCCGCGTGGAAACAGCGCGCGTGCGGCGCGAGCGCGTCGGCCGGGTCCGGCTGTGCCGTGTCGGGCGCGGCGCGGCCGATCAGGCTCGCGACGTAACCGTCGAACCGTGCGCGCGCGGGCCGGTCGAGGCTCACCGTCGGCTGCGCATCGGCCCACGCGCGGTAGAACAGCAGGATCAGCCGGTGATGAAACAGGTCGGCGAACGCGGCGAACGCCGGATCGCCGTGCTGCGCCGCGCGCTCGTGCGCATATTCGGTCAGGTGCGCGGGCAGCGGCCCGTTCGGGCCGAACAGCCCGAAGCCGTGGATCGCGATGCGCGGCACCGCGCCGCCGTCGTCGACGCCGGCCAGCATCGCCGCCGCGAACGCGAGCGACGGCGCCTGGCCGAGCCGGACCGGCTCGTCGCGCGGCCGCGCCGCATGGCCGAGCGGCGCATGCTCCGGCGCCAGCGCATCGAGCCAGCGCAGCGCGTGGAACAGGTCGTAGCCGTGCGGCGCGGCGCGCAGGCGCGCGCGGAACGCATCGCGGCGCGCGGCGGCGGCGGCCGGGTTCGCGGCGGGCGGCATGTCGAGCGGCGAATCGGGCTTCTCGCGCTTCATATCGCGGGCCGCCTGCCGACGCGCGCCGGCCACTGCGCGAGCCGGCCGCGCTGCGCGCTCGTCAGCACGCATTCGGCGAACGCGTTGATCGACACGTGCCGCGCGAAGAACTGCTCGAGCACCGCGCCGAGCAGGAACGGGCTGTCGCCGGAGAACGCGTGGTCGTCGACGGTCACGTCGACCTGCACGCCCCGCCCGAACATCAGCGGCCCGGCGGCCGGCAGGCGGCGGAACACCGGCGCGAACGCCACCCGCCGCACGCCGTCGATCTGCCGGCGCATCGCCGCGTCCGCCGGGTCCGCGTGCAACCCGAGCAGCTCGCGCAGCACGCGCGCGCCCTCCTCGTCGTCGAGATCGGTCAGCGTCTGCCGCGCGAGCCCGAGGTGGCGGATCAGCCGCCAGGCCGTCTGCGCGTCGGCGATCGGCGGGCGCGGCCGCGACGGCCCGCGCAGCGCGACGATCCGCTCGACGGGCGCCGACACGCGCAGCGTGAACGTGTGCGCGTCGCCGGGCGGCTGCAGCAGCACGAGATCGCGGTTCGTGCACAGCGTGTCGACGGCGAGGTAGCGCATCGCTTCGTCGTACGGCGCGCACGCGCTGTCGACCAGCGACACATAGGTTTCGCTGCCGACATAGCCGGTGCGCGTGCCGTTCGCGCGCGCCTGCGCGGACACGAGCCGCGGCTCGCGCCGCACTGTGTAGTACGCGCCGTAATTGCCGTCATCTCCTGCATACGACGCATGAAACGGCCGGAATTCGCGCGACTGCCCGTCGTCGCGCTGCTGCTCGCTCGCGAGCCGCTGCACCGCATAGACCTCGTAGTCGAGCGGCCGGCTGCGGTCGACCACGACGTGATGCTCGCGCGCGCCCGGCTGCACCGGAATGCGGTCGCCGCGCCGCGCGAACAGGTTCACGGCCGGCGTGCAGTTCAGCGCGAGGTGCCGCGCATCGACGGCGGCTTCGAGCGCGGCGTCGTGCCGGTCGAACAGCAGCGTCAGCTCGCAGGTGTCGCCCGTCGCGCGCGCGAGCGCGGGCCGCAGCCCGTCGATGCTGAAGAACAGGAAGCGCGCGGGAAACGCGAAATACTCGCGCAGCAGCCGGTAGCCGTGAAAGCTGCGGCCGTCGTCGGGCAGGATCGCCTGGCCGGCGTCGAAGCCCTGGTGGACGATCGCGTCCGCGCCGAGCGCGTGCGCCCAGCGCGGCGGCTGGCCCGGGTCGTGCACGACCACGCCGAGCGCGTGCGCGGCGATCAGCTCGAGCAGGTGCAGCGCGTCCCGCTCCGGCCCGGCGAGATGGAACATCAGCTGGTCGAGCGGCAGTTCCGCGAGACGCGCGCCGCCGCGCGCGGCGAGCCGGATCCGCAGCGCGCCGCGCACCGCCTGGCGTGCCGCGACGAGGCCGCGCGGCAGGTACGCCGGCGCGCCCGTCACGGCCGCGCTGGTCAATTCGAGCGGCCACAGCGTCAGGTCATGCGCGGTGCGGAATTCGCACGCGGTCTGCTCCGATGCGGCGGGCCGCGCGCGCAGCGCGGTGCCGGCCGGCAGCCGCCAGCCCTGCGCGAGGCTGCCTTCGTTCATCAGCGGCGCGAACTGCACGATCGCCATCGACGGCAGCGGCGCGAGATAGCCCGGATACACCGCGTCGAGCAGCGCCTGCGTGAAGCGCGGAAACTCCGCGTCCATCTTGAGCTGCACGCGCGCGGTGAGGAAGCTGAAGCCTTCGAGCAGCCGCTCGACGTACGGATCGGGCGGCCCCGGCTCGTTCAGCCGCAGCCGCGCGGCGACCTTCGGGAACTGCTGCGCGAATTCGCCGCCCAGCTCGCGCAGGTACGCGAGTTCGCGGTTGTAGTACTCGAGCAGGCGCGTTTCCATCGCGTCAGCCTCCCGCCGCCGAATGCAGCGACATCGCGCCGGTTTCGAGATCGAGCGCCGAGCGCAGCACGAACGCGACCGGCTGCGGCACCGACCACAGCGTGCCGCGGATCTCGAACATCAGCACGTTGTGCCGCTGCTCGCCGGCCGCGCCGCCGGGCACGTCGGGCCGATCGGGCACGCTGCGCACCTCGACGCTGGCGGGCGCGATGCGCGGCTCGAAGCGCACGATCGCGTCGCGGATCGACGCCTCCACCGCCAGCCGCTCGACGCCCGACATCGGCTTGCCGACGAGCGGCCGCATCCCGTAGTTGACCACCGACGCCTGCGCGTGCGGGTACGCGTGCCAGTCGACGAAGCCGTCCTCCGCGTTGCGCGTATTGAGCAGCCACGCGAGATCGCGCAGCACCGCCGCGCGCAGGCGCTCGGCGCCGACCCACTGCGCGTCGGGCGGCTCGGTGGGCCGCTGCGGCTCGGCGTCGGTCAGCCGGTCGAGCAGCGCGGGCTGCAGCCGGTCGCGCATGCCGGCCGCGCGGCCGTCACGGGAATGCGTGTCGTCCATGGTCCGGGTGGCCCGCCGTCACATCTCGGTGTTTTCCTTGATGTTCCAGCCGACCGACACCTCGGCGCCCTTGCCGCCGTTGTCGTTCTGCTGCCAGTACTGCTTCTTGACCTTCGCGGCCTGGAAGCCGTAGTGCATCAGCAGGCGGTCGGCCGCGTCGCCGGCGTCCACGCCCGCGACCTGCGCGGACGTGACGAGTACCTCCTGCAGCGTCACCCGCATGAACTCGACCTGCGTGCCGCCCGTCTTGCACGCCGAGATCTCGACCGTCGACAGGTGCTTGCCGCTCGCGCAGTTCTTGATGATCGCGGGCGCGCCCTTGTCCATGTACGCGGCCACGACGAGATCGTTGAAGCTCGCCTTGCCCGCGTTGCCGCCGCTGCCGCTCGCCATCGCGCCCGGCTGGCTCGCGCCCCACGAAAACGTCTGGATGTCGGTCCAGCCCTTGTGCTGCGCGTCCGCCGATTCGCCGGTCACGCCTTCCACCTTCATGAACATCGCCACGCCCATCGCTGCCTCCGTTCCGGTTGAGATGCACCGCCGCTCACTCGTTCGCCGCCTTCGCCGACGGCAGCTTCGAGATGAGCCGCAGCGACACCGTGAGCCCTTCGAGCTGGTAATGCGGCCGCAGGAAAAACTTCGACGCGTAGTAGCCGGGGTTGTCCTCGATCTCGTCGACGATCACGTGGGCCGCCGCGAGCGGCTTGCGCGCCTTGGTTTCCTGCGACGAGTTCACCGGGTCGCCGTCGACGTAGTTCATGATCCAGTCGTTCAGCCAGCGCTCCATGTCGTCGCGCTCGCGGAACGAGCCGATCTTGTCGCGCACGATGCACTTCAGGTAATGCGCGAAGCGGCAGCACGCGAACAGGTACGGCAGCCGGCCGGACAGCCGCGCGTTCGCGGTCGCGTCGGGGTCGTGGTATTCGGCCGGCTGGTACAGCGACTGCGCGCCGATGAACGCCGCGAAATCCGAGTTCTTCCGGTGCACGAACGGCATGAAGCCGTTCTTCGCGAGCTCGGCCTCGCGGCGGTCGCTGATCGCGATCTCGGTCGGGCATTTCTGGTCGACGCCGCCGTCGTCGGTCGGGAACGTGTGGCACGGCAGCCCCTCGACCGCGCCGCCCGATTCGACGCCGCGGATCGACGAGCACCAGCCGTACAGCTTGAACGAACGGTTGATGTTCGCGGCCATCGCGTACGCGGAATTCGCCCACGTGTAGCGCGCGTGGCTGGCCGCGTCGGTGTCCTCCTCGAAATCGAATTCGTCGACCGGGTTGGTGCGCGCGCCGTACGGCAGCCGCGCGAGAAAGCGCGGCATCGCGAGGCCGACGTAGCGCGCGTCCTCCGACTGGCGCAGGCTGCGCCACGCCGCGTATTCGGTGTTCTGGAAGATCTTCGTCAGGTCGCGCGGGTTCGACAGCTCCTGCCACGAATCCATCTGCATCAGCTCGGGCGACGCGCCCGCGATGAACGGCGCGTGCGCGGCCGCCGCGATCTTCGACAGCTCGCCGAGCATCTCGACGTCCGGCGCGCTGTGATTGAAGTGGAAGTCGCCCACGAGGCAGCCGAACGGCTCGCCGCCGAACTGCCCGTATTCCTCCTCGTAGACCTTGCGAAACAGCGGGCTCTGGTCCCACGCCACACCCTTGTAGCGCTTCAGCGTGCGCGCGAGCTCGCCGCGCGCGACCGGCAGCGCCTTGATCTTCAGCAGTTCGTCGGTCTCGGTGTGCGTGACGAGGTAATGCAGCCCGCGCCATGCACCTTCGAGCGTCTGGAACTCGCCGTGATGCAGGATCAGGTTGATCTGCTCGGACAGCTTGCGGTCGATCTCCGCGATGATCTGCTTGACGCTGCCGTACGCGTCGGTCGTCACGCCGACGGTGTTTTCCAGCGCCTGCTGCGCGAGCGTGCGCACGGCCCGTTCGACCGATTCGCGCGCCTCGGCGGTCTTCGGCTTGAACTCCTTCTGCAGCAGCGCGGCGAATTCGTCGTGCGCGACGAGCGGCTGCGCGGCGCCGCGCGCGGCGGGCCGGGTCTGGGCGGATTCATTCATGACGCACCTCCTGGCCGGCATCGCCACGCTGGGCATCCGGCGCGCCGCCGGCCGCGGCATCCGCCGCCGGCTGCCGCACGAGCGCCTTCAGCAGCTCGGGGTCGTTGATCGCCTGCTCGATCAGCTGCTCCGCGCCGTGCTTGCCGTCCATGTACGACAGCAGGTTCGACAGCTCCGTGCGCGCGTCGAGCAGCTGGCGCAGCGCGTCGACGTGGCGCGCGATCGCGGCCGGCGAGAAATCGTCGATCTGCTCGAACGTCATGTCGACGTTCAGCAGCCCATCGCCGGTCAGCGTGTTCGGCACCTGGAACGCGACGCGCGGCGCGATCGACTTCATCCGCTCGTCGAAGTTGTCGACGTCGATCTCGAGGAACTTGCGCTCCGGCAGATCCGGCAGCGGCTCGGCGCGCTTGCCCGCGAGATCGGCGAGCACCCCCATCACGAACGGCAGCTGGACCTTGCGTTCGGCCCCGTACGTCTCGACGTCGTACTCGATCTGCACGCGCGGCGCCCGATTGCGCGCGATGAATTTCTGTCCGCTGCCCGCCCCTTTGATTCTGTCCGTCATCGTGTGCTCCTTCGCATCAAGTTGCGCCTTTCGGTGCCGCCCGCGCGGCGTCGTGTCATTCGCTCCGCTGGCCGCTCAGCAGGTCCAGCTTCGGCAGGCTTTCCGGAGCGAGATCCCGGATGATTTCGTAGAAGTCGAGCGCCAGCAGCCGCTGCGCGCGCCGCAGCAGCAGCGGCGCGGGGTGGCTCGGCTCGTGCAGCTCGAAGTAGCGGCAGATCTTGTCGAGGCCGATCCGCACGTCGTCGCGGCTCGTGACTTCGGCGTCGCGCCACGCGCGGCCGTCGGCGGGCGCGGGTGGCGGTGACGGTTCGCCATGCATTGGCGCTGCCCCGTCCGTGCCGGTTTCAGCTGGCGCTGCTGCGTCGTGCGGCGGCGGCGCGCTCTGCACGATCCGCTGCAGCGCCTTCTCGACGTCGCTCACATCGGGCGCCCATTCGCCGCCGAGCTTCTCGCTCACCTGCGCGCGGATCGACGCGAGCGCGGCCAGCGCGGCGCGCGCCGGCTGCAACAGCGGCGGCCCGTCGCCGCGCACGTCCAGGAACGCGTCGAGCAGACGCTCGCGATCGCCCGGCTGGCGCTCGCCGCCGCCGCCGTCGTGGCTATCGTGGCCGTCGAGCAGGCGTTCGGCGTCGCGCACGCTCGGGCCGCCGTCGAACAGCGGCTGGCGGCGCGCGGCGCGCGCGCAGTCGTGCGCGCCGGCCACCTCGGCCAGCGCGTTGCAGCGCGGCGTCGGGTCCGGTTCGCCATCCGCGTCGAGGCGCGGGTGCACGTCGTCCCACCAGCGGCCGAGCAGGCCCGCGACCACCGCGAGCCCGTCCGCGTAGCCCGGAATCCCGTGCAGCTCGGTCCAGCTGCGCGTCAGGTACGCGGCGACGCGCAAGTCCTTCGTGCGCGCGGACAGCGCGAGCGCGAGCCGCTCGACCGCGCGCCAGTCCGGCGCCTCGGCCGGAATCACCGTGTCGCCGTACTGCTGCTCCGGGCGCGGCGTCGCGTGTTCCTGAAGCTGCAGGAAATCCGGCTCGTACTCGAGATTCGCGCCGCACGGCGCGTCCGGCGCGACGCCGTCGAGCAGGCGGTCGATCAGGTCCGCGCGCGGCGTCGGCGTGCGCGATTCGGTGGCGAAGGCGGCGGCTAGCGCCGGCGCGCTGAGGTCATTCGAAGGCATAGTCGATGCTGATCGGTTTGCTGCCGGGGTCGATCTTCACGGTGCGCCGCAACGGCGGCAGCGCGCCGTTGCGGATCTCGATCTGGTACGTGCCGGGCGCCAGCGACACCGCGCGCAGCGGCGGGCTCGCGCCGCGCCGCACGCCGCTCACGTAGACGTCGCCCCATGGCCGCACGTGGAAACGCACGGCGACGGGTTCCTGCGTGTCGGGCGGGCGCTGATCGGGCGCGGTGGTCGCTGTGCCGAAAGCGTTGGCCGAATTGCCCGCACTGGCGACGGCGGCGTCGGAGGCCGACGCGGCAGGTTGCGCCCCGGCATACGAAGGCGGCACCGTGACCACCCGCTCCGAGGCATCGAGGCTCCCGGCCGGCGCGATGCTCGAACCGGGCGCGGCCGGCAACGCGCCTGCGGCGTTCTTCGTGATCTGCTGTGGGGTGGACGGCGCGGCAGGTTCGCTCAGAACGGTCGTCGCAACCACCGGCGCCTGCGCCTGCGCCTGCGCTTGCGCGGGCGCAGGCGCGACGGCCGGCATGCTCGCGGACGGCACGACGAGCGGCGTCGGGCCACGCTGGGCGACCGCAACCCCGGAGCCACCGCCGGGTTCGGGCGCCGGCGCGGCAGCCTGCGGCACGCTCGCACCCGACGCGGGTTCGCCGACGTTGCGTGCCGGTGTCATCAGATAGGCCGCGCCGATGCCGATCGCCGCCAGCGCGGCGAGCGCACCGCCGACATACACGCCGGTGCGGCGGCCGCCGCGCCACGGCGGGCTCGCGGGAGCGGGCCACGCGCGACCGGCGTCCATTCGCGCCGTGCTGCCGGCCGGGGCGGCCGGCTCGTCACGGGCCGTTTTCGCGGATGCGTTGGGCGCGTCGGCAATCGGCGGCACGCTTGACGCCTGCGTCGCCGACTGCCGCGACGGCGCAGGCTCCGCGCCGGATGAACCGGACGCGCTGTGTTCATCGTGCGCGGGCCGAGCCTGCGTAGAAGTCGAGGGCGGTGTTCCCGGCGAAGCCGCTGCGTCAACCGAAGCGCCCTGCGCCTTGCCATCGCCAGCGCGCGCCCCCTCCACGCCGCCTTCGTCACCCTGACGCCGCGCCTGCGCGCTCCCATCCCCCTGCGCGCCGGCCTCCAGCCCATACCCCACCCGACCGACCCCGCCCAGCCCCAGCTCCGCCGCGAACGCGGCAACCGATTCCGGCCGGTCCGCGATCCTCAACTGCAGCGCATGGTCGACCGCCGCCAGCAACCCCGGGCTGTACAGGTCGCGCACCGGCAGCTCGCGCGCGGCGAGCGGCCGGTACGTGTCCTTGATGCTGCGCACGACCGCGGCCGGCGGCAGCTCGCCGGTGATCATCGCGTGCATCACCGCGCCGAGCGCGTAGAGGTCGGTCCACGGCCCCTGGCTGAACGCGGGATCGTCGGTGTACTGCTCGATCGGCGCATAGCCGGGCTTGATCATCATCGCGCCGTCGTCGACGAGGTCGCCGATCCGTTTGCGCGCGGCGCCGAAGTCGAGCAGGATCGCGTTGCCGTCCGGGCGGATCAGCACGTTGTCCAGCGCGACGTCGCGATGGAAGCACTGCGCGCGATGCAGCGTGTCGAGCGCGCCGAGCAGCGCGCCGACCACGTTGCGCAGCTGCGTCTCGCTCATCTGCACGCCGCCGTCGAGCAGCTGCTTCAGCGTGCGCCCTTCGTAGAACGGCATCACCATGTACGCGGTGCCGTGGCTCTCCCAGAAATGCAGCACCTTGACGAGCCCCGGATGATCGAACTGCGCGAGCAGCCGCGCCTCGTTCAGGAACGCGCCGCGGCCCGCGTCGAACGCCGGCGCGAAACGCTCCGAGCGCAGCGACACCGTGTAGTCGCCGCCGCGCGTCGCGAGCATCGACGGCATGTATTCCTTGATCGCCACCGCGCGCCGCAGCGTGCGGTCGAACGCGCGATAGACGATCCCGAAGCCGCCGATCCCGAGCACCTCGTCGAGCTGCAATTCGCCGAGCCGATGCCCGAGCGGCAGCGGCCGCACCGCGATATCGGTCGCGTCGCCGCGGCTCGCCGTGTCCTGCTCGCTGTCTCTCGAAAATGCGTCCTTCATGTCCACCTCGTCCACCTCTCGATGCCGCGCACCGCCGCCGCTACACGCCGCCGCCGAACAGCCGCAGGAACAGCGGGCTGTCCGGCGCGCCGGTGTGCGCGTGCGTGCGCAGCGGCGATCCGTCCGCGCGGTTGGTCCACCAGAAGCTCGTCGCGCCGTGCGGATCGAAATACCCGGACAGCCCCGGCCATGCGGGCGCCGCCGGCCGCTCCGACGGCGCCTGCAACGCCGGCGCATCGTCCGGCCCGGCGTCGCCCGGCGCGAGCCGCACCTGCGCGAGCGCCGCCTCGAGATCGAGCGGCGCGCGCGCATGCCGGATCGCGTCGAGCAGCGCGCTGCCGATCTGCCAGTAGAACGCGTCGGCGGCGTCCGGCAGCCCGCTCCAGTAATCGGCCGCGTGCATCGGCAGCGTGACGAGCACCGGGTAATAGCGCCCCACGCGGTCGCAGCTCGGCGCGACGCAGCCGGGCTGCACGCACGCCGCGCCGGCGCCCGCCGGGATCAGGAAATTCCATACCGGCGCGACCGTGTAGTAGCGCGCGATCTCGTCCGCGCCGCGCTGGCGCATCGCGGCCATCCCCTGCTGCAGCCAGCGCTCCCACCAGCCGGCGAGCGTGTGCGGCAAGCGGCGACTGACGAAATCGCCCGCGCCGGGAATTTTTCCGTACCAGGCCGGCGGTTCGCCGCCGAGCGCGCGCGCCGGCGTCGTGCTCATGGCTTCGGAGGGCATGCGAAGGACTCCATCTGGGCGAGCCTGAACGGGTTGCGGACGCTGCCGGTGCTCACCAGCAGCGCGATCGGTTTGCCGTCGACCGAGAAGCGCGCGACCATCTGATCGGCGCCGCGCCCGGCCGACACGCCCGCGCGATCGAACAGCCGGTGCAGCGCCCACGGCCCGTCGGTCGTGAAGCCGTCCGCCGCGCCCGCCTGCCCGGTGGTCTGCAGCCGCACCTGGTTGCTGCCGCGCGGGCCCGGCCACTGCACCGCGCTCGGCACGAGCGGCCCGTGCGCGTAGCGGACGATCTGGCCATCGACGTCGAGCACCATCTCGGAGATCGACGGGTCCATTTCGAGCGGCTGGATCTGCACCCGCAACTGCGCGGCGCGCGCGCCGCCCGGGAAATACGCGTCGCGGATCACCGCGGCCTTCTCGAACGACGCGAGCATCGCGGCCGCCGCCGGGTCCGCGTCCGCGTTGCGGTTCGCGAAGCGCCACGGGTGCGACGTCGTGTCGACGATCGATTGCAGGTTCTTCTGGAAGAAGTCGTCCATCAGGCCGCCCGGCGCGAACAGCTGCGCGAAGTCCGCCGGCGCGACGTCGCGCGACGCGCCGCGCGCGAACGGATAGCGGCCGTCGATCGCCTGCCGGCAGAAATCGCCGACGTTCGTGCCGGCCCGCTGCGTGACGTTGCGCTGCTCGACCGTCGCGACGCTGCCGTTCGCGACGTTCGACAGGTCGTCGAGCACTTCCCGGAACGGCGTCGGCAGCCGCCCGGCCTGCGCGCGCAGCCGCGCCGGCGCATCGGAGGGCGGCGGCTGCGCGCCGCTGCGCAGCGCGTCGTCGGTCGCCATCAGGTACGTGTACAGCGCGTCGATCGCCTTCAGCACCGCGTCGAACGACGCAGCCTGGTCGCCGCTGCCCGGCGCGAACGCGCGCAGCCCGGCGAAATGGCTGTCGACGGCCTGCTCGGGGCTCGCAGGCGCCGCGGCCGCCGCGCCCGCTTCGCCGCCCGGCTGGCCCGCGAAGATCTGCGCGAGCGAGCTGCGCGCCTCGTCGACCTTGTCCTGCGCGCGCGACGCGAGGTTGCGCGCGCCGCCCGGCGCATCGCCGAGCGCGGTGTCGCGCGCGAGCGCGACCATCAGCCGGGTCAGCGGCGAATCGGCCGACGACAGCGCGCGCGCCACCTGGATGCTCTGCGCGAGCGTCGCGGTGCGCTGCAGCCGGATGTCGGCGAAATAGTCGTCCCAGGTCTTCAGGTAGTCGTTCAGGTAGAGCTGGCGGATCTCGCGCGCCCAGGCGGCCGCCTCGTTCGCGCCCGGAATCTCCGACGCGCCGAGGTTCAGCACCCACACCTCCTCGCGCCCGTACGCGTCGACCGCGCCCGCGAGGCGCGGCGCGAACACGCCGCGATAGCCGTTGCGCGTATAGAGGCCCGGCACGCCGTCCGCGAGCGGCTTGCCGCTCTGGCGCCGGAACACGAGCGACGCGTCCGGGCCGACCGCGCGCGCGACGCTGAAGTCGTACGGCGCGGCGTCCGCGCGCAGCGTGCGTGCGAGCTGCCGGTACAGCCGCTGCGAGAACGGCGCCTGCCGCAGCCGTTCGCGCACGTCGGCGACGAGCCGTTCGTTCATCGCGAACGGCGACACCACGACGCGGCTGCCGAACAGCGCGGCGAGATGCGCGCGCAGCGCCGCGCGCTGCGCCGCCGAGAAGTCGGCCGGCAGCGCGCGTTCCATCTCCAGATCGACGACGGCCTGCACGAACGCGGGATCGTAATGCGCGCTGTCGTACAGCATCAGGTATGCCTTCAGCGCCGCGTACGCGTATTCGCTGTCGTCGGGCCGCGCGTCGCGCAGCGCCGCTTCCATCCGGCTCGCGGCAATCGGCAGCAGCACGTCGTCGAGCGCGCGCCGGTAGATGGCGTCCACCGCCTCGTCGATCTTCTCGCCCTGGAACAGGCCCCACCGATACGCGAGCGGCGGATGCGCGAGATCGACGCCGCCCGCGTTCGCGAGGCTGCCGAGCGCGTCGAGCACCGGCAGCAGCCGGGCGACGTCGGCGGCGCCGGCGAACGTCGCGCCGCCGATCTGCGCGTCGACGGCCGGCACGCGCGCGGCGACCTGGTCGAGATACGCGCGGTTGTTCGAATAGCTCTTCAGCCAGGCGGCCAGCATCGCGATGCACAGGAACGCCAGCGCCACGTAGCCGCCGATCTGCAGCACGCGCCGCCGCTGATGCCAGCGCAGGTTGCTGCCTGCCAGCGCCGCCTCGCGGAAGATGTGGTCCTGCAGCAGCGATTTCAGGAAGAAGCTGCGGCCGGTCGCGCCTGTCTGCGCGGCCGGCGGCACGCCCTCGATCTTCAGGAAGCGCTTGATGCCGCTCATCACGCGGTCGAACGCGGTGCCTTCCTGCGTGCCGCTCGTCAGGTACACGCCGCGCAGCATCGGCATCGGCTCGAAGCTCGACACCGAGAACACCTCGGCGACGAACTGGCCGAGCAAGTCCTGCAGGTCGGCGATCTGCTGCGGCAGCAGATAGCTCATCTCGCGCTGGCGCGCATCCGTTTGCGACGCGAGCAGCTCGGGCAGCGCGTCGTTCAGCCGCCGGTGCAGCAGCGCATACTCGCGGTCGAACGCCCCGCGCAGGTCGAAGCCCGGCGCCTCGCTCTGCGCGAGCGGGAACGTGAAGCCCCACACCTGCGCGCACTCCGCGCGGCCGAAGCCGCCGAAATACTCGGCGAAGCCCGCGAGCAGGTCGGCCTTCGTGACCAGCAGGTACACCGGAAAACGGATGCCGAGCTGCGCGCGCAATTCGAGCAGGCGCTTGCGCAGCACCATCGCATGCTGCGTGCGCTCGGCCTCCGACGCGCCGAGCAGGTCCGCGACGCTGATCGTCAGCATCGCGCCGTTCAGCGGCTGGCGCGCGCGGTATTTCTTCAGCAGCTCGACGAAGCCTTTCCACTCCGCCTCGTCGAGCGCGCGATTGCCTTCGTGCGTCGTGTAGCGGCCGGCGGTGTCGATCAGCACCGCGTCGTTCGTGAACCACCAGTCGCAATGCCGCGTGCCGCCCACGCCGCGGATCGCCGCGCGGCCGAACTGCTCGGCGAGCGGGAAGCTGAGCCCCGAATTGACGAGCGCCGTCGTCTTGCCCGAGCCCGGCGCGCCGATGAACACGTACCACGGCAACTGGTACAGGTACTGCCGCGACATCCGTTCGAGCCAGTGCGACAGCCCCTTGCGCACGCCGTCGGGCTGGCCGAAGCGGACCTTCTTCAGCAGCGTCGCGGCCTCGTCGAAGCGGCTGCGCAATTCGTCGAGCTGCGCCTTCGCCGCATCGTCGGGCCCGGCCGCCGCGCGCGGCGCGGCTTCGCGCAACTGGTTCAGCAATTGCGCGTTCAGCCGGCCGGCCCGCCAGCCGCGCCACGCGAGGCGCGCGCCCCACGCGGCGAACAGCGCGACGATCGTCAGCGCGCGCGCCCAGCCGCTTTCGAGCGGGCGGAACTCGGCGAACGCGACCAGCGGCCCCGCGAGCCACACGAAGCACGCGAGCACGGCCAGCCCCGCAAAGGTCCAGATCTCGCGGGACGGCAACGGGCGGACGAAGCGCATCACGGCCTGGTTCATGGTCGACGGGCCTCCTGCGCGGCCGCCGCGGCGTCGCCGCCGGGCGCGGGCATCAGCGTGATCTCCACGCGGCGGTTGCGCGCGCGGTTCGCGGGCGTATCGTTCGGCGCGACCGGATCGAGCGTGCCGCGCCCTTCCGCCGCGAGCCGCTCCGGACGGTCGAGCCGCGCCGCGAGCAGGCCGCGCACCGCTTCCGCGCGCTCGCGCGACAGGTCCCAGTTCGACGCGAAGCGGGCCGTATGCACCGGCGTGTCGTCGGTGAAGCCGCTCACGCGGACGTTGCCCGGCACCTTGTCCAACGCGTCCGCGACGCGCGCCAGCACCGGCACGTAGCGGTCGATCACCGACGTCGAGCCCGACTGGAACAGGCCGTCGCCGCGCAGCACGATCACGCTGCGGTCCGCGTCGTCGCGCACCGACACGAGCCCCGCCGCGATCTCCGGCTCGAGGAACTTCGCGATGCGCGGCGCGGGCGCCGGACGCGGCGCCGGTTGCGCGGGCTGCAGCTTCGGCACGTGCAGCGCGTCGATCGACGCGAACAGCCGGTCGGAATGCCCGGCGAGCGCGATCCGCAGGCCCGCGAACACGCCGAAGCCGATCAGCAGCGCGAGCGCCGCGCACACCCACAGCGGCACCGTGAAGCGCCGCGTGACGTCGCGCGTGACGACGTCGCGCCAGTGCGGCGACAGCGCCGCGTCGAATTCGCCGCGCACCGAGCGGATCGTCTGCGCGAGCTGGCGCCGCAGCGCGTCGAGCTGCGCATGGCCGTTGTCGAGCACGCGATAGCGGCCCTCGAAGCCGAGCGCGAGACAGAAGTACAGCAGCTCCAGCAGGTCGAGATGCTGGCGCGGCTGCTGCGACAGCCGCTCGAGCAGATGGAAGAATTTCTCGCCGCCCCAGGTCTCGTTGTGGAACGACACGAGCAGGCTGTGCGACGACCACACGCTGCCGCCCCACGGCGTGAGCGCGGCGGCCTCGTCGAGCGCCGTGCACAGGCAGTAGCGCGCGCCGATGATCGCCTCGGACGCGACGCCCGCCTCCTGCGCGCGCGCCTCGAACTGGCGGATCTCGACCACGAGATGCTCGCGCAGCCACGCCGGGTTCGGGTGATGGACGGTCGAGCGGATCTGCGGCACCAGGTTGAGCAGCGGGTTCGCGGCGGCGACGAGCGGGTTCGAGCCGCTCGCCGCCCAGCGCCCGGGCCGGGGCTGCGGCTGTGCCGTGGCGGGCCCGGCCGCGCCCGCCGTGGCGGCGTGCATGCCGCCCGGGTTCGGCGGCACGAAGCCGCCCGCGGCGCCGGAAATCGAATCGGGAGAAGTATTCATCGCGCGCTCCCGCCGCTATCCGCGGATCGCCCAGAACTCCATCGAGAGTCCCGGGAATTCGCCGGCCAGGTGCAGCGCGAGACCGCCGGAGCGCGCCAGCTGCTTCCACAGCTCGCCGCCCTTGTCGATCTCGAAGTACGTGTGGCCCGCGTGATACGGAATCTGCCGTGGCGCGACCGGCAGCTGGCGCATCGCGATGCCCGGCAGTTGCAGCTGCACGAGATCGCGGATGCGTTCGACCGGCCCGAGCTTCGCCTGCGCGGGGAACCGCTGGCGCAGGCTGTCGGCCGGCACGTCGGCGCGCACCGCGAGCACGAAGCCCGCCGTGTCGCGCAGCGACGGATCGGCAAGCGTCGCGACCCGCATCCCGTTGCCGGCGTCGCGCAGCTCGATCTGGATCGCGTTCTGTTCGAGCACCGTCGACAGCGAGCGGCGCAGCTCGGCCATCAGTTCGCCGAAACTCGCGCGCAAGTCGTCGTGCCGGTAGATCGCGAGCGCCTGCGGGCGCCGGCCCGCCGCGGTGAACGTGCTCAGGTCGCACGCGAGCTTCAGCCAGTCGCGGAACAGCGCCTCCGGGTGCGTGGCGACGTCCTGCTGCGCATGCCAGGTGAGCGCCAGGTCGCGGTTGACGAGTTGCAGCAGCAGGAAATCCGCGACCTCCGACACGCCGCCGCGCCCCGGCTCCGACAGGCGCGCCGCGAGCGCCTCGCTGCGCTGCACGAGCAGCCCGTGCAGCTCGCGCGTGTGCCGCAGCAGCACCGGATCGCGCTGCGCGACAAGCCGTGGCGGGATATAGCCATCGTCGACGAGCAGCCGCCCGTCGGTGCGGCGCTCGACGATCCGCGCGACGCCGAGCGCATGCCAGTCGCCCGTCAGCTCCGCGTCGAGCATCAGCCGCACGTTGAGGCGGCCGGTCTGCAGCAGCGCGGGGCCGAGCGCAACCGCGTTCGCGTCGGCGATCTCGTGTTCGCGCACCACGTAGCGTGCGACGTCCGCATCGCCGTCGCCGCCGAACGACACCTCCTCCGCACCGCCGCGCCAGTGCGGCAGCGCGAGCACGACGAGCGCGTCCTTCGCGTCGGCGGGCACGTCGAACGGCGCCGGCAACGCATCCGGATGCGACAGCTCGAACGGCGTGCCGTCGCGCATCACGCCCGACGCCGCGCGCAGCGCGACCTTGCCGAGCGCGAGCAGCTCGCGATCGAGCTCCAGCGCGTCGAATCCCCAGTAACATCCTTGCAGCGGCAGGCAGCGCAGCGCGACATACTGCTCCCAGTGCCGTTCGAGCTGCTGGAAATGCTGCGGCCGCAGGAACATGCCTTCGGTCCACACCACGCGCTGACGCAGGGCCGCGACGGGCGTCGCGGACAACGACGGTTCGTTCATTGGCGCCCCCGCGCGTAGCCATCGAGACCAAGGCCGCCGTTGCGCACCGCAATCGACAGCTTCAGCTCGCCCGGCGACGTCTGCCAGAACTTGTAGACATTGAGCTGCTTCGCGCGCGGCAGCGGCACCGTGAGCCGCCAGCGGTTCTTCTCCAGCACGCGGTATTCGGCGACGACGCCGAGCGCGCCCGCGTCGACGTTGCCGCGGTAGTGCAGCGTGCGCGCATCGCCGGGCCGCAGGATGATCCGGTCGACGCCGAGCAGGTCCGCGCCGAGCACGCTCTCCGGCTTGTCCTGCAGCGAGAAGAAATCGGCGCTCTCGAACGCCGCGGCGGACTTGAGCTGGAACACCTTCAGCACGATCGGCGACGGCTTGCGGTTCAGGTCCGGGTTCACGTCCGGCGCGACGTCGACCGTGATCGCATACGGCACCGCGGCGGAACGCTCCGTCGCACCGCAGCCCGGGAACAGCAGCACGCATCCCAGCACGATGAAACCACCGTACCGCCGTTGCATAGACGATCCTCGCAGCGCAAACGCTCTCCCCGATTTCCCGAAAGCGGAACCCGGATCGACCGTTGAATCAGGGACGATTATTCATTCGGTAATGATGTAATCCACCACTCCTTTCATTTCTTTTTCACCCGGCAATTTATTCACAAAAAAGCCGGGTCGAATCACGCGTCATTTACCGATCGATTGAATTGGGTAAACGACGAACGATTCAATGAACGCCGATTGAATTCCGCCAGGCGCGCACCACCTCGTCGGTCAAACGGACGCAAACCGCCGCCCGCCGGCCTTGACGCCAGCGGCAGCATGCGACGCGGGTGACGTGCCAAGCTGTTCATGCCGCCGGAGTAAACGGCCCGCTTTTACGCACAGGGATGAGCGCTGCAAAACAACTGACGAAACCAAAAAGCACACCGAACTATAGTTTCGATTTTCCGGATTCACAAGGCGCATTCCGGATGCGGCCGGCCGCACACCGCGAATTAATTGTTTCAAGTTGAAACGAAACGTAACAGGCAGCAAGCGTCCGATTATTGGCACTAGAATCCAACAGCACCGCACGTCACGCATCCATTCAACCGAATTCGTCCAAACGAGAATGAAAGGCAGATCGTCGCTGGTTCTTTTCCTCGGCGTCCTGTTGCTGGGGCTGGGCGGCTGCGGCACGTCTGCGCCACCGCCGGCACAGTCGGCCGCGCGCGCCGCGCTCGACAGCGCGCGCGCAGCCTACGACACCGGCGACTATGCACGCACGATCGCGATCCTCAATCGCGCACACGACATCGACGGCGCCGATGCCGACACGCAGGTCGCCGCGCACAAGCTGCTCGCGTTCAGCTACTGCGTGACGAACCGCATCGCGACCTGCCGCGCCGAGTTCGCGAAGATCCTCGCGCTCAATCCGCGCTTCGACCTGTCCCCCGCCGAGAAGGGGCATCCGATCTGGGGGCCCGCGTTCGAGGCCGCGCGCCGCCGGCATGCATCGTCATCCTGAACGAACCGGTTTCCCTGCGAACGCACCATCCAATTCGAGCGACGTATGACATGCAATTGATCGTGATCGAACATGCTGGCGAACCGGTCGGCAACGGCCATTTCGACGCCGTCGTGTTTCACCCGCCGGGCGGCACCATCGGCCGCGACAGCGACAATCACCTCGTGCTGCGCGACGACTCCCGGCAGATCTCGCGCCTGCAGGCGCTGCTGCAGGTGGGCGACGACGCGTGCCTGCTGAAGAACCTGAGCAGCGTATCGACCATCGAGGTGAACCGCGTGCCGATCGGGTATGCGCAGGAGCGGCCGCTGCGGGACGGCGACATCGTCCGGATCGGCCCGTATGTGCTGCGTGCGGAGCGCGACGAGGCCGCTCGGCCGACCGTCGACATGCCGGGCGGCACACACGCGCCGGCCGCGCCGCACGCCGACCCGAAAGGCGCGGGCAACCGGCTGTGGGGCCTGCTGCAGGACCGCCTCGCGCGCGGCAAGGCGCCGGGCGATGCGGCGCCGCGTGGCGCGCCTGCGGCGGCGGCCGACGCCGAACGGCCCGCGGGCCGCGCCACCGCACCGCAACCCGCACCCGCGCCGCACGACCTGCATCACCTGTCGACCGATCCGCTCGACCTGTTCGCGCAACCGTCGGGCGACGCTCCATCGCCGGCCGACGCCGGCCACGACACCGCGCGCGAGGCGGCGCCGCCCGCCTTCTCGCACGTCACGCAGGCCGATCACGCGCCCGAATGGACGCAGTACGTGCGCGTGCAGCCGGCCGCGACGCGCGCCGACGACGCATCGCACACGGCGGATGCGCCGCCCGCCGCGCCCGCGCCGCAAGCCGCGACACCCGACGAACTGTTGCGCGCGTTCTTCGAGGGCGCGGGAATCGACGCTGCCGAGCCGCACGAATGGTCGGCCGAGCAGTTGTTCATCGCCGGCCAGTTGCTCGCGCTGTTCGCGAACGGCACGGTGGAGCTGCTGTCGTCGCGCAGCATCCTGAAGCGCGAGGTCAAGGCGCACATGACGATGCTGCTCGACCGCGAGAACAATCCGCTGAAGCTGCTGCCGGACGGCGGCGCGGTGTTGCGGCAGATGTTCGGGCTGCCGCTGCCGGGCTTCATGTCGCCACAGAGCGCGGTCAGCGATGCGTTCCAGGATCTGCACGCGCACCAGATCGGCATGGTCGCCGGCATGCGCGCCGCGCTGATGGACCTGCTGACACGCTTCTCGCCACAGCGCCTGCGCGAACGCGACGATGCGCCGCCGTGGTACGAGAAACGCGTGCCCGTGCTGTACAAGGCGCGGCTGTGGGATCGCTACGTGGCGACGCATCGCGACACCGTATTCGCGATCGAAGACGATTTCGCGTCGGTGTTCGGCAAGGCGTTTCTCGCCGCCTACGACGCGGAAGTGGAAAGCTATCGCGGGCGCAGCCGGCATTGAGCGGCCGCGCGCGGCGCGGCACGCCTCCCCATCGGGCACGAACGCCCACCCTTCGTCTCGCATGAATCACGAACGAGAGCACGCATGCGCGTCCTGTCACATGCCGACGGTACGCTCGCACGGATGTCGACGCATGCGAATGATGGCCACATTCAGGAGAGCATCGAACATGACGGGAAAAAACCCAATGCACGCTGTACTGCTTGCCGCAGCGCTCGCGACGATCGCGCCCGCGGGCCATGCGGCGCCCAACACCACCGACTGGATCGCGAACACCTACGGCACGCTCGCCGCCCACGTCGGCAACACCGCGCGTTCGATGTGGGTCGCGCCCGAAGGCGTCATCTATACGGCTTCCAATTGGGACGAGGACGAGGGCGGCGTCGCGATCTACCAGAACCACAAGAGCCTCGGCTCGATCGGCGCGCATGCGGAGTTCCAGGGCAGCGCGATCACCGGCAACGCCGCGTCGATCTTCGTGGCGCTGCAGGCCGGCAAGTCGTACGGAACCGGCGCGGTGGGTCGATACAACCGCGCCACCAAGGCGCGCGACCTGCTCATTCAGGTGAGCGCGTCGACCAACCTGCCGCGCGTGGACGTCGTCACCGGGCTCGCCACGTCGGGCTCGCTCCTCTACGCGAGCGACTTCTACGGCAACCGCGTGCGCGTCTTCACCACCGCCGGCGTGTGGCAGCGGGACCTCGGCGTGTCGAGCCCCGGCGCGCTCGCCGTGGACGGCGCGGGCAACGTGTGGGTCGCGCAGAAAAGCGCGGGCACGATCGTCGGCTTCGGCCCGGCCGGCACGCCGCTGAACACGATCCGGATGCCCGCCGGGTCGCAGCCGTCGGCGCTTTATTTCGATGCGTCGTCGCAGCAGCTGCTGGTCGGCGACGAAGGCCCCGACATGAACATCAAGCGCTACACGGTGTCGGGCACGCCGGCGCTGGCCGGCACCTTCGGCGTACGGGGCGGTTACCTCGACGCCACGACGGGCATCAAAGGCCAGGTCGGCGCGCAGCGCTTCACCCGCGTCGCCGGCATCGGCAAGGACGCGGCCGGCAATCTCTACGTGCTCAACAACCCGTGGGGCGGCAGCTGGGATCTCGGGCGCAACGGCGTTACCGACATTCATGCGTACAACAGCGCCGGCAACCTGCAGTGGACGCTGCAGTCCCTCAACTTCGAGGGCATCGCCGCGCCGGACCCGGTCACGGACGGCGCGCTGTTCTATGGCGGCACGCACATCTACGGCGGCACCGCGGGCGGCACCTTCGTCGCGAACACCGTCGATCCGTTCACGTACCCGTCGGACCCGCGCATCAACATGAACGACGTGCAGCGCGACGAGCATTTCGGGCTGCTCACGTCGGTCGGCACGCACCGGATTCTCGTCGCGGCCGGCCAGAACCCGCCGATCTACTACTTTTTCCATTTCAACGCGGCGAACGGCTACATCGCCATTCCGGATGCGTCGATTCCGGGCCCCGCGTTCAATACGACCCTGCGGGTGAACGGATTCAGCCTCGACAGCAAGGGGGACGTGTGGGCCGGCCTCGACAAGACCGGTTCGATCTACCACTACCCGCTGACCGGCTTCGACGCGAGCGGCAAGCCGGCGTGGGGGCCCGGCGTGCCGACGCCCGTTCCCGCGAGCGTCCAGCCGCTGACGCGCATCGTCTACCTCGCGGACAGCGACACGATGATTCTCGGCCAGGGCATCGTCGGCAGCACCGACTGGACGGCGATCGGCACGCGCATCGAGGTGTATCACGGCTGGCGCGCGGGCAACACCACGGCGCCCAATCCGGTGATCACCCTGCCCGCGACCGGCGCCAAATCGATGGACGCGGCCGGCAACCATCTGTTCGTCGGCTACTGGTTCGGCGGCAGCGTGCCCGCCCGCCCGAACGTCGACGCGTTCAACCTCACCACCGGCAACCTCGACACCACGCTGGTCAACACCAGCAGCAGCACCGTGGACACCAGCAGCGCGATCGATGCGATGTACGGCATCCGCGCCTACCGCCGCTCGACGGGCGAGTACGTGGTGACGAAGAACCACGTCAAGGGCAACAGCATCAACGTCTATCGCTGGACGCCCTGAGCGGCGTTCCGGGCATGCCGCCGCCGCGCGCGACTGCCGGCGCGGCGGCATGCGTCGGCGCGACGAACGTCAGACCAGCGGCGGATGAACGGCCTGCTTCAATCCGCTCGAATAGTGCTTGTAGTCCCAAGCCACGCTATCGCCGGGCTGCAGTGTGTAGACCGCACAGGAGACGTCCGGCATCTGGCCGTTGACGAAATACACCCACCAGTATCCGTTGCCGCCCTGGTTCGCCTCCACCCCACCCAAGGCCGTCACGAACAGGCTGGCGCCCGAACCCTGCCATTGCGGGTTGAGGGCGGGCGACACGCCGTCGGCCGTCAGCAGGTCGAATACGGTTGTCACGCCGGGGGCAATCGCGATGCGGTCGTTCGCTTGCCACGGTGGATTATGAAATTCCGCACCCCAATCGACGAATTGATTCGCTACCGAATTGGCCATGACGATACCTCCTATTGGTGGTTGATACCCGAATTGCTCCGCTCTGCTCGTTTCTGTTGATTGCGGAAAGTGCCAGGTACGGACCTGGGTGCCGGAAAACCATATCGATAGCGCGCCGATCGTCCGATTCAAACGAATCGCCAAATCGCAGGCGTAGTCGACCACGCGCGATTTGTTTCAATCAATTCGCGCCGCACGGTGATTGTTGCAAGTTATGTCGGCATGATCCCCGTTTCGTATGGCGCGGTTTTCATTCTGCTATTACAGGCGCCTTTGCCGTGCGTGAAATCCTGGCATTCGTATTGATCTGAGAATAGGTGATGGACCGGTACCCCGCAATGTGTGGCGACAGCACGGTTTCGCCCGCGATGGAGATGCCGTGCTGTCGCATGCCACGATGGATTCGCTGGTTCTACGCCACGAGCTGGCTCAACGATGAATCGAAATAAGACTTGATCGGAGCGACATCGGAAAGAGAAGAAGACGCGGCGATGTACGAATCGGGGCGAACCAGGATCATTCGATTCGCATACGGGCTCGTCTCGTCGCGGATCCGAATCACTTGGACCCATTCCGGCAGGTCCAATGTCGCCGTGCAGTCGCCGAAGACGAGAAGCGTGAACAACCGGTAGTCCAGAAGCGAATAGATGCGCGTGTCGGTCTGCTCCCCCTCATTGCGGACCACGAAATCGAGCAGGCGCTTGCCGTGCAACGCGTGCTCGCCGTAGCGAATGCCCATCCCGGTGATGTAGCCGGCTCGTTTCTCGACGATCTTGACGTAGTCGTCCGCGTGCGTTCCCTCCTTGGAGTACTTGGTGGAACGCACGAGCTCGCTGGACGTCTCGACCACACCCATGGCCACCGGCTTGCGCTCCTGCTCGTAGGTGCGCAGCAGCGCCGCCGGGGCGCCCGAGCCCAGCACCATGCTGATCTTCCACATGAGGTTGAAGGCATCCGCCAGGCCGGTGTTCAAGCCTTGACCGCCATTCACCGAGTGAATGTGGCACGCATCGCCCGCCAGGAAGATCCTGTCGGCAATGGCATAGTGCTCGGCCACCGATTCCTTCACCGAGAACTGCGAGAACCAGACGAGCTCCTTGAAGCGCAGCGCGTGCGGCTGCATCGCGCGGTTGATCTTCGCGACCGCCTGCTCGACCGTGAAATCCTTGGTATCCATGCGAACATAAAAGCGGTCGAGATTCCCCTCGCGCGGAATCCACGCCACGTCGGAAGTCTCCGCCTGAAAGACGATGATTTCAGGCACCTTCACGAAGTCGGTCTCGATGACGCCATCCAGCACCGCCCACACCAATTGCGGCCGCGTCACCTCGAACGCAACGTTGAAGCGGTCGCGCACGAACGAACGCGAGCCGTCAGCGCCGATCACGAACCTGGATTTCACGGTCTCGCCAGTCGACAGCGTCGTCGTGCATCCCTCGTCGGTGACCGTGATATCGGTGACGGACGTGTTGCGTCGTACCGCGGCATCCGCCGCCTTGAGCTTCTCGTCCAGCAACTGCTCGACGAACGACTGCCCCAGCATCAGGAAATGCTTGTGAAAGCAGCCTTCCAGCGCTTCCCACCACGTCGACTGACGCGAAACGAACTTGCCCCCGGCCCACACCGAGCTGGTGTTGCAGGGCTTCCCCTTCGGATAGAGATCGTCGAACAAGTCGACGATCTCGAGCAGTTGCAAGGTGCGCGCATTGAGCGCGTCGGCCCGCCCCACCTGCAGCGGCGCCGCCGATTTGTCGACGACCAGCGTCCGCAGGTTGCACAAGCGCCCCAGGTACGCGCAGAGTAGCCCCACGGGGCCCGCGCCGACGATGACGACATCTGTCTCCCGCGTGCTCATGCGTATGCCACCAGGTGAGGGTTGTCGAGCGGCGGGTTGCCCAGCACGTGCACGCGGCGCAGGTGTCGCGGCGCGCCGCTCGTGAACCCTTCGCGGCCATGGAGCAGCGTGTAGTTATCCGAAATCACCACGTCGCCGGTCTGCCATGCGTGCGCATAGAAGTTCTCCGGCGCGTACAGCGCGGCGCGCAAGCTGCGATGAAAGTCGCTGATGTCGGCTTCGGCGATACCCGTGAACGCCAGGGTCGGACGATTGACGAAGCTCTCGTCGCCTTCGACGGACGGCTCGTTATAGCGGATGACCGGAAAACCGTGAACCGGATGAGTCGTGACGATCGGCGCAATCGTCTTGCTGTCGTAGAACGCCATCTTGCGATGGTAGACGCCGGTCACCTTGTCCCAGAGCGCGCGTGCTTGAGGCGCGGCCCGCTCCAGCAAAGCCTTCGTGTTCGAGAACGTCGTGCGCCCGCCCTGCTCGACCTGGGGTGCACTGACGCAGTGGAATATCTGAAGCTCGGGCACCTGCTCCCGGTACATGCCGTCCCAGTGAAGGGGCACGTAGTTGTTGTCGAAGATATGGTCGGCAGGTTTTTCGTGTTCGACCAGTTCGAGGGTCTTGCCGAACGGCCACTCGCTGATCTCGCCCCAGCCGCCGCAATAGTCCTCGAACGCCTCTGCGCCGTCGAACGTATCGAAACCGCGAAGCACCAGCAAGTGGTGCTGCCGCACCAGCTCGCGCATGCGTTTGGTCGGAAGTTCGCGCACGTCCGCGCTGCCGGACGCCGGCCGCACCATCACGCCGAACGGTGTCACCTGTGTGGTCTCGTAGTTCACGCTCATTCCTCCATTCCGGCAGCGCCGAGGCCGCGATTGGCCAACGCCGAACCATCGAGAACATAGTGGCTCGGACGTCCGTTTTCAAAGACGAGCTCCGCGCCCGCCGCTTCGGCCTCACGCCGCTTGAGCAATTTGAAGCTGCCGTTCACCAGCGCCGCGACACCGTGCCACGGCGTGAGCCATCCGTCCGCGGTCTCCATCATGTGGATGCCGATCTTCCTGCTGCCACAGCTCTGGGGGTGGATCGACAGGCGAACCGCATCGGGAAAGATCGTCGCGAGGAGCCCGTCCCATGCCTTGCTGCGCTGCACGACCTGGTACGCGCGCTCGCGGCATTCCTTCTGCAGCGCCGTCTTGCTGATGCCCATATCGGGCCGGGTGGCGTCCTCGACGAGAAATCGCGTGATCCCGCAGTACATGCGCTGGGCCTCGCCGCCCGCCCGGACGGCGGCCCGCAGCTCGTCGAGTGGCTGGCCATGGCTTGCCATGAGATGCGCGCGCATCTCGTTGAAGCCGCTGCCGGGAAAGACGTCGTCCAGGTTGAAGGTGCTGAGCGCGCTCGCGCCGAGTTCCTCGATCAATGCCGAGATCCCCTGTTGGTACGCGGTCACGTCGCTTTCGTTCATCCCGACCGCGTCGCTGAAGACACGGCCGTCCGAGCACAGAACGATTCGCGCCCCCGGCGCGTACACGGCGCCGATGCGGTTGCAGAGCGCGTTGAGAAACGCGAGTGACTGCCGTTCGGCCATGTCCGGCGTCGGGCCGAGCACCTTGCCCGGGTTGGGCGATTTGGCGGGAAAAGCCGGCAGGACGAAAACGACAGGCTCGTCGCGCTCGATCGCCTGTTTGACTCGGTCGAGATGTGGACCGAGACACGTCGGGCACATTGGGCCCTCGCACGGGCTCTGGGCCGCGACGCGGCGATGCTTCATGACAAGCGCCAGGATCTCCATGGCCTGTGCGTGGATGGATTGATCGGAGAGGTGGCTTGTTGCGGGAGGAGCGTGAGCGAAGGCAGTGTGCATCGATGATCTCGACCTTGGAGCGGGTTGACGTGATTAAAGGGATGCGAATAGATATTTCACGTATCCGCTCTGCGCACCGCGTTTCACTCACAGAGGGATCGGGAAATTTCTGCCGATACTTTTAACATTAAATAATATTTTGGTCGAGATTTAAAAAATCGAAAGATAGGGTGATAACGCGGAACTCCGCACCACCTCGACATGAACAAATACGAAACAAAAGTCCACTCGGAAACGAAATTCGAAACGATTTTAAATTTTTTATTTATTGTTTTTAAACCATCGAATCGATTGAATGCAATAACCTTTCTATTCCGCCGAATATCTTTATGAAAATACGGCAACGATCCTGTTGATTACTGCCGGAGCAGTGGCCAGCCGAACGCGATCCGCGACGGCCGGGACGAACTATTGCAGTTCGTCGCCTCGATTCGCTCCGGCCATGTAAGCAAGATCGTCAGGAACCGCGGCCACTTCCCGGGCGACGAAGCAGCCGGCAAGCTGCTGTATCTGGTCTCAGCACACGAAATTCCTGACACGTCCTGCAATGGAAAGCTTCTTAAGCACCCTGAAGACCGAACGCGTGAACCGACGCGTCTATCGCGCCCGTGACGAAGCGCGTGCCTACGGGTTAATGAACCCGTCCGGGAGAACGGAGGAAGGCCACAATGCCCCGGCAACCCATCGCTGTGAACACGGGTTACCCCGTCTACGCGGCATACGCTACGCAGGCCCGGGATAACCCGGCATCAATTTCAGGCTGGATCTCCAGTGGAAATACGACGTAAGGCCCAGCTGTTTCCTGATTTGTACGCAGCCCCTGGATCTTAGTCGAGCTTCAGCGGGATGCCGAATACATCGTGGAGGAACTTCGGCCAGCCAGTATTCTTGACGAACGAAACCGGCTTAAACGCGTTCGACACGTCGTAGCCGCGCACATCATCAACTCGCTTGTAGTCGATGTTGTTCTTGGGGAAAAAGATCGACAGACCTTCGTCGCCGCATGTGTTGGCCTTGCCACGACAGCGCGCGCGGTAGTTCGCGATCACCGCCGAGCGGAGACTAGCGCGCGTGCGATTGGCGGCGGATGCCGTCGCCGGATCAGTCTGTTTGTTCGCCACGAGATTGTCGAGCCACGCGAACAGATCGACCGCACTGGTCTCCAGACCTGAGTAGTACCGCAGCGGCACGCGCGCTTCGCGCGCGGCGGCGGTACTGTTGAACGGCGATTGCGCGGAAACGGGCGCGCTGCCCTGTCCAAATGGCGATGCGAGCAATGCGCGTTCCGTTTGTGTGTTGGCACTGATCGACTTGACGGTCTTATTCAAATTGTCAATGATCGAATCGACATGGGCGAGATCAATCGCCGACAGCGTTACGTGGCCCGACGGGTTGGCGGTGTAGTAGCGCCGGTAATGCTCGACGATCGACTTCGACAGGTCGCTGGCGCTCATCGCCGGATTCGCGGCGAGATCACCGAGGAAACCGTAGTCCCAGCCGGCGCCCGGCTCCAGTTCCTCGCTGCCAACCAGATAGCGCGCCCGCGAGCGTAGCTCGTAGGCGTTCTCGACGTTCGCCATCAGGCACGCGTCGAAACCCGCGATGTCGACCTTGTCGTCACCGAACACCTGATGGATTGCGTTCGCGACATCGACGTTGTAGAGCGCATGCTTGGTTTCCTCGTCGTACGACACCGAACGTGTCGTGGGCGACCACTTCATCTTCGCGCGCCATCCCATCCCGTGATTCCAGACAATCACAAGGTAATGTTTCGCCGGATGATATTGCCTGCCCCATGTGAGGAATTCGCGAAACGCGTCGATACTTCCCATGTCGGTGTTTTGTACTGCCTGAGCGGGATCTTGAACCGCTTTGTCCGCATCGGCAGTCATGCCTTTCGTGACGACGAACCGCTTCACACCGGTCCAGCCGCCGGCCTCGTCGGAATTGCCGATGCGACCGAGTTCGACGGCAATCTTCAACTGGTTCGAGCTGCCCGTGTCGGCCATCTGCTTCAAATTGGGGAAGGCGTCGGGTTCGAGATTATTTTTGGCGTTCATATAAACCAGCACACTCCATTCGGGCAGTGGTTCGGGAACGGCTTGGGCGGCCGAGGCGTTAGCGGAGCCGGCGAGCGCGGCAGACAACAGCAACGCGGTTGACACCAGTGACCTAGACAATTTTTTCATCGATTTTCCTTTTAATCAGATAGTGAAAAAAGGCGTGCAGGACGGCTGAATCGCGAAGTATTGCTTCGTTCCTGGCTATGCAACGCTTTACGCTCCAGGAAGCCTGATCGCTGCACGATGCCTGACATAACGCGCGATATCCTCGAAGCGAATCGCACCTTTATGTTGCGTGTCCATCTCTGAGAAATGATCTGCGGCCCACCCCCAGCCGCTCTTGACTGCGTCATCTTTCGTCAGCAGACGGGTCGATGGGTTTGCTGCAGCATCAAACTGCTTCTTTAGATTCACCATGATCGCGTCGCCGGCTTCCTTCTCCGTGAGCGGGGCTCTGGGAGCACTGGACGAGATTGGGGGCCTCCCAAATCGCTCACCCGCGTAGCCGGCTTGACCGGCGAGCATCAATAGCGGTGCCAGCAGCGCCGTGCCGATCAAAGCATGACGAGTCATTTTGTTCTCCAATGGTCGATAGACGGTCGATCGAATTGCCGGGCTTATGCGCCGTAGAGCACGTTGAGATTTGCGCGCATCGACGTACGCGACGATTCGGTCAAATATTCCATGTGACCGCCATCGTCTTCCTTTACAACAACGCGGCCGTCTTTTCCGGGATTCGTCAGATCCAGCAGGCCGACGTACGCCAGATCGAGCTCGGTCTGGAAAAACGGCGTCACACTATCATCGTAACCATGCAGCACTAGAACCTTGACATCTGGCGCATACACCAATGTTTCGACCAGGTCGAGTACGCTGCGGCTCCGACTTTCCCCTCTATGTCCATGTACCCAGTAACTGAAGGCGACGTCACTGCCATAGAGTTGCGCTTCATGGGCGTTCTTGTAATTGAATTGTTCCACCAATAGCGGTTTGATGGCGCCATAGAAAGCCGCGTCTTCGTAGAAAGACAAGTTGAAATTGAATTTTCCCGTCTTCAGCATGCGCCCATCGTAGTCATTGAACGATACGGAAGTGTCTGCCGGATAAAGCTGAGTGCCGATGGAGTGGAAATTAAAATTCCCCAGATCAAGCGGTTGAGACGTCAGGTCATTTACCGACCACCCTCCAATCCCGCTTAGTTCAAGTGCAAGTGAGTTTGAGGTATTTCCAGTGGAATTTATTGATGGAGCCAGTTTATCCGTTACAAATTTCCGAAGGTGGAATGCATACTCATCCTTTGACTGCGTGCCTCGGACAGATGATTTCCCAAAAAAATCGGCCACTTCTGCTACCGTTGGGAAACTTCCCAGTGCTCCATCACCTTTGGTTGCTACGTATTCATAATCCAGGATGGGTGATTGAAGGACCATTCCGGACAACACAATCGGCTTCTTTCCGGTTGGGTCATGCGCATAATCCCGTGTGCCTGCTTTCACTAGCAGATCGGCCAGAATGGGGGTGCGAATGCCACTATAGGACTCGCCCATCAGATATTTCGGCGAACTCTGGCGATTGTTTCGGTTGATATATGCAGTGATGAAATCCCGAAACACTTCCGCATCGGCATCCGTACTCCAGAAATCGCGATTCTTGTGAGGAGCAATGGCTTCCGAGTAGCCGCTTCCAACGATGTCCACGTACACGAGATCCGTCTGGTCCAGCAGGGTCTGATCGTTGTCGACCAACGGGTAGCTATCGGGCATATTGGGACCATCGGGCACCTTCGGTGCACCGACTGTCAGCCGTTTGGGTGCCCATGAACCCAAATGCAACCAGATCGACGGCTCACCCGGGCCGCCGTTGAACACGAAAGTAACCGGTCGTTTGTCCTTGGGCAAGTCATCACGCGTATAGGCCATATAGAACACCGACGCCTTGGCATCCTTCTTCGTCGGATTGGCCGAATCCTTGGGCGTCCATGCGATCAGATGGCCTGCCGATGCGGTGTACTCGATTGTTTTGCCGTTGGCTGTCATTTGATGATGTTTGGCACTCGGCGTCTCGTCAACGGATTTGAGATCGAGGCTTGCCGAGGCAACGTCATCTTTGGTGTCACCTGCACCACCGTTGGGGCCGCTGCGATAACTCACGCTATTCATCGCATCTGCGTCCTGGGCAGCCGCATAGCGGTTGGGGTCTACGATCGCATGGTCAGCCGGCCAATTGACTGGCGATGCTGGCGGCGACGAATTGGTTTGCGGCGGTGAACTAGTCGCTGATGGCAAAGTCGGCGCGGTTTTGGCGATACTCGTGGAATCGTTGTCCCCGCCACACGCAGCCAGTGCTACCGCAATCAGGAGGCCGAGCGAAAGTTTTAGTCTGCCACTTGATGAGAAAAGATACTTAAACGCGCAGTGACGCATGTTTTCTCCATGCCAATCTTGTATGTTAATGATTCAAATACAATTAGTTTACCTAAACAATCTAAACACAAAAAACGATCCTGGTTGAGATGGGGAAGGCTTCGTTTGCAAGCCGAAGCATATGAAATATTTGGTAACAATGTGGCTGCTATATAAGTCCATATTTTTCGCCGCGTCAAGTCGGAAATGATGCGACTCGTAATTGTTCAGATTGTGGGAAATTCTCGCTCGCCGGGGCACGCCCAGATTCAGGCGGCGGCGCGGGGGGCCGGCCGGGCCGGCGGTTTCTCGGTGGAGGTACGAGCCACGGATTCAACCCCTGTCGGCTAGCGGCACGTCGACGTAGTACAGCGGCGGCTCGCCGCGTACCAGCGCGAAAAACTCGCCGGCGGTGGATGTGCGATGACTTACTACGGATAGCAAAATAAAGCGATTTTGTCTTCTTCACGCCGCCATCTTACCGCCAACTCCCCGCAAACTTTGCCGAGCGCAAAACGCGACCAGAGTCGACTTTGGACGGCCCGCCGAGGCTCATCCGCCACTGGACAGCGCCAATTGTGTAGATTTGTCATTTTTTTTGACAAATTGTTTCTGAATAGCGCCGACTGCGTATATTTGTCATTTGTTTTGACTAGTCATTTTTGATGCCATTTCATTCATTGCCGATATTACAAATCATTGCAGTTTCGGCAATGCAATCCTTTCTCTTGTTTATTTAGAATCACTAAACGAAAAATTAAGGATATTTATGAAAAGCAACGGAATGACGAAGAAAGGTGGGGATATGCCGATCCACTATCGGCGCTGCTTCGTGCTACCGCTGGCGATTTCGCTTAGCGCGATGTTGATGACGGGTTGTGGCGGAGATGACGGATCACCCGCGGCCGTGGCTGCGACGACGCAAACGCCGCCCACTACGACCGCGTTGGCGGCCGACAAGCCATACAACGATCCGGTTGCGTACGGCAATCGCGCCGACGATTCGATCACTGACGCGAACGAAGACGGCGCGGTCACGCACCACGTCGTCACGGTCAACGGCCGATCCATTCAATATACCGCGACGGCAGGCCATCTGGTGACCACCGACCCCGGTAGCTCGCAGCCGAACGCGAAAGTGTTTTACGTCGCCTATACCGCGGACGGCAAGAATGCCAGTTCGCGGCCCGTCACGTTTTTCTACAACGGCGGCCCGGGCTCCGCCTCCGTGTGGCTACTACTCGGCTCGTACGCACCGAAACGGATCAAGACGTCGATGCCGGACTACACGCCTCCGGCACCGTATACGATTGAGACGAATCCCGATAGCCTGCTTGACAAGACCGATCTCGTCTTCATCAATCCGGTCGGAACTGGCTATTCGACCGCGATTGCCCCGGCGAAGAACAAAGACTTCTGGGGCGTCGATAAGGATGCGACATCGCTCAAGCAGTTCATCAAGCGCTACCTCACCGCGAACCAGCGCTGGAACTCACCGAAATTCCTGTATGGCGAATCGTACGGCACCCCGCGCACGGCCGTGCTCGCTAATGCGCTGCATGGCGACGGGGTGGACCTGAACGGTGTCGTGCTGCAGTCGTCGATTCTTGATTTCCGTCAGAGTGGCAACCCAATCGGCCTCCTGCCGACTTACGCCGCCGACGCGTGGTATCACAAAAAATTCAGCGCGCCGACGAGCGCCACCACGCTCGCGGGCGTGATGGACGACGTGACCAAGTTCGCGTCGGGCGACTATACGGCGCTCGCGAAGGACGCAATGCCCGCGCGGGCCGCGAAAATGGCCGCACGCAACGACCCGGTCTTCTCGGCCGCGATTGATCAGGCGTTCGCTGCGGCGGGCAGCCCGTCGAGCATGAAGTGGTCTGACATAATCGACTTCTTCCAGAAGCAGCCGAACGCGGACGTGCTGTCGCAGAAGATGCAGGCCTACTCTGATGCCTCCCGCAAGTTCGACCAGTTGCCGGCACCGAGCGACGCCGCCGCGCAGCGCGTCGCGCAATACATCGGCATCGACAAGACGCTCGTCACACATGCGAAGCTGATGGTTGATTCGGATGTGTTCCAACGCAACCTGGTTCCGGACCGCAGCGTCGGCGCGTACGACGGTCGCGTAACAGCGACGAATCTCGGCGTGGCAGCAGACATCACCCTCATCAACAACGATGCGTTCGACCGTGCGACCAACGGCGTTTATATCGCCGCGTGGAACGTGTATCTGAATGAGGAACTGAAGTACACGTCGAATTCGACGTTCACGGGCATTACGACAGTGACGTGGGACTGGACGCATAAGGATCCGACTGGCAAGACCTCAGTCGGCCGCGGCAATCTGAATACCGTGACCGATCTTGCTGCGATCATGAGCATCAACCCGGATCTGAAAGTGTTCCAAGCCAGCGGCTACTACGATGACGTCACGCCGTGGTATCAGACGCGCCTCGACCTGCAGAACATGAAGCTCGATCCGGCGCTGAGGAAGAACCTGCAGATCAAGGAATATCCGTCCGGGCACATGATTTATCTAGACTCTGAATCGCGGACGGCGCTGCGCAACGACCTGCTGCAGTTTTTCCAGAACGTCGGTTCCGACAAGGCTGCGATGGGCCGCATCATGAAGCTGCAGCGTTAGGGCAGCTCGCGATGGCTCGTCAATCCGTGGCGAGCACCCATCCAGGCGGGGCAACAAGGTGCTCAAGCGCGCCTTGTTCCCCTCCGCCTTCGCTGCCTTACGAGATCCAATCTCACGGGCCCATTACTCGCGCGAGATCCAGCAAGGAAAGCGACACAACCAAGCGCTCATCGCGCTGGCACGGCGACGCTGCGACGTCCTGTTCGCCATGCTGCGTGATGGCACCATTTACCAACCCAAGTCAGCCCCTCACGCTTGACGAAAAACATAGGGCCCCCCCTCACACCGCCATCACCGTCACCGACTTCGTAACGAGATACGGCTCGAGCGCCTCCGGCCCGCCTTCCGACCCATAGCCCGAATCCTTCACGCCGCCGAACGGCATTTCCGGCCACGGCGTCGCCGGCTGGTTGATCCACAGCATCCCGACCTCGAGGCGCTGCGTGAGCAGGTGCACATTCGCGAACGACCGCGTAAACGCATACCCCGCGAGCCCATACGGCAACCGGTTCGCTTCCGCGATCGCATCCTCGAGCGCGTCGAAGCCGCGAATCGCCGCGACCGGCCCGAACGGTTCATTGTTGAACACGTCCGCCTCGAGCGGCACGTCGGCCAGCACGGTCGGCGCGAAGAAGTTGCCTTCGGTGCCGATCCGCTCGCCGCCCGTCGCCACCCGCGCGCCCACCGCGCGCGCGTTCTCAACGACCGACGTCATCGCGGCGATCCGGCGCGTGTTCGCGAGCGCGCCGAGCGTCGTGCCTTCCTCCAGGCCGTTACCGACTTTCAACCCTTCCGCGTGCTTGACAAGCGCACGCGTGAATTCGTCGCGGATGCTGTTGTGCACGAGGAAGCGCGTCGGCGAAATGCACACCTGCCCCGCGTTGCGGAATTTCGCGCCGCCCGCGGCCTTCACCGCGAGCGCGACGTCCGCGTCCTCGGCGACGATCACCGGCGCATGGCCGCCGAGCTCCATCGTCGCGCGCTTCATGTGCAGGCCGGCGAGCGCGGCGAGCTGCTTGCCGACCGGCGTCGAGCCCGTGAACGTCACCTTGCGGATCACCGGATGCGGGATCAGGTACCCGGAAATCTCGGCCGGATCGCCGAACACGAGGCCGATCACGCCGGCCGGCACGCCCGCGTCGACGAACGCGCGCAGCAGCGCGGCCGGCGACGCCGGGGTTTCCTCCGGCGCCTTCACGAGGAACGAGCAGCCGGTCGCGAGCGCGGCGCTCAGCTTGCGCACCACCTGGTTGACCGGGAAATTCCACGGCGTGAACGCGGCGACCGGGCCGACCGGCTCCTTCACGACCGTCTGCTGCGCGCCGAGGTTGCGCGGCGGCACGATCCGGCCGTACACGCGCCGCCCTTCGTCGGCGAACCACTCGATGATGTCCGCCGCCGACAGCACTTCGACACGCGCCTCGACGAGCGGCTTGCCCTGCTCCTGCGTCATCAGCTGCGCGATCGCGTCGGCGCGTTCGCGCACCAGCGCGGCCGCCTTGCGCATCGTCGCCGCGCGCTCGTGCGCGGGCACCCTGCGCCATTGCTCGAAGCCGCGCTGCGCGGCGGCCAGCGCGCGGTCGAGGTCGGCGATGCCCGCGTGGGCCACCTTGCCGATCACCTTCCCGGTCGCCGGGTTGACGACGTCGATCGTCTTGCCGCTCGCCGCGTCGGTCCACTCGCCGTTGATCAGGAGTTGCGTATCCGTATAAGTCACGTTAGCCATCCAGACACCTCTGCTTTGCGTCAAAAATGCGCGCCGGCTCGCGAACGAGGGCGCACCGGTGAACCGGACCGCCGCCGGCGCGCGATGCACGCCGCGGCAGCCTCGTCGGCAGGCAGCATACCCGCCTTTCGACTTTCATGCGCGACCCGGGGCCGCGCTCAGCGCGCCGCCTGGGTCGCCTTGCGCAGCTTCGCGACCGCCTCCGCCTGCACGGCCGGCGCGCCGTTGTTCCAGCCGGCGCGCATGAACGTCAGCACGTCGGCGATCTGCCGGTCGTTCAGCTGGTTCGCGAACGCCGGCATCGGGTACGCGGACGGCACGCCGCCGATCACCAGCGTCTCGCTGCCGTTCAGCGTCACGTTGATCAGCGACGTCGCGTCATGCTCCAGCACGTTCGGATTGCCCGCGAGCGGCGCGAGCAGCGGCGCGAACGCCTTGCCGTCCGTGCCGTGGCAGTGCATGCAGTACGCGGTGTACACCTTCGCGCCCGGGTCGTTCGCCGGCCGCAGCAGCACCGCCTGCGTCGCCTTCGGATCGTCGCGGTAAGGCGGCGCGCCCGTGCCGCCCGCCGCCGGCAGCGACTTCAGGTAGCGGGACATCGCCGTCAGGTCGTCGTCGGTGAGCGCCTGCGTGCTGTGGTTGATCACGCTCACCATCGAGCCGAACGCCGTCGCGTGACGGTTCGCGCCCGTCTTCAGGAACTGCGCGACGTCCGCCTCGCTCCAGCGGCCGAGCCCCGTGTTGTGCTCGCCGGTCAGGTTCGACGCGAACCAGTTGTCGATCGGCGCGCCGGACAGGAACGCCGCGCCGCCCTCGTCAAGCGCCTTCTCCTGGAACCCGACGCCGCGCGGCGTGTGGCACGACCCGCAGTGCCCGAGCCCCTGCACGAGGTACGCGCCGCGATTCCACGCCGCATCCTTGCCGGGCTTGTCCGCATAGGCCGTCGTGTCGAGGAACACCGCGTTCCACAGCTTCAGCGGCCAGCGCATGTTCAGCGGCCACGGAATGTCGGCCGCGCGATTCGGCTGCTTCACCGGCTCGACGCCGTGCATGAAGTACGCATAGAGCGCCTTCACGTCGTCGTCCTTCAGCTTCGCGTACGACGGATACGGCATCGCCGGATACAGGTTGTGGCCGTCCGGCGCGACGCCCGCGCGCAAGGCGCGCGCGAAGTCGCCTTCCGTGTAGCGGCCGATGCCGGTATCGGGGTCGGGCGTGATGTTGGTCGTGTAGATCGCGCCCATCGGCGTGTCCATCTTCAGGCCGCCCGCGAACGGCGTGCCGCGCGGCGCCGTGTGGCATGCGACGCAGTCGCCGGCCTGCGCGAGATACGCGCCGCGCGCGACCAGCGCCGCGTCGGGCGTGGCGGCCTGCGCGGCGGTGCCGGCCGCCAGCGCGACAGCGGCCGCGCCGAGCGCCTGGGTCATGTATCGAATCATCCGAAACCTCGATGTCAGGCGGTTTTGAGCTGGTTGCCGACCGGCAGCTTGCGCAGGCGCGTGCCGGTCGCCGCGAAGATCGCGTTCGACAGCGCGGCCGCGGTCGCGGCCGTGCCCGGTTCGCCGATCCCGCCCGGCGCCTCCGCGCTCTTCACGATGTGAACGTCGATCGGCGGCGTCTCGTCGATCCGCAGCATCCGGTAGTCGGTGAAGTTGCCCTGCATCACGCGGCCGTTCTCGATCGTGATCTCGCCGAACAGCGCGCCCGTGATCCCGAAGATGATGCCGCCCTGTACCTGCGCCTCGATCGTGTCCGGATTGACGACCATCCCGCAGTCGACCGCGCACACGACGCGCTTGACCTGCACGTCGCCGCCGTCCACCGCGACGTCGACGACAATCGAGAAGAAGCTGCCGAACGCATGCATCACCGACACGCCGCGCCCTTGCCCCTTCGGCAGCGGCGTGCCCCAGCCCGCGGCCTTCGACGCAACGTCGAGCACGTTGCGCGCGCGCGGCGTCTTGCCGAGCAGCGCACGGCGGTACTGCACGGGGTCGGTCCTGGTCTGCGCGGCGAGCTCGTCGATGAAACTCTCGACGACGAACGTGCCGCGCGTCGGCCCGACGCCGCGCCAGAACGCGGTCGGCACGTGGCGCGGCTCCTGCCGCACGTAGTCGACGAGCTGGTTCGGCAGGTCGTACGGCAGCTCGGCGGACACCTCGACCGCGTCCGGATCGACGCCGTCCTTGACGGCCGGCGGCGCGAAGCGCGCGAGGATCGACGAGCCGACGATCCGGTGCCGCCACGCCACCGGCTTGCCGTTCGCATCGAGCCCGGCCGAGATCCGGTCGTGGTAGTACGGCCGGTACATGTCGTGCTGGATGTCTTCCTCGCGCGTCCAGATCACCTTGACGGGCGCGTTGACCTGCTTCGCGATCTTCACCGCCTGCACGACCATGTCGACTTCGAGCCGGCGGCCAAAGCCGCCGCCGAGCAGATGGTTGTTCACGACGATCTTCTCGCGCGGGAACCCCGTGATCTGCTGCACGGCGTCGAGCGCGCGCGTCGGCACCTGCGTGCCGAGCCAGATCTCGCAGCCGTCGGGCCGCACGTGCACCGTGCAGTTGACCGGCTCCATCGTCGCGTGCGCGAGCAACGGTTGCTCGTACACCGCATCGACACGCGTCTTCGCGTTCGCGAACGCCTTGTCGACGTCACCCTCCTTGCGCGCGACCGCGCCCTTGCCGCTGTCCGCCGCGCGTGCGTGATCCGCGGCGATGTCCCGGGTCGACACCTTCGCGCCGGCGCCTTCATTCCACTTCACGACGAGCGCCGACGCGCCGCGCTTGGCCGCCCACGTGTGATCGCCGATCACCGCGACCGCGTTGTCCGCGCGCACGATCTGGCGCACGCCGCCGATCTGCTTCGCGGCCGTTTCGTCGACGCTCGCCACCGTGCCGCCGAACACCGGGCTGTTGACGATCACCGCGTACACCATGCCGGGCAGCCGCACGTCGAGCCCGAACTGCGCGGTGCCGTCGACTTTCTCCGGCGAATCGAGGCGCTTGACCGGCTTGCCGACCAGCTTGAAATCGGCCGGTTTCTTCAGCGCGACGTCCTTCGGCACCGGCAGCTTCGCCGCGGCGTCCGCGAGCTGGCCGTACGACGCGCGGCGCCCACTCGGCGGATGCAGCACTTCGCCATTTTCCGCGCGGCAGGTCGCCGGATCGACGTTCCACTGCTTCGCCGCCGCGTTGACGAGCAGCGTGCGTGCGGTCGCGCCCGCGCGGCGCATCGGCTCCCACGCGTAGCGGACCGACGTCGAGCCGCCGGTGAGCTGGCCGCCGAGCAGCGGATCGAAAAACAGCTTCTCGTTCGGCGGCGCATGGTCGAGCGTCACGTTCGACAGGGGCACCTCGAGCTCCTCGGCGATCAGCATCGGCAGCGACGTATAGACGCCTTGCCCCATCTCCACTTTCGGCATCACGAGCGTGACCTGCCCGTTGCGATCGATTTGCACGAACGCGTTCGGCGCGAACACGCCGGCGCGGGGGGATTCGTCGGCATCGCCGCCGATCACCGAGCGCCGCGCGTCGCCGCCCGCCGCCGGCACGCTGAAGCCGAGCAGCAGGCCGCCGCCCGCCGCGGCGCCGAGCGACATGCCGAACTTGAGGAACGTGCGGCGCGACACGCCCGCGCCGGCCTGGCCTGCCTGGATCAGTCCGCGCGACATGTCAGGCCTCCTTCGCGGCTTGCTTGATCGCCGCGCGAACCCGGTTGTAGGTGCCGCAGCGGCAGATGTTGCCGGCCATGGCCGCGTCGATGTCGGCGTCGCTCGGGTGCGGATTCGCCGCGATCAGCGCGGTGGCCGCCATCACCTGCCCCGACTGGCAATAGCCGCACTGGACCACGTCCAGCTCGCGCCACGCCTGCTGGACCTTCCGGCCCGCCGGCGTCGCGCCGACCGCCTCGATCGTCGTGATCTTGCGGCCGCCGACCGCCGCGACCGGCAGCACGCACGAACGCGCCGCCACACCGTCGAGATGCACGGTGCACGCGCCACACTGCGCGATGCCGCAGCCGAACTTGGTGCCGGTCAGGCCGACGAGGTCGCGCAGCGCCCAGAGGAGCGGCATGTCGGCGGGCGCGTCCACCGTGTGGTCCGCGCCGTTGATGTTCAGTGTGATCATTCAGCCTCCGGGGCTGGCTGGTAGTGGGGACGGCGCGCGCGACGCGCGCCGGGTTCCGCGTTACGCCGCGCTTGTCCCGCGCGGGCGGGTTGCTGCAGCTTACTGCGGGGCGGTGTCGAAGGCCGTCAGCACCTTCACGACCGGCGGCTGCGCGAGCCATTCGCCGGCCTTGGCACGATACGCGACATAGTGCGCGCTTGCGCGATGCGCTTCCAGTGCCTGCTCGTCGTCGTAAATCTCGAACAGGTGGAAGCCGGGCGTGCCGTCCGCCTCGCGGAACAAGTCGTAGCGGCGGTTGCCGGGCTCGGCGCGGGTCGCGGCAACCAGGCGCCGCAGTTCGGCCTCGACCGTCTCGACGTGCTCGGGTTTCGGGATCAGGCTGGCGAATACGTAGGTGGACATGGTGTTTCCTGGGTCGATTCGAAGTGAGCGATGCCAGGCCGACACGCGGCGCGGCATCGGATGAGGTTCAGGCCAGTTCGTCGGGACCGACGCGCACGACGACCTTGCCGAAGTTCTTGCCGGCGAGCAGCCCGATCAACGCGTCCGGCGCGGCGGACAGGCCGTCGACGACGTCTTCGCGCGCCTTCACCTTGCCTTGCGCGACCCACTCGCCCATTTCCTTCAGGAACGTGGCGTAGCCCTGCGCATAGTGATCGAGGATGATGAAGCCCTGCATCCGGATGCGCTTGCGCAGCAGGATCGACGCCAGCAGCGGCAGGCGGTCCGGGCCGGCCGGCAGCGCGGTGTCGTTGTAATGCGCGATCAGCCCGCACACCGGCACGCGCGCACCGATGTTCAGCAGCGGCAACACCGCGTCGAACACCGCCCCGCCGACGTTCTCGAAATAGACGTCGATGCCGTTCGGGCATGCGTCCGCCAGTTGGCGCGCGAAGCCGGGGTCGCGGTGGTCGATGCACGCGTCGAAGCCGAGCGTGCCGGTCACATAGGCGACCTTGTCCGCGCCGCCGGCGATGCCGACCACGCGGCAGCCCTTCAGCTTCGCGATCTGCCCGACCACGGCGCCGACCGCGCCGCTCGCCGCCGCGACGACCACCGTCTCGCCGGCCTTCGGCTCGCCGATTTCCAGCAGGCCGGTGTACGCGGTGAAGCCCGGCATGCCGATCACGCCGAGCGCGTACGACGGGTGCGCGAAATCGCGGCCGAGCGGGATCAGGTCGCTGCCGTCCGACAGCGCGTAGTCCTGCCAGCCGCCCGACGCGACGACGAGATCGCCTTCGCGAAACGCCGGCAGGTTCGACGCAACGACGCGGCTGACCGTGCCGCCGACCATCACGTCGCCCAGTTCCACCGGCGGCGCATAGGACGGCGCGTCGCTCATCCGGCCGCGCATGTACGGGTCGAGCGACAGCCAGACCGTGCGCAACAGTACCTGGCCCGGCCCGGGCACCGGCACCGCGCCCGTTTCGGCGCGGAAATCGTTCGGCGTGGGTGCGCCCGCCGGGCGTGAGTTCAGGACGATCCTGCGGTTTTCGGTCTTGCTTTGCGACATGTGAACCTCCGTCAATAAGGATGCGTGCGATTGCACGATCCGGTCAGGAAAGGAAATCGGCGACCTGGCTGTCGCGCAGATTCATGGCGAGTAGACCAGTCGTCTAATATCTGGGCATAAAATAAGGCGCGCCAGTGCGCGCCTCGCTTACTCCTGTGCTCCGTGCTCGCCGGCGGCGGCCGGCAGGTTCAGCATCCGCAGCGTCGCGGCCATCGCCGTTTCGATGGCCTTGCGGTCGCGATGGATCTTCTCCAGCAGCGTCGCGCCGAGCCACAGTTCGTACAGCACCGCGGCGATCTGGCGCGGATCGTCGATCCCGTGCAGCGAGCCGTCGGCCAGCCCCGCTTCGATGCCGGCCGCGAGCCGCTCGATGATCGCGGCGGTGCCGCGCCGCAGCACCGAGCGCATCGCCTCGGACAGATCGGACACCTCGGCGCCGAGCTTCACCGCAAGGCACTTGCCCTGCGGATCGTCATTGCACTGCGTGAGCCGCCAGTTGGTCCAGTAGCTCATCAGGCGCTCGGCGCCCGGGCCCGCCCCGCGGACCAGCAGATTGTCGAGATGCTCGAGATAGCCGTCGAAATACGCTTCGAGCAGCGCTTCCCCGAACGCCTCCTTCGAGCCGAAGTAATGGTAGAACGAGCCCTTCGGGATGCCCGCCGCGGCGAGAATCTCGTTCAGACCGACCGCCGAAAACCCCTTGTGGAGCATGATCGGCTTCGCGATGTTCAGGATGTGCTGGCGGACTTCCGCGCCTGAAGATGCATTCATGATGTGGCGTATGGTAGCAACGATTAGACCGGTCGTCTAGAAATGTTCAGCCGGTATTTTGAGTCGCACTTTACCCGATTCCGTCAGCGGGGCCGTAACGCGCGATCGCGCTGCAGTTCCGGCGACAGGTTCAAACGACAAGCTCGAATCATTCCCGGCTATCGGATCGGCCAAATCCGGCCGATCGGGCCTGCGTCATTCGCTCGACGCATCCGGCCCAGGCTTTGCCGCACGCCGCTTCCTGACAGCCTGTGCTGGAGCCGCCGCCTTCGCCGGACGTGCCGGCGCCCGGCGAGGGGCCGCGAGCGCCGCCATCTCCCGCCGCAGCGTATCGAGTTCGTTCCCGTACGCGGCATTGGCCGCGCTCGCCCCGTCGAGCTGCCCCTGAAGCACCCCGCATCGATGCAGCGACTCGCCCAGTTGCGCCTGCAACGCGGCGATGTCGCTGCGATGTTGCGCATCGCGCTTTTCGGCACGCGCCGCCGTCGCGTCGATCTCCTTCTGCAATCGCGCCGCTGCCGTGCGCTCGCGATCGATCTCGTGAAGCGCGCGCTTCTCCGACGCGCGCAACCGCTCCTCAGCGCGGTTTGCGTCGTCGCGCAAACGGTCGAGCTGCACGGTGAAATCCGCGCGCGCCTGTGCCAGCGCGCGATCGCCTTCCGCGTTGTCCGTTTGCAGCCGCGCGATATCCGCTTCGAGCGCACGCCGTGACGCGCCGTCCGCCGCCCGGGCCTGTTCGAGTTCCTGGATTCGCACCTGGGCCGCCAGCAGTGCGGCCGTGCGCTGCTCCAGCGCTGTCTCGGTGCGCGACAGCTCGGCCTGCAACGCGGCGACCTCCGCTTGGGCCGCCACCTTTTCCGCCTCGACGTCGGCGCGCAACGCGTCGAGCGCCGTTTCCGCCGCCGCCGTCGACCGTCCCCACAACGCGGCGACCAGCTCGCCTGCCGCTGCCTGCAGGTCGGCCGGCAAATCGGGATGCTCGATCCGTACCCGGCTCTTTTCGCGAAGCTCGGCCCAGAACTCGCCGAGCACCGCCGTCGGCGTGCTCATGCTGCCCTTGCGCACCAGTTGATACAGCCGGTTGGCAGTCGGCGTGATGCCGAACCGGAAGAACAGCAGCGCGCACGCTTCGCGGTACAGCTCGCGGGTTTTCGGGAAGTCGGCCTTCAGGCGCTCGATTTCGGCGGCGAGGCGGGTTTCGTCGGGGGCGATGTCGGACATGGTCGGAGCTTGGGGCGGATTTTGATAAATAATATAACGTAATCCGTCAAATTTCTAACGATCCGACCTGATTTATTTGACATTATTTCTATAATGTCGAAGTCCCGAGCCGCGAGCCAGTCTGAATTTGCAACCGCCTCCCTTCCCATGGGATTGGACTGCATGATCCGCTCCTCGCCTGGCAGGACTCGATGGCTTCGCACCACACTCCCGGACTTGGTTTGGGACACATCCAGCAACCGGCTGCGGTCGCGCTGGGGACAACGGCTCCTACGGCATCGTTGGGGATCAAATCCACCCGACTGAAACCCGCCTTCGAAGCGTAATCACGCGCAACGCGCGCGGAGCGACGCACACATCGACTCGAACACGGGCTTCCCACTGGCCAGACCGGGCGAGGTCGAGCAGGTAGCGGCAAACGCCAGCAGCCACGAGCGCGCGGCCTTTTGAGTACGGCCATTGCGAGCAGCCGCTCGCAATGGCGACACCGCGACAGCAATGGGATCATCGCGCCACCCTCCACGTGATCCTTGAGCCGCGCAAACGAGCTTCCAGCTATCGATTGAAGCCCCGTTTGGAATGGTGTTGCGTGGAGGGCACGGTGCCCCTGAAGTCCCGCCGTTTGAAGCGGTGCTCAAGCGCGACCATTGCGCCGTCGCGCTATGTGAGCCAGTACGCCAAGGACGAACCGTCAACGCCCTGCTCGCTGGAGCGGGCAGCGACAACACATTCGTCCGGCTCGAGGGATAGCAGGCCGGCGGATGCACCACCGCTTCCGTCGCGTTACGCGCGGCGTAGCCTGCGTGCGACGCAACCTTGCGTGGCGAGGCACTGCGAAGGCAGCGCCTCGCCACAACGGCCAGGCTTACTGCGAACCGGCGCTCGCGTTGCTTGCGGCCTTCGCAGCCGCCTTGTGATGATGATGGTGATGGTGATGATGCTTGTGCTTCACCGGCGCGGCCTTGTCGGCCGGCTGGCTCATCGGCGCCGGCGCAGGCGTCTGCGCCATCGGTGCGGGCGCTGCCGCATTACCTTGTGCGGGCGCCACTTGGGAATTCGACGCCTGCGCGAATGCCGCGAGAGAAAACAGGCCGGCCAGCGCTGCAACTGCAAAGTGCTTTTTCATCAGGGATCTCCGTGTATTGTATAGGTGGATGATTCATATCCACGGAATCCTAACGTTCCGGAGAAGCCCATCGTTGACGGTTTGGCCGGATGGCGACGCGGATCTGATCATCTTTGACGATTTCGCGAAGCGGTCGTCACTTCACGTGACCGAACGGCGATCGCCGGCGTCGACCGATCGCATCCGCTCGACGATGTGCTCCCCGCTGGCAGGCAGCCTCGGCGCACCGCTATTCAGCAGTCGACTTAATCTTGCGACGGCTTCCTGCCTGGTCGTTGTCCTGCACTTCGTGCGGCGTTGCGCGCGAGCATACGGCGGCTTGCACAGTCCACCACGGCCACATCTGAACCGGCAATCAATCGAGCCCGGCACCGTCACGATCGAGCAGCATCCGGATGTCCCGCCCGTCGATATGCCTGACCGCGATTCGCTCGTTGGCGGCAAGCGCCGCGGCATGCCCCACCGCGTGGCCATAGGAAAAGCATTGCGCCGTCACACGAGCCGACGCCACGGCCTCATGTTCGGCCGACAAACAGCGCCCCGCGAACAGCAGCGACTCGCCCGACGCAGGGACGAAGCAGCCAAACGGCACCTCGTAATAATCGTTCAGCAACCATTCCACGCGCGGCCGGTTTCCGGAATGCAATTCGATCGGCCACGGTGATCGCGCGACGCCATCCGCAAACTTCGCGCCAGCGAGAATATCGGCGTTGCGCAGCGTGGCGACACCCTGTGCCTGCCGGGTCTGCCGTACCCCGACCTGTACAGCCGTATCGTTCACCCAGCTCGACTCGCAACCGGCGAGATACGCGCGGAAGAAGCGCGCATACTCGCGAACCTGGTCGCGCCCGTTGGCTTCTGCTTCGGAGAGGTCCCGATAAAGCGCGGCGTTCAACTCGCGTCCGTCCGCCCCCGTTACCCGCGTGCAGTTGCACAGCAGCTCGCCGGGGCGCGTCGTCGGAAACATCCAGATCTTCGAGCGCGGCAGACGATAGCCGTTCGCGTTCGCATGGGCGATATGGGCGACCACGTCGGCAGGCATGATCGTGTCGCGTCCATAGGTCGACACGAATCGCTCGACGTCGACGCCCATCATCCGGAAGATCATCGTCGGATTCTGCACGCGTCCGTTGTCACCCATGAAGGTCGGCAGCCCGGCCATCGAGACCAGATCCGCATCACCTGTCGCATCGATCGTGACGGCGGCCCGCACCTGAACCTTGCCCTCCTTCGTATAGAGCTGCGCGCCCGCGACACGGTCGCCGTCCATCAACACCTCCGTGACGACCGCGTGATAGATCGTCGTCACCCCCGCTTCCGCCAGCAATGCATCGGCGGTTTCGCGCCACGCCAACGGCTCGTGAACGCGCGTATAGGTCTTGCCGTACTTGAGCGGCGCACTCAGCCCGTCGCGTCGCTCCATCTGCGCAATGAACTCGTCCACGAAGCCGTGGACCAGTTGCCGGGGCGGCGCATCGCCGTCGCTCGCTTCATACAGGCCGCAGATCGTGCCCGACAGGCCGGCGACCGCCCCGCCGCCGCAGAAGCCATAACGCTCGACCAGGATCACCTTGCAACCCTGGCGGGCAGCCGTGACGGCCGCGGCCAGACCGGTCGCCCCGCCGCCCGCGACCAGGACGTCAGCCTGCAGGACCTGCGTGGCGCGCTTGTCTTCACAATGGATAGTGCTTTGGATGGTCATCGAATGGTCTCCCGGTTGGAGCGCACGCGGCCGAGCCGAATCGCGGCCGCGTGCGCGATCGTCATGCAGCGAACAGGTCGACTTCCATCAGCTTGATGTCGTCGGCGATCCGCTTCGGGCGAAACTCCATCTGCTCGAGGACATCCCGACGCACGTCGATGCCCTTCGCCACCTCGGTGAGAACGAGTCCGTCCGGTTCCACTTCGAACACCGCGCGCTCGGTGATGATCTTGGCCGTTTGCCCCCGCTCCCTGACGTTCTTCATCACCGGATAGGTGATCTGCTCGGCCTGGGATACGAATTTCTTGACGCGCCCTTCCTGTTCGACGCGCAGCCCGCCATCCGCGATATCCATCGCGAGCCCCGCGGTGGTAAACGTGCCGGTAAAGATCAGGTCGCGCGCGTTATAGGCGATATCGATGAACCCGCCCGCACCGGGGTTGAATGCACCGAAGCGGCTGACGTTCACGTTGCCCGCGGCATCGAACTGCGCAAACGCCAGTGCCGCGAACTTGCAGTTTCCGCCGTTGATGAAGTCGAACTGGGTCAGGCCGTCGAGCAGCGCTTCGGGGTACAGGTTCGCGGAAAACTGCCAGCCGCTCATCACGAGGCCGCCGAAGGTGCCGTGTTCGGTCGTCATCCAGTAGTCGTTGATCCGGTCGCCGTCGAGGAGGCCGTCTTCCCACATGGTCATCGGCGCGTCCGACGACGCGCCGAACCCGAAGATGCTGACCGTCTCGCGGCGCACTTCGCGGGCGGCACGCCGCGCGACGATCTTGTCCACGGACAGCGGCAGCGGCTTCAGGCGATCGAAGCCGGCCGGCTGCCCACCGAGATACGCGGCGTCGAACGGCGTATCCGTGACCATCAACTGCTCGGCGTCGACCACGACATGGTCGACCAGGACGCCGGGTATCTTGACGTCCTGGACGGCACGGGTGCGCCGGCCCGTGACACGCTGAACCTGCGCGATCACGCGGCCGCCGCACGCCTTGACCGCCAGCGCGATCGCGAGCGACGACGACATCAGCGCCTCGCTCTCGAACGACAGGTTGCCGAACTCGTCCGAGCTCGAGGCGCGGATGATGCCGACATCGAGCTTGCGCGTCGGATAGAACAGAAACTCCTCGCCATTGAATTCGACGAGCTTGATGAGATCTTCACCGCTGCGCTCGGTGAGCTTGCCGCCATGCTGGCGGGGATCGACATACGTTCCCAGCCCGATGCGCGTCAGGTAGCCGGGCCCCTTCCGCGCGACCTCGCGCAGCCAGTGCATGCTTGCGCCGATCGGCCAGCTGTAGGCCTCGATGGCGTTTTCCCGGATCAGGCGCATCAGTTCCGGCCGCTTGCCGGTTCGCGGATCGACCGGATTGACGTACGAACCGGACACGATGCGCTTCATCAGCCCCGGCTTGGCCACCCAGTCCATGCCCTTGATGCCCATCGCGTCACCGGTTCCGCACGGGAAGTAGAACGACAGGTTCGCGGGAGAGCCGACGGTGTCGTGGCGTTCGCGGATCGCGCGAAGGATACGGTCGGGCGTAATCCATCCGATCACGCCGACACTGGCGACCTCGCAGCCGTCGGGAATCATCGAAACGGCTTCCTGGGCGGTACAGACCTTGCTCATGCTTTGACTCCGAAGGCGTTGAGCGTCGCTTTCGCGACCGGATGTTCGCAGTTCTCGGCGAACAGCAAATTGGCTTCAGCATCGCGAATTTCACCGTTGACGGCGAAGCTGTCGCGGAAATAGCGCTTGGTGGCGACGACGGCAGGCAACGGGTAGCTCGCGAGCACCTTCGCCACGTCGAGCGCCATCGGCAACGCGCTTGCGTCCGACGTGACGTAATCGGCGAGACCAAGGCGCTCCGCCTCCTTGCCGTCGATGACTTCGACGCCCCATGCGAGACGTCGCGCGGTGGCCGGCGTGCATCGGCCCAGCAGGAATTGCAGGCCCCACGGCGGAATCCAGCCGATCTTCACTTCCGGCATGTGCCAACGGCACGTCGCGGTCGTCACGACGAGATCGCATGCCGCGGCAAGCGCGACGCCGCCGCCCAGCGCGAAGCCCGACACGGCGCACACAACCGGCTTGCGAAGCATCGAGATGCTGCGCGCAAGGGCAGCCGTCACCGATTCATGCTCGCGCATCTCGGTCATGCTCATGGTGCCGAGTTCCTTGAGATCGCTCCCTGCACAGAAGCCCGGCTCGGTGCCGGTGAGGACGATGGCACGGACGTCGTCGTTCTCGTCGGCGTCGTTCAGCGCGGCCTTCAGCATGCCGATCAGCTCGGCGCCCAGTGCATTGCGACGCCGCGGCCGATCGATCGTCAGGACGTTGACCGCTTCTTGAAATTCGCTCAGTAGCATGAAATAGCCTCCAATGGGTTCAGGTCGATGCGGGTTCGCTGGACAACGCCGGAACCGTGTCAGGGCGATCGACGCGAATGAACCAGGAAGCCAGGATGCCGACGAGGACGCAGCCGGCCAGGAAGATCCAGCCGTTCGAATAATCCTTGCCCGCGGAGGTCGTGACGATGAGGCCCGCGAAGATCTTCGCGCTGAATGCCGCGACGACGTAGCCGACGCCGTTCACGAAGCCCATCGCCTTGCCGTACACCTCGGGCGTGAAGATTTCGGCCGGCACCGTGAGGAACGGCCCCCATGCCATGTTGGCGAAGAAGCCCATGCCGCAAAGCGCGAACGCGAGCAGTTGCTGGTTGCCGTTCTGCAGGGTCGCGATCAACAGCAGGAACGGCACCAGCCCCGTAAAGCAGGTCGCAATCATGATGCGGCGATTGCCGCGAAAAACCTTGTCCGACAGATAGGACGAGACAAAGCTGCCGATCGCGCCCGCAATGAAATAGAGTGCGGCCCAGTAGCCCATCGTCTGGATCTTGAAGCCGAACTTGTCCGCCAGGTAGAGCGGGATCCAGATCGACGCGCCCCAATAGGTCACCTGCATGACGACATCGACCACCACTACCGCGATATAGGACGGATTCCTGAACAGATCGAGAAACGAAAAATTCTTGACCTTGAGAATCTGGCTCTGCACGTCGGTGAAGTTCTTGCCGTCCAGCACGCCCGCTTCGATCTCGTCCTTGTAGCTGTATTCGAGTTCCTCCTTGGTGATGCGCGGGTATTGCTCGGGCCGGTCGAAGACGAAGCACGCAATCAGAACCAGCGGCACCACGCCGAGCGCGCCGGAGATGAAGAACACCAGGCGCCAGCTACCGGTGTGTGCGGCAAGCTGCGTCGCGAAGATGCTGGCCCAGGCAGGCGTCAGGATCCAGGCCCACGACAGCAGCGCTTGCGCGCGCGCACGCCCTTCCTTGTTGAACCACCGCATCAGCACGCGGGCCGACGGCACGTACTCCGTGCCGACCAGGATCCCGAACACCGCCATCCGGATGAAGTACTCGTACCGGTTGTGCAGAAAACCCATCCACGTGGTCATCAGCGACCACGAGATCACCGAGAAGATCAGCATCTTCTTCGCGCCATACTTGTCGGTCAGCACGCCCGATACGTATTGCGCGGGCCCATAGAAAATGAGCATCAGAAAAGTGCCGGTCCCGATGTCGGCGGCGCTCATGCCGATATCCGCCGCGATCAGCGGGTTGAGCAGGTTCGTCTTGACCCGATCCAGGAACTGGATGCTGTACGCCACGAACAGCACGATGGCGACGATCCATCGGTAACTGATTTTCATTCGCACGATGTCTCCTTGTGCTCGCTCTGAGCATTTGTGATACATATCAGACAGATGTTACTGACATGTTAGTAGGATATTTTTAGGATGCCAGCGTGTCAAAGCGGGTAAACCCACCCATGGTTGCCCACTGGCCGGTACCTCGAGCAGTTGGAAGCAGGCGAAGATCGCGCTAATATGTCAGTAATATTCTTTCTCGATCGATCATGCACACGAATGGACAGGCAGTGGGCTCGCTCGCCGATCTCGCCCACCAGAGGCTCGAAGAACTCATCGTGACGCTGGAGCTTGCGCCCGGCAGCGTCTGGTCGGAGGTGTCGCTGGCGGAAAAGCTGGATACGGGGCGCACGCCCGTTCGCGAGGCCGCGCAACGGCTGGCAGCCGCGCATCTTCTTCAAATCGTGCCGCGTCACGGCATCATGATCACGGTGCCCAACATCCACGATCAGTTGCTCGCGCTCGAAACGCGTCGCGAACTCGAGCGCCTGATCGCGCAGCGCGCGGCGCGACGTGCGCTGCCCGACGAGCGCAAGCAGATGGGTGAAACCGCGGACAAGGTCGACGCGGCGGGAGAATCGCAGGATGTGCTTGCGTACTTGCGGAATCTGTACACGGCCAATCAACTGATGGCGCAGTTGGCCCGCAATCGATTCGCGACCGAAGCCATCGCGCCGTTGCACGCTTTATCCCGACGCTTTTACTTCGTTCACCACAAGCACTTGAACGACTTGCCCAAGGTCAGCCAGCTGCACGTCAGGGTGGCGCGCGCGATCGCCGCCGGGAACGAACCGGAGGCCGGTATCGCCGCTGATGCGATGATGGATTACATCGACGCGTTCACGCGGGACTGCTTCACACGGGATTTCGAGCCGCATCGTATGTGATGCCGCCCCGCCCCCAAACCCCGTCGGCCTGGTGTTTTGGTTTTTGACCCGGGTAAGCGTGTCGAATGTCGCCGAGGTGCGCCGGCGAGGAGATCCGGAACAGGAAGACAGGCGGCTCAGGTACCTGATTTGCCACGCTATTCCGTCGCGGGTCAAGCCAACGCAGCAGCCTCTCTTCGAGTGGCCGCATACTGCCTGCCCTGACCCGATAACGCATGATCCGTCGTCGCCGAGGAATGGTCGACCACATCGAGTCGATAACCATGCGTATACACGGCACTCAGTTGAAGCCCATTTTCCGGACGAATGGCCAATTTTTGCCGAAGTCGATAGATGTGCGTATCGAGGCTCCGCGACGTGCCGTCCAGTGTTCGCCCCCATGCGAGCGTCGACAAGAGATCTCGAGAGACGACATTCCCGATATTATTGAACAGACAGTTTGCCAGGAAGAACTCTTTCGTCGTCAGGTCAATGGCCTCGCCATTCAGCGTGACTGTACGCGTGAGCGGATTTAAAACGTACCCTTCAATCTCCACCCTTTCATCGCATTTTTTCCTGCGGCCGTTTCGACGCAATAACGCATTGATCCGCGCCGCCAGCTCGACCTCGCGAATGGGTTTTCCCAAGTACTCGTCAGCCCCTGCGTTCAACGCGGCGACTACGTCGGCCTCGAGCGTCCTGACAGTCAGAAACACAACCGTAGGCTCGTGGCCGAGATTGGCGCGGATCCAATGCAACAGTTCCAGGCCGTTGGTATCCGGAAGCCGCCAGTCGAGCACGACAAGATCCACTATATTCTTTCTGAGGAATTGGACGGCCCGCGCATTGTCATTGACCCTATGAACCTCTCGGCCGAACCCTTTCAACGCCCTCTCGACGATCAATGCCTGACTCGGATCACCCTCCACCAGCAAAATACTCATGATAGCCCCCGCCCCGTCAAATAATCTCAAATCACCCGAAATCGTTGATCCATTTCAATCACTCATTAAGCAGCCCCATCTCGGCAACGATCCATCGATACGCCATCTTCGTTCGCACGATGCCCTGCATTCGATCCGTCACCATTAGACATGTCACTCAGATGTTGCTGACATGTCAGTAGAATATCAACACCCCCCATCAAGGTCAAAGTGGGGTATACCCGTATTCCGCCAGCAAGCGCTACGAGTTGAAAACGAGGGGGCGATCGGGCTAGCATGTCAGTAATATTCTTTTTCGATTGCCCAAGCACATGAACGCACAGACGGGTGGCTCCCTTGCCGAACAAGCGCACCAGAAACTCGAGGAACTGATCGTTACGCTGGAACTGGAACCCGGCAGCGTTTGGTCGGAGGTGTCGCTTGCGGAAAAACTGAACACCGGGCGAACGCCGGTTCGCGAAGCCGCGCAGCGGCTGGCGGCCTCGCACCTTCTTCAGGTCGTGCCGCGTCACGGCATCATGATTACGGTGCCCAACATCCGTGATCAGTTGCTCGTGCTCGAAACACGGCGTGAACTCGAACGCCTGATCGCGCAGCGTGCGGCGCGGCGTGCATTGCCGGAAGAACGTGAACAGATGCGCGAAACGGTGGCGCAACTTGACGCGGCCGGTGAATCCCAGGACGTTCTCGCCTACTTGAGAAGCGTGTACAAAGCCAATCAGCTCATGGCAAAGTTGGCCCGCAATCAATTCGCGGCCGAAGCCATCGCACCGTTGCAGGCACTATCCCGACGCTTTTACTTCATGTATCACGTTCACTTGAATGATCTGCCGATGGCAAGTCAGCTGCACGCGCGAATTGCACGCGCAATCGCTGACGGCGACGAGCAGGAAGCCGGCGTTTCGGCGGATAGCATGATGGACTATATCGATGCGTTTACGCGCGACTGCTTTACGCGGGATTTCGAACCGCATCACTCGTGAAGTATCGATGCGCGATCGCCTGCGCTGTTGCCGCGCCGTTGCAACGATGATGCGCCGAATGCTTTTCTCTTTGCCGAACAGCGCGACGGGTTTGTCGTAGCGAGCCTTTACCTGCGCATTTGTCGGCGGCGCCGTTTCGTGCACGAGATCGGCGACGAAGCGCAAGCGGTTCACGGTGGAGCAAATCGTAGCGGCGCTCCGGCAGGCGGAGCTGGGGATGCTGGTGGTCGCCCCGATTCGGCGGGTGGGCGCGTCGGATGCAGACGTTCTACCGCTGGAAGGAGCAGTACACGGGCCGCGCGGCGATCCTGGTTAGACCGGGGGTTGACCTCCCGCCAGCGTCGGATGCGCGGAGCTCGCCGGTCACCTGCCGCTCACTGCCACACCTGCGTGAGGCGGCTCCCGGGCAGCGGCGACAGTGCAGGCGAGCTCGCGAAACGACTGAGCCTGTTCCACGCATCCAGATAGCGGTATTTCGGCACGCTGCCGACGATCGCGTCGGCGCGCAGCAGCAAGCGCTCGATCAATGCGAGCGCGTCTTCCGATACCTGCCAGTCCCGACCCTGCCCGGCCACCTCGATGCTCTGCTGCAGGGCGGCTTCGGATTGAAGGAACAACGCAAGATCGCCTTCGGCCACCGTCGGCTCGACGATGAAGTACGCCAGATACAGCACGCGCAACAGCGCAATCATGGTTTCCGGGGTACCGTGCCCAGCCCGCATCGTCGCGAGCGCAAGATGGTTTTCGAGCGAGATATCGCGCACCAGGGCAGCCGGCAGCGGTAACAACTCTGCCTTGCTGCGCGGCCGACGGGATGGGCGTTTTTGCGCCATGCGGATGGCCTCGGTTATTGCTGGATGGTCGCGTTCTTCAGCAGGCCGCCGACGAGCTGTGCACTCGCCTTCTCGAGCGCCTGGGCCTCGAGTTGCTGGCGGATCGTCGCCTGGGCCTGATTGAATGCCGGCACCTGCGTCGGTCGTTTCGCATCAAGCTTCACAATCGCGCGCGTGCCGTCGAGCGGGATCGAATCGGGCATGATCGTCGGCTGAAACGGAATCGGTGCGGCATGTGCGACTTCGTCGGCGAAGAACACCGCCGGCCCGACATACGTGACGGCGACCATGACGATTGCCGTGACACGCATCCTCCACAACGGACGTGCGACGCCATTGGCGCATGCCGGGGCGGCAGAGCGGTAGTCGGTCCAGTTTGAAAAGCGTGTGACGTCGCGTAGATACAGACGTCCGGCAAGCGTTCGTCGCGTGGTCTCGTTACGCATTCTTCGAATCGCGTTCTTGCTGTCGGAATGTTCCTGAAAAGCGCCGAAGCTTCGCGGCTAATCGGCGTCGGAAGGCGGTTGATGCACACGCTATCACCGCATTGCGCCAAGCCGAATAGCCCTGACAATGTTTGACGATAGTTCAGGGTTCTTTCGCGAATACGCGATGGATTGCCAACAAATATTACCTACGGACTCCTTGCGGAAAGCACTCACATTCCCGGTCTCAGATTCGACCGATTGATGACCGGCCGCGCGCGACAATCAGCGCCCTGCCTGATACCGGGCATGCAGACCGTGTCGTGATCACGCTCATCCGTTCGACTTGAGGTGCTTGCCTCATGATGCTCGACGACCCGGGATCGCCGCCCCGGTAGACGATCTGCGTCTTGCCGATCTCATGTTCGAACTCAGCAGATCATGGGGATGAGTAACGTCGACCGCGCAGCGGCGGCAATCGAACCGGTATCGACCACGGCCGCAATGGCCTGCGGTACGCCGAGCGCAACCTCCATTGTTGATTTGAAATCAAAACAATTTAGCTCATAGCCCGGTTTTTCAGCAAAAGTAAAGCGAGCACACTGCGTCCCATTCCTTACCGGAGCCACGGACGCCCATCATGCCCCTCGCCCTGCTCGCGCTGACCATCAGCGCATTCGCCATCGGCACGACCGAATTCGTGATCGTCGGGCTGATCCCGACGATCGGCGCCGACCTCGGCGTCGGCCTGCCGTCGGCCGGCCTGCTCGTCAGCCTCTACGCGCTGAGCGTCGCCATCGGCGCGCCGCTGCTCACCGCGCTCACCGGCCGCGTGCCGCGCAAGACGCTGCTCGCCGCGCTGATGGCGCTCTTCACCGTCGGCAACCTCGTGGCCTGGCAGGCGCCCGGCTACGCATCGCTGATCGTCGCGCGCGTGCTCACCGGCCTCGCGCACGGCGTGTTCTTCTCGGTCGGCTCGATCATCGCGACCACGCTCGTGCCGAAGGACAAGGCCGCCAGCGCGATCGCGACGATGTTCAGCGGGATGACCGTCGCGTTCGTCGCCGGCATTCCGCTCGGCACCTTCATCGGCCAGCACTTCGGCTGGCGCGCGACCTTCCTGATCGTCGCGCTGTTCGGGCTCGTCGCGTTCCTCGGTGCGGTGGCGTTCGTGCCGCGCCGTCTGGCGCAAACAGCGCCCGCGCCGCTCGCCCGCCAGTTCCGCGTGCTGGCCCAGCCACGCCTGCTGCTCGTCTATGCGATGACGGCGGTCGGCTACGGCGGCTCGCTGATCGCGTTCACGTACATGGCGCCGCTGCTCGAACAGATCGCCGGCTTCACGCCGTCGCAGGTCAGCCTCGTGCTCGTCGGCTACGGCGTGTCGGTCGCGTTCGGCAACGTGTGGGGCGGCAAGCTCGCCGACAGCGTCGGCCCGGTCAAGGCGCTCAAGCGGATCTTCCTGCTGCTCGCGATCGTGCTGCTCGCGCTGACCTTCACGGCGCACGTCAAATGGCTCGCAGTGCTGACGATGCTCGCGTGGGGCGCGGTGGCGTTCGGCAATGTGCCGGGCCTGCAGGTGTACGTCGTCAAGCAGGCGCGCCACTTCGCGCCGGACGCCACCGACGTCGCGTCGGGCTTCAACATCGCCGCGTTCAACCTCGGCGTCGCGGGCGGCTCGTCGCTCGGCGGCCTGATCGTCGCGAACGTCGGCCTCGGCCATACGCCGTGGATCGCCGCCGCCGTCACGCTCGGCGCATTCGCGCTCACCGCGCTGAGCGGCCGTCTCGACCAAAACCAGGGCCTGCCCGAACGCACGGCCGAACCCGTCGAACTCGCCCACTGAATCGTCACCCGGAAACCCTCATCATGAACATGCCCGCCAACCTCCCGCCGTTCGCCGGCAAGACTTTCGAAGTCCGTTACGACGGCCTCGCCGCACTCAACGCGTATGACGAGGACGGCCTCCACATGCGCTACGAGATCACCGAAGGCGCGTACGCCGGCGCGAAGGGCGAAGTCGCGTACACGTGGCAGCACGTCGCCGGCGAGACCTACGCGATCGCGTGGCAGGAAGCCGACCGCGCGACGGTCGTGCATATCGACGATTTCGGGGCCGGCACGTCGCGCTCGTTCTTCACCGCATCGTCGCTCGATTTCCATCGGCTCGAAGGCAGCCTGCGCGCGGTCTGAACGGAACCCGGCCATGTCCACTTCACTCGACAGACTCGCCGACGGCGGCTTCAGCATCGGCATCGAACTGCCGCTCGACAACGACTGGTCGCCGGCCGGCGACGCGAAGCGCCGGCGTGATGGCCGCCGCCCCGGCGTGCCCGACCTGGCAATCCATGCGGAGCTCGCACAACTGGCCGATACGCTCGGCTTCCGCGCGCTCTGGGTGCGCGACGTGCCGGTGTACGACCCGTCGTTCGGCGACGCCGCCCAGGTGTTCGAAACGTTCTCGTATCTCGGCTACCTCGCCGGCATCACGCGCGACATCCTGCTCGGCACGGCGGCCGTCGTGCTGCCGCTGCGCGAACCGCTGCTGACGCTGAAGTCGGCCGCGACGATCCAGGAACTGAGCGGCGGCCGCCTGCTGCTCGGCGTCGCGAGCGGCGACCGGCCGGTCGAGTATCCGCTGTTCGGCCGCGATTTCGCATCGCGCGGCGCGACTTTCCGCGACCAGGTCGCACTGCTGCGCGACGGTGCGCGCGAGCACCTGCCGCCCGGCCTGGACGTGCTGCCCGCCGCCCGTTCGCCGGTGCCGCTGCTCGTCGCGGGCCTCGCGCAGCAGACGCCCGCATGGATCGGCGAGCACATGGACGGCTGCCTCGCGTATCCGGGCACGCCGGGCGACCACGCGCAGCGCGCCGCGAACTGGCGCGCCGTGGCTGGCGACAAGCCGTACGTGAGCTTCATCCACCTCGATCTCGCGGCGGACCCGCACGAACCGCTGCAGCGGCACCGCTTCGGCGCCCGCGCGGGACGCATCGCGCTGGCGGAAGAACTCGCGGCGATGCGCGACGCCGGTGTGCAGCACATCGGCCTGCATTTCCGCCGCAATCGCCGGCCGCTCGACGAGACCTTCGCCGAGATCGCCTGCGAAGTCCTCCCGCATTTCCATCAGGATCAGAAACAGGAACAAGCCCAGCAAGCGGCATGAACCGGGCGCCAGCCGGTAACGGCGGGCGACGCGATCCTTGATTTCAATTCAATTGTCATTGACGCTTACTGACGTTTATCGCAAAGGTCGGCGACGGCACAATCCTTCCATCGACCTTTGCTTCTACCCCTCACGGAGAACCTCATGAGCAAGATTCCGGCATTCGGCCTCGGCACGTTCCGCCTGCAGGGCCAGGTTGTCATCGATTCGGTGCGCAACGGCCTCGACCTCGGCTACCGCGCGATCGACACCGCGCAGATCTACGGCAACGAAGCGGAAGTCGGCGAGGCGATCGCCGCCTCCGGCGTGTCGCGCGACGCACTGTTCCTGACGACGAAGATCTGGGTCGACAACTACGCGCCCGAGAAGCTCGTGTCGAGCCTCGAGGAAAGCCTGACCAGGCTGCGCACCGATCACGTCGACCTGACGCTGATCCACTGGCCCGCGCCCGGCAACGGCGTGGCGCTCGACACCTTCATGCGCGCGCTGGCCGACGCGAAGGCGAAGGGCCTGACGCGCCGGATCGGCGTGTCGAACTTCAACATCGAACTGACGAAGCAGGCGATCGCGGCGGTCGGCAAGGACGCGATCGCGACCAACCAGATCGAGCTGAGCCCCTATCTGCAGAATCGCAAACTGGTCGAATTCCTGCAGCGCGAAGACATTCAGGTGACTTCGTACATGACGCTCGCATACGGCAAGGTGCTCGGCGATCCGGTCATCGGCGCGATCGCGCAACGCCACGACGCAACGCCGGCGCAGGTCGCGCTCGCCTGGGCATTGAAACTCGGCTACGCGGTGATTCCGTCGTCGACGAAGCGCGCGAACCTCGCGAGCAACCTGCTTGCGCAGACGCTGCAACTGACCGACGACGACATGGCGCAGATCGCCGCGCTCGATCGCAACGGCCGCGAAGTCGACCCGGCCGGCCTCGCGCCGCAGTGGGACTGAAACGGCCCGCGCACCGATGATTTCCGCCGCGGCCAGCCGGCCGCGGCTTCCACAGGACACCCACCATGACCCAGGATCCGCTGTTCCAACCGCTGCGGCTCGGTGCGCTGACGCTGCCGAACCGCATCGTGATGCCGCCGATGACGCGCTCGCGCGCGAGCCAGCCCGGCGACGAAGCCAATGAACTGATGGCCGCGTATTACGCGCAGCGCGCGAGCGCCGGCCTCATCGTCAGCGAAGGCACCTATATCGCGCCGCTCGGCAAGGGCTACGCGTGGACGCCCGGCATTCACACGCCGGCCCAGGTCGCCGGCTGGCGCAAGGTGACCGACGCCGTGCACACGGCCGGCGGCCGCATCTTCGCGCAGCTCTGGCACGTCGGCCGGCTGAGCCATACGAGCCTGCTCGGCGGCCAGTCGCCCGTGTCGTCGTCGCCGATCCAGGCCGACGGTGTGAATGTGTTCATCGCCGGCGACGACGGCAGCACGCCGGGCTTCGTGCAGGCGTCCGCGCCGCGCGCGCTGAGCGTCGCCGAGATCCAGCAGATCGTCGACCAGTACCGCGCCGCCGCCCGCCACGCGATCGAGGCCGGGTTCGACGGCGTCGAACTGCACGGCGCGAACGGCTACCTCGTGAACCAGTTCATCGATTCGAACGCCAACACGCGCACGGATGCGTACGGCGGCTCGCTCGACAACCGGCTGCGCTTCCTGCGCGAGGTCGCGCAGGCGCTGATCGACGGCGCGGGCGATGCGTCCCGCGTCGGCATCCGCCTCGCGCCGCTGACCACGCTGAACGGCTGCGTCGACGACGATCCGGAAACGACCTACCTCGCCGCCGCGAAGCTGCTCGGCGAACTCGGCGTCGGCTACCTGCACATCGCCGAAGCGGACTGGGACGACGCGCCGCTGATGCCCGTCGCGTTCAAACAGAAGCTGCGCGCCGCGTTTCCCGGCGTGCTGATCTACGCAGGCAAGTACACCGCGGATCGCGCACGCGAAGCCATTGCCGCGGGCTGGGCCGACCTGGTGGCATTCGGGCGCCCGTTCGTCGCGAACCCCGACCTGCCCGCACGCCTGCGCGCCGGCGTGCCGCTGGCTCAGCACGACCGCGACACGCTGTTCGGCGGCGGCGCGCAAGGGCTGACCGATTATCCGAGCGCCACGCCCGTCGCGGCTTGACGCACCTGTATCGCGTATTTGCAAGGAAGAGCATTCGATGAAGAAGCGCACCCTCGCGGCGCTCGCGCTCGCCGCGAGCCTGCCGTTCACGGCCGCTGCCGCCGCACCGGTGGCGGACTGGTATCCGTCCGCCTATGGCCCGCACGATGAAATTGGCGCTGCCAATCTGTTGACGCCCGACGTCGTCAGGCAGGCGGTCGGCCTCGTCAAGGCCGGCAAGACCTATCCGCTGGCGGTGCCGGTGGACAAGAACCTGCCGGCGTTCCGGCATCGCAGCTTCCGGCTCTACAACGTGCAGGTCGGCCAGCAGGCCGGCAAGAGCCTCGGCCCGAACAGGTTCACGTTCAACGACGAGCTGGTCAACGCGTGGACAGGGGTCGGCACGCAGCTCAACGGGATCGGCCACATCGGCATCGACAACGTCTATTACAACGGCAACCGCGCGGCCGATTTCGTGACCGTCGACGGGGTGACGAAGCTGGGCGTCGAGAAGGTGCCGCCGATCGTCACGCGCGGCGTCGTGCTCGACATGACCGCGTACTTCGGCAAGCCGATCGTACCGGGCGGCACCGAATTCACCGTCGCGGACATCCAGGCCGTCCTGAAGAAACAAGGCCTGACGCTGCGCAAGGGCGACGTGGTGCTGTTCAACACCGGCTGGCTGGAACTGATCGGCAAGGACAACCGGCAATTCCTCGAAGTCGAACCCGGGATCGGCATGGAAGCCGCGAAATGGCTGGCTGACCAGGGGATCGTCGCGTTCGGCGGGGATACCTGGGCCTCCGAGGTCTACCCGAACCCGCACTCGCGGGACGAATTCCCGATCAACCAGTACATGCTCGCGAAGCGCGGCATCTACAACCTCGAACTGATCGACAGCCGCGCGCTGGTGCGTGACCAGGCCTGGGAAGTCCTGTTCGTGCTGGGCCAGCCGCTGTATGTCGGCTCCACGCAGGTCAACATCAATCCTGTCGCGATTCGCTGACGCCGGCACCGAACCGGATATCGTGCGCGCTTGACGGTGCTATCGTGCCGTCAAGCGCGCTGCCTTGTCCCGGGAGGTCTTACATGCTCGACATCCGCCAGCTTCAATATTTCATCGCGGTCGCGGAAGAGGAACACGTCGGCCGCGCCGCGGAGCGCCTGCACATTTCGCAGTCGCCGCTCAGCCGCCAGATCGCACAGCTCGAGGAAAAGCTCGGGCTCACACTGTTCGAACGCAGCCAGCAGCGCATTCGCCTGACACGTGACGGGCGCACCTTCCTCAGCGAAGCGCACGCATTCCTGCGGCACGCGCACCGGCTGGAATCGCTCGCGCGCCGGCTCGGTCGCGGCGACGAAGGCGGGCTCTGCATCGGCTACCTGGAAACGGCCACGCACTCGGGCGTGCTGCCGCGCGCGCTGAAGACGCTGCGCGCGGGCCGCCCTGCCGTCCACATCGCGCTGTACAACTACACGTCCGCCGCGCAGCTCGAGGGCTTGCGCGAGCGGAGTCTCGACATCGCGCTCGTCACCGAGCCGCCCGCGCCCGACGATCCCGAACTCGGGTCGATGCGGGTGCTGAACGATCCGATGCTGCTCGCGCTGCCCGACGGGCATCCGCTAGCGAAGAGGAAGACGCTGGTAGCCGACGATCTCGCCGCGCAGGCGTGGATCGGCGTCACGCAGCAGGAAAGCGCGCCACGCCACGGCGCATTCGTCGCCGCGTGCGCAAAAGCGGGGTTTTCGCCGGATATTTCGGTCGAGGCGAGCGAGCCGCTTGCTGCGCTCGGGCTCGTCGCCGCCGGGCTCGGCGTGACGATGATCCAGCAGAGCCTGCGTCATCAGGTGCCGGAAGGCGTCGTGCTGCGGGAACTGCCGTGGTTCAGCTATCGCACGCCGCTGTGGGCCGCGTGGCACAAGGTCAACCTGCGGCCGCTGGTCGGCATCTTCCGCGAGATCCTGACCGGCGACGAGGTGGTCGCGGCGGTCGAATGAAGCGGAGCACGGCGCGCGGCGCGACACCCTGAAGCGGGTGCCGGTGCCGTCGCGCCGTCACGCCATCACACCGCCGCGAACCGCTTGGCCAGCTCGGCCAGACCGTCTTCGTAAATGCCGCGGAACAGCCGGCTCGCTTCGTCGTCGGTCGCGCCATTCGGCGTGAACGTGCCCGACCACTCGACCGTCGCCGCGTTCGCGCCGTTCTCGCGCACGCGCAGCGTGGACCGGTAGTTCACGACCGGGAACGGTGCTTCGAGAATTGCGTACGTGTAGCTGCGCGCCGCGTCGTCGAAGGCGACCAGACGCTCGACGATCGCGTCGCCGTCCGGATTCGCGAGGCTGCGCACGCGACCACCTTCGCTCAGCTCGCTCGACGGGATATACGACAGCCAGTCGGGCAGCGCCCCGAAGCCGCCGATCAATTGCCAGATCGCGTCGGCCGAAGCCGAGACCTGGATGCTTGCATGTGCCTGTGCCATATCGTCACCTTTGACGATTAACGATCGATCGGCAGCGGTGCACCCGCTGCGACCAGACCTTGTTCGCGCATTTCACGCCAGAAGTCGGCCGGAATCGCCACGTTCAGCGCGGCCTGGTCTTCCGCAATCCGCTCCGGACGGCTCGCGCCCGGAATCACCGCCGCGGTGGCCGGATGCGCCATCGAGAACTGCAGCGCGGCGGCCTTGATCGGCACGTCGTAGCGCGCGGCGATCGCCTTGATGCGTTCGACCTTCGCGATGATTTCCGGCGAAGCCTTCTGGTATTCGAAGTGCGTCCCGCCCGCGAGCACGCCCGAGCTGTACGGGCCGCCGACGACGATCCCGACGTTCTGCGCGGCTGCCGCCGGCATCACGCGCTGCAGCGCGCGCTCGTGATCGAGCAGCGTGTAGCGGCCGGCCAGCAGCATGCCGTCCGGCTGCGGCTCGGCGAGGTCGAGCACCAGTTCGATGGGTTCGACGCGGTTCACGCCAAGGCCCCATGCGTTGATCACGCCTTCTTCGCGCAGCTTGCCCAGCACGCGGAACGCACCCTTGCGGGCGATTTCGAATTGTGCGAGCCATTCGTCGCCGTAGAAATCCTGTGCGATGTCGTGCACCCAGACGATGTCGAGGCGGTCGGTGCGCAGGCGCTTCAGGCTGTCCTCGATCGAGCGCAGCGTCGCGTCGGCCGAGTAGTCGTTGACGATGCGGTTCGGCCGGCCGTGTTCGAACAGGCCGCCCTTCTCGCCGAGATCGCGCGCCGACACGTCCTCGACTTCGTCGAGGATCAGGCGGCCGACCTTCGTGCTGAGCACGTATTCGTCGCGCGGATGCTGCGCGAGCGCGTCGCCGAGGCGCATTTCGGCGAGGCCCGCGCCGTAGAACGGCGCGGAATCGAAATAGCGGATGCCTTGCTGCCATGCGGCTTCGACGGTGGCCGTGGCCTCCGCGTCGGGGATGTTGCGGAACATGTTGCCGAGCGGCGCGGTGCCGAAACCGAGGATCTTGTTGCCGGGCAGCTTGCCTTTGAGACTCATGAATTTCTCCGGGGGATGAGGGAAAGCGGATTCAGTCTAGGCAGACGGGTTAAGTCTGTCCAAGACGGAATTGGACACACTTGAGTCCCGGGAGGTCTGATGGGCGGCCGGCAAGGCTTCTGGCGGATTCGACGGTCGATTCGTGATTCCGGATCAAAAATCATTTCGCCGGGTACCCGTTTTTCCGGGGCGCCGGGATATCTATATTGACTGCACTCGCAACGACATCCACGTGGTTGCGATTCACTCGACCCGATAGGTACCCATGATGAAAACGCTCGCTCTCTCCACGTTTACCGCACTGATCCTTTCCGCACCGGCGCTATCGTTCGCATAACAAACCAACCATCCGCTGACGCGCGCCGAAGTGAAGGCCGAACTGGCCCAGCTCGTGGCCGCCGGCTACCGCCCGGCGATGGACCACAACGCTTATCCGGCCGCAATCCTCGCCGCCGAACAGCGCGTGCGCGAAAACGCCGTCGCGCAAACCGGCCCGAGCACGATCCCGGCCGCCGACACGACCGGCTATGGCACGGAAAGCCAAACCACCAGCGAATCCGGCCGCGCGATGACGATCAACGGCCGTGACGCGATCTATCGCGGTCATTGATCGACGTCGGACTTGCGGACCTTGTGCATCGCCTGCGGAAACGCGACGTTCTGCGGCTCACTACGGCGACACCTCGCCATGCCGTGCGTCCATCACGCACGGGCGCGCTTCCGCTTCCGTCGAGCCGGCACGGGCCGCCTGCGGCCGCGCGTCATCGATCGTGCGCGTCGGGTTCAGCGCGCGCAACACGCTCGCGCGTCCGCCGTCGTCGTCGGGCAATTGCGGCATCCCCCGCGCGAAGGCCGATGCAACCGCCGCCGCCAGCAGCGCGGCGATCGCCAGTAGCGACAAGCACTTCATCTCCCGCCCCCGCTTCACTGCACGCTCGGTACGGATGCCGACGCGCTCGCGGTCGCGATACCCTGCTCGCCGTGCGCGCTCGCATAGCGCGCGCGATTGAGCGCGATCGTCTGCGCGCTCGGCGGATAGTCCCGTTTCGGTGCGGGCACGACGCCGTCGCGCTGCGCCTGGACCAGGTCGGCGATGACGTCGGCGCGCGTCAGGCCGGATGACGAAGCCTGTGCGAAAGCGGCGGCCGGCGTGCCGATTGCGACGGCGAGCAGCGCGGCGGCTGCCATCAGTCTGCGATTCAGATTCATGACGAAACTCCCCAGAACGATACGAAGAAGACGCATCGTCGATGCGCCGCCGGCGGGGCCGCCGATGCGGCCCGCTGCCTGACGTAGTCATTCTGGAGATCGGAGCCGGCGTGACGCTGACCGCCGGATGACAATTTCGAAATCTGCCGTGCCACGCACGGATTCGAGATCCGCCCAGACAATGGGGGGAGCATCATCACCGAAATTCCACATTGACAATATGCATATGCATATATAACCATGCATATGCATAGGATCCCGCGATCCGGGAATCCTTGCGCGACGCACACCGCACCACCGCTCGCGGTTGCGCGCTCGTCGCGCCCATGTCAACGTGATCGAGGAACACATCATGAGTACACGCGAAGTCGTCATCTGCCACCCCGTCCGGACGCCGATCGGCACGTTCAACGGCGCCCTGAAGGACACGCCCGCGACCGGGCTCGGCGCGATCGCCATACGCGAAACGCTGCGGCGCAGCGGCCTGGATGGCGCGGCCGTCGATACGGTCGTGATGGGCAACGTGATCCAGGCCGGCAACAAGATGAACCCCGCACGCCAGGCGTCGATCGGCGCCGGCATTCCGGTGGCGGTACCCGCGCTGACGGTCAACCGAGTCTGCGGCTCCGGCGCGCAGGCGATCGTCAATGCCGCGCAGGAAATCATGCTGGGCTTCGCGAACGCGGCCGTCGCCGGCGGGATGGAAAGCATGGAGCGCGCGCCCTACCTGCTCGACGGCGCCCGCTGGGGCTACCGGATGGGCGAGGCCCCGATCCACGACAGCATGCTGCGCGACGGTCTCGTCGATGCGTTCTCCGACCAGCATTCCGGGTGGCATACCGAGGATCTGGCGAGCCAGCTCGACATCTCGCGCGACCGCCAGGACCGCTGGGCGCTGCGCTCGCAGCAGCGCTTCTCCGCCGCGCTGGCCGGCGGGAAGTTCGACGCCGAACTGGCGCCGGTCGAGATCCTGCAGCGCAAGACGCGCGTGTCGTTCGCGCGGGACGAGACGCCCCGCCCCGATACGACGCTCGACGCGCTCGCGAAACTGAAACCGGCGTTCCGCCCGGACGGCACGATCACCGCCGGCAACGCACCGGGCCTCAACAGCGGCGCATCGGCGATGCTGGTGGCCGACCGCGCGTTCGCCGACGCGCACGGGATCGCCCCGAGCGCCCGCGTCGTGTCGTTCGGCATCGCTGCCGTCGAGCCCGGGATGTTCGGCCTGGGCCCCGTACCCGCAGTGAAGATCGCGCTCGAGCGGGCCGGCTGGGCGCTGCGGGATGTCGAGCGTTTCGAGATCAACGAAGCGTTTGCGGTCGTGCCGATCGCGGTGGCGGGACAGCTCGGCATCGACGAGGCAATCGTCAACGTCGAAGGCGGCGCGATCGCGCACGGCCATGCGATCGGCGCGACGGGCGCGGTGCTGACCACGCGCCTGATCCATTCGATGCAGCGCGACGGCCTCAAGCGCGGCGTGGTGACGCTGTGCATCGGTGGCGGCCAGGGCATCGCGCTCGCGATCGAGACGCTCTGAACGCAAAAAAGGCCGCGGATCGTGAGATCCGCGGCCTCGTTGCATCGTCACGTTCAATGTGCGGCGGCTGCCGCGTCGCTCGACCCGCCGGCCTTGCCCGGCTTCGTGATCCAGATCAGCGGGATGATCACGATCATCACGATCGCCGCGCCGTAGAACACGTCGTTCAGCCCCATCATCGCCGACTGCGACTGGACGACGTGGTCGAACAGCGCATACGACGATCCCTGGCCGAGCCCGAGCACCGAGTGGTACGTGTCCATCTGCGCATTGAACATCGGGTTGGTCGGACTCGACTGCTGCGTCAGGATTTCGTGATGCATGATCGTCCGGTTGTTCCACACGACGCCCGCGAGCGACGTGCCGATGCCGCCGAAGAACATGCGCGCGAAGGTCGACAGCCCCGCCGCGGCCGGCACCTTTTCGGGCGGCTGCCCCGACAGGATGATCACGGTCAGCGGCGCGAAGAACAGCGCCATCGGAATGCCCTGCAGCAGCGTCGGCAGGATGATGTAGCCCTCGCTGATATCCGTGAAGAAGAACGAGCGCATGTAATAGACGATCGCGAAGCCGATGAACGCGAACGTGCCGATGATGCGCGCGTCCGAGCGCGGCAGGAGCTTGCCCATGATCGGCGCGCCGATCACCGCGAAGATGCCGAGCGGCGCGGTGGCCAGCCCGGCATCGACGGCCCGGTAGCCGAGGTATTCCTGCATCCACTGCGGCAGCAGCACGAGCGTGCCGAAGAAGATCGCATAGGCGACGGCGATCGAGATCGTGCCGCCGAGGAAGTTGCGCTGCTTGAACAGCGTGAGGTCCACCACCGGATTCTTGTCGGTCAGCTCCCAGATCACGAACAGCACGAGGCCCACGGCGGCGACGATGGTCAGGATGACGATCGTGTTCGACGAGAACCAGTCGAGGTCCTTGCCCTTGTCGAGCATCACCTGCAGCGACGCGACCCACACGATCAGCAGCAGCAGCCCGACGAAATCGATCGGCAGCTTCCGGGTGGGCGTGTCGCGCTTGCGGTAGAGGATCCACACCATCGCCGCGGCGAACAGCCCGACCGGGATGTTGATGTAGAAGATCCACGACCACGCGTAGCTGTCCGTCACCCAGCCGCCCAGCGACGGCCCGACGATCGGCCCGGTCACCACGATCATCGAGAACAGCGACAGCGCCAGCGACGATTTCGCTTTCGGCCAGGAACTGAGCAGCAGCGCCTGCGACATCGGGATCAGCGGCCCGGCCACCGCGCCTTGCAGCACGCGTGCGAGCAGCAGCACCGGCAGCGACGGCGCGATGCCGCACAGCCACGACGCGAGCACGAACAGCAGGATCGAGCCGACGAACAGGCGCACCTGGCCCAGCCGCTGGGTCAGCCAGCCGGTCAGCGGAATCGCGACGGAATTCGCCGCGGCAAACACGGTAATGACCCAGGTGCCCTCGTCGACCGACACGCCGAGGTTGCCGGAGATGGTCGGAATCGCGACGTTGGCGATCGATGAATCGAGCACGGTCATGAAACCCGCGAGGCCCACGCTCAATGAGCCCAGCGCGAGTGTCGCCCCCGTCAGCGGGGGAGGATTCGGGTGGTTGTCGGTCATGGTGAGTATCCGGTTGCGTTCAATCAGGCGCGACGCGCGCTCATTGGTTGGCGGCGATGATGTGGGCGATCGCGGCATCGGCCTTGTCGCCGTAGTTCGCGAACACGTCGGTCTTGTAGGACGACGCGGGATCCGTCGTGAGGCCGGCGCCGGCGTGGTCCTTCACGTCGACATCGACGTTCATCGACAGCCCCACGCGCAACGGATGCTTCTCCAGCTCCGCGGGCGGAATCTCGATCCGCACCGGCAGCCGCTGCACCACCTTGATCCAGTTGCCGGTCGCGTTCTGCGCCGGCAGCAGCGCCAGCGCCGATCCGGTGCCCGGCGTGAAGCCCGCGATCCTGCCGTGGTAGACCACCGCCGCGCCGTACACGTCGGCGGTCAGTTCGACCGGCTGTCCGACCCGGATGTGACGCAGCTGCCACTCCTTGAAGTTCGCATCGACCCACACCTGGTTCAGCGGCACGACCGACATCAGCGCCGCGCCGGGCGACACGCGCTGCCCGACCTGAACCGTTCGTTGTGCGATGTACCCGGTGACCGGCGCCGGCAGCGTCGTGCGCGAGTAAGCGAGGTACGCGTCACGCACCCGCGCGGCGCTCGCCATCACGTCCGGATGCGAGTCGACCGACGTGTTGGAGGTCAACGCGCGGTTGGCGCCGAGTTGCTGCCGGGCCGCGTCCAGCGCCGCCTGGGCCGCCTTGACGGCATCCCGCGCGTGCGAGATTTCCTCGTCCGACACGGCGCCCGTCATGCCGGTGGACACGCGCCGCCGCAAGTCGTCCTGCGCCTTCGCGAGATCGGACTGCCGCTCCGCGATGGTCGCGCGGTACTTGTCGTCGTCGACGTACAGGCCGTGAACCTTGCGCACGGTCTGGCCGAGATTCGCCTCGGCCTGCTGCAGCGCGATCTTCGCGTCCGCGGGATCGATCTGCACGAGCGGCTCGCCGGCCTTGACGATCTGCGTGTTGTCCGCGTTGACTGCGATGACCGTGCCCGAGACCTGCGGCGTGATCTGCACGACGTTGCCGTTGACGTACGCGTCGTCCGTCTCGACGTGGTAACGCGCGTCGAGGAAGTAGTAGGCGCCGTACGCGGCGCCTGCGATGCCGAGCGAGGCGGCGAGCAGCGCAATCAGGGCCTTGCGTTTTCCGGGTTGCTTCACCGGCTCGTCGGCCGGCGCGGGCTGGGGTGCATTCATCGATAGCTCCAACAAGGTGAAAGGGTTGCCGTCCGGCATCGCGCCGGGCGGCCGATCGGATCGTTCAGTGACGGGGAGCGCCGCCGGCCGGCGCGGGAATCGGGGTTTCGGCGGTCGCGGCGAGGCCCGCGCGGGATGCATCGAACCCGCCGCCCAGCGCCTTGATCAGGCCGATCTGCAGGTTGCGGCGCCCCATCTCGAGATTGACGACGGCCGTCTCGGCCGCCAGCCGGTTGTCGTCCGCGTTCAGCACCTGCAGTTGCTGGTTCAGCCCGGACTGGTATCGGACGACGGCCAGCCGATACGCGCTGGTCTGCGCGTCCAGCGCCTTGCGCGCGTCGACCAGCTGGAGATCGGTCGAGCGGATTTGCGTGACCTGCGTGGCGACGTCGGACAGCGCGCCGATCAACGTCTGGTTGTAGGTGGCGACGTCGTAGTCGAAGTCCGCATAGCGGCCCTTCAGCTGCGCGCGCAGCGCACCGGCGTCGAAGATCGGCAGGTGAATGGCCGGGGCCGCCTGGAACTGCCGGCTGCCGGCCGTCAGGAACCGCCCCCAGCCGAATGCGTCCAGCCCGGCCGCGAGCGACAGATTGACGTCGGGAAAGAACTCGGCCTTCGCTTCCTTCACGTCGTGAATGGCCGCATCCACCTTCCAGTACGCCGCGACGATGTCCGGCCGGCGCGACAGCAGGTCGGCGGGCAGGTTGTCGGGAAGCGCGACGACGTCGCCGCGCCGCAGCGACGGATTGCCGATCTTGAGGCCGCGATCCGGCCCGGCGCCGAGCAGCGCGCCCAACTGGTAGCGCACTGTCTTGATCTGCCCGTCGAGATCGCTGACGCTGGAGCGGCTCGTCGCGGTTTCGCCGTACGCGGTCTGCCGCTCGACGTTGCTATCGAGCCCGGCGCTCACGCGGCCATCCGTGATGCGAGCGATGTTCTCGCGATTCGTCACTTCCCGGGCCTGGATGTCGCGCAGCGCATAGAGCTGCGCCAGATGGTTGTACGTGCTCGCCACCGACGCCGCGAGCGAAATGCGCACCGCCTCCGCCTCGGCGTCCGCGACCTTTTCCTCGGAGACGGCCTGCCGCAGCCGCTCGCGATTCTTGCCCCACAGGTCCAGATCCCACGATGCGCTCGCGAGCAAGGTGTTCTCGCTCTGCCACGAGCCGCCGTACGGCGGCGGCACGATGCCGTTGCCGGTGTAGCGCTGGCGCGTCCATGTGTAGCTGCCGTTGGCGGTCGGGTAGAGCGCCGAATTGGCGCTGCCGACAGTCGACGCGGCCTTCTCGATCCGTGCGCGCGCCTGGTCGATCGTCGGGTTGCCGCGCAATGCCTCGTCGATCAATTCGGACAACTGCGGATCGCCGAACTGCTTCGCCCAGTCCATCGCCGGCCACTTTCCGCCCTCTTCCGGCAGGCTCGTTTTCGTCTCGTAGCTGGCCGGGGAGGCAATGTGCCTGTCGCTCTTGATGCCGGCGTAGTTCACGCAACCGGCCAGGCTCAGCGCCAATACCGCCGCGGCGATCAGGCCCTTCCCCGCGCCCGGCCGCGACTGCTGGAGCGGGTGATTCGTCATCGTTTCCATGTCCTTCGGTCCCTTGGTGATCAAGTCAATTCGCGATTCGTTAGTGCATATGCACACGTTAGCCATCCGGTGTTCTGTCATCAATGCGTGGACGTGCACGAATGTGTTGCCGGGTCGATTAACTGTCGGGGGCGTCGCGCGTCATGCGAAACAGCTCGCGTCGCAAATGCGCGGCCTCCTGCGGTCCGAACTCGCGCTCGAAGCTGGCCTGCGCCGCCGCCCAGTGAACGGCGGCTTCGTCGAGCTTCTTCGCCCCTTGCGGGGTCAGCACGACCTGCAGCCGCCGGTGATTCCTGCCTTCGGCGGGCGCCGCCACGAGGCCGCGCCGGAGCAACGGCTTGAGCACCCGCACGAGCGTCGTCCGGTCCATCACCATCGCCTTCGCCAGCTCGACCATCGTCAGGCTCCGCCAGCGGCCGAGCGTGCTGAGGATGCTGAACTGCGTGGGCGTGATGCCGACTGCGGACAAATGGTGCTCGTAGCGCTTCGAAATATGGCGGGAAGCCTGGCGGAGCGCGAAGCAGTCGTCGTTCGGGAGGTCGCTTGAGTGCATGCGCACAGACTAGCGGCCGGCTCGCCGGCGGACGATGGCTGCCGGGTTATCAGATTCTTGCCGCTTTGCGCATGAATGGCCCGGCGCCGGCCGGGGGCGCGCCGCCTACCGGGCGCCCGACGCGTCGAAGTAGCCGACCGCGTGCTCGATGAAGGCCCGCACCTTCGCGGGAAGCAGCGTGCGGTTGCTGTACGCGAGCTGGATCTCGACGCTGTCGTTGGCCATCGGGAAATCGGCGAGCAGCCGCAGCAGCGCGCCGGACGCCAGTTCGTTTTCGACCACCGCCAGCGGCATGACGCCGATGCCGAGCCCCTGCAGCACCATTTCACGATTGAACGCGGGGCTGTTGGACGAAACATCGAAGCGCAGCGCAACGGTGAGTTCCTGGCCGTCGGCCTGGAAGCGCAGTTCGGGACGGCGGATCGACGGCGAAATCAGCACGAAGGCGTGCTCGGCCAGATCCGACGGGTGTTCGGGGATCGACGTGCGCTTCAGGTACTCGGGGGTCGCGACGATGACGACCGGAATCCGCTCGAGCCGCCGGACCACCGTCGTCTCGCTCATCAGCATGAACGGGATGACGATGCCGAGGTCGTACCCTTCGCCGACGAGATCGACCGGCCGTTCCGTCAGCGTCATGTCCAGCGTGACCTTCGGATGGGCCCGTTTGAACGACGCAATCAGCGGGACGAACCGGGGTATCGTCACGGTCGTGTGAGCGACCAGCCGCAAGACGCCGCGGGCTTCCTGCGTCTGCGTCGCGACCTCCGCCTCGACCGCATCCACCTCGTCGAGAATGCGCACGCAGCTTTCGTAGAACCGCTCGGCGGCTTCCGTGAGCGTCATGCGGCGCGTCGTCCGGTTCAACAGCCGGCACCCCATGCGCTGTTCGAGCGCGGCAATCGTTCGCGATACAGCCGGCGGCGCCATGCCGTGCACGTCCGCCGCGCGGCTGAAGCTCTTCAGTTCGACCACCGTCCGGAAAATCCGCATGCTTTCGATGTAATCCATGGGCGCGTCTCGAGGGCGAACAGGATTGCAGTCTATCTCAACGCATTCCGGGAAAACGGCGCCGGTGTGCGCCCGCGCGTTTCGTCATACCAAACCGGCATACCCGGAAAAGTTTGCTTGCCACCGCCCCTCGTTATCCCGGCGTTACCGAAAATTAATGATTCTTCGCTGGATCTTGATGCCCTTTTGCCTATGCTGTCTTTCACGGGTTCCCGAGATTCAAGGTCTGCCGTGTGCAGCGTCCTCGTCCCTGCGTCGTATACGAACAATCAGAAGCGAAGAAGCGAGAGACCAAGATGACCGCCCATGACGACCGGAACCTCCGGGTGCTGCACGTTGGGCCGGGAAACGCACGCCACGGGGGTGTCGCGACCGTCCTGTCCAATCTTCAGGCGAAAGCCGAGCAGTTGCGCGCGCACCGTATCGAGGCCACGTTCTTCGGCACGCGCGATGGCGCGTCGCCCGCGAACGTCGTGCTGTTCCCGACCTTCGACTTCCCGCATTTCGCGCTGCGCGCGCTACGGGCGGATCTCGTCCAGTTCCACGTGACGTCGCCCGGCTCGCTGATGCGCAAGACGGCGTACTTTGCGATCGCCAGGCTCCTGCGGCGCCGCTGCATCCTGCATGTCCACTCGAGCGAATGCTTCGCGCACTACCGGACGGCGGGCCGGCTGTATCGCGCGGCGGTCGATTTCCTGGTGTCGCACGCGGATGCGCGTGTCGTCGCATCGGATGCCGTTCATCGGGAAATGATCGCGTGCGTCGGCGCGGGCGCCCCATCGACGGTGATCGGCGACTATGCGGGCGAATTCGAACGGAACCTGCTGCTGCACGCCGATCGCGCCGCCGACGGCCGCTACGTGCTGTTTTCCGCCAGCCTCGTCGAGCACCAGGGCCTGACCGAGTTGCTGCATGCGCTGTGCATGCTCCGCCAGCGCGGGCTGACCATCCCGCTCAAGGTCGCGGGCGGCGGCAACACCGCGCCGTGGCGCAGCCTTGCCGAATCGCTCGGGATCGGGCGGCAGGTCGAGTTCGTCGGCCGGCTGGAAGGCGATGCGAAGTACGACGCGTACCGCAACGCGACCATGCTTTGCATGCCGAACCATTTCGAGACCTGCGGCCTTTCCGCGCTCGAGGCGATGTGGGCCGGGCGCCCGGTGATCGGCACCACGGTCGGCCGGCTGCCGGACATCGTCGACGACGGGGCAACCGGCTATCTGATTCCGCCGCGCAACATCCCGCTGCTCGCGCAACGCATCGAGGCGCTGTGGTCGGATACGTCGCACGCCGACGCGATGGGCCACGCCGGCTTCGAGACGGCCCGGCGCAAGTTCGACTCCGCGGCCGCCGTCAGCCGCTACACCGAGCTCTACGCGTGCATCTGCAATTCGCCCGCGCTGACGTGCTGACGCGCGACGCGCCGCCCCGCATCAATGCACCTTCGGAAAACCGTGGCGCTGCGCAAGCAGCTCGACGATGCGCTTCGGGTCGGTCACATAACGGACCTCGCCGAGCGCCAGCGCATCCGGCGGCGCCGGCTGGTCCGCGCCGAGCACGAGCGCCGGCAGGCCCTGGTGTGCGTCGTCGAGCGCCGCGATCACGTCGTGGCGCGGCCGCGCGAAGCCGATGCGCTTCACGTCGAGCAAGGCCGCCCGCGACGGATCGCTCGCGAGCAGCCCCTCGATCGACAGCCCGTGCGGGCAGACGAAGCGTTCGCCCGGATGCTTCGGATCGGTGAAGCCCGGTTCCAGCAGAAACAGCACGTCCCGACTCATGTCGCGTTCTCCTGTGTTCAGATCGTTCGCGCGCCGCATGGGGCAGCGGCCCGCGATCACCGTGAACGATACGGCTGCCCGTGTGCGAGCCGAACCAAGCAATTCGCATAAGGTTATGCCGCGCGCTCGCGTCAACCCGGCCGCTGCGATAATGTCCGGCACGGCGCGTCCATCCGGGAGACGGATATCTTGCTGCCTCGCACACTTCGCCGGGTCGGGCTGGCTTTCGTCCTGCCCGTCATCCTGCTGATCGCGCTCGCGTGCGGCGGCGTCGCGCTGTACGGCCGCGCGTCGCTGCCGGTGCTCGAAGGCACTGTCGCCCTGCCGGGCGCGGCCGCGCCCGCCGCGCGCGTGGTCGTCGCCCGCGACGCGCACGGCATTCCGCACATCGTCGCGCATACCGACGGCGATGCGTATTTCGCGCTGGGCTTCGTCCATGCGCAGGACCGGCTGTGGCAGCTCGACATGAACCGCCGCATCGCATCGGGCACGCTGTCCGAAGTGCTTGGCGCGCACACGCTGCCGCTCGACCAGTTCATGCGCACGCTCGGCGTGAAGCGCAATGCGGAGCGCATCTATCGCCACCTGTCACCGGACAGCCGCTTCGCGCTCGAACGCTATGCGGCCGGCGTCAACGCGTACCTGGCCACGCGCGGCCCGGCCCTGCCGATCGAATACCTGCTGACAGGCGCGCCGGTACCCGCGCCGTGGGACCCGGTGGATTCCGTGGCGTGGCTGTCGGTCCTCGCGTGGGATCTCGGCGGCAACATGGCGCTGGCGATCGAACGGATGCGGCTCGCGCAGCGGCTGCCGCTCGCGCAGATCCGCCAGCTCGTCACGACCGCGCCGGAAGACGCGACGCCAATGGCGACGGTCGACTACGTGCCGATGCTGCGCGGCCTGTCGGCGCTGGCCGTGACAGCCGCCGCCGCGCTCGACGCGCAGCCGTCGCCGCACGTCGAGGGGCTCGGATCGAACAACTGGGTGGTGGCCGGCAGCCGCTCGGAAAGCGGCCTGCCGATGCTCGCGAACGACCCGCACCTCGGCCTGTCGACGCCGCCGCTGTTCTATCTCGCGCACCTGCGCTCGGACCGGCTGAACGTCGCGGGCGGCACCGTGCCCGGCCTGCCGGTGGTGCTGATCGGCCACAACGAGCAGATCGCATGGGGCATGACCAACACCGGCACCAGCGTCGAGGACCTGTTCATCGAGCAGGTCGACCCCACGCGGCCCGACTACTACCGCACGCCGGGCGGCTGGGCCCGTTTTGAGACGCGCACGGAAACGATCGGCGTGAAAGGCCAGCCGGCCGTCCGCTGGACCGTGCGCGAAACGCGGCACGGGCCCGTGATCAGCGACGTGTCCGCGAACGCCCGCGACGCGCTGCGCCGCTCGAGCCGCTACGTGCTCGCGCTGCAATGGACGGCGCTGATGCCCGACGACACGACGATGGAGGCCGGCCTCGGCTTCGACCATGCGCGCGACTGGCCGGAATTCCTGCGCGCCGCCGCGAAATTCGACGCCCCGCAGCAGAACATCGTGTATGCGGATCGCCACGGCAATATCGGCTTCGTCGCGCCCGGGCGCGTGCCGATCCGCCGCCCCGGCAACGACCTGATGACGGAAGTGCCGGCGCCCGGCTGGGAGGCGCGCTACGACTGGGACGGCTTCGTGCCGTTCGACGCGTTGCCGCAGGCGCTCAATCCGCCGGCCGGCCGCATCGTGACCGCGAACAACCGGATCGTGCCGCCCGGCTATCCGTATTTCCTCAGCGGCGAATGGGTGCTGCCGTACCGCTACAAGCGGATCACGGCGCTGCTCGACGCGCGGGCCACGCATACGCCGGACAGCTTCGCGGCGATCCAGGCGGATATCCGGTCATCGTCGCAGGCCGACCTGCTGCCGCTGCTGATCGCCCGGGCCGGCCTGCCGGCCGATCGCGACGAAGCGGACGCGCTCGCGCGGCTGCAGCGCTGGGATCGCGTCGCGCGCGCGGACGAGGCGGAGCCGCTGATCGCCAGCGCGTGGGAACGCGCGGCCATGCAGGCGATCTTCGAGCCGCGCGCCGGGCACGAACTGTTCGCCGAATACTGGCGCCAGCGCAACCTGCACCAGGCGTTGCTGAACGCGTTGCGCGATCCGGCGATCGGCGCCGCGTGGTGCGGGAAAGCGACGAGCGCCGCGTCGCCCGCGCCGTGTTCCGCGCAGGTCGGCGCGGCGCTGCGGGCCGCGTTGCGCGACCTGAAGCAGCGCTACGGGGACGACATGCGCGCATGGCGCTGGGGCGACGCACACGCCGCGCTCGCGCGTCACCGGCCGTTTCACCAGGTGCCTTGGCTCGCGCGCTGGTTCGACGTGCGCGTGCCGTTTGGCGGCGACATGACGACGGTCGACGTCGGCGGCAACGACTACAGCGACGCCGCCGCGCCCTACGAGACGAAGATGGCCGCCGCGATGCGGATGGTGATCGACATGGCCGAGCCGGACGACGCCCGCTTCGCGATGCCGGTCGGCCAGTCCGGAAACCGGTTTTCGGCGTGGTATTCGGACCGGATGGACGGGTGGGCGAACGGCCGATACGTGACGATTCCGACCGATGCGGCGAGCGTCGAGCGGTGCGTGTGCAAGCGTCTGGCGTTGTTGCCGGCGGGCGGGTGAGCCGGCCTGACGCCGGGACGCGCCGCCGCGCCCTGCCCGCGGCCAGCGCCGCCATCGCCCATTAAGCACTCATCGACGGCGCGCGCAGGTCGCTGCGCTCCAGCAGTTCGAGCAGCGTGCCGGCCGGCTGGCTGAGCCGCTTCGCCGCGAGCGCGATGAACTCGACGTCCGGCAGCACCGGCAGGCTCGCGCTGTTGACCGGCGGCGCGAGCCCGCGCGTCGACATGTACTGCGACGTCGCGGTCAGGCCGAGCCCCGCGCGCGCGGCGGCGATGCAGCCCGGCTGGCTGCTGCTCGTGCAGGCGATCTCCCAGCCGATCCCCTTTTCCGCGAGCGCATTCAGCACCACGGCGCGCGTGACGCTCGGCTCGGCCACCAGCACGAGCGGCAGCGGCCGTTCCAGATCGACGACGGTGCCGGGGCGCGCGACCCACTCGAGCCGCGCGCGCAACAACGGCGTGCCGCGCCGCTCGCCCAGGCGGCGCTTGCCGACCAGCAGGTCGAGCGCGCCGGCGTCGAGCAGTTCGTAGAGCCGGCTCGTCATGCCGGTCGTGATGTCCAGCGCGACGTCGGGGTGCGCGTCGCGGAACGCGGCCAGCACGTCGGGCAGCGCGCTCAGTGCGATGTCGTCCGACACGCCGAGGCGCACGCGGCCTTTCAGCCGGGGTTTGCGGAATTGCGATTCGGCGCGGTTGAGCGCCTGCAGGATCACGTTCGCGTGCACGAGCAGCGCTTCGCCGTCGGCCGTCATCGCGATCGAGTGCGTGTCGCGCACGAACAGGCGGCGGCCGACACTCTCTTCGAGGCGCCGGATGTGTTCGCTGACGCTCGACTGGTTGAGCCCGAGCTGCCGGCCCGCCTCGGTGAAGCTGCGGCAGTTCGTGACGGTGGCGAACGTCTTGAGCCAGACAGGATTGAGCATGGCGCATTGTCATCGGCAACGGCGATGACAGTCAACGTCTTCAGGCTACTTCCCGATTACCATGCGACCCGATAACATCGGTCGCTGTCTGCCGCTTCGCGCCGCGCCCTCCGCGCGGCCGGGCGGCGCGACGCGTTCGGCCGCCCCGGCCGCGCCTCAACCGATTTCGCCATGCCCCGCCTCACGTCACACACCGCGCTGCTCTGGATCGTCGCCTCCGCGTTCTTCATGCAGACGCTCGACACGACGATCGTCAACACCGCATTGCCGTCCATCGCCCGCAGCCTTCACGCGTCGCCGCTCGCGATGCAGCCGGTGGTGGTGGTCTACACGCTGACGATGGCGATGCTCACGCCCGCGTCCGGCTGGCTCGCCGACCGCTTCGGCACGCGGCGGGTGTTCTCGATCGCGATCCTCGTCTTCGTGCTCGGCTCGGTGTGCTGTGCTGCCGCCCAGTCGCTCGACCAGCTCGTCGTCGCGCGCGCGCTGCAAGGCGTCGGCGGCTCGATGCTGATGCCGATCGGCCGGCTCGCGGTGCTGCGCAGCGTGCCCGGCGAGCAATACGTGTCGGCGCTCGCGTTCGTGTCGATCGCGGGGCAGCTCGGCCCGATCTTCGGCCCGACGCTCGGCGGCTGGTTCGCGGAGGCGGTGTCGTGGCACTGGATCTTTCTCGTCAACGTGCCGGTCGGCGCGCTCGGCTTCGTCGCGGTGCGGCGCTACCTGCGGCACGACCACGCGACGCAGCCGCCGCCGTTCGACTTCGTCGGCTGCGCGCTGCTGTCGGCCGCGATGATCCTGCTGTCGCTCGCGGTCGATCCGCCGGTGGGCGCGCATCGCACCGCATGGTCGGCCGGTTTCGCCGCGCTCGGCGCCGCCGCCGCGCTGGCCTACGTCCCGTACGCGCGGGTGCGGGCGCGCCCGCTGTTCCGGCTCGGCCTGTTCCGCGAACCGAACTTCGGCGCGGGGCTGCTCGGCAACCTGCTGTGCCGGATCGGCTCGAGCGCCGTGCCGTTCATGCTGCCGCTGCTGATGCAGGTGCAGCTCGGCTACACGCCGCTGCGCTCGGGCCTGATGATGCTGCCGGCCGCGATCGCGGGCGTGCTGTCGAAACGCCAGATCGCGCCGCTGGTGCAGCGCTACGGCTATCCGGCGTTCCTCGTCGTCAACACGCTGATCATCGGCGTGACCATCGCCGCGTTCGCGCTCGTGTCCGGGCAGCCGTCGCCGTGGCTCGAAGGCGCGCTGCTCGTCGTGTTCGGCGCGGCCAATTCGATGCAGTTCGCGGCGATGAACAGCGTGACGCTCAAGGATCTGTCGCATGCCGACGCCGCGAGCGGCAACAGCCTGTTCACGATGATGCAGATGCTCGCGATGGCGCTCGGCGTGTCGATCGGCGGCGGGCTCGTGAACGTGTTCTCCGCGCGCTTCGGGTCCGCGTCGGGCGGCTTCATGCTCGCGTTCGTGTGCGTCGGCGCGATCACGCTGCTGTCGGCGCTCGTGTTCCGGCGCATCGGCGCGCCGGCGCCGACGCGGGCGCTGGCGTCGCGGGCGGCGCCAACGCAGGCGCCGCGCTGACACGCGCACGGCACCCGATTCGCATGACCACGCCCGTTTCTTCCGATCCCGCGCTGCGCCCCATTCCGATCGATGCGCTGGCCGTCCCGGCCGCGCTCGACGGCCGCAGCGGCGCCAACCGCGCGCCGGGCCGGCACGCGCAGATCGCCGCGGCCAACGATCTCGACGCGGTGCGCGCGTGGCTCGCCCGCTTCGTCGATACGCCGACCACCTTCCAGAACTATCGCAAGGAAGCCGAGCGCCTGCTGCTGTGGGCCGTGATCGCCTGCGGCAAGGCGCTGTCGTCGCTGACGCACGAAGACCTGATGCTGTACCGGCAGTTCCTGCTCGCGCCCGCGCCGGCCGACGTGTGGTGCGCGAACGGCGGGCGCAAGCATCCGCGCGGCGATGCGCGCTGGCGGCCGTTTCACGGGCCGCTGTCGCCGGCCAGCCAGCGGCAGGCGCTGGTGATCCTGAACGTGATGTTCTCGTGGCTCGTGCAGGCCGGCTACCTGGCCGGCAATCCGCTCGCGCTGTCGCGGCAGCGGATGCGCCGGCCCGCGCCGCGCGTCACGCGCTACCTCGGGCCGACGCTGTGGCAGGCGGTCAAGGACGGGATCGACGCGATGCCGCGCGACGACGCGCGCGCGTGCTTTCACGCCGACCGCGCGCGCTGGCTGTTCACGCTGCTGTATCTCGGCGGCCTGCGGATCACCGAGGTCGCGCAGAACACGATGGGCCAGTTCTTCTGCCGCCGCGATGCGGACGGGCGAGACCGCTGGTGGCTCGACGTGACCGGCAACGGCTCGTGCCCGCGACCGACGAGATGATGGCCGAGCTGTCGCGCTACCGGCGCGCGCATCGGCTGCCCGCGCTGCCTGTCGACGGCGAGGCCACGCCGCTCGTGCTGCCGGTCGGGCACGCGCAGCGGCCGCTCACGCGCGCGGCGCTGCACCTGATCGTCAAGACCGTGTTCCGGCATGCGGCCGACCGGCTGCGCGCGCAAGGCGACGCGGGCGCGGAGCAGGCGCGCGTGCTCGAACAGGCGTCCGCGCACTGGCTGCGCCACAGCGCGGGCTCGCACATGGCCGACGGCCGGCTCGACCTGCGCCTCGTGCGCGACAACCTCGGCCATGTGTCGCTGACCACGACGAGCCAGTATCTGCACGCGGACGACGATCTGCGGCATCGCGAGACCGAGGAGAAGCACCGGATCGACTGGTGACGCTTCACGCCTGGCGCCTGTTATGAACCTGGATGAATGAAGTCGCTGATTGTGGGCGGCATCAGACAGGCGAACGCGAGGAAATGGAATCCGGCCAGCGTGTGAGGCAAGCGCTCATGGTCGCGCGCGAGGCGTCGAAAGCGCGCAGCCCATGCGAAGCTGCGCTCGACCACCTCCAACTCAATGCCGTGGCTTTGTGCTGCCCGACGCGCCGCTCCCGAATTTCAACAGCCTGCTGGCGCCGCCGACTCACGCATCGCCGCTCACTCGCCGCGGCGCGGTCGAGCGGCCGCCTCGGCGACGCGGTCGACCCAGCCCCGGTAGAACGCGCGGTACTTGAGCACGAGCTTGTCGTACTTGCTGTACGCGCCGCCGCCGTCCGGCTTCATCCCGTTCCAGATTTTGACGTCGTACCCCGCGGCCTGCCTGGTCTGCAACCCGAACAGTACGTAGTCGGTCGCGCGGCGCAGGACGCCGCCCACCTTCTTGATCGAGATGAGCATGTGCATGACGTTGTTGCCGTCGCTCACCGGCGTCACGCACTGGAGCAGCTTGTATTTGACGTCTCCGTCCAGGGCGACGGTCATGACGCACCCGCCGGGGTAGCCATCGAAGTGCAGGTTCATCTGCGACATGTTCAGGCCGAGCGCGCGCGACAGCATGCCGAGGGGCCCGAAGTACCGGTCCACGGTGAAGTCGATCCCGGCACCGAACCACGCGCCCGCCCGGGCCAACGGCTCGACCTCCGGCCAACTGCGCCAATCGTCGAAGAGCTTGAGCTCGAAGGCCGAGATCGGGAGCGCGTGCACGGGGTTCGCGTGCTGCGCGTCGTAGAAGTTCTCGACGATCCGCAAGACCGCCGTCGTCGTCTCGAACGCGATGTGCAGGTGCATGAAGTCGCCGTTGTCGACGTCGGCCGCGGCGATGTCGGGCAGCGGGTGCAGCGGCTGCGGGGAGCCGTACCAGACCCACACATAGCCGTATCGCTCGGCGGTGACCAAGGTCGGCTGGCGCGCCCCGCGCGGGACGGGCTCCAGCCGGCACACCGCCGTGCTGTGGCCGGGGATGTGAACGCACTGGCCCTGCTCGTCGTACCGCCAGTGGTGAAACGGGCACTGGATGCACCCGTCCTTGACCCGCCCGTCGGCCAGGTTCGCGCCGAGGTGCGAGCAGTGGCGGTCCATCACCACGGCCCGCCCCGTCGCGCCGCGCCATGCCACGCATGGACGGCCGAAGAGCGTCAACGCCGTCGGCTTGTCCTTGAGGTCGTCCGAGCGCATCGCGACGTACCAGCTCGCGGCCACGCGCGTGGTCGCGTCGTACGCCCCCGCGGGAAGCTCCCTGGCGACCGCTTGATCCAGTTGAACGTCGTTCATCGTTTTCGTGCCGGTGTCGGCCGGCTACTTCAGCGCCAGGCCGATGCGAGTCGTGATGTACGCCTTGAGCAGCGCGAACATCGGGTTGTAGTCGAAGTACTTTTTCACCTCTGCCGGTGCGCTGGTTTGCGTCCAGTGCAACAGCTTCATCGCCGGCAGCAGGCTGTACTTCGAGTTGTTGAGCTGCGGCCTGGCCCCGGTGATGCAGTACCCGAAGCCGAACATCGGCCTGGCGAAGTCTCGTTCGTCGATGAGGGCGTGAATCCGCGCCGCGGCCTCCTCGGCCGGCTTGCGCCCGGCGCTCACGGCCTCGACCTCGGCTTTGGCGTCGTTGAACAACTGGTAGTACCCCTCCATGTCCGCGCACAGGTACCCGAGGTACGGGGGGTCGTTGTCGAGGTGATCGAGGTCGCCCTCGTCACGCGACGCGCGGAACCTCGCGTGGGCCTGCACGAGCCGAAACTGCCCGAGGATCGTGCCGACCGCCCACAGCCGGTGGAACGCGTCCCACAGGCGAAAGTCCGAGAACGCCGTGTAGCAGCAGCTGACGAAGTCGTCGTTGTGGTCCAGAAGCTTCTGCTGCAGGCGCTCGATGTACTCGAAGCGCTCGGGGGAGAAGTCGTCGTCGCGCAGCGCCTTGATGAGCCGCGCCGCGAGCGCGTGGATGGTCACCGCGGTGTTCTCGAGCCCCCGGGAGAAGAGCGGGTCGATGAACCCGTTCGCGTGCAGCATCAGGCAGTAGCGGTCGCCGACGCAGGCGCTCGACGAGAATTGCAGGCGGTCGGTCTTGACCCAGTCGCGCACCGGCACGGCGTCCCGGAACTGCGCCCCGATGCTCGGGAACCGCGCGAGGAACGCGTCGAATTCCTGCTGCGCGGAGATGTCCGTTTTCGGGTAGACACGCGGGTCGAGCTGCAGGCCGACGCTCACCAGGTTGTTGGTCGACCGCGGGTGGTTGTTGAATGGAATCACCCAGAGCCAGCCCCCCGCGAACATGTGGTGCAAGGTCCCCTCGTGCCAGCGCCAGCGCTGCCCCTTGACCTTGAAGATGTCGTCGAACGGCTTGACCCCGAGCATGTGCGTGTAGAGGCTGCGCGAGTGCGTCTTGAAGCGACACGGCTCTTCGCGAAGCTTGAACTGGGTCGCGAGCGGCGCGCGGGGCCCTCCGCAGTCGATCATGTACCGGCCGGTGAACCGTTCGCCCTGGGCGGTGGTCACCGCGACGCCGTCCTTGTCGGCGTGGTATTCGGTCACGTTCGTCTTCTGGCGCACCGTGCAGCCGTATTTGATGGCGGCTTGCAACAGGTAGGCGTCGACGTCTTGCCGGTAATAATGACTCTCCGGGCCCCACGGCAGCTCGGGAATGACGCACTGCGTGAACTCCTTCGGGTCGTGCTCCTGGCCGGGCTTGTGGAACACGAAGCCGAAGTTGCGCTTGATGCCCGTGCTCGACGCGACGTAACGCTGCGTCGCGTAGAACGACGTGATGCGGTCGAGCTCCGGAATGCCGTAGCGATCGGCGATGATGCGGTTCATCAGAGACGTCTCGGGGATCGACGATTCGCCGATCGTGAACCGCGGGTGCGACGACTCCTCGATGATCAGCACGCGAAACTGTTGATTGGCCAGGATGGCCCCCATCTGGGTGCCGGACATGCCCGAGCCGAGGATGATCACGTCGAAGTGGTTGCTGTCGCGCCCGTTCGCGGGGCTCTTCTGAGTCATGGGGGCACTCTCTCCTTGTGAGTTGGAACACATGGCCGCACGCGTCAGGCGTCAGGGTTCGTCGAGCGCGGCGTGGACACGGGACCGCGCGGCACGCGTGAGCGTGAGCAGATCGACGAGCGCGCTTGGCGCGTACCCTCCGCTGCCGATGGCGGGGCCGCTTTGCCCGGCTTCGTACGCCCGCTCCGCCAATTTGAGGTGAGGCGCCCGGAAGCGCAGCAGGACCTCGAAGACCCGGTCGAGGGCCGCCAGCCCGGCCCCGACGGGCTCGCCCCGCGCGCCGGCCGCTTGCGCCTCGGCGAGCACGCGGTCGACGAGCGCCGGCTCCCCGGCGAACCGGGCGTAGACCGCCCTGTACGCGGGAAGCACGTAGGGCAGGTACGTCTCCTTGAATTCTCGATAAGCCTGGTGGTCCGATTGCGAGCCCCACAGGACGTGCTCCAGCACGAAGAGGGGCATTTCTACGGCACCGGGGCCGAGGTAGCTCCGGCCCCCGACTCGAATCGGTTCGTAGAAGGGGCGGAGCTCGTCGTAGAAGACCTGCACCGAGATGAAGCGGTAAGCGTAAACGATCGATTCGACCATTTTCTGAAGATAGGCCGCCAGCTCGTCGCACCCTTGCGCGAACGCGGGCGACCGCAGGGGCACGTCGGACAGCTCGACGGTCACCGCGATGGCCGCCTCGAGGGCCGCCATCGAGATGCGCACGCTCTCCAGCAGGTGCGCTTCGTCGCGCAGCCCGGTGTAGCTCCGCTGCGCGTCGGCCGCCGCGGGGTTCCAGACCGTCACATGCAGGAGCGTCTCGCGCGGCGGCAGGTCGGTCGCGCGCGCCAGGTCGAGCAGCACCGGCTCGAGCCCGGGCACCACGTCCACGGGCTCGTGTCCGTGCCGCTTGAGCGACCCCAGGAAGAACCCGATGTCCCGCATCGCCGCGGCGGCTTCGACGAAGCCCCAGCCGGAGGGCACGCCCCGCGCGGGGAGGAACTCGCGCAACAGGCCGACGATGCCGGGCACGTCCTTTTTACGGTTCAGGCCCGGCAGCTGCAGAACGAGCGCCCGCGCCCGCAGCGGATCGCAGGCCGCCACCGCAGCATGCGTGGCCGCGAATGCGCATGCCCGGTCCAGGGTGCGCTCCACTACAGGATTTCCGGCGCCGCGAACATCGGCCCGGGCTGGCTGCGAGACAGCCCCGCGTCGCCCTCGCGCAGCGACCGCAGGTAGTCGTAGTTCGTCGGCAGGCTCGTCCGCAGACGCTCGGCCTCGCGCCGGATGCGGGCGAACATCGCCTCGGCCTTGTCGATCGATTCCGGTCGGTGCCGCAAGAGCGGCAGCGACCGGTCGGGCAGCATGCCCAAGCCGGCAAAGATGCAGTAGTAGTTTCCGTTCAGCCAGAAGTTCTTGAATTCGTAGTCGAAGGTCTCGTAGTACGTGGAATCGTCGAACGACGTGGTGGTCAGCGGCAGCCCCGCCTTGTAGCGCTGAACCTTCTCCTCGATGGCGTCCGAGAGCCGCAGGTCGTGCCGGTTCGCGAGCCAGAACGGCGTGTCTTCGCGCGACGTGGCGAAATAGTGCGCCTGGACGAAATCCCGGCAGTCGTCGAACATGTGGACGATCTCGGCGTTGAATGCGTCGGTCAACCGCGGATCGAACGAGGTATCGGGGAAGTGCTTCACGAGCTGGTAAAGCGCCGCGTAGATGAAGTAGATTCCCGTCGATTCCAGGGGCTCCAGAAAGCACGACGACAGCCCGATGGCGACGCAGTTGTTGACCCACGCCCGCCCGTTGCGCCCGACCCGGAACTTGATCTGGTTGAGCGGCTGCTTGTCCGGGAGGCCCCAGAGGTTGAGGAAGTCGGCGGTGGCCTGGTCGCGCGAGGTGAACTTGCTCGAGAAGACGTAGCCGCTGCCGAACCGGCCCAGCATCGGAATCTTCCAGGTCCATCCCGAGTTCATGGCGATCGCGGAGGTGTACGGCTCGATCCCCACGCGCGCGTCGTCGTTGGGCACGGCGCTGGCGACCGCGCTGTCGCACAGCAGGTAGTCGGACATGTCGATGAAGGGCTCCTTCAGCGCCTGGTTGATCAAGAGCCCCCGCATGCCGGAGCAGTCGATGAACAGGTCCGCCTCCAGCGTCCGCCCCTCCTTGGTGGACAGGCTGGAGATGTAGCCGCGGTCGTTCAGGTGAACCTGCACGACCTCGTCGACCACGCGGCTCACTCCGCGTTCGATGGCCCAGCGCTTCAGGAAGTCGGCCACCAGGTGCGCGTCGAAGTGCCACGCGTGGGACATCTGGCGGGTGCCGTCCGGCAGGCACGGTGCCAGCTTGCCGTCGAGCGCCTCGGGCTGCGGGTAGCACGCGTACGCCATCGGCTGCCGGAAGCCCTGTTCGCGCTTGCGCAGCCAGTAGTGGGTAAGCGGCACGCCGTCGCAGTTCGGCACGCTGCCGAACAAATGGTAGAAGTAATCGTCGCGCGAGCGGTCGGGAGACTTCCTCCAGTTCACGAACTTGATGGCGGCCTTGAACGCGCCGTTCACCTGGGGCATCCACTCCCGCTCCGGTATCCCGAGGAAGTCGAAGAACACCTTCTGCAAACTCGGGATGGTCGCCTCGCCCACGCCGATCCGGGGGATCGCCGCAGACTCGATGAGCGTAATGTTCGCCTGCTGCTGGAGCGCCCGGACGAGGTACGAGGCGGCCATCCAGCCCGCGGTGCCGCCGCCCACGATGACGATATTCTTGATCGGGTTGCTCATGACACGCTTCTCATAGGATTTAAAACCTGAATGGACAGTGCCACCTTATCGAGTTGAACTCGCAACTCGTCCGGCAACGCAATTCAAATGGAAGCAAAATCGAACAATGCGAGGCGCCCATCGCATCGGCGGCACACCGCGTAAGGGATGCCGCATCAAAAGATTGACTTGCCGATGCGGCAATTGCCATTAGCGCATCGAGATGCTCAGACAACGTCAGCTTCCCGAGGCTTGCCATACCATGCACCTAACCCTTCCGATACACCATAGCAGTGTTCACGATGGCACACCTCGCAAAATTTCATATCAATCTCAATTGATCCAGAGAAATACTCAATCCCGTCAAATATCGGCGAAATATTTTCCGAAAAACCATTTGCCTTCTTAAAAAATAAGGTCACTTTTTCATTTATAGCGTGCGCGCCGGCGAATTTATTGTATAAAAATTCGAAATGAACGGCTTAATTCACAGGAAAGAAATAAAGCCGCCACCCTTTCTGAAACAAGGATGTCAACCTTGGCGAATTTCTTATCCGAGCGATGTAAGCGACGAAGAATGGGCGTTCGTTGTGCCGTATCTGGCGCGGGTGCGAGAAGACAGCGAACAACGCCGCCACGGGCTTCGCGAGGTCTTCAATGCGCTGCGCTGGCTGATCAGAAGCGGCGCGCCGTGGCGCATTGCCTAATGACCTGCCCCCGTGGGAAGCGGTCTATCAACAGACGCAGCGCTGGATGCGAGCGGGCTGTTTCGAGGCGATCGTGCATGATCTGCGAGAACTGTTGCGACGGCGCGAAGCGCCGCAAGGGTTCGACAGTGCATCTGGCGGTCGATACTCCGGGTCAGTTGCTGGCACGGCATGTGACACCGGCCAATGAGCAGGATCGCGCACCGGTCGAGCAGCTTGCCTCACACGCTGGCCGGATTCCATTTCCTCGCCTTCGCCTGTCTGACGCCGCCCACAATCAGCGACTTCATTCATACAGGTTCATAACAGGCGCTAGCGTGTCACGCCCGCATACCAGTCGGCCGCCGCCGCCATTTCGGCCGGCGTCATGTTGCGCGCGATGTTGCGCATCTGTTCGGACGGATCGTTGCGGCGCGCGCCGCTCGCGAAGTCGAGCAGCTGCGTCTTCGTGTACGCGGCCGGCAGCCCGTCGAGCCAGGGGCTGCCGGCCTGGTGATCGACCCCGCCGTGACACGCGGCGCAGGCCGGAATGTTGCGCATCGGCGCGCCGTGCGCGACGATGTCCGGCGCCTCGACGGCATCGCTCGCATGCGGCGGGCGCGGCAGCGACGCGTAGTACGCGGCGAGATCGCGCATGTCCTGGTCACTGAGCCCGCGCACCATCGGCGACATCACCGCGTTGCGCCGCGCGCCGCTCGCGTAATCCTGCAACTGCTTGTACACGACGATCGCGTATTGCCCGGCCAGGTTCGGCGTGTTCGCGTTGCTCATGCCCTTCTCGCCATGGCACATCGTGCAGCGCAGCGACAGCGTCGCGCCGCGGCCGATCGACAGCCGGGTCGCATCCGACAGCAATTGCGGCGTCACCGCCGCGCGGCTGACCGGGTACGCGGGCGCCACCACGTCGTCGCGGCCGGCCAGCCATTTGCGCGGCGTGCCGGCCGCGCTGCAGATCGCGTTCCATACGCCGCGAAACTGCGCGTCGGGCTGCACCGACGGCAGCCACACGAAACCGATGAGCGCGGCCACCAGCGCGACGCCGAGCGTCGCGCCGACACTCGCCCGGAACCACGGGTTGCGCCACGAGAACAGGCGTTCGTCGCTCATCGCCGTGCTCCGACCATGATCGCGGGCACCGACGTATCGTCGCGCGCCATCAGCTGCACGATCGGGTAGCCGTAGTTGACGAGGGTGAGGCCGATCATCAGCGTGAGCCACAGCGCGAAGCCGTTGAGCGCGACGGGCACCGTCGGCGTGTCATGCACGGGCGCGCTGAACCGGTAGGCCTCGGGCTCGACGCGCGGCGCGCGATGCCCCTGGATCAGCACGACGAAGAACAGGATCGCGGACGCCACGAGGATCAGCCCGCCGACCGCCGACATCGTCACCCAGGCCGCCTGCGCCGCGATCGCCGGATCCTCGTAGTCGTAATAGGCCATGCGGCGCGGCATGCCGAGAATGCCGACCCAGTGCCACGGGAACGTCGTGACGATCATGCCGACGAACCACAGCCAGAGCTGCCAGCGCATCAGGCGGCGGTTGTCCAGCGCGCGCCCGGTCAGGTGCGGCCACAGGTCGTACGCGATCGCGAAGTACATCGTGACGATCGCGCCGGCGAAGATCAGGTGGAAATGACCGGTGATCCACTGCGTGTTGTGGATCGTCGCGTCGAGCTGGTAGCTCATGTTGATCAGGCCGCCCGCGCCGCCGAAGCCGAGCATCACGAACGAGAACGCCAGCGCGAGCATCTGCGGGTTGTCCCACGGCAATGCCGCGAGCCAGCCGAACGCGCCCTTGCCGCCGCGCAGCCGCGCGGCGATCTCGACCGACGCGCAGATCGTGAAGATCGTGAGCAGCGTCGGCACCGCCACCAGCGACGTGAACACCGACTGCAGGAACTTGAAGCCGGCCCCGACCTGCGGATCGACGAACAGGTGATGCAGCCCGATCGGCATCGACACCACGAGGAACAGGATGAACGAGATGCGCGCCATCGCGTCGCTGTACAGCCGGCCGCCGATCGCGCGCGGCACGATCGTGTAATACGCGATGTATGCCGGCATCAGCCAGAAATAGACGATCGCGTGCAGCGTCCACGAGAAGAACACGCGGGCGAGCCCCGCGTCGATGGTGGTCCGGAACCCCAGCGCCACCGGCAGGATCTGGAAGATCACCTCGAGCGCCGCGCCCACCGCGGTCCAGCCCCACAGGTATGCGCCCGCGACCGTCGCGAACATCGCGAGCGGCACCGTCTTGCCGGGGTTGTCGCGCTTCCACGCGGCGAGGTTGATCGACATCAGCGCGACCCAGACCCACGAGCCGACCACGACCAGCACGACGCCGACGTAATAGAGCGCATGGCCGATCATCGGCGGATAGAACGTGTACAGCACCGATGCGCGCCCCATCGCGACCGGCACGCTCGCCGTCACGGCCCCGAGCGCGACCAGCGCGAACCCGCCCCACGCCCAGCGCAGGCCGAGCAGCGGGCGCTTCAGCGCCAGCTCCGTCACCGCATAGCCGAAGCCCATCGCGACGAGCGTCGGGAACACGTAGCCCATCACCGTGCCGTGCTCGGTCACCGACCGGTAGTACAACTCGGGATCGCGCAGCCACGCATGCAGCGGGCTGCGCACGATCATCTGCCACGCGCCGAGCGGCAGCGCGACGCCAAACGTAATGAAGGCGAGCCAGAAATGCGCGAGCACGAGGCGTTTGCTATTCGACACAGCTCAGTCTCCGCGAATGGGCGGCCAACTGCAGGAACGCGGCCGGGTCGACGACTTTCACATGCGCCCACATCCCCTGGTGGCCGGTGCCGCAATACTCGTGGCACGGCATCAGGTGATCGCCAGGCTGCGGGAATTTCGTCCGGAACGTCGCGATATAGCCGGGTTCGATCATCGAGTTGATGTTCGTGTCGGTCACGAGGAAGCCGTGCACGACGTCCGCGCTGGTCGCGCGGAACGTGACCGACGCGCCGGCCGGCACCAGCACGCACTGCGGCGTGAACGAATACTGCTGCGCGACGATGCGCACCGTCACCGAGCCGTCGGGCTCGAGCGCGCTGCCGAGGTTGCTTTCGATGAATTCGCCGCTCACGTGCAGCGACTCCGGCCGGATCGTCTCGACGCGCGACGGCGGCATCATCGCGAGGTGGATGCCCGTATAGACGACCATGCCCACGAGCACCACGACGATGCCGAGCATCACCGCCGCCCAGCGCCGCTCGATGCGCGCGGCGACCTCGGCGGAATCGGGGCGGCCTGGAATGGATGGATTCGCCATGATGGTCCGGGCTACTGGATCACGCCGCGCGGCAGGAACACCAGGAAGTAGAACGCGAACCAGATCGCGACGACGATCGCCGTCGCGGTGCCGGCCAGCGCGATCGCGCCATGCGGCCCGTGCTGCACGATCTCGTCGACGCGTTCGTCTTCCTGATCGGGCGCGCCGTCGCCCGGCGCGGGGGTGTGCATCATGGTGTCCTCAGAAGATCGGCGCCGAGCGCAGCGCGTTGACGTCCTTCGCGCTCACCGGCTTGCCATGGTTGCCCCATGCGGTGCGGATATAGGTGACGACGGCCGCCACCTCCTCGTCCGACAGCGACTGCGCGAATGGCGGCATGCCGTACGGCATCGGGTTCTTGCGCGTGCCGGGCGCATAGCCGCCGTTCAGCACCATGCGGATCGGGTTGACCGACGACGTCATCTGGATCGACTGGTTGTTCGCGAGCGGCGGGAAATGCGGCGGCATGCCCTGCCCTTCCTTCGCGTGGCACAGCGCGCATTGCGCTTCGTAGATCTTCCGGCCGAGCGGCGCGAGACGGTTGGTCTCCTCCGTCACGAGCGGCTGCGGCTGCCCGGTGTCGGCCTCGCCCGAGCGGCCCGGCAGCGATTTCAGGTAGACCGCGACGGCGCGCACGTCGTCCTCGCTCAGGTACTGGAAGCTGTCGTAGACGACTTCCGCCATCGGCCCGTACACCGCGCCGCGATTCGAGACGCCCGCATGCAACAGGTCGACGATGTCGCCGATGCTCCATTCGCCGAGCCCGGCCTCGCGGTTCGACGTCAGCGACGGCGCATACCAGTCCTGCAGCGGAATCAGGCCGCCCTGATATTCCTTCGAGCGCGTGTTGCCGCCGAGCGCATTGATCTCCGTGTGACACATCGTGCAATGGCCGAGCCCTTCGACCAGATACGCGCCGCGATTCCATTCGGCGGACTGCGCGGGATCGGGCTTGAACTCGCCCTCGCGGAAGAACAGCGTGCGCCAGCCAAGCAGCAGCTGGCGCTGGTTGAACGGGAAGCGCAGCTCGTGCGGCCGATTCGGCTGACGGATCGGCGGCGTCGACAGCAGATACGCGAAGATCGCGTCGGAATCGGCGCGCGTCACCTTCGTGTAGGACCCGAACGGCATGGCCGGATACAGATAAGCGCCGTCGCGCGACTTGCCTTCGTGCATCACGCGATAGAAATCGTCCGCGCTCCAGCCGCCGAGGCCCGTCTCCTTGTCCGACGAGATGTTCGACGAATACAGCGTGCCGAACGGCGTTTCCATCGGACGGCCGCCGCCGAACTGCTTGCCGGCCGGCACCGTGTGGCACGCGATGCAGTCGCCCGCGCGGGCCAGGTACTCGCCGCGCGCGAGCCGCTGCGCCTGTTCGGTCGGCAGCGCGGCACCCGCGGCGTGCGCGCCGGCGGGCGCCATCGTGACGCTGGCCAGCAGGATCGCGAAGGTGGCGAGGATGCGCGGGCGGGTCACGGCGCGTCTCCGGCTAGTTGGACAGGCTGCCGCAGGCGAGCGGCAACCTCGAGCGGTCTTCGGCGGCCGGCGCCGGGTTCGCCGGCGCGGGCTGCGCGGCCAGCCACGCGGCGACCGCGGTGATGTCGCGTTCGGACAGCCGCGTCGCGATGTCGTGCATGCAATCGGGCGCGGCGGCCCGCCGCGTGCCGTAGCGCCACGCGCCGAGCTGCGCGCTGATGTATGTCGCGTGCAGCCCGAGCAGACCGGGGATCGCGGGCGTCATGCCGGTCAGCTCGCGGCCGTGGCACGTCGCGCACGCGGGCACGCCGCGCGCACGGTCGCCGTCGGTGACGAGCGCCTGGCCGTACGCGAGCATCTGGGCATCGACGGTGGGCGCCGCGGGCGGCGGAAACGGCGGGTGCTGCGCCGCGAAATAGTCGGCGATCTGGCGCAGATACGCGTCGGGCAGATAGGCGAGCAGGTAGTTCATCGGCGGGTACTTGCGCCCGCCGTCGCGAAACGCGCGCAGTTGCCGGTACAGGTACCCGGCGGGCTTGCCGGCGAGGCGCGGGAAGTAGTCGTTGTCGGTGCCCTCGCCGCGCGCGCCGTGGCAGGCGGCGCAGCCCATCACGCGCGCCTCCATCGTGTCCGGCGCGGGCGCGGTGGCCGGCCCGGCCGCCCATGCAGGCGCGCTCCAGCGCAGGCACGGCACTATCAGCACGGCGATGAGCAAGGCGATGCGAACCATCACCGGCGTCCTCGTTCGACTTGTCGTGGGGAGCAACCCTGCCGCGCTCGACGGTCATGTGCGCGGCGCGCCGGCATGATCGTGCCACCCGTCGTCGTTATCCAGCGGGGACAGAAGCGGGTGCGCAGTGTGTATAACACTAGAGCCTAATCGGGGCCTTTTCAAGGAAGCGGCCCGGGCGTCGGGTGCGGACCGGGGCGGCGCGGCAGTCAGCACTCGATGCCGAGCCCGCCCGGCCCCCGTTGCGTATCGGAACGACGCTCAATACACCGCGACCCAATGCCCCGGCACCCATGCCCAATGGTTGCCGGCCCACCGGTAATGGCCTTTCGCCCAGTGGTAGCCGGGCGCGGGCGGCGGCGGCATGACTTCGACGACAGGCGCCGGCTGCGGCGGCCGGGCCGGCTCGACGACGCACGCGGACAACAGCGTCGCGCATGCGATGGCGAGCACGGCTAGTGAAACGGAGCGGGTTTTCATGGTCGATTCTCCCTTGTGTTGTTGAGTCTTCGTAAGTACGCCGGCACGCGACGCGTCAGGCGGATTCGCGCAGCAGTCCCGTGATCGGCCGCGGCACGTCGCCTTGAGCGAACAGCACCGCCGCGGTGCGCGCGGGGTCGAGCCGCAGGCTTTCCGCCGCCGCGCCCGCGATCAATGCATCGAGCGACGCGGTCGGCTTCAGGTCGCGGCCTTCATACAGGTCGCCCGGACGCAGCCCCGGCCAGTCGGCCAGCACGCGCCCGCCCGCAACCGCGCCGCCCGCGAGCATCGCGACCGACGCCTGGCCGTGGTCGGTGCCGCCCGTGCCGTTCGCGGCGGCCGTGCGGCCGAACTCCGTCGCCACCAGCACGGTGGTCTGCCGCCACGCCGGCCCGAGGCCGTCGCGCAGCGCCGCGAGCAACGTGTCGAGCGCTTTCAGCTGGTTGGCAAGCCGCGCGTTCTGCGCGCTGTGCGTATCCCAGCCGCCGGTTTCGATCATCGCGATCCGCGGGCCGTCGTCGCGTGCGAGGAAGGTCGCGGCAAGCCGGCCGACGCTTGCCGGATCCTGCCGCGCGCCCGCGTCGCCGGCGAGGCCGCGCGCGGCCATCGCCGCCTGCCACAACGGGCCGAGCTGCGGATCCGCGTCGTACAGCGACGACACGCGGGTCAGCAGGTCGTCCGGCGCGGCGGGCAGCCCCGACGGCGCGTACGACGCCGCCTGCACCGGCCCGCGCAATGCAAGCGGCACCGTCGGTGCGAGCGCGAGCGCGCGTTCGCGGGTGGCCGGCAGCATCGCCGCGAGCCGGTTGAGCCAGCCGTCCTTCACCTGGTACGGCGCACGGCCGCCCGTCTCGAGCACGTTCTGGCCGTCGAAGTGCGAGCGGTCGCGATACGGCGACGCGATCGCGTGGACGAACAGCGCCTGCCCGTCGCGATACATCTGCGCGGTCTGCGCGAGCGACGGATGGAGCGCGAACGTGCCGTCGAGCCGCGTCGCCGCCGACGCGTCGATCGCCAGCGCGCCGCGCAAGCCCGCGTACGCGGGCTCCGCATACGGCACGACGATGTTGAGACCGTCGGCCGCGCCGCGCTGGATCACGAACACGAAGCGCCGGTCGGTCGCGACGTTCGCGAAGACGATCTGCGGCGCGACGAGGATCGCACCGGCGCCGGCGGCGGCGACGCTGAGGAAGCGGCGGCGGGACAGGGTCATGTTCATCTCCGTTGGAAATCGGGCGACACGATCAACAGCGCGAGCGCGGTGGTCACGCTTTCGGCGCGCGACAGCGCGGTCGCGGTCGGGGGGCTCATCGAGCCGGCAAGCAGCGTGTTGCCGAGCGTGCGTGGGTCGAGGCCATCGCCGGTGCGCGCGGCGAGGCGCTGTGCGATCTCGACGCGGCGCACGAGTGCATCGGGCGCGGCCCAGCTGGCCGCGACGTCGTCGTAGCCGGCCGGTGATCCGGGTCGCCAGACCGCCTGGCCGAGCTGGGTCATCAGCGGCGCGGCTTTCAGGTCGCCTGCGTCGCGCCAGCCGAGCCCGCGCAGCGACGAGACGGCCCATTCCCACGGTGTCTTGAACTTGCGGTTGACGGGCGACCACGCGTCGGGGGCGTCGATGAGTGCGCGATAGACGGTCGGCAGGTCGCCGCCGCTCGAATCGAACGCGTGGGCGAGCCGTTCGGTAAGCGCGGGCGGCGGGTTGTCGGCGACGAAATGACGGGCGAGCTGGAATGCAATGTGGCGGCTGGTTGCGCTCGCCTGCGCGAGGTCGTGCAGGATCGCGCGCGCCTGCGCTTCGCCCGGCTGGTCGTAGGCGCGGCCCATCACGGTACGCGCGCCGGGTTCGTGCAGCTTCGGGCGGAATACGAATGCGCCGGGCGCGGCGTCGCCGGGCTGCGGGCCGCGACCGCCGGCGATGCTCCAGCCGGTCAGCGCGCGCGCGAATTCGGTGACGTCGGCCTGCGTGTAGCCGGTGCGCACGCCGAGCGTGTGCAACTCCATGATCTCGCGTGCGAGGTTTTCGTTGAGCCCACGCCGGTTGGTGGGGTTGCGTGCTTCGGCGCGCAGTGCTGCCGGGCTGTCGGGGCCGACCGAGCGGGCCTGGTCGAGAAACAGCTGCATCGCGGGGTGCTGCTCGACGGCGACGAGCATGTCCTCGAAGCGGCCGAGCACGTGCGGGCGGACCGCGTCGCGCTCGAATGCGCCGGCGTAGGCGGATACGGGGCCTTTGTCGACCGAGACCGCGAAATGGTTCGACCAGAAATGGACGAGGCGTTCGATGAATGGTGCGGGTGTGGTCAGCGCGCTGGTCAGGCGGGCGGAGACGGCGCTGCGATAAGCGTCGTTGCCGGCGCGGCGGATGGACTGCTCGGTCGCGCGTTTGGTGGCCGGGTCGGGGGTGGTTGTCGCGTTGCGCGTGCTGGCGAAGCGGGTGGCGAGTGCGACGGCGTCGGGTTCGCCGGCCCACGCGGCCGGGAGCGCTTCGTAGCGGGAAAATTGCGCAAGCAGCGACGCTTTCGGGTCGGCGGGCAAAGGCTCGTCGGCGCGCGCGCCGAGACCGAAGCGGTTCAGTGCGATGGCGGCTGGGGTGACGTCGGTTGGGTGGTCCATGACGGGGGTTCTCGCGGTGCGTACCCATGTTTAACGCTGGGTGGCGAGGAATCCGTCGCTGGGCTGGCAAGTTTTTTGTTCTTCGCTGTGTTTCGGGGATGGTGCTTGATGCCCCGCTTCCGCCATACGCGCCAACGCCGGGTCAATGGCAAATTCCGGCTCAACGGTCGCTTGTCGGATGTCTTGTTCGGACGTAATCTTTGCCGAAATCGCGGTTCTCGAACGGGTTATCGAGCATGCAAACCTTTCCTCTGCGCCTTTCTCCCGGTGATGATTTGCGCGGCGCCGTCGAGGACGCGCTGCGTCAGCGCAAGTGGCCCGCGGCGTTCGTCCTCCAGGGCATCGGGAGCCTCAGCGGCGCGCAATTGCGATTCGCAGGCGCCGAAGTACCGGTGTCGCTGCGCGGCGATCTTGAGATATTGACCTTGGCCGGTTCGGTATCTGTAGATGGCGCGCACTTGCATGCATCCGTATCCGACGCGCGCGGTCAAGTGTTCGGCGGGCATGTTGCGAGTGGATGCACGGTTCGTATGACCGCGGAGATATTGCTCGCCCTCCTTTCCGACTATCGCTTCTCGCGCGAGCTCGATGCCGACACCGGATTCAAGGAGCTTGTGGTTCGAAGCGAGCCGAACGGCAACGCCGACTGAATGGCGCAGGCGGGATTGCGTGGCATAAAGTGGCTCCTTGGCCATCAGTTTATGCCTCACACACAAGAGATCAGATAGGCTCGCGGCAGCCGGTGCTTCGGCTGTATGCCGCCCGTTTCGGCCAGAATGCCTTGTACAGAGGAATGGTTCCGATCAAACAACTGGGCGATCTGCTGCAGCGACTCGCCCCTGCGCCAGCGCTCCCACATTAACGCCTTCTGACTGTCTGTATCGTAGATCCGCCGCCTCTGTTTCATTGCAACACCCCTTGCTGCCATGCAGCTTCAAGTGTGTTGCATCGACGGGTTGAATCCGCAGCGGAGAAACGTCACCATCATATAGAATGACGCGCTTTGCCCGTCCTCCTATGTGGTTCAAGAATCTTCAGCTTCATCGTCTTCCGGCACCTTGGGCCGTTACCCCCGATCAGATGGAAAAATGGCTGGCGCCCTACGCGTTTCAGCCGGGCACCAGCGTCGAGATGCAGCGCTTCGGATGGGCGTCGCCGCGTGACGACGGCGCGCTTGTGTATTCGATCAACCGGCAGATGCTGCTGGTGTTTCGTGCCGAAAAGAAGCTGCTCCCGGCGTCGGTCGTCAATCAGGTGACCAAGGCCCGGGCGCTTGAAGTCGAGGAGCAGCAGGGCTTCAAGGTGGGGCGAAAACAGCAGCGCGAACTCAAGGAGCAGGTTACCGACGAACTGCTGCCGCGCGCGTTCACGATTCGCCGCGATACCCGCGTGTGGATCGATACGGCGAACGGCTGGCTCGTCATCGATGCGGCTGCACAGGCGCTTGCCGACGACGTTCGCGGCCTGCTCGTCAAATCGATCGATCAATTGCCGCTCGCCGGCGTTCAGGTAGCGCTTTCGCCGGTCGCCGCGATGACGGATTGGCTGCTGTCCGGCGAGGCGCCGGGCGGATTCACCGTGGACCAGGACGCCGAGTTGCGCTCGAGCGGCGAAGGCGGTGCCACGGTGCGATACGTCGGCCACGCGCTGGAAGCGAACGACATGCGCCGGCACATCGAGGCCGGCAAACAATGCATGCGCCTCGCGATGACCTGGGACAATCGAATCTCCTTCGTGCTGACACCGTCGCTAACGATCAAGCGTGTCACGCCGCTCGACGTGATCAAGGAGGCGACGGATCCCACCGCGCAGAACGACGATGAGCGCTTCGACTCGGATGTCACGCTGATGACGGGTGAATTGGGGCGGATGTTTGCCGATCTTGTCGATATCCTGGGCGGCGATCAGCACGACTCGATTCATCAGGCGGCAGCAGCCTGAACCCCGTCGGCTGTCAAGGATCCTCGCCCCGCGACAGCGGGGCTTCGCGCTGACGCGACATTTCGAGGAAGACCGTCGCCGCCCTGGAGGTGGGTCGCGGCTGGGCGCTCGCGACCCGTTGCTGCCGCTCGAGCCGTTGCACCTCCTAGGGCAGGTGTCAGATGCGGATTCAACCCGTCGGTATCACGTCCCCCCACTCATCCACAATGAACCCTTTCCGGGCCAGCGTGCCGTACATGCTCCGCCCCCCCTCACCGACTCCCCGCCCCCTCCTGCTTCTGCTGCTTCACCGGCAACCGCCAGTTCCCGCTCCGCTTCAACCCATCGACGAACTTCACCCGCTCATCCGGCGCCAACGTCGCCGCAAAATCAACCACACTGGCCTCGACCTGCGCACGCAACTCGCTATCGGACACCCTCGTCCGCGCCAGCACCGCATCGATCGCCGGACGATCGAGCTGCGGCGCGGCGAGCAGGTCCAGCACCATCAACCTGCCGTCGCGCCCTTGCTGCGCGAGATCGCGGCCGTCCCGGCGCGCCGCCTTCAGCGTGGCGGCAAACTCGCGCTGGCGCATCCACGACAGCCCGTCCGCCGCGAAGCGCAGCGCGGTGTGCTGGGCAGCAGGCGCGCCGGCCGCATGCGCGTCCCGGTGCGTCGTCATCCACTGATACGTGCCGCCGACGATCCCGCCGAGCATGAACACGTTCAGCACGGCCGAGCCGACGAACGCGCGCTTCCACGACCGTTCGTTCATTGATCACTCCAGTCGGCGCTCGGTCCGCCGAAACTCGTCGTCAGGTAGCCGGGTTCATGCGGCGGCGGGCTGCCGAGCATCAGCATCGACACGGCGACGGCGCCCGCGATCGCACCCGCGATCCCGACGCCCGCGAACGCCGCGCCCGACCACCACGCCTGCCCGCGCCGCCGCGTCCGCCTTGGCGCGGGCGCCGTCGCGACGATGCGCTCCACGAGCGCCGGCGCGGGCGCCGCAACCGCGTCCAGCGCAAGCCACGCATCGAGTTCGGCGGCTTCGGCAAGCACCGCGGCGGCCTCGCCGGGATGCGCGCGCATCCACGCTTCGGCGTCCGCGCGCTCGTCGTGCGGCCAGCGTCGCGCGTGGGCGCCGTACGCGGCGACGATGTCGCGAAATCGTTCAGGTGTCATCGCTTGTCCTCGCTTGGGTGGTCGCCGGCCAGTTGCGCGCGCAGGTTGCGCCTCGCGCGCCCAAGCAGGCTTTCCAGCGCGTCGACGGTGATCCCCATCAGGTTGGCCGCTTCCATGTTCGACATCTCCTGATAGTAATGGAGCACGAGCGCCTCCCGCTGCCGCGCCGGCAGCGCGGCGAGCGCCTGCCGCACGCGTTCGTCGCGCACCCGGTGCTCGGCCTGCACCGCCGGCTCCGGCTGCGGATCGGGGATGTCGGGCAGTTCGTCGGCCGGCTCCTCGCGCCGGCCGCGCAGCCGGTCGTAGCACAGGTTCAGCACGACGCGGTGCACCCACGTATCGAAGCGCGCCTCGCCCTCGCGCCAGCGCGGCGCCTGCTTCCAGATCCGCACGAAGGTTTCCTGCGCAACGTCCTCGGCTTCGGTGCGGTCGCCGAGCAGCCGCGTCGCGAGCGCAAGCAGCCGCGGCAGCTTGCGCGCGACGAACGCGCGCACGGCCGACGGATCGCCCGCGCCGACCCGCGTCACGAGTTCCGCGTCCGGATCGCGCTCGCTCAACGCGCGCCGCTCCGCTGCGTCGCGCACCGCCGGTGTCGCGACGCGCCGGCGGGCAGGCCCGCCGTCCGGCTGATACTCATCGTCGTGCTCTCCTTGCGTGGGTGTCGTCACTTCGATGCGGCGCCGCGCCGCCAACCCGGCGCGCATCGCCGCGGCATCCCGTGCGTCGCATTCGTCGGCCTCCAGTTCGGGTGGCATGTCGATCATATCGAACGCACGCCGGCCGCCGGCGCGATCAATATACGACGACCGGCACGGGCCGGTCATGGGCCGGACGCGCCTGCACGACGACGCAGCCGGCCAGCGCGGCAAGGCAGGCTGCGGCCAGCCGCAGCGAAGTGGCGAGTTTCATCGGGAGGCTCCGATACGATTCACACCGGCCGGAAATGACCGTTGCAGCGTTAAACGGTGGAGCCGGGGAAATCCGTCGCCGCAACGGCAAATTTTCTTTCATTCAGGCACGGCGGCTTTCGGGCGGCCGTACGTGATACGGATGCACGGCCCGACGGCACGATCCATCTGAATGAGGCGCGGATCGGCAAGCTCACGAAGGAACGCGGCGAGATGCTCAACGCACGCGCTCGTGAGAACGACGGCGGTCCGCGTCAGGTTTGTCGGAAACCAGGCGCCGCTTGACGATCGCTCCGGATCAGAAAGCGCAGCGTAAGCCCGTGCAGATGCAATCAGTAAGACAGTGAGGGAATGGCTACGCCCGTTCGCGTCGAGACTGTCGAATCAAATCCCGTTCCAGAAATGCGTTGTATCCGAAAAGAACCGCCGACGTGAATGCCAGGCTCCCCGCCGTGAGCACGCCTGGCGCCACGACACCGGCCAACGCTGCGACGCCGACCGACATCGGGAGCGTTCTTCCAATGGCACCCACCAAGACGGCAAACCACCCATCACCGAATTCCTTGCTGAATCGCTCGGGGTAAAGGCCGTACTTCAAAAATTTCCTGACCGGACTTCGCGAATCATGAAAACGCATGACGACTCCCGATACGTCGATACATTGCAAAAAAATTGACTTCGGCCGGCTGCATCTACCGCCACATTCAGCGCCGACAACGCACTCTATCTGCGGGAAAACGCAGCGTAAATATGGAATTTCTCATGGGGTTGAGTCGATTCCCGACGCGAGCGCCTTGATCTGATCCGCGAGCAGCAATGCTGCGTACCCACTTTCGACGCACTCTCCGTTATCGAATCGTAAGCCACCCATTCGATCGACGCCCCCGGTAACGCATTCGGCAATCCGCCAAACGTCGGAAACATTGTCCGAGCCTCTCGACCGACGCGGCACGTATTCCCGATCTCCCACAAGAATGCTCGATACGAACCCCACAAAATTACTTCGCTCTCCTTCACGCGTCATATGGCACGAACGCGTTTCCTCATATTCATTCAATCGACTCGACAGTGACATGCCCGCGCCCCTCCTTCGTCACACGTGCCCGCTATGGTTTCGTCACGCTCGGTAACAGGCAATCCATCACCGAGCCCGCAGCGCAGTTGCTGCACGTCGAGGTCTCCGCACCTGCAGGTGAAATTGCGGCCTTTCCAAGGAGATTGTCTTGAAGCGAACGAAAGAAGCATCGAGGAGAAGGACCATGCACCGCGTCGCGTTGGCCGGTACCGGCGTCGCGCTGGTGCTCGCGAACACCGTGTTCGCGTCCGTTGCCGAAAGCGAATCACGTCATGATGACGACGGGACCGGACGCACGGTCTCGCCGATCAAGCACGTGATCGTGATCGTCGGAGAAAACCGCACGTTCGACCAGGTCTTTGGCGCATACAAGCCCGGTAACGGGCAGACCGTATCGAACCTGCTGTCCAAGGGCATCATCAAGGACGACGGCAGCGCCGGGCCCCGCTTCTCCGATGCCGCGCAATACACCGCGCAGGCGATCGATCCGTCGCATTTCGAGCTCAGCCCCGGCGGAAAGGCACCTTATAACGTTCTACCCGCCCCCAACACCGGCGGTGCGCCCTCCGCGACAAGCGATACGAGCCCGCCCTTCAAGACGCTCGCGGAGGCGCTCGCGGCCGAGGGCAATGCGCTGGAATCGCAGGACATCGCGCACCTGACCACGGGCGCGACGAACCTGCCGCAGAAATCGGTCGATACGCGCTTCAATCCGAACACGTACGTGCTGCCGAACGGGCCCTATCAAATATCGCGTGTCGGCCCCGACTACGACCAGTACATGGCGAGCCCCGTGCACCGGTTCTATCAGGCCTGGCAACAAGCGGACTGCAGCGTCGCCCATGCCAGCGCCGGTAATCCGAGCGGTTGTCTCGGCGATCTGTTCGCCTGGGTCGAGACGTCGGCCGGTGCGGGCTCGAACGGCAAATCGCAGCCGACGCCGTTCAATGACCAGACGACTGGGGAAGGCTCGACCGCGCTCGGTTTCTACAACGTGAACAACGGCAAGGACATGCCATATTTCACGGCGCTCGCGCGGCAATACACGATCAGCGACAACTATCACCAGCCGGTGATGGGCGGCACGGGCGCGAACAGCATCATGCTGGGCACGGCCGACGCGCTTTACTTCACGAACACCCAAGGGCAACCCGCGAAACCGCCGCTCAACGAAATCGAGGATCCGCGTCCGCAAGCCGGCACGAACAACTGGTATGCGCAAGACGGCTACTCGGGCGGTTCGTACAGCAATTGCTCGGACCCGACGCAACCGGGCGTCGACGCGATCGTCGGCTATCTCGGCAAGCTGCCGTATCACCCGAGCCCGAATTGCGCGAAGAACACGTACTACCTGCTGAACAATTACAACCCGGGCTATAACGGTGACGGCTCGCTCAATACGAGCACGTTTACGATTCCGCCGTCGCCGGTGCGTACCATCGCCGACTCGCTGCTGGAGCGTCACGTCTCCTGGAAGTACTACGGCGAAGGCTGGAACACGTTCAAGAGTCCGGACCCGAAAATCAGCGGCGCAAGCGTCTACTGCAACATCTGCAACCCGTTCCTTTACGAAACGGCGATCATGACGAACAAGCAGACCGTCGACAGGCACTTCAAGGACACGACGGATCTCTATTCAGATATTGCCGATGGCAAGTTGCCGGCGGTGTCGTTCGTCAAGCCGGGCGGCAACCTCGACGGACACCCGTCGTCGTCGAAGTACGGCCTGTTCGAAGGGTTCGTGCGCAAGATCGTCGACTCGGTCCAGAGCCAGCCGAAGCTGTGGGCGTCGACGGCGATCTTCATCACGAACGACGAAGGCGGTGGCTACTATGACTCGGGTTACATCCAGCCGGTGGATTTCTTCGGCGACGGTTCGCGCATTCCCCTGATCGTCGTGTCGCCTTATTCGCAAGGCGGACGCGTCGTGCACGAGTACGACGATCACGTGTCGATCCTCAAGTTCATCGAACGCAACTGGTCGCTCGCGCCGATCACGGCGCGCAGCCGCGACAATCTCCCGAATCCGGTGCAGATGTCGTCGCAACCGTATGTGCCCGTCAATGCACCCGCGATCGGCGACCTGTTCATGGCGTTCCGCTTCCATCATCGCGACCACGACCCTCAAGGGAACGACGGCGACCACTAGCGCGCTGCATGCAGTCGCCCGCGAATGGCCGTCGCCGGGCCGCTCGACCTCGAAAGCTGCCGTTCGCCGAAGCCCGTGGCGAACGGCCGGAATCGTTCGACGGTATTCATTAGAATAAGGACATGCGACGGCATTGCGGCGTTCCCCGCGCAGCGATGCGCCGCGCAACGCTATGTCTGCGACCCTGCAGACCTGACCGGAAATGCGTGCGGGCAAGATTCCGTCCGGCATCGCGATGGCCGCGATGTCCATGGCATGCGCCGCTGCGGAGGCGGCGGGCGCTTGTGTGCCGTCGTTCTCCGAGGTCGACGTCATGCATGGGCTCGAAGTGCGGACCCGCTGCGCAGTGTCCGCGCCGGCGCTCGCACGCGTCACCGAACGCCTGAACCGTGCGGTAACGCGCGATGGACTCGCCGCCGCGCAGCGGGTGGCGCTGGCGACAGCGGCCAACGCGATGCTGCACGCGGTCTTCTCGCAGGCAAGCCATGACGAAGCGGCCAACGACGCCGCGTTGATCCACCTCGAACCCCTCTTCGAAAACCTCGCGTCGCAGATCAGGACCCGCACCGATATCGACCCCACGGCCGAAGCGTCGAAATGGATTGCACGCCATGACGATCTGCTGCGCAGCTTGTCGATCACACGCAGCACGGATCCCGCCGAACTGCAGCTCGACGAAGCGGCGAGGTGCGTCGATCTGGATGCCGCCTCTGCGCTGCTCGAGCGGCTCGCTGCCGGCGTACCCGGCTCCGCCCGGCTATCCGCCACGCGCAACTACGAAGCGGCGAGCGTCGAACTGCTTCGCTTCATGCCGTGGAACGCGCTGCCGTACCTGGCGAAGGCCCATGCACTGCAACCCGACGATGCGGACATCGCCACCGCATTCGCCGACACGCTGCTCGAGCAGCGCAAGGCCGAGCGCGCGGAGCCGGTATATCGCGCGCTGCTGGCCCGGTATCGGACGCTCGCGCAGCAGAAGCCCGCCGAGTGGCAGCCCGCGATTGCGCGTACGCTCGGCAAGCTTGGCAGCCTGTACGCGATGCGGCAGCAACCGAAGGACGCCGAAGCCGCATGGCTGCACGCGCTCGAAATCGACTGGGCGCTCGCACGCGTAAACGCGTCGGCCTACGATCCCGCCCTGGCTCGCACCTTCGACGATCTCGCCACGTTGTACCGCGATGCGCAACGTCTGCAGGAGGCGGCGGACGCGTGGCGCGAAGCCCTCGCCCTCGACCGCGCGCTGGCCCGCCAGGACCCGGCGACGTACCGGCCCGCGGTCGCGATGACGCTCAACGATCTCGGCATCGTCTACGTCGCGACACAGCGCACGCGTGACGCGGAACTCGCCTATCGCGAAGCGCTCGACATCCAGCGCGCCCTTGCTCACGACAATCCCGCCGCCTGGCGTCCGGCGCTGGCACGCACGCTGAATAACCTCGGTAACTTCTACAGCGCGAGCGAGCGGCTGCCGGAGGCGGAGCATGCGTACCGGGAGGCGCTGACGATCCGCGAGCAACTCGCCCGCGAAAGCCCCGCGCTTTACCAGCCCGACCTGGCGCGCACGCTCGGCAATCTGGGCGTGCTGTATCGCATCGAACGGCAGCCGGCCAACGCGCTGCACGCGTATCGGCAAGCGCTGCAGATCGTTCACGCGCTGTCGCGCAACGCGCCCGCCGAGTATCAGCCTGACGAAGCGCGAATACTGAACAATCTCGGCGTGCTCTACAGCCGCACGGGCAGGCCGCGCGAAGCCGAGGACGCGTGGCGCCGCGCGCTGGCGCTGTACCGCGCGCTCGCGCATGACGATCCGGTGAGCTGGCGGCAGGATGAAGCACGCACGTTGCGGAACCTCGGCACGCTGCTCAGCCAGACGCATCGTTCGGCCGAAGGCGACGCAATGAAGCGCGAGGCCGACGAGCTGATCGATTCGACGCGGGCGCGATAGGTCGCGACGCGAGCCGCCGGGCTTCCGTTCGAAACCGAAAGGCGGCTGTCGGCTGCGGATCCCGCCGGTGATGCGGCACATTCAAAGCAGCGGGCTGACGTGCTTGCCGGTTCCAGCCTGACGCGTTAGCCGGTGTGGCCGGAAAAATCCGTCGCGTCATCGTCGAAAAAATGTTCGGCCGCACATTCCCCTCGCTGCACTGTCACAACCCGGCAAAACTCCCCGTCAACAATGCGTGTCGCCGGGATCCCGCTCGTTTCCGGCCCACGCTGCCGCCGGCCCGCGTTGCGCCGGACCGTGCTGCCTGACGTCCTCGCGCCCCCAACAACGAGATCCCGACCATGTCGAACCCGGACAACGCTCCCGATCAGCAAAACGAACCCGTCGCCGCCGTCTCGCGCCGCGGCTTCCTGAAACTCGCCGGCGTGTCCGGCCTCGCGACCGCGACGGGCGGCCTCGCGGCTGCCGGCAAGGCCGCCGCGTCGAGCCCGGACGGCACGCCCGAGCAGATCCACCTGACGTGGGGCGACGACCCGGCGTCGGACGTCGTGATCTCGTGGGCGTCGCTCGCGCCGGCCGTCAATCCGCGTGCGCGGATCAGCGCCGACGGCGAGCCTGCGCGCGTCGTGCACGGCGTGCAGCGCCTGTACACGGACGGCCTCAACGGCGAGACGGTGTTCACCTATCACGCGCGCGTGCACGGCCTCAAGCCCGGCACCCGCTACCAGTACGTGCTCACGGCCGACAACGACAGCAACGCCGCGCAACCGTTCACCGCGAGCTTCACGACCGCGCCGCGCGGCCGCGCGCCGTTCCGCTTCACGAGCTACGGCGATCTCGCGACGCCGAACGGCGCCTGGGTGCTGTCGTCGCCGCAAAGCCGCTTCGCCGTGCAGGCGGTCGAGCAGTTCCAGCCGCTGTTCCATCTGCTGAACGGCGACCTGTGCTACGCGAACCTGAACCCGGCGCACCAGCCCGAGGTGTGGCGCGACTTCGGCAACAACAACCAGACGTCGGCCGCGAATCGCCCGTGGATGCCGTGCCCCGGCAACCATGAAGTCGAGTTCAACAACGGCCCGCAGGGCTTCGATTCGTATCTCGCGCGCTACCAGCTGCCCGAGAACGGCACGCACTTTCCGGGCCGCTGGTACGGCTTCCGCGTGAGCTCGGTGCTGTTCATCTCGCTCGATGCGGACGACGTCGTCTACCAGGACGCGGCCGCGTTCGTCGCCGGCCCGAACCCGCTCGTGCCGGCCGCCAGCACCGGCCATCCGCCGATCGAGCCGGGCACGTCGTTCTACGTGCGCGGCTACAGCCGCGGCGAGCAGACCCGCTGGCTCGAACGCACGCTGCACCACGCGTCGAAGAGCGACGACATCGACTGGATCGTCGTGCAGATGCACCAGGACGCGCTGAGTTCGTCGAAGACCGGCAACGGCTCGGACAAGGGCATCCGCGAAGCGTGGCTGCCGCTGTTCGACCGCTACGGTGTCGATCTCGTGCTGTGCGGCCACGATCACGACTACGAGCGCAGCTACCCGGTGCGCGGCTGCAACCACCGCGCGGGCGTCGACGCCGCGACGGGCGAAGTGGTCGACACGCTGCAGCCGCGTCCGGCCGTGCCGGCCGATCCGGCGCGCGCGACGTTCGACACGAGCCACGGCACGATCCACCTGATCCTCGGCGGCGGCGGCACGAGCGCGCCGCTCGACGTGTACGGCGAGAACCCCGCGACGGGCTTCGCGCAGGCGAAGGTGTTCACGAAGCCGAACCGGCCGGTGCCGGGCGCGGCGGCGAACACGTTCGTGCGCAAGCCGGCCGACGCGCTCGAGGACGCGATCTGGTCCGCGCGCCGCGATACGGGCACCGGCTACGGAATCGCGGTGTTCGACCACGATCCGGGCACGGCGGGCGGCGACACGACGATCACGATGCGCTACTACCATGCGCCGGGCGCGGACCAGCAGCCGACCGCGCGGTATGAGCTGTTCGAGACGATCGTGATGAGCAAGAAGCGCCGCGAACGGTAAGCAGGCTGCCGGCGGGTGGCGCGGCATCGCGCGCGCAGCCCGCCGGCGGGCGACGTGGCAAAGGGTTTCCGCATCTTGCGTCCGGACATGGAATTCACCGCCCGATCATTCAACTTGTCCATTCCTCATCATTTGGGAAGATTGGCGCATTCACGCGTCGCTTATAACAAACGCGCCAATCGCACCAGAAAATAAATCGGTGAATTTCAAAGCCATATAGCATCCCAATATCGGCACGAGATTAATTCTTAACATTCGCTTGCGCGTGTCCTATGCTGACTGGGAGCGAATGAAATATGCCGTTCGCTCGATTATTTTCATTCCTTGACCGATATCGCACACGTGACGACCCGCGCGCCACGCGGGGTTCGTCGTCCATGCGATTCCCAAGCCATTCAGGAGCGAATATGAACCGGACTACCCGGGCCGTACTGTGGTGGCTGTGCCTTTTCGTCGCGCCGATCGTGCTGGCGACGATCGAGCTGTTTCATCCTGCGGGGTTCACTGAAAACCCCGACATGTTCAATTACCTGTCGAAGCCCGAATACGATCACGGCCACCACGCGCTTGCGTATTTCGGCCCCGCCTGGTGGTTCGCGCTGCACATGATCCAGACGCCGTGCGTCGTGCTCGTCTGCATCGGCCTCTGGCTGCTCGTCGGCGACGATCCGGGCCCGGTCGCCTGGCTCGCGCGCCTGTCGACCTTCGTCTTCCTGGTGGCCTACACGGTGCTCGACGCGATCGGCGGCATCGGGCTCGGCCGCCTGCTGCAGATCGCGGTGCAGATGACGCCGGACCAGCAAACCGTCGTCGCGACGCTGCTGAACAAATCCTGGGTCGACCCGTGGACGGGCGGGGTCGGGTCGTTCATCAGCGAGAGCGGGTCGTGGGCGGCATTTTTCGCGATGGCGTTCGTCGGGCTCGAACGCTGGCTGCGCCGGCGCACGCGGGCCAACATCGTGCTCGGCGTCCTGCTCGCCGCGGCGGGCTATCTGCTGCAGGTCAGCCATGCGGCGATGACGGGCCCCGTCGCTTTCACGTTGCTGACAATCGCCGCACTGGCGATGTACTTCCTTGAAAAGCGCGAAGGCGCGAGTGTGCCGCAAGCAGCCGGCGACACCCGCGTCGCACCGCCGGACACGCGCCGGCCCGAGCTGGAAGCATGAGCGCGGCGCGATACGCGGCGCCCGAGGCGCCGCGCTTCATCCATGTCGCCGATGCCCGACCCTGCTTGTCCTGACGGGTGGCGGCGGCGCAAGACGCGTTAGACTGTCCGGCATGGACACATGCCGTTATTGCCAGAAAATCCGCGATGAATGGGAATGCCACGGCGACGAATGTCGCCGGGCAATCGCGAAGGCGCTGCGCCGCCAGCGCGCGGGCCTGCCGATGGTGGCCGACCGTATCCGCAACGAACTCCCGTCCGGCGCCCCCACGCAGCAGGTGATCGCCGTGCTGTCGCGCCAGCGCCTGCGCGCACGCCGCGGCAACGAGGAGCGCCGCGAACGCAAGGAAATCGACGACGCCGACAGCGTCTGAACCGCCGCGCGCCCCCATCCTCCTCCGCCGGCCGCAAGCCGCGCCGCCTCCCGCCTGCCCGCCACATCAACGATTGCAATATGCGAGAGGGTCTTTAGGGCCGGACGGCATTTATCCCGAAATTATTGCCTCTGCGGCAACGATCTTTCACCGAAACTCACGTTTACCCTAGGTTCTCTGGCGCCTACGATGTATTCAACCGCTTACGACATGGTGTCGAACGCGGAGAACCAGACAAACACCGGAGGTCATCATGAAATCGATCGTCTACGCAGTCGTCGCCGCCAGCGCCCTGTCCGCTTCGTTCGGCGCATTCGCGCAAAGCAGCGTGACCCGCGAGCAAGTGCGCAACGAACTCGTCCAGCTGGAAAACGCCGGCTACAAGCCGGGCGTGTCGAGCCCGTACTACCCGGCCGACATCCAGGCCGCACAGGCCCGCGTGCATGGCGCCGACAACAGCGGCTACGGTGCGCAACCGGCGCCGGCCGCGCAAGGCGGCGCCCCGGCCGTCAAGGTGCAAAACCCGCGCGATTCGATCTACTTCGGCCACTGAGCCTGCCGCCGCGCGCTTGCCGCGCAGCCCGCGCGCCCCGCCACGAGCCCGTCCGCCGACGGGCTCGCCGCGTTGATACCGGCAACGGAGCAGCCTACGATTCGCGCTCCGCGCCGTCCGCGCACGCACTCGCACCCGCGCCGAGCAATTCCTGGTAGCGCACGTACGCCCGCTGCGCCGACGCCTTCGCCGCATACATCGCGGCATCCGCCTTGACCAGCAGTTCCTCCGCCGACGCGCCGTCGACCGGATACTCGCTGACGCCGATGCTCGCCCCCACCGCCATGCGCCGCTCGCCGAACTCCAGCTCCTCGGCCATCACGATCTGGATGCGCGACGCGATGTCGCCGATCAGCTCGGGCGTGCGCACCCCCGCGATCAGCACGATGAACTCGTCGCCGCCGAGCCGCGCGGCCATGTCGCCGCTGCGCAGTACGAGGTTCAGCCGCTTCGCGACCGCGACGAGCGTGCGGTCGCCGGCCGAATGCCCGAGCTGGTCGTTGATCTGCTTGAAGCGGTCGAGATCGACGAACATCACCGCGAGCCCTTCGTTCGCCACCGATGCGTGACGGATCGCGCCGTCGAGCCGCTCCATGAACAGCAGCCGGTTCGGCAGGCCGGTGAGCATGTCGTGCCCGGCGAGATGCGTCAGCTCCTGCTGCTTGGCGCGCAGCATCGTCACCTGCGTGCGGATCTCGACGCGCATGCAGTCGAAACAGCGCGCGAGTATGCCGATCTCGTCGGAGCGCCCGACCGGCAGCCGCTCGGCGGCCGGATCGTCGAACACGTGCATCGCCGCGCGCGCGAGCACCTGCAGCGGCCGCGTGATCGCGCGCGCGAACAGGATCGCCAGGATCACCGCGAGCAGGCTCGAGATCAGCACCATCCGCACGATCCGCTCGCCGAGCATGCCGGCCGGCGCCAGCACGTCCGACAGCGGACGGGACAGCCCGAGCACGACGAAGCGGTTGCCTTCGCCGCGGCTGAACGGCGTGCGCGCGAACGCGAGCATCTGCGCGAGCGCCTGGTCGGGGTCCGTCAGGCCGTTCAGCGTCACGCTCGCGCGCGCGTCGTCGAACAGCGTCCGCGTCACCGGGAAGCTGTCCTGCATCAGCACGCGCCGCCCGCGATCGAAGCCGAACGCCTGCGCCGGATCGGGGTGCACGAGGAAATCGCCCCACTCGTTGGCGAGATACACGAGGTAGTTTTCCGGGAGATCGCGCTCCAGCCGCGAAAAGACGCGCGTCAGGTCGACGTCGATCACGAGCGCGCCGACCGTCTCGCCGCGCGTGTCGACGACCGGCGTGCCGACCCGCAGGATCGGCTGCCCTTCGGCCGCCTGCGAGCCGGTTTCATGGTTGATCGCGATCGGCGACAGGTAAATGTGCCCCGGCGGCGTCGACAGCGTGTCGAACACGTAGGAGAACTGGCCTTTCTCCTGGAATTCGCGGTCCGGCATCACGACGACGCCGCGCGCATCACGGTCGACGCGAATCCGTTCGAGCCCGTACTGGCCGCGCGCGATCAGGCGCACCTGCATGTATTCGGCGTGATGCGTCATGAAGCTGTAGTACACCTGCTCGAGCCGCCGGCGGCGCGCCGCATCGGCTGCCACGTCCGCGCCGATTGCCACGGCCGCCGACGACGGCATCGTCGCGAGCACCAGCGCGTCGTCCGCGACGTCGCCGAGCGCGGCGGTGAAACGCTGCCCGAGGAGCTGCGTCGACATCAGCAGGCTGTGCTGCGCCTCCTGCACGAGCATCGCGCGATTCGCGCGGTACGTGTAATAGCCGGTCGCGCCGGATGCGATCACACCGGTGCAGGCGAGCAGCACCGACAGTTTCGAGGTCAGCCCGAGCTTGATCATTTGCCGAAACGCTCCGGCCGGTCGCCCGACACGATGCGGCTCCACAGCGCCTCGCGGCGCGCGATGTCCTCGACCGGCTGGAGCCACACCAGGTGCTGGCGGCCCGCATCGAGGCCGGGCGGCGGCGCGAGCGTGTTCGCGAGCCCCTGCCTTTGCGTGAGCAGCGCGCCCACCGACGGCTCGAGCATGTAGTTGATCCACGCGAGCGCCAGCTCGGGGGGCTCCGCGCCGCGCGTCATCGCCCAGCAGTCGAGCCACGCGAGCGCGCCCTCGTCCGGAATCACGTAGCCGACATCCGCGCCCGCGCGGCGCAGCAGTTCGACCTGCTGCGTGCCGTAGTTGCCGAACATCAGCGCCGCGCGATGGCGGACGAACAGCGCGGTCGCCTCCTCGGGCAGCGTGTAGTACGTGAGCAGGTTGCGGCGCAGCTCGATCAGCTTGAGCGCGACGGCGCGCGACTGCGCCGGCGACAGCTTGAACGGGTCGCCATAGCCGAGCGCGAGCGCGGTGAACGAGAAGTTGTGCTGCGCGCTGTTGAAGTCGAGCACCTTGCCCCGGTAGCGCGGGTTCCACAGCTCGCGCATCGAGTGCGGCGCGACCGGCACCTGCTTGCGGTCGTAGATCAGCCCCATCGACGAATACGTGAACGGAATCCCGTAGGTCGCGTTGTCGCGCACGAGCCCGCCGATGTTCGCCACCTGCTGGAAGTTCGGCAGCTGCCGCTGCCGGTTCGGAATGCGCGACAGGTCCAGCGGCGCGAGCAGGTTGTCGCGCGCATAGCGCTGGATCTCGGCGGTGTTCGCCGCGAGCACGTCGTACGGCGGCGGCGACGCGCTATGCATGCGCGACCATAACGCTTCGTCGGAATCGACGAGCGTCACTTCGACGCGCGCGTGGAACTGCATTTCGAAAGCGCTGACGACATCGCTGTCCGCATAGCCCGGCCACGCGAGCACACGCAACACGTTTTCGTTTGCCGATTCGGGTGCAGCAAAGCCCGGCGAGCACGACAGGCTCAGCACGAGGAGGATGAGAATCCAGTGCAATGCAACGTTGACCCCGCGCCAACCTGCACCGATTCCCCTGATTAATCGGAGTGTCTCCGAATCGCCCGGCTGCATTCGACTGTCCTTTTTCGAGTCGATGCGATAGCTTGCAACGACACCATAAAAAATATCGTCACGCAATACGAACTCGCCGCATGCAATGTCGCTTGATGCACGTGCCGCCGCCGGCGAAATCAGAATGATTCGCGCTACGGATCGAATGGGTTCGCGCCCATCGCATTGATGCGATCATTCGCAACCCGTTGCGTCCGCAAACGAATGTCGATCGATGCCCTATCGGGTTATCGGCAACCCGCGGTCGAAGTTGAGCAGCGGCGAGGTCTTTCGCGCGTCGCTTCCTGTCGACGCGTCAATCGACCGCCCATATCCGCACGACCGCTTTCTCATTGGCAATCAATCGTCTGTTCAATGTGCGCGCGAACGATGCCTAGCGCCACGCCTGCGTAAACTCCGCGATCACGCGCGCCAGGTGCGCGCGCATCGCGTCGCGCGCGCCGTCGGCGTCGCGCGCCATGATCGCCGCGAAGATCCGCTGGTGATCTTCCTGCGAGGCCGCGCGCAATGCAGGCGAATGAAAATGTTCCTCGATCTTGTCCCACAGCGGATCGCTGCGCGCGCAGTCCCACATCGCCGTGGCCATGTGCAGCAGCACCGTGTTGCCGGTGGATTCGGCGATGCGCATGTGGAACTGGCGATCGGCCGCGTCGTACGCGGCCTTGTCGTCCATCTGCTCGCGCATCGTCGTCAGCGCGACGAACAGCCGGTCGAGATCGGCGTCCTTCCGCTCGAGCGCCGCCAGCGCCGCGATCTCCGCCTCGATCAGCCCGCGCGCGCGCAGCGTCTCGATCGGGCCCGGCCCGCGCGGCACCTCGAACGTCACCGGCTTCGCGGCGTCGGCGGCCGACACGTAGATGCCCGACCCCACCCGCACCTCGACGATCCCCTGCACCTCGAGCGCGATGATCGCCTCGCGCACCTGCGTGCGGCTCACGCCGAACTGGTCGGCCAGGCTGCGCTCCGACGGCAGCCGCGCGCCGGCCTCGAACGCGCCGGCCGCGACCATCGCGTGGATCTGCCGCGCGAGGCCAATGTAGGAGCGATCCGCGGCATCCGCGTCGCGGTCGCGGTGGCCGGGCAGGTTGGATAAATCGGTCATCGAACTCTCGCAGCAGGCTTGCCGCCGCCACCCACGGCGCCGGATCGCGAAAATGGTACACCAATTTCCGGCCCCCACGCAGCGTGCTTGACGCGTTTTCCTTCAACGCCATGCCGGCCGCCCGCCTCTTTCGTCGATCGATCGGATAACTGGTAAACCACTATCTCCGTAAACTGGCATACCAATCATAATGCGCGAATTCCGTCACCGGGCGCGCGCTGCCGCCCGGCCATCCGACCCATGAACCGCCAGCAAGGAGCCGATCCAGTGAAGATGTCTTTCCGTTGGTATGGCGAGTCCGATCCGGTCTCGCTGCAGTACATCCGGCAGATCCCGGGCGTGACGCACATCGTGTCCGCGATCTACGACGAACCGGTGGGCGAGACCTGGCCCGCGCACAAGATCGACGCGCTGAAGGCGACGATCGAGCGGGCCGGCCTGCGCTTCGAGGTCGTCGAATCGGTGCCCGTTCACGAGGACATCAAGCTCGGCAAGCCGAGCCGCGACCGCCTGATCGCGAACTATCAGCAGACGATCCGCCATCTCGGCGCGGCCGGCATCCGGGTGATCTGCTACAACTTCATGCCCGTGTTCGACTGGACCCGCACCGAGCTGTCGAAGACGCTCGACGACGGCTCGACCTGCCTCGCGTTCAGCACCGCCGCGGTCGACCGGATCGACCCGAGCCAGGGCATCGCGCTGCCGGGCTGGGATTCGAGCTACCGCGCGGACGCGCTGCAGGCGCTGCTCGCCGACTACCGCGACGTCGACGAAGCGCGGCTGTGGGCCAACCTCGAATACTTCCTGAAGGCGATCATCCCGGTCGCGCAGGAAGCCGGCGTGAAGATGGCGATCCACCCGGACGATCCGCCGCGCCCGATCTTCGGGCTGCCGCGCATCGTGAAGAACCGCGACGACCTCGCGCGCATCGTGCGCATCGTCGACACGCCCGCGAACGGGCTCACGCTGTGCTCGGGCTCGCTCGGCGCGGGGCCGCAGAACGATGTCGAGGCGCTGGTGCGCGAGTTCGGCGCGATGGGCCGCATCCACTTCGCGCACATCCGCAACGTGAAGGTCGACGCGAACGGCGACTTCGAGGAAACCGCGCACCTGTCGCGCTGCGGCTCGCTCGACATCGCGGCGATCGTGAAGGCGTATCACGACACCGGCTTCACCGGCTACGTGCGCCCGGACCACGGCCGCATGATCTGGGGCGAGACCGGCAAGCCGGGCTACGGGCTCTACGACCGCGCGCTCGGCGCCGTGTACCTGAACGGCCTGTGGGAAGCGATGGACACGCTCGCGCGCCAGCCGCACTGACCTGCTCACCGAGGCCGCCGGCGCAGCGGATCGCCGGCGGCCCGCCACACCATTCCGCGCGGAGACTTCACATGCCACGAATCCGATGGGCCATGATCTTCATGTGCTTCCTCGCCAACGTCATCAACTTCATCGACCGCGCGAACCTCGCGATCGCCGCACCGAGCATTCGCGCGGAGCTCGGCCTCGACGCGGTCGGCATGGGGCTCGTGCTGAGCGCGTTCTTCTGGACCTACGCGTTCCTGCAGCTGCCGGCCGGCTGGTTCATCGACAAGGTCGGCGTGCGCGTGAGCCTCGCGCTCGCGGTCGGCTGGTGGTCCGCGTTCACGGTCGCGACCGGCGCCGCGCGCGGCCTCGCGCAGCTGGTGGGCGTGCGGCTGATGCTCGGCGTGGGCGAGGCGGCCGCGATCCCGTCGTTCGCGAAGGTCGCGTTCAACTGGTTTCCGCGCAGCGAGCGCGGGCTCGCGAGCAGCATCTTCGACAGCGGCTCGCGGGTCGGCTCCGCGCTGTCGCTGCCGCTCGTCGCGTGGCTGATCTCGCTCGTCGGCTGGCGCGGCTCGTTCGTGATCACCGGCGGCATCGGCATCGTCTGGGCGCTCGCGTGGTGGTTCATCTATCGCGACCCGGAGCGCTACCGCGCGATCGCGCCGGACGCCGTCGACGCATTGCTCGCGCAGCGCGGCACACCGGCCGCCACGGCCGCCGCCGACGGCGCGAAGGTGTCGTGGCTCGACCTGTTCCGCTACCGGACCATCTGGGGGATGATGATCGGCCTGTTCTGCCTGAACTTCGCGATCTACTTCTTCATCACGTGGTTCCCGAGCTACCTGCTGCAGTCGCGCGGCTTCTCGCTCGCGTCGCTCGGCACCTGGGGCATGCTGCCCGCGCTGCTCGCGATTCCCGGCGGCTGGCTCGGCGGCTACGTGTCGGACAGCCTGTTCCGGCGCGGCTGGAGCGCGACCGCCGCGCGCAAGACCTGCCTCGTGCTCGGCATGCTGCTGTCGTCGTCGATCGCGCTGTCCGCGTTCGTCGAGAACGTATGGGCCTGCCTCGCGCTGTTCGCGCTCGCCTATGCGAGCCTGTCGTTCGCCGGCGCGAACGTGTGGACGCTGGTCGGCGAAGTCGCGCCGACGCCCGCGCACGTCGCGTCGATCGGCGGCATCCAGAACTTCGCGGGCAATCTCGCGGGGATCTTCATCACGACGTTCACCGGCGTGATGCTGTCGATCACGAAGGGCTCGTTCGCCGTGCCGCTCGCGGTGGCGGGCGCGCTGTGCATCGTCGGCGCGCTGTCGTACCTGTTCGTCGTCGGCAAGGTCGAGCCGCTGCCGGCGTTGCGCGGCCATGCCGGCCATCGCAGCGCGAAGCCCAGCGCGGCCTGAGCGCGCCGCCCGCCCGCGCGTGCCGCGGGGACGGATGCGCTTTCCTTTTGGCGACGGCCATTGGACAATGAGCCCGCCGCTCGCCGCCGCGCGCGAGGCCCGTCCGGCCCGCGCCCGGCGAACGGCTTCCGTCCACCCCGATGAAACGCTACGAAACCCTCGCCCATACGATCGCCGACGAGATCCGCAACGGCAACCTCGCGGTCGGCACGCGCCTGCCGTCGCTGCGCCAGCTCATCGCGCAGCACGGCGTCAGCCAGTCGACGGTGTTTCGCGCGTACTACCTGCTCGAACAGTGGGGCCTGATTCGCGCGCGCGAACGCTCGGGCTACTACGTCGCGCCGGGCGCGCGACCGCCCGCGAAGCGGCGCGCAAGCCGCGCCGCGCCGGCGACGCGCAAGGTCGACATCAGCGACCTCGTGTTCTCGGTGCTCGACGCCGCGACGCAGCCGGGCATCGTGCCGCTCGGCTCCGCGTTCCCGTCGCCGAAGCTGTTTCCATTGCCACGCCTCGCGAAATCGCTCGCACAGGCGACGCGCCTCGTCAGCCCGTGGAGCACGGTGGTCGACCTGCCGCCCGGCAACGAGCAGCTGCGCCGCCAGATCGCGCTGCGCTATCTGGCGATGGGCGTGTCGCAGCCGCTCGACGAGATCGTCGTCACGAACGGCGCGCTCGAAGCGCTGAACCTGTGCCTGATGGCCGTCACGCGGCCCGGCGACGTGGTGGCCGTCGAAGCGCCCGGCTTCTACGCGGCGCTGCAGGCGATCGAGCGGCTCGACCTGCGGGCGGTCGAGATTCCGGTGGATCCGCGCACGGGCCTCGATCTCGACGCGCTCGCGCATGCGCTCGACCGGCACGACGTGCGCGCGTGCTGGTTCATGACGAATTTCCAGAACCCGACCGGCGTCACGCTGTCGGCGGACAAGAAGCGCGCGCTCGTCGAACTGCTGGCGGCGCGCGACGTGCCGCTGATCGAGGACGACGTATACGGCGAGCTGCATTTCGGGCCGGACTACCCGCTGCCCGCGCGCGCATTCGACACGCACGGCCTCGTGATGCACTGCAGTTCGTTCTCGAAGACGCTCGCGCCCGGCTACCGGATCGGCTGGGCGGCCGCGGGCCGGTTCGCGGAGAAGGTGCAGCGGCTCAAGCTGATGACGACGCTGTCGGCGAGCATTCCGGCGCAGGCCGGCATCGCGAACTACCTCGAGCATGGCGGCTATGACCGCCACCTGCGCAAGCTGCGCGGTGCGCTGCGGGGCCAGTACGCGCGCATGGACGACGCGCTGCGGCGCTGGCTGCCCGCCGGCGTCGAATGGGCGCGGCCGGACGGCGGCTATTTCCTGTGGCTCGAATTCCCCGATGCGATCGACGCGATGGAACTGCACAGGCAGGCGATCGCGCGCGGCATCAGCTTCGCGCCGGGGCCGCTGTTTTCCGCGGCGCATGGCTTCGAGCGCTGCGTGCGCGTGAATTTCGGCCATCCGTGGAGCCGCGACATCGAACGCGCGATCCGCGTGCTCGGCGAACTCGTCGCCGAACCGGCCGTGCGCAAGGCCGGCTGAACGCTTGCAGGCAGGCGCCTTTGCGCGCACGAGCGCGCCGCCGCATCTGCTGCGCTCATTCCACCCGCATCTGCTGCTTGTCCGCCCCCCGCGCGTTCCCTACCCTGTCCTTTCGTTGCGCGATGCCAGTCGCGATTGTCCTCACGCGCGGCACGCACCGCCGCTTTCCACGCTTGTGATGTCATGTATCGATATACGGTTTTCGACCGCGCGCTCGTGCACAGCCGCGCGGCCCAGTTTCGCGACCAGCTCGAACGCTGGCAGCGCGGCGCATTGAGCGAAGACGCGTTCCGGCCGCTGCGGCTGCAGAACGGCTGGTACGTGCAGCGCCACGCGCCGATGCTGCGCGCGGCCGTGCCGTACGGCGAGCTGTCGAGCGCGCAGCTGCGCGTGCTCGCGCGGATCGCGCGCGACTACGACGTGCCCGACGAAGCGACCTACCGCGCCGCATGCGACGCGCAGGGGCTGCTCGGCACCACGCGCCTGCCGACCCGCAACGCGCATTTCACGACCCGCACCAACGTGCAGTTCAACTGGATTCCGCTCGCGAAGGCGGCCGACGTGATGGACCTGCTCGCGACCGTCGACATGCACGGCATCCAGACGAGCGGCAACTGCATCCGCAACATCTCGTGCGACGAGCGCGCGGGCGTCGCGCCGGACGAGATCGCCGATCCGCGTCCGTTCGCCGAGGTGATGCGGCAATGGACGACGCTGCACCCGGAGTTCGCGTTCCTGCCGCGCAAGTTCAAGATCGCGATCACCGGCGCGACCGAGGATCGCGCGGCGACCGACTGGCACGACGTCGGGCTGAAGCTCGTGCGCAACGACGCGGGCGAGCTCGGCTTTCGCGTGAGCGTCGGCGGCGGGATGGGCCGCACGCCGATGATCGCGACGCTGCTGCGCGCGTTCCTGCCGTGGCGGCACGTGATGAACTACATCGAGGCGATCGTGCGCGTGTACAACCGCTACGGCCGCCGCGACAACAAGTACAAGGCGCGTATCAAGATCCTCGTGAAGACCGAGGGGCAGCGCTACATCGACGACGTCGAAGCGGAATTCCGCCAGATCGTCGAGCACGACGGCGGCCCGCACACGATCCCGCAGGCCGAATTCGAGCGCGTCGCCGCCTGCTTCGTGCCGCCGCCGCGCAAGCCGCGCAGCGTCGACACACAACACACGAGTGCGAGCGTCGCCGCGCAGGCCGGCCGGCATCCGGCGTTCGCGCGCTGGCTCGCGCGCAACGTCGCCGCGCACCGCGACCCGGCGCTGCGCATCGTCACGCTGTCGTTCAAGCGACGCCTGCAGGCGCCCGGCGACGCGTCGCCGGACCAGCTCGACGCGCTCGCCGACCTGGCCGACCGCTACTCGGCCGGCGAAGCGCGCGTCACGCACACGCAGAACGCCGTGCTGCCGTGGGTGCACGTCGACGACCTGTTCCTGCTGTGGGAAGACGCGCGCGCGGCCGGGCTCGCGAGCGCGAACGTCGGCCTGCTGACCGACATGATCGCGTGCCCGGGCGGCGACTTCTGCGCACTGGCGAACGCGCGCTCGATCCCGATCGCCGATGCGATCGCCGAACGCTTCCAGGATCTCGACCTGCTGCACGACGTCGGCGACATCGACCTGCACATCAGCGGCTGCATCAACTCGTGCGGCCATCACCACAGCGGCCACATCGGCATCCTCGGCGTCGACAAGGACGGCGCCGAGTGGTACCAGGTGACGCTCGGCGGCTCCGACGGCTCGGCCGCGAGCGGCGCCGCGCAGCCGGGCAAGGTGATCGGCCCGTCGTTCTCGGCGGACGAGATCGTCGACGTCGTCGACGCGCTCGTCACCGCGTATCTCGACGCACGGCTCGACACGGGCGGCCGCGCGGAACGCTTCATCGACACGGTGCGCCGCGTCGGGCCGGAACCCTTCAAGGCCGCCGCCAACCGCGCGCGGCATCTCGCAGCGACCGCATGATGACCACACCGCAACGCATCCGGCTGCTGACGCCGGCCGAACACCGCGACGACCCGCGCGACGCCGCGCTTGCCATCTCGAACGACGAGGCGCTGGAGCCGCTTGCCGCGCGGATCGCGCAGGCTTCGCGCATCGACCTGCACTTCCCCGCGTTCACCGATGGCCGCGCGTACAGCCAGGCCTACCTGCTGCGCAAACGCTTCGGGTTCACGGGGGACCTGCGCGCGACGGGCGACGTGCTGGTCGACCAGTTGCTGCTGATGGCGCGCACGGGCTTCTCGAGCGCGGTGCTCGGCGCGGACGCCGATCCGGAGGATGCACGGCGCCAGCTCGAACGCTTTCCGGGTTTCTACCAGCGGGATGCGGGATCGGAGAGACCGCCGCAGGACGCGGCGGTATGACACGTGTGAGACGCGCGCCGGCGCGACGGCCGGCGCATGCGGTTACTTCGCGACCACCTGCTTCCTGAACGCCGCGAGAATCTGCTTCTCGAGCGCGACATAGTCGCGGCCGAAGTGATGCTCGCCCTGCGTCTTGATCACCTCGATGCCCGTGTTCGCGAGCGCCGGGCACATCGTCTCCTTCTCCTGCTCGCCGTAGAAGCACTGCACGATGCCCGGCGGCACCTTCGCGATCTCCGGCGCGACCTTCAGCGCCTTGTCGCTCGCCGGCATGCCGAGCCAGCCCGTCACGCGGATCTGGAAATCCGCGGCCGGCGCGAAGCCGAGCAGCGACATCACCGAGACCTTGTCGCGCAGGTCGGCCGGCAGCCGGTTGTACGCGAACGGCATCACGTCCGCGCCGAACGAGTAGCCGATCAGCGCGACGTTCGTCGCGCGCCAGCGCGCCATGTAGGTGCGCATCACGCGCGCGAGATCGCGGCTCGTCTGCGCGGGCGGCTTCTCGCTCCAGAAGTAGCGCAGGCTGTCGATGCCGACCACCGACACGCCGTCGCGCTGCAGCGCCTCGGCGATCGTCTTGTCGAGGTCGCGCCAGCCGCCATCGCCGGAAATCACGATCGCGAGCAGGTTGCCGCCGCCCTTGGCCGGCAGCTCGATCAGCGGCAGGTCCGACACGTCGAGCTCGTCGGTGCTGCTGTCGTCGCGCAGGTGCGGCGTGACGAGCGACACGAGCTTCGCGCCGTCGCCGGCCGGCGCCGACGCGACGAAGCCCGGCATCGCGCGGCGCACGATCGTCGGATCGGGCGGGCACGGCTTGAAGCGCGGATCGAGCTTCGCCGCCGGCGCAACCGACACCGCGCCCGCGATCGTGTTCTCCGGCGCCATCGACAGGATCTGCTTCGCGATCGCGCCGCCTTGCCCGACGCCCGCGACGATCGGCGTGAAGTAGCGCGACGAGCGCGCGAGCCGTTCGAGCTGGTGGCTGACCGCCTCGGCGTCGCCGTCGAGGTGATGGCAGGTCTCCTGGATCGCGGCGAGGTTCGCCGCATAGCGCGCCGAATCGACGCCGACCGTCATCGCGCCGGCTTTCGCGAGCGCATCGGCCGCCTGCTGGTCGGCCGTGCTCCAGCCGCTGTCACGCGAGAACATCACGACGAAACCGCGCAGCGCGCCGCTCGGCTTCGTCACCGTGACCGGCCCGTAGCGGCCGCCCGACACGGTTTCCTGCTTCGCCACCGGCGGTGCCGCGAACGCGCCGCCGGCCAACATCATTCCCGCGCAGGCGACCACCGCGCGCGCGATTCCCTTCTTCAGCATCATGAACGCCGACCTCCAGCCAGCAAGGACAGATCCGCCAGCGTGACGAACACGCCGACCGAGCCCGAAGCCGCGAGATAACGCGGCTCCCAATGCGGCTCGAACTTGCTCTTGAACGCGCGCAAGCCGCGGAAATTGTAGAAACGGCCGCCGAAGCGCCACACCATCAACCCGACCCGGTGCCACGGCGACGGCATCTTCGCCGCGCCCATCCCCGAGAACGGCGCGATGCCGAGGCTCAGCTTGCGGAAACCCGCTTCCTTCAGATGCAGCGCGAGCTGCGTGAACAGATACTCCATCGCGTACGGCGACGCTTCCGGCAGGTGGCGCATCACGCCGACGGTCGCCTCGGTGTTGAGGTCGGTCGTCATGAACGTGACGAACGCGATCGGCTTGTCGGCCTGCCGCACCAGCATCACCGACTGCGTCGCGAGATAGCCGTCGTGGAACGCCGCGACCGAGAAGCTCTTCTCGCGCGCATCGCGGCTGTCGAGCCAGCCGTCGGAAATCCCGCGCAGCGCCGGCAGCGCGGCCGGCACGTCGCGCGGCGCGATCACCTCGACGGCGAGCGCATCCTTGTCGCCGCGCCGCAGCGCGTAGCGCAGGTGCGAGCGGTGCGAGCCCTTCAGGTCGAACGCGTCGAGCGCGACGTGCGCCTCCTCGCCGAGCTTCATCAGCGTGAGGCCCGCGTCGAGATACAGCGGCAGCGCGTTCGCGCGCACCTGGTAGAACGCCGCGCGGCCGCTGTGCGCGTGCGCGAGCGCGATGAACTTGCCGATCAGCGCCGGCCATTCGCTGCGCGGGCCCACCGGATCGTGCAGCGCGGCCCAGGTGCGGCCGTACTTCGCATACATCAGGAAAGCCTCGCGCGATTCCGAGAACAGGAAGCTCTTGTCGCCCATCAGCGCGAGCCCGGCGTCGCTGCACTCCTGCGCGCGGATGATCCGCTCGGCGTCGAGCAGATCCTGCGGCGCCGGCTTCACGAAGCGGCCCGGCGCCGGGCGCAGCAGCTGATACAGCGCGAACAGCGCGACGAACACGCCCGAGGCGAGCGTCGCGCGCAGCGCGCGCGGCGCGCGCGCGTCGAACGAGAAATGCGACCACAGCTCGCGCGTGTACGGCACGTCGCGGAACGCGAAGAACAGCACCCACACCGCGAGCATCAGCACCAGCGCGACCGACACGAACCAGCCGACGGTGAAGCGTTCCGCGAACAGCGACGAATGGCGCTTGAAGCGCCGGCGGCTGACGAGCAGCAGCACCAGCAGCGCGCCGAGCACGCCTGCCTCGACGAATGCGAGCCCTTTCGCGAGCGACAGCGCGAGGCTCGCGAGCGTCAGTGCGAGGGTCATCCACCACGCCCCGTCGAGCCGGCGCAGCAGCCCGCGCGCGACGAACAGCAGCGCGACGCCGAGCACGCTGCAGATCACCTGCGAGCCTTCCAGCACCCACAGCGGCACGATGTTGCGCAGGATCGCGATCCGATACCAGAACGCCGGCGTCGCGCTGGAAATCACCAGCATCGTGCCGACCGCGAACGTGACGAGGCTCAGGAACAGCGGCGCGAGCTGGGACACGCGCACGGCCTGCCGCGTGACGAGCCGCCGCCGCAGCGCGCGGCCTTCGAAGGCGGCCAGCAGGCCGGCCGACAGCACGAACGGCACGCCGAAGTAGATCGCGCGATACGCGATCAGCGCGGCAAGCATCGCGTGCGCGGGCACGTCGTGGCCGAGCGTGAACACCATCGCCGCCTCGAACACGCCGATCCCGCCCGGCGTATGGCCGATCATGCCGAGCAGCAGCGCGGCCGCGTAGATGGTGATGAAGGTCGCAAAGCCGACCGGCGCGGCCGGCAGCAGCACCCACAGCGTGAGGCCCGCCGCCACCACGTCGAACACCGCGTAGACGATCTGCTCGACGAGATCGCGGCGCGCCGGGATGTCGAACGCAAGCCACTTGAAGCGCGTCGCGACCGGGCGGGCCGCGCGGCCGCACGCGGCCACCAGGGCCGCCATCGCGACGAGCAGCGCGCCGCCGCTCCACACCAGCACGCCGGGCGCGACGTGCAGCATCGCGGCCAGCGCCTGCGGCAGGCACACCATGCCGACCGCGGTCATCAGCACCAGCGCGAGCGCGAGCGTGCCGCTCGTAAACACCGTCATGCGGCCGATCTGGGCGGGCGTGACGCCGGCCACGCCGTAGACGCGCGCGCGCACCGCGCCGCCCGTCAGCGCGCCGAAGCCGGTCGCGTTGCCGAGCGCCGACGCGGCGATCGCGCCGATCCACAACGGCCCGCGCGGCACCTTGGCCGCGACGTAGCGCAGGCCGACCGCGTCGCGGGCGACGAGCGCGAGATAGCTGAGGGCCGTCGCGCCGAGCGACGCGCCCCACTCGGCAGCCGACAGCGCGCGCACCTGATGGATCACCGACCGGTAGTCGATCGACGCCGACAGGTGCTGGAAGACCACGATCAGCAGCAGCCCGATGCCGAGCGCGAGCAGCGGCGACAGCACGCGCTCGTTGCGGAGCAAGGCCGAGACGCGCGCGAACAGCGCCGCGGCACGGCTGGGTGAACCAGGTGGGCTGGAAGACATAGCTTATTGGTGGCGGTACATAGCGTGTCGCGGCGCCGGACGGCGCGACGGCGACGAATCTGGTTGTTCTGCGTGGGCGGCCCGCCAACGCGGAAGCCGGCGGCGCCTGTGTCAGAAATTACAAGTATACGGAATTATTATTACAAAATCTTTCGAGTTTGCGATCGCGGCGCCGGGCCGGCCGGCGGCGTCAAAGCGAGGTCAAAATTAAGCGGTCCCTACACGAGAGATGCGCATCATACCGGGAACCGGGACGGTTTTTTTGTCAGATGAATGACCGGCGATGCATTTGGGAGAAATCTTCCGGGCCGGCGGTGCCGGGGAGCAGAAAACCGTGCAGTGGGCCGGGCCTTGCCGGAATTGGGACGGAATTGGGACGGTACGCGGGCGCCCGCAGCAGCGGGGGCCACGCCAGCGGAGATCGCCGCTGCGGTTACGGGCTCAGGTCAGGACGCCTCTTCCGGCCACCACGGCTTCGCCGCCCGGTCGACCAGATAATCGTCGAGATTCTTGCCTTCGAGCCACTTCGGCCGCGGACCGTGGCCCGACCATGTCTTCCCCGTGGCGGGATCGTAGTACTTCGCCGGCGCCCGCCCCTTGCGCGCCTTCCGGAAGCCGGCGGCGCGCAGCAACTCGTCTTCCGTGATGCCGTACAGCGCGACGCCCTCGTGAATGGTCTGGAGCAGCGATTGCTTTTCGTCCTTCTTGACATCCGAAAGACGGATGTTCAATTCACGTAATTGCGTCTTTAGATTCTGGAGTTCAGTGGTCATGATGAATCGCCGGGTTATTCGGAGACAGACAAATGGTAACGGATGGCCGCAGCGATCACACGTTTCCAAAGTCGATTCGACTGCTTACGCGTAATGCCAGCTCCAGTAATCGTTCGTGAGCATGCCGGAAGGTTCTTTCCTGACGGTGTTGGCCCCCCATATCGAATACTGGACGTCCTTCGGCGAGCTGCCGAAGTACTTCCTGAAGTCGCGCGTCAGCGACGGCACATCGTAGAACCCGTACTGGTAAGCGATATTCGGCAGCCGCTGCTTGCGCCCGTCAGGCGACGACAGGATCGCGTAGATCTTCCTGAGGCGCGCGAGCTTGATGTATTCGCTGACACCGAGGTTGTTCTCCGAGAACAGCCGATACAGGCTCGCCCTGGACAGGCCGACGTTCTTGCAAATGGATTCCACGCTCAGCTCCGGCGACGCAAGATGCGCGTTGATGTGTTCCTTCACGCGTTCGAACATCTCGACCTTCAGCTCGGATTGCGCCTCGCGAAGATTGTCCGGCGTCGGCATCAGCATCGCGGTCAGCATGCCCAGCGTCGCCTGTGCGAGGCTCGGGATCTCGGCCGCGGTCACGCCCCGCAGATTCGTCGACAACGTGTTCAGGTACTGGCTCGTGAGCGTCGCGATCGTGCCGCCCATCACCATGCCGTGCCGCGCCGCGAGGTCGAATGGAATCATCCGCCGCGGCACGATCACCGCCACGAAGCTGCCCGCGCCGACGTTGAACTGGTAAGGCTGGGTCAGGTCCGCGACGGCAACCTGGTGAGGCTGCACGGTTTCGACGCTGTCGAACTTGCTGGCGCGCCAGACGCTGCTTCGGCTGGTCCGGAACGCATAGTGATCGAAACCGTCCTCGCGAATGCGCTTCTTGCAGCGGATCAGGTCATAGCTGATCGAGTCGCCGTGAAACTTGGCCGAATAGTTCATCGCGCCGATCATGATCTGGTTCGCGTGAATGCCGACGAACTCGCTGTCGAGTACCGACTCGTCCGACACGCCACGGCTGCCGGGAACGATTTCGGCCAGGCGGCTCTGCTCGCGCCACGCGTCCAGCTTGTCCTGCGGCGCATAAGGTAACGTTGAAAACTCGAATAGCATCGGAGCGGACATGTGATCTCCAATTCCGGTCTGTCTACGAATGTTCAAAGGCGATCGGCGATACGGCGCCTCGCCGCCGGGTCGGGGCGGAACGTCGATCGGCATGGTGCGGCGCCTGCCGCCGCGGCTCAGGAATGCGGGTGCGGGCCGGAATCGGTCAGGCGTGGGGGACTGACGTTGCTGACGTGCTCGACAAACATGGCTGCCCTCGCAATCAATTCGATGCCGGTGATGTTCGCCGTGGCCGGCACCGTGGTTCGCTCGCCGGCGGTTCAATCGACGCGTCTCGCGCCGCGACGTCCGCCATCCCGCGCCTCACCTGCTCGGCCGGCCCGCTGAGCCACGCGATGTCGTGGCTCGCCCACCGTTCGAGAAAAGACGCGAGTGCATTCAGCCACGCATGACGGGTTACCCTCACGACACGCTCCCGACCGCGGATACGACCGCCGAGCCTCGATTGCGCGATTCATCCATCTTGTCTCCGGTAACATGTAAGCATTCCTTTATAAGCGCACGAAAATCAAACCGATTCGCAGTGCGCTTCGTTCAGCCCGGTATTGCCTCGACCGGCGACAGCGAACCCGGCGTCACCATTGGCGCGGCGCTGCGACGACACCTGTCGCACGCGCCGACAGCACGTGCGACGCCATGCGCGCAGCGCTGGCGACCAACCGGACAACGATTGCTTGCGTGAGCTTTCGACGCGTGAATGTCGCGCGACGGCGGCGCGTCAGATCGGCACGGCCGGACGCAGGGCGCCAGCCGGGTGTTCGGCGCATGCGCCGGGCCATGCGAGCCCGGAGGTCATGCTGCGACGACGGGCGAGCGCGACGAATCGCGTCACCGGGCGGGGATAATCCGTTCGCTTAATCTGGAAAGAAAATGGATGCCTGCCATACAAGTGACAAGCAGCCGTGGGGATACCACCGTCCATCACATTGCCCTCGCATAAAAACCATTGTGGAAATTTTTTTTAGAGTTGAAGCACCTCGAATTCGTCAGATCAATATATACCCCGATATTGAAAAAGTCAAAGCCCCTTTTTCACAAAGGTATTTTCAACCCAACCTTATTTCCCGCAGAATTGGCAACAATAATTGCAATTATCGAATGACACCCTCTGCCAGAGAATGATTTCGCCGCACAAAAGCCCTCCTTCCCGGTCAACTCGGGAAAGAAAGGGCTTTGGCTTACCTATTCGATTCGGTCGACTATTCCAATCCGACGAAAGCAGGCCATACAGATCAACGAAATCGAATCACCTCGAACGAATCGATCAGGCAATCTTATTTAACTCCGGCAATTGCCATGAGCAAATGGAAGGCTGGCATTCAATAAAATCATCCCAATAACATAGGAGCCGAATGATTAAATCGATTTACCTCCCTTTTCTGGTAGGCCTGCATTCCGCCATTCAGGAAATCCGGCCAGGCGGCGGTTGAATGCCGCCCCACCCGCCACCCAGCGCACGAATCAGGTTGACGGTCGATACGGCCTGCGCGCCCGTCAGCTGGTTCGCCTGCAGCTGCGACGCCAACACCGACCGCTCCGCATCGATCACGTCGAGATAGCTGACCTCGCCCTCCTGATACTGCGTGCGCGACAGCGTCGCCGCGCGCCGCGATGCCTTGACGGCCGTATCCTGCGCGCGGATCTGGTCGTCGAGCAGCCGCAGATCGGCCAGATTGTCCTCGACCTCGCGGAACGCGACGAGCACCTGCTGCCGGTAGTTCGCAACCTGTTCGTCGTACTGCGCGCGCGCCTGCTGCACGCCCGCCGCGCGTCGCCCGCCGTCGAACAGCGGCAGCGTCAGCGCGGTGCCCGCGAACGGCCCGAGCAGGAACGTGCGGCTCGACCACATGAACAGGTTGCCGAGCGTCGACGCTTCAAAGCCGGCCGCACCGGTGATGTCGAGCTTCGGGAAGTACGCCGACTTCGCGAGCCCGATGCGCGCATTCGCCGCCGCCATCGCGCGCTCGGCCGCCGCCACGTCGGGGCGCCGTTCGAGCAGCGCCGACGGCAGGCCCGCCGGCACCTTCATCCCGACCGGCACGAGCGGCGTTTCATTGAACGCGAAATCCGCCGGCGCCTTGCCGAGCAGGATCGCGAGCGCATGCTCGGACGCCGCGCGGCGACGCGCGACACCGACCGCATCGGCCTGCGCACTCGCCAGCTCGTTCTTCGCGCGCGACACGTCGAGCTCGCTGATGTCGCCTTCGTTGAAACGGCGCTGCACGAGCCTCAGCGCTTGTTCGCGCAGCTCGACCGTGCGGCGGTACAGGTCCTGGTCGGAATCGAGCTGGCGCAACGCGAAGTAGTTCTGCGCGACATCCGCCTGCAGCGCGAGCTGCACCGAGCGGAACAGCGCCTCGCTCTGCGCCTGGTCCGCGCGCGACGCCTCGACGTTGCGGCCGACGCGGCCGAACAGGTCCGCTTCGTACGACACCGTGCCTTGCGCGCGCCACAGCGTCGAGATGGTCGGGCCGCTGCCCTGCGGCAGCGACTGCGACGCCGACGACAGCCCCTGCCGAGTCGGCCCGAAGCCCGCGCCGATCTGCGGGAACCATTGCGAGCGCGCCGCGCGGGTGGCCGCGCGCGCTTCCTCGACGCGCGCCGCCGCGGCCTTCAGGTTCTGGTTCGCGGCGAGCGCCTGCGCTTCGAGCGAATCGAGCACCGGATCGCCGAACGCCTTCCACCATTCGCCACGATGCGCGGCGTCCGACGGCTCGGCCCGCTTCCACGTGCCGGCCTGCTCGCCGGCCGCGAGCACGCGGGCTTCCTTGAACGCGGCGGGCGTCGCGACGTCCGGCCGCTGGTAGTCGGGCCCGACCGCGCAGGCCGCGAGCAATGCGGCGAGCAGCGTGCCGGCCGCGGCACGCGTTGCCGTATGCATGTATCGACCGTCCGTGTCGTTGCCGTTGTTGTTACCGCTGTTGCCGTTCACGTCGCGCCTCCTCAAGCATCCGAAGCCGGCACGCCATAGCCGGCCGAATCCTTGCCGGCGACGTGAATCCTGCCGCCCGCGAGCGTGCGCAGCACCACATAGAACACCGGCGTCAGCATCAGCCCGAACAGCGTCACGCCGAGCATCCCGAAGAACACCGCGACGCCCATCGCATGACGCATCTCCGCGCCGGCGCCGCTCGACGTGACGAGCGGCACCACGCCCATGATGAACGCGATCGACGTCATCAGGATCGGCCGCAGGCGCAGCCGGCTCGCTTCGATCGCGGCTTCGAGCGGCGTCCTGCCGTCGCGCTCGAGCTCGCGCGCGAACTCGACGATCAGGATCGCGTTCTTCGCCGACAGCCCCACCAGCACCATCAGGCCGATCTGCGTGAAGATGTTGTTGTCGCCCTGCGTGAGCCATACGCCGGTGAGCGCCGACAGGATGCCCATCGGCACGATCAGGATCACCGCGAGCGGCAGCGTCAGGCTTTCGTACTGCGCGGCGAGCACGAGGAACACCAGCAGCACGCTGATCGGGAACACCCAGATCGCCGCGTTGCCGGCGAGGAGCTGCTGGTACGTGAGGTCGGTCCACTCGAACTTCACGCCGCGCGGCAGTGTCTGCGCAGCGATCCGCTCGACCGCGGCCTGCGCCTGCCCCGACGAGAAGCCCGGCGCCGGGCCGCCGTTGATGTCGGCCGCCGTGTAGCCGTTGTAGCGCACCACCATCTCGGGGCCGAACGTCGGCGTCACGTTGACGAGCGACGACAGCGGCACCATCTCGCCGGCGGCGTTGCGCGTCTTCAACTGCAGGATGTCGTCCGCGCGCTGGCGGAACGGCGCATCGGCCTGCACGCGCACCTGGTACACGCGGCCGAAGCGGTTGAAGTCGTTCACGTACAGCGAGCCGAGATACACCTGCATCGTGTTGAACACGTCGGTGACCGATACGCCGAGCTGCTTCGCCTTCACGCGATCGAGATCGACGTTCAGCTGCGGCACGTTGACCTGGTAGTTCGTAAACACCCGGCCGAATTCCGGCGCATGCTTCATCTGCGCGATGAAGTCGCGCGCGGCCTCCGCCAGCCGCGTATAGCCGACCGCGCCACGGTCCTCGATCTGCAGCTTGAAGCCGCCGAGCGTGCCGAGCCCGAACACCGCCGGCGGCGGGAACACCGCGATGAACGCGCCCTTGATCCCGCCGTACTGGCGGTTCAACGCCGCGGCGATCGCGTCGGCCGACAGCCCGCGCCGCTCGCGCGCCGGTTTCAGCATCACGAACACGATGCCCGCGCTCGAACTGTTCATGAACCCGTTCACCGACATCCCCGGGAAAGCCGGCGCGTGATCGACGCCCGGCTGCTTCAGCGCGACGGACGCCATTTGTCGCATCACCGACTCGGTGCGATCCAGCGACGCGCCGCTCGGCAATTGCGCAAACGCGACGAGATAGCCGCGATCCAGCGCCGGAATGAAGCCGGTCGGCACCGCGCGCGCGACGAGCACGGCCGCGCCGATCAGCATCAGATACGTCGCGAGCACCAGCGAGCGCCGCGTCAACACGCCGCGCACGCCGCGCCCGTAGTGCTCCGCGCCGCGTCGGAACACCGTGTTGAAGCGGCGAAAGAAGCCGCCGAGCACGCGGTTCATCACGCGCGTCAGCCGGTCTTCCTTGTCGCCATGCCCCTTCAGCAGGATCGCGGATAGCGCCGGCGACAGCGTCAGCGAGTTGAACGCCGAGATCACCGTCGAGATCGCGATCGTCATCGCGAACTGCTTGTAGAACTGGCCGGTCAGCCCCGACATGAACGCGAGCGGCACGAACACGGCGACGAGCGTCAGCGCGATCGCGATGATCGGCCCGCTCACTTCCTGCATCGCCTTGTAGGTCGCGTCCCGCGCGGTCATCCCGCTCTCGATGTTGCGTTCGACGTTCTCGACGACGACGATCGCGTCGTCGACCACGATCCCGATCGCGAGCACCATGCCGAACAGCGACAGCGTATTGATCGAGTAGCCGAACGCGAGCAGCAGCGCGAAGGTGCCGACGATCGACACGGGCACCGCGATCAACGGAATGATCGACGCGCGCCACGTCTGCAGGAACACGATCACGACGAGCGCGACGAGCACGATCGCCTCGACCAGCGTGTGCACGACCGCTTCGATGCTCGAACGCATGTACAGCGTCTGGTCGTAGACGATCTTGTAGTCGACGCCGGCCGGGAAGTCGTGCTTGAGATCGTCCATTTCCGCGCGCACGGCCTGCGCGACCTGCAGCGCGTTGGCGCCCGGCAGCTGGAACACGGGCATCGCGACCGCCGATTCGTTGTCGAGCAGCGCCCGCAAGCCGTAGTTCGACGCGCCGAGCTGGGTGCGCGCGATGTCGCGCAGGTGCGTGACGCCGCCGTCCGGTGCCGTCTTCACGACGATGTCGCCGAATTCCTCTTCGGTCTGCAGGCGGCCGCGCGCGTTCACCGACAGTTGCAACGGCGTATCGGCCGGCGACGGCGAGCCCCCCACCACGCCCGCCGCGACCTGCACGTTCTGCTCGCGAATCGCGCGCACGACGTCGGCGGCGGTCAGCCCGCGCTGCGCGACCTTCTGCGGATCGAGCCACACGCGCATCGAATAGTCGCCCGCGCCCCACAGCTGCACCTCGCCGACGCCGCGAATGCGCGACAGCCGGTCCTTCACGTTGATCAGCGCGTAATTGCGCAGGTACGTCGTGTCGTAGCGATTGTCGGGCGAGATCAGGTGCACGATCATCGTGATGCTCGGCGAACTCTTCACCGTCGTCACGCCGAGCCGCTGCACGTCTTCCGGCAGGCGCGGCAGCGCCTGGTTCACGCGGTTCTGCACGAGCTGCGTGGCCTTGTCGGGATCGGTGCCGAGCTTGAACGTGACGGTGAGCGTCAGGTTGCCGTCGCTGTTGGTCTGCGACTGCATGTACAGCATGTCCTCGACGCCGTTGATCTGCTCCTCGAGCGGCGACGCGACGGTTTCGGCGATCACTTTCGGGTTCGCGCCCGGGTACTGCGCCTTGACGATCACCGACGGCGGCACGATCTCCGGATACTCGGAAACCGGCAGCAGGAAGATCGCGATGATGCCCGCGAGCAGAATGCCGACCGACAGCACGCCCGCGAAGATCGGCCGGTCGATGAAGAATTTCGATATGTTCATGAAAGGACCTGTCTGGTGGCATGCGCGTGCGGCACGAACAGGCGCCGGCCGCGCGCGCCGGCTACGAACGCGCGTCGGCCGCCGCGTTCGCCGTCATCGGCACGTCGTGCGGCTTCACCTGCTGGGCCGGCCGCACGCGCTGCGTGCCGTTCACGATCACGCGGTCGCCGGCGGCGAGCCCGCTGACGATCGCCCGGCGCGTGCCGTGCTGCAGCCCCGGCTGCACTTCGCGGTACGACACGCGGCCCTGCTGGTCGACGACGAACACGAACTTCTTGTCCTGGTCGGTGTTGATCGCCGCGTCGTCGACGAGCAGCGCCGAGTGCGGCGCGCTGCCGCTGACCTTCACGCGCGCGTAGAGCCCCGGCACCAGCGTGCCGTCGGCGTTGTCGAAGCGCGCGCGCACGCGGATCGTGCCGGACGACGTGTCGAGACGGTTGTCGACCGAGTCGATCACGCCGCTTCTCGAATAGCCGCTCTCGTTCGCGAGACCCAGCTCGACCGGCACCTTGCGGCCGTCGCGCGCGCCGTTGATGTATTGCAGGTAGGTTTGCTCGTCGGCATCGAACGACGCGTAGATCGGCGACACCGACACGAGCGTCGTCAGCGGCGCGGCCGATGCGCCGGCCGACACGACGTTGCCGAGCGTGATCTCCGCGCGCGACACGCGGCCCGACACGGGCGCGGTGATCCGCGTGTAGCCGAGATCGATGCGCGCGGTTTCGAGCGCGGCCTCGGCCGCCTTCAGGTTCGCGCTTGCCTCGCGCGCGGCGTTCTGCTTCTCGTCGTAGTCGCGCTTCGCGATCGCGTTGTCGCCGATCAGCCTCTGCGCGCGCTGCCAGTCGCTTTGCGCGTAGCCGTTGCGCGCCTGCGCGGCCGCGAGCTGGGCGGCCGCGCGATCGACTGCGGCCTGGTACGGGCGCGGGTCGATCACGAACAGCACGTCGCCCTTCTTCACGAGCGCGCCGTCCTTGAAGTTGACCGACACGATCGTGCCCGACACCTGCGGGCGCACGTCGACCTTCTCGACGGCGTCGAGACGGCCGGAATAGCTCTGCCAGTCGGTGACGGTCTGCGGCACGACGGTCGCGACGTCCACTTCGGGCAGCGGCGCCGCCTTGGCCGGCACGTTCGCCCGGCCCCGCATGGCGCCCGACAGCGAGAGGCCGATCGCGACGGCGATGGCCGTCACGGCCCCCGCGACGCGAGTACGGCGGGTAGAAAAGATGTTCATCGAATAGGATTCCATACGATGCCTGTCCGCGCTTGCCCGCAGGCATCCGCGGGCGCACCGGACCGGCGAACGACACAGCGGCGGCGACGTGCGCGTGCACGGCCGGGCGCCGCGCGCCTATCGGCAGCCGCGCCTGTGCCCCCGGCCCTCGAACGCCGCAGCCGTCATCCGTCGACGAGTTCGCGCGGCGCGGTCGCCGGCACCGCTTTGCGGCGCGCGGTGACGAGCACGATGCCCAGCGAGGCCGCTTCGAACGCGGCGCCGATCCATCCGAGCGCGCCGACGCCTTGCGTGCCGAGCACGTACCCCCCCAGCCCGGAGCCCAGCGAAAACCCGATGTACATGAACGACGCGTTCAGCGACAGCGTCACCGGCGCGACGTTCACGCCGCCGATGCCGATCAGCCGCGACTGCTGCGGCGCGATGAAGCCCCAGACCGACGCGCCCCAGCAGATCACCGCGACGATCACCGGCACGCCCGCGATCGCGGGCGGCACGTACGCATGAATCAGCGACAGCGCGACGAACGCCACGGTCAGCACGCTCAGCATCAGCACGATCACGCGGTGCGAGCCGAGCTTGTCGGTCAGGCGGCCGCCGAGAATCATCCCCGTCACGGCCGACACGCCCCACGCGAACAGCACGACGCTGAGCGGAACGCCGTGCGCGCCGAGCGTTTCGACGATATAGGCTGCGATGTACGTATAGACGACGTACGCGCCCGTCGCCCACAACATCGTCGACAGCAGCGCCGTCAGCACGGCCGGCCGGCGCCCGACGTTGAGCCGCTGCGTCAGCGTCGCGGTCGGCAGCCCCTTGCCGAAGCCTTTCGGCAAGCCGAACTTCAAGCCGACCGTCGCGATCGCGCCGAGCACGGCCACGCTCGCGAAGGTCGAGCGCCAGCTGCCGAAGCCCGCGATGATCGAACCAAGCGGCACGCCGAGCGCAATCGCGACGCTCGATCCGCCGTTCACGATCGCGAGCGCGCGGCCGCGCTGCTCGGGCGCGACGAGCGATCCGGCCACCGCATTGGCGTTCGGCAGGAACAGGCCCGCGGTGAACGCGAGCAGGATGCGCGCGGCCATCAGCTGCGCGAATGTCGTCGAATGCCATGCGGCGACGTTCGCGACGGCAAACGCCGCGAGACTGACGATCAGCAGCGTGCGGCGATTGAGGTTGCCGGTCAGCGTCGTCAGGATCGGCGAGCTGATCGCATACGCGAACGCGAACACGCTCACCAGCAGCCCGGCGGCGCTGACGCTCCTGCCGAGATCGGCGGAGATGCTCGGCAGCAGCGGCGCGATCATGAACCCCTCCGTCGACAGGCAAAACGCGCCGAGCGCCAGCCAGTACAGCGGCCGCTTTGATTCGATTCGTACTGTTTCCATTACCCCTCTCCAGGTCGAAAAAGCCTCTTGAGCCGCCGCATCCCGCCCTCCGCGACGAGCGGCTTCACGAATTCTTCACAATTAGCAGTGCAAAACGTGGTGCTCCGGCGCGATCGCCCGGATGTTCTTTCTTACCGCGACACAGGTCGGGCGGCCGCGGGCCGCCCGGTGTCGGCTATCCGGGCCGGGGCGCGCGCCCCGTGCCCGTCACCCCGCGACGCGCATCGCGTCGCCCGCCACGGTGTCGAGCCATGCGTCGATCTGCTCGACTTCACGCTGGATGAACCGCTCGTCGGCATACGCGTTCGCCAGCACGGCCACGCCCTGCGTTCGCGACAGCAGATGCATCGCCAACATATCGGCGGCGTCGCAGCCCAGCGCATCGAACTGCGTGCTCAGCCACGCACGGAACAGCGACAGCAATTCGTTCGCGCGGTCGTGCGCATCGTGGTTCAGCTTCCCGAGCTCCGTGCACAGCGTGCCGATCGGGCAGCCGGAACGCATGATCTTGCTGCGGTTCGTGACGAGCATCTGCGCGAAACGCTTGAGGCGATCGACCGGCGCCGACCATTCGGCGTCCCACTCGTCCAGCATGGCCTGCACATTCGCGAGGCGCGCGTCGATCACGGCGTCGAGAATCTCGTCCTTGGTCTTGAAGTGGTGATAGAAATTGCCGCGCGAGATCTGCACCGCGCCGGCGATATCGGAAAAGGACGTGTGCTGGTAGCCCTGCTGGTAGAACAGCTGGTCGGCGGAAGCAATGATCAGATCGCGAGTCGATTCGGCTTTCATGGAAGGTCCTGCCATGAGTTGCCTCCAAATTGCGAGGCACGATTAGGATGTTCGTCCTACAATATCTTCATACTAAGACGCGCGTCCTAATTCGTCAAGCAGCGCCGGCGACGGACACGGACGATCAACCGAGAGCCAGGAACCGTTCAATGGATTATCTGCAGTCGATACGCGTATTCGTCCGGATCGCCGAACTCGGCAGCTATTCGCGGGCCGCGCGCGCGTTGCGGATTTCGAATTCACTCGCGACGCGGCTCGTGATGTCGCTCGAAAGCCATCTGAACGCCCGCCTGTTCCAGCGGAGCACGCGCCGCCTGTCGCTGACCGAGCAGGGGCAGGCGTATCTGGAATGCGCGAGCCGGATCCTCGCGGATCTCGAACGGGCCGAACGGCTGGTCGCCGCGCATACCCGGGAGCCGGCCGGCACGCTGCGCATCGCCGCGCACCCGATGTTCAGCCTGCACGGTTTTTCGGCGGCGCTGAGCGCGTATACGCAGCGCTATCCGCGGGTGACGCTCGACCTGACGCTGACGGACCGCCCGGTCAACCTGATCGAGGAACGGTTCGACGTCGGCGTGCTGATGAGCCGCCAGGTGACGGGCGACAGCATCGTCAAGCGGTGGCTGATGCGGACGCGCATGATGGTCTGCACCGCGCCCGCCTATCTGAAGAAGCACGGTGCGCCCGCGCATCCAGAGGATCTGGCCGGGCACGCATGGCTGCACCTGCCGCTCGAACGGTATGGCGAGCAACTGGAGCTGGTCGGCCCGGACGGGCCCGTGCAGGTGAATCCGACGAACGCCGCGCTGGCGAACAATTCGAGCATGCTGCGGCAACTGGCCGTGCTCGGCATGGGCATCGCGCTGCTGCCGTGCCATATGGTCGACGACGACCTGCGCGAAGGCCGGCTGGTCCGTTTGCTGGCCGACTACCACATGCCGCCGGCCGACATCCATGTCGCGTATCCGTCGCGCACGCATCTGCCGTCGAAAGTGCGGACCTTCGCCGACCATCTCGTCGAATCGGCGGGGGCGGCGCTGGATACGCGGATCGCCGATCCGGATTTCGCGCCGGTGAGGACGGCCGCGTGACGCCTGCGGGGCCGGGGCGGCGTGCTAGCGCGCGGCGTCCGTGCGCCGGATGAGGCAGGTGGCGGACGCCAGCGCAACCTTCTTGCCGTCCGGCGTGGTCAGCACCCCCTCGGCGACGCCGAGGCTTTTCGACAGGTGCGCCACGCGCCCCTCCACGATCAGGTCGACGGCTTGCGGCACCGGCCGCAGCATCTTCACGCTGAGGTCGACCGTCGCGTAGCCGGCGTTCGCGTCGAGCATCGTATGGACGGCGCAGCCCGTCACCGAATCGAGCACCGTCGCCGCGAACCCGCCATGCACGACGCCTTGCGAGTTCAGGTGCCGCGCGTCCGCGCGCGCGATCATCTTCACGTAGCCGGGCTCGATGATTTCCGCGCGCATCGGCATCGTGCTCCACATCGTCGCGGCGGGGATGTCGCCCGCTGCCGCGGCGCGCAGGAATTCCAGCCCGGACATCGGCGTGTCGGCCATGTTTGCCCCTCCTCGTTGATCGGCCGGACCGGACGACCGAAGCGATGCCGAACGGCATGGGCCGCGCGGGCCGCGACGCGCGCCGGCCTCGCGCGTCGCACGGCCGCTCGGACGGCCTGCGTTGCCGGCGCGGGCGATCGGGCTGCCCGTCCACGGCGTTTTTCATACTACGGGCGCGCGTTCGGCGACGTCAACGCGCACGCTTCATCGTGCCCGCGAAGATCGCGCGCAGCACGCCGCCTTCGCGCACGTAACGCCATTCGGCCAGCGTATCGATGCGCAGCGTGCCGGCCACGCGCGCGACCTCGCACCCGTTGCGCCGGACGGTAACCGTCGCCGGCGGGCGCGGCTCCCGCGCGTCCGGATCGAAATCGATGTCGATGGATTCGGAACCGTCCCACGCGAGCGCATCGAGTGCGGTCGGCGCGCCCACTTCGATCGGCAGCACGCCCATCAGCGCCAGGTTGCTGCGATGGATGCGCTCGAAACCGGCCGCGATGACCGCGGCGACACCCAGCAGCGACGTGCCCTTCGCGGCCCAGTCGCGCGCGCTGCCCGAGCCGTACAGCGCACCCGCGACGATCACGCTCGGCACGCCGTCGTCGCGATTCTCCATCGCGACGTCGAACAGGCTGCGCGTCGCGCCGTCGCGTGCGGAACGGGCCACCGGGCCCGCGTCGAGCCCGCCCACCCGGTTGCGAAGATGCGGATTCGCGAACGTGCCGCGCATCATCACGTGATGGTTGCAGCGGCGCGCGCCATAGGTATTGAACGCGTCGTCGGGAACCTGCCGCGCGCGCAGGTAGCGGGCCGCCTCGCTGTCGGCCGCGATCGCGCCGACCGGGCTGATATGGTCGGTCGTGACAGCGTCGCCAAGCACGGCGAGCACACGCGCGCGACGCACGGGCCCGAACGCTCGCGCGTCGCGTGGCGGCGCATCGAAGAACGGCGGTTCGACGAAGTAGCCCGACGTCTCGCGCCATTCGAACAGCGGCGCCGAAGGCGCATCGATGCGCGACCAGCCGGTGCTGTCGCCGCCTTCGTCTCTTGCGTCGTCATACAGGCCGGCGTACGCGCGCTCGTCGACCACCGCATCGACGAGCGCGTCGATTTCTGCCTTGTCGGGCCACACGTCAGCGAGGAAGACCGGCGCACCGGCCGCATCGACCCCGAGCGGCGCCGTATCGAGATCGCGCGCGACCGTGCCGGCCAGCGCGTAGGCCACGACGAGCGCGGGGCTCGCGAGATAGTTGGCCTTGATCGCGCGGTAATGCGGCCCTCGAAATTGCGGTTGCCGGACAGCACCGCAGCCACCGACAGGCCGCGCGCGCGAACCGCCGCCTCGACACCGTCGGCGAGCGCGCCCGTATTGCCGACGCACGACGCGCATCCATAAGCGGCAACGAAGAAGCCGAGCCGTTGCAACGGCTCGAGCAAACCCGCGCGCTCGAGGTAGCGCGTCACCGCGCGCGATCCCGGCGCAAGCACCGTCTTCACGTGGCCGGGCGGACGCAAGCCGCGCGCGGCCGCGCGCTGCGCCAGCAGCCCGGCCGCCAGCATTGCCGCCGGGTTGGCCGTGTTGGTGCACGACGTGATCGCGGCGAGCACGACGGCGCCATCGTCGAGCCCGTCCGGCGAGCCCGATCGCGCCGCGCCGCCGTTCGCGACGCTCGCGGAAAGCTGAGCAACGGCGAGCTTCTGGTGCGGCCGCGCGGGCCCCGCGAGCGTCGGCTCGACGGCCGACAAGTCGATCGACAGCACCGACGTGTAGTCGTAATCCGCCGCATCCGGAATCCCGAACAGGCCCTGTGCGGCGTAGTACGCGCGGATCGTTTCGATCGCATCGCGCGATCGCCCCGTTTGCGCCAGATAGGCGAGCGTGGTGTCGTCGATGCCGAAAAAGGCCGTCGTCGCGCCGTATTCGGGCGCCATGTTGGCGATCGTCGCGCGGTCCGGCAGCGACAGGTGTCGCGCACCGGGCCCGACGAATTCGAGAAACTTGCCGACCACGCCGGCTTCGCGCAGCGCGTGGGTCAGGTGAAGCGCGACGTCGGTGGCCAGCACGCGGCCGCCGGGCGTGCCCGTCAGGTGCACGGCGACGACCTCCGGCGCGCTCTGGTGGAGCGGCTCCCCGAGCAGCGCGATTTCCGCCTCGAGCCCGCCGACGCCCCAGCCCAGCACGCCGAGCGCGTTGATCATCGTCGTGTGCGAATCCGTGCCGACGACCGTATCGGGAAACAGCCAGCCGTCGCGCCGCGCGACCACGCCGGCGAGGAACTCGAGATTGATCTGGTGGACGATGCCGTTGCCGGGCGGAATGACCCGCACGCCCTGAAACGCGCGCGCGGCCCATTTGACGAACTGGAAGCGTTCCGCGTTGAGCCGGTATTCCGCCGCGAGATTCGTGTCGTGCGCCGCCGCCTCGCCATACGCGTCCACGACGACCGAATGGTCGACGACGAGATCGACGGGCAGCGTCGGTTGAACGGCCTGCGCGTGCACGCCCGCCCGCACCGCGGCCGAACGCATCGCCGCGAGATCGCACAGCAGCGGAATGCCCGACGCGTCCTGCAGCAGCACGCGCGAGACCCAGACCGGGATGTCCCGGCCGTCGCCCGCGCGCCAGTCGAGCAGCGCCCGCGCGTGCTCCGTCGCGGCGTGCGTGCCGTCGGCGCGGCGCAGCGCGGCCTCGAGCAGGATCCTGATCGACGGCGGGAAACGCGCGACGCGCGGATGGGCGCACACGACCGCCGGCAGCGACACGATGCGCGCGGTGGTGCCGTCGGGTAGCGGGAAGGTTCGATGAAAGTCGGTGAGGTTCGCCATGATGCGTGGTTCGTGTATGACGCAGCTAAGCTGCGGCCTGCCCCGCCGCCGCCGCCGGCGTCCAGACGCTCAACACGCTGTCGAGCGCCGGGCGGCTCCGCTCGGCGGCCTCCGCGGCCGGCTCGCCGACGTGGACGAACCCGACCGTCTGCTCGTGCGCCGCGAGCCCGAGGATCGCCGCGACCTCCGCGTCGTACGCGGCCCAGCCGGTCAGCCACTGCGCGCCCAGGCCGACGGCCGACGCGGCAAGCAGCAGGTTGTACGCGACGCAGCCCGCGCTCAGTTGCTGCTCGACGACCGGCACCTTGTGGTCCGGATCCACGCACGCGATCACCGCGATCACCAGCGGCGCGAACGTATAGCGCAGCCGCTCCTTCTCCTGCTGGGTCTCCGACAAGTTCGCGCGATGCGACGCGCGTTCGGCGAGCCGCTCCCCGAAGCGCAGCTTCGCGTCGCCCTCGAGCAGGATCAGCCGGAACGGTTCGAGCTTGCCGTGGTCCGGCACGCGAATCGCGGCTTCCAGCAAGCGGTTCAGCGTCGCCCGGTCGGGCGGCGCGCCGCCCAGTTGACGCGACGGCGTGGAGCGGCGTTTCAGCAGCAACGCGAGAGGATCAGGCATCGACACAGTGGGCCTCCTTGGGTTCGGTTCGCCGGCATACCAGTGTGCCGGCCTGCCGCGCGGGAATACGTGCGCCACTACGAATCGCCGTAGTACGACGCATCGAGATAGTCGCCGAGGTGCGCGCGCAGGCGCTCGCGGAACAGCACCGTGTTGTCCCACGGCTGCATGTACGCGGTCCATTCGTCGATCCGGTCGTCGGCGTCGAGATGCGCGATGCTGACGATCTCGAGCGGCAGCTGTTTCGACGTGAACGCCCGCAGGAAATGCGCGCCGTTGCGCAACGCCGAGCCGTAGTCGCATTCGCCGTACACCGCGCTCGCGTAGCCGAGCACATGGGACACCGCATCCGCGCCGCGCACCGGCTTGACGAACGCCGGCCCGTGAAACGCCACGTCGTCGCTCAACGGGAACGGCAGCCGCCGCTGCACGGGCGCGGCGTCATCGCGCGGCACGGTGTCGCGCGCATCGGCGTCGCGCGGCAGCACCGTCACGCGTTCGAACCGCGCCCGCCACGGCGCGACGAACGGCAGCGGCCGCACCGCGATGCGCAGCTCGGCGATCGCGCCGTCCGCGTTCGTCAACGCCAGCGTCACGCCGTCGATCGGGCGCTCGGCGGGGCCGCAGCGCCAGGCGGCCGCGACCCCGGTGTCGCCGTCGAACCGCAGGTGCACGTCGAGTTCGGCGTCGAGCGTGTCCGCCAGTTCGTGCAGGCAGCGCAGCGCGGCGTCCGCGCCGACCACCGGCTCGCGACGGAACGGATGCGCGACCCGCACGTCGTGCGCGAGGCGGCGCGCGCCCGCGTCAAGCGCGGTCAGAAACAACGGTGGCGACATCGTTTTCCTCCTGGTTCGGCGACGTATCGAGTCCCGACGCCGGCGCGGCCGTCGCGCCCCCGTCGAGCGTCGCCAGGAATTCGGCGACCTGCGGGCCGAACAGCGCGACGTTCTCGCGATCGAACATCGCGATGTGTTCGGCGAAGCACGAGAACGGCGTCAGCTGCGGCGCGGCGGCGAGCTCGATGCGGACGTCCAGCTCGCGCACCGGGGCCGCGAAGTGCCGCTCCCAGCCGCGCGAGAAGGTGTTGCCCGCGATGTTGATCGAGAACGCCTGCGCCGACAGCGTCACATCCCCCTGTATCTCGCCCATCGTCATCCGGTAGAAGCGCCGGATCGTGAACAGCGTCTCCAGCGCCTCGACCACTTCGCCGCTCGGGTCCGGCAACATCAGGCCGCGGCCGTTCTCGGCGAGCTGATCGAGGAACCACTTCGCGGCCTCCGCCACGCCGGCGCGCTCGATGCTCGCCGGCGCGGCCACATGCGGCAGCACCAGCCGGGCGAGATGCAGCACGTCGCCCGTGCCCGCCAGCGGGATATCCGTGCCGAACACGGTGACGAGACGCTCGATCGCATGCATGCCGGCCAGCGTCGCGTCGGTCGGGTCGCGGTCCATCGCGCCGCGCGCTTCGACGAACTTCGCGAGCCGCACGCCGGTTTGCCGGTAGACGTCGAACATCAGCACGCCGAGCACCTGTTCGCCCTGGCGTTCGAGCAGCGCCGCGACCTCGAACGCGAGCCGCCCGCCGGCCGACCAGCCGCCGAGCAGGTACGGCCCGTGCGGCTGCTGGCTGCGCAGCGTCTCGACCAGCAGCGCGACATACTCCTGCAGCGTTTCGCCGCCGAGCACCTTGTTCAGCATCACGAGCGGCCGATCGCCGAGGTATGGCCGCAGCGGCAGGTACGACCACGCGTAGCCGCCCATCCCGTGGACCAGCACGAGCGGCGTCTTCGCTGCGTCGCCGGGCAGCGACACGACGTTCGACGCGCGGCCGGCGCCGCCGTCGGCGGCCGGCGGCGTGCCGGTGCCTGGGGCGCTGCTGCCTTCGTCGCGCGCCGGGTCCGATGGCGCCGCTGCTGCCTGCCCCGACAGCAGCGGCGCGACGTCGCGCATCAACTGCTCCGCCATCGCCGCGACGGTCGGGTGATTGAGCGTGAAGGTGTTCGGCAGCCGCTTGCCGCCGGTCGCCGCGCCGAGCTTGAGCCGCAGTTCGACCGTCATCAGCGAATCGAGGCCGAGATCGACGATGGCGCGATCGTCCGGCACGTCTTCGGCCGCCGCGCCCGACACGGCCGCGACCGCGTCGCGGACGAAATCCCGCAGCACCGCCAGCCGCTCGCCCGCGTCGGTCCTTGACAACCGTTGCACGAGATCCGTCGCGGCCGGTGTGCTTTTCGCGGCGGGCGCGTCGTGCGTCGTCGTCGGCACCACGACCTGCGGCGCGTCCGTCTCCGCGTCGATGAGCCCGTCGAGCACCTGCAGGCCGATTTGCGGATCGATCGTCAGGCGCTCCTTCGCGAGCTTCGCGCGCACCGCGAGACCGATCTGCGCCCACGGGCCCCAGTCGATCGCGAGCGCGGGCAAGCCCTGCGCGCGCCGGTAATGTGCGAAGCCGTCAAGGAATGCGTTCGCGGCCGCATAGTTCGCCTGCCCGCCGAGACCGACGAGCGCCGAGTTGGACGAGAACAGCACGAAGAAATCCAGCGCGTCGGCCTGCGTTTCGCGGTGCAGATGCCACGCGCCCGCGACCTTCGGCCCGAACACTTCCTCGAAGCCGTGCCAGGTCTGCTGCGCCAGCGCGCGGTCGGCGACGACGCCCGCGCAATGCAGCACGCCCGCCAGCGGCGGCATCGTGCGGCGCGTTTCCGCGAATACGCGCGCAACGTCGTCCGCGTTCGAGATGTCCGCCTGCTGGACGAGCACCCGCGCGCCCTGCGCGTCCATCCATTGCAGCACCGGTTCGGCTTCAGCCGTCACGCCGCGCCGGCCGACCAGCACGAGCGCGCGCGCGCCGCGTTCCACGAGCCGTTGCGCGGCGGCGAGGCCGAGCCCGCCGAGGCCGCCGGTCACGACGTAGGTCGCGTCGGCCCGCACGCGGTTCTCGGGCGCGGCCGGGCTGGCCTGGAAGCGGACGAGCCGCGGCGTATGACGCGCGCCGTCGCGCACGGCGACTTCAGGCATCGCACCGTCGGCGTCTGCCGGCGGCGCGTCGCGAAGCTCGTCCGCGAGCCAGTCGGCCTGTGCGTCGGCCGGCTTGCGCGGATCGAGGTCGATCAGACGGGTGTCGCATTCGGGATGCTCGCGCCGCACGACGCGCGCGAAGCCCCACAGGGGCGCCTGGTCCACCGCCACGTCAGACGCCTGCGCCGGCTGTGCGCCGCGCGTGACGAACGACAGGCGTACGGCCGTGCCGCTCGCGTCCGCGTGCCGGAGCACGCCCTGAACCGCATGCAGCGCGGTGCGGCTATTCGACTCGAGTGCACTGCGCCAGTCAATGTCGTGCGTGTTTTCATCGGCCGCCCACGCAAAGACAACATCGGTCACGGGCGCGCGCTCGGATGCCTGCCGCGCGATCCGCTCGAATTCGTCAACGCCGCCTTCGCTTACGACGACGCGGTCCAGGTCGCCAGCTGTGTCCTGCCCGGCGTCGGTGACGAGCGTGCAGAGATCGCCCGTGCTCGCAAGACGCGACGCCAGCCCGCCCGCCAGCCCACCACGTGCGACCACCAGCCAGTGACGCCCGCCAGGCGACGCGGCGCGCGCGGCGAGCCGCACCGCCGCCGCCGGGCGCCATTCCTGCCGCCAGACCCAGCGCGCCCAGTCGGCCGCTGCGCCGATCAGCGTTTCCGGGCGCACCGTGCGCTTCACGTAGCCGTCGATCTCGATCAGCACGCGTCCGTCGGCGTCGAAGAAGCGGATGTCCGACGTGATGTGCGGCCCCTGCTGCTCGCGAATCCGCGCATGACACAGCACGCGCCGGCCCGGCGACGCGAAGAACGTGATGCGCTCGAAGCCGACCGGCACCGACAGTGTCGACATCTCGCGCTGCGCGACGCCGCTCAGCTGGAAGCCGCAGTCGAGCATCGCCGGATGGATCAGGTACGCGCCTTGCTCGCGGCTTGGCGCGTCGTCGAGCGCGATCTCGGCGAACGCTTCGTCGTCGCCGCGCCGGATCTCGCGCATGCCCTGGAACGCCGCGCCGATCTGCAGGCCTAGCGCGTGCACCTTCGCGTACTGGTCGGCGGGTTCGACGCGCGTGTCGCAGCGCGCGCGCAGCGCCGCCCCGTCGACGCGGCCCGGCGACGCGTCGACGCGCCGCACGTCGAGCCGCACATGTTCGGTCGGCGCGGCGTCGCCGTCGGCCGCGCGCGGCGTGCCGCTGAAGATGCGCACCTGCAGCGCGTCATCGCCGTCCGGCAGCGCGTGAACGTGCAGCCGGCGTGCGTCGCCGTCGCCGATCACGAGCGCCGCCGCGAGGCCCACGTCGGTCAGCCGGTACGCGCCGTCGCCCCATTGCGCGCGTGCGGCCGCCAGCGCGGTTTCGACGAACCCCGCGCCCGGGAACACGACCCGGCCGAACACGAGGTGCTCGCCGATGAACGCCGGCAGCCGCGACAGCTTCTGCTCGAATGCGCCGACGATGCCGAGCGGCTGGCCGAGCAGCGGATGCCGGCCCGGCGCCGCCGGCGCATCGTCCGCGCGCGGTTCGTCGTCGACCCAGTAGCGCTTGCGCTGGAACGGATAGGCGGGCAGCGGCACGCGCCGGCGGGTGTCGCCGCGATGGAACGCGTGCCAGTCGACGCGCGCGCCCTGCGCGTGCGCCGCGCCGATGCTTTCGGTCAACTGCTCCACGCTGCCGCGCCCCTTGTGAACGGACGGCAGCCACACGCCTGGCGCGTCGCCGACGATGTCGCGCGCGATCCCGAGCAGCGTCGGGCGCGGCCCGACCTCGATCACGATCTCGCTGCCCGTGTCGAGCAGCGTCTCGATGCCCTGCGCGAAGCGCACGGTGTCGCGAATATGGCGCCGCCAGTAGCGCGGCAAGCACAGGTCGTCCGCCGAGGCGACCGCGCCCGTCACGTTCGAGATGACCGCGATCCGCGGCGGCTGGAACCGCACGCGCGACGCGACCGCCTCGAACTGATCGAGGATCGGGTCCATCAGCGCCGAATGCGCGGCGCCGGACACCTGCAGGCGCGTGCATTTCACGCCCACGGCGTCGAGCGCGGCCTGCGCGCCGCTAATCCCTTCGCGGGTGCCCGAGATCACGATGCTCTCGGGGCCGTTGATCGCGGCGATCGCCAGGTCGTCCGGCCAGTCGCGCACCACGGCTTCGGCACGCGCGAGATCGGCGACGATTGCGAGCATTTCGCCCTTGCGCGGCACGGATTGCATCAGCAGGCCGCGCGTGGCGACAAGCCGCAGCCCGTCCTCGAGATCGAACACGCCGGCCACGCACGCGGCCACCAGTTCGCCGAGGCTGTGGCCGATCACGACGTCGGGCTCGATGCCCCACGAGCGCCACAGCTCGGTCATCGCGTACTCGAACGCGAACAGCGACGGCTGCAGGTAAGCGAGCGCGTCGATCAGCGTGGCGTCGACGCCGTCGCCGAACATCACGGCCTTCAGCGGGACGTCGAGGACGTCCGCGAGGATGCGTTCGCACCGGTCGATCGCGTCGCGGAACACCGGCTCGGCGTCGTACAGGTCGCGCCCCATCCCCGCGTACTGCGCGCCGCTGCCGGTGTACAGGAACGCGATCTTCGGCGTGGCGCCCGCGCGCAGCCGCGCGACGTGCAGCCCGGCCGGCGCGCCGCCGTCGACGAACGCGCGCAGCGTCGCGGCAAGCTCGGCAGGCGTCGCGCCGACGGCCGCCAGCCGGTGCGGCAGGTGCGGGCGCGCCGTCGCGGCGGTGAAGCAGGCGTCCGCGAGTTGCGTGGCGTCCGGTTGCGCGAGCTGCGCGGCATGGCGCTGCGCGAGCTCGCGCAGCGCGCCGTCGCTCGCGCCGGACAGCACGAGCAGGTGCCGCGCGCGTGCGGACGCTTCGCCCGCACGTTCGTCCGGCGCCGTGGCGGGCGCCTCTTCGAGCACGACGTGTGCGTTGGTCCCGCTGTAGCCGAACGAACTGACGCCCGCGACCCGCGCGGACGCGGCTTGCCAAGGCTCGGCCTGCCGCTGCACGACGATCGGCAATTCGGCGAAGCGGATGTTCGGGTTCGGCTCCTGCAGGTGCAGCGTCGGCACGAGCGTACGCCGATGCAGGCACAGCGCCGCCTTGATCAGCCCGGCGATGCCGGCCGCCGCCTCGAGATGCCCGATGTTCGACTTGACCGACCCGATCGCGAGCGGCGCGTCGCGCGGGCCGTCCGACGCGAACACCGCGCCGAGCGCCTCGACCTCGATCGGATCGCCGAGCGCGGTGCCGGTGCCGTGCGCTTCCACGTAGCCGACGTCGCGCGGCCGCAGCCCCGCGCTGCGCAGCGCGGCGCGCACCACGTCGCGCTGCGCGAGCCCGTTCGGCGCGGTCAGCCCGTTGGTCCTGCCGTCCTGGTTCACCGCGCTGCCGCGGATCACCGCGTAAATGCGATCGCCGTCGCGCACCGCGCGTTCGAGCGGCTTGAGCAGCACCACGCCGACACCTTCCGCCCGCACGTAGCCGTTCGCGCGCGCATCGAACGGCTTGCATTTGCCGTCCGGCGAAAAGAACGTGCCGTGGCTCAGCGAGATCGTCCGTTCCGGCGTGAGGATCAAGTTCACGCCGGCCGCGAGCGCGACGTCGCATTCGCCGTCGGCGAGCGCGCGGCACGCGTGATGCACGGCGACGAGCGACGACGAGCATGCCGTGTCGACCGACACGCTCGGGCCGTGCAGGTCGAACGTGTACGACAGCCGCCCGGACGCGACGGCCGGGCTCGCGCCGGTCGACACGAACGGGCTCGAATCGTGGGTGCGCGCGAGCGTGATCCGCCCGTAGTCGGACTGCGAGATCCCGACGAACACGCCGGCCGCGCTGCCGGCCAGCGCATCGGGCGCGATGCCGGCATCCTCGATCGCCGCCCACGCCGCCTCCAGCAACAGCCGGTGCTGCGGATCGGTGTCGCTCGCGGCCCGCTCCGACAGGCCGAACAGTTCGCGGTCGAACAGGTCGACGCCGTCGACGAAGCCGCCCCAGCGGCTGTTGGTCTTGCCGGGCGCACCGGGCTCCGGGTCGTAGACGGCATCGGCGTCCCAGCGCGCGGCCGGCACCTCGGTGACGGCATCGATGCCGTCGGCGAGCAGCCGCCAGTACGCGTCGAGCCCCTCGCCGCCGGGGAAGCGGATGCTCATCCCGACGATCGCGACCGGCCCGGCGGCGCCGGCCTTGGCGCCGAGGGCCTCCTGCACCGCGTCGGGCGCGTCGCCGGCCGTCAGATAGCGCACGAGCGCATCGACGCTCGGATGGTCATACAGCACGGTCGGCGACAGCGACCGGCCGAGGTGCTCGCCAAGCTCGGCCGCGAGACGCACGACGCCGAGCGAATCCAGCCCGTATTCGGCGAACGGCCGATCGCCGATCTCGTCTTCCGGCAGGTTCGTGCAGTCGGCGAGCGCGCGCCGCAGATACGCGCGCAGACCGGCGCTTGCGTGCGCGTCCGGTGCCGTGTTGCGCGGGGCGGCGCGGCGGCCGGCCCGCGCGACCACGTCGAGTTCGCCGCTCGCATAGCGCGCCGCGCACAGCGTGCGCTGCAGCTTGCCGGTGCCGGTGCGCGGCAGCGATCCGGGCGCGACGAACACGACGTCGTGAATCCGCAGCCCGTGCCGGCGGCTGACCAGGTCGCGCATCGCCGCCGCCGCGTCGTCCGCGTCATCCGCGTCGCGAAACGACGACGGCTCCACTTCCGCCGCGACCACCAGCACCTCCTCGCCGCCGACCGAATGCGCGAAGGCCGCCGCGCGCCCGATGCCCGCGTGCGCGCCGCCCTGCTCGGCATCCTGCTCGATGTCCTGCGGGAAATGGTTCGCGCCGCGGATGATGATCAGTTCCTTCAGCCGGCCGACGAGAAACAGTTCGCCGCGATGCGCGACGCCGAGATCGCCGGTTCTCAGGTAAACGGCCGGATCGCCGTCGAGCGTCGCGTGGAAGGTCGCCGTGCTCTCGTCGGGCCGGTTCAGGTAGCCGCGCGCCACGTCGGCGCCCGCCAGCCACACTTCGCCGACCTGCCCGTCGCGACACGGGCCCAGCGTCGCCGGATCGACGATCCGGATCGTTCGCCCCGCATGCGCCAGCGGCCCGTAGCCGAGCAGTTCGACACCCGCGTTCGCGTCGTCGCGCCCGTCGGCCACCTCGACCGCGCGGCCCTGCCCCAGCTCGCGCGCGTCGAACCGGCACACGAGCGGAAAGCGGCCGGCCGGCGCTTCCGTGACCCGCATCGTCACTTCCGAGATGCCGTAGCACGGCTGCAGCGCGTCGGCGCTGAAGCCGGCCGGCGCGGCCGCTTCAGCGAAACGCCGCAGCGTGTCGGCGCGCACCGTCTCGCCCGAGCTGTACGCATTGCGCCAGCAGTCGAGGCGCAGCTCGCGCCACTCCGCCGGCTTCACGCGCTGCACGCACAGGTCGTACGCGAAGTTCGGGCCGCCCGAATGCGTCGCGCGGAAATGCGCGATCGCGCGCAGCCAGCGCACCGGCTGCTCGACGAACAGATGCGTCGCGAGATGCACGGCCGGAAAGCCGATGCACACGGGCAGGCACGCGCCATACATGAGCCCGGCCGCATGCGACGTCGGCGACCACGTGACGAGCACGCTGTCGGCCGTCAGCCGGGAGCCGTCCGACGCGCGCAGGCTGTTCGCGATGAAGTTCGCATGCGTCAGCTTGACGCCTTTCGCGGTGCCGGTCGAACCCGACGTGTACTGCAGGCACGCGACGCTGTCGCCGGTCAGCGCGGGCGCCTGCCAGCGGTCGGCAAGGCTGCGCTCGACGCGATCCGTGGCGATGCACGGCAGATCGCGCAGCACGGGCACGGGCGCGAACAGCTCGGCAAGCTGCGCATCGGTGGCGGCCGTCGTCAGCAGGCAATGCGGCTGCGCGTCGGCCGCGACACCCTCGATGCGGCGCAGTGCGCCGTCGCTGCGCGCGCGCTCGGGCAACGCGAGCGGCACGGCGATCGCGCCCGCATAGACGCAGCCCCAGAACGCCGCGATGAAGTCGAGGCCGGACGGAAACACGAGCAGCACCGGCCGGCCCGCCGCGCCCTGCTCGACGAGCCGCGCGGCGATCGCGCGCGCGCGGCTGTCGAGCTCGCCGTAGGAAAGCGGCTCGGCGGCGTTCAGGTCGTCGCCGTCGACGAACGCGAACGCACGGCGCTCGCCCTCGTGTTCGGCACGCCAGCGCAGCGCGGCGACGAGATCGGAAAACTCGCTGGACTTGAGGGATGCGGCGATCTGCATGAGAAGGACTCCCGTTCCGGTTCAGGCGTCAGGCGCCGCGCTGCGCCGGCTGGCGATACTCGCGCGCCTCGGCGTCTTGCGGGCGGTACGCGCTCAGCCCGAAGTAATTGCGGAACAGCCGGTCGAGCGAGCGATACGTGCCGTCACGCGTCGAAAAGACCGCCTGGATTTCCGGCGGCGCGTCCAGCTCCGCGAGTTCGCGCCGCAGCGCGTCCCACACGTGCGCGAACGCGTCGACGAAGATGCGCTGGAACCACGGCACCCCCGCCTCGGTGCCGACCAGGAACCAGCTGATCGACTGCGTCAGCTCGCGCACGCTCTGCCGCACCGCGAAATCGAGCTCGCCCGGCGCGCGCATCGTCGACACGTGGCGAATGCTGTTCACGTCGACGATCCCGCCGTCCAGCACGAGGTTCTGCGCCATCAGGCAATTGCCGCGGCCGAAGTGCGCGGGATCGGTCGGAATCCAGCCGAGCGCGAGAAACTCGGCCGTCAGGCGAATCCAGCGCTCGATCGCCGTATCGGGATCGGTCAGTTCGCGCAGCACGGCATGACGCTTGTCGTACGGCACTTCCACGCCCACGTCGCCGCCGCGCACGTGCATCGCGCGCATCGGATACGCCGGGTAGTGGTACACGTACGCGCCGAGTTCGTCGCGGATCATCGCCTCGACGAGGATCGCCGTGCGCGGCGACAGCAGCGGGCGCAGCACGTCGAGCGCCTGCTCGCGCACGGCCTCCGGCCAGCGATATACGAACAGCGGCGTCGGAATCCGCGCGAGCCGGCCGAAGCGGCGGTAATAGGCGGTCTGCAATTGCAGCGCGCAGCGCGCCTCGTCGTCGGCATCCCACAGCGGATGGACGCCCGGCGGCTTGCCTTCGCTGATCGGGAAGCGCTCGAGCTGGTTCATCAGCGACAAGTCCTCGAGCACCGGGCGCGCCTGGCCGCCGATCGTCCAGCTGAACACGTTCCACATCTCGCCCATGCGCTTCGCGATGCTCGCGAAGTTTTCCGACACGGGCTCGGTGCCCTTGATCGCGATGAAGCCGCGCCCGTCCGACACGCTCGCCAGCTTGCCGAGATCGAGATAGAACGCGCGGACGTGACGGTCCGGGCGCGACACCGGGCCGTAATCGCCGAACGCCCATTGCTTCTGCACCGGCAGCTCGCCGTCCAGCAGCCCGTAGACGTCGCCGAGCGCCGGTTCGGTTTTCGCCAATGCATCGAAGATTTCCTGCGACTGCTCGCGAAGCGACCAGACCGGTTTGACGGAAGCCAGCTTCAGGCCGGTCTCGTCTTTCAAAAGTTCGTCCTTGATACGCACCTTGTCTGCCCCTATTGAAGGTGCCGCCCGGCGTCGGGCGGCTACGCATGGTTACCGCCGTGCCGGCGCGCCGCCGCGCGGGCACGGCGGCGCTGCATTACACGAGCGATACCCGGTACTCCGACATCCACAGATCGATCTGATACAGATACGCGAGGAACTGCGCGTCCTTCGCGTACATGCCGAACCAGTGGCGATCCCGCGCCGCGTCGTCCGGCGATGCGAGCACGCGCTCCAGTTCGGCCATGTCGAGCAGCGGCCGCAGCGGCGACGACGGCTGCCGCAGGCGCTCGACCAGCAGCGCGCGCACCTGGTGCAGGTAACGCGGGTTGTGCGTGGTCGGGAACGGGCTCTTCGGACGCCAGATCACGTCGTCGGGCAGGATGCCCTGCATCGCATGGCGCAGCAGCCCCTTCTCGCGATCCCCGGCGTTCTTCATGCTCCACGGCACGTTCCACAGATACTCGACGATGCGGTGATCGCAGAACGGCACGCGCACCTCGAGCCCTTCCGCCATGCTCGCGCGATCCTTGCGGTCGAGCATCATCGGCAGCCAGCGCGTGAAATTGATGTAGAACATCTGGCGGCGGCGCGCCTCGCCGGGCGACTCGCCGGGCAGCGGCGGACATTCCGCGACGGTCTGCCGGTAATGCCGCGCGACCAGCGCGCCGGGATCGATCCGTTCGCGGATCGCCGGCGCGAGCAGCCGCTGGCGGCCGTCGACGAGCCTGACCCACGGGAACCGCTCCACCTCGTAGTCGCTCGCCTGGTGATACCAGCGATAGCCGCCGAAGATCTCGTCGGCGGTCTCGCCCGACAGCACGACGGTCGAATGCTGCTTGATCTCGCGGCAGAAAAGCTGCAGCGACGCATCGACTTCCCACATGCCGGGCAGGTCGCGCGAGCGCATCGCGTCGCCGAGATGGGAGATCAGGTCCGACGTGTCGAGCATCACGCGATGATGGCGCGTGTGCAGGTGCGCGGTGACTTTCTCGACCCACGGCGCGTCCTCGTCCGGCACGTAGTCGGTCGGCTTGAAGTGCGCGCTGTTGTCGACGAAGTCGATCGAATAGGTGTCGAGCGCGCCGGCGCCCGCCTCCTTGAACGAGCCCGCGGCGATCGCGGTGATCGAGCTCGAATCGAGCCCGCCCGACACCATCGTGCCGATCGGCACGTCGGACACGAGCTGCTTCGTCACCGCGTCGACGACGAGCTCGCGCACGCGCTCGACGGTGCGGTCGAAGCCGTCCTCGTGCGGGCGGCTCTCGAGCCGCCAGTACGGCCAGGACTCGATCCCGTTCACGTTGACGGTCATGCACCAGCCCGGCTTCAGCTCCTCGATCTGGCGGAACACGCCGGAGCCCGGCGTGCGCGCCGGCCCCAGGAACAGCAGTTCCTGGAACGCGTCGAGCGTGACGTCGCGCGACACCCGCGGGTTCGCGAGGATCGCCTTCATTTCGGAGCCGAACACGAGCCCGCTGTCCAGCCGCGCGAAGAAGAGCGGCTTGACGCCGACCCGGTCGCGCGCGAGGAACAGGCGCCGGTCGGTCTCGTCCCACACCGCGAACGCGAAGATGCCGTTCAGCCGGTCGAGGCAGGCCGGGCCCCATTCGATATACGCGTGCAGCAGCACTTCCGTATCGCAGCGCGTCTCGAAGCGGCAGCCGCGCGCTTCGAGCTCGCGACGCAGTTCCGGCGTGTTGTAGAGCTCGCCGTTGTACGTGATCGCGAACGTGCGCTGCCGTGCGTTGCGCACCATCGGCTGCGCGCCGTTCGCCGGATCGATGATCGACAGCCGGCGATGGCCGAGCGCGGCGCGCGCGCTCACCCATTCCCCCGCTCCGTCGGGGCCGCGATGCACGAGCGCGGCCGTCATCGCATGCAGCGTCGGCACGTGTTCGCGCAGGTCGTGTTGCCAGTCCACCCAGCCAGTGATGCCGCACATGCTACCTCCCGTTGTCTGCGAGCGCGGATTGCCGCGCGTCGTGCGCGTCGGGCACGAACGTGCCGATATCGCCGACGCACAACCGATATTCGAGCGCCTCCAGCGTCGCGCTCACGGTCGCGTTCGCGACGCTCGAATTGACCGCGGCCATCTTCCACGTGCGCACGCCGTCGGTGAATTCCAGGACGACGCGCACCCGCTGCGGCCGGTCGTTGATCGCGCGAATCTTGAAGTCGACCAGCCGCGTGCCCGCCAGCTCCGGGAAGAATTCGCCGCAGCGCGACACGAGCCGCTCGACGAGATGGCTGAGCGACGCGCTCGCGGCCGACAGCGAGAACTGCACGCGTTCGCCGACGAGCGCATCGTCGCCGCTTACCGCGAAGTCGAAGTCGCCGTCGAACTCGATCAGGCTCGCGTCGGGCGCCCCGTCCGGCAGCGGCAGCGCGATGCGGCCGGCGGCCGGCTCCGCCGCCGCGACGATGCGGCTCGCTATAGGAAACGCTTCGTCGACCGACCTGACCGACAGGCGATTGACCTGGATGCGCGGGCTCGACTTCCCGACGTGCCGCAGCAGCATCAGCACGAGCGACTCCTCGGACGAGTTGAACTCGAACCCCGCGTGCTCCAGTTCCTTGACCAGGCGGACGAGCCCGTCGACGTCGGCGTCCACGAACAGGTGATCGAGCCGGTGCTTGCGCAGGAAGTTGTTCAGGTTGCTCTTGCCCGACACTTCCGACACGACGATGTCGCTGCGATTGCCCACCAGCGCGGGGTCGATGTGTTCGTAGGTGCGGCGGTGCTTCAGGTAGCCGTCGACATGCACGCCGCCCTTGTGCGTGAACGCGAGCGAGCCGACATACGGATGGAACGTCGGCCGCTCGGCCTGCAGCAGTTCGGCCACTTCCTGCGACAGGCGCGTGAGCTGCTGCAGCTTGCCGGGCTCGAGGATCGGATAGCCGAGCTTGAGCTGCAGATTCGGAATGACCGTGCAGAGATCGGCCATGCCGCAGCGCTCCGAGTAGCCGTTCACCGTTCCTTCGACGATCTTCACGCCGTTCTGCACGGCGGCGATCGTGTTCGCGACGCCGCAGCCCGTGTCGTTGTGGCAGTGCACCGCGAATTCGATGTCGAACGAACGCGTGACCGTCGACACGATCGACGCGACCTCGTGCGGAAAGCACCCGCCGTTCGTGTCGGCCAGGTCGATCCAGTCGACGCCGGCCTGCACGGCGGTTTCGATCAGCTTCAGCGCGCCGGCCGGATTCTCCTTGTACGCGTCGAAGAAATGCTCGAAGCCGAAGCTCACTTCCTCCATGTGCTGCTTCAGGAACCGGATCGAGTCGAACACCGACTCGAGGTTCTCCTCCGGCGAGATGCCGAGCACTTCGCTCACGTGCAGATCCCAGCCCTTGCCGAAGATGTGCCCGTGCGGAATGCCCGTGCGCACGAGCGCCTTCAGGCTGGCGTCATCCTCGGCCCTGACCGACGCGCGCTTCGTGCGCCCGAAGGCAACGACCTTGATCTTCCTGAGCGACAAGGCCTTGAGTTCCTGGAAGAAGCGCGTGTCCTTCTCGTTCGAGCCGGGCCACCCGCCCTCGGTGTACGTGAAGCCCATGTCGTCGAGGAGTTCCGTGATCCGCAGCTTGTCCCGAACCGAGAACGAGACGCCCGACGCCTGGGCGCCCTCCCTTAACGTGCAGTCGTAGATCTTGATCATGCTGCCCCCGGGTTGGTCGACCTCAGTCTTTCAGGATGCCGTAGAAGCGGCCGGCGTTCTCGTACGTGAGCTTGCGCACGACGTCGTCGGGCAGCACGCTGAACTGCTCCGCGAACACCTTCTGCGACTCCGGCCACGTGCCGTCCGAATGCGGATAGTCGGAACCCCACATCAGCGTCTCGACGCCCAGGTCCTCGACCAGCTTGAAGCCGATGCGGTCGGTCTGGAAGCACGCCTTGCACTGGCGCCGCCAGTATTCGCTCGGCAGCATCTTCAGTTCGAGATCCTGGAAGCGGCCCTTGAATTCGTGATCCATCCGCTCGATCACATACGGCAGCCAGCCGATGCCGCTCTCGCCGAGCACCACGCGCAGGTTCGGATGACGCTCGAGCACGCCCGAGCCGATCAGCGCGGCGAGCGGATGCACGAGGCTCATCTGGAAGCCCGTCACGCTCGTGAAGAACGCGGCGCGCTTCGCCTGGCCCTCGACGTCGATTTCCTCGAGCGTGAGCGGCAGCGAGCGGAAGCAATGGATGTGAAGCGGCAGCCCCGACTCGGCAATCGTGCGCCACAGCGGTTCCCAGCTCGGGTGCCACAGCGGGCGCGTCTCGCGGCTCATCGCCAGGTTCACGCCGACGATTCCCGACCGGCGGTATTCCGCCACGCGCCGGACTTCCTCCACCGCGGCGTCGACGCTCGAATCGTTCAGCGCGGCGAGGCCGTACAGGCGGCCGTTCGAGCCTTTGCAGAAATCGACGAGCCAGTCGTTGTAGATGCGGCACATTTCGATCGCGGCTTCCGGATCCTCCATGCGCATCAGCGTTTCGGCGGCGAGGCCGTACACGACGTCCGCGTCCACGCCGTCGAGATCCATGTCCTCCTGCCGCAGCACCGGGTCGCTCACGCGGCGCCGGCCGTTCGCCGCGTCGCGATAGAGCCCGGTCGCGGCCATGATGTCGATCTTCGCGTTGCTGCCCGGCACGTACTTCTGGCCATACGGGCCGAAGCCGCACACATAGCCGAGCCACGTGTTCTTCTTGTTCGTCCAGTACGGATCCTCCGCCTCGACCACGAACGGCATCCGCTCCTTCAGGCTCGGCACGGCGTTCTTCGTGAACAGATCCGACGGCAGCCAATGCAGGTCGATATGCGAATCGGCTGAAATTCTTTGGAAGGCCATGGTAGTTCGTCCTATTCTGTGTTTCAGGTTAAGGGCTCACAACGTCATTGCAATTTGATGTCGGATATTCGACTCGGCAAACACATTTCAAGAAACGCGGTTAATACTTCGCCGAGGTCGATTTGAAATCGACCCTGTAAATGCACGCTCTGTTTTCTCGATCACGAATCGCAACGACCGACAATGCAATTGCATTGCCGATGTGCGGATATCGCCAGGAAGGCCCTACGGGCGTACCACGGCATCGCGACGCATGCGCGCCGCCAAGCCGCTTGGGCTGATCAGGGAATTCGCTTCAGATATTAAGTTGCAGATCGAATTCGCGGGGATTCCATCATGATTGTCGCTACATCATTCTTGATAGCAGCAGAGTTAATCGGATGGATGAAGATTAAACGCGATCGCTGCGATGAGGAATTTCGTTTTGTCTCAGATTGAATCGAATCCGTCTCATCGGGAAATCGAGCGCGCGATTGATACACGAAATGGATGGCGCGAGGGGCCGTTTGAAGCGTAGTGACAGAACGCCGCCGGCCGGGATCGAATGCGGACGGGATCGTCCGGGAAGCGCGCCCCGGGTGAAGAAGCGCTCGCGCCGTGCGAGGCGCGAAGTAACGACGGCGACTACGAATCAGGCCTGAGACGGACTGCGTAATCCACGCGGCGCGTTAGTTCTCTTTCATCTTCGCGCGGCAATGGCCCAACCCTGTTCAACTCGCCAACCGCCGTCGGCGCCCGCCTCCGTCTCCGTGGCCTGCGCGGCGACGCATGCGCTCGACACGCCGTCGTCCGCCGCCGCCCGCGCCACGGATGCCGTGATGGCCTGCATCGTGTCGGGCAACGACTTCATCACGGGGCTCGCTCGGTGACCGATCGATTCGCTGGCGAACCGCCATCAAAAGCCGCCCGACGAAGCACATCCCCCCGACACCCTGAAACCAAACCCGCACACCACGCCGCCACGCCAGCACCTCAATACACATCCCGCACATACCGCCGCTCCTTCGCCAGCCGCGCGACATACTCGCCCGCCTTGTCGTCCGACATCCCGCCGTGCGCCGCCACCACCGACTTCAGCGCCGCATCGACATCCTTCGCCATCCGCGCCGCGTCGCCGCACACGTAGAAATGCGCGCCCTCCTCGAGCCACGCGAACAGCTCCGCGCCGTGCTCGCGCATCCGGTCCTGCACGTACACCTTCTCCGCCTGGTCGCGCGAGAACGCGAGATCGAGCCGCGTCAGGAAGCCGCCGTCGCGCATCCCGGTCAGCTCGTCGCGATAGTAGAAATCGGTCTGCGCATGCTGCTCGCCGAAGAACAGCCAGTTGCGCCCGCGCGCGCCGCGCGCCCGGCGCTCGTGCAGGAAGCCGCGGAACGGCGCGACGCCGGTGCCGGGGCCGACCATCACGATCGGCACGTCGCCGCTCGCCGGCGGCCGGAAATGCGCGGACTTCTGCACGAACACCGGCACGCGGCCGTCGTCCGCGCGATCCGCGAGGAACGTCGACGCGACGCCTTTGCGCGCGCGCCGCCCGTTGTGATACCGCACGGCGGACACCGTCAGGTGAATCTCGTCACGATGCGCGTTCGGGCTCGACGCGATCGAATACAGGCGCGGCTGCATCCGCTTGAGCATGCCGACGAGCTCCGCGCCCGACAGCTCGACCGGGTACTCGTGCAGCACGTCGGCGAGCTGCTGGCCCCACAGCCAGTGCTTCAGGTCGGCCTTGCGCTCGTCGCCGAGCAGCGTCTTCAGCGCGCCGTTCGAGCTGCGCGCGGCAATGTACGCGAGCGCGTCCGGATGCGGGCGCGTGATGTCGAGATGCCGCGCGAGCGCGTCGCCAAGCCGCACGTCGCCGACGCCGGCCACCGTCACCGGCGTGTCGGCCTTCAGCGCGGTGATCTCGAGCAGCTCGTCGACGAGCGCCGGGCAGTTGGTCGGCCACACGCCGAGCGCGTCGCCGGATTCGTATTCGAGGTTCGCGCCCTCGGTCGACAGCGACACGTAGCGCGTATCCTTCGCGGCGCCCGGCCGGTTGAGCCGCAGGTTCGCGACGAGCCGCGACGGCGCCGGGTGCGCCTTGGTCGGCAGCGCGCCCGCCGGGATCATCCCCTCGGCCGGCACCGCGTGCAGCGCCGCGTCCTCCTCCTTGATCCGCGCGACGACACGCTCCAGCCAGCGGTCGGCATCAGCCTGGAACTCGACGTCGCAATCGACGCGCGGCGACAGCCGCGCCGCGCCGAGCTCCGCGAGCCGCGCATCGAGCTGGCGGCCGTGCCCGCAGAACTGGTCGTAGTTGCGATCGCCGAACGCGAGCACCGCGACGTGCACGCCGTCGAGACGCGCCGCGCCGTCGGCCCGCAGCGCGTCCCAGAACTCTAGACCGTTGTCGGGCGGATCGCCGTCGCCGAACGTGCTCGTCATCAGCAGCACGTACTGCGCCTTCGCGAGCGACGCGACCGGATAGTCGGCCATGCAGGTCGTGCGGATCTCGAAGCCCGCGTTCATCAGCTGCGTCGCGTAATCCTCGGTCAGCGATTCGATGTTGCCCGTCTGCGACGCCCACAGCAGCACGACCTTCGGCCGCGTGCGCACGATCCGCACGCCGCCCGGCGCGGCGGCCGCATCGGCCTCGTTGCGCGGGGCGGCCAGCGCCGTGGCCGGCTCGCCGTGGCCCGGCAGCGTGCGGCTGAACAGGCCCGCGAGCATGCCGTCGAGCCACAGGCGCGTCGGCGCGGCGAGCGGCGCGCCCGCAGGCAGCACGGGCACGCCGCCCGCGCGGCGGCCGGCGTCGCTGCGCAGGCCGTTGACGAAGCCCGCGACGTACAGGCGCTCGGCTTCGGAGAGCGCCGGCGGCGCGGTGTCGGCGATGCCGAGCGCGGCGGCAAAAGTATCGATGTCAGCCATGTCGAGTTCCTCGATCGCAGGGGCGCCGTGCGCGGTCGCCGGCGCCGGCCGGGCAGCCGCGTCGGCCGTGCCGCGCTGCGGGGTGTCGTCGTCCGCGTGCACGGCGCTCGCCCTGGCCACCCGGCTCAGCGCGACCGCGCAGCATTTCAGTTCAGGTTGCTGCGATACGGGGTCGATCGCATCGTTGGTCACCGCGTTGATGCACAGGTCGTCGCCGTACACGTCGTTCCAGTGCATCGGCGCGAAGCAGTTGCCGGGCTGCACGCGATCGGTCACGACGGCCGGCAGCACCGCGCGGCCGCGCCGCGAGCGAATCTCGACACTGTCCTGCGCCGCGATGCCGAGCGCTTGCGCATCCTCCGGATGCAATTCGACGAACGGGCGCGGGTTCAGCTTGTTCAGCATCGCGACCTTGCCCGTCTTCGTCATCGTGTGCCACTGGTGCTGCAGCCGCCCGGTGTTCAGCACGATCGGGAATTCGCGATCGGGCAGCTCGGCCGGCGCGACGTGCGGCCGCGCGAAGAACTGCGCCTTGCCCGACGGCGTCGGGAACGCGAGGCGCGGCGCGCGGCCGTCCGCCGCCGTGCGCAGCGTCTGGCTCACGCCGTCGTTCAGGTAGCGGACCGGGTTGCGCGCGTGCGCCGCGCCCGGCGCGCACGGCCACTGCAGCGGCGCGTCGGCGAGCGCCGCGTGGCTCGCGCCGCGCAGGTCGTAGCCGGTCGCCGGGTTCGAGAAGCGGACGATCTCGTCGAACACGTCGGCGGCCGACGCATAGTCGAACGCGTCGCCGAACCCCATCGCGCGCGCGACCCCGGCGATGATCTGCCAGTCGGGCAGCGCTTCGCCGGGCGGCGCGATCGCCTGCCGCATCAGCGTCAGGTTGCGTTCGGAGTTCACCATCACCCCTTCGCCCTCGGCCCACAGCGCGCCCGGCAGCAGGATGTCCGCATAGCGGTTGGTCTCGGTGTCGAGGAACGCGTCCTGCGCGATCACGAGCTCGGCCGCCTGCAGGCCGGCGATCGCGTTCTGCCGGTTCGGCACGGTCGCGACCGGGTTCGTGCAGACGATCCAGCACGCCTTCACCTCGCCCGCCGCCATCCGCTCGAACAGGTCGACGGTGCCGTGGCCCGTCTCGGTGCGCAGCGTGCCGCGCGGCACCTGCCACAGATCCTCGACGAACCGCCGGTCCGCATCCGACAGCACCGAGCGCTGGCCCGGCAGCCCCGGCCCCATGTAGCCCATCTCGCGCCCGCCCATCGCGTTCGGCTGGCCGGTCAGCGAGAACGGCCCGCTGCCGGGCCGGCACAGCGCACCGGTCGCGAGGTGCAGGTTGCAGATCGCGTTGGTGTTCCACACGCCGTGGGTGCTCTGGTTGAGGCCCATCGTCCAGCAGCTCATCCAGTCCGGCGCGGCGCCGATCCACTCGGCCGCGCGGCGCAGGTCGGCAACGGCCAGCCCGGTGATCGCCGCGACCTTCTCCGGCGTGTAGTCGGCGAGGAACGCCGGCATCGCGTCCCACCCTTCGGTGAATTCGGCGATGAACGCGGCGTCGGTGCTGCCGTTCGCGTGCAGCAGGTGCAGCAGCCCGTTCATCAGCGCGAGATCGGTGCCCGCGCGGATCTGCAGGAACAGGTCGGCCTTGTCCGCGGTGCCGGTGCGCCGCGGATCGACGACGATCAGCTTCGCGCCGGCCTTCACGCGGTCCATCATCCGCAGGAACAGGATCGGGTGGCAATCGGCCATGTTCGCGCCGATCACGAAGAACAGGTCCGCGCGATCGAAATCCTGGTACGAGCCCGGCGGGCCGTCCGCGCCGAGCGACAGCTTGTAGCCGCTGCTCGCGCTCGCCATGCACAGGCGCGAGTTCGACTCGATCCGGTTGGTGCCGACGAAGCCCTTCGCCAGCTTGTTGACGAGGTATTGCGCCTCGATCGACATCTGGCCGGACACGTAGAACGACAGCGCGTCCGGGCCGTGCGCGTCGAGCACCGCGCGCAGGCGGCGGCCGGTTTCGTCGATCGCGTCGCGCACCGACAGCGGCACGAGGTCGTCCTCGCGCGCGTCGCGCACGAACGCGCCCTCGAGCCGCCCGGATTTGCGCAGCGCGACGTGCGCCGACGAGCCTTTGGTGCAGAGCCGCCCGAAGTTGGTCGGATGGTCGGGGTCGCCGGACACCTTGACGACCTCGCCGTCCTCGACGTGCAGCACCATCCCGCAGCCGACGCCGCAGTACGGGCACACGGTCTTCACGTTCGTGGCGGTCATGTGCGCTCCTGGTCCGTCAGCCCGCAACCCACACGAAGCCATCCTCGACGCGCGACGGATAGGTGTTCACCGACTGCTCCGGCACTTCGAGGCATTCGCCGGTGCGCAGGTCGAAGTGATGCTTGTACAGCGGCGACGCGACGACGACCCGCTCGCCGAGGTTGCCGACCAGCCCGCGCGACATCACCGCCGCGTGCGATGCCGGATCGACGTTGCCGATCGCGAACACGCCGCCGTCCGCGTGCGCGACGTTGAACACGGCGACCTGCTCGCCGTTGACGAGCGCGCACACGCCGGTGTTCGGCACGATCTCGTCGATCCCGCAGACGCGGGTCCAGGACAGGGGCAGACGATCGTTCATGATGTTCTCCTTGCTGACGATGAACACTGCTCAGACGGTTTCGGTTTCGACCACTACCGGGATGTCGACGCGCTTGCCGCGCGTGCGCTCGTCCGGCGTCGCCGGGCGAATCTGGCCGCGCGTCTCGACGAATGCGATGTTCGCGTCGGGCGCGTCGCTGTTCACGAAGTGGCGGAAGCGCTTGCGCGTGTCGGGATCGGTGACGGCCTTCTTCCACTCGCATTCGTAGGTGTCGATCACGTGCTGCATGTCGGCTTCGAGCTCGGCCGCGAGCCCGAGCTTGTCGTGCACGACGACGTCGACGAGATAGTCGAGCCCGCCTTCGAGGTTGTCGCGCCACACGCTGGTGCGCTGCAGCCGGTCGGCGGTGCGCACGTAGAACATCAGGAAGCGGTCGATGTAGCGGATCAGCGTGTCGCGGTCCAGGTCGGCGGCGAGCAGCTCCGCATGGCGCGGCTTCATCCCGCCGTTGCCGCACACGTACAGGTTCCAGCCCTTCTCGGTCGCGATGATGCCGACGTCCTTGCCCTGCGCTTCCGCGCATTCGCGCGTGCAGCCCGACACGCCGAACTTGAGCTTGTGCGGCGAACGCAGGCCCTTGTAGCGGTTCTCGAGGTCGATCGCGAGGCCCACCGAATCGTCGACGCCATAGCGGCACCACGTCGAGCCGACGCACGACTTCACCGTGCGCAGCGACTTGCCGTACGCATGGCCCGATTCGAAGCCGGCCGCGATCAGCTCCTCCCAGATCAGCGGCAGCTGCTCGACGCGCGCGCCGAACAGGTCGACGCGCTGGCCGCCGGTGATCTTCGTGTAGAGGCCGTACTTCTTCGCGACCTGGCCGACCGCGATCAGCCCTTCCGGCGTCACTTCGCCGCCCGCCATGCGCGGCACGACCGAATACGTGCCGTCGCGCTGGATGTTCGCGAGGTAGTAGTCGTTCGAATCCTGCAGGCTCGCGTGCTCCTTCTTCAGCACGAATTCGTTGAAGCACGACGCGAGGATGCCCGCGACGGCCGGCTTGCAGATGTCGCAGCCGAGGCCGTGGCCGTGCTTCGCGAGCAGCGCGTCGAAGGTCGTGATGCGCTCGACGCGGATCAGGTGGAACAGCTCCTGGCGCGAATACGGGAAGTGTTCGCAAAGATGGTTGTTGACGGCCAGGCCCTGCTTCTTCATCTCGGCCTTCATGACCTGCGTGACGAGCGGCACGCAGCCGCCGCACGACGTGCCCGCGCCCGTGCACGACTTCAGCGCGCCGATGCTGGTCGCGCCGTCGCGCACCGCCGCGCACAGCTGCGACTTCGATACGTTGTTGCACGAGCAGATCTGCGCACCGTCCGGCAGCGCGTCGACGCCGAGCGCCGGCTTCGCCGCGCCGTCCGACGCGGGCAGGATCAGGAACTCCGGCGATTCGGGCAGCTCCATGCGGTTCAGCATCATCTGCAGCAGCGTGCCGTATTCGGCCGCGTCGCCCACCATCACCGCGCCGTGCAGGAACTTGCCGCAGTCGGACACGACGAGCTTCTTGTAGACCTGCTTGCGCTCGTCCGCATACTGGTAGGTGCGGCTGCCGGCCGTCGCGCCGTGCGCGTCGCCGATGCTCGCGACGTCCACGCCCATCAGCTTCAGCTTCGTGCTCAGGTCCGCGCCGGCGAAGGCGGCGGCTTCGCCGGCCAGCTGCTTCGCGACCACCCGCGCCATGTCGTAGCCCGGCGCGACGAGGCCGTACACCATGCCGTTCCATGCCGCGCATTCGCCGATCGCGTAGATGTCCGCGTCGCTCGTGCGGCAGCCGTCGTCGATCGCGACGCCGCCGCGCGGGCCGAGGTCGAGCCCGCACGCGCGCGCCAGCTCGTCGCGCGGGCGGATGCCGGCCGAGAACACGATCATGTCGGTGTCGAGATGCGTGCCGTCGGCGAACGCCATCCGGTGCGTGCCCTCCTCGCCGTCGACGATCTCGAGCGTGTTCTTGCCGGTATGCACCGTCACGCCGAGCGCCTCGATCTTCGCGCGCAGCATCCGGCCGCCGCCGTCGTCGACCTGCACCGCCATCAGACGCGGCGCGAACTCGACGACGTGCGTGTCGAGCCCCATGTCGCGCAGCGCCTTCGCGCATTCGAGGCCGAGCAGCCCGCCGCCCACCACCACGCCGCGCTTCGCGCGCACGCCGCACGCCTGCATCGCCTCGAGATCCTCGATCGTGCGGTACACGAAGCAATCCGCGCGCTCGCGGCCCGGCACCGGCGGCACGAACGGCCGCGAGCCGGTCGCGAGCACCAGCTTGTCGTACGCGAGCGTCTCGCCGGACGCCAGCGTGACCGTGTGCGCGGCGCGGTCGATCGACGCGACCGGTGCATTCAGGCGCAGGTCGATGTGCGGGTGAGCCGCGAAGAAGCCCGGCGCGACCAGCGACAGGTCGTCCGCCGACTTGCCCGAGAAGAATTCGGACAGGTGCACGCGATCGTACGCGGGGCGCGGCTCCTCGCCCAGCACGGTCACCTGCAGTGCGCCCGGCGCTTGCGCCGCGACGCATTCGAGCAGCTTGTGACCGACCATGCCGTGACCGATGACGATGAGTTTCATGATGGGTTGTCCTCGAACGATCAGTTTGCGATGCCGCCCGCGGCCAGCGCGCGCTCGCGCAGCGCCGCCTCGCGGGCCTTGTGTTCTTCGCTGAAGCGCACCGCCATCGCGCACAGCGCCGACACGGTGACGATCAGGCCGAGCAGGCTCAGCGTGTGCTGCACGTCGCCGACGCCCTTCAGCAGGAAGCCCGCCGCGACCGCGCCCACGTTGCCGCCCGCGCCGACGATGCCCGCGACGCCGCCGAGCGCCTTGCGGTCGATGAACGGCACGAGCGCGTAGGTCGCGCCGCACGCCATGTGCGTGAACAGGCCGAAGGTCAGCATCGCGACCAGCGCGATGCCCACGCCGTTCGCATGCGAGAACCAGATCAGGCCGAGCCCTTCGCCGACGATCAGCGCGCACAGCAGCGTCGCGCGCACGTCGAGGCTGCGGCGCGCGGCGACCTTGTCCGACAGCCAGCCGCCGAGTGCGCGCGCGAACAGCGCGAGCACGCCGAACAGGCCCGCGGCGAAGCCCGCATCCCGCAGCGACAGGTTGAAGTGATCGACGTAGTACAGCGCGGCGACGTTGTGGATGAACACCTCGACGCCGAAGCACGCGCCGTACGTGACGAACAACATCCACACGCGGTAGTTCGCGCACGCGGCGGCGAAGCTCGCCCAGCCGCCCTTCTTGCCGCTGTCGATCGTCACGCCCTGCTTGCGCAACGCGGCGAAATCGCCTTGCGGGCAATCCTGCGTATAGCGCCAGTACACCCACGCCATCACGAGCATCGCGACGCCCGGCACGGCGAGCGCGACGCGCCACCCGGACGCATCGCCGAAGCCGAGCATCAGCGCGGCCGCGACGAGCAGCGGCAGGAACGCCTGCGCCGCGCCCGCGCCGGCGTTGCCCCAGCCGGCCGACGTCGCGTTCGCGGTGCCGACGACGTTCGGCGCGAACATCACCGACGTGTGGTACTGCGTGATCACGAAGCTCGCGCCCACCGCGCCGATGCCGAGCCGGCACAGCAGGAACGTCAGGTAGTCATGGCTGAACGACACCGCGAACACCGGAATCGCGCCGATCGCGAGCAGCCCCGCATACACGCGGCGCGGGCCGTAGCGGTCGCACAGCGGGCCGACGACCAGCCGCACGACGATCGTCGCGGCCACCGCGGCGATGTTGATGTTCGCGACTTGCGCGGCGCTCAGGTGGAATTCGCGCGCGATCAGCGGCATCAGCGGCGCGCACGCGAACCACGCGAAGAAGCAGACGAAAAACGCCATCCACGTCAGGTGGAAAGCGCGCATCGGCGCGGTGCGGAAACTGAAGAGATCGATGCGGGTAGCTTTATCGGTCATAGCTCATTCACCAAACAAAAACGGCGTCCTGCGTATCCGGTCACATGTCGTGACCCGATGCGAAGGACGCCGTTGCCCAGGGAGCCCGTCGCCGGGCACGTCGGTAATCGATGCTGCAGGCCAATCGCCGTTGATTGGCTCGATCGACACTATGCAAGCGCCGTGCCATGCCGGGCTCCATCCCATCGTATGGCGGTTTGCGGCTTATTCAAGCGGCCCGGCGCCCGCGTTTGCGCCAGATCAGCGACGCGTCGTGATGCAGCGAGGCACAGTTGTGGTGCGATGCAGCACTGCCGCCGTGCGGCATCACGGTGCACGCGGATGGTGAATCGCGCACTCGCATGCGGCATCGCACCGCCGCGCGCGAGGCAGCCGCGCGTATGACGAAAGCTGGCCCGGATATTGCTGAAAGGTGGGAAGACATCGGCAATGGCGCCGATGCGCGGTACCCGCAGCACGCGCGCCCGCCGTCATGGACGGGGACGCACCCGGACAACGGCGTCCCTCCGTGCAGAAGGCACGGGCGGATGCCGTTGTCGCTTCGGCTTCGGCTTCGGCTTCGGCTTCGGCTTCGGCTTCGGCTTCGGCTTCGGCTTCGGCGCGCGTGCGGGCCACCGCACCGGACCCGTAGCGGGACCGTAGCGGAACCGTAGCGGGACCTGCTTCACCCTCGACCGCCACGCACGCGTGGCAATGGAAACGCATCATGACGACTGGCAAGGTCACCCTGCTCGGCGCCGGCCCCGGCGATCTCGACCTGCTCACGCTGAAGGCCGTGAAGGCGCTCGCGGCCGCCGACGTGCTGCTGCTCGACGATCTGGTCAATCCGGCGATCGTCGACCTCGCGCCGCGCTCGCGCGTCGTGCGCGTCGGCAAGCGCGGCGGCTGCCGCTCGACGCCGCAGGCCTTCATCGAGCAGTTGATGCTCCGCTACGCGCTGCGCGGCGCGCACGTCGTGCGCGTGAAGGGCGGCGAGGCGCTGCTGTTCGGCCGCGCCGGCGAGGAACTGAAGGCGCTGCGCGACGCGGCGATTCCGGTCGAGATCGTCAACGGCATCTCGTCCGGCTTCGCGGCGGCGGCGAGCCTCGGCGTGTCGCTCACGCATCGCGAGCGTTGCCAGGGCGTCACGTTCGTCACCGCGCACCTGCAGGACCACGGCGAACCCGACTGGCCGCGCCTCGCGGCCACCGGCACGACGCTCGCAATCTACATGGGCATGAGCCGCATCGAGCGGATCGCGGCCGGCCTGCTCGCCGCGCTGCCCGCGTCCACGCCGGCCGCCGCGGTGCAGTGGGCGGGCACGCCCGACGAGCGGCGCTGGGCCGGCACGCTCGACGCGCTCGCGCACGGCGTCGCGCAAGCGGGGCTCGGCAGCCCGGCGGTGATCCTGGTCGGCGCGGCGATCGGCGAAGCCGCGGCAGGCACATGCGCGGATGAAGCCGCCGGGCCGAACGTCGCGCCCGCGATTCAGCGCGCGGCATAGGATGCGGCACGCGACGCGGCACCGGCCGCCCATCTATAGTGAAAGCGACAGCCGCCCGCGCGGCGACCGGCGCCCGCCAGCGTGCGACGCAGGCAGCGGCGCCGAGCCGGCGGCGGCCCCGTTTGATCCATTCGCATCATGAGCGCGTCCGCTTCCCCCCTCCGGCTGCGCGTGCTGCTCGTCACCGATACGCAGAAGCCGATCGGCGACCTGCGCGACGCGCTCGCGCGCCTCGGCTACGAGATGCTGAACGAGGTGGCGACGCCGGCGCGGCTGCCGGCGGCCATCGAGGCGCAACGGCCCGACGTCGTGATCATCGACACCGAATCGCCGTCGCGCGACACGCTCGAGCAGCTCGCGGTGATGAACGCGACCGCGCCGCGCCCGGTGCTGATGTTCAGCCACGACGCGGACCAGACGCTGATCCGCGCGGCGGTCGGCGCGGGCGTGAGCGCGTATCTCGTCGAAGGGCTGTCGGCCGAGCGGCTCGCGCCGATCCTCGAGGTCGCGCTCGCCCGTTTCTCGCACGACGACGCGCTGCGCCGGCGGCTCGCCGATGTCGAGCGCGAGCTCGAGGATCGCAAGCTGATCGACCGCGCGAAACGCCTGCTGATGGACCGCCGCAAGCTGTCCGAACACGATGCCTACGCGCTGCTGCGCAAGCGCGCGATGGACCAGGGCATCCGCATCGTCGACGCCGCGCGCCAGGTGCTCGCGGGCGTCCCGCAACCTTGAGTTCCCCTGCCATGACGACTTCGCCCCCCGCCGCGCCGGAACGCGCGCATCTCCGTCTCGGTTTCGTCGCGCTGAGCGACGCCGCCCCGCTGATCGTCGCGCAGCGCCTCGGCCTCGGCGAACGCCACGGGCTCACGCTCGAACTGAGCCGCCAGCCGTCGTGGGCCGCCGTGCGCGACAAGCTGCTGTCCGGCGAGCTCGACGCCGCGCATGCGCTGTACGGCCTCGTGTGCGGGATGCAGCTCGGCATCGGCAGCCCGCAAGCCGACATGGCCGTGCTGATGGTGCTGAACCGCAACGGCCAGGCAATCACGTTCTCCGGCCAGCTCGCCGATGCGTACCGCGCGCGCGGCAACCTGCCGGCGGCGCTCGCGACGCTCGGCCGCCGGCCCGTGTTCGCGCAGACCTTCCCCACCGGCACGCACGCGATGTGGCTCTATCACTGGCTCGCGTCGCACGGCGTCGACCCGCTGCGCGACATCCGCAGCGTCGTGATTCCGCCGCCCGAGATGGTCGCCGCGCTCGCCGACGGCGAGCTCGACGGCTTCTGCGCGGGCGAGCCGTGGCACGCGGTGGCCGAAGCCTGCCGCGCGGGCCGCACCGTCGCCGCGACGAGCGAGGTCTGGCCCGATCATCCGGAAAAGGCGCTCGCGTGCCGGCGCGAGTTCGCCGCGCTGTACCCGAATGCCGCGCGCGCGCTGATCCGCACGCTGGTCGATGCGTGCGCGTGGCTCGACGATCCCGCGCACCGCCGCGACGCCGCCGGCTGGCTCGCGTCGCCGGACGCGGTCGGCGTGCCGGCCTCGCTGATCGCGCCGCGCCTGCTCGGCGACTACGGCGCCGGGCCGTTCGCCGCGCCGCCGCTGCCGATCGCGTTTCATGCGCACGGCACCGTGAACCGGCCGTGCGCGGACGACGGCCGCTGGTTCGTGTCGCAATACCGGCGCTGGGGCATGCTCGACGGCGCCCCCGACGCCGACGCAAACGTCGCGGCAATCGCGCACACCGCGATGTATGATGCTGCCGTCGCCGAGAGGGGCGCGACGCACGCCGGCTAGTCCGCGCGTTCAGGAACCGATTTCCGGATCGCGTTTCGAACGGGCGGTCCAACACACATTGGGGCCGCGCAGACGCCCCCGGTCCCCCGCGCTTCGACGAAGCGACGACGCCCGCAACCTGCCCGATTCCCATGCCGAACCGACCGCACGCGCCGCTCGACGCGCTGCTTGCCGACATCCGCGCGTGCCGCGCCTGCGAAGCCGTGCTGCCGCTCGGCCCGCGCCCCGTGCTGCGCGCGCACCGCGACGCGCGGATCCTGATCGTCGGCCAGGCGCCCGGCGCGCGCGTGCATGCGAGCGGCATCCCGTGGGACGACGCAAGCGGCAAGCGGCTGCGCGACTGGCTCGCCGTCAATGCGGACACGTTCTACGACGCCACGCGCTTCGCGATCGTGCCGATGGGCTTCTGCTACCCGGGCCGCGGCGCGAGCGGCGACAACCCGCCACGCCCCGAATGCGCGCGGCTATGGCTCGACCGGCTGCTTGCCGAACTGCCGGCGATCCGGCTGACGCTGCTGGTCGGCCAGTACGCGCAGCGGCATTTCCTGCGCGACACGCGCAAGTCATCGCTGACCGACACCGTCGCCGCGTGGCGCGACTACGGCCCGGCGGTGCTGCCGCTGCCGCACCCGTCGCCGCGCAACCAGGCGTGGTTCAAGCACCATCCGTGGTTCGACGCCGACGTCGTGCCCGAGCTGCGCCGCCGGGTCGCCGCCGCGCTCGCCGCGCATTGACCCGCGCCGCCCCGAACCCAACCAGGAACCTTCAGTGAACGACATCGATTTCGCGTGCACGGCCTGCGGCAAGTGCTGCCACGACCTGCGCCTCCCGCTGACGATCGACGAAGCGATCGCGTGGCTGCAACGCGGCGGCCGCGTCGAGCTGCTGTGCGACGCGATCCCGTGGCCCGTCGAACCCGAACCCGACAACGCGTTCGCCGCGTACAAGCGGGCCCGTTCGACGCCCGCGCTCAGCGGCGCGCTGCCGGTGCGCGTGACGACGGTGATCACCGCGTCTTACGCGGGGCCGTGCCCGAACCTGCAGCCCGACATGCGCTGCGGGATCTACGACGAACGGCCGCTCGTGTGCCGGATCTATCCGGCCGAGATCAATCCGTTTGTCGAATTGTCGCCGGACGGCAAGAGCTGTCCGCCCGACGCATGGCGGACGACGCCGCTGCTGCGCGGCGGCATGATCGTCGACGAGGTCACGCGCCGCGACATCGCGCGCTCGCGCGCGGCGAACGAGGTCGAGGCGCCGCTGCGCGCGCGGGTGTGCGCGGCGCTCGGCATCGCGACGGCGGCGGTGGCGAACGAAGGCTTCGTGATCCATGCGCCGCCGGCCGACGCGCTGCTCGCCGCGCTGGCCGGCGTGCGCGCGGCACCGGCTGCGGACGATGCAGCCGTGCAATGGACGCTGCTGTCCAATCGCGCGGCGACGGTCGACGCGCTCGCGTCGACGGGCGCGACGGCGACGCTGACGGCCAGCGCGCCCGACGCGCGGCCGCTCGGCTACCTCGGGTTCCATCCGGACGCAGGCGTGCCGGCCGCATGACCGGCGGCGGTGGCGAGCCGGTCGACGAGCCGGTCGCACGCTGACGTCGCGGCATCGAGAAACGGGGGCTGGCCGTCGAGCCGGATCAGCATGGAGGGCGCGCCCATGCGGCTTCCTGCGGCGCCGCGATTCGCTGTACCATCGCGGCTCAATCCGCGTCACGAATGGCCGAATCCGCAATGTCCTCCTCCGCCCCGCCGCGCCTGTACGGGATGCCCGAACGCAGCGACCGGCTCGATTTCTATATCCGCGACCAGGCGTCGCGCCAGGCGATCACCGAGCCGCACCGGCACGCGTATTTCCAGATCCAGTTCAACCTCGGCGGCGACACCGAGCAGCGGATCGGCGGCGTCACGCGGCCGTTTCCGCGCGGCGCGCTCGCGTTCGTGCTGCCGCACCGCGAGCACCTGATTCCGCATCCGGAAGGCGCGCACTTCATCGTGATCAACTTCAGCCAGGCGTTCCTGCGCGCCGATCTCGACGTCGACCCGCTCGACCTCGAGGACGTGCCCGCGCACCGCTTTCCCGAGCTGACGCCGTTCCGCTTCCAGGAGCACCTGGATTTCATCCTGACCGGCGACGCGTTCGACGAGGCGCGCCGCCTCGCGCTGTGCATGCTCGACGCCGACCGCGTCCGCACGTTCGGCTCGACCACCCTGCTGCGCGGCTACCTGCTGCAGCTGATCGGGCTCGTCTGCACGCACTATGCGGGCGCGCTCGACAAGCTCGCGCAACGCGGCGCGCAGCGCGCGGGGCGGCGCGACGCGCTCGCGCGCGTGCTGCGCCACGTGCGCGCGAACCTGACCCGCGAGGACCTGACGCTCGCGGGCACCGCCGAGGCCGCGTTCCTGTCGCCGAACTACCTCGCGCACCTGGTTCGCAAGGAAACCGGCAGCACCTTCACCGACCTCGTGACCGAGCGCCGCATCGCGCTCGCGCAATCGCTGCTCGCGCACACCAGCCGGCGCATCGCCGAAATCGCGCGCGCGGTCGGCTTCCGCGACGAAGGGTATTTCGCGCGGCGCTTCCGCGCGCGGGTCGGCGTGTCGCCGAAGGCGTATCGGGACGCGAACGCCGCGCTGCCGGACGGCGACGCGTAGTTTTGTCCCGGAAAAGCGCAGTTGCGTCGCATCCGGCGCGGTGCGCATCGGGTATCGTTCACGCATGCCGGCCGGGCCGCGGTCCGAGGCCCGCTCGCCGGCTCCCGTCTTCCTTCCGAACGAGGCCACCCGATGTCCGCAACCGTCATCGACGCTCCCGAGCGTCCTTCCGTCGAAGTCGACCAGTCGTCCGCGCGCTTTCCGCTGCGCCGCGTGTTCTGCGTCGGCCGCAACTACGCCGAGCATGCGCGCGAAATGGGCGCCGACCCGACCCGCGAGCCGCCGTTCTTCTTCATGAAGCCGGCCGATGCGATCGTGCCGGCGCACGGCACCGTCCCGTATCCGCCGCTCACGAACGACCTGCATCACGAGATCGAGCTCGTTGTCGCGATCGGCCGCGGCGGCCGCGCGATCGAGCCGGCCGATGCGCTGTCGCACGTGTGGGGCTACGGCGTCGGCGTGGACCTGACGCGCCGCGACCTGCAGGCCGACGCGAAAAAGCTGAGCCGGCCGTGGGACTGGGCAAAGGGCTTCGACGCGTCGGGGCCCGTGACCGCGCTGCGCCCGGTTGCCGCGACCGGCCATCCGGCCGCGGGCCGCATCTGGCTCGCGGTCAACGGCGAGCCGCGCCAGCAAGGCGATCTCGCCGACATGATCTGGGCGGTGCCGGATGTGATCGCCTGCGTGTCGCGCTCGGTCGAGCTGAAGGCCGGCGACCTGATCTTCACCGGCACGCCCGCCGGCGTGGGCGCGCTGCAGCCGGGCGATCGCGTGACGGGGGGCGTCGACGGAGTCGCGCGGTTCGAATTCGTGGTGGGGGCGAAGCCGTAACGGCGACGGGCGTGGCGCTGGCGCCGGCATGAGCGCCACGCGCCGTGCCGTGCTTCAGCGGCGCGCGCGGTGCCGCGCGATGCCCGCGCGGCAAATCTGCTCGCACAACGGCGCGAACGCGATGCCGGACGCAGCGGCGGACTGCGGCAGCAGGCTCGTCGCCGTCATGCCCGGCAGCGTATTGACCTCGAGGCACCAGAGATTGCCATGCGGGTCGAGCCGGAAATCGGTCCGGCTGTAGCCGTCGAGTTTCAACAGCGCATGCACGCGCAGCGCGGTCTGTTGCACTGCCTCGACGACGTCCTTCGGCAGGTCGGCCGGAAATTGCTCGCGCACCTCGCCCGCCTGGTATTTCGCCTTGTAGTCGAACACGGCATCCGGCGCGAGGACGATTTCGCCGACGGTCAGTGCGCGATCGCCGAGCACGCCCACCGTGAGTTCCCGACCGGCAATGAATTGCTCGACCATCACTTCGGGATCGAAGCGCCGCGCCGTGCGCACCGCGTCGTCGAAGCCCGCGGGATCCCGCACGAGCGACAGGCCGACCGTGGAGCCCTCCCGATTCGGCTTGACGATGAGCGGATAGCCGATCAGCTGCTGCGCCTTGCCGGCTTCGCAGGGCGCCATCAGCCAGTGGGGCGTGCGAATGCCGGCGGCAACGAACAGCCGTTTCGCCATGTCCTTGTCCATCGCGATCGCGCTGCCCAGATGCCCGCTGCCCGTGTAGGCCACGCCCGCCTGCTCCAGCATCGCCTGGAAGGTGCCGTCCTCTCCGGTGCCGCCGTGAAGCGCGAGAAACACCACGTCGACGTCGGCCAGATCGCTGAACGGAAGCAGCGTCGGCCTGCCGGCTCGGCATTCGGCGAGCGCCTCCGACGACGGCGGCGCTTCGTCCACGCGCGATGCCAGCAGGCGTGCTTCCTGTTCCGGGGAAAGACGGCCTTGCGACACATCCACCGCGACGACCTCATGCTCCCGGCTCCGCAATGCGTGGATCACCAGCGCGGCGCTCGCCATCGACACGTCGCGCTCCGCACTGCTGCCGCCAAACAGCACCGCAATCTTCAGCCTGGAATCTTGCACCGTCTTCCCCGCACAATGAGCAATCGATGGAACGACAAAGGGTTTTCACGCCGGAAGGCGCTGGACTTTATCGTATACAGACTTGTCTGTATACTTCGCGCAATGCATGGTACGAGCGATACGAATGAGTGTTAAGCGACAGGATGTGCTGGATACCGCGACACGACTCTTTGCCCAATTCGGGTATCAGGCGGTGGGCATCGACAGGATCATCGAGGAAGCCGGCGTATCCAAGATGACGATGTACAAGTACTTCCCGTCGAAGGGCGACCTGGTCGTGGAAGTGCTGCGGCAGCGCGAGGCGGATCTGGCCGCCGACCTCGTCGCGTTCGTCGACGCGCGCGCGGATGCGCGTGCCCGGGTGCGCGCGGTATTCGACTGGCATGACGCGTGGATCAAGGGCGAGTTCTTCTACGGCTGCATGTTCGCCAGCGCCGCCGCCGAGTATGCCGCGAGCGACGCCCGGATCCTGCAGGTGTCCGACGAGCAGAAGCAGCATTTGAAGACCTACGTCGCGCGCCTGCTCGAACCGCTGACCGGCGCCGACGCGGCGCCCGGATACGCCGGCAAGCTGATGCTGCTGCTCGACGGCGCCATCGTGGCCGCGCGCGTCAGCGGCAACAAGGAAGCGGCGCTGGAAGCGTGGGACGCGGCGAGCGAACTGCTGGCAAGATTCGAATAGCGCTTCATCCCGATGCCGTTCCAGCGCGCGCATCGCGCGAACCCTGAACGGCTGCCGTCACCCCTCCCTTCCTCGAGGACTGCCTGAATGATCCGTATTGCCAACGTCGACGATGCCGACCGCCTGGCCGACCTGAAGCGCGCCACGTTCCGCGAAACCTTCGTCGAGGGTTTCGCCATCGGTTACGGCGCCGAGGATCTCGCCGCATATGAAGCCGCAAGCTACTCGCCGGACGTCGTCAGGCGCCAGCTTGCCGATCCCGGGCATCGCACCTGGGTGGTGGAAACGGACGAGCGCGCGCTGGCCGGTTACGTGCACGTCGGGCCATGCAAACTGCCGCATCCTGAAGCCAGGCCCGAAGACGGCGAGCTGTGCCAGCTCTACCTGCGACGCAGCGCGCAAGGCACCGGGGCCGGCCAGCGCCTGCTCGATCTTGCGATCGCGTTCCTGGACGCGCATCGGCCGGGCCCGATCTGGCTCGGCGTATGGTCCGGCAACGCGCGGGCCATCGCGTTCTATGAGCGGGCCGGGTTCAAGCGCGTTGGCGATTACGAATTCAAGGTCGGGAGTTCTACGGATTTCGAATTCATCTATCGCCGCTGACACGTTCCATCGACCTGCACGCGCCGGCCGCCTTCTTCTGTACCGTTGCCCGTACAATCCCGGCAATCGAGATTGCAGGCCCCCTTCCTTCCGTGACGACAACCCTTGAACAACTGCGCGCAGGCCAGCTAGCCGGCGCCCGCCACCTGAAACTCGCATGCGGCCTGACCGAGTTTCCACGCGAGATCTTCGACCTGGCCGACACGCTGGAGATGCTCGACCTGAGCGGAAACGCGCTGACGACGCTGCCGGACGACCTGCCGCGGCTGCACCGGCTGCGCATCCTGTTCGCGTTCGACAACCGCTTCACGGAACTGCCCGACGTGCTGGGCGCGTGTCCGCAGTTGAGCATGATCGGTTTCAAGGCGAATCGCATCCATACGGTGTCCGGCCGATCGCTTCCGCCGCAGCTGCGCTGGCTGATCCTGACGGACAACGCAATTGAATCGCTGCCGGCGGAGCTCGGCCGCTGTTCGCAGCTGCAGAAGCTGATGCTCGCGGGCAACCGGCTGCGTGCGTTGCCCGAGGAGATGGCGGCATGCTCGCGGCTCGAGCTCGTGCGCCTTTCCGCGAACCGGCTGAGCGCGCTGCCGGCGTGGTTGTTGCGGCTGCCGCGACTGGCATGGCTCGCGTATGCCGGCAACCCGTTCAGCGCGGCGCAGGAAGCCGCTGCGGCGGCCGACTCGACGATCCCCGAGGTCCCATGGGCATCGCTGGCGCTGGAACAGATGCTCGGCGAAGGCGCGTCGGGCGTCATCCATCGGGCGCGACGGCAGCCGGAGTCGGGCGACGACGCGCCGCACGTCGCCGTCAAGCTCTTCAAGGGCGCGATGACGAGCGACGGCTTGCCGGACTGCGAGATGGCCGCCTGCATCCACGCCGGACGTCACCCGAACCTGATCCCGGTGATCGGCAAAGTGAAAGGCCATCCGCAGGACGCGCACGGCCTCGTCATGGAGCTGATCGATCCGGCGTTCGAGAATCTCGCCGGGCCGCCGAGCCTCGCGTCCTGCACGCGCGATGTCTATGCAGACGATGCGCGCTTCGATTTCGCGTCGGCGCTGCGTATCGCGCACGGCATCGCGTCGGCTGCGTGTCACCTGCACGCGCGCGGCATCATGCACGGCGACCTGTATGCGCACAACATCCTGCATCGCAGCGCGGGGCACGCGCTGCTGGGCGATTTCGGCGCGGCGTCGTTCTACGACGCCGACGACGCGCCATCCGGAGCCGCATTGCAGCGGCTCGAAGTGCGCGCGTTCGGCTGCCTGCTCGAGGAGCTGCTGGCGCGCTGTGACGGCGGCGGCGCGGTGCCGGCGATCCGTGCGCTCGACGCGCTCGCGGCGGCCTGCCTGAGCGAGGACGTCGACAGCCGGCCTTCCTTCGATACGATCGCGTCCAGCCTGCTTGCGTGGGCGAACCCGCCGTCGACGGCGCGGTGATCGCGCGGAAACGGATGGCGCGCGGCCTGCCGCGATTCGCCGAAACCGTCGTTGCCGCTACCGCGCCCTGACCGACACGAACTTGCGCGTGTTGTTGCGCTGGATCAGCACCGCGATCACCTTCCCGCCCTTCGCTTCGAGCATCGCGATGTCGTCCGGCGTTTCGAGCAGCGTGTCGTTCAGCGCGAGCACGACGTCGCCCGGCTGGATGCCGGCCGCCGCCGCCGGCCCGCGCGCGTCGTCCACCATCATCCCGACCGCGAGCCCCGTCGAGCGGCGTTCGTCGTCGGTCAGCGGATGCATCGTCAACCCGAGACGATCGCCGCCGACCGGCTGCGCCGCGTCCGCGCCCGTGCCCGCGGCCGGCACACCTGCCCCGGCCGCGCCGCCCGTGACGGTCAGCGTCATCGGCTTGCGGTTGCGGATCAGCCGCAGCGACGTCTTCGCGCCCGGCGCCAGCGCGGCCGCATAGTCGTTCAGTTCGGCCGAGCGGCCGATCGGCTTGTCGCCGAGCTGCACGATCACGTCGCCGGGCTTCACGCCGATCGCGGCGGCCGGCGACCCGGGGTCGACCGCGTTGACGAGCGCGCCCGCCGGGCGCGGCAAGCCGAACGCGGCCGCGAGCCCCGCGCCGACATCCTGCACGTCCACGCCGAGCGCATTCCCCGATGCATTTCCCGATGCACTTCCCGACGCGTTGCGCTGCGCCTGCATCTGCGCCTGCAGTTGCGCGCGCACCTTCGCCGCGAGGCCGATCGGGATCGCGAAGGTCAGGCTCGCGTAGCGGTCCGCGCCCGTGTAGACCTGCACCGCGATGCCGATCACCTCGCCTGCGCGATTGAACACCGGCCCGCCCGAGTTGTCGGGGTTGACGGCGATGTCGGTCTGGAAGAACGGAAACGCGCTGCCGTCCGGCAGCGTGCGCGCGGTCGCGCTGACGATGCCGGCGGTGACCGTGTTCCCGCTGCCTTCCGGCGCGCCGATCGTGAGCACCGGTTCGCCGACCCGCACCTTCGCCGAATCGCCGAGCCGCACCACCGGCAGCTTCGTCGCGTCGATCTTCAGCACCGCGACGTCGCTCTGCGGATCGACCGTCAGCACCGTCGCCTTGAATTCGCGGCGATCGGTGAGCCGCACCGTCAGGTCGGTGGCCTGGTCGACCACATGCGCGGAAGTCAGGATCATGCCGTCGGCGCTGACGATGAACCCGGAGCCGCCGCCCGACATCGCGCGCGGCGCGGTCTCGGGCGTCGGCGGCGGCTGCGGCACGCCGCGCCGGAAGAAGGCGGCGAGCGGATCGTCGGGATCGAGCGCGGCGGCGGACGCGCCCGCCGGCGCGGGCGCCTGCGCCTCAGGCGGCGCTGCGCTGATGTTCACGACCGCCGCGCCGTAGCGCTCGACGATCGCCGGGAAATCGACCGGCGCCGCCGCGAGCGGCGCCACGCGCTTCTCCTTCGCCACGGGCGGCGCGGGGCTCGCCGCCAAGGCCGCCGGCTGCAAGCACGGACAGCCGGCACACACTCCCCCGATCAGCGCGGCGCGAAGCACGGCGCGGACAAGCGTCAGGCGAACCACGGTGCACCTCCCCCGGCAGTCGTCGCGCGGCGGGCGCGAGGCGCGCGCGCCGCCGACAATCACCCGTACACGAATCCATTTATAGTCCACGCCGCGCGCCAGAGCATACGAATCGCCGCCCGGGCCGCCAGCCGCACATCGCCCGCAAAGCGGCGGCAGCCTTCGTTCCGGACAAACCGGCCGCTTCGTCAATCCGCACAACTCCGACGGTGCGCCGCCGGCCCGCTCACGGTCCGCCGAGCCGAGTCGCCAGCGTCGACAACGTGCGCAGCATCGGCTCGAACGCGTCCGCCGACGTGTTGCCGAAGCCGAGCACGAGCCCGTTGTGCGGCGACTGCGCATGCAGCGAGAAGCCCGACAGCGCGAACGGCCCGATACCGTGCGCGCGCGCGGCGTCGACGAGCGCGCGGTCCGCGTAGCGCGGCGGCAGGCGCAAGGTCAGATGCAGCCCGCACGGGCCGCCCTCGACGCGATGCGGCACGCTCAGCGCGCTGTCGAGCGCGGCCAGCAGCGCGAGCCGCCGATCGCGGTACAGCCGCCGCATGCGGCCGAGATGCCGCCCGTACTCGCCCTTCTCGATGAAGTCGGCCAGCGCGAGCTGCACATGGCGCGCGCCGCCGCGCAGCAGCTCGGGCAGCACGGTGCGCACCGCCGACAGCAGCGCTTCCGGCAGCACCACGAAGCCGATGCGCAGTGCCGGGAACATCGTCTTGCTGAACGAGCCGACATAGACGACCGGCGAATCCGGCGCCAGCCCCTGCATCGCGCCGATCGGCTCGCCCGTGTGGCGGAATTCGCTGTCGTAGTCGTCCTCGATGATCCACGCGCGATGGCGGCGCGCTGCGTCGATCAGCGCGAGCCGGCGCGAGATCGACAGCACCGCGCCGGTCGGGAACTGATTGGACGGCGTCGTATAGACGACGCGCGGCGTGCGCTCGCGCCAGTCGTCCGCGTCCGCGCGCAGGCCTTCCGCGTCCACCGGCATCGGCACCACGTCGAGATCGCCGGCCTGCATCGCGGTGCGCGCGCCGCGATAGCCGGGCTCCTCGACCCACACGGTGTCGCCGGGGTTCGTCACCAGCTGCAGGCACAGCGCGATCGCGCCTTGCGCGCCCTCGGTCATCACGATCTGCTCCGGGTCGCAGCGCACGCCGCGCGTCACGGCCAGGTGCCGCGCGATCGATTCGCGCAGCGCGGGCTCGCCGAGCGGATCGCCGTAGCCGAGCAGCGCGCGCCCCGTGTGGCGCAGCGCGCGGTCGACCGCGTGCCGCCACGCATCGACCGGGAAATGCGCGAGCGCGGGCACGCCCGGCCGGAAGCCCTCGAATTCGGCGGTGCCGACGATGCGGCTCGGGCGGATGCGGCCGAGCCGCTGCGCGACCACGGGGGGCGCGGCGCGCCGGCGCGGTTCGGCACGGCGCGTCGGCCCGACCACGCGCGTGCCGCGTCGATCGGATTGCAGGAAGCCTTCGGCGACGAGCTGCTCGTAGACGGCCGTCACCGTGTTGCGCGAGAGGCCGAGCGTGTCGGCCAGCGCGCGCGTGCCGGGCAGGCGGCTGCCGGCCGGCATCGCGCCGCCGAGGATCGCGTCGCGCAGGCGGCGCAGCAGTTGCCGCTGCAGCGAGGGCGCGCCCGGCGTGCGCGTCAGCGGCGCGTCGAGCTGCGGGGGAAGGTCGGCGGGCGGTAAGGTGGTATTCATCGGTTGCGTCGATCGTCGGTGTCGCGTGGCACCATAAATATGCCGAGCACTGGCACTTTTCATGGTACCTCGCGCGCACTACGATCGTCACCAAGCCGGTACGTCGCCGGCCGTCACCCTGAAGCGAGATCGACCGTGCCCATCACCCTCAACGCCCACCAACAGCCCGTCGGACAGCCGCTGCCCGACTGGTCCGCCCGCCCGCGCCCGCAACCCGTCACGCTCGACGGCCGTTATTGCCGCCTCGAGCCGCTCGACGCCGAGCGCCACGCGGCGGACCTGTACGCCGCCTACGCGCAGGCCGCCGACGGCAGCGACTGGACCTACCTCGCGCACGGCCCATATGCGGACGAAGCGAGCTACCGCGACTACGCGCGCGGCGCCGCCGCAAGCATCGATCCGATGCATTTCGCGGTGATCGATCTCGCGAGCGGCCGCGCGGTCGGCACGCTCGCGCTGATGCGCATCGACCCGGCCAACGGCGTGGTCGAGGTCGGCTCCGTCACGTTCTCGCCGCGCCTGAAGCGCACGCCGGTGTCGACCGAGGCGCAGTACCTGCTGATGAAGCACGTGTTCGACACGCTCGGCTACCGGCGCTACGAATGGAAATGCGACAGCCTCAACGTGCCGTCGCGCAAGGCGGCCGACCGGCTCGGCTTCCAATACGAAGGCACGTTCCGCCAGGCGCTCGTCTACAAGGGGCGCAACCGCGACACCGCGTGGTACGCGATCGTCGATGGCGACTGGCCCGCGCTCGCGGCCGCGTTCGATGCGTGGCTGTCGCCTGCCAACTTCGACGCGCAGGGCACGCAGCGCACGTCGCTCGCCGCGATCCGCCACGCGCAGGCCGCCGAGCGGGCCGCCGCGCGCGACAGCGCGGGCAGCGGTGCGGCGCGCGTCGCGGTGCGCCCGCTCGAAGCCGCCGACGAGGCCGCGTGGCGGCCGCTGTGGCGCGCGTACCGGCAGTTCTACAACGCCCCGCTCAGCGACGCGGTGTTCGCGACGACGTGGGCGCGCCTGATGGACCCGGCGGAACCGATGTTCGTGCTCGGCGCGTTCGACGACGCGGGCACGCTGATCGGCATCGTGCACGCGCTGTTCCACCGGTCGTGCTGGACCGAGGGGCCGTATTGCTACCTGCAGGACCTGTACACCGCCGCCGAAGCGCGCGGGCGCGGCGCGGGCGGCGCGCTGATCGAGGCCGTGTACGCGCGGGCGCGCGAAGCCGGCGCGAGCCGCGTGTACTGGCTCACGCACGAGACCAATACGACCGCCCGCGCGCTGTACGACCGCGTCGCCACCAACGCCGGGTTCATCCAGTACCGCAAGGATCTCGGGTAACACCTGCGCGGGGGCACGCCGGCGGTCTCCGTGCGAGGTTCACGCGCGCGGAACCGACGCCGGGCGGATCATCTCGTCGCCGTTCACCGGCGCGGGCCGCAGCACGGGCCGGAACACCGGTTCGCCCGGCGCGATCGGCTGCCCGGAAATCGCGCAGCGGCCGGGCCGCGCCGCGGCGCGCAGCCGCCAGCGCTGCTCGCCGTAATGACAGCGACCGCTTTCGACCCATCTGATCAGCAGCGCGTCGTCATCGGCTTCCAGAACCGTGACGAAGAGCTGCGGCCGCAACGGCGAAATCATCCGACCGGCGCGTGTGTGCGTCGATCTCCGCGCGTCGCTGATCGGGCTGTCGGTGAAATTCAGCATGCTCGACGGATTTCCATGGAGTGAACGGATGGGCCGTGAAGAACCGGCGCACATGATACAAATTGAAGTTCACTTCAAGTAAAGGGCCGGCGCGCACAACGATGCGTTGCACGGCGCGCGCCGTCCGTCTCCGCTCGGTCTCACGCGCCGCGCGGATGACGCACCACATCGTCACCGCCCCGTCCGATGCGCCGCACTGGCACCGTTCCTGCTTACTCGTGGCCGGCGCAGGCACGATCTGCCGGTGCACGATCATGTCGGCGACGCGGCGCGTGATCGCGCTGGAAATGTCGGAAGCGTGCAAACAGAAGGCGCTGGAGGTGAGCGCAAGCGTGGTGATCCCGAAGGAAACCGATGCGATCGCGCAGGTCAAGGCGCTGACGGGCAGCTACGGCGCGGGCGTGCCGTTCGAGTGCGTCGACCTCGCCGCGACGGCGAGGCGCGCGATCGACGTGATCCGCTTCATCGCGGACGGCCGCATCGACGTGCAGCCGCCGATCACCGGACGGATCGCGGCTCGGCGACATCGTGTCGCGCGGCTTCGAGGAACGGGTCAACCACAAGGACCGCAACGTGAAGATCATGGTCCGGCCGGCAGTTGGCTGACGTGCGCGTCGGGGCCGGCCGTACCTCGCCGGCCCCGACGCGCCACCGCAAGCGTGCGGCGCGTTACGCGCGCGAGCCGATCAGCCCGCTGCGCTCGGCGAGCGCGCCGAACAGCAGGCCGATCGTCGTCCACATCACGGCCTGCATGCCGATCGCGGCCACGCGGAATTTCCACAGCAACGCGGCCGGGAACCCGTCGGGCACTTCGTTGAAGTCCGGCAGCGCGAACTGCACGAGCGCGATCAGCACGACGAACACGACCCCGCCGCCGATCGACGCGTTCCATTCGCCGACACGCGCGGCCAGCTGGCGGCGCACGCCGAGCGAGAACACCATCGCGGCGATCGAGATCGCGATCATCAGGAAGAACAGCCCCGTGCGCACGCCGATCGTTTCGGGATCGCCGACCGCCGGCGGATTGGCCGGGTATTTGAGGTTCGGCACGACGACCAGCGCGACGAACGCGGCCAGCGCGAGCCATGCGGACAGCGCCCGCGCGCCGAGCTTCCCGACCCGCCCGTACGCATACGCGAACGTCAGCGCGAACAGCCCGCCGAACGCCGCCCCGTACGTGACGACGGCGGTCAGCAGGCCGACGCCGGCCTGCGTGTCACGGCTGACGAGCTCGGCTTCCGGCGCGTCGCCGTGCGAATGGGCCTCGCCATGCGTCTCTTCGAACGCGATCGCCTGGTTGACGTGCGGCTCCCCGGCCACCCGCGCGAAGCAGAACGTGAGCAGACCCGCGGCAATGCCCGCGAGCATGCCGCGTACCAGCAGCTTTCCGACCATGAACGCCCCCTGTCAGTGGCAAGGAAAGCCGAGCAGATGGCGGCCGTCGTGAACGAACTCGTGGACGAACATGCCGGGGATCAGCGACGTCGCGCCCTCTTCGGCGCCGACGAAGTACAGCGCCAGCAACAGGAGCAGGCCGCCGAACACGGCCCACGGCAGGAGTTCCCGGACGGGAATGGGCGCCGGTGCGACAACCGGCTTGAGAACTGCGTCGCTCATGATGAAACCTCCAGGGGGAAAGCGCGCCCCGACGAACGGTTGAAGAATGAGAGTGGTGACGAAGGCAGGTCTGGCTTTCGGAAACGTGGGTGACCGATTACAGTGGCGCGACCGCGCCGGATTCACACCGGCTTCCGCACTTCGCAACGGGGGGATTGTACGCGTGAACGTTCCGGATCAGAAAGCGCCGCGCCGCCCGCCGTCGCAGCAGCGTACGCGGGCGCTGCTGATCGCCCATGCGGCGACGCGAGCCCTGCGCACCGGCACGTTCCCCGACGACGACGCGCTGGACGCACACGCACTCGCGCAGGTCGCCGATGCCCGCGCGCGGTTGAAATGCCCGCCCGGCGCGACGGTGCTGTGCGGTCCGGCACGCTGCGCGCGGCAGACCGCCGCCGCGCTGGCGCTGGCTGCGGCCATCGAGCCGGCGCTGGCCGACTGCGACTACGGCGCGTGGCGCGGCAAACGTCTCGCCGACATCGCACACGACGCGCCCGCGCAGCTTCAGGCATGGCTGACCGATCCGGCCGCGTCACCGCACGGCGGCGAGTCGTTCGACGCGGTGCGGCGCCGGGTCGGCGCGTGGCTCGACCGGCTGCCGGCGGGCGACGTCGTCGCGATCGCGTCGGCCACGGTGATCCGCGCGGCGCTCGCGCACGCGGCAGGCGCCGCGCCGGACTCGGCGTGGCGCGCGGACGTCGCGCCGCTCTCGACGGTCGAGCTCGCGCGGGATGCGTGCGAGTGGTCGGTCGTATCCGGGTTCCCGCCCCGTGCAAGCGGCGATTGAATGCCGATATACTCGGTCGCATCTGATCCGCGTTTCCGAACCCGTCTCCTGGAACCTCCCGTGAAACCGCGCGCCGGCCTGCTCCTCGAACTCGTCGTCAACCTGCTGCTGCCGTGGGTCGCCTACCGGATCGCCCATCCGTATGTCGGCGAAGTCGGCGCGCTGTACGCGTCGGCGGTCCCGCCGGTCGTCTGGTCCGTCGTCGAATTCATCCGCGCGCGCCGCGTCGACGCGGTGAGCGCCGTCGTGCTGCTCGGCATCGCGCTGTCGATCCTCGCGATGGCGCTCGGCGGCAGCCCGCGCGCGCTGCTGATGCGCGAATCGCTCGCGTCCGGCGCGATCGGCATCGTGTTCCTGCTGTCGCTCATCCGCGAACGTCCGCTGATCTTCTACCTCACGCGCGCCACCGTGGCCCGCGGCATGGCGGGCGGCGCCGCACGCTTCGAATCCGCGTGGGACGAGCAGCCGGTGCTGCGGCAGACGCTGCGCCTGATGACGTTCGTCTGGGGCACCGGGATGAGCCTGGAAATGCTGCTGCGCTGCTGGATGGTGGTGAACTGGCCCGTCGAGCGCGTGCTGGTCGTATCGCCGATCGTCGGCTACGCGGTGTTCGGCGGCCTGCTGGTCTGGACGTTCTGGTACCGGCGGCGCATCCGCGAACGCAGCCGCATCGACATCCCGACCCACGACGGCTTCACCGAAACCGCCGGCCGCTGACGATCGCGCGGCGCGCATGCGCCGGCCCGCCCCGTTCGGCGGTCGAACTTGACGGTCCTGTATGATGCGCGGCGTCTTGTCTGATCAATACGCCGCTCATGTCCGCTTCGACTCTCCCGTTTACCGCGACCTGGATCGCCCTGTTCGCCGCCGCAGCGCTGGCCTGGTGCCGCCCGCTGCGCACGGCCAGCCTGGTGCTCGCGGCAGTCGGCTATGCCGGCGCGCTCGCGCTCGGCCTGCTCGCGCCGCTCGCGCTGGCGCCGTTCGCGGTTCTCGCGCTGGCCGCGTGGGGCGTGTCCGCGGCGCGCCCGCCCGCGGTACGCGCCGCCGCGCATGTCGTGTTCGTCGCCATTGCGATCGCGCTGAGCCTGCACCTGCTCCCCGGCTTCCATAACCCGCGCGTGATCGACCCGACCCGCTTCACGCCCGACGCCGCGCCGTTCACGATGTACCTGAATCTCGACAAGCCGCTCGTCGGCCTGTGGCTGCTGTGGGTGCTGCCGTGGGTGCATCCGCGCGTCGCGCTGTCGCGCGCGGGGCGCACGGGCGTCGTCGCCGCGCTCGCGACGGCCGCGGCGTGCCTCGTCGGCGCCACCGCGTTCGGCATGGTCGGCTGGGCGCCGAAGTGGCCGGCGGCCGGCTGGCTGTGGCTCGCGAACAACCTGCTGCTCGTGACGCTCGCCGAGGAGGCGCTGTTTCGCGGCTATCTGCAGGGCGGGTTGACGCGGGTGCTGGCGGGGTTCGCGTGGGGGCCGTGGGTAGCGCTTGCGGTGGCCGCCGGGCTGTTCGGCGCCGCGCACGCGGCGGGCGGCTGGCCGTGGATCGTGCTCGGCACGGTGGCCGGCGTCGGCTACGGCATCGCGTTCCGCCGCGGCGGCCTGTTCGCGGCCGCGCTCGCGCACGCCGGGCTGAATGTGATCCACTTCGGCCTGTTCACCTACCCGATGCTGGCGGCTGCGCGCTGACGCGCGGGGCGCGCGGCGCGCTTACTTGATCTGGTCGGCGATCGGCTGCAGGAATTCGGAGAAGCCGGTCAGCATGATCTGCACGCCGATGCACAGCAGCAGGAACGCGGACACGCGCATCGCAACCTTGGTGCCCTCGGTGCCGAGATAGCGCGCGAGGAACGCGGAGCGGCTGTAGGTCTGCCAGATCACCACCGCGACGAGCGCGGACACGGCCAGCGACACGATGCTCGACAGCATGAATTCCGACAGCTTGTGCGTTCGGTTCGCGTTCAGCGCGATCGCGGTCGCGATCGAGCCGGGGCCGGTCGTCAGCGGCATGGTCAGCGGGAAGAATGCGCGCGTCATGATCGCGTTCGCGTCGATCGGCTTGACGGGCGTGTCGCCGCCGCCCGGCACGTCCGGCTCGTTCAGCATCCGCCAGCCCGACACCGCGACCGCGAAGCCGCCGCCGATGCGCAGCGCTTCCATCGAGATCCCGAAGAAATGCAGCACCGGCGTGCCGGCAAAGAACGCGACCAGCAGGACGATGAACGAGTTGAATGCGACCTTCTTCGCGAGCATGTCGCGCTCGTGCTCGGTCAGCGATTCGGTGCGCTCGAGGAACAGGAACGCGATGCCGATCGGATTGATGATGCCCATCAGGCCGGTGAAGCCGAACAGGATCTCGGAGATAAGACGGTTGACGATCATCGGGCGGGAAGCGGTCAAGGCGTGACCGGCGGGCGTGCCGGGGGTCACGCATTGTAGAGCAACCCTTACCATTTGCGGGACGGATGGCGCGCCCGACCGCGCCCCCGCGCGCTTACGCGTCGCCGGCCTCCCACGCCGGCGGCCGCTTCGCGAAGAACGCCGCGAAGCCCTCCTTCGCCTCGGCCGTCGCGCGCACGCGCGAGATCGTCTGCGCGGTGAACGTCGCGCGCGTGTCGGACGGCGGATACTCGCCGATCGCGTCGAAGAAGCGCTTGATCTCCATCAGCGCGTTCGGGCCGTTGCGGCCCAGCTCGGCGAGCGTCTTGCCGAGCGCGTCGTCGAGCGCGTCGAGCGGCACGGCCTGGTGAATCAGCCCGATCTCGACCGCCTCGCGCGCGCTGAGCTGGGTCGCGGTCAGCGCGAGCCGGCGCGCCTGGCGCTGGCCCACCGCCTCGACCAGGTACGGGCCGATCACGGCCGGCAGGATGCCGAAGCGCGCCTCGCTGACCGCGAAGCGCGCGTGCTCGCTCGCGATCACGATGTCGCACGCGGCGCACAGGCCCACGCCGCCGCCGAACGCGTGGCCCTGCACGCGCGCGACCGTCGGTTTCGGGCACTGCCGGATCGCGCGCATCATCGCCGCGAAGCGTTCCGCGTCGCGCAAGTTCGCGGCCGCGTCGTTCGCGCTCGCGCGCTGCATCCATTGCAGGTCGGCGCCCGCGCAGAACGCGCGGCCGTCCGAGCGCAGCACGATCGCTCGCACGTCGTCGCGCGCGCCGAGCACGGTGAACGTGTCGGTGAGCTCGGCGATCATCGTTTCGTCGAACGCGTTGAGCACGTCGCCGCGCGCGAGCGCGACGGTCGCGATGCCGCGCGCGTCGACGGCCACGGCCAGGGTCTTCAGTTCATCGATCTTCAAGCGGGGCTCCTCGTTTTTCCTGGTATCGGGCGTCATGCAGCATGGCGCCGGTCGATCACGCGCCGGGCCTTGCCGGTCGCGGTCGCCGGAATGCCGCCGGCCGGCAGCACCGTGACGCCCGCCGACACGCCGACCATCGTCTTGATCCGGTGCTGCAGCTCGCGCGCGATCGCGTGGCGATCGCCGTCCGCCACGCTCGCGGCCTCCGAGCGCAGCTCGACCGCGAGGTCGAGCCGGTCCATGTGGCCGTCGCGCGAGATCGTCAGCTGGTACTGGCCGGACAGCGCCGGCAGCGCGACGACGAGCTCCTCGATCTGGCTCGGGAACACGTTCACGCCGCGGATGATCAGCATGTCGTCGGAACGGCCGGTGATCTTCGCGAGGCGGCGCATCGCGCGCGCGGTCGGCGGCAGCAGCGCGGTGAGGTCGCGCGTGCGGTAGCGGATCACCGGCATCGCCTCCTTCGTCAGCGACGTGAACACGAGTTCACCCTCGCTGCCGTCCGGCAGCACCTCGCCCGTCACCGGGTCGATGATCTCCGGGTAGAAATGGTCTTCCCACACCACCGGGCCGTCCTTGGTCTCGATGCACTCGCACGCGACACCCGGGCCCATCACCTCGGACAGCCCGTAGATGTCGAGCGCGTCGATGCCCGCGCGCGCCTGCACTTCCTCGCGCAGCGCCTGGGTCCACGGCTCCGCGCCGAAGATGCCGATCTTCAGCGACGTGTCGGCCGGGTCCATGCCCTGCCGCACCATCTCGTCGATCAGGTTCAGCATGTACGACGGCGTGACGAGGATGATCCTCGGCTCGAAATCGCGGATCAGCTGCACCTGCTTCTCGGTCTGCCCGCCCGACATCGGCACGACCATGCAGCCGAGCCGCTCCGCGCCGTAGTGGATGCCGAGCCCGCCCGTGAACAGCCCGTAGCCGAACGCGTTGTGCAGCGTGTCGCCGGGGCGCCCGCCCGCCGCGCGGATCGAGCGCGCGATCAGGTTCGCCCAGGTGTCGATGTCGCGCGCCGTGTAGCCGACCACGGTCGGCTTGCCGGTCGTGCCGCTCGACGCGTGCACGCGCACCACCTGCTCGCGCGGCACCGCGAACAGCCCGAACGGATAGTTGTCGCGGAAGTCGGTCTTCGTCGCGAACGGGAATTTCGCGAGATCGGCGAGCGTCTTCAAGTCGTCCGGATGCACGCCCGCCGCGTCGAACGTGCGGCGGTAGTGCGGGACGTTGTCGTACGCGTGGCGCAGCGACCACTTGAGCCGCTCGAGCTGCAGCGCCTGGAGTTCGTCACGGCTGGCGGTCTCGATCGGGTCGAGCGCGGCCATCGGGTGCGTCGGGGTGTTCATCGGGGGCTCCTCCAATGGAGAGTGATGTCGTTATCGTGTTCGAGGCGACGCGCCGCTACGCGCGGAACCCGCGGCCGGCCGCATGCAGCGCCGCGATGCGCGGCGACACGCGGTAGCGGTCCTCGCCGTAGCTCGCGGCCAGGTGCGACAGCACGCGATGCACGCGCGCGATGCCGATCGCGTCCGCCCAGGCGAGCGGGCCGCACGGATAGTTGACGCCCTTTTCCATCGCGAGATCGAGGTCGGCGGGCGAGCACACGCCCTGGTTCACCGTGTCGGCCGCTTCGTTCGCGAGCATCGCGACGGTGCGCATCACGACCATGCCCGGCACGTCCGCGAGGCCGATCACGCGATAGCCGGCCTGCTGGAACAGGCCGACCGCGTCTGCATAGGCCGCGTCGCTGCACTGGAGCGCGCGGGTCAGCGCGACGAGCCCGGCCTGCGCGTAGTCGCGGGCGAGGTCGACCAGCACGAGATCGGCCGCGCCCGTTTGCGCGGCGCGCGCGGTCGCGGTGCGGCCGTCGGTCAGCGCGATCGATGCGCGGCCGGCCGTCGCGAGCAGGTCGTCGGGATGCGCACCCGCTTGCCGCGCGCCGGCAATCCGCTCGACGAAGCGCGCCTGCAGCGCGGCGGCCGGGCCGTCCTGCGCGAACAGCGTGACGGCGCCCGGCGCGTCGCGCGGCGGCTCGACGTCCGGCGCCGGCGGCGCCGCGCCGTCGGCATACGAATAGAAGCCGCGGCCGGACTTGCGGCCGAGGAAACCCGCGTTGACAAGCTCCTGCTGGATCAGCGAAGGCGTGAAGCGCGGATCGTTGAAGTACGCGCGGAACACCGACTCGGTCACCGCGAAGTTCACGTCGTGGCCGATCAGGTCCATCAGCTCGAACGGCCCCATCCGGAAACCGCCCGCTTCGCGCATCACCGCGTCGATCGACGCGGGCGCGCCGCCCTGCTCGTTCAGCACGCGCAGCGCTTCCGCGTAATACGGCCGCGCGACGCGGTTGACGATGAAGCCCGGCGTCGACTTCGCCATCACCGGCCGCTTGCCCCACGCGGCGGCGGTGTCGTAGAGCACCTGCGCGACCTCGGGCGCGGTCGCGAGCCCGCTGACCACCTCGACGAGCGCCATCAGCGGCGCCGGGTTGAAGAAATGCAGCCCGGCCACGCGCTGCGGCGCGCGCAGGCCGGCCGCGATCGACGTGATCGAGATCGACGACGTGTTGGTCGCGAGCAGGCATGCATCGTCGACATGGCGTTCGAGCGCCGCGAAGATCTCGCGCTTCACGTCGAGCCGCTCGGCCGCCGCCTCGACGATCAGCGCGGCCGGCGCAAGCTCGGCCAGCGCGCGCACCGCGCTCAGCCGGTTCGCCGCGGCGTCCGCCTGCGCCCGGTCGAGCCGGCCCTTTTCCGCGAGCCGCGCGAACTGCGCGCGGATGCCGGCGAGCGCCTTGTCGCAGGCTGCCTCGTTCAGGTCGTACAGCAGCACCGTATGGCCGGCCGCCGCCGCCACCTGCGCGATGCCCGCGCCCATCGCGCCCGCGCCGATCACGCCGACGACCGCCGCCGGCGCCAGCGCGCCCGAGTTCACCGATTGTGCAGAGGAAACAGCCATCGCTTGCGATCCGTCAAGGAAGTGGGAATGTGGCCGATTATAAACCGACCGGTCGGTAGATTTATGTCAGGGCGAGCCCGAATTCATCGCGCAAAAGACCGTTACCGGAACCGTAACGATAAGAAAATGAAAAATGCCGGGCACTTTTTTCGACCCGAAAGGTCAACGTAAGGGTTCGATTTCAGGATAGCGGCCCGCATCCGCCTGATAAAATCCCGCAAACCGCCGGATTTCAGGGAGAAACCGCGTGCCACGCCGCCATTGCCACGCATCGCCGGTCGCCCTTTCGGGGCCGGACCCGAGCCGCCGGCCATGCCGGGCGGCGATCCGGCCCCGCTTCCAGCAGCCAGCCGCATCGAACCGGTTCGCCATGCGACGGGCTTCGGCCCGCCCGCGCCACGCGCCTCCCCGAGGCGGCGAACCCGGGCAGCGCCTGCCGGCGCCGCCGTCTTTCAGTGCCATCGTCCTCGTTCGGCGGATTTCCCGGCCGGGCTTCGTCCACCCCGTGACGGCGCATCGCGCGCCGCCACTCGAATAAGGAAAACCCACCATGCCGCTCTCGTCCAACCAGCTCCCGCGCTGGACCCTCTGGGCCCCGCTTGTCGCCTGGCTGGTGCTCGCGCTGTCGCGCGTCGTGCCGGCCGAAGGTCTCGTCATCGCGGTGTTCGCGGCCGCGCTCGCCGGCGCCGTGTTCGCCGCCGTCCACCATGCGGAAGTCGTCGCGCATCGCGTCGGCGAGCCGTTCGGCACGCTCGTGCTCGCGGTCGCCGTGACCGTGATCGAGGTTGCGCTGATCGTGTCGGTGATGCTCGGCGCGGGCCCCGAGAAATCCGGCCTCGCGCGCGATACGGTGTTCGCCGCGGTGATGATCATCTGCAACGGCATCGTCGGCATCTGCCTGCTCGTCGGCGCATGGAAGCACGGCGAGCAGGATTTCCAGGGGCGCGGCGCGAGCAAGGCGCTCGCGGTGCTCGCGTCGCTGTCGGTGCTGTCGCTCGTGATGCCGAACTACCTGAGCGCCGCGCCGGGCCCCGTGCTGTCGGAATCGCAGCTCGCGTTCGCCGGCGTGTCGTCGCTGGTGCTGTACGGCGTGTTCGTGTTCGTGCAGACCGTGCGCCACCGCGACTACTTCCTCGCCGCGCACGACAGCGCGAACGAATCCGTGCACGCGGCACCGCCGAGCAACCGCACCGCGGTGACCAGCCTCGTGCTGCTGTTCGCGAGCCTCGTGGCCGTCGTGCTGCTCGCGAAGCTGCTGTCGCCGGCGGTCGAGCACGCAGTGCTGACACTCGGCGCGCCCGAGGCCGCGGTCGGCATCGTGATCGCCGCGCTCGTGCTGCTGCCCGAAGCGCTCGCGGCCGTCACCGCGGCACGCGCGAACCGCCTGCAGACCAGCATGAACCTCGCGCTCGGCTCGGCGCTCGCAAGTATCGGCCTGACCATTCCGACCGTCGCCGCCGTGTTCATCTGGGTCGGCCAGCCGCTCACGCTCGGCATCGGCGGCATGGAAACCGTGCTGCTGGCGCTGACGCTGCTGGTCAGCACGCTGACCCTCAGCCAGGGGCGCACGACCGTGCTGCATGGCGTCGTGCACCTGTCGCTGTTCGCGGCGTATCTGTTCCTGTCGATCACGCATTGAAGGCCTCCGCGATGCCCGGCGCGCGGCGCGGTGTGCGAAAGCCTGCCGCACGCCATGCCGCCTCGGCCCGGCTGATCGGCATCCTGCTGTCGCTGCCGGCGGCCGCGAGCCACGCACAGCCGGCCGGCGCGCCCGACGATGGCGCGCCGGGCTGGCATTTCGACGGCTCGCTGCTGGACTATGGCGACCGGGACACCGACGGCAATGCGCTCTACGTCGTCTGCGAAGCCGGCCGGCTCCGGGCCTCGGTGCGGGTGGGCGGCGCCGATCTGCAGGACGGCCAGCGCGTGCGGATCACGTTTGCGTCGAACAGCACGCGCGTCGCCAGCCGCGGCACCCTCGCGCGGTCCGATCTCGACATGTACGCGGTGGCGGAAATCGCGGATCGCGCGCGGTTCTATCACTTGTTTGACGACGACCGGGAGCTCCGGATCGACGTCGACGGCGCGCTCAATCGCCTCCCGTTGCGCGGCGCACGCGCTCAGGCCCTCCAGCTGCGAGCCGCCTGCCCGGCCCGGTGACGGCGCCGAAAACGGCGGCCGGATTGCCTTCCGTCCGACTGCCCGCCCGCGTCATGGCTTGAACGTGGCGCCGCCCGCTTTCCCGCATGCGTCCGCCGTCCGGTCGGACGTTCCCGCACACTGCCGCCACACTGCGTCCGACATCGCCGCGACCACGACGAGATCCTGCCCCGGCGCATAATTCCAGATCACACGCCCCGGCCGGTCGCGCGCGGCTTCCCAGATCCTGCGCTTCTGCGCCGCGGTCACGCGAATCGCACCGTTCTGCCCGCTCTTGCTGGCCGCGAGCAGCTGTATCTCGTCATCCCGGAACGCCATGATGCCGCCGGCGGATTCGTCGCCCGGCAACAGCAGGAAACGCCACGCGTAGTACGCGGAATCGACGGGCGGAACCGTCCAGTTCGGGCCGTCGAGCACCAGCGTGCGCTGCTCTCGGTCGGACAGGCCGTCGGCGCCGGGGATCTCCGGCAGCCGGTGCGGCAAGGCCTTCTGCCCGGACGACGCGAGGTAAAGCGCGCCCGGCTTGCCCTGCGCGTCGAACGTGCGCACCTGCACGGCGCCGTCGTCGCGCCGGATCACGCGCAGCAGGCGGCCATCGGCGTCATGCACGTAGGCGAGCCCGCCCGGATCGTCGGCACCGGCATCGCATACATTGCCGCCCGACGCCGCCAGCCAGCCGTTCGCGTCGTAACGCAGGCAAACGCGGCCGGTCTGCACCGGCGGCGCGTGTGCGCCCGCGTCGCGGTCGCGGCGAAACGTGTCGAATCCGGTCAGCCGCCCGGCGCTGTCGTAATGCAGCACGAGCTTGCGTTCGAGCCGGTCATCGCCCGGCTCCGCCGCGCTCGCGTCGGCGGCGCGATTGCCGGCACCGCCATGCCGCCGCCCGGATGCGTAGCGGTCGCTTTCCTCGCGGGTCAGCAGTGCTTCGCGCTTGTCCTCGAACGCATCGGCGAACCCGTTTTGCTCGACGCGGCACAGATGGCGCGTGCCGTCCGCCGCCTGGTCGAACACCAGCGTGGTCGGGCCGATGCGCTTGCCTTGCAGACGATAAACGGACCAATCGACCTGCTCGGCCCACAACGTCGGGCGCGCGCGCCCGTCGAGCGTGATGCGCAGCGGATCGTCGAGGTCCGCCGGCTTGATGCGCGAACCATCCAGCCCGAGCAGCGTGCCGGCTTCGTCCAGCGGAAAATCCACCGCGACGGACGTCATCGCGGCCTGCGCGCCATCGGACGGATCGCACACCGCGTGGGCGAGCGGCGCGGCCGCGAGGCCCGCCGCGAGCGCAAACGCATGGGCGCGCTGGCGCCAGCGGACGTTATTGAAATTGTGTGCCATGAAGCGTCGCAATCAGGTTCCAGAATTCGGCGCTGACGCCGCCGAGCCGCAAGGCGCCGTGCCGGTCGTCCATCAGCAGGAACGGATAGGCTTTTCGCGCGAGCGTCCCGGGCGGTGGCAGATGGTACGGATTGAACCGCTTCGGATCGCTGAAGTAGCGCTCCGCCGTCTCGCCGCCCGCGCCGATGTGCATGTACCACACGGTCAGGTCGCGCGCCGCGATCTTCGGATCGTTCTCCGGATAGATCCCGCCTTCGCCCGCCGGCACCGATTCGCGCAATACGTCGAAGAAGATGCGGCCGGCGCCCGCGGCCGCGAAGCCCGCGCCCGCGCTGACGCCCGCGTGCTCGGCAACCGTCTTCAGCAACGGCACCGCCCGCGATTTCGGCACGACGGATTTCGCGAAGATCCGCTCGAATTCGTCGTCCGTGACCGGCGTGTCGGATGCGCGGCGCTGCTGCAGCGTCGCGAAATCAGCCTCGAATTGTGCGAGCCACGCGCGGTAGCGCTGCGCTTCGGCGGCGCGGTCGAAGGCACCGGCGCAGGCCGTTTGCGCGGACAGCAGGACGGCGATCCAGGCAAGCGCGGCGACGGCCAGCACGCGCAACGCTCGCAGATGGTGCGGACGTTCTCTCATGATCTTGTCTTTCTTTGAATGATGGCTGCGCCGGGGCAGCCCGGCGCACGCGTCGATGCGATCCAGGCCGGCGTGTGATGTCCCGCTATCGCAAAAAGGGGCAGTGTACTGAATCCCGGCGCGCGCGGCGACACGTCGAAACGCACCGTCCGCTACACGTCCGAGTGGACGGCGACGTCGAACTTCGCGTCGAGCACCGTCGCGATCCCCTCGAGCACGCGCGCCCACTCGCGCATCGGCTCGAGGCTGTCGCCGCCATCCGGCCCGAGCGCGAAAGACGTGCGCTTCATGTAGGGCTCGTTGACGTCGGCGGGCATGTTCCGCGGCTTCACGTCGAACCACAGCACCCCTCGACACGAGCCGGTACCGGGCGCCCTGACCGAATCGATCGCGAAGAGCCCCACGGTGAGAATCGCGCCGTGGCGAAACCGGAAGCTGTCGCCGCCGCAGCGAAACCCGGCCCACGCGCGATCGTGCGAGCGAAACACGACGAGCGCGTCGCCATCGCCCGTCGTCGCCGCAGCCGAGCCGTCGGCACCCGCGTCGACCTCCACGTATCGTTCGATTTCATGCCGAAGTGCGTCGAACAGGTCGCGCGCGGCGCCGCCAGGAACGGCCAGTCTCCTGACATGCGCCGCGTCGCGATCGGGAACCGCCTCGCCCTGCGCGCCGCGTTTCGCCAGCCTCGACACGATGACGGCCTGAGCGATCAGCACGGCAACCGCCGCTGCGCCGCCGGCCAGCGCGCCGTAGCGCGACACAACCACCCACGCCGCGATCGCGGGGGGAATCAGATAAAGCATCCGGATCAAACCTGCGCCCTCGTCATATGTCTTGTCGCATGCCGCCATGCCAACGATCAGCCCGGCCGGGCCGAACGGATCGCGCACCCGCGCCGCCTCACGCCGCCCCGCCTGCCGCCTGCTCCGCGAGAAAGCGCTCGACCATCGCGTTGAAGCGCGGCAGCGCCGGATTGTCGTTGTCGGTGCGCCACGCGAGATACAGCTCGGCCGCGACGTCGACGTCCACCAGCGGCCGGAACACGACCCCGCCGACATGCAGCTCGCGCGCGGACGCCGGCACCAGCGCCGCGCCGAGCCCCGCGCGCACGAGGCCGAGGATCGTGTGCGTCTGCCCGACGTAATGCAGGTATTGCGGCAGCCGCCCCGCGCTCGCGAACATCCCCGAGATCATGTCGTAGAAGTACTTGCCCTCGTTCGGCGAATACGAGATGAACGGCTGCCGGTCGAGATCGTCCGGGCCGATCCGGGCGCGCGCGGCGAGCGGCGAGCCGTCCGCGACCGCGACGAGCAGCGGCTCGCGCTGCACCAGCCGGTATTCGAGCGGCAGCCGGGCGGCGCGCTGCCGCACGAAGCCCGCGTCGAGCATCCGCGACACGAGCGCCTCGATCTGCACGCTCGACACCATCTCGCGCAATTCGACGTCGACGTCCGGCAGCGCGTGCGCGGCATGCGCGAGCAGCATCGGGATCATCCGGTACGCGCTCACCGCCGTGAAGCCGAGCGTGATGCGCCCCGCTTCGCCGCGCGCGACGCGCTGCGCGGCCTGCTCCGCCCGCGCGGAAAACTCGAGGATGTGCTGCGCGTCGCGCAGGAAGCGTTCGCCGGCAGCGGTCAGTCTCACCTGCCGGCTGCTGCGCTCGAGCAGCGAGATGCCGAGCGCGTGCTCGAGCAGCTGGATCTGCCGGCTGAGCGGCGGCTGCGTCATGAAGAGCCGTTTCGCCGCGCGGCCGAAATGCAGTTCCTCGGCCACGGCGACGAAGCAGCGAAGCTGGTGCAGTTCAATCATTCAGCCATTGTATTGATCGATCGGCGTTTGATGTTGGGCGAACATCGATGCAATTTCCAGACGCGACGCATGAAACGCGCGACGAGATGGAATGAATCTCGCGTCGTCGAATGCGGTCGTCGCGCAGCGGGCTGGCAGGCATCGCCGCGTACGCGCCGCGCGCTGCCAAGCTCACGCGCGCTGGCGGCCCGACTCCATGTGCGCGACGCTCAGCCGGTCCAGCTCGCGCAGGTCGTTTTCCAGCGCGGGCGTGAGCGTCGTGCGCAGGTGCTCGAGGAAGGTGCGGATCTTCGCATCGAGATAGCGGCGCGTCGCGTACACCGCGTACACGCTCAGCGTCTGTAGCCGGTATTCGGGCAGCACACGGATCAGGCGGCCTTCGCGGATATCGTCGAGCACCGTATACAGCGCGACGCACGCGATCCCGCGCCCGGCGCGCACCGCAACGCACAGTGCGTCAGGCACGTTGACCTGGAACGGCGTGGGCGGCAGCTCGAACACCTGCTCGTCGCCGTCCTTGTGCTCGAGCCGCCATTCGCCGGCCGGCGACGCCGGCGTGTCGAGCCGCAGGCAGGTGTGCTTCGGCAGGTCGTCCGGCGTCTGCGGCGTGCCGTGACGCGCGAGGTAGTCGCGCGACGCGACGAGCACGCTGCAGCTCGTGCCGCAGGTCTGCGCGACGTAGCCCGAATCCGGCAGCTGCGACGCGGTGACGATCGACACGTCGTAGCCTTCCTCGACGAGATTCGGCATCCGCTGCGCGAGCGTCAGCTCGACCGACACGTCCGGGTTGTCCTCCTGGTAGCGGACGATCGACGATACGACGTGGCTCTGACCAAGCCCCGTCATCGCATGGATGCGCATCTTGCCCGACGGCCGCAGCAGCGCGTTGCGCGCCTCCGCGTTCGCGTAGTCGATTTCCGCGAGGATCGATTTCGCGCGCTCGAAATAGCGCTGGCCGCTTTCCGTGAGGCCGAGGTGGCGCGTCGTGCGATGCAGCAGCCGCGTCTGCACGTGCGCCTCGAGGTTCGAGACGGCGCGCGACACCTGCGCGGTGGTCGCGTCGATTTCCTTCGCGACCGCGGTGAAACTGCCGGCTTCGACAACGCGCACGAACAGGCGCATGTTTTCGAGCATGTCCATTGGATAGGCTTGGGGGAAAGTAGGTAAGGAAGGGTCGGCCGCGCTCGCGTCAGGTGGGCAACGGGATACGGCCGGGAACCACGTCGACGCGATCGCCATGCCGGAGAAAAGGCGGGAGAGCGGGCATCACGTGCGTAGTCCATGCATTCGGGGGAATCAGTGGCCCGAATTGTACGCCGCCGCAGACAAATTTGCGCTGCCGTGCCGCCGCACCGCCCAATGAAAGCAATACGAAAGAAAGCCCTTTTCGTGCGCGCGGCGCGCCGATACGGCGCGACAATTTATATCACAATGAGATACAATACCGCGCACCCTGATACACGCATCGCCGCCTTTTCTTCATACGTAACATGTCGTCCGGCTCCTCCTCGTCACGCCGCACCTTGCGGCAATGGCTGCACAGCTTTGCCCCGCTTCCGATGACCCTTGGCTGGCGCGAGCGCCTGCGTTCGTGCGCCGGCGCGCTGGTCGGCATCGCGACGGTCGGCGTGACGATGCGGGTGCTGCCCGGCGTGCCCGGGCTCGTGCCGCTGCTGGTGGCGCCGATGGGCGCGTCGGCCGTGCTGCTGTTCGCCGTGCCCGCGAGCCCGCTCGCGCAGCCTTGGTCGATCATCGGCGGCAACCTGGTCGCGGCCACCGTCGGCGTCGCGTGCGCGCAATGGATCGCCGATCCGATCACCGCCGCCGCGCTGGCGGTCGCGTGCGCGATCGGCGGGATGTTCGCGCTGCGCTGCGTGCACCCGCCGTCCGGCGCGGTCGCGCTGACGGCCGTGCTCGGCGGCCCGGCGCTCCACGCGCTCGGTTTCCGCTTCGTGCTCGAGCCGATCGCGCTGCAATCGGCGATCCTGCTGTCGGCGGCGCTCGTCTACCACGCGCTCACCGGCCACCGCTATCCGCACGGCGGCGCGCGGCCCGCCGCGAAGCCGAAAACCGGCACGGCGCCGGCGCCCGCGCGCGGCGGCTTCGCGCGCGAGGATCTCGACGCGGTGCTCAAGCGCCGCAGCGAATGGCTCGACGTCGCGCCGGACGATCTCGAAGCGCTGCTGCGCGAAACCGAACTGCAGGCGTATGCGCGCACGTTCGGCCAGCTCACCTGCGCGGACCTGATGACGAAGCGCGCGGTCAGCGTCGCGCCGTCGGCGTCGGTGACGGCCGCGCTCACGCTGCTCGACCGGCATCGCGTGAAGGCGCTGCCCGTCGTCGATGCGGACGACCGCCTGGTCGGGATCGTCACCCGCGCCGACCTGACGCGCCCGTCGCGCCGCCCGACGCCGCTGTGGCAACGGCTGTCCGCGCGCCTGCCGCAGTCGATCGGCGGCCAGCCCGCGAGCGTCGGCACCGTGATGAGCCGCGACGTCGCGTCGGTGCCGCACACGCTGCCGCTGACCGCGCTCGTGCCGCTGTTCACGCATTCCGGCCATCACCATATTCCTGTCGTCGACGCGTCGCGCCGGCTCGTCGGCATCGTCACGCAAACCGACCTCGTCACGGGGCTGTACCAGCAGACGCAGATGCTAGAGGCCGCGTAGCCGGACACCGCGGCGGCGCGATTCGCATGTCGCGTTTCGCATGCCGCCACAGCTCGCCCATTTATATCATGTTGTGATATATTTTCCGACTACCGAAACCGTTTCCCGACGACGATGACCCAGACCCGACGCGCGCTGCACAAATCCGATTTCGAGCAGCTGTCCGAATTCCGCTACCAGATGCGCCGTTTCGAGCGCTTCTCCGAACGCGCCGCACAGAGCGAAGGCGTGACGCCGCTGCAATACCTGCTGCTGCTGCACGTCAAGGGCTATCCGCATCGCGAATGGGCGACCATCGGCGAGCTCGCGGAACGCCTGCAGGCGCAGCATCACGGCGTGGTCGCGCTGGTGTCGCGCTGCGAAGCGCTCGGGCTCGTGAAGCGCAAGCCGAGCGAAACGGACCGCCGCCAGGTCGAGGTGCACCTGGAAGAAGCCGGCGACACACTGCTTGCGCGCCTCGCGGCCATGCACCGCGCCGAACTGAAGTCGCTCAAGGGCGCCTTCCAGGTGCCTCAACTCGATTACTGACCCTTGCTCTTGCCACGCCCATGAACGCCCCGCACAAACGCGATTTCGCGACCAACGACCGCCTGCCCAGGATCGCCCTGCTCGCCGCCTGCATCGGCGTGCTGAGCACGCTCGCGGCGTTCGTCCTGCTGAGCCTGATCCACCTGTTCACGAACCTGTTCTTCTTCCAGCAGTTCTCGTTCGCCGACCGCTCGCCCGCCGGCAACACCCTCGGCGCATGGGTGATCGCGGTGCCGGTGATCGGCGGGCTGATCGTCGGGATGATGGCGCGCTTCGGGTCGGAGAAGATTCGCGGCCACGGCATCCCCGAGGCGATCGAGGCGATCCTGTTCGGCAAGAGCCGCATGTCGCCGAAGGTCGCGATCCTGAAGCCGCTGTCGTCGGGCATCGTGATCGGCAGCGGCGGCCCGTTCGGCGCCGAGGGGCCGATCATCATGACGGGCGGCGCGCTCGGCTCGCTGGTCGCGCAGTGCGTGAAGGTCACCGCCGCCGAGCGCAAGACGCTGCTCGTCGCCGGCGCCGCGGCGGGCATGACCGCCGTGTTCGGCACGCCGGTCGCCGCGGTGCTGCTCGCGGTCGAGCTGCTGCTGTTCGAATGGCGCCCGCGCAGCTTCCTGCCGGTGGCGCTCGCATGCGCGGTCGCCGGCTTCGCGCGCGCGGTGTTGTTCGGCGTCGAGCCGCTGTTTCCGCTGACGACCGCCGCGCCGTCGCCGGTCGCGCTCCTGTCGTGCGTGGTCGCGGGCCTGCTGTCGGGCGCGCTCGCGTGCGGGCTGTCGGCCGCGCTGTACCGCGTCGAGGACACGTTCGCGAAGCTGCCCGTGCACTGGATGTGGTGGCCCGCGCTCGGCGCGATCGTGATCGGCGTCGGCGGCTGGCTCGAACCGCGCGCGCTCGGCGTCGGCTACGACGTGATCGGCGACCTGCTGCACCAGCACATCGCGCTGCGGATCGCGCTTGCGCTGCTGGTCGTGAAGGCCGTGATGTGGGTGATCGCGCTCGGCTCCGGCACGTCGGGCGGCGTGCTCGCGCCGCTGCTGATGCTCGGCGCGGGGCTCGGCACCGTGCTGTCGCCGGTGCTGCCGGGCGGCGACCCGGCCCTGTGGCCGCTCGTCTGCATGGCCGCGACCCTGGGCGCGACGCTCGGCGCGCCGCTGACCGCGATCGTGTTCGCGTTCGGCCTCACGCACGACGTCAACGCGCTGCTGCCGCTGCTCGCGGCGACGCTGGTCGCGCACGGCTTCGCGACCGTCGTGATGAAGCGTTCGATCATGACCGAGAAGATCGCGCGCCGCGGCTATCACATCTATCGCGAATACGGCGTCGATCCGCTCGAGCGGCACGACGTCGCCGAAGTGATGACGCGCGCCGAGTCGATCGTCACGATCGATGCGGACACCCCGCTCGCGGAAGTCGACGCGACGTTCTTCGGCGCACGGCAGACGCATCGCGCGTATCCGGTCGTGAAGGACGGCCGCCTGCTCGGCGTCGTCGATCGCGCGCTGCTCGATGCGCAGCGTGCGACGCTCGCACCGGATACGCCGGTCGCGCGCGTGCTGGCCGATCGCGCGCCGGCGATCGCGCTGGCGCACGAAACATGCCGCCTCGTCGCGACGCGCCTCGCGGTGCTCGGCCTCGAGCGGCTGCCCGTCGTCGACGATGCGCAGTCGCTGCGCATGACGGGGCTCGTGTCGCGCAGCGACCTGATCAAGCCGGCACTCCAGCACTTCGACGAGGAACACAAGCGCGAGCGTTTCCGGCCGATCGCGCCGGCCCATGCGCGTCGCGGCCTCGGCGCCGCGCGCAAGACCGGCTGAATCGCGCATCGGCGCATTTGAACTTGCTTGACAGTTCCGCGCGCGAAAGTTTGTCATCATGAGCCTCATGCGACGGGGCCATCCTTCAGTTCTTCCACGATAACGCGGCGCGGCATCCGCACGGATGCCGTACGCCGTGACCTTCACGCATCACACACCCGGGCAGCGAGACGACCGGACGACGCATGGCGTCGTGCCGTGCAGCAGGCTGTGCAGCACCGGATCCGCGGTTTGGCAAGCGCCTTAACATCTTGTTTCGGAATCGCCGGAACCCGCTCCGAACGGTGGACTCTCACCTTACGCAGTACTGCTGCGCATCCCGCTCAATCAATCACGACCCGAGGGAGATAACGTGAAATTCCTACCGCTCATCGCACTGACCGTCGCCATTTCCGCGCACGCGGCCGATCCGTCGTCCGCCGTGCAGAACGTGGGGCAAAGCCAGAAGCCGGCCCAGGAAGTGTCGGCATGCATCGCGAAGTCCTGGGCAGACAAGTCCCAGCAACAGGTCGTCTCGCAGAACGTGCTCGCGAACGGCCTCGCGACCGACGTGTACGCGCCGGGCCAGCAACCGCCGAACGGCGCAGCCGCGATGGTGCGTCCGGCCGACACCGCGGGCGCGAAGACGTGGGTCGGCTTCCGTGCCGGCAGCGGCGCAAGCGCCGACGCCGCGGGCGCGATCAGCGCCTGCCTGTAACTTGCAATCGTGGACGGCCTTGCGCCGTCCGCGATGCATCAATGAAAAAACCCCGCATTTGCGGGGTTTTTTCATTGAACGGCCGCTGCTGTTCGCTGCGCGCGTGACATCGTCACAGATAGCTGCACACGTAGTCGAGCGTCTCGAGCACCTCGATGTCGAAGCGGCTCTTGCCCGGCACCGAGAACGATTCGCCCGCGCCGTAGGTCTGCCATTCGGTGCTGCCGTCGAGCTTCACGCGGCACTGGCCGGCCTGCACTTCCATCAATTCGGCCGCGTCCGTGCCGAAGTTGAGCGCGCACGGCAGGATCACGCCGAGCGTCTTGCGCGTGCCGTCCGGGAACAGCACGGTATGCGAGACGCACTTGCCGTCGAAATAGACGTTGGCGCGCTTGACGACCGACACGTTGTCGAATTGGGTTGCACTGGTCATGTGTTGCCTCTGATGGCTGGATGCCGAAAGATTGGACATTGTTGGAAACCGGCGGGCATCGCCGGCCGGCCGATATGATACCGGCTTGCCGCCATCATGCCGAAGCCGGGCAGTACCGGCACGACTTGTTCAGGATCACTGGATAATTCAACTTGGCAGCTGAATCCCCCGCTCACCTTAGCCCTTGCCGCCGCGCGGAATCTCGCAGGCAGTCGAGCAGCATCGCCGCGGCGGGCGTAAGCGGGCTGTCGCGGCGCGTCACCACCTGCACCGACACGGCCGGCAGCCGTTCGCGGATCGGCAGTATCGCGAACCGGTCGCGTGCCCAGTCGGCGTTGAGCAACTGCTCCGGCATCGACGCGAGCAGGTCGGAACCCGTCATCAGGCTGTGCGCGAGCCCGAAGCTCGGGCACTCGACGATCCGCGCGGGCACCGGCAGGCCATGCGCGACGAAGCAGTTGAACAGCACCTGCGTCGAGCTTTCCGGCGACGGATTCATCAGCCAGTCGGCATCGACGAGATCGGCGAGCGACGTGGCCGCCGCGAGCGGATGCTCTTTTCGCGCGACGATCAGCGAGCGGCTCGAATAGAGCTCCGCGTGATCGAACTCCGCCGCGAGCAGCTCGGGCACGACCACCGCGACCGCGAAATCGAGCGAGCCGTCGTGCAGCCGCGGCAGCGCGACGCCCGGGAACCCTTCGATCAAGCTCACCCGCGCGACCGGAAAGCGCCGCCGGAACGCGCGAAACGCATCGGGCAGGATCGTCACCGCGGCGGCCGGCGTGATGGCCGCCGCGACCGAGCCCGTCATCTCGCCCTGCGCCTGCTCGATATCGTCGCGTGCACGCTGCATCTCGGCGACGATCAGCCGCGCGCGCACCTGCAGCCGCTGGCCGAAGGCCGTCAGCTGCACGCCGCGCGCGGTGCGCACGACGAGCGATACGCCGAGCGCGATCTCCAGCTCCTTGACCGCCTTGGTCAGCGCCGCCGGCGACACGTTCAGGCGGCGCGCGGCCGCGCGGATGCTGCCCTCCTCCGCGACGGTGACGAACGCTTTCAACTGATGGTATTTCATGGCGACGCGCGCGATACGTGGAAACCCGGATGCGCTTCCGCGTGCACGATCTCAGGGTGTTCCCTAGCGGCAACCGGCGGTGAGCACCAAAGCAATTTATCAGCTTATGGTGCGCGAAAGAAATTTATATGCTGCGACGTCATATGCGCGTCAACCACCCCACTGGAGACACCATGCAGCCTGCGAACCCCGTCATCCCCGGCATCGCCGCGATCGCACCCGACCTGATCGAGGTGCGCCGCCGGATCCACGCTCACCCGGAGCTGGCGTTTGAGGAAACGCTGACGAGCGATCTCGTCGCCGAGCTGCTCGCCGGCTGGGGCTACGCGGTCCATCGCGGCCTCGGCAAGACGGGCGTGGTCGGCGTGCTGCGCGAAGGGCAAGGCGCACGCACGATCGGCCTGCGCGCCGACATGGATGCGCTGCCGCTCGCGGAAGCCACGGGCCTGCCGTATGCGAGCCGCCATGCGAACAAGATGCATGCGTGCGGCCACGACGGCCACACCGCGATGCTGCTGTGCGCGGCGCGCCATCTCGCCGCGACGCGCCAGTTCTCCGGCACGCTGAACCTGATCTTCCAGCCGGCCGAGGAAAACTTCGGCGGCGCGAAGGCGATGATGGACGACGGCCTGTTCGACCGCTTCCCGTGCGACACGATCTTCGCGATCCACAACATGCCGGGCCGCGCGGCCGGCGACATGGCGTTCCGCACCGGCGCGGCGATGGCGTCCGCCGACCGCGTGACGATCACGCTGCGCGGCGTCGGCGGCCACGGCGCGATGCCGCATTTCGCGCGCGACCCGATGTCGGCGGCGGGCAGCATCATGGTCGCGCTGCAGACGATCGTCGCGCGCGAGGTCGACGCGCAGCAGGCGGCCGTGATCACGGTCGGCAGCGTGCAGGCCGGCGAGACGTTCAACATCATCCCCGAGACGGTCGTGATGAAGCTGTCGGTGCGCGCGCTGAGCGCCGACGTGCGCCAGCTGCTCGCGCGCCGCATCGACGCGCTCGCGAAAGGCCAGGCCGAGAGCTTCGGCGTGACGGCCGACGTGCAGTACGACTACGGCTACCCGGTGCTCGTCAATCATCCGGAACCGACCGCGTTCGCCACCGACATCGCGCGCCAGATGCTCGGCGCGGCACGCGTCGAGGCCGATGCCGCGCCGCTGATGGGCAGCGAGGATTTCGCGTTCATGCTCGAAGCGCGCCCCGGCTGCTACGCGTTCATCGGCAACGGCACCGGCAGCAAGGGCGGCTGCATGGTGCACAACCCCGGCTACGACTTCAACGACGACATCCTCGCGATCGGCGCGAGCTACTGGGTCCGCCTGGCCGAAGCCTGGCTCGCGGCCTGACGGTCCTTCACCACCCACGCTTGCGTTCACCGGGGAGTCTCATGGAAACGTCCGCCCTTCCTTTTGCCGGCGCGCCGGCCGACGCGCGCGCCGCCGCGAAGAAGCGCCGCCTGATCGCCGCCGCCGCGGTCGGCAACGCGCTCGAGTTCTACGATTTCACGGTCTACAGCTTCTTCGCGATCCTGATCGGCAAGCTGTTCTTCCCCGTGCATTCGTCGTTCGGCCAGCTGATGCTCGCGGTCGCCAGTTTCGGCGTCGGCTTCGTCACGCGCCCACTCGGCGGCCTCGTGATCGGCATGTATGCGGATCGCGTCGGCCGCAAGCGCGCGATGATCGCGACGCTGCTGATCATGGCGCTCGGCACCGCGATGATCGCGGTTGCGCCGACCTATGCGCAGATCGGCCTCGCCGCGCCGCTGCTGCTCGTGCTCGCGCGCCTGCTGCAGGGGTTCGCGTCGGGCGGCGAAGTGGGCGCGTCGACCACGCTGCTGCTGGAGCAGGCGCCACAGCACCGCCGCGGCTTCTACGCATCGTTCCAGTTCTCGAGCCAGGGGCTCGCGGCGCTCGCGGGCGCGCTCACCGGCGTCGCGCTCACATCGACGCTGAGCGCCGCGCAACTCGAAAGCTGGGGCTGGCGCGTGCCGTTCGTGATCGGCACGCTGTTCGTGCCGATCGGCTACTGGCTGCGCCACACCGTCGAGGAGGTGCCGGCCGCAACGCCCGCGCCGCGGGAGAAAGTCCAGTCGCTGCCGCTCGCCGACGTGCTGCGCCATCACGGCAAGGCGGTGTTCGCGGGGCTCGGCGTGACGATCGGCGGCACGTCGATCCACTACATCATCGTGTTCTACATGGCGATCTACGGCGTGCAGGTGCTGCACCTGCCGAGCTGGCTGTCGATGACGGCGGGCTGCGTCGCGGGCGCGATCCTGATGCTCGTGACGCCGATCGGCGGCCACCTGTCGGACGTCTATGGACGCAACCGGATCGTCTGGTGGACGCGCATCGTGCTGATGGCCGCGATCTATCCGGCCTTCATCGCGCTGAACCGCTGGCCGGGCGCCGCATCGCTGCTGTCGATCATCGCGGCGCTGTCGGTCGTGCACTCGATCAACGTCGGCGCAACCGGCGCGATGCTCGGCGAGCTGTTCCCGCGCGCGGTGCGGGCAACGGGCGGCGCGCTCGTGTACAGCATCGGCGTCGCGATCTTCGGCGGCTTCGCGCAGTTCTTCGTCACGTGGCTGATCGCGGCGACCGGCAATCCGAATGCGCCTGCGTGGTATGCGATCGGCTGCGGGGTGCTGACGCTGCTGGCGCTGCGCTGCATGGACGAGAAGGCGGGCAAGGCGCTCGATTGACGCGCAGCCGTTTGCGTGGCGCGGTCAGTAGCCCGGATATTGCATCTGCAGCGCGACCCACGCGGCTGTGCGCTTGCCGAATTCCGATCCGATCGCATTGAGAGACACGTCCAGCACGTGCAGCGGGAATTGCGCAACCGGCGCGGGCAGCATCCGGCTCGGCGCATCGACGCCCGCGACGCGTTCCGGGACGATCGTCAGCCCGCGCCGGGTCCTGACGGGTTCACGATTCGCCGCGACGGTGTACGCGGTCGAACGAAACGTCGTCGAGTATGCGTCCGCTTGCAGAACGAGCGCGATTTCGTCGACGCCTGGCACGACTGGAATGCCGAAATCGACATGCGACCAGAACGCGACGTAGTTGGTGGCGATCGTCGCCATCGTCGGCAACCCGAGGCTGAACCGGTCGCTCGCGATCTCCGACGACCACGCCGGACGGCCGAGCTTCCCGGCGACCTGCAACGCGCGGTCGCGCCCCGCGATCGCTTCGACGAGGGCAAGCGACACCGGAATCGTCGCGGTCACGCCCGTGGTCGTCACGACCTTGCCGTCGGCGACGTAGCGCTTGCCATCCACCCATTGCGTACCGGGAAATTTCTTTCGCAGGTCGCTCATCGAATACCAGTGGCCGGTCGCACGGCGGCCCTGGAGCAATCCGGCGCGCGCGACGACCCAGACGCCATCGCACACGCCGATGATCGTGGCGCCCTTCTTCGCCTGCTCGGCAACCCATGCGACGAGTGTCGGATCGCTGTCGCGATGCACGGCGGGAACGATCACGTAGTCGGCCCCTTCCGGTACGCGTCGATCGAACTGCGCGGTGGTTTCGTCCGGCACGACGTTCATCGGCGCCGGGAACATCCGGAGCGGCCCGGCCTTCGTCGCGAGCGCGGCGAGGTCCGCCGCGCCTGATTCGGCCAGGATGCCGTACGGAACGACGTAGTCCGTCAATTCGGTGTAGTCGTTTTCGCCAACAACGGCGATCACCGGGCGCGTGCGTCCGAAGCGCGGCTGGTACGCGGGCAGCCGGTCGGCGGTCGCTGGCGCGACCGCAGCCGGAGCGGAAACGGGCGTCTCGTTGCCCTGCCCCGCGTGGGCGACGCTTGCGACATCGAGCGAAATCGACGCCAGCAGCATCAGCCAGACCATCACGATTCGTTGCATTGCTACCTCTCCGAAAATCGAACTCTTCCGCTGGACGGGCATCGCGTCTGCGTCAACCGACGCATGCCTGCTCTGGTCCGCGCACCATATACGCAGGAAATAGTGGCTGGGTCGCCATCATGCCAATGCTTGGCGGGCATACGTCGCGAATATTATCAGCCAGTGGCTTCTTGTCTTTGCAGATCGAATGGAGGTTTTTGTATGGCATCCCCGAACCGGGGCCTACTACTGCCGCGACCATCCATTTTCTAGATCTGGACCTCACCTTTGAGCGCAGCAACAAAATGACGATCTCCAATGGCACAGTCTTCCACCCTTGTGAAAAGAATGTGGATTTTCAGCAAAAATGCAAATGAATCGAGCGCGGCAGTTACGTCCGGCGATTTGGATAGATCGATGCAAAAAACTTGCTCAACCGGTTCCGTATTCTGCTCGAGAACGATCTGCACCTCCGGACCTTCACACTTGAACCGCGTGGAAACATGCCCGCCTCCGACAATACTCATCCCCATAGACGAATTGACACCCAAGGCGGGGATTATTGCTTCCACCACACTGACAAATGCCGATTAAAGAATTCAGTAATTACCTCTTCCACTCGCCCCCCGATAAATCGATTGATATCACAATCCAATAGAATCATGAAGCTTTACAAAATGCGACGTCGTTCATTTTGACAGAAAATTACCCATCGATATGTCAACGCAAAGCATTTCGTCGCAGCTACCGAGCACCACATATCGCAACTGCCCGTCGCAAATGAAAAAGGCTTCGGCATCCACTGCCGAAGCCCTGCTGTGCATCGCTTTCGCCCGCGCTGTCAGAACGTATGCATGATCCCCGCATACGCGCCCGTCTGCGACTCGCCCGCCATCGGGCTCGTGTTCGGGGTCGCGTCGCGCGGCGTCGCCAGCAGCGAGAAATTCGAATTGCCGCCATTGCGCACATACGCGACGGTGCCGTACAGGAACGTGCGCTTCGACAGGTTGTACGTCGTGCCGAGCACGTACATCATCGCGTGGCCCGACGGATCGTGCGACGCATCGCCGCCGCCGTCGCCGACCTTCACGTAGTAACCGCCCCCGGTCACCGCCCATGCCGCATTCGCGAACCAGGTCGCGCCGAGCCAGTAGTGATCGGCGCGATCGGGGACGCCGGCCGGGCTGTCCGGCGCCTGGTAATGCGTATACGCGCCCTGGATCTTGAACTGCGACACCTTCACGTTCGCGCCGACGAAGTACTCGCGCGAGCTGGAGAAGATATTGCTGAACTTGCCGTTGCGGTCGCGCAGCTCGTCGTAGATCCCGCGCACGTCGAGCACCGGAGAGTGGTACGAGATCATGATCCCGTCCGAGCGGCCGAAATCGTCCGGCGCGCCGTAGTTGAAGCCGCGCGACTGGTTGCCGAACGCATACTGCGCCTGCACGTCGAAGCCGCCGATCACCGGGCTGTGGTATTCGATGTTGTTGCTGGTCTGCTGCCAGTTGCGGCCGCGCACCAGCGAGGCCGACGAAAACGCCTGCTGCACGAACGGATCGAATTCCCACACGCCATCGCTGTCGATGAACAGGTTGCGGCCGGCCTGCAGCTGGCCCCACGTGTTGCTCTTCAGGCCGACGAATGCGCGGCGCGACCACATCCGGCCGCCGCCCGTCGTGCCGTTCATCACCTGGAACGCGGTCTCCAGGTTGAACACCGTCGACAGCCCGCCGCCCAGATCCTCGGCCCCCTTCAGGCCGAACATGCTGGTGCCCCAGTCGCCGCCCTCCGCGCTCCAGCGGGTCGAACTGCCGTTCGGCGTCGCGATGTGGTTCAGGTATTCGACGCCGGCGTCGATCCGCCCGTACAGCGTCACGCTCGTCTGCGCGAGCGCGGCCGCGGGTGCGGCCGCCGCCATCAGCCATGCGATATGTTTTAATTGCAAGGTATTGCCCCCTCGGAGTCTCGACCAGCGACGCGCGCCCCATGCGCGCGCCCGGTCAGCCGCGATCGACCGAAAAACGTCCCGGGCCGGCCGCGCAAAGCGCGAACAGGCCGCCGGCGATCGCGATGTTCTTGTAGAAATGAATCATATTGTCCATCTGCTCGCCGCCCGTCATCGTCCAGAAATGATGGCCGATGAACGCGGCGGCGATCGTGTAGAGCGCCAGCAGCAGCGCGAGCGGGCGCGTGTAGAAGCCGACCAGCAGCGCGATGCCGACGATCAGCTCCATCACGACGGCGATCGCGGCCGAGATCATCGGCGCGGGCGCGCCTTCGCTGCCCATGAACGCGATCGTGCCGGAGAAATGCATGACTTTCTGCCAGCCGAACAGGATGAACAGGATGACGGTCAGGATGCGGGCAAGCAACAGCAGCACATCGCGCTGGGGCGCGAGAAAGGATTGTGTCGGTGTCATGGCGTCGATCAACGAAAGCGATGCGCGGCAGCCGCGCACCAGCGAGTCAATGAACCGGGCCGGGTGGCGGCGTGCGCCGCCCGGCCCGCTCTGCAACCACCTTGCATCGGGCGCCGCCCGATGCGCTGCGCGCCCTCCTCTCGAGAAAGTTCGCGTCCCGCCGTCGCGCGCCGCTCAGCGCAGCTTCGCGACGTCCTGCTCGGTCACCTTCGCGGCCGGATTGCCGAACTGTCCGGTCAGGTAGTTCGCGAGTGCGGCGACCTGCGCGTCAGACAGCTCGTGGCGGAATGCCGGCATCCCGACGTCCTCGCTGCCGGCCTTGCGCTGCACACCGTTCAGGATCACCTGCACGAGGTTGTTCGGGTTCGGCGCGCCCACCGTCGAGTTGTGGAACAGCGACGGATAGTAGCCGTCCGGCGTGCCCTTGCCCTGCATCTGGTGGCAGCTCGCGCAGTTGCCGAGATACAGGCGCGCCGGGTCGATGCCCGCCGACGCGAGCGCCACGCCGCGCAGGCGCAGGCCGTCCTCGGCCGGCTTGCCCCACGCAGTGCGCGGCTGCTTCACGCTGCTGTCCGCAACGGCCGGCACGGTGCGAATGTACGTGGCGATCGCGCCGATGTCCGCGTCGGTCATCTTCGAGAAGCTGTGCTCGACCGCCTCGGCCATCGGGCCGGCCGCCTGCGCGACGCCCGGCACGCTGCCGGTGCGCAGGTACTGGACGAGCTGCTGCTGCGTCCAGCCGCCGATCCCCGCGTTCGTGTCCGACGTGATGTTGTAGCCGTCCCAGCCCGCCAGCACCGAACCCGACAGGAAGCTGCCGCCCGTCTCGTCGAGCGACTTCTCCTGCATCGCGATGCCGCGCGGCGTGTGGCACGTGCTGCAGTGCGCGAGGCCCTGCACCAGATATGCACCGCGGTTCCACTCGGCGCTCTGCGCCGGCTTCGGCGCGTACGCGCCGTCCTTCAGGAACAGCCAGTTCCAGATCTTCAGCGGCCAGCGCATGCTGAGCAGCGCGGGGATCTCGTTCTTCGGCGGCACCTGCTTGACGGGTTCCACGCCGTGCATGAAATACGCGTACAGCGCCTTCACGTCGTCGTCGCCGACCTTCGCGTACGACACGTACGGCATCGCCGGGTACAGGTTGTCGCCGTTCTTCGACACGCCGTGGCGCACCGCGCGCTCGAAGTCGTCGTAGCTCCAGTTGCCGATGCCGGTGTCTGCGTCGGGCGTGATGTTGCTCGTGTAGATCTTGCCGAGCAGCGGCACGGGCATGCCGAGACCGCCGGCGAACGGCTTGCCGCCCTTCACGGTGTGGCAGGCCATGCAGTCGCCGGCGACCGCGAGGTATTCGCCGCGCTTGACGAGCGCCGCGTCGGCCGGATCGGCCGCGCGGGCCAGGCCGGGCAACGCGAGGCAGCCGGCCAGGAGGAAGGTGAGAGATGGTTTCAGCACGGTCAGACTTCCTTCTTCAGCTGGTCGGACATCCGCAGCGCGAGCGCCGCGATCGTCAGCGTCACGTTCACCGTGCCGACGGTCGGCATCGTCGCGCTGCTCGAGATGAACAGGTTCGGATGGTCGAACGTGCGGCAATCCTTGTCGACGACCGAGTCGCGTGCATCGGCGCCCATGATCGTCGCGCCGGTGATGTGGTTGTTCGGCGCGAATTCGTCGTTGAACACGACGTCCGTGCCGCCCAGCACCTGCGCGGCGGTCGCGTAGACCTCGCGCGTGTGCACCGCGCCGCGCTTCACGTAGTCGTCGATCGCGTAGGTGATCTCGGGGCGCGGGATGCCGATCGCGTCGGTGGCCGTCTTGCTCGGCACGATGCGGTTCTCGGGCTGCGGCAGGATCTCGTGGAAGCAGTCGAACTGCACGTAGCGCGCGGAGCGGTCGCGGATCTGCGCGTCCAGCTCGTCGTGCTTCAGCAGCTTGCCGGCCTTGAAGATCTTCTGCGTCTCCTGGTCGACCCGCGAGATGTTCGACAGGTGGATCTTCTTCCCCGCCTCGGTCGCTCGGAACGGGCCGTCGCGGAAGCCGATCAGCGACGTCATCTCCTGCGGGCCGCGGCCCGGCCACAGCTTCTCGCTCGCGTAGAACGACACGCCGGTGCCCGGGTGGTCCATCAGGTTGCGGCCGACCATGTCGGAGCTGTTCGCGACGCCCTTCGGGAAATCGCGGTTCGCGGACATCAGCAGGATCTTCGGCGTCTCGATGCCGTTCGCCGCGATCACGAAGTACTTGCCTTCGACGCGGTGGTCGGCGCCCGTCTTGTCCTTGTAGATCGCGGCCGTGATGCGCTTGTTCGCACCGGTTTCCAGCTTGTAGACGACCGCGTTCTCGATCAGCTTCGCGCCCGCCTGCTCGGCCTTCTCGACGTGCACGATGCCGTTGTACATCGCGCCGATCGGGCAGATCGGCATGCAGTTGTTGTTGCCGCAACAGGTCGGCCGGCCGTCGTACGGGCGGCTGTTGCGCGCGACCGGCTCGGTCACCACGTGGAATTTCGGATCGTGGTTGTTCAGCGCGGTCTTGATCGTGAGCTCGTTGTACGACAGCGGCAGCGGCGGCATCGGATACGGCTGCTTGCGCGGCGAGTACAGGTCTTCCTCGGGGCCCGGGCCCCACACGCCGAGCTCTTCCTCGGCGCGCTGGTAGTAGTGCTCGAGTTCGTCGTACTGGATCGGCCAGTCGCGGCCGACGCCGTACACGGTCTTCAACTTGAAGTCGTTCGGGATGAAGCGCCACGCGGACGCGGCCCAGTGCCACGTCGTGCCGCCCACCGCGCGGATGTACTGCGAGTTGAACTTGTGCTCGCCCTTCAGCACCAGGTAGTCGTTCGGCGGGCCGTATTCCGGATGCGGCGCCCACGGGCTCGACGGGTACGGCGCCATGAAGTCCATCTTGTCCGCCTGGTTGCGGAAGCGCTCGACGATTTCCCAGCGCGGCATGCGCGGGCCGGCTTCGAGCAGGATCACCGACTTGCCCGCCATCGCGAGCTGGTGCGCCACGATCGCACCCGCGACGCCCGATCCGACGACGACGACGTCGGCTTGTTGTGTATCGGCCATCAGGCTTGCCTCTCGATCGGTTTGTCGGCCCAGAAGCCGGGTTTGTTGGGGCAATACGAGCGGATCACGAGCGTGTCCGAAACGACGCCGAACATTAATGCTTCTTCGTAAGTAATGACGACGTTGTCGACGATCCCGAGATACCAGGCCTCAAGAATCGCCAGCGCGAGCTTTTCCTGGTCGGGGTTCAGCGTGCCCGCGGACAGCGCGCTGGCCAATTGCGGCAACGCATCGGCGGTCTTGAACGAGCCCTTCTGCAGCGCCTGCATCAGGCGCTCGCCGATCACGCGGCTCAGCCCTTTCTTGCCGGTCAATGCTTCGGAGATCGTCATGAACGTGTCGAGCGGCGCGGCGCCCGGGTTGTCGGCCAGCGCCTTCAGCGCGAGCGAGCCCGTGAGGCCCGCGGCAGTCAGCGCGAGCGCGCCCTGCAGCCATTGACGCCGTGTGATGCCAGCGGCCGCGTCGCCGGCGCGACGCGAGTGGGGAGTGTTGTCGTTGTGCATGCTTCCTTCTCTCGGACGCCAGATTCGGGAAAACCACGCTTGATATTTCTCAAACTTTGGCGCGGGGCTGAAATGTACGCGCACAATTCGAATCGAACAATCTTTTTATAGTCCATTAAATGTTCCGCATTCCGACACAATCGACATTTCGCCGGATTTTTGTGTCTTCGGCACGACACATGCGCGACGCGCACCATCGTGTCGCATGACGGCGACAGGCGGTAGCGGCCCGCACACATAGGCGCAACGGGAGGTCGGTTAGAATCGCGTGCAATCAAACAGAAAGCTTCCCTCCGAGGGCTATCGAGCGATGAAGCAGCGCATCACGAACAACAAGCACCATCCGACCATCACCCGGCTGCTCTGGCGCATCGGCGCCGTCGCGGCGCTCGGCGCCGCCGCCGTGGCGTCGCTGCAGGCCGATGCGGCGCGCACGGTGAGCGTATCGCCGCAAGGCACCGTCACCGAAGTCCGGCAGGCCGTCGTCAAGTTCGACGAAGCGATGGTCGCGTTCGGCTCTGCTAGCGCGCCGAACCCCGCGCGCATGACCTGCACCGATTCCGCCGCCGGGCGCGGCCAGGGCCGCTGGCTCGACGACAAGACCTGGGCCTACGATTTCGAGAACGACCTGCCGCCCGGCGTGCGCTGCGCGGTCGCGCTCAACGACGGGCTGCGCTCGGTCGCCGGCAACGCGGCCAGCGGCCCGCGCCGCTTCACGTTCCAGACGGGCGGCCCGTTCCCGGTGTCGGTGCGGCCCGGCTCGCGCGAGATCGAGGAACGGCAGGTATTCGTGCTGAAGCTGAACGGCCCCGCCGACGAACGCTCGGCGCTCGCGAACATCTGGTGCGAGGCGGCCGGCATCGGCAACCGCATCCCCGTCGTCGCGGCCGATGCCGATGCGCGCAAGGCGCTGCTCGACCACTTCGGCCTGAAGCAGGACGCCGCGCGCGTGCTGACGCTGTCGTGCACGCAGGCGCTGCCGTCGGGCGCGAAGATGCAGCTCGTATACGGCAAGGGCGTCGCGAGCCCGAGCGGCATCGCGAACGACACCGAGCGCCGCTTCGACTTCACCGTGCGCGCGCCGTTCGCCGCGAGCTTCTCGTGCGAGCGCGAGAACGCGAAGGCGCCGTGCACGCCGCTGCGTCCGCTGTCCCTCTCCTTCAACGCGCCGATCGCGCGCAAGAGCGCCGAAGCGATCCGCCTGCGCAGCTCGCACGATGCACTCGCGCCGACCTTCGATCCGGACGACCACAGCGACGAAGTCAGCACCGTGTCGTTCAAGCCGCCGCTGCCCGAGCAGACCGCGATGACGCTCGAACTGCCAGCCGGCCTGCGCGACGTCACCGGCCGCTCGCTCAGCAATGCCGACCTGTTCCCGCTGTCGACGCGCACCGCGCCGATGCCGCCGCTCGCGAAATTCTCGTCGGGCACCTTCGGCATCGTCGAACGCTACGCCGAGCCCGGCACGCCGGCGCTCGTGCCGGTCACGCTGCGCAACGTCGAGGCCGACCTGCACGTCGCGGGCCTCAATGCCGGCGGCGCGCAGTTCTCGAACCTGAAAGTCGAGAACGACACCGCGATCCGCGACTGGATGCGGCTCGTCGAGCGCTTCGACAACTGGTCGATGAGCGTCGCGACGATCGACACGCTGCGCCCCGGCCTGCTCGCGCACGGCCAGCGCCCCGTGTACGTGCCGCTCGCGGCCGGCGAACGCCAGCCCGCGCCGAAGGATCGCCGCATCGACGTGCGCTCGCTGTCGCTGCTCAAGGGCGAAGCCGGCACCCAGACGCTGACGCTGCCGAAGGCCGATCCGACGACGCTGCGGCCGTTCGAGGTAGTCGGCGTGCCGATCGACAAGCCCGGCTTCTACGTGCTCGAACTCGCATCGCCGTCGCTCGGCCGCTCGCTGCTCGCGAAGCCGTCGAGCATGTACGTGCGCACGGCCGTGCTGGTCACCAATCTCGGCGTGCACCTGAAACAGGGCCGCGAGAACAGCCTCGTGTGGGTCACCACGCTCGACAAGGGCAAGCCGGTGCCGAACGCGCAGGTGCGCGTGTCCGACTGCAACGGCGACCCGATCGCGGCCGGCAAGACCGACGCGCAGGGTCTGCTGAAGATCGACGCGCCGTTCGAGCCGAAGCACGCGTGCAAGTCGGATCGCTATGACGATTACTTCGTGTCGGCGCGCGTCGACGATCCGAAGACCGGCCCCGACATGGCCTTCGTCAGCTCCGGCTGGAACCGCGGCATCGAGGCGTGGCGCTTCAATGTGCCGACCGACATGGACAGCGCGCCGACCGTGCGCGCGCATACCGTGTTCGACCGCACGCTGCTGCGCGCCGGCGAAACCGTGTCGATGAAGCATTTCGTGCGCCGGGAAACCTTGCAGAGCCTCGCGTTCCCGCCGCAATACCCGACCCGTGTGACGATCCGCCATCTCGGCTCCGGGCAGACCTACAAGCTGCCGCTGACCTGGGCCGCCGACCACAGCGCCGACTCGCGCTTCGCGCTGCCGCCGGCCGCGAAGCTCGGCGAATACAGCGTGTCGCTCGAGGACGGCCCCGACGATGCGCCGACCGCCAGCTACTATAGCGGCAGCTTCCGCGTCGAGGCGTTCCGCCTGCCCGTCCTCAAGGGCTCGATCGGCGCGCGCGACGCGCAGAAGAGCCCGCTCGTCGCGGTGAAGGAAGCGCCGCTCGCGGTGCAGATCGACTATGTGTCCGGCGGCGGCGCGTCGAACCTGCCCGTGCAGGTGTCGGCGCTGATGAAATGGGCATCGCCGCCGTTCGCCGATCGCTATGAGGATTTCAGCTTCACGCCGTACCGCCCCGACAGCGCCGACGGCACGGCCGACGACGACGAGCAGGACGGCGAGAGCGCGGCGCGCGGCAGCAACGATCCCGACGCGACCAAGCTGATCGCCGACAAGCTGCCGCTGACGCTCGACCGCAACGGTTCGGGCGCGGTCACGCTGCAGGGGCTGCCGGCCGTCGACGCGCCGAAGCGCCTCGCGCTCGAAGCGACGTTCGCCGATCCGAACGGCGAAGTCCAGACGATACGCGGCGACGCGATCCTGTGGCCGGCCGCGGTCGTCGCCGGCATCAAGGCGGGCCGCTGGGTGTCGGTCGGCCAGCGGGTGCCCGTGCAGGCGCTCGCGGTCGACCTGCAGGGCAAGCCGCGCGCATCCGTGCCGATCGAGATCAAGGGCATCGCGCGCATCACCACGTCGTCGCGCAAGCGCATGGTCGGCGGCTTCTACGCGTACGACAACAAGAGCGACACGCGCGACCTCGGCGTGCTGTGCTCCGGCAAGACCGACGACAAGGGCCGCATGGCGTGCGACGCGACGCTCGAGCAGGCCGGCAACGTGCAGCTGATCGCCGTCGCGAAGGACGGCGACGGCCGCACGTCGAATGCGTCGACATCGGTGTGGGTCACGCGCGAGGACGAGCTCTGGTTCGGCGGCGAGAACACCGACCGGATCGACGTGATTCCCGAGAAAACCTCGTACGAACCGGGCGAGACCGCGCGCTTCCAGGTGCGCATGCCGTTCCGCTACGCGACCGCGCTCGTCGCGGTCGAACGCGGCGGCGTGATGGAAACGCACATCGTCGAGCTGAACGGCAAGAACCCGACCGTCGACCTGAAGGTCGGCGAATCGTGGGGGCCGAACGTCTACGTGTCGGTACTCGCGCTGCGCGGCCGCATCCGCGAAGTGCCGTGGTACTCGTTCTTCACGTGGGGCTGGAAGGCGCCGCTCGACTGGGCGCGCGCGTTCTGGCGCGAAGGCCGCCACTACGAGGCGCCGACCGCGTTCGTCGACCTGTCGAAGCCCGCGTTCCGCTACGGCCTCGGCGAGATCAAGGTCGGCACCGGCGCGCACCGGCTCGGCGTGACCGTGACGACCGATGCGACCCGCTACACCGTGCGCGGCAAGGCACAGGCCCACGTGAAGGTCACGCTGCCGGGCGGCCAGCCCGCGCCGGCCGGCACGCAGGTCGCCGTCGCGGCGGTCGACGAGGCGCTGCTCGAACTGATGCCGAACCAGAGCTGGGGCCTGCTCGACGCGATGCTGCAACGGCGCGCGTACGGCGTCGAAACCGCCACCGCGCAGATGGAAATCGTCGGCCGCCGCCACTTCGGCCGCAAGGCCGTGCCGGCCGGCGGCGGCGGCGGCTCCGCGCCCACGCGCGAGCTGTTCGACACGCTGCTGCTGTGGAACCCGCGCGTGACGCTCGACGCGAACGGCAGCGCGACCGTCGAGGTGCCGCTCAATGATGCGCTCACCCGCTTCCGGATCGTCGCGATCGCGGCCGTCGGCCCCGACCGCTTCGGCACCGGCAGCACGTCGATCCGCAGCACGCAGGATCTGCAGCTGATCTCCGGCCTGCCGCCGCTCGTGCGCGAAGGCGACGCGTTCCGCGCGCAGGTCACGCTGCGCAACACGACCGAGCGCACGATGCGGGTGGTCGTCACGCCGCATGTGACGGGCCTCGACGTCGCGCCGCAGACGGTCTCGCTTGCGCCCAACAGCGCCGGCGAAGTCGCGTGGACGATCACCGTGCCCGAGCAGGCGCTCGACGCGGCCGGCGCGCTGAACTGGCGCATCGAGGCGGCCGAGCAAGGCGGCGCGCGCGCGGCCGATGCGCTCGCGGTCGCGCAGAAGGTCGTGCCGGCGCTGCCGGTCACCGTGCAGCAGGCAACGCTGTCACAGGTCGACGGCACGCTGACGCTGCCCGTCGCGCCGCCGGCCGGCGCGGCGCCCAACGCGCAAGGCGCGCCGCGCGGCGGCATCGCCGTGTCGCTGCAGTCGAAGCTCGCCGACGGCCTGCCGGGCGTGCGGCGCTGGTTCGAGCGCTATCCGTACCGCTGCCTCGAACAGCAGGCGTCGCGCGCGATCGGGCTGCGCGACCCCGCGCAATGGCAGGCGCTTGCCGCGCGCATGCCGGTCTATCTCGACACCGACGGGCTCGCGAGCTATTTCCCGCCGCCGTCCGGCAACGACCACTACGGCAGCCCGACGCTGTCCGCCTACCTGCTCGTGCTCGCCGACGAGGCAAGCCGCCTCGACGCGCGCTTCGCGCTGCCGGAAGACGTGCGCACGCAGCTCGAAGCCGGCCTCGCGCGTTTCGTCGAAGGCCGCATCGCACGCGACACATGGGCGCCGCGCCAGGATCGCGACCTGCGCAAGCTCGCGGCGATCGAGGCGCTGTCGCGCTACGGCGCCGCGCAGGGCCGGATGCTCGGCTCGCTCGAGATCGCGCCGAACCAGTGGCCGACGTCGGCCGTGATCGACTATCACGCGATCCTGACGCGCGTGAAGGACATCCCGCAGCGCGACGAGAAACGCGCGCAGGTCGAGCAGATCCTGCGCGCGCGGCTCACGTACCAGGGCACGCAGCTCGTGTTCTCGACCGCGCGCGACGACGATCTGTGGTGGCTGATGACGAACAACGAGACCAACGCGGCCCGGCTCGCGCTGGAATTCGCGGGCGACCCGGCGTGGAAGGACGAGATGCCGCGCGTGACCGCCGGCCTGCTCGCGCTGCAGCAACGCGGCGCATGGCAGACGACGACGTCGAACGCGCTCGGCCTGCTCGCGGTCGAGCGTTTCTCCCGCGTCTACGAAAGCACGCCGGTCAGCGGCACGACGAAGGTCGCGCTCGGCGGCGACGAGCGGTCGATCGCGTGGTCGCAAGCGCCGGCGGCTGCGGACGCATCCGCCACACCGGCCTCGGCGACCCCGGCGACGCGTGCCGCCGCCGCGCGCAGCGTGATGCTGTCGTGGCCGCGCGCCACCCAGCCGGGCACGCTGAGCGTCGTGCAGAACGGTACCGGCCGCCCGTGGGCGACGATCGAGAGCCTCGCCGCGGTGCCGCTGCGCGCGCCGTTCGCGGCCGGCTACCGGATCACGAAGACCGTCACGCCGGTGTCGCCCGCGGTCAAGGGCGTGCTGACGCGCGGCGACGTGGTGCGCGTGCATCTCGACATCGATGCGCAGAGCGACATGACGTGGGTGGTCGTCAACGACCCGGTTCCGGCCGGCGCGACGATCCTCGGCTCCGGCCTTGGCCGCGACTCCGAGGCGGCGACGCAGGGCGAGAAGACCGGGGACGGCGCATGGCCGGCCTTCGTCGAACGCGACTTCGACGGCTATCGCGCGTATTACGACTATCTGCCGAAGGGCAAGTTGTCGGTCGAATACACGGTGCGGCTGAACAACGTCGGCACCTTCGGCTTGCCGCCGACGCGCGTCGAGGCGCTGTATGCGCCGTCCGTGTACGGGCTGTGGCCGAATCCGCCGGTGACGGTCAAGGCGGCCGACGCGGGCAAGCCGTGAGCGCGCGATGAAGGGTTTCGCCGCACCGCGGCCGGCGCATCTTGCGCATACTGCCGGCCGCTTCTTCATCGCCGTGCTGTGCGCGGCCCCGCTTGTCGCGCACGCGCTGCCGTCCTACGACGACGTGCGCCACCGCTGGCGCAGCTCCGACTGGGTACTGCTCGCGCGCGACGGCACGCCGCTGCAGCGCACCCGCGTCGATCTCGCCGAGCGGCGCGGCGACTGGGTCGCGCTCGCCGACACGTCGCCCGCGTTCCGCGAGGCGATCGTCGTCTCCGAGGACAAGCGCTTCTACGAACACAGCGGCGTCGACTGGCGCGGCATCGCGGGCGCCGCGTGGGGCAACCTGTGGAACGAGCGCACGCGCGGCGCGTCGACCGTGACGATGCAGCTCGCCGGCCTGCTCGGCGATTCGCCGCGCCGTTCGGGGCAGCGCTCGCTGCCGCAGAAGGCGTCGCAGGCGATGAACGCGCTGCTGCTCGAACGCGGCTGGCGCAAGGACCAGATTCTCGAGGCCTACCTGAACCTCGTGCCGTTCCGCGGCGAGACGATCGGGCTCGACGCGATGTCGCGCGCGCTGTTCGGCAAGGCGCCGTCCGGGCTCGACGTGCGCGAATCCGCGGTGGCCGCCGCACTCGTGCGCGCGCCGAACGCGCATGCCGGGAAGGTCGCCGAACGCGCGTGCCGCATCCTGCGCGACATGCGCGCCGCGCAGCAGTGCACGGCGCTCGACGGCTACGTGCAGCTCGTGACCGCCCGCCCCGCCGGCGCGTGGCGCGACGACGGTGCGGCGTTCGCGCCGCATTTCGCGCGGCGCATCGCGGCCGAGGTCAAGCCTGCCGCCGGCGCGCAGGTCCGTTCGACGCTCGACGCGCCGCTGCAGCGCTTCGCGCGCGACACGCTGACCCGCGCGCTGACCGAGCTCAACGCGCCCGCCCACCGGCGCAACGTGCAGGACGGTGCGGTGGTCGTGATCGACAACGCGAGCGGCGAGATCCGCGCGTGGGTCGGCTCGTCGGGCGCGCTGTCGAACGCGCGCGACGTCGACGCGGTGCTCGCGCCGCGCCAGGCCGGCTCGACGCTCAAGCCGTTCCTGTATGCGCAGGCGATCGACGAGAAGCGGCTCACCGCCGCGTCGCTGCTCGACGACGCGCCGATCAACCTCGCGGCCGGCGGCGGCCTGTATATCCCGCAGAACTACGACAAGGATTTCAAGGGCTGGGTGAGCGTGCGCAGCGCGCTCGGCGGCTCGCTCAACGTGCCGGCCGTGCGCACGCTCGTGCTCGTCACGCCGCACCGCTTCGCGCGGACGCTGACCGCGCTCGGCCTGCCGCTCGCGCAGGAAGGCGACTACTACGGCTTCAGCCTCGCGCTCGGCAGCGCGGACGTCACGCTGCTGTCGCTGACCAATGCGTATCGGGCGCTCGCGAATGGGGGCGTGGCGCGTGGGGTTGCGGATCTGGCGGCGTCGGGTGCAACTGCCGCATCGTCTGTATCGGCCGCGCCGCCTGCGCGTGCGGCCGACGGCACGCGCGTATTCAGCGAAGCGGCGAGCTTCATCGTCACCGACATCCTCGCCGACAACAATGCCCGGGTGCGCACCTTCGGTTTCGACAACCCGCTCGCGACGCGCTTTTTCTCGGCAGTGAAGACCGGCACCAGCAAGGACATGCGCGACAACTGGGCGGTCGGGTACACGTCGCGCTATACGGTCGGCGTGTGGGTCGGCAACGCGGACGGCTCGCCGATGTGGGACGTGTCGGGCGTGACCGGCGCGGCGCCCGTCTGGTCGGCCGTCGTCGGCTACCTGCATCGCGATCTCGCGAGCCGGGCGCCGCGCGCGCCGGCAGGTGTCGAGCAGCGCCGCATCGCGTTCGAGCGCGACCTGGAGCCGGCGCGCGGTGAGTGGTTTCTCGCGGGCACCGCAGTCGATACGATCCGGCTCGCGGCGCCGGTCATGGCCGGCAAGGACGGGCCGCGCGCGCCGCTGACGATCGGTGCGCCGACCAACGGGACGATCTTTGCGATCGACCCGGACATCCCGCCGAAGAACCAGCGGATCTGGTTCGAGCGTACGACCGGGCATGCAGCGAAGTTTGCGTGGCGGCTCGACGACAAGGTGATCGGGCATGCGGATCGTGTCGCGTGGCTGCCGTGGCCGGGGAAGCACCGGCTCGAACTGGTCGATGCGCGCGGGAATGTGGTGGATGCGATCGGGTTCGAGGTGCGGGGGGCGTTTGCGAAGGTGGGAGCAAGTCGGCGGTGAGGGGGCTGGGGATTGGCTCGGTGCGTGGGGTGTTGTTGAATGCACGCAAAAAGGTCAACCACTTGCCTGGCCCTTCCGTTCAGGAAGCGGTCGTTCCGACGTTGCTATCGACCACGCGGATCACCCGCATCCTCGGGTTCACCGAACCATCGCGACAAGGCATCGGCGAACGCATGATCGTCGGGTGCGTCTTCACATGCCCACGCGACGAACCCGTCGGGACGCACCAATACAGCGCGCAGACCTAGCCGATCCTCCGCATCGGTTGCGACATAGGCGACGCGCTTTCGCCAACGGCTCGCAAGCGCCTGAAGCGATACGCCTGAATCGAAGTCCAGCAGGAGTCCCCGCCCATCGCGCAGCAGGCTGCCGACTTTCGTCCCGTCGACGAGTTCGAAATCAGGAACGCTGCGGCCGATCAGCGGATGACCGCCGCCAAGATCGTAGCGCAGCGAAATACCCCACACGCGCTCAGCGAAATACGTCGCGCCGTCCCGCGTCTCGATGAGATCTCGAATGATCGCTTCGAGCGCGCGGGTGCCGGGAGTGGGACGCATGAGAGCGACTTGCGCACGCGACCAATCGAGAACGCGCGCGCCGATCGGATGCCGCTCATGTTGATAGCTGTCGAGCAGACTGGCCGGCGCGTCTCCACGGATCGTGGATGCCAGCTTCCAACCCAGGTTCATCGCGTCGCCGAGCCCAAGATTAAGACCTTGACCGCCCAACGGAGAATGGATGTGAGCGGCATCGCCCGCGAGCAGCACTCTCCCTTTGCGATAGCTTGTCGCCTGGCAGGCACGATCCGTCCACGTGGTAGCAAGCCTGAGTTTTGTCAGCGTCATTTCTGCGCCGGACACGCGGCACAACACCGCCTGCGCATGCTCCAGCGTGACCAGTCGAGACCGGTGAAAGGCTCCGCCATCGAACTCCACCATCGCGATCGTGCCGGGCCGCGCGTAGGTGTACATGCCGGTCGGTGTGTAGTGTCGCCCGGGGCGGAGCGCTTCCGGGTCGGCCATCTCGACCTCGATGGAATAGCCGGTGAACTCGGGATCGGTACCGACGAAATCAAAGTTGCCTGCTTTGCGAATCGTGCTGCGGCCACCATCGCAACCGACGAGCCAGCGTCCGCGAAAAGTTTTTCCGCCCGCATGAACGGTCACCTCTTCGTCCGACTCGTGAAACTCGTCGACGCTGACGCCTCGCCGGATCTCGCACCCCATCGCGCTGGCCCGGCCAGACAGGACAGTTTCGAGTGTCTCCAGTGCGACTGCCATCGCGGTTTTCTCCGGGCCTGGCTGTCGATACGGCCACTTCGAGGTATCAATGTCGTCGTGATAGAACTGAATGCCGGCGAAATGGCCGGCTGGCCGGCGCGACTGCTGCATCCAGTGTCGGATCGTCGCGGCCTGGTCCACGGTTTCGTTCGCACGCTGCGCCGCGATTACCTCGTCCAGCAAACCACGGCGGTAAAGGGCGTCAAGCGTGGGAAGCGAAAGGCCGCGCATGCCGAACGGCAGGCGCTTCAAGGGAGAGTGTGGTGTGTCGGCGCGCTCGAGCACGAGGACTGCCAGACCGAACAGGCGAAGCTCGCAGGCGAGAAACAGACCGACGGGGCCAGCCCCGGCGATCACGACGTCATGGACATTTTGATGATGCTCGTGCATGAACGGCTCCTGTGTCGATGTTCGACCGGAGCGTTCCTCAAGTTAAGAGCCGCACGGACGAACGTTTGGACGCCTGGACAGCGTCAGATGTTCGTCGTGGGGATCTCATGCACGAGGCCAAAGACCAGAGCTTTCGTTACCGAAAGGACTTGGGCTTACCAAACCAAGTCTGCCTTTTCCGACGCCGCTTTATAGCATTTTGGCGAAGATGCGTAAATAAGCAGCGTCATTGCTGTGCGATTGGGTGTCACCGGCAGTTATGACCACGTGGAATTCCGCCATCCCGGGCGGCTTGCGCTATTGCTAGCCGCAACACACATTCAATAAAATCCAAGCGCCTTGCCCTCGCTCACCCAAGCAAGGCGCCTTTCACGCACCGCTTCGAGCCCATGGCCGGGATCCTCGAATCGGCTCGACTCCACCCAGCACAAGAACAATGCGGAGAACCATGTTGCTGCACCGAAACCTGATCGCCTCGCTGACGGCGAGCCTGCTTTGCATCCCCAGCGCCCATGCAAGCTCGGACGACGGCTGCTATCCGCCCGCCGCGCTCCGCCAAAACGCCTACTCGTGCGGCGGCATGCCGATCCTGAGCCCCGCCAACGACACGCGCATCAACGCGATGCTGTTGATGGTCGACAGCGGCCAGCTCGCGCAGCTGTTTCCGGATCCGAAGACGATCCCGCCGAAAGACCGCGTAAACCGGATCGTCGTGCCCTTCTCGTACGACTTCTCCGGATGGATCGACATCGGCCAGAAGCAACCCGACGCGGCTGGCAATGCGTCGAACGCCAATGCCCCGTCGAATCAATACGCCGATGGCGAAGGCAGCATCTGCCGCAGCATGAACTCCGGCGCCGACGCGTTCGGCGATGCATTGAACGCGGCCAAGGACCTGCCCGGCGACGATGCCACGCGCCTGCGCGCCGCGCGCGCCGACATCGCGCAAAAGACCTGCGCGTCAGGCGGCGCCGGCGCCAGCGCCGCGTGGACGAAACCCTCGGTCAAATCGCCGGTCGGGCAGCAGTTCGCGACCTACCTCGCCGGCACGAACGCGTTCTACCGCTACGACTTCCCCGCCGCGACCAAGGCCTTTGCCGGCGCATCGCACAGCGCCGACCCCTGGCTGAAGGAAACCGGGCTCTATATGGCCGGGCGCGCGCAATTGAACGCCGCGCAGGCGAATGCGTTCGACAACGACAGCCCCACGCCGTCACACGAGCGCGTGGCGAAGGTCTCGCTCGACGCCGCGAACACGGTCTTTCGCACGTACTTGAAGGTTTATCCGCAAGGGCGCTATGCGGGCTCCGCGTCGGGGCTGTTGCGGCGCGTCGCGTGGCTCGGCGGGAACGTCGCGCAGCAGGCCGATCTCTACGACAAGGCATTCGCGCACTGGTCGCCCACGGTATCGAACGTGCCGCTGATGCAACTGGCGAACGAACTCGACAGCAAGCTGCTGTTCGGGTCGGGATTCGACGTGCGCCAGATCCAGTCGCCCGCGGTGCTGGCGACCGCCGACCTGATGCGCATGCGCACGTCGGACAGCACCGACTCGAGCCGCGACAAGCCGCTTACGCTGGGCGAACTGCAGGCGCAGAAGCCGCGCTTCGCCGGCGCGCCCGCGCTCTACGACTATCTGCTCGCCATCTGGTACGTCTACGTCGGGCATAAGCCGAACGCGGCGCTCGAATTGCTGCCGCAGGCGAGCGGCGCGCCGCTCGACTACTTCGGCCTGAGCCAGCAGGCGCTGCGCGCGTTCGCGCTGGAGGACAGCGGCCAGGCGGACAAGGCCCGGCAGCTCTGGCGCGACCTGATCCCGCTCGCCAAACTCCGCTTCCAGCGCGAGGCGCTGGAACTGGCGCTCGCCATCAACCTCGAGCAGGCGGGCCTCGTCGACGAAGCATTCGCCGACGATTCCCCGGTCCAGAACGCCGCGATCCGCGCGACCCTCCTCCAGCGCGCGGCCAATGCGGACCTGCTGCGCGCGCAGGCCCAGAACAAGTCGACCGGCGGCGCGCTGCGCGACATCGCGCTGTACACGCTGCTGTACAAGGAGTTCACGCGCGCGCACTACGCCGACTTCGTCGCGGACGTCGCCCTCGTGTCCGACGCGCCTTCCGATGCGTTGAAGCCGTTCACCCAGCCCGGCGCGAAGAATGAAGACGGCTACGTGTGCCCGTCCGCGCGCGACATCGCGGCGGCCCTGCAGCAGAATCCCGCCGATGCGAAAGGCATGAACTGCCTCGCCGATTTCGTGCGCCGCCATCCGGCCGAATCGGGTCTCGCGGAGTATTCGGCACCGTCGTGGGCCGCCAACCGCTCGCCGGCCGGCGCCACGCGCGTGCCGCCGACGCTCGGCAGCGCGCCCTCGCAGTTCAAGGGCAAGCCGTTCGAGCGGATGCCGGGCTACCTGGCGGTGATCGACGATGCGCAGGCGAACGCCAACGACCGGGCCTACGCGCTCTACCGGGCGATCAAGTGCTATGCGCCGTCGGGCTCCAATGATTGCGGCGGAAAGGACGTTTCGAAGGAGGCCCGCAAGCGCTGGTTCAATACGCTGAAGGCCGCCTATCCAGGCAGCCAATGGGCACAATCGCTCAAGTACTACTGGTGAGCCCGGCGTGAAGCGCATCTTGTGCACCGCGTTGCTGCTGTGTGCCCGCATCGCGCTGGCCGGCACGGTCGATCCCGCGCAGTACGACGCGTTCTGGCTATGGGCGGGCGTGAAACCGCAAGCGGTCGTACGCGACGCACGCATCGTCTACGTGCTGCAAGGCCAGATCGAGGCGTCGCCTCAGGACGATGCGCAGGTGCGCTTCATCGCCCAGGGGGTCGCGCTGCCGCCCGCGCCGCACGCACGCATCTGGCTCGTCTATCGTGCCCATACGCTGCGCTGGACGCCTCGGGTCACGCAGATCATGCTGGCCCAGCTCGCGCGCTGGCGCGCGTCGGGCCGCACGATCGCGGGCATCCAGATCGACTTCGATGCGCGCACGCGCCATCTGCAGGACTACCTGGAATTCCTGCGGACCCTGCGCGAGACCTTGCCGGCCGATTGCCGGTTGAGCATCACGGGGCTCCTCGACTGGAGCAGCCGCATCGATACCGGCCAGGTCAACCAGCTCAGGGGGATCGTCGACGAAGTGGTCGTGCAGACCTACCAGGGGCGCAGCACGATTCCCACGTATGCGGCTTATCTCCCCCGCGTCGCGCGGCTGCAGCTGCCGTTTCGCATCGGCGTGATCGAAGGCGGCGAGTGGGATGCGCCGCCCTACCTCGCGGCGAATCCGTGGTTTCGCGGGTACGTCGTGTTCCTGCGGAACAAATAGGGCTGTCGCTTGAATCGAGCTTGGCCGATTCGATCATTTGCCTGCGCCGGTCGACGGCACGCAGGTCAGGACGATCGAACTGCCATTGTTCGTATCACCGCGAACCGTCGCACTGTGATGCAGGCTCGGCCCGCACGACCATTCGGCAACCAGATCGGCGCGGCAGCCGTCGCTGGGTGCGTCGATGGCTCTTGCGTCGATCACGTAGCGGCAGGTCTCGAGCGAATCGCAGGATGCCGCGAGATCGCGCGTGAGGTTGCCCTCGCGCGCACCGCAATTGGCACCGCAGGTACCGGAATCGATGTGAATGGATTGGCAGAGGGCAGCCGTGCTGAATGCCAACGCACCGGTCACGCAGAGCCATGTACCGACCTTTCGCGACATGCCGCCCCCTATGACAACCGCCCTGGCTCATCCGCCGACGACTCGCGCAGCTTCAGTCTCGCTCCAAAATGACGGCCGCGTAACAGGGAACACCCGTCTCGTCAGTATCGACTCCCGATCTCCCCGGAATTCCGCGATGAACCATAAAAAAGCCGCTCCGAAGAGCGGCTTCGAGACGAACGAGCACGCAGCCCGTCGCGAGATCAGTCGTCCAGCAGCGACAAATCGCGCACCGCGCCCTTGTCCGCCGACATCACCAGCTTCGCGTACGCCTTCAGCGCCGCGGACACCTTGCGCGGACGCGCCTTCGCGGGCTTCCACCCCTTCGCCTCCTGCTCCGCACGCCGGCGCGCGAGTTCCTCGTCGGACAGCAGCACGTCGATCGTCCGGTTCGGAATGTCGATGCGGATCCGGTCGCCATCGCGCACGAGCCCGATCGCCCCACCCGCCGCCGCTTCGGGCGAGCAATGCCCGATCGACAGGCCCGACGTGCCGCCCGAGAAACGACCGTCGGTCAGCAGCGCGCATGCCTTGCCGAGGCCCTTCGACTTGATGTAGCTCGTCGGGTACAGCATCTCCTGCATGCCGGGGCCGCCCTTCGGGCCTTCGTAGCGCACGATCACCACGTCGCCGGCCTTGACCTTGTCGTTTAGGATGTTCTCGACCGCCTCGTCCTGCGATTCGGTCACATGCGCCGAGCCCTCGAACACGAGGATGCTCTCGTCCACGCCGGCCGTCTTCACCACGCAGCCGTCGAGCGCGATGTTGCCCGTCAGCACGGCCAGGCCGCCTTCCTTCGAGAACGCATGCTCGTACGAGCGGATGCAGCCCTCGGCGCGGTCGAGGTCCAGGCTCGGCCAGCGCGTGTCCTGGCTGAACGCCACCTGCGTCGGAATGCCGGCCGGGCCGGCCAGGTAGAAGTTCCGGACCGCGTCGTCCTGCGTGCGGACGATGTCCCACTGGTCGAGCGCGTCCTTGAGCGTGGGCGCGTGCACCGTCGGCACATCGGTATGCAGCTTGCCGGCGCGGTCGAGCTCGCCGAGGATCGCCATGATGCCGCCCGCGCGGTGCACGTCCTCGATGTGGTACTTGTTGGTGTTCGGCGCGACCTTGCACAGCTGCGGCACGACGCGCGACAGGCGGTCGATGTCGGTCATCGTGAAATCGATGCCCGCCTCGCGCGCAATCGCCAGCAAATGCAGGATCGTGTTGGTCGAGCCGCCCATCGCGATATCCAGCGTCATCGCGTTCTCGAACGCCTTGAAGCCCACCGCGCGCGGCAGCACGCGCGCGTTCTCCTGCTCGTAGTATTCGCGGGCCAGCTCGACGATGCGGCGGCCGGCGCGCTTGAAGAGCTGCTCGCGGTCCGCATGCGTGGCCACCACGGTGCCGTTGCCGGGCAGCGACAGGCCGAGCGCCTCGGTCAGGCAGTTCATCGAGTTGGCCGTGAACATGCCCGAGCACGAACCGCAGGTCGGGCACGCGGAACGCTCCACCTCGGCCACGTCGGCGTCGGAATAGGCCGGGTCGGCCGCGATCACCATCGCGTCGACCAGGTCGAGCTTCTTCAGCTCGACGGCCTTGGTGACGGGGTTCGCGAGGCGCGTCTTGCCGGCTTCCATCGGGCCGCCGGACACGAAGATCACCGGAATGTCGAGCCGCATCGCGGCCATCAGCATGCCGGGGGTGATCTTGTCGCAGTTGGAGATGCACACCATCGCGTCGGCGCAGTGCGCGTTCACCATGTATTCCACGGAATCCGCGATGATGTCGCGGCTCGGCAGCGAATACAGCATGCCGTCGTGGCCCATTGCGATGCCGTCGTCGACCGCGATGGTGTTGAATTCCTTGGCCACGCCGCCGGCGGCCTCGATCTCGCGCGCGACGAGCTGGCCGAGGTCCTTCAGGTGCACGTGGCCGGGCACGAACTGGGTGAACGAATTGACGACCGCGATGATCGGCTTCGAGAAGTCTTCGTCTTTCATGCCGGTGGCGCGCCACAGGGAGCGCGCCCCTGCCATGTTGCGGCCGGCGGTGGAGGTTTTGGAACGGTATGCGGGCATTGTGGTTGCTGAAGAATTATCGCGGAAAGGAAGCGGGCCACGGGAATAAAGGCCCCTGCGCGCCCTTGCGAACAACCTCTTGAGCTGCGCTCCGGGCAAAACGCGCATTATCCCATACCGCCCGGCTCGCGTGCGGCGTGCGCCCACCGCCGGGCAGCGCCGGCCGGCGGCGCCGCGCCGTCACGCATCGACCTTGAACGCCGCCACCAATCGGGTCAGGTCCGCCGCCTGCTGCCTCAGGCTCTCGGCCGCCGCCGCGCTCTCTTCCACCAGCGCCGCGTTCTGCTGCGTCATCTCGTCGAGCGACTGCACCGCGCCGCCGATCTGGTCGATCCCCGCGCTCTGCTCCTGGCTCGCCTCCGCGATCTCGCTCATCAGCGTGGTGACGCCCTGCACCTGCGCCACCACGTCGCGCATCACCTCGCCCGCCTCGACCACCAGCCGTGAGCCGGCGCTGACCGTCCCCGCGCTGTGCTCGATCAGCGCCTTGATCTCCTTGGCCGCCTGCGCGCTGCGCTGCGCGAGGCTGCGCACCTCGGCGGCCACGACCGCGAAGCCGCGGCCCTGCTCGCCGGCGCGCGCCGCTTCCACCGCCGCGTTGAGCGCGAGGATGTTGGTCTGGAACGAAATGCTGTCGATCAGCACGATGATTTCGGAGATCCGCTGCGACGCGTCGCTGATCTGCGCCATCGTGGTCACGACCTCGCCCACCACCTGGCCGCCGCGCACCGCGGCATCGGACGCGCCGTTGATCATCCGGGCCGCCGTGCGGGCGGTCTCCGTGTTGTTCTTCACGACGGCGGTGATCTGCTCCATCGACGAAGCGGTCCGCTCCAGGTTGCTCGACTGTCCTTCGGTGCGTTCGCTGAGATCCGCGTTGCCCGTCGCGATCTGCGCGGAGCCGGTCGCGATCGACGCGGACGCCGCCCGCACGCGGTGGACGAGCGTCCCCAGCGACGACACGAAGCGGTTGAACGCGTCCGACAGCTGGCCGATCTCGTCCTGCCCCTCGACCGTCATGCGGCGGGTCAGGTCGCCCTGGCCACTGGCGATTTCGTCGAGCAGGTCCGCCGCACGCCGGATCGGCGCGGCGATCGCGCGGCCGACCAGCAGGATCACCGCCAGCGCCACGCCCATGCCGGCGACGGCGGCCACCACGGCCGCGTTGCGGATCGCGCGCGTGACGGGGCCGAGCAGCTCCGCCTCCGGCACCTCGACGACCACGTACGCATTCACCTCGGGAATGAACGACGTGGCGACGAAGCGCTCGCCGCCCGGCGCCGCATGGCTCAGGTACGCGTACGGCTTGCCGGCCAGCAGCACGCCGGCCGCGTCGCGCGGCAGCCCGGCCTGCTCCGTCAGGAAGTGCTTGCCGTCGATCAGCGACGTATCGCGATGCATCATGATCGCGCCGTCCGGGCGCACGAGGTACGCAAACCCGGTCTCGCCGAGCCGGTAGGTCGCGATGCCCCGCGCCAGCGCGTCCACCGACAGGCTCATGCCCGACGCGCCCAGCGGCTTGCCGCCGCTTTCCACGCGCGCATTGATGAACATCATGTAGCCGCCGGCCGTCACGTCGCGATCCATGTTGACTTCGAACGGCTTGCCGGAGGCGAGGAACGCCGTCAGCCAGCGGTCATGGTCGCCGAGCTTCCGCTGCAGGCCGCCCTCGGTGTAGTAGTTGCCGCTCGCCGTCGACACCCATTGCACGGACGCGGCCTTCTGCTGCGCCTTCACGTTCTCCGCGAGTTGCATCCAGTTGCGCGTGCCGGCCTCGGGTTCGCCGTCGGCTTCCCACTGCAGCAGAAAGGCGTCGCCCGCCAGCAGCCGCGACGCGGCGACCGGCCCGGCGAGCTGGCGCTGCACATCCGCGCGGATGCTGTTCAGCACGGTCGGCAGTTCGTCCTGCACGACCCGCTCGCGCACGGTGCTGCCGATCAGCCGGACGCTCAGCCCGCTCGAAATCGCCACAAAGACCAGCAGGCAGCTGGTCATGCTCAAAACCAGCTTTCTCTGGATGGAAAGCTTGCGCCAGAAGTGCATGGAGTATCCCCGACAGTCGCTCGATCGTAGCCAGCATGCGTTATCGGCACGCTGCGGCGGAACGGCATGGCTACGCGCAAATAGTCGGTATCAGCCCGTGCAGATGTCCAGCGCCGGCCGTTGAGCGCGCAACGATCGCGCGCGCCCGGCCGGCCCTTCCCGGTCAGTACTGCGCCTGATCGGTCGGGTTCTTGAACAGCTGCCGCATTTCCGCGGACAGCGGATAGTTCAGGTTCATCCCCTTCGGCGGAATCGGCTGCGTGAACCAGCGGTTGTAGAGCTTCTCCGCATCGCCGGAGGTCTGCAGCTTCGCGATCACGCCGTCGACCACCCGCTTGAACACCGGATCGTCCTTGCGCAGCATGCACGCGTAGTTCTCGTGGACGAGCGGCGTGCCCGTCACGGTATAGGCGCCCGGCGTCCGCTCCTTCGCGAGCTCGCCGTACAGCAGCGGCTCGTCCATCACGAACGCGACCGCGCGCCCGGTCGTCACGTTCTTGAACGCCTCGGCGTGGTCCTTCGCGCTGATGATCGTCATGTTCATGCTCTTCTCTTCGTTCAGCTTGCGCAGCAGCCGCTCGTCCGACGTGCCGGCCGTCGTCGCGATCGTCTTGCCCGCGAGGTCCGCGAAGTCCTTCACGCCGGAATCCTTGCGCGTGCTGAAGCGGATGCCGTACAGAAAGATGCTGTTCGAGAACGCGGCCTGCTTCTGCCGCTCGAGCGTGTTCGTCGTCGAGCCGCATTCGAAATCGATCGTGCCGTTCTGCAGCAGCGGAATCCGGTTCTGCGACGTGATCGGGATCTCCTTCACCGCGAGGCCCGGCAGGTTCAGGTCCGTCTTCAGCTGATCGACGATGCGCGACGCAATGTCCCGCGAATAGCCGATGTTCTTCTGCTGGTTGTCCGAATACGAGAACGGCACCGACGATTCGCGGATGCCGAGCGACACGACGCCCGTGTCCTTGATCTTCTTCAGCGTGCCCGTGAGTGCCTGCGCGTGCACGGCGCCGGACAGCGCGCACGACACGGCCAGGGCCAGCCACCGGTAGCGACGGTCCATGCTTGTCTCCTGACGGATAGTGGGTCGAACCCCGATCCTACGCCCGCCAAAATCGCGCCGCATCAGGGAACGCGCAAGGTCGCGGGCCGTCGCGCACGGCGGCTCGCACCCGCCTGGATAGGCTGCGGACCCGTCCTGCCGCAGTGCCGCAACGATGCGGCGGCCCACCGCCTGCCGGCCCCGCCGCGCCGCGCATGCCGCCGGCATCGGCCGTCGGGTTCGATTAGCCGTTCCAAACGCGTGTTCGTGCGGGTGCGCAGCAACGCTATCGTTTGCGCGGCCCTAATTCTTTCTTTTGAAACGTGCTCAAGAAGCCGCCGCGCCGGCCGTTACCCAGTGCATGGCGCGCCGCAGCACCCGTTGCCCCGGCCGCCCGAGAACAACAAGTCAGGCCGACTGCCCGCCGAAGCCGCCGCCATCGGGCCTCGCCGGCCCGACCGCCAACGCCGGCACAACGGCTACCTACGAGGATCCAGTTCACTATGAGCGCCAAACGTTTCAATCCCGCCGTGGCCCGATTGACCCATGCACGCGCCCTCGCCGGCCTGCTGTCCGCCGCAGCGCTGTTGCCGATCGCCGGATGCGGCGGCGGCGGCGGCGACAGCAGCCCGGCACCGTCCGCCGCCGCGCCGGCACCCGCCCCAGCCCCGGCGCCCGCGCCGCCGACGAACAACAGCAACGCGTGCGCGACGCAGCAGGCCGCCGCGCAAATGGCCCAGATGACGGTCGCGGCCGACGCACCGCCGGTCGATCACCTGATCGTCCGCCTGAAGACGTCGACCGCCGCGCACGCGATGGCGGCCGCCAACACCGGATCGCGCTTCGATGCCGTGATCCAGCGCGCGATGAGCCAATGGAGCGCGCCGACCGGCAGCGCGCGTGCGTTTGCCAGCACGACCGGGCGCGCGCAGCTGAACGTCCAGGTCGAGCGGACGATGACGGACGGCGCGGCCGTGCTGGCGCTCGGCCAGTCGATTGCGGCCGCCGACGCGGCCGCGCTCGCGCAGGTATTCGCCGCCGATGCCGACGTCGACTATGCGGAACCGGACAGCCGGATGAGCGTTCGCGACATTCCGACCGATCCGTCCTACAGCCAGCAGTGGTACCTGTCCGATCCGACGGCCGGCATCAACGCGCCGCCGGCCTGGAGCCGCACCAAGGGCTCGCCGACCGTGATCACCGCGGTGCTCGACACCGGCTACCGTCCGCACCCGGATCTCGTCGCCAACCTGCTGCCCGGCTACAGCTTCATCAGCAACGTCAACACGAGCAACAACGGCCAGGGGCGCAGCGCCGACGCGACCGACCCGGGCGACTGGGTCACGCAACAGGAACTCGACACCGTCGGCGGCCCGTTCTATCACTGCGCGAGCGAGCCGAACAACAGCCGCTGGCACGGCACGCGCGTCGCGGGCGTCATCGGCGCGGCCGCGAACAACGGCATCGGCGTCGCCGGCGTGTCGTGGCTCGGCCGGATCCTGCCGGTGCGCGTGCTCGGCAAGTGCGGCGGCGTGACGAGCGACATCGCCGACGGGATGCGCTGGGCAGCCGGCATGGCGGTCAGCGGCGCGCCGGCGAACCCGACGCCGGCGAAGATCATCAACCTGAGCCTCGGCGGCACCGGCCCGTGCAGCCAGACGTTCCAGCAGGCGATCGACGACGTGACCGCGCGCGGCGTGACCGTCATCGTCGCGGCCGGCAACGACGGCCTTGCCACGGCGCTCGACCAGCCGGCCAACTGTCGCGGCGTGATCAGCGTCGCCGCGAACGACGCAACCGGCCGGCGCGCGATCTTCAGCAACTTCGGCGCCGACGTCACGCTGAGCGCGCCCGGCGTCAATATCCTGTCGACGTCGAACACCGGAACGACCGTGCCCGGCGCGGACAGCTACGGCGTCGCGGAAGGCACGAGCCTCGCGACCCCGCAGGTGTCGGGCGTCGCGGCGCTGATGCTCGCCTTGAACGGCAACCTCACGCCCGCGCAGATCCAGCAGAAGCTGCAGAGCGGCGCGCGTGCGACGAAGCTCGCGGCCGGCACGGCCTGCTCGGCGCTGCCGGCGGGCGCGGGCATTCTCGATGCGTCCGCCGCCGTGACGGCCGCGGTGCAGTAACGCTCCGCCCGCGACATGGCCACGCACGGGCCTTCGGCGGCATGCCGGGGGCCCGTTACGTTTCCGGCCGCCGGACGACCGCGCTTCGTCGGGCTGCCGTGCAAAATGTCCGACAAAAAGGGTTGACGCTTCGCAGTGCGAGCCTTTACCATCGCCCCCGTCTAATTACTTGGAGTGTTCTGTGAACACCGATGCGAGTTGTAGTTGGCGCTCGGCCAACTTGACTGCTGCCTGAGGAAAACGCGCAGAGCCTCGTCTTCTGCCGCATCCCGGGAAGCAGGATGCGGCGTCCTTCCGGCCTGACCGGCCAGATTCCCGCCGATTTTTTTTTCGAACGACACGCGACCGCTCGCGCGGCCGTGCACGCTCGTGCCGCGCGCAGCACCGCTGCGTGCGCAATCCGTTCGCGCGCCGTCCGGCGTGCGTGCCGCCACGCACGCACCGCCACCGACCGCCCGTATCGCCAGCCCACGACCGACAGGAGTGCGAATGAACTCTGACGACAGTAGTCGATTACCGCTCGCCGGTGCGCGCACGCGCACAACCTGCCTGATCGCGCGTGGCGCGCCGGCGAGCGTTCCCCCGTTCACCGATCAACAGCCGATCGCGCCTGACGCGACGCGGCGGGGAGCGTTCGTTCGTCGATAACGTGCGCTCCCCGCCCGCCGCCTCGCGCGCTAGGAGCGACACATGACACAACACAACAATTCCTCTCACAAGAAGCAACGCGGCTTCATCAAGACCGGCGGCACCGACCGGCAGGCCGCACCGCACATCATGCGCGCCGCGCAGGAAGCGGCCCGACCGCTCGAGGAAACGCTGAAGGCGCTGGGCACCAGCACCCGCGGCCTCACCTACGAGCAGGCCGCCGATCGCCTGCAATACTACGGCCCCAACGAGATCGCGCACGACAAGCCGCCGCACTGGGCCCGCCAGTTGCTGATGTCGTTCCACAACCCCTTCGTCTACGTGCTGCTGGTGCTCGCCGCGATCAGCTTCTGCACCGACGTCTACTTCGCGGCGCCCGGCGATCGCGACTACGTCGGCATGACGATCCTGCTGACGATGGTGACGATCAGCGCGCTGCTGCGCTTCGTGCAGGAATTCCGTTCGCTGCGCGCCGCCGAGAAGCTGAAGGCGATGGTGCGCACGACCGCCACCGTGCAGCGCACGATCGCCGACAGCGCCGAGCCCGCGCGCCGCGACGTGCCGATGCGCGAGGTGGTGACCGGCGACATCGTGCACCTGTCGGCCGGCGACATGATTCCCGCCGACGTGCGCCTGATCGCGTCGCGCGACCTGTTCATCAGCCAGGCCGTGCTGACCGGCGAAGCGCTGCCGGTCGAGAAATACGACACGCTCGGCGCGGTCTCCGGCAAGTCGGCCAATGCGCCCGCGGCCGCGTCGAACGATGCGTCGCCGTCGCTGCTCGATCTCGAGAACGTCTGCTTCATGGGCACCAACGTCGTGAGCGGCACGGCCACGGCGGTGGTCGTCGCGACCGGCGAAGACACCTACTTCGGCTCGCTCGCGCGCAACGTCGTCAGCCACAAGCGCATCGAGACGAGCTTCGACCGCGGCGTCTCGAGCGTGAGCTGGCTGCTGATCAAGTTCATGTTCGTGATGGTGCCGATCGTGTTCATGATCAACGGGCTGACCAAGGGCGACTGGCTCAGCGCCCTCACCTTCGCGCTCGCGGTGGCCGTCGGCCTGACGCCCGAGATGCTGCCGATGATCGTCAGCGCGAACCTCGCGCGCGGCGCGGTCGCGATGGCGCGCCGCAAGGTCGTCGTCAAGCGGCTGAACTCGGTGCAGAACTTCGGCGCGATGGACGTGCTGTGTACCGACAAGACCGGCACGCTCACGCAGGACAAGATCATCCTCGAACACCATCTCGACCTGTCGGGCCACAAGAACGAGGAGATCCTGCGGCTCGGCTGGCTGAACAGCTATCACCAGAGCGGCCAGAAGAACCTGATCGACATCGCGATCGTCACCCGCGCGAACGAGATCGGCGATCGCGTGAAGCCGCAGGGCTACAAGAAGATCGACGAGCTGCCGTTCGATTTCGTGCGGCGCCGGCTGTCGGTCGTCGTCGAGGATACGCGCGGCACGCATACGCTGATCTGCAAGGGCGCGGTCGAGGAAATGCTCGCGGTGTCGACCCACGTGCAGGACGAGGACGGCGTGCGTCCGCTCGATTACGTCGCCCGCAAGCGGCTGCTCGAACAGGCGAATGCGTACAACGAGGACGGCTTCCGCGTGCTGGTGCTCGCCACGCGTGTGATCCCGCGCGGCGACGAGCGCGAGCAGTACCGCACCGCCGACGAGCGCGACCTCGTCGTGCGCGGCTTCCTGACCTTCCTCGATCCGCCGAAGGAATCGGCCGCGCCCGCGCTCGCCGCGCTGCGCGAGAACGGCGTGACCGTGAAGGTGCTGACCGGCGACAACCCGACCGTCACGATGAAGGTCTGCCGCCAGGTCGGGCTCGAACCCGGCAAGCCGATGCTCGGCACCGAGATCGACGCGCTCGACGACGCGACGCTCGCGCAGGTGGTCGAACGCACGACCGTGTTCGCGAAGCTCACGCCGCTGCAGAAGGCGCGCATCGTCAAGGCGCTGCAGGCCAACGGCCACACCGTCGGCTTCCTCGGCGACGGCATCAACGACGCGCCCGCGCTGCGCGACGCCGACGTCGGCATCTCGGTCGACAGCGGCGCGGACATCGCGAAGGAAACCGCCGACATCATCCTGCTCGAGAAAAGCCTGATGGTGCTCGAGGAAGGCGTGATCAAGGGCCGCGAAACATTCGGCAACATTCTCAAGTACTTGAACATGACGGCCAGCTCGAACTTCGGCAACGTGTTCTCGGTGCTCGTCGCCAGCGCGTTCCTGCCGTGGGAGCCGATGCTCGCGACGCAGCTGCTGGTGCTGAACCTGATCTACGACACGTCGCAGATGCTGCTGCCGTGGGACAAGATGGACCCCGAGTTCCTGAAGAAACCGCGCAAGTGGGAAGCGGGCAACATCAGCCGCTTCATGCTGTGGGTCGGGCCGACGTCGTCGGTGTTCGACATCACGACCTACCTGCTGATGTGGTTCGTGTTCGGCGCGGGCGCGATGTATCACCTGCAAGGCGGCACGGGCGGCCAGATCGTGATGAATTCCGGCTGGTTCATCGAAAGCCTCGTGTCGCAGACGCTCGTCGTGCACCTGCTGCGCACGCAGAAGATCCCGTTCCTGCAGAGCACCGCGTCGCTGCCGGTGCTGCTGTCGACGGTCACGGCGATCGCGATCGGCTGCTGGCTGCCGTTCTCGCCGTTCGCGAATGCGATCGGCTTCATGCACCTGCCGGGCAGCTACTGGCTGTGGCTCGTCGCGACGATGGTCGGCTACATCCTGCTCGCGCAGACGGTCAAGACGATCTACGTGCGCCGCTACAAGCAGTGGTTCTGACTCCCGCCCTCTGAACGCAGGCGGGCCCGCGCGACACGGGCGGGCCCGCCACACACCATGCTTCCCAGGTAACGCAATGAAAAAGATGCTTCCGCTCGCCGTCGCGAGCACGTTGTTCGCGCCGGTGGGCGCCCATGCGGCCCATCCGCTCGTCAGCGACGACACGAGCACCCAGGGCAACGCGCACTGGCAGATCGAACTGAATACCGAGGCCACGTCGAAGCAGCCGGACATCGGCCGCCAGCAACTGTGGAATTCGACGCTCACGCGCGGGTTCGGCGACCGGCTCGACGTGTACGTCAATGCGCCGTATACGCACGTGCAGACGCGCTCCGACGAGAACGGCTCGGGGTTCGGCGATATCGAGGTCGGGATGAAATGGCGCTTCGTCGAGCACGGGCCGTTCACCCTGGCGCTCAAGCCGAAGCTGACGATGCCGACCGGCGACGACCGGCGCGGGCTCGGCACCGGCCGCGTGGGCGCCGGCGCGACGATGCTCGCGCAGTTCGACGTCGCGCGGTTTTCGTTTCTCGCGAATGCGGGATACACGTATCAGCCTAACCGGCAGGACCAGTTGACGTCGCTATGGCAGGTGTCGGGCGCGGCGCTCTACCGCGCGACGGACCGGCTGCAGCTGGTGGCGGACGTCGGCATGTCGCGCAACCCGGAGCGGGGCGCCGGTGCGAACCCGGCGTTCGCGATCGTGGGCGCGATCTACTCGCCCGTCAGCTGGCTCGATCTCGACGTCGGATATCGCCGCGGGCTGAACGACCAGACCTACGATCATTCGGTGATGGCGGGATTGACGGCGCGCTGGTGATGCGCCGGCGCTTCGCGTGATCAGATGGCGGGCTGCTTCGGCAGCCCGCCTTTTTTCATGCCGCGTCGAAAAGCTGCGCGCACAGCGCCCGCCCTTCGGCGGTCAGCGCGGCACTGCCCGTGCCGTCTTCGTGCAAGGTCGTCACGGTGAGGCCGCCGGCGTCGAGCTGGGTCAGCACGCGGCGCAGCGTGCTCATCGGCAACTGCACGCGCTTCGCGAGCTTCGGCAGCGACCAGGGCTTGCCGGCGGGATCGTTGGCCGCTTCGTAAAGCGACGCGAGGATCGCGACAAGCGCGGGGTCGAGGTCGTCTTCGTGCTGTTCGTTGGTCATCGGTTCCGTGCGGCGGAGAGCGCGTACGTGGCGCTCGTCAAGATACAGTCCGGCAGCCTGCCGGCCATCACACTGCGCCGGCGCGAGCCGGACGACAATGGCGGACACACTATACCGCTTCCGCCGCGACCGCATGGCGATCACGCGCCCTCGCTCAACGCGGCCAGTGCCGGCGCGACACGACGGCGAAGCTGATCGCGATCGAGCCTGTCGCGACGCGCGGCGGCCCGTCGGGTATCGCGTCGCCGAAGCGCACGCGACGGCCACGCCCGTTGCGCGGCGCGGCGCTGGCGGCAGGCGCGGCGCCGGGTTCGTCGCCGGCCGCGGCGGCAGGTTCGCCGGCCGCGCCGACCGGATCGGACATCAAATGACTCAGCGACATGGCGAGGGGTTTCGGCAAGGACATGCCCGTATTGAACACGTGGCCGTTCGATCCGTAAAATGAATGTTTTGACCGATACGATTCCTTTCAAGAATGGAATTGAAACTGCTCCGAACGTTCCTGACGGTGACCGAGCTGCGCCATTTCAGCCGCGCGGCGGAAGCGCTGCACATGAGCCAGCCGGCGCTCAGCAAGCAGATCGGCGCGCTGGAATCCAGCCTCGGCGGCAAGCTGTTCGAACGGGGCCGGCACGGCGCGGAGCTCACGCCGTTCGGCGAGCGCTTCCTGTCCGACGCGCAGGCGCTCGTGCGCGACGCCGACGACATCCTGATGCGCGCGCGGGAAGCCAGCAGCGGCCGGCGCGGGCACCTGCGCATCGGTATCTGCCTGTCGGTGCTGACGATCGTGCCGCGGCTCATCGCCGAGTTCCGGCGCCAGCATCCGGAGGTGGCCGTCACGCTGAGCGACCTGTCTTCCGCCGAGCAGACGCGCCGCATCCTGGCCGGCAAGCTGGACGCCGGCTTCATGCGCCTGCCGCCCGGCGAAGGCCTGTCGTCGTTCAAGATGGTCGACGAGTCGCTCGCGCTCGCATTGCCGCCGCACATGCGATACGCGCGCCTGCCGGCGAATCTCGAGGTATTCAATGAAATCGGCTTCATCGCGTTGCAGCGTGCGCGCGGTGCCGGGCTCGCCGCGCAAGTCGACCGGTGGTGCGTCGACCGCCATTTCGTGCCGAACGTGACGCAGCAGGCCGAGGACGTGCAGTCGGTCCTCACGTCGGTCGCCGCGGGCGTCGGCGTCGCGTTCATTCCTTCGCGCGCGCAGCATCTGCTGCGCGACGCGACGGTGCTGCCGCTGCCCGGCCGGCACGCGAAATGGCGCGTCGGGCTCGCGTGGCCGTCCATGCGCGACGACCCCGTGACGCTGCGCTTCGTGTCGTTCGTGCGCGCCGCGATGAAGCACCCTGGATCGTTGCCTGCGCAATCGACCTTATAATCCCCTGCACCCTTTCGCCGCCGCGCGCATGGCGCGGCGCCCTCGCCCGAGTGAACCCAGGAGATTGCCGCTTGTCTGGCACCCACGCGCGCGCGCGCCGCGCACGGACCTTTCTGCTCGCCGTCGCGTCGATCCTGCTGTGCGCGTTCATGTCGAACGCGTCCGCGCACCGCGTCGAACACCGCCCCGCCCAGCGCCATGTGACGGCAGCCAAGCTCAAGAAACCGGCCGCGCACGCCAAGCATCGCCGCCCCCGTGCGCGACATCACGCCGCCAAGCCGCACATCGCGCCCGCGCAGCATCCGCGCCGCATGAAGCGCGCGTCACCCGCCCGCCATCGCGCGGCGCCCGGGCCCCGCCTGCTCGCGAGCTGCGGCTTCAGCCCGCGCGCGGTCAATGCGCTGCATTCACGTGCCGTCTACGTGCTCGACGTGCGCACCGGCACGCCGCTGGTGGCCCGCAATGCGCGCACGGTGCGGCCGATCGCGTCGATCTCGAAGCTGATGACGGCGGTGGTCGCACGCAACGCGAATCGCCCGCTGGACGGCATGCTGCGCGTGACCGCGCACGATCGCGACACGCTCAAGTTCACGCATTCGCGGCTGTCGGTGGGCTCGACGCTATCGCGCCGCGACATGGTTCGCATCGCGCTGATGTCGTCGGAGAACCGCGCGGCGGCAGCGCTGAGCCGCGACTATCCGGGCGGACGCCCCGCGTTCGTCGCCGCGATGAACCGGGAAGCGCGCCGGCTCGGCATGCGCCACACGCGCTTTCACGAGGCGACCGGCCTGTCGCCGCGCAACGTATCGACCGCCGAGGAACTCGCGCGGCTCGTCGACGCCGCCGCGCGCGATCCGCTGATCCGGCGCTTCTCGACGGCCAGGTCGGGCACCGTGCAGCCCGGCGGCGGCACGCTGCGCTACGTGAACTCCGATCCGCTGGTGCGCTACGGCCAGTGGCCCATCCAGGTGCAGAAGACGGGCTTCATCAACGAAGCCGGGCATGGCGTCGTGATGCGCACGCACGTGAACGGCCACCCGGAAACCATCGTGCTGCTCGGCGCGCCGACGCGCGCCGGCGTCACGCACGATGCGCAGACGATCCGCCGCTGGCTGGCCTGCTCGCTGACGTGACCTGACCGGCATACGCGACAGCGGGCGAACTTGCGCAGACCATCGGCGACCGGCCGCACGAGGACGCGACGCCGCGCAACGATCAGGCCACGCCCGCCTGCATTCGCCTCTCGCGCAATTCGACAGTTTAACTTGCAAGTTAAACTGTGCTCTTCTATGATCCGCCCATGACACGCACACGCAAAACCGGCGTTTCCGCCGAAACCATCGTCGCCGACCTGACGCTGGCCGTCGGGCAGCTCATCCGCCGGCTGCGCTCGGAGGTCGATTCGAGCGGGCTGACGCTGTCGCAGTTGAGCGCGCTCGCGCGGCTCGAGCAGAACGGGCCGATGACGACCGCCGAGCTCGCCCGCGCCGAGTCGATGAAGCCGCAATCGATGAAGACGATCCTCGCGAGCCTCGAGGAAGAGGGGCTCGTGCAGCGCGAGCCGCATCCGACCGACGGGCGCCAGATCCTGTTCCTGCTGACCCGCGCCGGCATCGACGAGCGGCAGCAGCGCGCCGTCGCGAAGCGCGCATGGCTCGAGGCCGCGCTCGCCAGGCTCGACCCCGACGACATGCAGACGCTCGCCGCCGCGATCCCGCTGATCAGGCGGCTCGGCGAGTCGTGAATCCCGCATGCGGCACGCGTGCCGCCATGTTCCCGTCGCCCCTACAGGAGTCCTTCATGAGCGCAATCGTCCTCGATTCGACATCGGCGTTGATCGTCATCGATCTGCAGAAAGGCATCGCCGCCCTCTCCACCGCGCATCCGGCCGCCGACGTCATCGAGCGCGCTGCCGAGCTGGCCGACGCGTTCCGCCGCCGCGGCCTGCCGGTCGTGCTCGTTAACGTGGCCGGCGGCGCGCCGGGCCGCACGATGCAGCCGGGCCTCAAGGGGCCGCTGCCGCCGGACTGGACCGAGCTCGTGCCCGAACTGAACCGGCAACCGCATGACCACGTCGTGACCAAGCGCACCTGGGGCGCGTTCACCGCCACCGGCCTCGATGCGCACCTGCGGGCCGCGGGCGTCACGCAGGTCGTGCTGGCCGGCATCGCGACGAGCATCGGCGTCGAGTCGACCGCGCGCCAGGCGTTCGAACTCGGCTACAACGTGACGCTCGCCGTCGACGCGATGACCGACCTGAACGCGGATGCGCACGCGAACAGCATCGAACGGATTTTCCCGCGGCTCGGCGAGACGGCGTCCACGCGGGAGATCGTCGCGCTGCTCGATACGCGCGATGCCTGAGCGCGGTTTGGTCGCCATGGCCGGCGCGCGCGAAATGCGCTGACGAATCGCGCCGGCGGCAGCGCAGGCGTTCACATCGCCGGCTTCGCGGGCGCCAGTCCGTAGCGAACCATCACCTCGACGAGCCGTTCACGGTTGTGCGGCCCGCCGGCCTTCACGACCGCCGCGATGTCGCGGAAATACCGCGCGCCGATGTCGGGCGACATGACGACCAGCGCACGCGCGGTTTCCTCATGCGGATTGCTGAAATGATGGGCCGAGCCGCGCGGCGAGAACATCCAGTCGCCGGGCGCGAGTTCTCGCACGACGCGGTCGACCGAGTAGCGCAGCGTCCCCGACAACACGTACACGCATTCCTCGTTCCGCGCGTGGCTGTGCGGCGGCGGAACCTGCGCGCCCGGCGGCACGGTCAGCTCGAATACGCCGATTCCGCCGGTCGCCGTTCCGTCTACCAGATATCGAATGGTCAATTCTCCGACCGCGATCGCGTCGGCCGAAGCTGCTTCGGTGGCATTCATTTCCGCTCCCTGATCGTCACGGGGTTCGTCCTCACCCGCTGCTATTGAGTGTAGGCAATCGCGGGTGGGCGAAAAACGTCGCTTTCCCGAATCCCGTCGCGTCGCACGCGAGGCATTCGTCTGTCGAGAAACGCGCGCGTGACTGCGTTGCGATGCCGCCTTATCCGTGCGCGTCGCAATTCACTTGAACCCCGCGGACCGCGGGCTATATTGGATCAATCCGACTCCGGACAGCACGAGCCGGTCGCCCAAGAAGAGGAACAACATCATGTGCGACACCTTCGAATATCCGAAGCACTACGGCAGTTCGGGCCGCCGGCGCTTTCTGCGGCTCGCGGGCGCCGCATCGGTGGCCGGGCTCGCCGCCGGCCCGCTTGCCGTGCTGACGGCGCGCGCCGATGCGCTGACGAAAGCGCAGCGCGAGCGCATGACGCCGGAACAGATCATCGAGGTGATGAAGCAAGGCAACGCGCGCTTCCGGAAAGGCGAGCGCAAAGCCCGCAACTACCTTCGCGAGCAACGCGCAAGCGCGAGCGGACAGTATCCCGCGGCCGTGCTGCTCAGCTGCATCGACTCGCGTGCACCGGCGGAAGTGATCATGGATCTGGGGATCGGCGACATCTTCAACTGCCGCGTCGCCGGCAACGTGGAGAACAGCGACATCCTCGGCAGCATGGAGTTCGCGTGCAAGCTGTCCGGCGCGAAGGTGGTCGTCGTGATGGGACACACCGCGTGCGGCGCGATCAAGGGCGCGATTGCCGATGCCGAGCTCGGCAATCTCACCGGCTTGCTGGCGAAGATCAAGCCCGCGGTCCAGGCCACCCAATACGACGGCGAACGGTCCGCGACGAACTACGCGTTCGTGGACGCCGTCGCGCGCAAGAACGTCGAGCTGACCGTCGCCGGCATTCGCCGCGACAGCCCGGTGCTCGCCGAGCTCGAAGCCGCCGGCAGGATCAGGATCGTCGGCGCGATGTACAACCTGGGGACGGGCGCGCTGGAATTCCTCGGCTGAGCGCGGCATCGGCCGCGTCGGCCGCATCGTTCGGCGCGCGCGTCAGCCACGCGCGCGAACGATCGGCGCCGACGCGGGCATCGCGTGGCCGTCACGCGACCGGCGGCGCATGCCCGCCGTGCACGTCGTCGTATTCCCGCGAAATGTCCTTGTTGGTGTAATCCCCGAGCCGCGACGCCGCGACCAGGCTGATCACCGCGCACACCAGCACATACGCCGCAATCGCGTAGCCCGAATGGTAGTAGGCGAACAGCGCGGTCGCGATCAGCGGCGCGGGCCCGCCCGCGATCACCGATGCCAGCTGGTAGCCGAGCGACGCGCCGCTGTAGCGCAGGCGCCCGGTGAACGACTCGGCGATCAGCGCGGCCTGCGGCCCGTACATCATCGCGTGCGGCACCAGCGACAGCACGATGGCCGCGAAGATCAGCACCGGGTTCCGGGTATCGACCATCGCGAAATAGAGGAAGCCGAACAGGCCGGCGACGGCCGCGCCGATCATGTACATCCGCCGCCGCCCGATCACGTCGGACAAGTGGCCGAACAGCGGAATGGTGACGAACTCGACCACCGCCGCCGCGAGCACCGCGATCAGCAGCAGGTTGCGCGACGCGCCGAGCGTCGACACGCCGTAGGTGAACACGAAGGCCGTGAAGATATAGAACGGCGCCTGCTCGGCCATCCGCGCGAACGCCGACAGCAGGATGTCCTTCGGCTGGCGGCGTATCACTTCGAGCATCGGCGCCTTCTCGATCCGGCGCTCGGCCAGCAGCCGCGCGAAGATCGGCGTCTCGAGAATGTTCAGGCGGATGTAGAGGCCGATCGCGACCAGCAGGATGCTCAGCAGGAACGGCACGCGCCAGCCCCACGTGAGGAAGGCGCTGCCGGAGATCCAGCTCATCGCGAGCACCGCCAGGTTCGCGAGGAACAGCCCGGCCGGCACGCCGAACTGCGGCCAGGCGGCCACGAAGCCGCGGTGCGCGTTGGTGCGCGCCCATTCCATCGACATCAGCACCGAGCCGCCCCATTCGCCGCCGACGCCCACGCCCTGGATGAAGCGCAGCACCGTGAGCGCGACCGCGCCCCAGATGCCGATCGCCGCATAGGTCGGCACGAAGGCCACGGCGAAGGTGGCGAGCCCCATCAGCAGCAGCGTGACGATCAGCGTGGCCTTGCGCCCGATGCGGTCGCCATAGTGGCCGAAGATCGCGGCGCCGACCGGCCGCGCGACGAAGCCGACCGCATAGATCAGGAAGGCCTGCAGCGTGCCGACGAGCGGGTGGGATTGGGGGAAGTACAGCTTGGCGAAGACGAGGCCGGTGACCGTGCTGTAGAGGAAGAAGTCATACCATTCGATCGTCGTGCCGACCGTGCTCGCGACGACGGCGCGACGCAGCTGGCGCCGGGCCTCCTCGTCGGAGAGGGGCATCGCCCCGGGTTGCATGGCAGCCATTTCGTATCCCCTCGAAAAAGGGCGATAGATGTATAGACAATCGTGCGTGCAAGGGGTTCCGGCGGTGCACGGTGCGCGTCCCGCTCGCGAACGGCATCGCCGTATTCGTGCCCGATGAGGACGATACAAACCTGAAACCATCGGGCCGCTCCGTCGTGAATCGCCGAGACCGATCGCGACGCTTTCACGAAGCCTGCATGAGCGGAACGATGCCGAGCCGCCACCCATCGTGCCGCCGGAATGCCCCGCCTGTCCTTGCTCGTGCCGGTTCGATCCGGGAAAACGCGCCCCGCCCGGCACCCGTCGATGCCGATGATCGGCCCGCGCATCGCCGCCGCGCAGGCGCGCTGTTCCCGCCGTTACGTTACATCCGTGAACGCTTTCTCCATGGCGTCCATATTCCAGCCGCAGTCGCACGCTGCAACAGCACCACGGCAGCCGCGCGCCCGTTGCGCCGAACCCGCCTGCCGGCAAGCGTCGGCGGCCGTTGCCGGGCCCGCGCATCGCCGGCGTCGAGCGCGGCCGGCGACGCTGGTACGGATTCTGCATCGCGTCCGGCACAAGCACCGCGCCGCGATCGGCACGGATATGGGAGAAACGGCCGGGCCCGTCCACGGACGCGCTCGCCAGAAAACACAACGGGGTCACTATGGGTGCGCTGCCGAATCAGTCAGATGCGCAATTCCAGGCGTTCATGAACCGGTTGCTCGAACAACCGGAAGCGGCCTGGAGCGAAAAGCAACGGATGGAAATCGACATGGCGCACGCGCTGTCGGCCGACATGCTGCAGGTGGCCGAGCGCATGCGTGCCGGCCACGCCGATCTCGAATCCGGGCTCGTGCTGCTCAAGTATGCGAAGGTGCTCGACTACATCCTGTCGTCGCTCGCGGCGCGCCGCGAAATCCATCCGCAGACGCTGCGCACGATCTTCCGGCTCGCGAACATCAAGATCCACGACGCGTATCCGGAGTAAGCGCCGCGTGGCCGGGCGCGCCTGCACCGCGCCCGGACGACAAGACCCGTCGCGGTTCGGCGATGATCAGGATGCCTGTCCATTGGCGAGCCCGTTCGGGAGCGGCGGCAAAGCCACGCGACGCAGTGAACGCGCGGCCGGCAACGGCCCGGCGCGCGCGCCTCACCCCCTCGCGCACTCCCCGGCCAGCCGCCCGAGCATCTTCAGCGCCTGCTCGATCTGCGTGGACCACGGATAGCTGTAGTTCAGCCGGATGAAATGGTGGTAGCTGCCGCCGGCCGAGAACATGTGGCCGGGCCCGACGGTGATGCGCTGCGCGAGCGCGAGCTGGTACAGCCGCATCGCGTCGACCTGCGGCGGCAGCTCGACCCACAGCACGTAGCCGCCCTGCGGGTGCGACAGCCGCGTGCCTTCCGGGAAGAAGCGCCGCACCATCGCGCTCATCAGGTTCGCCTGCTGCGCGTACTGCTTGCGAATCCGCCGCAGATGGAAGTCGTAGCCGTCGTGCTTCAGGTATTCGGCGATCGCGAGCTGCTCGGTCACCGGCGTCGCGAGCGTGTTCAGGAATTTCAGCTTCTCGACCTGGTCGCGATACCGCCCGGGCATCGCCCAGCCGATCCGGTAGCCGGGCGACAGGCTCTTCGAGAACGACGCGCAGTGCAGCACGAGCCCTTCCCGGTCGAACGACTTCAACGCGCTGGGCCGCGCGTCGCCGTAGTACAGCTCCTGGTAGACGTCGTTCTCGATCGCCGGCACCCGATGCTTCGCGAGCAGCTCGACGAGCGCGCGCTTGCGCGCATCGGACATCTGGAACCCGAGCGGATTCTGGAAGTTCGGCATCACCATGCAGGCGGCGATCGGCTCGCGTTCGAGTATCTTCGCGAGCGCGTCGAGATCGATGCCGTCGTCCGGATGGGTCGGGACCTCGATCGCGCGCATGCCCATCCGTTCGATCGCGTGCAGCATCGCGTAGAACGTCGGCGATTCCACGGCGATCGTGTCGCCCGGCCGCGCGACCGCCTGCAGGCACAGGTTGATCGCCTCCGTCGCGCCGATCGTCACGACGATCTCGTCGCGCTCCACCGGGATCCCGCTTTCCAGGTAGCGCCGCGCGATCTGCCGGATCAGCTCCTGGTTGCCCGGCGGCAGGTCGTCGATCACGCCCCAGCGGGTGCGCCGCCGCGCGATCGCCTGCGCATGCCGCGCGAGCCGCTGCACCGGAAACTGCGTCGCGTCCGGGTACGGCGAGCCGAGCGGCACCGCGTCGTCGCGCGAGATCGAGCGCAGCGTCGACAGCACGAGCCGGCTCACGTCGACGGCCGACGGCGTCGCCACCGGCGTCGACAGGTGCAGCTCGGGCACGGCGTCGCGCCCGGTGCGCGCCTTCACGAAATAGCCGGACTGCGGCCGGCTTTCGATCAGCCCGCGGCTTTCGAGCACCAGGTAGGCCCGCAGCACGGTGGTGATGCTGATCCGGTGCTGGCGGCTCGCCTGCCGCACCGACGGAATCCGCTCGCCCGGCCGGTAAACGCCGTTCTCGATCTGCGCCTGCAGATCGTCGGCCAGTTTGTCGTAGCGTTTCGCGCGGCTCTCTTTCACTTTGCTTTCACATGTACAGTTCTGTTCTGCAATGCATCAGTTTCGCGCAACTGTACTCTTTTTCGGAATGAACAGGTGTACACGCAGCGTGTCACGGCCCGCGCGTAACCTGCATCCATTGCTCCCCCGACACCCGCACCATGAAAAAGAAGCCCGCCAACGCACGCATCGAGCCGTACACCCATCCCGCCGCGGGCTGGGGCGCGCTCAAGGCCGTCACGGTCAACCTGATCAAGGAAAAGGTGTCCGGCAGCAATTACCGCACGCTGTTCCGCCAGAACCAGCCGGACGGCTTCGACTGCCCCGGCTGCGCATGGCCCGACCGCAAGCATGCGTCGACCTTCGAGTTCTGCGAGAACGGCGTGAAGGCCGTCGCGGCCGAAGCGACGAGCAAGCGCGTGACGCCCGCGTTCTTCGCCGCGCACACGGTCACCGAGCTGCTCGAGCAGACCGACTACGAGCTCGAGCAGCACGGCCGCCTGACCGACCCGATGATCTACGACGCGCGCACCGACCGCTACGTGCCGATCGCGTGGGACGACGCGTTCGCGCTGGTCGCCCGCCACCTGCACGCGCTGCCCGACCCGAACCAGGCCGCGTTCTACACGTCCGGCCGCGCGAGCAACGAGGCCGCGTTCCTGTACCAGCTGTTCGTGCGCCGCTTCGGCACGAACAACTTCCCCGACTGCTCGAACATGTGCCACGAGGCGACGAGCCGCGGGCTGCCGCCGTCGGTCGGCGTCGGCAAGGGCACGGTCACGCTCGACGATTTCGAGCACGCGGACACGCTGTTCATCTTCGGCCAGAACCCCGCGACGAACCATCCGCGGATGATGGGCGAGCTGCGCGAATGCGCGAAGCGCGGCGCGACGATCGTGTCGATCAACCCGCTGAAGGAACGCGGGCTGGAGCGCTTCGCGGATCCGCAAAGCCCGATCGAGATGCTGACGATGTCGGGCACCCACATCGCGTCGACGTTCATCCAGCCGACGATCGGCGGCGATTTCGCGCTGATCAAGGGCATCGCGAAGCGCGTGCTGGAATTCGACGACGACGCGCGCAAGAACGGCGCCGCGCGGGTGCTCGACACCGCGTTCATCGCCGAGCACACGGCCGGCTTCGACGCGTTCGCCGACGACCTGCGCAGCGAAAGCTGGTCGGCGCTCACCGCCGAAAGCGGCGTGTCGTACGAGCAGATCGACAGCCTCGCGCGGCTCTACGCGCGCAGCGAACGCGTGATCGCGACGTGGGGGATGGGCCTCACGCAGCACAAGCATTCGGTCGCGACCGTGCAGATGCTGACCAACCTGATGCTGATGCGCGGCAACATCGGCCGCCCCGGCGCGGGCCTGTGCCCGGTGCGCGGCCATTCGAACGTGCAGGGCAACCGCACGGTCGGCATCGAGGAAAAGCCGTCGCAAGCGTTCCTCGACCGGCTCGGCAAGGTGTTCGATTTCGCGCCGCCGCGCGAGCACGGCTACGACGTCGTCGAGACGATCGAGGCGATGCTCGAGGGCCACCTGAAGGTGTTCATCGGCCTGGGCGGCAACTTCGCGATGGCGACGCCGGACACGCCGCGCACCTGGGAAGGCCTGCGCCGCTGCGCGCTGACCGTGCACATCACGACGAAGCTGAACCGCAGCCACCTGGTCCACGGCCGGGACGCGCTGATCCTGCCGACGCTCGGCCGCACCGAGATCGACCTGCAGGACAACGTGCCGCAGGGCGTAACGGTCGAGGATTCGATGAGCATGGTGCACGTGTCGTACGGGATGAACAAGCCCGCTTCGCCGAACCTGATGTCGGAGACGGCGATCGTCGCGCACATCGGCCATGCGGTGTTCGGCAGCGACAAGATCGATTGGCTCTCCTACAAGGACGATTACGCGAAAGTCCGCGACGCGATCGAGGCGACCCTCGACGGCTTCTACGACTACAACGCGCGCATCGCGAAGCCGGGCGGGTTCCACCTGCGCGTCGCGTCGCGCGACCGCGAGTGGCTGACGCCCACGGCCAGGGCCAACTTCATCGCGCACGCGCTGCCGACCGACACGCCGATCCAGCGCGCCCGCGCGCTGCACGGCGAGCGCCTGATGACGCTGATGACGACTCGCTCCCACGACCAGTACAACACAACCGTATACGGGCTCGACGACCGCTATCGCGGCGTGTTCGGCCAGCGCCGCGTCGTGTTTGCGAATCCGGACGATCTCTCGATGCTCGGCCTGAAGGCCGGCGACTGGGTCGACATGGAAACGGTGTGGCACGACGGCATCGAGCGGCGCGCCGACGGCTTCCTGCTGGTCGAGTACGACATTCCGCGCGGCTGCATCGGCGCGTATTATCCGGAGACGAACCCGCTCGTGCCGCTCGACAGCGTCGGCGACGTCTGCAACACGCCGACCTCGAAATCGGTGCCGGTGCTGCTGCACCGCGCCGCGGCGCCGGCGGCGCAGGCCGCCTGAGGAGCACCCGCATGATCGTCCGTCCCCGCGAGCACTGGCTGCGGATGCTGTTCGTCTGGAACGGCTCGGTGCTGCAGTCGATCCTGCCGCAGCTCGCGCTGACGCTCGCGATCAGCATCGTCGCGCTGTGGACCGGCGGCCGCGTGATGGGCGAGAAGGTGCCGCTGAACCCCACGCCGTTCACGCTGATCGGCCTCACGCTGGCGATCTTCGCGGCGTTCCGCAACAACGCGAGCTACGACCGCTACCGCGAGGCGCGCACGCTGTGGGGCGGCGTGCTGACCGCGGCGCGCACGCTGGTGTCGCAGATGCTCGCGTACGGCGCGTTCGACACCGACGCCGAACGCCGCACGTTTGTGCGCACGGTGATCGCATTCGTGTACGCGCTCAAGCACCAGCTGCGCGGCACCGATCCCGCGGCCGACCTGCGGCCGCTGCTCGACGAGGCGGCGTACGCGCGGATCGCGCCGCTGAACTTCCGCCCGGTCGCGATCGTGCACGGGCTGCGCACCACGCTTGCCGCGCGCGCCGATGCCGGCCGCCTGGCCGACACGCGCCTGTGGATGCTCGATGCGCGGCTCGACGAGCTGGTCGCGATGGTCAGCGGCTGCGAACGCATCGCGTCGACGCCGATCCCGTTCTCGTACGACGTGCTGCTGCACCGGACCATCTACGCATACTGCGTGCTGCTGCCGTTCGGCCTCGTCGATTCGATCGGCGCCGCGACGCCGTTCGTCACCGTGTTCGTTGCCTACACGCTGATCGCGCTCGACGCGATCGCGCATGCGATCGCCGAACCGTTCGGCACTGGCCCGAACCATCTCGCGCTCGATGCGATCACGCGCCAGATCGAACGCACGCTGCTCGAACTGAACGGCGATCCGCTGCCGGACGAAGTGACGCCGGGCAAGTACTACCGGCTGCCCTGACGCGCGGCGCGTCGCCTCCCCCTGACTCTCCCCGCCCCTCGCCGCTCAGTCCGTCCGGCCGCGCAGGAAATCGTCGTGCGCGCTCGCCGTATCCGCGATCGTGCGCAACAGCACGACGCCGCGCAGCAGCGCCCGCCCGGCATCGCCGTCGACGTCGCCCACGCGCCGCCGCAGCACCCGCGCGGCCGCATCGCAGGCCGTGTCGAGCCGCCCGAATTCCCCGCGCGCAAGCCGTGCCAGCACGACGCCGGCCGGACGCCGCACCGCGTGCTGGCGCTTGGCCAGTTCCGCGAGCGCGAGAACGCTGTCACCGATCGTCCAGGCCGCGAGCAGGTCGCGCAGGTCGCGCTCGACGACGTCCTGCGGCACCGCGCCTGCGAACGCGAATTCGCGGCCGAGGCGATCGGCGGTGCGGCTCAGCCACGCGCTCGCCGCCCAATCGCGCGGCGCGCGTGCGATGGCCGCCAGGTCGCGGCGCACCGCGCGATGCAGGCGCCGCCGGCTCGCGCGGGGATCGTGCGGAAACACGAGCGCGAACACCAGCGCGCCGAACGCGATCCCGAGCAGCGTGGCCAGCGCGCCGTTGAGGAACGCCGCATCGCCGATCCGCGCGGTATTGCTCGGCGACGTGAAGTTCCAGAAGAAGATCGCGAAGCTGCTGCCGATCGCCGCGGTGCGCGGATGGCGCATCGCAATGCCCGCGCCCATCATGAACACGCCGACGATGTAGGCCAGCATCACGAAATCCGACACCGCCGGCAGCAGGATGAAGTTGCACACGATGCCGGCCAGCGCCGCGCACGCCGTGCCCTTCAGGAAGCCGATCGCGCCGCCGATCGCGTTCGGGCGCGTCGAGAACAGCGCGCTGACCACACCCACCACGGTAACGAACCCGGCGCCCGACGGCCACGCGCTGAAGATCCAGAACCCCGCCGCGGCCAGCACCGCGACGAACGCGCGCAGGCCGTTGTGCCACGCGAGCACTGCGTCGCGGTGATACGCATAGCGCACGCGGGACGACGGCGGATCCGGCCGGTCGATCAGCGCCTTGCACGCGAACGCGTCGTCGAACCCGGCGAGCAGCGCCGCGAGGCGGTCGAGCGTCAGCAGCCGCGACGCGCGCGCGCCGGCGGGCTGAGCGGCTTCCGCGCGCAGCGCGTCGTCGACGCGCGCCCGCAGCGACGCCATGCCGGGCCCGGCCTCGCCCGACGCGGCCACGCCGTCGAGCACCTGCGCGGCCTCGGCGAGCAGCGGCTCCGGCGTGTCGCCGCTGCGCCGCGCGTGCTCGCGCACTGCCTGCGCGGCCGCATGCGCGGTCAGCACCGCGAGCGCGGCGCCGCGCAGATGCCCGATCGCGCGCCGCACGGGCGGCGCGCCCGCCGCCGCATACTCGGCCGCGGTATCGAGTTCGAGCGCATCGACGAACAGCCGGTGCACCGCCGCGCCGTTCGACTCGCGGCGCAACGCGCCGGCGCCGACGGCGACCGCCCGTTCGAGATAGCGCGCCAGCCGCACGCGGACGTCCCGCAGCGGCGCGCCCGGCGAAAAGATCGTCTCCATCGTCGCCGCGCAGAGTATCCCGACCACGACGTACATGAACCGCGCGGTCGCGATGTCGAACGCCTGCAACGGCGCGGACACCGCATCCATCGCGATGATCGCGGCCGTATAGCCGGCCAGCACCGCCGCGTACGCGCGGAAATTCCGCAGGAACGTCGCGACGCCCGCGCACAGCCCGATCCACGCGGCGAGCGCGAGCAGGAAGAGTTCGGGGGCCTGCGCGAACGCGCCGGTCAGCGCGAGCGCGACCACCGCGCCGACGGCCGTGCCGAGAATCCGGTACTGGCTCTTCGACAGCCCCATCCCGCGATTGCCCTGCGCGACGATCCACACGGTCGCCGCCGCCCATTTCGGGTCGTCGAGGTTCATCCGGAACGCGATGTACAGCGCGATCAGCGACGCGGCCGTGGTACGCAGCGCGAAGCCGATGGCGGCGGGCGACAGCGCCGGCAGCGACGCGCGCAGCCCGGCCAGCAGCGCCGAGAACGGCGCGGTCTTGGGGAAAGCGGATTTCATGTGCCGAGCTTACGTGCGCGCGGCCGCCGCCACTACGGAGGACGGCCGGGATAGGTTATTGCGGGCGGCAGGATAATCCGTACGGGCGCGCGCGACACGAAACGAAATTGCAAGGAACGCTAAGATGGGCGCGGATCGACCACACGAGACCCCGCGAGCCGCCTGTATGGACCTTGAAAGCATCCAGATCTTCCTGCGCGTGGTGGAGCGCGGCAGCTTCACCGCGGCCTCCGCGCAGCTCGGCATGCCGCTCAGCCGGACCAGCCGCAAGGTGAAGCAGCTCGAAGCCGATCTCGGCGTGCAGCTGCTGTACCGCACCACGCGCCGCGTGTCGGTGACCGAGGCCGGCCGCGACTACTACGAGCACTGCCTGCGCGCCGAGGAGATCCTGCTGGCGGCGGATCGCCGCGCGCGCGCATTGCGCACGGAACCGGAAGGCACGCTGCGCGTGCTCGCGCCGTACGCGATCGGCCTGTTCAAGCTGGAGCCGGCGCTCACCGAATTCCGCCGCCGCTACCCGAAGATCCAGATCGTGCTGACCTACGACAACAGCCCGCTCGACCTCGTCGAGCACGGCTTCGACGTCGCGCTGCGCACCGGGCCGTTGAGCGATTCCGGCTACGTCGCGCGGCCGCTCGGCTGGTCGCACGCGAAGCTCGCCGCCAGCCCGCAGTATCTCGCGCGCGCCGGACGGCCGAACACGCCGCAGGAACTCGCGCAGCACGACATCCTGTACGTCGGCCGCGACGCGCCGGGCCTGACGCTGCGGCTCGCCAGCACCAGCGGCGAAGTCGCCGACGTGCCGGTGCGGCCGATCCTGATCTCGAACGAATCGGTCACGGTGCTGCGCCAGGCCGTGAGCGGCGGCGGCATCGCGCTGGTCTCGATGCATTTCGCGGCCCGGCGGCTCGAGAGCGGCGAGCTGGAAATCGTGCTCCCCGACTGGCACCGGACCGACGACGTCGAACTCAACGCGCTCTTCCCGCGACGCGCGACGCTCGACAGCAAGGTGCGCGCGTTCGTCGATTTCCTGACGGAAACCTTCGAGTCGTGGCGCGCCGCGCCCTGACCCGCACCTGATCCACGGCGCGCGTAATAAACCCTCACAAACGATACAGATCGGCCGTCAACACCTGTCGTGCGCCACCCGTTCTTGGGGCAAGCGCCGGAAATTCCTCCGCGCAACGACAGGAGAACCCACCATGCGAGCCCTCACCCGCAATCTCGCGATCGCCGCCACGCTGATGTCGGTGCTGACCGGCACCGCCTTCGCCGACACGCCGTGGCAAAAGGCCCACCCGCGCCGCGAAGAGGTGAACCAGCGCCTCGCAAACCAGAACCGCCGCATCCATAACGAAGTGAAGGAAGGCGAGATGTCGCACGCGCAAGCGTCGCGACTGCATCGCGACGACCGCAAGATCCGCCAGGAAGAGCGGGACATGGCGGCGCAGAACGGCGGACATCTCACCAAGCCGGAACAGCGCGTGCTGAACCAGCAGGAGAACGCGGTCAGCCACAAGATCGGCCAATAAGCGCTCCGGTGCGGTGAACTTCGAACGCCCGCTGCCGTGCCCCGGCAGCGGGCGCTTGTTGCTGGTTGTATCGAATCGTTTCAGCGCGCGATGCGCGTCATTCCCTGCGGGTATACTCCGCCGTCATCCGCTCCCCGCATCCGCTGCGCAAATCCGCGCGATGCGACGCGGTTTCGTTGCGAAGCTTCGCGTTTCGCCTGCCCCGCGTTCCAGCCTCGACACGAGACACACGACGACCCACCATGAAACGATTCCTGCTGCTCCTCCCCGCCGCCGCCGTGCTCGCCGCCTGCGGTTCCGCACCGACCTCCGACACGGCCGCGTCCGGCTCGAACGCGATGATCTACGTCTCGTCGCAGCGCCCGGCCGACGCGATCGGCAACTGCCTCGAGAGCCGCCTGTCGGACGCGCGCCGTTCGCGCCACAACGGCGCGACCGACGTCGACGTCGGCTCGGGCTCCTACTTCGTCACGCTCACGCCGACCAGCGCCGGCACGGTCATCAAGGTCGTGCGCGGCTCCGCGAGCGAGCCGGCCGAGGAAGCGATGCGCTTCGCGATCGCGCGCTGCGCGATCTGACGCGCCGGGCGCACCGCCGCCCGCCGGCTGCACGCGCGCGCCGCGCGTGCAGCGAATATTTTCAGCCGGGCGCCCGTCGATGAGAGAATCGCACCACGATCTCTTCCCGATGGAGCCCGCATGAAGCATCTGCTGTCCAAGCTGTTCGTCAGTGCCGCGCTCGTCGCGCTCACGCCGGCGCTGCCGGCCCACGCCGCGACGCCGCCCGGCATCTTCGTCATCGCCACCCAGCTCGCCGAATTCACGACCCTCGACCCGAGCGGCATCTACGAGCTCGTGCCGTCGGAGTACGTCGCGAACACCTACGAACGGCTGGTGCGCGTCGACCTGAAGGATCCGACGCAGTTCAACGGGCAGATCGCGCAATCGTGGAGCGTCGGCGCGGACGGCGTCACCTACACGTTCAAGCTGCGCCCCGGGCTCACGTTCCATTCCGGCAATCCGCTGACCGCCGACGACGTCGCCTGGTCGCTGCAGCGCACCGTGCTGCTCGACAAGGGGCCGGCCGGCGTGCTCGCCGATCTCGGCCTCACGAAGGCGAACGTCGCGCAGAAGGTGCGCGCGGTCGATCCGCAAACCGTCGTGCTCGAAACCGACCGCAAGTACGCGCCGAGCTTCGTGCTCAACGTGCTGAGCGCGTGCCCGGCGTCGGTGTTCGACCGGAAGCTGCTGCTGTCGCACCAGCAGGGCAACGATCTCGGCAGCGGCTGGCTGCGCACCAACGACGCCGGCTCCGGCCCGTACAAGCTCGTCAAGTGGACGCCGAACGAGAGCATCGTGCTGCAGCGCTTCGACGCGTACCGCACGCCGTATCCGATGCAGCGGGTCGTGCTGCGCCACGTGCCCGAGGCATCCGCGCAGCGCCTGCTGCTCGAGAACGGCGACGCCGACGCGGCGCGCAACCTGAGCCCCGACAGCCTCGCCGCGCTCACCAAGGCGGGCAAGATCAAGGTCACGGCCTGGCCCGTGTCCGCGCTGCTGTACCTGAGCCTGAACACGAAGAACCCGAACCTCGCGAAACCCGAGGTGCAGGAAGCGATGAAGTGGCTCGTCGACTACGACGGCATCCAGCGCAACATCGTCAGCACGACCTACAAGGTGCACCAGACGTTCCTGCCGGAAGGCTTCCTCGGCACGCTGAACGCGCGCCCGTACAAGCAGGACGTCGCGAAGGCGAAGGCGCTGCTCGCGAAGGCGGGTGTGCCGAACGGCTTCGCGGTGTCGATGGACATGCCGAACGACTACCCGTTCCTGGAGATCGCGCAGGCGCTGCAGGCGAACTTCGCGCAGGCCGGCATCCAGGTGAAGCTGATCCCGGGCGACGCGAAGCAGGCGATCGGCAAGTATCGCGCGCGCCAGCACGACATCTTCATCGGCGAATGGTCGCCCGACTACATGGACCCGAACAGCAACGCGCGCGGCTTCGCGTGGAATCCGGACAATTCCGACCAGTCGTCGACCAAGATGCTCGCGTGGCGCAACAGCTGGGATATCCCGCAGCTGACGAAGGACACCGAGGCCGCGCTCGTCGAGCCGTCGCCCGCGAAGCGCGCGCAGCGCTATGACGCGCTGCAGAAGGCGGTGCTCGCGCGCTCGCCGTTCATCGTCATGTTCGAGAAGGTCGTGCAGGTCGCGACGCGGCCGGGCGTCACCGGGCCGGAAATCGGGCCGATCAACGATCTCGTGTCGTATCGGACGTTGAAGAAGTAAGCGACGTCGCCCGCGCTGCCCCGCTACGCCGGCGCGCGGGCCTGACGCGACGGCGTCGCGCCGCCGCGGGGCGCCGCATTCGATTTCAATTGAACGCTGCCCACACCAGATACGCATTCAACCCGACGATCACGGCCGTCGCCGCGCCGGCCGCGATCCGCAGCGGCATGCGCATCGCATGCGCGCCCATCACGTCCGCGCGCGCCGACAGCACCAGCAGCGCGATCATTGGCAGCGGCAGCACGAAGCTCAGCACGACCTGGCTCAGCACCATCGCCCGCGTGACGTCGCAGCCGAGCGCGACCACCGCGAACGCCGGCGCGATCGTCACCGCGCGGCGCACCCACACCGGCATCCGGCGCCGGATGAAACCCTGCATCACGACCTGCCCCGCCATCGTGCCGACCACCGAGCTCGACACGCCCGACGTCAGCAGCGCGACGAGGAACAGCGCGCCGGCCGCCGGCCCGAGCACCGGCACCAGCGTGTGATACGCGTCGCCGATGTCGGTCGTGCCGGGCGCCGTCCGGTGGAACGCCGACGACGCCATCATCACCATCGCGAGATTCACGGCGCCGGCCACGCCGAGCGCGGCCACCACCTCGCGGTTCGAGAAGCGCACGAGCCGCCGGCGCTCGACGTCGTTGCGCGGCGTGGTGCGGGCCTGCGTCAGCCCCGAATGCAGGTACAGCGTGTGCGGCATGATCGTCGCGCCGATGATGCCGACCGCGATCGTCAGCGCGGCATGATCCGGCAATTGCGGCACGACGAGATGCAGCGCCGCCGCGTGCCAGTCCTGCGGCGCGATCAGCAGCTCGCCGAGGTAGCAGACGCCGATCACGCCGACGAGCGCCGCGATCGCGGCCTCGAGCGGCCGGAAGCCGCGCGTCTCGAGCCCGAGGATCGCGCAGGTCGCGAGCGCCGTCGCGACCATCCCCGCGAGCAGCGACAGGTGGCACAGCAGCCCGAACGCGAGCGCGCCGCCGAGGAATTCGGCGAGATCGGTCGCCATCGCGGCAAGCTCCGATGCGATCCACATCCCCCAGACGAGCCGCGCCGGAAAATGCGCGCGGCACAGCTCGGCGAGGTTGCGCCCCGTCACGATGCCGAGCTTCGCCGACATCGCCTGGAACAGCATCGCGATCGCGTTCGCGGCGAGCACGACCCACAGCAGCCGGTAGCCGTATGCGGCGCCCGCCTGGATGTTGGTCGCGAAATTGCCGGGATCCATGTAGCCGATCGACGCGATCACGGCGGGGCCGACGAACGGCAGCAGCGCCGCCGCGCCGGTGCGGCGCCCTTCCAGCGCGGCGCGCGCCGCGCGCCCGGTGCGTTCGGAGTGTTGGGAGGACAGGCCCGGCAGCGCGACGCCGCCGGCAGGTTTGCTCGACATGGGAAGCATGGTCTCGTTCCGTTCGATTGAAGGAAGCTGCGGATGATGGCGCGGGCGCGCCGCCTGCCGGCCGCGCGGGGGTCAGGCGGGCACGATGTCCGGGCGGTTGCGCGGAATCTGCGCGATCACGTCGGGCGCGAGGTTCAGGTGCGCCTCGACGAGCCGCGGCGGCGTATGCGCGAGCCAGTCGGACAGCGACACTTCCGCGTAGCGCTCCGACTTGAAGATCTCGAGGAACACGAGATCGGTGCTGCCCGTGTTCTGCACGTAATGCCCGAGGCTCTTCTTCACGTAGCCGACGTCGCCCGCGCGGAAATCGGCCGTCTGCGCCTTCGGCCCCGTGTCGAACACGGTCATGCGCGCGTCGCCCTGGATGTAGTACTGCCACTCGTCCGCGTTCGGATGCCAGTGCAGCTCGCGCATCCCGCCCGGATGCACGGTGACGAGCGCGGCGGACACCGTCTTCGACACGTTGAAGTTGCTGCTGTCCGCGATCCGTACTTCGCCGCCGCGCGTCCTGACGGCAGGCTTCAGGTCGCCGAGCGAGAACACGAACGGCTGCGGCGGCGCGCCGCGCGACGACGCGGCCGCGCGCTGCGCCTGCGCGAGCGGCCCCGGGTCGTCGCCCTGGAAGATCCACAGGTTGTCGAGCGGGATTTTGGCGAACGCGTCGGCCGGCACGCCGAAGTTCAGTGCGAGCACGTCGGGCGGCGTGTGCGCGATCCAGTCGGTCAGCAGCAGCGTGTTGAATTCGGAAGCGCGGCCGTTATCGAACGCGAGCAGGAACTCCGCGCCGTCGCTGCCGAGCCCCTGCAGCGAATGCGGGAGACCGGGCGGGAAATACCACAGGTCGCCCGTCTTCACGTCCTGCACCGACGGCCGCCCCTGTTCGTCGAGCACGGTGATCCGGCAGCGGCCGTCGAGCATGAACGCCCATTCGGCCTGCTGGTGCCAGTGCATCTCGCGAATGCCGCCGCGCGTGAGGCGCATGTTGACGCCCGAAATGGTTTCGGAAATCGCGAAATCGTCCTGTGTTACTTCGCGCGCCCATCCGCCATCCTGAATGCGTTTATGCGCATTATTGAAAGACGCCCAGAATAACGGCATGCCGTTGATATCGGTCGCGGGCGGATCCTGAAACGCTGGAAACTGATTGGCCAGCGCCGGATTCTTCGGCCCCGGATCGGTCAGGCTCTGGCGGTTGCGCGCGTTGATCGCGCCTTCCGGCGGGCGGTCCGGGTTGCCGAACGTGGCCGCCTTTGCCGTCACGGCAAGGCCCGCCGCGGCAACCGCGCCGGCCGTGTTCGCAAGCATCCTGCGTCGGGAAAGATTCGTCATGATTTCCTCTTCAGTTCCGCAATTAATCGGATTCTCAGCACGGGATAATCAATCGACTTTCGGTTAGTCGATTAACTCGATATCCCGAGACACAAGTTAAATACAAAACGAAGATAAAATTAAATGAATAATCAAGATGGTTTAATGATTTAATATAATCAACTTTAAGTTTGTAATGATTGGGCGCGACATGGCAAAACAAAGGGCGAGCGTAATGACGGTGAAAGAAACCGTCTGGCGGTCACGATGAATGTCGGGAGTAGAAAGCGACGGAGCGTGATCGAGTCGTGCGACCCGGCCGCCGCACCGCGTCACGCGGCAGGCATCGCGTCGAGTCGCTCCGCCGCACGCCGCAACCCTTCGAGGATGCGGTCCGCGACCTTCGCCGGAAACCCGCGCGGCAGCGCCGCGCCAACCGTGCCGATGACCGCCGGCGTCGCCGCGATCAGCCGCTCGACGATCGGCGTCGCGATATCGCCGAGCAGGCAGTGCTCGGCCATCGCGCTGAAATGGCGCCGCGTGATATCCCGCATCGCGTAGTGCTTGCGCTTGCCGTGCACCGCCATCGCGAGCTTCGCCTTGTGCCACGACCACTGGTTCGCGCCGTCGCCTTCCACCGGCCAGATCGACATCACGTCGTACAGCGGCGTCAGCCGGAACCGCCCGCCCGGAAGCAGCCGCAGGCTGAAATTCTTCGCGTGGCCGTCCGGCGCGGCGAGCATCCAGAACACGATCAGCGCGGCAAACAGCGTGTCGAGATCCTCGCGCGCCGTTTCGGATCGTTGCAGGATGCGGACCAGGTCCGGCACGCCAGGGCCGCCATGCGCCTCGTATTTCAGGTGCGGCGGCACGCCGAGCGCCTGGCAGAAATCCTCCTGCGGCAAGCGCAGCAGCCAGCGCCCGTCGCGATGCAGCGCACGGTCGAAGCGCGTGACCGACAGCACCTTGTGCGGGCCGAGCGTCAGGATCTCCGCGTCCGGCACCGGCAGCCCGAACGCGCGCAGGATCGCAAGACACAGCCATTCGTTCTCGACTGACGTCGTCAGGTCGGCACGCTTGTTGCCGACGAGGCCGAGCGGCAGCTTCAGGATGTGCGTGGTCGGCGTCGCGCCATGCGGACGCTTCCATTTGCCGTCGTGAAAGAGCAGCGCGGTCTTTTCCTGAGCGCCGGCGAGCGACAGACGAAAATCGTCGTCATGCCACGCGCCGACCGCCGCGCCGCTTGCCTGATCGAGCAGCCGCGCCACGTCGTCGTCCGACAGCACGGCGCCGTCGATGCGGTCGACGCCGGTTGGCGCCTCGTCTTCGCCGAGCAGTTGCACCGCGCCGACACAATCGCGCCCGAGCGCCGCGAGCAAGTCGAACGGCTCGAGCGTCGGCACGCCGAAACGTGTCGCGAGCCGGCGGCGGATCACGTCGCTGTCGGGCAGCAGGTTGTCGAAGTAGTGATTGACGCGCGCGCCGCGCAGCGGCGCATCGCCGATGCCGAACGGCAGCGACAGCGACAACGGCCGCCCCGCCGCCGATTGCTTCCAGCCCGCGTCGTACAGCAATTCCATGTCGCCGCGCGCGGGAATCCGCCAGGCGCCGACACGGATGCCGTTGGCCCAGATCGACAGCGCGCGGGCGTGCGACTTGCGGCCCATCGCTACCACTCGGCGTCGGCCGCGCGGCGCTCGTCCTTGGCGCGGATGTCGAGTTCGAGGCCGTATAGCGCGGTCAGCGCGAGGAGCTGACTCAGCGACAGACTGGCCGTTCGCGTGGTTTCGAGCAGCGACAGGCGCGGCTGGCCGATGCCGATGCGGGCGGCGGCTTCGGCTTGCGTCATGCCCTTGGCCTGACGCGCGGATGACAGGATTTCACCCAGCTGGGCGGGGGTGTTGACGATGACGTTCACGACGCGAATTCCCGGGGAAAATGAATCCAGTATATTCCCGTCAGGCATAAAGGAAAATTATTCTCAGCAGGAATGCGCCGGGAATATTGCTAGCAGGAATATTCCCGGCGTATCCGCCCCCTATTCCCCACGCTGACACAATAGCTTTTTTTATCTGGCGCGCTTTATTTTGGCTTCGTCAGATGAATGACATTGCATCGTCCAACGACAACGATCTAACAGCCGATGACCTGCGCGTTCGCCCGTACCGTCGAAGCCCGTTTCGCCGAACTGACGCCCACCGCGAAGCGCATCGCGAGCTACATGCTCGCGAATCTCGACCGGCTCGGCCTCGAGACCGCCGATCAGATCGCGCAGCAGGCCGGCACCAGCGGGATCTCGGTCGGGCGCTTCCTGCGCAGCGTCGGCTACCGCAATCTCGACGACCTGAAGCGCGAGCTGCGCGGCGACGGCGACCGCCCGTGGATGATCACCGACCGCCTCGACGAATACCGCCGCGCCGCCGCCACGCCGGATGGCGCGCGTCACGACGCGCCCACGCTGTCGCTCGACCGCGAGCTGGACGCGATCCGGCACGTCTACCGGCTCGCCGAAGGCTCCGTGTTCGCCCGCGTGGCGGAGCGCATCGCGCAAGCCGACGCCGTGTTCATCCTCGGCATCCAGTCGACGCGCGGGATCGGCAACGCGTTCAGCAGCTACCTCGAATACCTGCGCCCGCGCGTGTTCTATTCGGACGGCCAGTCGGGCTCGTACGTCGATTCGCTGAACTCGGAATTCGCCAATCCGTATTGCATCGTCACCGACACCCGCGCGTATTCGCGCGTCGCGCGCCGCTATTGCCAGGCGGCCGCCGAGCGCGGCCAGCCGTTCGCGCTCGTCACCGACCTCTACTGCCCGTGGGCGCGCGAATGGCCGGCCGACCTGCTGCAGGTGAAGACCGACGTCGGGCAATTCTGGGATTCGCTCGCACCGCTCACCTGCCTGTTCAACCTGCTGATCACGGCCGTCGTCGACCGCCTCGGCCCCGCGATCGACCGGCGCGTCGCCCGCAACCGCGAGCTGCAGCGCGCGTTCGACCAGTTCGAACCCTGAGCCCCGAGCCGCCGATGAACGCACCCCGCCTCGTCGAAATCACGCCCCGCACGCACGACGTCGAGATCGACCTCGTCTACGCGACCGAGCGCAACCTGACCGGCAAGCCGATCTACCGCCGCGCGCACTGCCTGCTGCTCGAGCCGGCCGAAGCGGCGCTGCGCCGCGCGGTCGCGGTGGCCGCGCAGGCGGGCCTGCGGCTGCGGATCTACGACGCGTATCGCCCGCCGCAGGCCCAACAGGTGCTGTGGGACTTCCTGCCCGATCCGAACTTCGTCGCCGATCTCGGCCGCGGCTCGAACCACAGCCGCGGCACCGCGCTCGACCTGACGCTCGTCGCCGCGAACGGCCACGTGCTCGACATGGGCACCGGCTTCGACGCGATGGTCGCCGCGTCCGGCCACTTCCACGCAGGCCTGCCGTGGGCCGTGCAACGCAACCGCCTGCTGCTGCTCGGCGTGATGCACGCGGCCGGCTTCGCGTACATCGCGAGCGAATGGTGGCACTACGAACTGCCCGGCTCGCGCGCGCTGCCGCAGATCGACAACGCCGATAGCGGCCCGTGGCGCCTGATGTGAGGCCCGCCCCGTTTCCCGATTACCCACCGAAGGAACGCACATGAAACGTCTGACACCCCGGCTCGTCGCGGCGCTCGCCGCATCCGTGCTCGCCGCCGCCCCGCTCGCCGCGCGCGCGGAGACGCCGAAGGACATGTTCGTGATGGCCACGCTGCTGGACGAATTCACGACGCTCGATCCGGGCGAGATCTACGAGCTGGTGCCGGAGGAATACGTTGCGAACACCTATGACCGCCTGGTGCGCGTCGACCTGCGCGATCCGTCGAAATTCAACGGCGACGTCGCGCAGTCGTGGACCGTGAGCCCCGACGGGCTCACCTACACGTTCAGGCTGCGCAGCGGCCTCAAGTTCCATTCGGGCAACCCGCTGACGGCCGACGACGTCGCGTGGTCGATCCAGCGCGCGGTGCTGCTCGACAAGGGCCCGGCCGCGGTGCTGACGGGGATCGGCCTCACGAAGGCGAACGTGCTCGCGAACGTGAAGAAGCTCGACGACCAGACCGTGTCCGTCACCACCGACCAGAAGTACGCGCCGACCTTCGTGCTGAACGTGCTCGGCTCGTGGCCCGCGTCGGTGCTCGACCGGAAGCTGCTGCTGTCGCACCAGCAGGGCAACGACTTCGGCAATGCATGGCTGAAGACCAACGAAGCCGGTTCCGGCGCGTACCGGCTCGTCAAATGGGCGGCCGGCGACAGCCTCGTGCTGCAGCGCTTCGACGGCTACCGGCTGCCGCTCGCGATGAAGCGCATCGTGCTGCGCCACGTGCCGGAAGCCGCGAGCCAGCGCCTGCTGCTCGAGAACGGCGACGTCGACGCGGCGCGCGACCTGAGCCCCGACGATCTCGCGGCGGTCGTGAAGTCCGGCAAGGCGAAGGTCGCGCCGTCGCCGCAGGCGACGCTGCTCTACCTCGGCCTGAACACGAAGAACGCGACGCTCGCGAAGCCCGACGTGCAGGAAGCGCTGAAATGGCTGGTCGACTATTCAGGCATCCAGAACCACGTCGTGAAGATCACCTACAAGGTGCATCAGACGTTCCTGCCCGACGGCTTCCTCGGCACGCTCGATGCGAACGCGTACCGGCTCGACGTCGCGAAGGCGAAGGCGCTGCTCGCGAAGGCCGGCGTGCCGAACGGCTTCTCCGTGACGATGGACGTGCGCAACGACTATCCGTACACCGAAATCGCGCAGGCGGTGCAGGCGAATTTCGCGCAGGCGGGCGTGAAGGTGCAGCTGATCCCGGGCGACAACAAGCAGACGCTCGCGAAATACCGCGCACGCCAGCATGACATCTACATCGGCGAATGGTCGGCCGACTACATCGATCCGCACAGCAACGCGCAGGGTTTCGCGTGGAATCCGGACAATTCCGACAAGTCGAGCTATAAAATGCTGGCCTGGCGCAACAGCTGGGACATTCCGCAGCTGACCCGGGACACCGACGCCGCGCTCGCCGAGCCGTCCGCCGCGACGCGCGCGCAGCGCTACCAGGCGATGCAGAAGTCGCTGGTGGCGCGCTCGCCGTTCGTGATCATGTTCGAGAAGGTCGCGCAGGTCGCGACGCGGCCGGGCGTGAGCGGGCTCGACGTCGGGCCGATCAACGATCTCGTGTCGTACCGCAACCTGAAGAAGCAATAAGATTCACCCCATGTCGACTCCCGCCTCCTCCCTCGAAACGCTGCGCACGCTGCCCGCGCGGCGCCCCGCCGTGCGCTGGGCGCTGCGCGTGCTGCGCTGGGCGCTCACGCTCGCCGTCACGTTCGCCGGGCTGCTCGCGCTGACCTTCGTGATCGGCCGCAAGGTGCCGATCGACCCGGTGCTCGCGATCCTCGGCGATCGCGCGTCGGCCGAAGCGTATGCGGCCGAACGCATCGCGCTGGGCCTCGACAAGCCGCTCGCGACGCAATTCCTGATCTACGCGCGCGACGTGCTGCACGGCAATCTCGGGATGTCGCTGCTGACGTCGAACCCCGTGCTCGACGACATCAAGCGCGTATTTCCGGCCACGCTCGAACTGGCGACGCTCGCGACGCTGATCGGCATCGCGATCGGCGTGCCGCTCGGCGTCGTGGCCGCGGTGAAGCACAACCGGCCGATCGATCACGTCGCGCGCTTCGTCGGCCTGATCGGCAGCTCGGTGCCGGTGTTCTGGCTCGGCCTGATGGGCCTGCTGCTGTTCTACGCGCGGCTGCACTGGGTCGCGGGGCCCGGCCGGCTCGACCCGGTGTTCGACGGGATGGTCGACACGCGCACCGGCAGCCTGCTGATCGATGCGGCGCTCGCCGGCGAATGGGACGTGTTCCGCAACGCGCTGTCGCACATCGCGCTGCCGGCCGCGATCCTCGGCTACTACTCGGTTGCGTACCTGAGCCGGATGACGCGCTCGTTCATGCTCGACCAGCTGAACCAGGAATACATCGTCACCGCGCGCGCGAAGGGCTTGTCCGAGCGCCGCGTGATCTGGCGGCACGCGTTCGGCAACATCGCGGTGCCGCTCCTGACCGTGATCGCGCTCACCTACAGCAACCTGCTCGAAGGCTCGGTGCTGACCGAGATCGTGTTCGCGTGGCCGGGGCTCGGCTCGTACCTGACGGGCGCGCTGCTGAACGCCGACATGAATGCGGTGCTCGGCGCGACGCTCGTGATCGGCGCGATGTTCATCACCGTCAACCTGCTGACCGACGCGCTGTATCGCGTGTTCGATCCGCGCGCACGCTGAGGGCCGCGCCGACATGTCCGCTGCACCGCTTCCCCTTACCCGCTTCATGCCGAAGGCCGCCCGATCATGACCACGAATGCAGCACGCGTCACCCTGCGCGCGTGGCTCCTGTCCGACGCGCCCGCATCGCGCTCGCAGGCCGCGCTCGGCCTCGCGTATCGCCGCTGGCGCCGGTTCGCCGCGAATCCGCTCAACCTGCTCGGGCTCGCGATCCTCGTCGCGCTGGTCGCGGTGGCGCTCGCCGGCCCGCTGATCACGCCGCACGACCCGCTGCGGCAGGTGCTCGCCGACCGGCTGCTGCCGATCGGCTCGCCGTCGCACTGGCTCGGCACCGACCAGCTCGGCCGCGACATCCTCTCGCGCCTGATCGGCGGCGCGCGCCTGACGCTCGGCATCGCCATGCTCGTCGTGGTGCTCGTCGTGCCGGTCGGTCTCGCGATCGGCACGACGGCCGGCTATGTCGGCGGCTTCGTCGACAGCGTGCTGATGCGCATCACCGACGTCGCGCTCGCGTTCCCGAAGATCGTGCTGGCACTCGCGTTCGCGGCCGCGCTCGGGCCGGGCGTGATCAACGCGGTCGTCGCGATCTCGATCACCGCGTGGCCCGCATACGCGCGCCTCGCGCGCGCCGAGACGATCCGCATCGCGCAGGCCGACTACATCCACGCCGCGCGGCTGCAGGGCGCGTCGGGCCCGCGCATCCTGCTGCGCTACATCGTGCCGCTCTGCATGTCGTCGGTGATCGTGCGTGCCACGCTCGACATGGCGGGCATCATCCTGACCGTCGCGGGCCTCGGCTTCCTCGGCCTCGGCGCGCAGCCGCCGAGCCCGGAATGGGGTTTCATGGTCGCGTCGGGCCGCAACGTGCTGCTCGATGCGTGGTGGGTGGCGACGCTGCCCGGCGCGGCGATCCTGCTCGTCAGCCTCGCGTTCAACCTGCTCGGCGACGGGCTGCGCGACGTCTTCGATCCGCGCCATGGAGCGTGACATGACCCCCACCCACGCCAACCACGCGAACGCGCCGCTGTGCGAAATCGACGGGCTGAAGATCGGCTTCCGCGGCCACGACGGCACGGTGTCGGACGCCGTACGCGACCTGTCGCTCACGCTCGCGCCGGGCGAGCGGCTCGGCATCGTCGGCGAGTCGGGCTCGGGCAAGTCGCTCACGGGCCGCGCGCTGCTCGGCCTGCTGCCCGACGCCGCGCAGTGGTCGGCGCGCACGCTGCGCTTCGCGGGCCGCGACCTGCTCGCGATGTCGCCGCGCGAGCGCCGGCGGCTGTGCGGCAGCCAGATCGGGATGATCCTGCAGGATCCGAAGTATTCGCTGAACCCGGTGATGACGATCGCGAAGCAGATGGGCGAGGCGTTCCGGCTGCGCGAGCCGGGGCTGCGCGGCCGCGCGTTGCGCGCGCGCATCGTCGACGCGCTCGCGGCCGTGCAGATTCGCGATCCGGCGCGCGTCGCCGACGCGTATCCGCACGAGCTGTCGGGCGGCATGGGCCAGCGCGTGATGATCGCGATGATGGTGTCGACCGGCCCGCGCCTGCTGATTGCAGACGAACCCACCTCGGCGCTCGACGTCGCGGTGTCGATGCAGGTGCTCGCCGTGCTCGACGCGATGATCGCGCGGCACGGCACCGGCCTGATGTTCATCAGCCACGACCTGCCGCTCGTGATGTCGTTCTGCGACCGCGTCGCGGTGATGTATGCGGGGCGCGTCGTCGAGACCTGCGCGGCGCGCGACCTGCGGCACGCGACGCACCCGTACACGCGCGGGCTGCTCGCGGCCAACCCGCCGCTGCGCAACCCGCCCGACGAGCTGCCGGTGCTGCAGCGCGACCCGGCCTGGCTTGGCATCGCACCGGAACAGGAGGCCGCCCGATGATCGACGTCGACCACGTTTCGATCCGTTTCCCGACCCGCACCGGCCACGTCGATGCGGTGCGCGATGCGAGCTTCGCGGTGCGCGACGGCGAGGTGTTCGGCCTCGTCGGCGAGTCGGGCTCCGGCAAGTCGACGCTGCTGCGCGCGCTGACCGGGCTCGTGCCGCTCGCGTCGGGCAGCCTGTCGATCGACGGCCGGCCGATCGGCGCGAAGCTCGACCGCGCGTTCCGCCGCCAGGTGCAGATGGTGTTCCAGGATCCGTACGCGTCGCTGCATCCGCGCTTCACGGTCGACCAGACGCTGCGCGAGCCGCTCGCGATCCACGGCATGGGCGACGCCGACGCGCGCATCGCCCGCGCGCTCGCCGAAGTCGGGCTCGGGCCGGCGTTCCGCTTCCGCTATCCGCACCAGTTGTCGGGCGGCCAGCGGCAGCGCGTCGCGATCGCGCGCGCGCTGATCGTCGAGCCGCGCGTGCTGCTGCTCGACGAGCCGACGTCCGCGCTCGACGTGTCGGTGCAGGCCGAGATCCTGAACCTGCTGCGCCGCCTGCATCGCGAACGCGCGCTGACGATGATCCTCGTCAGCCACAACCTCGCGGTGGTCGGCTTCCTGTGCCAGCGCGTCGCGGTGATGCAGCACGGCGAGATCGTCGAGCTGCTCGGCGTCGAGGATGTGCGGGCCGGCCACGTCGCGCGCGACTATACGCGCTCGCTGCTGCGCGCGACCGAAGGCTACCGCCGGCTCGACGCGCCCGCCGCCTGACATCGCGGCGACGTGTCGGCGTGCGAAGCTTCGCGCGCGGCAGGCAGCGCGGAACCCTTGCGCGGCCCGCCGGTCCATGCAACATTCATCCTTGACATCCTCTCCCACCTAAATGTCGGAGATTCCTACCACGTCTGAAACGATGATGCCCATCTCAGATCGCCTTGGCGGGTTCCTGCTTCACCGAGCAGCCCGACTGCGCCGGCTCTCCACAGGCTGCAACGCGGTGTCCCCGCGCCAGAATGTTGATCGCGCCAACCACATCGGCGTTTTCCTCGAAGCCGCAGGCCACACACGCAAACCGAACTTGTGTCTGCCGATTCTCAGCCGACACATGGTCGCAGGCCGGACACGTCCGACTCGTGTTCCGCGGCGGCACCACAATGAGCCAGCCGCCACGCCAGGCCAGCTTGTAGTCCAGTTGACGGCGGAACTCGTACCAGCCCTGATCGAGGATCGCTTTGTTCAGGCCGGACTTGGCCCGAACGTTTTTGCCCGGCGCATCGGCGCTGCCCGCCGCCGACCTCGACATGTTTCGTACCTGCAAGTCCTCGATGCACACCATCGCGTGGTTTTGGCTGATCGTGGTCGTGGCTTTGTGCAGGTAGTCGCGGCGAGCGTTGCCGATGCGGGCATGGATACGCTGGATGCGGGCCTTGGCCTTCTTCCAGTTGTGGCTGAACTTCGTCTTGCGGCTCATTGCCCGCTGCGCGCGGCGCAGTCTCGCTTCATGCCGTCTGAAGCTGTTCAGCGGTGCGAGGTAGCTGCCGTCGCTCAGCGTGGCAAACCGTGCGATGCCCAGGTCGATGCCCACCGCGCGGCTCGCCTGCGGCACGGGTTGCTCGACCTCGCGTGCGGTCTGGATCGAAACAAACCACTTGCCTGCGCTCAGGCTGACCGTGGCATTGCGCACCTCGCCCTGCACGTTCCGGCTGTTGCGGTATCGAAGCCATCCCAGCTTGGGCAGGAAGATGCGGCCGTTGGCCTGATCGAGCTTGATCTGCTTGGGGTCCGGGTAGCGGAAGCTGTCGCGCTGTCCGCGTTTCTTGAACTTCGGGAATGCCGCGCGCCTGACGAAGAAGCTCTTGTAGGCGCGCTCCAAGTCCTTCAAAGAATGTTGCAACGGGTGAAGGGGCGTCCTTGAGCCAAGGCGTTTCCGAGCCGTTGCGCCACGTGGTCAGGAGCTTTGCCATCGCCACGTAGCCGATGAACCTGCCGCCCGCTTCGTAATTCTCCTTTTGCAACGCCAATGCCTTGTTGAAGACGAACCGGCATGCACCGGCGAAACGGCGCATATCGCGCTGTCGCTCGCTGCTGGGCATCAGTTCGAACTTGAAGGCTTGGAGACGTTGCATTCGGACATCGTACACATGACCTATAAGCGCACGTCAAGACATCCAGCCGGGCGCAGCGCGGTGGCGGCCGTCCTACTTCGCCTGACTCTGCGGCCGAGTGCCGGTCGAGCTCGGGCGCAAATGCTTCGAGCAGCAGAAGACATCACATTAACTGCAGTCAAGACGCCTATGGCGTCCGCGCTATACTTTCCCGACCTGAAGTACGAGGTTTGAAGCGCATTCCCATCAACGAACAGGAGAGCTCATGCTGCATTTCATCGAAACCCTGGTGGTCGGGCTGATCGTCGGCCTGCTCGCCCGCGCGCTGAAACCGGGCGACGACAAGATGGGGCTGGTGATGACCGCCGTCGTCGGCATCGTCGGCTCGCTGATCGCGGGCTACGTCGGCCGCGCCGCGGGCTGGTACGCGCCGGGCCAGGGTGCAGGCTGGATCGCGTCGATCGTCGGCGCGATCGTGCTGCTGGTGATCGTCGGCGCGGTTCGCAAACGCGCGGGCTGATCGCGCGTTTTCCGCATCACCCGTCAAAACGGCCGCTCGTCACGAGCGGCCGTTTTGCATTCCGGACGATGCCGCGCATCGCGCGCGGCATTCACGATCGTATCGCACCGGTATTACCCCCGAGTTGCGATAGCGCAGACTCGGCATATATTGAATCGAAGCATGTCGAGGTCGTTTGATTATTCGTTTTATTTTTCATTTTCCATTCAAGAGATTCGGAGAATTTGCCGTTTACGCACCTAGCATCGCAGCGTTGACGGTCTGCCATTCGTGCGGCCCCGCTGCGACACGCGTCCTCTCTGGAGCCTGTCATGAAGCATCGCGTAATCGCCGCCTCGTTCGTTCTGGCCGCCTCGCTTCTGGCCACGTCCTCGTCCTTTGCCGCCGACGCGTCCGGCATCATCCGCTTCACCGGCATGATCGTCGAGCCGCCCTGCTCGTTCGCGCTTGATGCGGCAGCCGGGGCACGCGCAAGCGTGCGCCCCGACTGCCCGCGCCCCGCGACCGGACAGATTGCGTTCGTCGACGCGGCGAGCCAGCAGGCAGTCAAGACAACGTCCTTTACTCAGGCTTCCCGCGCAATCGTTTTACCGAACCGTCCGGGCAATGATCATGCGCCAATCATCGCGATCGTGACGTATCAGTAACGCCGGCCGCGAGCGCGGCGCGCGGCGGCTTCGACACGCCTTCGACGCCGTCGCGCATCAATCGCGATGGCGCGCGATCCAGTCGCTGAACGCGCGGATCTTCTGCTGGCTGCCGACGCTCTCGGGATACACGAAGAAATAGCGCGCGCCGGTTTCGAGCACGAGGTCGAACGGGCGTTCGAGCCGTCGTGCGCTGACGTCGTCCTCGACGAGCGTCACGTCGCCGATCGCGATGCCGAAGCCCTGCATCGCCGCGTTCGTCGCGAGATCGAGCGTGTCGAAGCTCGGCCCGCGCTCGGGGTCGACCGCTTGCGCGCCCGCGTGGTCGAGCCACGCGCGCCAGTCGCGATGGTCGCGCGTCGGATGCAGCAGCGTATGGCGCACGAGATCGCCGACTTCATCGAGCGGCGACGCCTGCCGCAGCTCGGGCGCGCACACGGGCGTCAGCCGCTCGTCGAACAGCGGCAGCGCGACGACGCCCGCGCCCGGCGAGGTGCCGTAGACGATCGCCGCGTCGAACGGCTCGGTCGCGAAGTCGACGACGTGCTGCCACGCGGTCGTGATCTGCACGTGCAGATCGGGATGCTCGCCCTGGAAGCGCATGATCCGCGGCAGCATCCAGCGCATCACGCAGGTCGGCACCTTCAGCGCGAGGTCGGTGCGCTGCCGCGTAAGCCGCATCGAGATGTCCTCGATGCGCGCGAAGCTCTCGTTGACGACCGGCAGCAGCTGTTCGCCCTCGGCCGTCAGCGTGAGCCCCTTCGCATGCCGCTTGAACAGCGGGAAACCGTAATGCGCCTCGAGCGTCTGGATCTGCCGGCTCACCGCGCCCTGCGTGATGCACAGTTGCTCGGCCGCGCGCGTGAAGCTGCGGTGGCGGGCGACCGTCGAGAAGATCTGCAGCGCGTGCAGGGGCGGAAGTCGGCGCATGGCGAGGCGAAATGGGCGATGGGAACGCGCGCCGCCGTCGGCACACGCAGACCGACACGATAAGCGAAACGCCGGCTTTGCGCGAGGCGACGCGGCCGGTGGTCAGGTAGACATCAGCCGAACGTCACTCGAACGTCAAGCGGCGGTGAGCGCGGCGGCCGCGATACGCGCCGCCGACGCGACGACGTCCGCGTGCGGTGCCGCGCCGGCATCCGGCTGCGTGAACGACACCGCCATCACGAGCGGTGCACGTGACGCCGGCCACAGCACGGCGACGTCGGTCGTCGTCCCGTAGCCGCCCGCCCCGCCCACGCCCGCGACGCGCCAGTCGGACGGCACGCCCGCGCGGATGCCCGCGAAGCCGCTCGTGTTGCCGAGCATCCACTTCGTCAGTTGCGTGCGCTCCGGTTCGCGGAGCACATCGCCGAGCAGCAGCCGGCGCAGCGATTCGGCCATCGCGAGCGGCGTCGACGTGTCGCGCTCGTCGCCGGGCGCCGCCGTGTTCAGCGCGGGCTCCCAGCGGTCGAGACGGAAGCTCGTGTCGCCGCTGCCGTGCGCGAACGCGGTGACCGCCTGCGGCCCACCGAGCACGCGCATCAGCAGGTTCGCCGCGGACTTGTCGTCGGACTGCAGCACCGCCTCGCACAGTTGCCCGACCGTCATGCCGGTATCGGCCCGGCTCTCCGTGACCGGCGAGCCGGGCACGAGCTCGTAGCGCCGATACAGCGTGCGGCGCGACAGCAGCGACGCATCGAGCGCGCTGCGCGCCAGCATCGCGGCCACCGCGACGACCGCGTACGTGGCGCACACGGGGAAGCGTTCGCGCGAGCGATAGGCGATGCGCGCGCTGCTCGCGGTATCGAGCGCGGCAACGCCGAGCCGGCCGTTCGACGCTTTTTCGAGCGCATCGAGCTGGGACTGCGCGGCGTGGAGATGTTCACGATCGCCGGCGGGCGCGCGGGCGCACGCGGCGACGAATGGTGCCGCGACAGCGGCAAGCAGCAGCGAACGGCGTGACGGAGAGTGGTCCATGGCTGACGGATCGACTGCGTATCGGGCGCTGCATGACGGGAACGACGGACGAGCGGGCCTGCCTGCTCCTGCGCGTAGCGTAGCAGCGACCGCGCGCGCATTCCAGCGCCGGCCGCGCGCCGCTCAGCCTTGCGTCGTCGGCAGGTAGGGCATCGGGTTGACCGGCTTGCCGTCGCGCCGCACCTCGAACAGCAGCGCGACGCGCGAGTTGTCGACATCGCCCATCTCCGCGATCGCGTCGCCCTGGCGCACGACGTCGCCGGTCTTCACGAGCAGCTTGCGGTTGTGCGCATACGCGGTCAGGAAATCCGCGTTGTGCTGGACGATGATCAGGCTGCCGTAGCCGTTCAGCCCGACGCCCGCATACATCACGCGGCCGTCGGCGGCGGCGCGCACCGGGTCGCCGGCGCGGCCGGCAATCTGGATCCCGCGGTTCTGCCCCGGCCGGAACGGCTCGACCACACTGCCGCGCGCGGGCCACGTCAGCGCGACCCCGTTCGCATGGCGCCGGGTTTCCTTGACGACCTGCCGGTCGCTGGCCGACTGCGCGGCGGCCGGCGACGCGGCCTGCGGCGACGCGACGGCCGGCGCCTGCGGCGCTTCCTGCTTCACGATGCGCAGCGCCTGCCCGGCCCGCAGCCGGCTGCGCGCGCCGAGCTTGTTCCACAGGCGCAGGTCGGCCACGCTGCAGCCGTTCGCCGACGCGATGCCCGCCAGCGTGTCGCCGCGTTTGACCACATAGCGATGCGCGACCAGGATCGGGGCCGGCGGCGGCGCCGTCGCGGCGGCTGACTGCGCGGCCGCGTCCTGCGGCGATGCCGGCCCGCCCGCGAGCGTATCGCTCGGCGGAACCGCCGGGGCACTCGCGCAACCGGCCATGACGAGCACGGCGCCCAGGCCCGACAGCCACGCTGCCCTGCGGTAGATCTCGCGCTTTTCCATGGTCGACCGACTCCGATTTAACATTCTTGACAAGCTTTCAAGCATCTCAAAAACGGGGCGGCCGACGTGTAACCGGATGCAAACATTGATGACAAACGATCACGAAGCCGGCGCCCGCGCATGCTCGATACCGGTAATACGGTCAAATCGGGAAGAACTTGACGCCTGACGGCGCAATTGGCGCAAAAATTTCCGACGGACGGGGAAAATTACGCGCGCCTTCCGATGCGCGCACAACGGCGCGAGGCACGCTCAACGCAGCCGGTCGGCCAGTTCGAGGCAGGCCAGCGCGAGGCCGACGCACAGGAAGAACAGGTGCAGCGCGATCTTGAACGACATGCCCCATGACGGGTTGGTGCGCATGGCGGTCTCCACGAGTCGATGTGCGACCCATGATCCGGCAATGATCGTGCCCCGAAAATGCGGAAGCGGCGAAGCGGGCCTCAGGCAAAGCCTGAGCCCGCGCCCGCGGTTCCTGCTACCGTATCGCCGATACCCACGACATGGCCCCATCATGCGCTTCGACCTGACCGACCTGCGGCTCTTCCTGCATACCTGCGAGGCGGGCAGCATCACCGGCGGCGCGGAGCGCACGCACATCACGCTGCAGGCCGCGAGCGAGCGCATCCGCGGGATGGAGGACGAGCTCGGCGTGCCGCTGCTGCACCGGACCAAGTCGGGCACGCAGGTCACCGACGCGGGCCGCGCGCTCGAGCATCACGCGCGCACCGTGCTGCAGCAGATCGACCACATGCGCGGCGAGCTGCAGCAATACGGCCAGGGGCTGCGCGGCCACATCCGGCTGCTGTGCAACACCGCGTCGCTCAGCGAATACCTGCCGGACGCGCTCGCCGCATACCTGCCGCATCATCCGAAGCTGTCGATCAGCGTCGAGGAGCGCTCGAGCCAGGAGATCGTGCATGCGATCCGCAACAAGACGGCGGAGGTCGGCATCGTCGCCGATTCGGTCGGGCTCGGCGGGCTCGAGCAGAAACCGTTTCGCGAGGACTGGCTGATCGTCGTCGTGCCGGCCGGCCATCCGCTCGCCGCGCGCGACCAGGTCGCGTTCGACGAGATCGTCGACGCGGACTTCATCGGCCTCACCGACGGCAGCGCGCTGCAGGTGCACCTCGCTGACCAGGCGCGCGCGCTCGGCAAGCGGATCCGCTATCGCGTGCAGTTGAAGAGCTTCGACGCGATCTGCCGCGTGATCGAGAGCGGCGTGGGGATCGGGATCGTGTCGCGGCACGCGGCATCGCGCGCGATGCAGACGATGAATGTGCGGACGGTCGAGCTGTCCGATGCATGGAGCCACCGGAAGCTGACGCTGTGCGCGCGCTCGTTCGACGCATTGCCGAAGTACACGCGGGAGTTCGTCGCGTTCCTGTCGGGCACGGCCGCAGGCTAGCCCCGCCGGCGCGGGGTCAATGCCATGCCGACGCCGCCATGTACCCGCCGAGCGCGATCAACCCGACGAAGAAGCAGCGCCGGAACGCCCGCTCGCTCATCACTTTTCGCGCGACCTGCCCGCCGAGCATCCCCGCGAGCGCCGGCACGAGCGCCAGCACCGACACGCCGAGATCGACCGCCTGCAGCGCGCCGGTCATCCGCAGCTGCAGGCCGAGCGCGATCGTGGATGCGGTGAACGACAGCCCGAGCGCCTGGATCAGATCGTCCTTCGGCAGCCGCAACGCCTGCAGGTACGGCACCGCCGGCACGACGAACACGCCGGTCGCGGCCGTGACGACGCCGGTCAGATAGCCGACCACGGCCGACAGCCATCGCTCGTGGCGCCCCGGCGCCGGCAGCCGCGCGGCCGCGAGCCCCCAGCCGCCATACGCGACCAGCACGACGCCGAGCGCGGCATGCGTCCATCCGTTGCCGGCCGCGAGCGCCGGCAGGCCGCCCGTCAGCGTGCCGATCGTCAGCCCCGCGAGCAGCGGCCACAACCGGCGCAGCAGCCGCCCGAACGACGGGCCGAGCCACAGTTGCCAGATATTGGTGACGAACGACGGCACGAGCAGCAGGCTCGCCGCGGCCGACGGCGGCATCGCGAGCGTCAGCAGCCCCATCGCGATCGTCGGCAGGCCCAGGCCGATCATGCCCTTGACCGCGCCGGCGAGCAGGAAGACCAGCACGATGATCGTTGTCGTATCGAATTGCATGAGCGCGCGCTCCGTCGGGATGGATACGGCGCGATGGTGAACCGCCAGCCCGCCGCGCGCCATCTGGCTTTGCCTGAGGCTGGCTCGGGCAGGCGCGGCGGGGGCCGGGCGGCACGGCGTACGGCGTACGCCGTCCGGCGTCAGTGAGGCCGCCAGCCGGCGGACGCTCACGCCTTATGAACAGACCCCCGCCCCTGCTCGCTGTCGAGGTGCGCCATCTGTGCGGCCGGATAACGGTCGCCGGCGACCGCCCCGGCGGGCACCGCCGCTTCGATGCGCGCGAGATCATCGACCGTTAGTTGCATCTCAAGCGCCGACAGCGCGTCCTGAAGCTGCGTGCGCTTGCGCGCGCCGATCAGCGGCACGATGTCGTCGCCGCGTGTGAGCGCCCACGCGATCGCGACCTGCGCCGGGTTGCTGCCCTTCTCGTCCGCGATCGCCCGCAGCGCCTCGACCAGCGCGAGGTTGTGCGTCAGGTTCTCGCCCTGGAAGCGCGGGCTCGCCGCGCGGAAATCGCGCCCCACTTCCCGCGCCGCCGTCCAGCGCCCGCTCAGCAGCCCGCGCGACAGCACGCCGTACGCGGTCACGCCGATGCCGAGCGCGCGGCACGCCGGCAGGATCTCGGCCTCGATGTCCCGCGACAGCAGCGAATACTCGATCTGCAGGTCGGCGATCGGCGCGACGGCCGCCGCGCGGCGCACGGTGTCCGCGCCGACCTCCGACAGCCCGATCTGCCGCACATACCCGGCCTTCACGAGATCGGCGATCGCGCCGACGGTGTCCTCGATCGGCACCGCCGGATCGATGCGGGCCGGCCGGTAGAGGTCGAGATAGTCGGTGCCGAGCCGCTTCAGCGAATACGCGACGAAATTCCGGATCGCCGCCGGCCGCGCGTCGTAGCCGACGAACGTGCCCGCCGGATCGCGCAACGCGCCGAATTTCACGCTGATCACGACCTGCTCGCGCGTCCTGCCGCGCAGCGCGTCGCGAATCAGCATCTCGTTGTCGCCCATCCCGTAGAAGTCGCCCGTGTCGAGCAGCGTGATGCCGTGGTCGAGCGCCGCGTGCAGCGTCGCGATGCTCTCCGCGCGGTCGGCCGGCCCGTACATGTCCGACATGCCCATGCAGCCGAGCCCGATGGCCGACACCCGCGGGCCCGAGCGGCCCAGTTGACGCAGTTCCATGTCCGTTTCCTCGAAGTGGTGAGTGGATGGACCGCATTCTGGCGAGATCGCGGCTGCTGATAAACGCGAAAGACTCCACCAAACCATTCGACGCTGATTAACAATGGAGGCTGTCCAATCCGCCCCACCCCCGCCTCGCATGGATCACCTGCACGCAATGCGCATCTTTGCGCGCGTCGCCCATCTCGGCAGCTTCACGAAAGCGGCCGAGCAGCTGCAGCTGCCGCGCCCGACGGTGAGCAACGCCGTCCAGTACCTCGAGAAACATCTGAAGATCCGCCTGCTGCAGCGCACGACGCGGCGCGTCGCGCTGACCGCCGAGGGCACGGCCTACTACGAGCGCTGCGTGCGGCTGCTCGCCGACCTCGACGATGCGGAGACCTTGTTCGAGGACGCCGGCGCGTCGCCGCGCGGCGTGATCCGCGTGGATCTGCCGGAGCGTTTCGCGCTGAACGAGGTGATCCCGGCGCTGCCGGCGTTCCATGCGCGCTATCCGGACTTGAGGGTGGTGATCAGCACGACCGACCGCTTCGTCGACCTGGTGGCCGACGGCATCGACTGCGCGGTGCGGGTCGGCGCGCTGTCGGACACGTCGCTCGTCGCGCGGCGCATCGGCGAGCTGGCGCAGGTCAACTGCGCATCGCCCGCGTATCTCGCGCGCCACGGCACGCCGCGCTCGCCCGACGACCTGCCGGAACACGTCGCGGTCGGCTATTTCTCGATCCGCACGGGCCGCGAGCTCGACTGGGAGTATGCGGACATGGATACCGGCGAGATGCACGCGGTGAAGATGCGCAGCATCGTGTCGGTCAACAGCTCGCAGGCGTACCTGGCCTGCTGCCTCGCGGGGCTCGGGATGATCCAGGCGCCGCGCGACGGGCTCGACACGCCGCTCGCGGACGGCTCGCTCGTCGAGGTGCTGCCGGAATGGAATGCGGCGCCGCTGCCGGTGTCGGTGGTGTTTCCGCACGGCCGGCACCTTGCGCCGCGCGTGCGGATCTTCGTCGACTGGCTCGCGCAGACGCTCGGCCGGACGCATCAGCCCGGCTGACGGGCGCCGGCGCGCCGGCGCCGGGCGTCAGAACTTGTGGCGGATCGCCGCGCGCACCGCGAACTGGTTCGACGACGACGACGGGCCGTCGGTGCCGACCACGTAGCCGCCGTCGGCGGCCGTGCCGGTCTTGTCGCCGGCGACCCTCTGCCACGCGCCCTGCAGGTACACGTCGGTACGCTTCGACAGGCTGTAGTCGGCCATCACGCCCACCGTGTGGTACTTCGGCTTGAACGAGCCGGCCGCGGCGTCGAACTTGCCGTCCGTGAAGACGTACTGCGCGCCGAGGAAGAAGTCAGGCGTGAGCTGGTACTTGCCGTTGACCTCGAAGTTCTGGAACTTCGTCGCGGTCAGGCCGAGGCCCGAGAACGTGGACGTGGGCAGGTAGACGGTCGACACCGGGTTCTTCACGTCGGTCTTCGTGTACACGAAGCCGACCGTCGCCGGGCCGAACGTGTAGTTGATGCCGCCACCGAAGATGCGCAGGCGGTCGGCGACGAAGTTCGCGTCGTCGGTGATCGCGCCCGCCGTGCCGATCCCCGGGCTGTTCGCCTGCAGGTAGGCCGCGGCGACCTGCAGGCCGGCCAGCGAGTACTGCGCGCCGATGCTGTACTGGCGGTTGGTCGCGAAGCCGGTGCTATTGCTGAAGCTGTACGTGCCGCCCAGCGTCAGGCCGTTCCAGTCGGGGCTCGCGTACTTCACCGTGTTGTTGACGCGGAACGAGTTGTCGGTGTTGTCGTTGTCGAACGGATGCGAGAACAGCGTGCCGCCCCAGTTGCCGTTCGCGGTCAGCGGCGCGAGATAGTCGACGAGCGCGTCGTACTGGCGGCCGAACGTCAGCGTGCCGAAGCGCGGCGCCGACAGGCCGACGAACGCCTGCCGGCCGAACATGCGGCCGCCCTGGTTGAACCGGCCGTTGTTCACGTCGAAGCCGTTTTCGAGCACGAAGATCGCCTTCAGCCCGCCGCCCAGATCCTCCGAGCCGCGCAGCCCCCAGCGGCTGCCCTGCGCATAGCCGCTCGCGAGCTGGTAGTTGGTCTTGCCGACGCCGCCCACGTTGACGTTGTTCGTATAGTTGAAGCCCTCGTCGATCAGGCCGTACAGCGTCACGCTGTTCTGCGCGAACACCGGTGCGGCAAAGGCGGCCAGCGCGGCGGCGGAAAGGACGTGCTTCTTCATGGCGAATCTCCAGAACCGGGAGTCGGGGGCGCTCGTGCGAGGCGCCCGGTGTTGGTCTTGTATGGCCCGCTCGGCGGGCGGCGCGGGTTGGCATGCCGCGCAATGGTCAAAATGGTGTCACGGCGCAAAACAAACGTCCACAGGGGCGCGGCCCCCTCGCGCAAAGCGTTGCGCTCTTCCAACTGGCCCCATTGTCCCGGTTGCCGGGCGGGCCTTGCCGGCCTTGGCTGGCAGACATGCCATTCACGTAAACCCTGAACCGGCCGCTTCGGTGGCACAATGCGCATCCTGTCGACAAATCTTCACGAAGTCATGCTTGACCCCGATTCATGCGCGGTGCGTCCCCGCCGCGCGCGCGGCGCTCGCCGGGAGGCGCGCCGATGAGCCCCGCCCGGCCCGGCCGCTACGCCGAGCTCGACTTCTTCCGCGGCCTCGTGCTGCTCGTCATCGTCATCGACCACATCGGCGGCAGCATCCTGTCCCGGGTCACGCTGCATGCGTACGCGCTGTGCGACGCCGCCGAGGTATTCGTGTTCCTCGGCGGCTTCGCGACCGCGATCGCGTACAACTCGCTCGCCGAGCGCCACGACGAGGCCGCCGCGCGCCAGCGCTTCATCCGCCGCGCGTTCGAGATCTACCGCGCGTTTCTCGTCACCGCGGGCCTGATGCTGCTGATCACCGCGGCGCTGAACGCGTTCGCGATCGACGGCCCGAACATGCCGACCAACGATCTCGACGGCCTGATCCACCGGCCGCTCGCCGCGCTGCGCGACATCCTGCTGTTCCGGCGCCAGCCGTACCTCGCGTCGGTGCTGCCGATGTACGCGTTCTTCGCGCTGCTCGTCCCGCTCGCGCTGCCGCTCGCGCGCAGCCAGCCGTGGCTGCTGCTCGCGTTCAGCGCGTCGCTGTGGTTCGCCGCGCCGCACGCCGCGCACTTCCTGCCGACCGTCGAGGGCGCGCCGTGGGACTTCAATCCGTTCGCATGGCAGTTGCTGTTCGTGCTCGGCGCGGTCTCGCGCTGCCAGCCCGTCTACCAGACGCTCGCGCCGAAGCCGCAGGGCTGGCTGCTGACCGCCGCATCGCTCGCGATCGTCGCGGCGGGCGCGTACTACCGGCTGCGCATCGAGCCGTTCCCGACCGATCCGTCGATCAAGCAGAACCTCGGCGTGCTGCGGCTCGTGAACTTCCTCGCGATCGCGTGGCTCGCGGCCAAGCTCGTGCACCTCGGCTGGATGAAGAAGGTGGCGCACGCGATGCCGTGGATCGGCACGATCGGCCGCCAGGGCCTGCTGTGCTTCGTCGCCGGCACCGGCATCTCGCTCGCGGTGGATTCGCTGCTGTACCAGGCGACCGAAGGCTACCTCGACGTGCCGCTCGGGCTGACCGCCGACGTCGTCGCGATGGGCCTGCTGTACCTCGTCGCCAAGCTCTACGCGCCGCTGATGTCCCGGCTGCCGTTCCGCACGCGGCGCTGAACCGCCGCGCGACCGTCATCCGCCGCTGCTACGATAGGCGGCGATACTCCTCACCCCGCTCGACATGCGCCGATTCTCTTTCCTGCTTGCCGCCGCGCTGACCATCGGCCTCGCCGAATCCGCCGAATCCGCCCCGCCCGCCCAGCCGGCCCAGGTCGCCCCGATCAGCGACGACAGCAGCGTCGCGCTGCGCACGTTCCGTTCGCCGTCGCTGCAGCGCGACTGGTCGTACACGGTCTACCTGCCGCCCCGCTACAACCCGGAAGGCGCGCGCTACCCGGTGCTGTACCTGCTGCACGGCAACGCCGGCAACGCGAACGACTGGATCACGCAGGGCCGCCTGCAGGCCACCGCGGATACGCTGATCGAGCGGCACGAGATCCCGCCCGTCGTGATCGTGATGCCGCAGGGCGGCACCGACTGGTACGTCGACCGCAAGGAACGGATGCAGAGCGCGTTCCTCAACGACCTGCTGCCGGACGTCGAGGCGCATTTCGCGGTGTCGAACCAGCGCGCGGGCCGCGCGATCGGCGGCGTGTCGATGGGCGGCTTCGGCGCGCTGCGCTTCGCGCTGCTCGAGCCGGGCCTGTTCTGCGGCGCGATGCTGCTGAGCCCGGCGATCTACGCGAACGAGCCGCCGCTCAATTCCGCGGCGCGCTACGTGGGCGTGTTCGGCGACAAGCAGTTCGACTCGCGTGTCTGGCATGAACTCAACTACCCGGCGCTGCTGCGCGGCTATTTCGCGCGCAGCTGGCGCGTGCCGATGTTCGTCGCCGCCGGCGACGACGACCTGACGATCCAGGCCGAATCGAGCGTGCTGTACACGCAGCTGCGCCGCGCGCAGAACCCGGCCGAGCTGCGCATCGTCGACGGCGGCCACACGTGGGACGTGTGGCGCGGCCTGATCGGGCCGGCGCTCAGGTATACGCTCGAGTGCGTGAAATAAGCCGCCCGGGCGCCATGCTGCGCGCCCGGGCGGGTGGCGCGGGCCGGCCCGGCGAAGGGCCGGCCGCGTCATGCCGCTGCGTCCGCGGCCGGACGCAGCGGTTTCCCGAGCCGGATCACACCGGATCGATCCGGTGCAACGCCCGCTGGTACATCGGCCTGCGCACCTCCGCATAGAAGCCGATATTCGTGCGCAGCCGCGCGACGTCCTCATCCGTCAGGACACGCACGACCTTGGCGGGCGCGCCGAGGATCAGCGATCGCTCGGGAAACACCTTGCCCGCCGTGACGACCGCGCCCGCGCCCACCAGGCATTGACGGCCGATCACCGCGCCGTCGAGCACCACCGCCTGGATCCCGACCAGCGAGCCCTCGCCGATCGTGCATCCATGCAGCACGGCCTGGTGGCCGACCGTCACATGCTCGGCAATCGTCAACGGGCACCCCGACTCCGTGTGCAGCACGGCCCCGTCCTGGATGTTGGTGCCCGCGCCGACGACGATCGGCTCGGTATCGCCGCGCACGATCGCACCGAACCAGACACTCGAATCGGCGCCCAGCCGAACGTCGCCGACGATCGACGCCGACTCCGCGACGAACGCACTCGCATGGATGGTGGGCACGCGCTCACCCAATCGATAGATAGCCATCGAATGTTCGCTCCGTCACGCGCGCGTCGACTGCGGCGCACGCGGCCTGGCGACCGGCAAGCCGAGCATGTCCCGCACCTCGGCGGCGGTTTGCACCGTGACGCCCCTGGCCAGCAGGTCTTCGCGCAGCATGCGCACCTGCTCCCACGTGCCGCGCGCCTTGCGCACGCCGCCCGGAACCCGGCTGTCGAGCACGGTCAGGCCGTCCTCCAGGCCGATGCGAACGCCGTCCAGACGCAGCGCGTGCGCGAGATCGGCCAGTATCGCCTGCAGCGGCCCCGGCAACAGCAACGACACGAGCGATGACGGAAAGCCGTCGCGCAACCGTGCGACCACCGGGCGCAGCTGTTCGACCGCGAGATCGATCGCGCGCTGCCGGGCTGGCGCGTCGCCGGCCGCCACGCAGCGGGCGATTTCCTGGCGGACGTCGGGCGCGATCAGCGAATCGTCCTCCACGTCCCCGCTGACCGGATCGCGACGGTACTGGTCGACGCCGGCCACCAGCATGAACAGCACGGGCTGGCCGGTCGCTTCGAGGAATTCGCGGTAAAGGGTGGTCGCGTTGTCGATGATCGTGTGATTGAACACTTCCACCTCGGGGCGCGTGCCGACCCGCTGGAAATGCGCGAACTGCTCGGCCAGGAAATCCGGCGCGTTGTCGTAACCGCCGCCGCCCTGGAAAATCACCGCGGCCGGGCTCAGCGACGCGACTTCGGGCACCGCGGCCTCGCCGTAGGCTTTCAGGTGGGCGCGCCGCAACGTGCTGCGCGAGCCCTGACGATCGCCTCGCACGCTCGTCGACAGATTCAGGATCGCCGTCGTGTCGGCGTTCCGCACGGCCGGCACGATCTCATCGTAGTGATCCACGACGATCTGGTTGCGCTGCGTGCCGACCGTGACGGCGCCCAGCCCGGGGATCTCGAGCGGCGTGCGGTCGCCGAGCTCACGCGTGTGCAGGTGCACGACCGCCGCGCCTTCCTGGATCGACCGGACGGTTTCGTCCACGATCGCATCCGGCGTGATCGGCAGGACCGGCGAGCGCCCCTTGCCTGCTTGCCAGTAGCCGGCGCCGCACTCACGCCAGCCGGATGTTTCGAGTTTCGCCAGCAGCGCCGGACAGTCTTCGCGAATCGACTCGATCAACGCAGGCGGCACATAGCTGTGCAGCTTCGCGTGATGCCAGACCAGGTCGCCGCGCTCGTCGGCCACCCATCCATACGTCGTCAATTGCAGCACGATGCGCCTGACGAGCTCGACCGACGACAGCGCCGCCAGCCATTCACGCGGAATGACCGCGCTGCCGGAAGCCGACACCGGTGGCGGATGCCACGCCCGATCGCGGTGCGTCCACCCCATCTCCTCCAATGCATGGCGCGCGGCATGCGGATTCGATAGTTCTGCTAAAAAATTATCCAAAAGAGAATGACCGTGTCCTGATTCGATCAACCGTCCGCCGGCCGGAACGGCTTCCCAGCCGTCCGATTGCAAACGCGCGACGATTTTCTCGGCTTCGGCCGGATCGAATAACGGGTGAACGAGACCGGACGGAATAAAAGTCGGTTCGAGCGGATCGAGCCATTTCGGGACGGCCCCGGTGGGGGCGGCGGTAATGTACATACGTGTCATGGGCAATCTTCCGGTTGGTTGAGAAGAAATACATGAAGCAACGTTGCTTACGATCAGCTTATAGCAATTGAAGGTTAATACAAGACCTGTGAAGGCAAATTGATTGGAATTTGAAAGAAATAATCAGGCACGGTCGAAATTATTCGATTGATTATTCGTGAACGGCAGAAATTGTTTAAATCAATTAAAAACTCCGGCAATTTGCAGACGCACCTGTTTCGCCATCACCGCGAGAAAAAACATGTGCACGGAATATTCATATGATTTCCGAAAGCGCGAATCACCCGGTGTGACGCCAGGCAGCCTGCCGCTGCCTCCACCGTAGGCAGCCACTCCCCGGACACCGTCAAGCGATAGAAAAATATTCCACGAACGGCCCGATTTCCAGCCAAGTTTGGATCCTTTTTCTTGATCGGTCGCCGTATCATTTCCTGCATTGCGAAGGGGCCAGTGAAGGATATGAGCGAGAACAACACATTGCATTACCTCGACTACGCAGCGACGACGCCGGCAGATCCGCGGGTGATCGAGTCGATGGTCACCTGTCTCGGCGCCGACGGCGCGTTCGGCAACCCGGCGTCGAGTTCGCATGCCGCGGGCAGGCAGGCACGCGCGAAAGTGGAGCGGGCACGCGAACAGGTTGCCGCGCTCATCGGCGCGGATGCGGACGAAATCGTCTGGACGTCGGGCGCCACCGAATCGAACAACCTGGCGCTCAAGGGCTATGCGGAGGCCGCCGTCGAAAAGCGCCACTTGATCACGAGCCGCATCGAGCACAAGGCCATTCTCGACACGATGGCCAGCCTGTCGAAGCAACGCGTGTCGGTCACCTATCTCGCGCCGACGCCTGACGGCGAAATCACGGCCGACGCCGTGGCCGCGGCGATCGGCCCGGACACCGGCCTCGTGTCGCTGATGCTCGTGAACAACGAGATCGGCACCCTCACGGACATCGGCGAGATCGCCCGGGTCGTGCACGCCGCCGGCGCCCTGCTCCACGTCGACGCGGCGCAGGCGCTCGGCAAGACCCCGATCGACGTGCGCGCGCTCGGCATCGACATGATGTCGATGTCGGCGCACAAGTTCTATGGGCCCAAAGGGATCGGCGCGCTGTTCGTGCGCCGGGACATCGCGGACCGAATCGCGCCGCAGATGCACGGCGGCGGACACGAGCGGGGCTTGCGTTCGGGCACGCTCGCCACCCACCAGATCGTCGGCATGGGTACCGCGTGCGAGTTGGCCGCCGATTTGCTCGAGACCGAAGCGGCGCGGATTGCCACGCTCGGCACGCGTTTGCGGGACGGCGTGCTTGCGCTCGGCGACGTTACGCAGAACGCGGCCGCGGCGCGACGCATCCCGCATACGTTGAGCCTGACCGTCACGGCACCGGGTTTCTTTCCGTTCATGCTGGGCGATGCGCTCGCCGTGTCGTCGACGTCCGCGTGCAACTCGGCCGCCGGCACGCCGTCCCACGTCCTCACGGCCATCGGCCTGGATGCGGATTCGGCCGGCCGCACCGTCCGGATCAGCGTCGGACGCTTCACGACGGAACAGGACATCGACTTCGCGATCGCCTGCTTCCGGCGCGCGATCGAGCAATGCCGGTCGAGCGCATCGAGCGGGTTTACCGCGTCGCGCCAGATCACGCCGGACGACCTGAAGGCCATTCGCGGCGCGGGCTTCCGCGCCGTGATCTGCAACCGCCCCGATGGCGAAAGCGCCGATCAGCCGGCCTTCGAGGAGATCGCGGCCGCTGCCCGCGAACTGGGGCTCGACGCGCGATACCTCCCGGTCGAATCCGATCAGATCGGCGACGCGCAGGTCGATGCGTTTGGCGCGATGGTCGATGCGTTGCCGAAGCCGGTTCTCGCGTATTGCGGAAGCGGCAAGCGGGCCGGGATGCTGTGGAATCGGCTGGTGGCGCGGCGGATGGCGTGACGGCACGCCCCACCCTTTGCTTGCCTGGGGCAGGCGCGGTTCAGTAGAGGGAAGGTCTCACACGTCCGGATCCGGAATCCGCGCCGACTGGATCACGACGAGCGTATCCCCTGCCTCGATCCGGCACGGCGGATCCTCGTAGAACGACTGGATCTTCCCGCCCCGGTCGAGCCCGACGACGATCGCGCCGGGCACGACGTTCGTCATGCAGCCGATCTCGTGCTTCATCGCCGGCCGCTCGACCAGCGTCGCGCGGCCGCGGGTCGACAGCATGTCGTTGACGAACGGCACGATGTAGCGGCTGTGCACCGCATCGGCGAGCAGCAGCGCGCCGATCTTCGTCGACGACACGATCACGTCCGCGCCCGCCTGGCGCAATTGCCGCTGATACAGGTTCTCCTGGATGCGCACGACGATCTTCGTGTCGGGCGCGATGCTGCGCACCGACAGCGTCAGCAGGATCGCGGTCGGATCGTCGGTCACCGAGATGATCACCGCCTTCGCGGCGCGCACCTGCGCCTGCTGCAGCAGGTCCTCGTGCGCGGGGTCGCCGAGCAGCCCGGTCACGCCGAGCGACGTCGCGGCCTCGAGCGCCTGCTGCTGCGCGTCGATCACGATCACCGTCGCCGGATCGACGCCGCTTTCGAGCAGCTCGCGCACGGCGATCGAGCCCGACAGGCCGTAGCCGCACACGACGATGTGATCGGTCAGTTGCTTTTGCAGGCGTTTCATGCGGAATTCCTCGACGACGCGCTGGATCACGAACTGATACGCCGTGCCCAGGAAGATGAACCAGATGCCGATGCGGATCGGCACGATGAAGAAGGCATCGATCAGCCGCGCCCGCGCGGTGACCGGCACGATGTCGCCATAGCCGACCGTCGCGACCGTGACCATCGTGAAATAGACGAGGTCGGCGATGTTCATCGGCGTGCTCTTGGTCGAATCGCGCAGGCCGTCGCGATCGAGATACAGCACGAGGAACGCGAGCGCGCACAGGAACACGACGAGAGCGAAACGGAACAGCAGCGTGCGATGCGGCGACGTCGCGGGGCGCGTGAACAGCGTACGCGCGCGCGGCGCCTGCCACGGGTTGCGGGCGCGTCGCAGGCGTAAGCGCAACGAGCGGCGCTGGGCGGATGGCGATGCCAACGGGGAAATCTCCTGAAAGATGCGGGGTCGATTCTACGATGCGAACGCGTGTCGCGGGCGCATGCGCCGGTCACACAGCGCACGCGCCGCGACGAACCTCACAGCATGCTGCGCGGCCGCACCATCGTGCCGTCGACGAAACGCCGCGCGCGGAACGCGGCGAGGTCGAGCGACGGCGCGCCGGTGTCGACCCATTCGGCGAGCAGCCGGCCGACGATCGGCCCCATCGCGAATCCGTGACCGCAGAAGCCGGTCGCGATCGCGAGCCCGGCGGGCGTGCCGGGTGCGTCGATCACCGGAATGCCGTCGGGCAGCACGTCGATCAGGCCGGCCCACGCCTCGACGACCTGCGCATCCTTCAGCGCCGGAAAGATCGCCTTCAGCTTCGCGAGCGCGCGCGGCGCGTGCGCGCGGTTCGGCTGCGGCTGCGGATCGCGCGGCTCGATCGGGCCGGGCCCGCCGCCGATGCGCGCGAGCAGGTCGCGCCATGCTGCACCGTTCAGGTGCAGCCGGAATTTCTCGCGCTGCGCCCAGAATTCCGGCCAGAACACGCTCAGCCCGCGCAGGTGGCCGAGCGTCAGGTCGACGTCCACCTGCATGTCGTCGGCCAGATTGATCGCGCCGTTGCTGCGCTGGCGGATGCCGAGGCCGTGCCCCCAGATCGTCGACGCGGACACGGGCGGCAGCACGTTGGTGCGCATGCAGGTGCCGCGCACGGCCTGCTGCGGCAGCCGGATCCCGAGCCCGTCGAGCAGCCGGAAGCTCGCCGCGCCGGCCGCGCAGATCACGCGCGACGTGCGGATCGCGCCGCGTTCGGTCATGACGCCGACGACCGCGCCGCCGGCCGTCTCGATCGCCGTCACGCCGCAGCCCTCGAAGAACCGCGCGCCGGCTTCGCTCGCGCGCGCGGCGAACGCGGCGGCCACGCGCCGCGGCTCGGCCTGGCCGTCGCTCGCGGTGTAGAGGCCGCCGAGCGCGGGCGCGGCGAGACCGTTCACGTGCTCGCCGATCTGCGCGGGCGTCAGCGTGCGCGTGTCGAGCCCGTGGTCGCGTGCGACATTCAGCCACGCCTGGAACGAAGCCCAGTCCGTTTCGTTGTCCGCAATATAGAGACAGCCGCCCTGGCGCCATTCGAGGTCGAAACCGAGGGCGGCCTCTAATCCTTCCCAGATCCGCATGCCGGCCATCATCAGCGGCACCTCGGCCGCCTCGCGCCCCTGCTGGCGCACGAAGCCCCACGCGCGCGTGGACTGCTGCCCGGCGAGCCGGGACTTGTCGAGCACGACGGCCTTCAGGCCGCGCAAACCCAGGTAATACGCGGCTGCGCAGCCCATGATGCCGGCGCCGGCGATCACCACGTCGGCCTCGGCCGGAAAGGCCGCGTCGGCGCGCGTCAGCGTGTCGTGAAGCGGGTATGTTGTCGTCATTATTTCTTGTTGGTGAGTAATGCGCGAAACTCTGGATCGCGCCCCGTAACGTTGCGAAACACCTTTCACACAAACGCACCTTTCGCGACGGGGAACCGATGCCATTTTGCGGTAAAGTTATCTTTTCCGCGCGTGGCCGGTCGGCTCGCCACCGGGCATCGCCACAGATTGTCCGCCGAGTTCCGCCGCAAGGCGTCGTCCTGACCGTCATTCGATCCGATCCGTTCCCGTAGCATGACCACTGAAGCAATCACCACGGATTCCCTCGCGGTTGCCGAGCGCGTGCGCGAGCTGATGACTCGCAACGGCATCGGCAAGCGGCAGCAGACCACCGAGCTGTGCCGCATCCTCGACCTCAGCTTTTCGCAGGGCCACCGCAAGCTGCGCGGCAGCAGCCCGTGGACCCTCTCGCAAATCAAGAAGGTGGCCGAAGCGTACGGCGAGCCCGCCGCGCAGCTGTTCGGCGCGCAGACGCTCGACCCGGGCATGGTCGGCGCGTATTCGCAGGACGCCGTGCTGTACGCGGGGGTCGCCGAGATCCCGTGCACCGCCTGGATCGGCGCGCCGCTCGAGGCGGGCGCGCGCCCCGAGTTCGTCGCGTACGAGCAGAACGGCCGCTGGCGCGTGCTGCGCCATAGCGGCGGGCTCTACCAGAACGCGTACGACGTGCACAAGATCGAGATCTACCCGCGCCGCGCGGAAAGCGACAAGCTGGTCGTCGCCGTGATCGACCCCGATCGCGTCAGCGCGACCGAGCTGTGCCGCTATCTCGAGCGGCAGGGTTTCGCGACGGCGGCGTTCGACGGCCTCGCCGCCTTCGTCGACGCGCTGCAGGGCCAGGCGTTCGACGCCGTCGTCACCGAATGGCTGTTCGACGACTGCACGGCCGCCACCGCGATCAAGGCGGTGCGCACGTCCGACAACCCGGGCGCGCCGATCTTCGTGCTGACCGGCGACCTGCTCACCGGCCGTGCGAGCGAGGCCGACATCAGCGAAGCGATCCGCGCGTTCGACGCGGTCTGCTACGAAAAGCCCGCACGCATGGCGATCCTCAGCGCGGATCTCGCGAAACGGCTCGCGCGCGGCTGAGCGCCCCACTCCGCCGCGCCTCCACAGCGGCACGCCCGGCCGGACGGCCGGTGCGCACGCCGCGGCCACGGCCGTGCACGGGTTCCTCAGTACAATAGCCGCACCCGTTCACGCCCGCCGGCATCCGCCGCGCCCGACGCCATGGCCCGCCTCATCCCCGACGACTGGAAAAGCCTCGCCGCCACCGGTGCGGCCGAACGCGAGCGCGAGACGCTCGCCGCCCTCGAACACGCGCTGCCCGACGACTACACCGTGTACCACGGCGTGCACTGGACCCGCGCCGACCAGGGCTTCTCGGTGTTCGGCGAAGCGGCGTTCGTCGTTGTCAGCCCGGCCGGGCGCATCCTGCTGATCGAGCAGAAGGCCGGCTTCCTGCGCGAGACGCCGAAGGGGCTCGTCAAGGTCTACCTGCAGACCGAGCGCAACGTGTCGATCCAGCTCGCGCGCACCCAGGAAACGCTGCACCGCCGCCTGACGGCCGCGCTCGGCGCGGGCGTCTACGGCGTCGATGCGCTGCTCTACTGCCCCGACTACGCGGTCCGCCAGGCCGCGATCGCGGGCGTGCCCGCCGAGCGCATCGTCGACGCGGCGCGCAAGGCGCAGCTCGCGCAGGTGATCCTGCAACTGCTGCCCGCCGACGAGCCGCGCGTCGCGAACGCGCCGAAGATCCACCATTTCCTCGCCGACGAGCTGGCGCTCGCGCCCGACACGAGCGCGCTCGTCGGGCAGGCCGGCACGCTCGTCACGCGGCTGTCCGGCGGCCTCGCCGCGTGGGCGCGCCAGCTCGAGTTCACGCCGTTCCGGCTGCGCGTGACGGGCACCGCGGGCTCGGGCAAGACGCAGCTCGCGGTGCAGGCGATGCGCGACGCGATCGCCGCGGGTCGGCGCGTGCTCTACGTATGCTTCAACCGGCCGCTCGCCGACTACATCGCGCGCATCGCGCCGCCCGGCGCGAAGATCGCGAACTACCACCAGCTGTGCGACTGGGTCGTGCGCGACAGCGGCCATACGCCGGATTTCCAGGCTCCGGATGCGTTCGAGCGGCTCGCGGCGCGCTTCGCCGACACGCCGGTGCCCGAGCGCTGGCGCTTCGACGTGCTGATCGTCGACGAGGGGCAGGATTTTCATCCGTCGTGGGCGGTGGCGCTGGAGCGGCTGCTCGCGCCGGACGGCGCGTGGTGGTGGCTCGAGGATCCGTTGCAGAACCTCTACATGCGCGAGCCGGTCGCGCTGCCGGGCTGGGTCACGCTGAAGGCGCTCACGAACTACCGCAGCCCGCGCGACCTGCTCGAATTCGTGCGCGACGTGGTCGGCCGCGTGGAGCCGCTCGCCGCCGAGCTGCGCTCGGGCAGCCCGTTCGACGGCTCGGATCTCGCGGTGTCCGCGTACGGCGACGCCGACGCGTCGCCCGCCGCACTGGCCGACGCCTGCATCGACGCGACCAAGCGCGCGATCACGCATGCGCTGTCGCTCGGCTTCCGCAAGCAGGACATCGCGGTGCTGTCGTATCGCGGCCGGGAAAGCTCGGCGCTCGCGGCGCTCGACCAGCTCGGGCCGCACCGGGTCAAGCGCTTCACCGGCAAGTACGACCTGTTCGGCAACCCTGAATACGTCGACGGCGACGTGCTGCTCGATTCGATCTACCGCTTCAAGGGCCAGTCGGCGCCGTGCGTGATTCTCACCGAGATCGACTTCGACACGCTCGACGCGCGCGCGGCCCGCAAGCTGTTCGTCGGCGCGACCCGCGCAACGATGAAGCTGCTGCTCGTCGCGTCGTCGCGTGCGGCCGGGCAGCTCGCGGCGGCGGCGTAAGCAACACGTCCAGCGCCCGGGCCGCCGCCGCCCACCCGGGCCGGTTCCCGCCTGCCCGCGTCAGGCGACGCGGAACGCGCCTACCGCGCGGCGCAGCACGTCGGCCTGCTCCTCGAGCGACGCGGCGGCCGCCGCGGCTTCCTCGACGAGCGCCGCGTTCTGCTGCGACACCTGGTCCATCTGCGACACCGCGAGGTTCACCTGCTCGATGCCGTCGCGCTGCTCGTTCGACGCCGCCGCGATCTCGGTCATGATGCTGGTCACGCGCGAGATCGCCTGCTGGATGTCCTGCATCGTCGAGCCGGCCACGCCGACGAGGCGCGAGCCGTTCGCGACGCGCTCGACCGATTCGCCGATCAGCGTGCGGATTTCCTTCGCCGCGGACGCCGAACGCTGCGCGAGCGTGCGCACCTCGCCCGCGACCACCGCGAAACCGCGACCCTGCTCGCCCGCGCGCGCCGCCTCGACGGCCGCGTTCAGCGCGAGGATGTTGGTCTGGAACGCGATGCCCTCGATCGTGCCGATGATGTCGGCAACCTTCTGCGAGCTCTGGTCGATCTCGTTCATCGTGTCGACCACCTCGCCGACCACCGCCGCGCCCTTCGACGCGATGTTGGACGCGCTGTCCGCGCAGGCCTGCGCCTGGGCCGCGTTGTCGGCGTTCTGCTTCACCGTCGCCGTCAGCTGCTCCATGCTCGCGGCCGTCTGCTCGAGCGCGGCGGCCTGCTCTTCAGTGCGCTGCGACAGGTCGGTGTTGCCGGCGGCAATCTGGTGCGTCGCGGTGACGATCGCCTCGGAACCCTGCGTGACCTGGCGCACCGTGTCGACCAGGCTGCGCTGCATGCCCGTCACGCCCTTCACCAGTTCGGCCATCTCGTCTTGCGACGACCAGCGGACTTCCGACGTCAGGTCGCCACTCGACAGGCGGCGGAAGTGCTCGAGCATCCGCTCGACCGGCTGCGAGATCGCGAAATGCAGGCCGATCGCGCAGCCGAGGCACGCGGCGAGGCCAAACGCGATGCCGGCGATGGCGCCGGCGCGCAGCCAGTTGTAATAGGTCTGCGCGGTGTCGAACACTTCCTTGCCGCGCGCCGCCTGGAAATCGTCGAGCGCATTGGTCGCCTGCGTGAGCGCGACCGACAGCGGCGGCGCGACCGTCATCAGCAGCCGGTCGGCCTCGTCGCGGCGGCCACCGCGGATCGCGTCGGCCATCGGCTTGAGCGCCTGCCCGATCAGCGCCTGGCGCGCGGCGTCCATGCGGCTCGCGAGCGCGGTCTCGTCGCCGTCGTGCGGCATCGCCGCGTACGTGCGCCAGGCGGCGTCCGCCTTCGACAGGTAGCCTTCCGCCTTGGTCACCAGGTCCGGCACGTCCGGCGCCTCGGGGTGCAGCATCGCGCGGTCGAGCGTCGTGCGCACGATCGTCAGGTTCAGGGTCGCCGAGGCGAGCGCATTCTTCGCCGCCAGCTGCTGCGAATAGGCCTCCTCGAGCGCCTGGTTCGAACTCTGCATGCCGGCGAGGCCGATCAGCCCCGAGACGACGAGCAGGGCCGCAACCAGGCCGAGCGTGGAGAAGATCCGCGTCCGGATCGAGAAACGGGAAAACAGGGCATTCAGGTTCATGACGGAACGTGTGCGATATGAAAAACGCCGCGGCAAATGGCGCGCGGCACGCTGTATTACGGTTTGCCTGCAAAAAACTTGAGTCCGTCCCCGCTTTTTTGCGTGATCCACGTCAAATTCCGCGCAAATCAACGTCCTGTTACGGCTGCAACAATTCAAGCACCGGCAGAAATTGACCCGGCAACTTTAAGCCTCTATATTTCCGGACAATTCACTGCCTAAGCAGCTATCCCCCATGCAAACCGAAACCGTTTCGCACCCGCCGGCTGTCGACGCAGCCCGCCGCGACGCCCCCGTCGGGCTGATCGTCGCCGCGCTGCTGCTCGTGATGCTGCTGTCCGCGCTCGACCAGACCATCGTGTCCACCGCGCTGCCGACGATCGTCGGCGAGCTCGGCGGGCTCGACCAATTGTCGTGGGTGGTCACCGCGTACCTGCTGTCGTCCACCGTCGTGCTGCCGCTGTACGGCAAGCTCGGCGACCTGTACGGCCGCAAGATCGTGCTGCAGGCGGCGATCGTGCTGTTCCTCGCGGGCTCGGCGCTGTGCGGCGTCGCACAGGACATGACGCAGCTGATCCTGCTGCGCGCGGTGCAGGGGCTCGGCGGCGGCGGCCTGATGGTCGTCACGATGGCCGCGATCGGCGACCTGATCCCGCCCGGCGAGCGCGGCCGCTACCAGGGCATGTTCGGCGGCGTGTACGGGCTCGCGACGATCATCGGGCCGCTGCTCGGCGGCTTCCTGGTCGAGCACCTGTCGTGGCGCTGGATCTTCACCATCAACCTGCCGCTCGGCGCGCTCGCGCTCGCGGTGATCGGCATCGCGTTCAAGCCGCACACCGCGCACGTGAAGCACCGGATCGACTACATGGGCGCCGCGTTCCTCGCGACCGCCCTCACCTGCATCGTCCTGTTCACGAGCGAAGGCGGCTCGCTGCTGCCGTGGTCGTCGCCGCAGCTGTGGATGATGCTCGCGCTCGGCGTCGTCGCGATCGGCGGCTGCATCCATGAGGAGCGGCTCGCCGCGGAACCGATCATGCCGCTCGCGCTGTTCCGCCACCGCACCTTCGTGCTGTGCAGCCTGATCGGCTTCGTCGTCGGCATCGCGCTGTTCGGCTCCGTCACGTTCATTCCGCTGTACCTGCAGGTCGTGAAGGGCTCGACGCCGTCGCAGGCCGGCATGCAGTTGCTGCCGATGATGGGCGGGATGCTCGCGATGTCGGTCGTGAGCGGCCGCCTGATCTCGAGGTTCGGCAAGTACCGCGTGTTCCCGATCGCGGGGACGCTGGCCGGCGGCGTCGCGATGACGCTGCTGTCGACGCTGACGCTCGACACCCCACTGCACACGATGTACGGCTACATGGCGCTGCTCGGCATCGGGCTCGGCATGGTGATGCCGGTGCTCACGCTCGCGGTGCAGAACACGATCGCGTTCCGCCATATGGGCGTCGCGACGTCCGGCGTCACGCTGTTCCGCTCGATCGGCGGCTCGCTCGGCGTCGCCGCGTTCGGCGCGCTGTTCTCGAACGGGCTGCAGTCGCGGCTCGCGCAGGCGCTGCCGGCCGGCACCGAGCTGCCGCGCGCGCTCAGCCCGGCCGCCGTGCACCAGTTGCCGGACGCGGTGCGGCTCGCGTATCTGGATGCGTTCGCGGGGTCGCTGCACGTCGTGTATCTGGCGGCCGCGAGCACGATCGCGATCGCGTTCGTGCTTGCCTGGTTCGTCGAGGACGCGCCGCTGCGCAAGGGCGCTTGACGACGCGGGCGAGCGGCGGCTCGATCGGCCGTCGCCTGCCGGCCCCTGCGAGCCGCCCCACCCGATAACGGCCGACTCGCCTCCGGGTCACGGCACCAGCACCACCGCCCCCGTCGTCGCGCGCGACTCCAGCAACCGGTGCGCGTCGGCCGCCTGCCCGAGCGGCAGCCGCGCGCCGATCTCGACGTGCATCCCGCCCGCGAGCCGGTCGAGCGTCACGCGCGCGGCCTCCCGGTAGCCGTCGACGTCGCGCGCGATGAACCCGAGCACGCTCGGCCGCGCCAGCGCGATCGAGCGCGCCGGCCCGAGTTCGCCGAGATCGATCGTCTGCCGCGCGCCAACCGCGGCCACCTGCCCGATGCTCGCGACCATCCCGAACGGATTGACCGCGCCGAGCGTGCGGGCCAGCACATCGCCGCCGATCCCGTCGATCGCGTAATCGACGCCCCCGCCGCCGCCGAACGCGCGCGCCGCCGCGACGAAATCCTCCTCGCGATAGTCGACCACCTCGTCGGCGCCGTGCGCCCGCACCAGCGCGGCCTTCGCGGCCGACCCGACCGTGCCGATCACCCGCGCGCCGAGCGCGCGCGCCCACTGCGTGGCCAGCAACCCGACGCCGCCGGCCGCCGCATGCACGAGCACCGTGTCGCGCGGGCGAACCTGCCGGACCCGATGCAGCAGCATGTAGACCGTGATCCCTTTCAGCAGCCCGGCGGCGGCCGCATCGTCGCTCAGCCCGTCGGGCACGGGCAGCACGCGCGCGGCCGGCAGCGTGCGCAGCGTCGCGTAGCTGCCGGTCGGCAGCCCGGCGTACGCGACGCGCTGGCCCGGCGCGAGATCCGTCACGCCGGGCCCGACCGCGTCGATCACGCCGGCCGCCTCGACGCCGAGCGCGTCCGGCAGCGCGGGCAGCGGATGCGCGCCCGTCCGGAAATAGATGTCGACGAAGTTCACGCCGACGGCGGTCTGGCGAATCCGCACCTCGCCGGCGCCGGGCGGCGCGACGGGCGCATCCACGCGGCGCAGCACGCCGGCGTCGCCGTAACGGTCGATCCCGATCCGGATGGCGGTGGCGGTTTGGGTCATGACGTTCCTCGCAATCGAATGAAGTGACACGATGATCCCATCGTGCATAATCGATCGGAATTCACGATTTCCGCTCACTGACTGTGCAAAATTCGACAGATGACGGCGCCACATCGGCGCCCGCGATGAGCTGGGACGACATCCGCTACTTCCTCGCGGTGATGCGCGGCGGCAGCCTGTCGGCCGCCGCGCGCGCGCTGCGGGTCCAGCATTCGACGGTCGCGCGGCGCATCGATGCGCTGGAAGACGCGCTCGGCATCCGGCTGTTCGACCGCCTGCCGCGCGGCTGGCCGCCGACCGACGAGGGCCTGCGGCTCGCCGACCACGCCGCGCGCGTCGAAGCGGGCACGCAGGCATTCGCGCGCGCCGCGCAAGGCGCGGCCGACCTCGACGGTGTCGTGCGCGTGTCGGCGTCGCCGGTCTTCGCGAGCCACTTCCTCGCGCCGCGCCTGGCGCGCGCGCTGCGCGCGTGGCCGCGGCTGCGGATCGACCTGCTCGGCGAAATGCACGCGGCCAACCTGTATGCGCGCGAAGCCGATCTCGCGGTGCGCCTGTCGCGGCCGAGCGAGCCGGGGCTCGCCGCGCGCCAGCTCGGCACGATGCGCTTCGTGCTGTGCGCGACGCCCGAATGGGCCGCTGCACCGCCCGACGCGTGGCAGTTCCTCGGCTACGACGACGCGCTCGCGCAAACCCCGCAGCAGCAATGGCTCGCCCGCTTCGCGGCCGGGCGCCGCTTCGCGTTCGTCGCGAACGACCTGGCCGCGCTGCATCGCGCATGCGTGGCCGGCGCGGGCGTCGCGCTGCTGCCGCGCTTTCTCGTCGACGACGATCCACCGGCTGGCGCGGCGCTCGTCGAGCTGGACGCCGCGCCCCGCTGCGACATCGAGCGCGAGATCTGGCTCGTCGTGCACCCGGACGTGCGCCGCTCGCCGCGCGTGCGGACCGTCGCGGATGCGATCGCCGACGCCGTCCGCGCGGCCGACGGCCGGCTATAGCGCTCGCGCCGCTTTACCCGTGCCACCGGCCGACCGCATAGTAGAGGCCTCCCGCCACACCACTTCGCACCACCGCCATGCCTGATCTTGCTTCATGCGCCGTCCGCGACGCGACCGACCGCGACCTCGACGCGATTCACGCGATCTATGCGCACCACGTGCTGCACAGCGTCGCCTCGTTCGAGGAAACCCCGCCCGACGTCGCCGAGCTGCGCGCGCGCCGCGACGCGGTGCTGCGCCACGGGCTGCCGTACCTGGTCGCCGAATGCGACGGCCGGATCGCCGGCTACGCATACGCAACGCCGTACCGCCCGCGCAGCGCGTACCGCTGCACGATCGAGGACTCGATCTACATCGACGACGCGCAACGCGGGCGCGGCATCGGCCGGGCGCTGCTCGCCGCGCTGATCGCGCGCTGCGAGGCCGGCCCGTGGCGGCAGATGATCGCGGTGATCGCCGACGGCGGCACCGGCGGCTCGACGTCGCTGCATCGCGCGTTCGGCTTCGAGCCAATCGGCACGCTGCGGGCGGTCGGCTTCAAGCACGGCCGCTGGATCGACACCGCGCTGCTGCAGCGGCCGCTCGGCAGCGGCGCGCACGCGGCGCCCGGCGCGCCCGCATGACGGGCCCGCGGCGGCCCGCGCGCATCGCCGGAGCCCGGCCCGTCGCGCTAGAATGGCCGCATGCCAAAACCGACTCACACCACACCTGACGAGGCCGTCGCGGAACCTTCCCGCAACGAGTACACGGTCGACGAACTCGCGCGCGTGTCCGACACGACCGTGCGCAACGTGCGCGCGTACCAGGACCGCGGCCTGCTCGCGCCACCCGAGAAGCGCGGCCGCGTCGGCATCTACGACGACACGCACGTCGCCCGCCTGAAGCTCATCAACCACCTGCTCGCGCGCGGCTACACGCTGTCGAACATCCAGGACCTGATCAAGGCGATCGACGAAGGCCACGACCTTCGCTCGATCCTCGGCCTCGAGAACGCGATCGGCGGCCGCTGGTCGCACGAGTTGCCGAAAACCTACTCGCTCGCCGCGCTCGCGCAGATGTTCGGCCCGCAGACGCCCGCGCAGATCGCGCGCGTAACCGAGCTCGGCCTGCTCGAGCGGCGCGGCCTGTCGTTCGTCGCGAAGAGCCCCGCGCTGCTCGAGGCAGCCGCGGCAATGACCAAGGAAGGCATTCCGGTGCGCGAACTGCTCGACGTGATCAGCCTCGCGCGGCCGCACTTCGACGCGATCGCGCGGCTGCTGGTCGACCTCGTCGTGAAGCGGCTCGATCGCTATGACGAAGGCACACTGCCGCCGGCCACCGACGTGCCCGCGCTCGTCGACGCGATCTGGCGCCTGCGCCCGCTCGCGGCGGTGTTCGTCGAAGGCGAGACGAACCGCGCGCTCGAGGCTGCCGCAGGCGCCTACCTCGGCGGCCGCGTCGCGACGATCCTCGACCGCAAGCTCAGCGACGAAGCCGCGCGTCAGTCCGGCACGCCCGATACGCAAGGCGACGGCGGCAAAGCATAGGCGCGCCGGCGTCATATTGATATCGGCAATGCTTGGTTTGCCGGCCTCACCGCCCATGCGACGATTCTTCCAACCGAGCGGCGCCCGCGCCGCCCGCCCGAAGACGTTTCGCATGGAGTCCGATCGATGTTTCGCTTCACCCGCTGGATCACCCGCACCGCCGCGACGACGCTCGTCGCGCTGTCCGCCGCATCGGCCTTCGCGCAAGGCGGCGCCGACCACGTCGTGCGCATCGGCTACCAGAAGGCCGGCCTGTTGTCGGTCGTGAAAGCGCAAGGCGCGCTCGAAACCCGGCTCAAGCCGCTCGGCTATCGCGTGCAATGGTTCGAATTCCCTGCCGGCCCGCAGCTGCTCGAAGCGCTGAACGCGAACAGCATCGACTTCGGCTATACGGGCGCGCCGCCGCCCGTGTTCGCGCAGGCGGCCGGCGTGCGCTTCGTCTACGTCGGCGCGGAGCCGCCGGCGCCGCACAACGAGGCGCTGATCGTCAAGCCCGATTCGCCGATCAAGTCGGTGGCCGACCTGCGCGGCAAGAAGGTCGCGCTGCAGAAGGGGTCGAGCGCGAACTACCTGCTGCTGAAGGCGCTGCAGAAAGCCGGCGTGCGCTACGACGAGATCCGCCCGGTCTATCTGCCGCCCGCCGACGCGCGCGCGGCGTTCGAAAGCGGCAACGTCGATGCGTGGGCGATCTGGGATCCGTACTACGCGGCCGCGCAGGATTCGCTGAAGGCGCGCACGCTGTCCGACTACACGGGCCTCACGGCCACCCACAACTTCTACGAGGCCACGCGCGATTTCGCGCAGCGCAACCCGGCGATCGTCGCCGCGATCCTGCAGCAGGCGCGCGCGACCGGGCTGTGGGTCAATGGCCATCCGGCCGAGACCGCCGCGCTGCTCGCGCCGAAGGTCGGGCTCCCGCAGCCGCTCGTCGAGGCATGGATCCGGCGCGTGCCGTTCGGCGCGGTGCCGGTCGACGAGAAGATCGTCGCGACCCAGCAGGGTGTCGCCGATGCGTTCCGTGACGCGAAGCTGATCCCGCAGAAACTCGCGGTCGGCGACAACGCGTGGACCGACTCGAACGTATCGGCCGCGCTCGCGGCGAAGTAGCCGCGACACGATGCGCGCGGCTCCGTTCGCGCGCATCGCTCTAGAAGGATTCGCCGGTTTCCGCACCGCCGTTCTTCCGGATAATGGCCGGCAGCCGCGCCCGCGCAGGCGCGCCTGCCGACAACAACAATCCGGAGACACCCGCCTTGATCGCCACGCTTCCCGCCGCCTATCGCCGCCTCTGGCCGCTCGCCGTCGCCGCCGCGCTCGCGTACGGCGCATCGCTTGCCGCCGCCCCCTATCCCGGACAAGCCGTCGCGAAAGCCGCGATGGGCCTGCTGCTGCTCGCGGCCGGCAGCGCGTGCGGCGCCGCGCGCGAACGCGCGTGGCTGTGCGCGGCGCTCGCCACCGCCGTGCTCGGCGACGTGCTGCTTGCGCTGCCCGACTGGCCGCTGTCGTTCGTCGGCGGGCTCGGCGCGTTCCTGCTCACGCACCTGTTCTATTGCGCGATCTTCCTGCGCTGGCGCGCGCGTCCGCACGGCTGGCGAATCCTCGCGCTGATCGGGCTGTGGCTCGCGGCCCCCGCGTTCTACGCGGCGTTCTTCCCGCATCTCGGCGAACTGGCCGCGCCGGTCGCCGTCTACATGCTCGTGCTGTGCGCGATGGCGAGCTTCGCGCTCGCCGCGCGCACCCGCGGCCCGCTCGTCGCACTCGGCAGCCTGATCTTCGTCGGCTCCGACACGCTGATCGGCGTCGGCCGCTTCCTCGGCGGGTTCGCCGGCATCGACTACCTGATCTGGGCGCTGTACGCGCTCGCGCAGGTGACGATCGTCGCCGGGGTTTTCCATGACACGACCAGCCGTTCGATCCGCCCCTGATTCGGTTTCAAACAGGCCGCCGCCCGCCGACGGCCTGCTCCCGCCACCGCGATTCCATGCCCGGCGGCCCTCGCAAGGTTGCCCGCCCGCCCCGTTCCAAACCTGCTCCCGCCTTTCCCCACAAGGCTTCCCGCCCTTAGAGTCCGCCGTCTAGTCGCTTGCGGTTTCCCGGTTCACCCACTATCGTTACATCACACAATGTAACATTCAAAAATGAGCCATAGCGGAGACTCCCAGATGAATGCTCGCACTTTGCCTTTCGGCCCCCCTGGTCACGACGGCCCCGACGAAACCGTCGACGTCGCCATCATCGGCACCGGCTTCGCCGGCCTCGGGATGGCCATACGCCTGCGGCAGACCGGCGTGACGGATTTCGTCGTCCTCGAGAAGGCGGCGTCGGTCGGCGGCACCTGGCGCGACAACCACTACCCCGGGTGCGCGTGCGACGTGCAATCGCACGTGTACTCGTTCTCGTTCGCGCCGAACCCGCGCTGGACGCGCATGTTCGCGCCGCAGCCGGAGATCCGCGCGTATCTCGAGGATTGCGTGCAGCGCTTCGGGATCGGCGCGCACCTGCGCCTGAACCACGAACTGCAGCGCGCGGAATACGACGAGACCGCGCAGCGCTGGCGCCTCGTGTTCGCGAACGGCAAGCGGCTCGCCGCGCGCGTGCTGGTGTCCGGGATGGGCGGCCTGTCGCGCGCGGCGCTGCCGTCGATCCCGGGCGTCGAGACCTTCAAGGGCCGCGCGTTCCACTCGCAGCAGTGGGACCACGGCTATCCGCTCGACGGCAAGCGCGTCGCGGTGATCGGCACCGGCGCGAGCGCGATCCAGTTCGTGCCGCAGATCGCGCCGCGCGTGAAACAGCTCGCGCTGTTCCAGCGCACGCCGCCGTGGATCATGCCGAAGCCCGACCGCAACCTGTCGAAGCTCGAGCAATGGCTGTTCCGCGCGCTGCCGTTCACGCAGAAGGCCGTCCGCAGCGGCATCTACTGGATGCTCGAATCGCGCGTGCTCGGCTTCGCGATCCATCCGTCGCTGATGAAGAACGTGCAGAAGCTCGCGCTGCGCCACATCCGCAAGCAGATTCCCGATCCGGCGCTGCGCGAAGCCGTAACGCCGAACTACACGCTCGGCTGCAAGCGCGTGCTGATCTCGAACGACTACTACCCGGCGCTGTCGCGCAAGAACGTCGACGTGATCACCACCGGCATCGAGCGCATCGAGGCCGACGCGGTCGTCACGACGGACGGCGTGCGCCATGAAGTCGACTGCCTGATCTACGGCACCGGCTTCCAGGTCGCCGATCCGTTCCCGCGCGGCGCGGTGATCGGCCGTGGCGGCCTCGACATCGTCGATGCGTGGCGCGACGGCGCGCATGCGTATCTCGGCACGACGCTGCCCGGCTACCCGAACTTCTTCATGATCGTCGGCCCGAACACGGGCCTCGGCCACAACTCGATGGTGTTCATGATCGAATCGCAGATCGAGTACATCCTCGGCGCGCTGCGCGCGATGGCGCGCGAACGCGCCGACGCGATCGAGGTGCGCCCGCTCGTCGAGGCGCAGTTCAACCACGACCTGCAGGGCCGGCTGAAGAAAGCGATCTGGTCGACCGGCGGCTGCAAGAGCTGGTACCTCGACCCGCGCACCGGCAAGAACACCACGCTGTGGCCGGGCTTCACGTGGCGCTTCCGGCAGGCGACGGCCAATTTCTCGATGGCCGACTACCACGCTTACCACGCGCCCCGCCGCGACGCGGCCACCGTGCCGGCCACCGCGCCCGCCGCTTCCGCCCCGTCCGTTGAAGCGGCCTGAGACCCGAACAGGAGCCACCGACATGAGAGATTTCACCAACAAGGTCGCCGCGATCACCGGCGCAGGCTCGGGCATGGGCCGCTCGCTCGCGCTGCAGCTCGCGCAGGCCGGCTGCCACGTGTCGCTCGCCGACAAGAACGCGATCGGCCTCGCCGAAACCGAGCGGATCGTACGCGCGCTCGCGCCGACCGTGCGCGTGACGACGCGCGTGCTGGACGTCGGCGAGCGCGACGCGATGTTCGCGTGGGCCGACGACACCGCGAAAGCGCACGGCAAGGTCAACCTGATCTTCAACAACGCGGGCGTCGCGCTGTCGAGCACGATCGAGGGAATGGAATACAGCGATCTCGAATGGATCGTGAACATCAACTTCTGGGGCGTCGTGCACGGCACGAAGGCATTCCTGCCGCACCTGAAGGCTGCGGGCGACGGCCACGTGATCAACACGTCGAGCATCTTCGGGATCTTCGCGCAGCCGGGCATGAGCGGCTACAACGCGACCAAGTTCGCGGTGCGCGGCTTCACCGAATCGCTGCGCCAGGAACTCGACATGATGAACTGCGGCGTGTCGGCGACCTGCGTGCACCCGGGCGGCATCCGCACCAACATCGCGCAGTCGAGCCGCGTCGCGAAGAACATGGTCGGCTTCATGGTCGAGAGCGAACAGCAAGGCAAGGACGAATTCGAGAAGTTCTTCATCACGACCGCCGAGGACGCGGCGCGCACGATTCTCGCCGGCGTGCGCAGGAACAAGCGCCGCGTGCTGATCGGCCGCGACGCGCGCGGCGCCGACTGGCTCGCGCGCATCCTGCCCGCCGCCTATCAGGCACTGGTTGTGTTCGCAACCAGACACGAGGCCGCGAAGGCGCGCCGCCGCGCCGCGCGCGCCCCCGCGCCGGCTCACGCAACCTACAACAATGCAGGCAATCAGGGAGGAGAGCAATCATGACGACCCCGCAGATGATGCCGGTGCGCCGCGACATCCGTTTCGCGCTGCCGCCCGAACACGCGCGCGACTGGCATGTCCAGGGCGTGCCCGTCACCCACTTCATGAACGCGCTGTCGCTGCTGTTCCCGGCCGGCGAGCGCTTCTTCATGGATTCGGTGCGCCACTACCGCGACCGCATCGAGGATCCGGCGCTGAAGAAGCAGGTGATCGGCTTCATCGGGCAGGAGGCGATGCACACGCGCGAGCACATCGAGTACAACGATTTGCTGCAGGCGTCGGGCCTGCCCGCGCACAAGCTCGACAAGCGCCTGTGGGCGATCCTCGGCTGGTTCAAGAAGGTGCTGCCGCATTCGATGCAGCTGGCGATCACGATCGCGCTCGAGCACTACACGGCGATCCTCGCGAACCAGCTGCTGTCGGGCCACGAGCACCGGATCGACGGCTCGGTCGAGGGCTACCAGCAGATGTGGATGTGGCACGCGATGGAGGAAACCGAGCACAAGGCCGTGTCGTACGACGTGTGGAACGCGGTGATGAAGCCGGGCCTCGGCAGCTATCTGCTGCGCACCGGCACGATGCTGACGACGACCTTGATGTTCTGGACCATCGTGTTCGATTTCCACGTGCGCCTGATGGCCGCGCATCGTCGCCGTCACGGCAAATTCGGCGGCATGTGGCGGCTCGTGAAGTACCTGTACAGCCCGCGCAACGGCGTGTTCCCGAGCATCGCGCGCGAATGGCTCGACTATTTCCGGCCGGGCTTCCATCCGTGGGACCACGACAACCACCAGTACCTGCAGGGGCTCGACACGCTGCTCGCGAACATCGACGCGACCAACGCGCGCTACGCGGCGCAGGCCGCACCGCGCCGCGTGCCGTTGCACCCGGTTCCGCAGGCCTGACGCAATGACGCGCGCCAGCGAGATGCTGATCGTCCAGTCCGGCGACGTGAAGCTCGCCGTCTACGTGAGCGGGCCGCGCCGCGCGCCGCCCGTGATCCTCGTGCACGGCTACCCGGATTCGGCGGCGGTGTGGGCGCCGATTCGCGCGCGGCTCGCGAAACGCTACCGCGTGATCGCGTACGACGTGCGCGGCGCGGGCGCGTCCGACGCGCCGCGGCGCCGCGCCGACTACACGCTCGCGCGGCTCGCGGAGGACCTGAAGGCCGTGGCCGACGCGACCTGCGGCGGCCGGCCGTTCCATCTCGTCGGCCACGACTGGGGCTCGATCCAGTGCTGGGAGGCGGTGACCGACCCGGCGTTGCGCGGCCGCATCGCGTCGTACACGTCGATCTCGGGGCCGTGCCTCGACCATGTGTTCCGCGCGAAGCTGCGGCTCAGGCAGAGCCTGAAGTCGTGGTACATCGCGTTCTTCCACCTGCCGCTCGTGCCGTCGCTGGTCTGGCGGCTCGGCGGCGCCGCGCTGTGGCCGCGCTGGCTGCAGCTCACCGAGCGGATCCGCCCCGAGCCCGATCCCGCGCAGCTGAAGAACGCGCTGAACGGCATGCAGTTGTATCGCGCCAACTTCCTTGCGCGCGCCCGGCGGCCGCGCGAGCGTCACGCGCAGGCGCCGGTGCAGATCCTCGTGCCGATGCGCGACCGTTACGTGACGCCGGAGATGACGGTCGGCCTCGAGCGCTGGCTCGGCGAGCACGTGCGCGCGGAAATCACTGGCGCGCACTGGGTCGTGCTGCGCGACCCCGACCTGATCGCGTCACGGATCGACCGCTTCGCGGCCGCGCACGAGGGGACGACGGCCGCGCCCGCTCAGCCGATCGCCGCCAGGCGCCTGAACAACGTCTCGTAGTCGATCACGAGGCCGTCGTCGTCGATGTCCATTTCGGCGGTGAAATCCCGGAAGATGCCTTCGTAGCGATAGCGCCGGCCCGGTTCGAGGCACACGTACGCCTGCTGGACCCGCGACACCTTCAGGTCGGGCGTCGACACGTAGACGACGTCGATCGGCCGCCGCTCGCCGCGCGCGAGCCCGAGGCGGCCGATCGGCAATGAATTCGTGTACGGAGTGGCCGCGATGTCGATGTCGACGCAGCCGTCCAGCTCCGGCAGCGCCTGCCCCGCGCCGTCGCGCCAATGGCCGAGGCCGTCGCCGTGCAGTTCGAGCGTGCCGCCGCCCATCACCTTGAGCACCGCATGGGTCGCGCGCCATTGCGCGTCGCACACCACCCGGTACGCGAGCCCGTAAGCCTTGCCGTACCGCTGGCCGACCACGGCGCTCTCCACGACGATCCCGCCGTCGCCGCGCTCGAACGTCAGATGTTCGATGCCGTCGCCTTCCAGCGACGCCCAACGCACTTCACGCATCGTCCTGCCTCCTTGCTTGTGGTCGAATGCCGGGCATCGTCGCACAAATTCCGGGTATCCAACCTTCACTATTCCGGTGCATCGCAATCTGCCCTATCCTCGCGGCTCGTCCTGTCCCGCCGCCGTCATGCCCACCGCCCATCCCGCCTCGCCGCCGATCGACCTGCGCATCCTGCTGCGCAGCATCGGCCAGATCGTGCTGCAGGCGAATGCGCTGACCGGCGCGCTGCTGCTCGCCGCGCTGGCGCTGACCGATGCGCGGCTGGCGTGCGCGGCGCTGCTCGGCGCGGCGGCGGCCAACATGTGCGCCGTGCTGACGGGCGCCGCGCGCCGCGACGTCGAGCAAGGGCTGCTCGGTTTCAACGGCGCGCTCGCCGCGCTGGCCGCCGTCACGTTCGCGCCGCCGACGCTCGCGGCCGTCGCACTCGCGCCGCTCGCCGCGATCGGCGCGGCGCTCGCGCAGCGCGCGCTGCGCCGGCCGCTCGAGAAGGCGCGACAATGCCCGTATTCGAGCCCGTGCCTGGCCGTCACCGCGCTGTGGCTGCCGTTTGTCGCGGCGCAGCATGCGGATGCGGGCGTCGCGGCGATGTCGCCGTCGCTATCCGCGTTCGGCCCGGCGCTGCTCGCCGGCGTCGCGCAAACCACCTTCGCGCACGGCGCGTGGGCAGGCGCGCTGATGGTGGCCGGCCTCGCGGCCGCCTCACGCCGCGCGGCCGCGTTTGCGCTCGGCGGCGCGCTCGTGTCGACCGCGCTGCTGCTCGCACTCGGCGCCGGCGCCGCGACCTTCGCCGACGGGCTGCTCGGCTTCAACGGCGCGCTCGCCGCGATCGCGCTGATGCCGCGCGGCGCGCGCGCCGCGTGTGCGGCCGCGGTGCTCGCGGCGCTGCTGCAGGCGCTCGCGATGCGCGCGGGCGTCACCGTGCTGACCTTGCCGTTCGTGCTCGCATCATGGTGCACGGTGTGGGCCGTGCGCCGCTTCAACCTGGGAGATGCCGATGTCGTCATTCGCTCACCGTCCTGACGCCGTGAAACCGGGCGGGCCGATCTCGGACGCCGAACGCCGGCTGCGCGTCGATCTCGCCGCCGCCTACCGGCTCGTCGCGCTGAACGGCTGGGACGACCTGATCTACACGCACCTGTCCGCGACCGTACCGGGCGAGCCCGGCCACTTCCTGATCAATCCGTTCGGGCTGACGTTCGACGAGGTGTGCGCGTCGAACCTCGTGAAGATCGACCTCGCCGGCAACCGGATCGGCGACGGCGAACACGCGGTCAACGCGACCGGCTTCGCGCTGCACGCGGCCGTGCATGCGGCGCGGCCCGACGCGGTGTGCGTGATGCACCTGCACAATACGGCCGGCATCGCGGTGTCGATCCAGCGCGACGGGCTGCTGCCCGCGTCGCAGCATGCGCTGCGCTTTCACGGCGATCTCGCGTATCACGACTACGAGGCGCTCGCGTTCTCGCCGGCCGAAGGCGCGCGGCTCACCGCGAGCCTTGGCGCGAAATCCGCGATGCTGCTGCGCAACCACGGCACGCTGACGGTTGGCCGCACCGTCGCCGAAGCCTATGTGCTGATGGATACGCTGATCAAGGCGTGCGACATCCAGGTGCGCGCGCAGGCGGGCGGCGGGCCGCTCGTGCTGCCCGAGCCGGCCGTCGCCGCCCGCACCGCCGAGCAGTTGCGCGACGGCGGCGCGATCGAGGGCGCGCTGGAATGGCCGGCGCTGCTGCGCCGGCTCGACCGGATCGATCCGTCGTATCGCGATTGAACTCCCTGAACCCACCTACGGAGACTGTTTCATGCCGACTTTCAATATCCAGCTGTTCGAAGGCCGCACCGTCGAGCAGAAACGCCAGTTCGTCGAGGCGATCACGCGCGTCACCTGCGAAACGCTCGGCTGCGAGCCGGGCTCGGTGGACATCATTCTCACCGACGTGAAGAAGGAAAACTGGGCGACGGGCGGGAAGCTGTGGAGCGAGCGGGAATGAGCCGCTGACGCGAACCGATCGAACCTGCCCCCCCTGGACGGGGCGCATCGCGCCCCTGATCCGCCCGCCCGCTCTCCCCCCGCTCCGCCTCCACATCGGCAAGCCTTCCGGCGCATGACGCGCCGGCTTGCGTCTTTGCTACCAAACGCCGCACCCTTTATCCCGGAAATTACCCATTGACGTCGATCAAAATCGATATCAAAGCCCGGCGCACAATTGCACTTGAATATTATTTATTCAACCCATACCGAAAAAAGAGAAAGAGGAAAAACCGCCCGACAGCCCGCCATCCGCCACGCCATAAATTCGCGCGCGATTTTCATTTCGACTTTCCGGCTTTCCATCTCCCATTCAATGATCGAAATCGGTTCAACTCGTCTTCAAGCACAAATCCGGAAGAAGCAATGAGAATTCTCGTCGACAACATCAATCCGGAAACCACCCCGAACGAGCTTCAGGATTTTCTCTGCAAATACACCGGAGCAACCTTCACGCGCATCCAGCTCATCGGGCAAGCGGGCCCGAGGCCCGGCGCGCTGATCGACGTCGAGGGCGCCAACCGGGGTGCGCTCGCCGAAATCCGGCGCCGCCTGAACGGCATGTACTGGAAGCGGCGCCGGATCGGCATCTGGCTCTTTTCGTTCTGGGATCGCAGTGACGCCGCCGACGCGCGCCGTCAACGGGAAGGCCGGAGCGTGCAACCGCGCGAAAAACCGACGACGACACTGCACCGATAACGGCCGGCCCCCGCAAGCAAACGAGCAAGCCACAGCCCCCGCGCTTTCCGCCCCCGCGGACGCGCGACGGCCCCGTGCGCGCCGCGATTTCGCGCGCCCTCAACTGCAAGGAAACCTCATGGCTGAACTGATTCAAACCGATGCAGCGCAACCCGCCACGCACAAGCTGCGGCTTGGCGCGCTGACCGCCCTCGTCGTCGGCTCGATGATCGGCGGCGGCATCTTCTCGCTGCCGCAGAACATGGCCGCCGCCGCCGATGCCGGCGCGATCCTGATCGGCTGGGGGATCACCGCGGTCGGCATGCTCGCCCTCGCGTTCGTGTTCCAGACGCTCGCGAACCGCAAGCCCCGGCTCGACGGCGGCGTCTACGCCTACGCGCAGGCGGGCTTCGGCGACTACATGGGATTCTCGTCCGCGTGGGGCTACTGGATCAGCGCGTGGGTCGGCAACGTCGGCTACTTCGTGCTGCTCTTCTCGACGCTCGGCTACTTCTTCCCGGTGTTCGGCGAAGGCAACACGCCCGCCGCGATCGCGGCCGCCTCGGTGCTCCTGTGGGCCGTTCATTTTCTCGTGCTGCGCGGCATCAAGGAGGCGGCGTTCGTCAATCTCGTCACGACCGTCGCGAAGATCGTCCCGCTCGTGGTGTTCATCCTGATCGGCTTCCTCGCGTTCCGGCTCGACGTGTTCCGAACCGACATCTGGGGCCACGCGAACCCGTCGCTCGGCTCGGTGACGAACCAGGTCCGCAACATGATGCTCGCGACCGTCTGGGTGTTCATCGGGATCGAAGGCGCCAGCATCTACTCGGCGCGCGCGGAAAAGCGCAGCGACGTCGGCCGCGCGACCGTGATTGGTTTCGCCGGCGTGCTGCTCGCGCTCGTGCTCGTCAACGTGCTGTCGCTCGGCATCATGACGCAGCCGCAGCTCGCGAAGCTTCAGAACCCGTCGATGGCCGCCGTGCTCGAGCACGTCGTCGGCCATTGGGGCGCGGTCATGATCAGCGTCGGCCTCGTGGTGTCGCTCGCCGGCGCGCTGCTGTCGTGGGTGCTGCTCTGCGCGGAGATCCTGTTCTCGGCCGCAAAGGACCACACGATGCCCGCGTTCCTGCGCAAGGAAAACGCGAACCATGTGCCGGCCAACGCGCTGTGGCTCACGAACGCGATGGTCCAGGTGTTCCTGGTCATCACGCTGTTCGCGCAGGGCACCTATCTGTCGCTGATCTATCTCGCGACGTCGATGATCCTGATCCCGTATTTCTGGTCGGCCGCCTACGCACTCCTCATCACTGTGCGCGGCGAAACCTACCGGGGCGACGCGCGCGCCCGCCGCAAGGACGGCTGCATCGCCGCGCTCGCGGTGACTTACGCGGTGTGGCTGCTGTACGCGGCAGGCGTCAAGTACCTGCTGCTGTCCGCCCTGCTCTACGTGCCTGGCGCGCTGTTCTTCGCGAAGGCGAAGCGCGAACTCGGCAAGCCGGTGTTCACGACCGCCGAAAAGCTCGTTTTCGCGGCGGCCGCGGCCGCCGCCGTTCTCGCAGCCTATGCGCTCCATCGCGGGCTCATCTCCCTTTGATCGAAGAGGTAACGAACATGACCCACGCCATTCCTCAAGTCGGTGTCCACTCCGAAGTCGGCAAGCTGCGCAAGGTGATCGTCTGCTCGCCCGGGCTCGCGCATCATCGCCTCACGCCCAGCAATTGCGACGAACTGCTGTTCGACGACGTGATGTGGGTGAACCAGGCCAAGCGCGACCACTTCGACTTCGTGTCGAAGATGCGCGAACGCGGCGTCGACGTGCTCGAGATGCACAACCTGCTGACCGACACCGTCGCGAACCCGGCCGCGCGCAAGTGGATCCTCGATCGCAAGATCACGCCCGACACCGTCGGCATCGGTCTCGTGGACGACGTGCGCGCGTGGCTCGACGGCCTCGCGCCGCGCACGCTCGCCGAGTTCCTGATCGGCGGCGTCGCCGCGAGCGACCTCGCGGGCGGCGCGCAGTCGAAGGCACTCGGCTTGTTTCTCGATTACCTCGGGCGCTCGTCGTTCGTGCTGCCGCCGCTGCCGAACATGATGTTCACGCGCGACACGTCGTGCTGGATCTACGGCGGCGTCACGCTGAACCCGATGCACTGGCCGGCTCGCCGGCAGGAAACGCTGCTCGTCGCCGCGATCTACAAGTTCCATCCGCAGTTCGCCGACGAGACGTTCGACGTCTGGTACGGCGATCCCGACCGCGACCACGGGATGGCCACGCTCGAAGGCGGCGACGTGATGCCGGTCGGCCGCGGCGTCGTGCTGGTCGGGATGGGCGAACGCACGACGCACCAGGCGATCGGCCAGCTCGCGCAGTCGCTGTTCGCGAAGGGCGCGGCCGAGCGCGTGATCGTCGCCGGCCTGCCGAACGCGCGCGCGTCGATGCATCTCGATACCGTGTTCAGTTTCTGCGACCGCGACCTCGTGACCGTCTTCCCCGACGTCGTGAACCGGATCGTCCCGTTCACGCTGCGCCCGCGCGGCGACGACCGCAACGGCATCGACATCGAGCGGGAGGACAAACCGTTCGTCGACGTCGTCGCGCAGGCGCTGGGGCTGAAGTCGCTGCGCGTCGTCGAGACGGGCGGCAACGATTTCGCGGCCGAACGCGAGCAATGGGACGACGGCAACAACATGATCTGCATCGAGCCGGGCACCGTCGTCGGCTACGACCGCAATACCTATACGAACACGCTGCTGCGCAAGGCGGGGGTCGAGGTGATCACGATCGGCTCCAGCGAGCTCGGACGCGGCCGCGGCGGCGGCCACTGCATGACCTGCCCGGTCCTGCGCGATCCGGTCGACTTCTGAAACGGCGCGCGCGCCGCGACGCCCCCACCCATTTTTCACGGAGATGCCAGATGAGCTTCAACCTGCACAACCGCAATCTGCTGAGCCTGATCCACCACAACGCACGCGAGCTGCGCTACCTGCTCGATCTCGCCCGCGACCTGAAGCGCGCGAAGTACAGCGGCACCGAGCAGCCGCGCCTGATGCGCAAGAACATCGCCCTCATCTTCGAAAAGACCTCGACCCGCACGCGCTGCGCGTTCGAAGTCGCCGCGTACGACCAGGGCGCCAACGTCACCTATATCGATCCGACGTCGTCGCAGATCGGTCACAAGGAAAGCATGAAGGACACGGCCCGCGTGCTGGGCCGGATGTACGACGCGATCGAGTATCGCGGCTTCAGCCAGGAGATCGTCGAGGACCTGGCGCGCCATGCGGGCGTGCCCGTCTTCAACGGGCTCACCGATGAATACCATCCGACGCAGATGCTCGCCGACGTGATGACCATGCGCGAGCACAGCGACAAACCGCTGCACGACATCAGCTACGCGTATCTCGGCGACGCCCGCAACAACATGGGCAATTCGCTGCTCCTGATCGGCGCGAAGCTCGGGATGGACGTGCGGATCGGCGCGCCGAAGTCGCTGTGGCCCGCGGCAGACCTGATCGCGCAATGCGAGGCGTTCGCGGCCGAAAGCGGCGCGCGGATCCTGCTGACCGAAGATCCGCACGCGGCGGTCAGCAACGTCGACTTCATTCACACCGACGTGTGGGTGTCGATGGGCGAACCCGTCGAAGCGTGGGACGAGCGGATCGACGCGCTGCTGCCGTACCAGGTCAACCGCACGCTGATCGAATCGACGGGCAATCCGCGCACGCGCTTCATGCACTGCCTGCCGGCCTTCCACAACAGCGACACGAAGGTCGGCAAGCAGATCGCCGAGCGCTATCCGCATCTGAAGGACGGCATCGAGGTCACCGACGAGGTGTTCGAATCGCCGCGCTGCATCGCGTTCGAACAGGCCGAAAACCGCATGCATACGATCAAGGCCGTGCTCGTATCGACACTCGGCGGTATCTGACGCGCCGTCCGCACTTTCAAGGAGAAACACGATGCGTATCGTCATCGCATTGGGCGGCAACGCGCTCTTGCAGCGCAATCAGCCGATGACCGAGGCCCAGCAGCGGCACAACGTGAAGACCGCCGTCGCCGAGATCGCCCGGATCGCCCCCGGCAACGAACTCGTGATCGCGCACGGCAACGGGCCGCAGGTCGGGCTCCTCGCGCTGCAGGGCGCGGCCTACGCGCCGGTCGAGCCCTACCCGCTCGACGTGCTCGGCGCGCAAACGGAAGGGATGATCGGCTATCTGATCGAGCAGGAGCTCGGCAACCTGCTGCCCGCCGACGCGCCGTTCGCGACGCTGCTGACGCAAGTCGAGGTGGATCCGGCCGATCCGGCGTTCGACCGGCCGACCAAGCCGATCGGCCCCGTCTATTCGCGCGACGAGGCCGAACGGCTCGCACGGGAAAAGGGCTGGCACATCGCGCCCGACGGCGACGCATTCCGCCGGGTCGTGCCGAGCCCGCGACCCCGCCGCATCTTCGAGATTCGTCCGATCAAATGGCTGCTCGAAAAAGGCGCGATCGTGATCTGCGCGGGCGGCGGCGGCATTCCAACGCGCTACGACGCGAACGGCAAGCTCGCGGGCGTCGAGGCGGTGATCGACAAGGATCTGTGCGCGTCGCTGCTGGCGCGCGAATTGCACGCGGACTTGCTGCTGATCGTGACCGACGTCGACGGCGCGTACGTGGATTGGCGCCAGCCGACCCAGTCGTTGATCGAAGCCGCGCACCCGGACGCGCTCGAACGGCTCGGCTTCGCGGCCGGCTCGATGGGACCGAAGGTACAGGCCGCCATCGAGTTCGCGCGACAGACGGGGCGTGACGCGGCCATCGGCTCGCTCGCCGACATCGCCGCGATCGCCGCCGGCCGGGCCGGCACACGTGTGAGCACGAAGGTGGACGGCATCCGTTGCAGGAAACCGCAATAGCGGAAAAACGCGGCGCGACGCGCGTTGATAGGGATCGGACGAAATCGGCGCGCGTCCGCCATTTGGACGCGCGCGATTCGTGTTGCGCGGCAGCGGCGCTCATCGGCTTGGGTGGCGGCCGACAAGTACGGAGATCACGTGCGATGATCTCGCCCGGTTCGGCGCACCTGCGCCCCGTCGGGCAACATTTGCGAGGCCCGCCTTTGGTCCGGCATCCCGCCGATCGCCGCTTCTCCATCGGCCGCGCGTTGTGCACCCGCACATCGCTTTGTCACGCATTCGGCGCATAATGGCCCACTGACGATGCAGTCGATGGCCACCCGACGAGGAGAACGCGCCATGGAAGCGAAGAACGAAGAAGTCGTCGCACACCTGCTCTCCGATGTCGTCGAATTCGCGCGCGGGCGATTGCCCGAAGCCGCGTTCCAGGTCGTCGAACCTTTCCTGCGCCACTACTACGATTTCGCCGATGCCGACGACCTGCAAAGCCGCGGCATCGCGGATCTCTACGGCGCCGCGATGGCGCACTGGCAGACCGCCCAGAAATTCGTCCCCGGCAGCGAGCGGCTGCGCGTCTACAACCCGATCCTCGAGCAGCACGGCTGGCATTCCGATCACACGGTGATCGAGATCGTCAACGACGACATGCCGTTCCTCGTCGATTCGGTGACGATGGCCGTCAACCGTCTCGGGCTCGCGCTGCATTCCGGCATGCACCCCGTGTTCCGCATCTGGCGCGGCAAGCACGGCGGCATCGAGCGCGTCGAGGTGGGCGGCGCCGCGACCGACGACACGCATTCGCAGCTCGCGTCGTTCATCCATTTCGAGGTCGACCGCTGCGACGCCGCCACGCTCGACACGTTGCGCAACGACCTCGCGCGGGTGCTCGGCGACGTGCGCGCGTCGGTCGAGGACTGGCCGAAGATCGTCGACATCGCGCGCAGCACGATCAAGGACCTGAAGGGGCGCGAGACCAGCGCCGAGGACATCGAGGCGCGCGCGTTCCTCGAATGGATGGTGGCCGACCATTTCACGTTCCTCGGGCAGCGCGACTACGCACTCGTGTCGCACGGCTCGGGCTTCGGGCTGCGCGGCATCGAAGGCACGGGCTTCGGCCTGCTGCGCGAAACGCTGCGCGCGCCGAACACGCCCGACCTGACGCCGCTGCCGCCCGCCGCCGCGGAAATCATCCACGGCGCCTGGCCGATCTTCCTGACCAAGGCGAACTCGCGCGCGACCGTGCACCGGCCCGGCTATCTCGACTATGTCGGCGTCAAGCTGGTCGGCCCCGACGGCAAGGTCTGCGGCGAGCGGCGCTTCATCGGGCTGTACACGTCGACCGCCTACTCCGTGTCCTGCTCGGAAATCCCGATCGTGCGCCGCAAATGCGCGAACATCGTGCGGCGCGCGGGCTTTTTGCCGAAGGGCCATCTCGGCAAGTCGCTCGTGACCGTGCTCGAAACCTATCCGCGCGACGAGCTGTTCCAGGCCGACGAAGACCAGCTGTACGACATCGCGCTCGGCGTGCTGCGCCTGCAGGAACACCAGCGCACGCGCCTGTTCGTGCGGCGCGACCGCTTCGACCGCTTCGTGTCGTGCCTCGTCTACGTGCCGCGCGACAAGTACACCACCGACCTGCGCCGGCGCATCGCGCGCCTGCTGGTGGACGCGTTCAAGGGCGTCAACGTCGAGTTCACGCCGCTGCTGTCGGAATCCGCGATCGCGCGGATTCATTTCGTCGTGCATGCGGAGCCGGGCACGATGCCCGACGTCGACACGCGCGAGCTCGAAACGCGGCTCGTGCAGGTCACGCGCCGCTGGCAGGACGACCTGTCCGACGCGCTGCTCGACGCGTTCGGCGAGGAGCAAGGCAACCGCCTGCTGCAGCGCTACGCGGATTCGTTCCCGGCCGGCTACCGCGACGACTACCCGGCGCGCACCGCGGTGCGCGACATCGAGCTGATCGAGCGCGTGCAAGGCAGCGAACGCCTCGCGATGAACCTGTACCGGCCGATCGAGGCCGACGCGCGCGCGTTCCGCTTCAAGGTCTATCGTGCCGGCGACCCGATCGCGCTGTCGCGCAGCCTGCCGATGCTCGAGCATCTCGGCGTGCGCGTCGACGAGGAACGGCCATACCGGATCCAGACGCAGGACGCCGCGCCCGCCTGGGTGCACGATTTCGGGCTCGAGCTCGCGGACGACACGGAGTTCGACATCGAGCGCGTGAAGGGGCTGTTCGAGGACGCGTTCGACCAGATCTGGGGCGGACGCATCGAGAACGACGATTTCAACCGGCTCGTGCTGCGCGCGCACCTGAGCGCGCGCGAGGTCACGATCCTGCGCGCGTACGCGAAATACCTGCGGCAGGTCGGCTCGACGTTCAGCGACGCGTACATCGAGCGCGCGCTGACCGGCAATCCGGCGATCGCGCGGCAGCTCGTCGAGCTGTTCGTCGTGCGCTTCGACCCGCGCACCGGCGACACGCGCGACGCGCAGGCCGAGCGGCTGCTGAAGGCGATCGAGAGCGCGCTCGACCAGGTGCCGAACCTCGACGAGGACCGCATCCTGCGGCAATTCCTCGGCGTGATCAACGCGACGGAGCGCACGAACTACTACCAGCACGATCAGAACGACCAGCACGACGGACACGGCGAACCGAAGCCGTACCTGTCGTTCAAGTTCAACCCGGCGAAGGTGCCCGGGCTGCCCGAGCCGAAGCCGATGTTCGAGATCTGGGTGTACTCGCCGCGCGTCGAGGGCGTGCACCTGCGCGGCGGGCGCGTCGCGCGCGGCGGGCTGCGCTGGTCCGACCGCCGCGAGGATTTCCGCACCGAGGTGCTCGGCCTGATGAAGGCGCAGATGGTGAAGAACGTCGTGATCGTGCCGGTCGGCTCGAAAGGCGGCTTCGTCGTGAAGAACCCGCCGCCGCCGAGCGACCGCGAGGCGTGGATGCGCGAAGGCATCGCCTGCTACCAGACGTTCCTGCGCGGCCTGCTCGACCTGACCGACAACCTCGCCGGCAACGCGATCGTGCCGCCGCGGGACGTCGTGCGGCACGACCCGGACGATCCGTACCTGGTCGTCGCGGCCGACAAGGGCACGGCCACCTTCTCCGACTATGCGAACGCGATCTCGCACGCGTACGGCTTCTGGCTCGACGATGCGTTCGCGTCCGGCGGCTCGGTCGGCTACGACCACAAGAAGATGGCGATCACCGCGCGCGGCGCGTGGGAATCGGTGAAGCGCCACTTCCGCGAGATGGGCGTCGATACGCAGACCACCGATTTCACCGTGGTGGGCGTCGGCGACATGTCGGGCGACGTGTTCGGCAACGGCATGCTGCTGTCGCCGCACATCCGGCTGGTCGCGGCGTTCGACCACCGGCACGTGTTCCTCGATCCGGCTCCCGATCCGGCCGCGAGCTTCGCGGAGCGCGCGCGGCTGTTCGCGCTCGAGCGCTCGAGCTGGGCCGACTACGACACGGCGGCCATCTCGGCGGGCGGCGGCGTGTATCCGCGCACCGCGAAGACGATCCCGCTGTCGGCCGCGGTGCAGGCCGCGCTCGGCATCGACGCGGCCGCGCTCGCGCCGAACGAGCTGATCCGCGCGATCCTGCAGGCGCCGGTCGACCTGCTGTACAACGGCGGCATCGGCACCTACGTGAAGGCGGCCCGCGAGACCAACGCGCAGGTGGGCGACCGCGCGAACGACGCGGTGCGCGTGAACGGCGCGGAGCTGCGCTGCAAGGTGATCGGCGAAGGCGGCAACCTCGGCTTCACGCAGTTCGGGCGCATCGAGTTCGCGCAGCGCGGCGGGCGCATCAACACCGACGCGATCGACAACTCGGCCGGCGTCGATTGTTCGGATCACGAAGTCAACATCAAGATCCTGCTCGGGCTGGTGGTGTCGGACGGCGAGATGACCGAGAAGCAGCGCAACGCGCTGCTCGCGGAGATGACCGACGAGGTCGGGCTGCTCGTGCTGCGCGACAACTACTACCAGACCCAGGCGCTGTCGATCGCGGGCCGCTACACGGTCGAGCTGCTCGATGCGGAAGCGCGCCTGATGCGCTGGCTCGAGCGCGCGGGGCGCCTGAACCGCGTGATCGAGTTCCTGCCGACCGACGACGAGATCGCCGAGCGGCAGGCCGCGAAGCTCGGCCTCACGTCGCCGGAGCGCGCGGTGCTGCTCGCGTACAGCAAGATGTGGCTGTACGACGCGCTGCTCGAGTCCGACGTGCCGGAAGACCCGCTGGTCGCCGGGATGCTGGTCGACTATTTCCCGAAGCCGCTGCAGCAGCGCTTCAGCGAACCGATGCGCCGCCATCCGCTGCGCCGCGAGATTCTCGCGACGCACCTGACCAACGGGCTCGTCAACCGGGTCGGCTGCGCGTTCGTGCACCGGCTGATGGAGGAAACCGACGCGACGCCCGGCGACATCGTGCGCGCCTGCATCATGGCGCGCGACGTGTTCGATCTCGACGCCGTGTGGCGCGACATCGACGCGCTCGACAACCGGGTGGCCGACGACGTGCAGGCGCGCATGTTCGTCGATGTCGCGCGGCTGCTCGAACGCGCGGCGCTGTGGTTCCTGCGGCACCTGCAGGCGGGCGCGGTCGGCGACGGCGGCGTCGGCGAGCTGCTCGCGCGCTGCCGCGACGCGGCCGAGCGGCTCGCGCCGCAACTGCCGTCGCTGCTGGCGGCCGCCGATCTCGATGCGCTGTCCGAGCGGCAGCGCGCGCTGACCGAGGCCGGTGTCGACGGCGCGCTCGCGGCACGGGTCGCGAGCGGCGACATCTCGGCCGCGCTGCTCGACATCGCCGAGGTGGCCGCCACCTGCAACCGCAGCCTCGAGCATGTCGCGGGCGTGTACTTCGCGCTCGGCACGCAGCTCAACTACGGCTGGATCAGCGAGCGCGCGGCCGCGCTGCCGACCCCCACGCACTGGGACATGATGGCGCGTGCGGCGGCGCTCGCGGAAGTCGCGCGCCTGAAGCGCACGCTGACGACGAGCGCGCTCGCCCAGGCGGCCGACTCGGCCACGCCGGAGACGATCGTCGACGCGTGGCGCGAGCGGCGCGAAGCCGCGCTGGAACGCTATGCGCAGCTGCTCGCGGACTTGCGTGCGACCGGCGGCGCGAGCCTCTCCGTGCTGCTCGTGATCGTGCGGGAGATGGCGGTGCTCGAGCGGGCGTGACGGGCGCGACGGATTGGCGGCTGCGGCCCGCCCACCAATCGGCATGGCGAAATCGTTTCGCCATGCCGCTCGAATCAGCGAGACAATTTCTTTTTTTAAAATCCCCACGAAAACTTCATTGTTGATGGTTTTGCACCCTAACCGGGGAATTTCTCATATTCAATCATCAGGGTTTACGACTCCTTGAATACCCTGCATGCCGGATGTTTAATGGTATGAAAGATTTAAAATAAAAATTGATCCGGCTTTCAATCAAACATCGCATTCCATCAAAACCTCGATTTTGATCATGCTGATATTGATTACGCAATTGCATCGTTGATTATTGATCACATGCGACACGACGCTCAACGCTCGTCGATTTACAGAAAACTGGACCCGCCCGCAATGTCAATGCACGCAAGGCCGCCGCCATCATGATAGGCGCCGGAATCCAGACCAGAAACTGCCCCCTACACTCGCCAACCATAAATTCATATTGATTGCGCGCACCATGAAATTGCGCGCTCGCATCGTCTCGAACCAATATCTTTCCCGCAACAGCCAAGCCGCCTCGATCAGATTTGAATGCGCTGTTCTTGCTTGATGATCCGCAGTCGTCACGTTTTGCCTCAATCCCTGTCAATTATCGAACGCGAGAAATAAAATGACGGATACCAATCGAATCTCCCAGGCCGCCGCACTGCGCCGCGAAACCTTCCGCAAGGCGATGTTCGAACATTGGGGCGCGCATCTTTTCAAGCAACGCGCCGGCATACCCGTTCGAGCGAGGGCCTCGACGCGACTGACCGGGCAACGCAACGTCGGCGACATCAAGGTCGGCATCGTCGGCGGCGGCATGGCGGGCCTCTATGCCGGGCTGTTGCTTCAGGCGCTCGGCATCCAGTTCGAGATTTTCGAAGCCGCCCCCACGCCCGGCGGACGCGTTCGCACCCATTACTTCAATGACGGCTCGCATCAATACGCGGAAATGGGGGCAATGCGCTTCCCGCAAAATTTCATGCAATCGCGCTTGTTCAACTTCTGGGATTACCTGAACGAGACCTCCCGCCAGCACCCCGGTGCGCGGCTGATCCCCAGGATTCCCTATGTGATGCATGACGCGACCCCGTCGCCGAGCGCCGGCAACTTGCTGTGCTACAACGGCATGCGGCCGGTCACGCGCAATCGCGCAGCGGCCGACAATGCCACGCTGGGTTTCGATCAGGCGCTTTCCGGCCCGGAATACGAGCCGTTCCGGGAGGGCGGCAAACTGAAGCCGGCGGCGACCTTGCTGGACGCGGCGCTCGACGTCTTCATCAAGAAGTTCGAGGACGATGGAATCGACAGCGCATGGGCCTACATGATGACCTATGACAGCTATTCCGCCCGCTCCTATCTCGAGGAAATCGGCGACGGCACGACGCCTTATCCGTCCCGGCTCATCGATTACCTGGAAACCGTGTTGTCCTATAGCGGCATGTTCGATCTTGCCTTGACCGAGATGGTGCTCGACCAGTTCAGCTTCAGTTCGACCGAACACTGGTTCGCGATGGAAGGCGGCACCAGCCGGATCACCGACGAAATGGCCAATCGCCTGCCGCCGACCGCGATTCGCACCGGAACCCGGGTCACCCGGCTCGAGGAGACCGACGCCGGCGCGGTCATCCACTACGACCATGGCAACGGCACCCGGCCGAACACGGCCCGGTTCGACCGGGTGTTCGTGACGCTGGCGAACAGTGCATTGCGTTTCATCGACACGCCTTCGACGTGGGCCGCGGGCAAGTATGAAGCCATTCGCATGCTGAAGATGACCAATGCGACCAAGATCGCGCTGGGGTTCAAGACGCGCTTCTGGGAACGGCCGGGCCCCTACAGCGAGGGCATGAAAGGCGGGCAAAGCGACACCGACCTGCCGGTGCGAAGCATCGTCTACCCGTCGTTCGGCATCGGCGAAGCCGGCCCCGCGTATCTGCTGGGCAGCTATTGCTGGCAAAACGACGCCGACAAATTCTCGCACCTGAGCGACACGGAGATGCTGGACGTCGCGTTGCGCTCGGTGGTTCATCTTCACGGCGATATCGCACGCGAACAATACCTCGGACACGGCGCCGCGATCGTCTGGAACAGGGATCCGTCCGTCGGCGGCGCCTTCGAGTTTTTCCAGGCCGCGCAGTTCGGCGAGATCTTCCAGAACGCTCAAGCGCCGGACGGGTTGTTCAACTTCGCCGGCGAGCACCTCGACATGGTGCACTACTGGATCGCCGGCGCCTTCAACTCCGCCTACCGCGTGGTGTGGGAGACGCTGATCCTGGAGGGCCTCGACAGCGAGGCCAACCTGGATACGCTCTTCGAGGCGCTGGGCGGCGGAGATCTCAACCCGACGATGATTCCTCACGTCGAGGGTTCGATCCAGCTCTTCAATCAACTGTTCGAGGCGGCGGCAGCGGCCTGACCGGTCGCGCACGCCCGACTTTCGACACTTTCGACGAGGATTGCCGCCATGAACAAGTTTTCCGATTCGGGAAAGGATGCAGGCTTCGCCAGCGCGCGGAAGGCGCTGGAAAATTATTTCGCAACACTGACCGGTGGCGGGGCCGAGCGAACCGCACCGGTGGAATTGGGCCTGGCCGCCCCCGGTTTCGTATTCGAGTGGCTGCTGCAGGACCGGACGTACGGCCCGCCCGAATATGCCGATGCAGGCGTATTCGACGAAACCACGACGCCGTGGCTCGACAACATCCACGCGGTGCCTGAGGGCCAGCTCTGGACCGCCGACGATCTCGCCGCGATGCAGCGGCGCAGCGCACAGTCGGAACAAGAGGCAGCCTATGCGCGCGATCACCCGCCCTCGCCCGGTCAACCCGGCCCGGATCCGAAGGACTATATCGCCCGGGCGTTCAGTGTGGGCATGTACGACCCGGAGGTCTTCACGCCGGATCAGATCGCGCGGCTGACGTCGTTCTGGGTCGCCGACGACGCCGAATTCGCCAGACAGCGGCTGGGCGCCGCCAACCCCGACGTGATGCGGCTTTTCACCGAGCCGGATTCGACACTGGAAGCGATACTCCATGACAGCACCGGCGCGCACGATATGCCGAAGCTGCTCGATCGACTCAAGCGGGCCAACAACGCCGGGCGCGAGCTGTTCCGCTGCGACTATCGACCGATTCTCGGCCCGCTGCTGGACAACAACCGCATTCGCAACGGTCAGTATCTCGCGGTTCCGCAGGTGTTCTTCACGCGCGACGGCGCAGGCCGCGCACTGACGCCGCAAGCGATCCAGCTCAAGCCGCACGGTTACTGGTTTACGCCGGACGATGGCCCGAACGCGTGGCTGCTGGCGAAATTGCACGTCGCGTCCGCGGACGCCCAGTGGTGGTTCTCGGGCACGCATCTGTTCAGCACCCACAGCATCGTGATGATTTTCTCGATCGCGACGCAGAACCTGCTGGCGCAGCAAAAACTCGATCCGAACCATCCGATCGTGAAGCTGGTGGCGCCGCACCTGAAGAAGGTCTTCGACATCAACAATGCGGTGTACAACCTTCAGGGCGGCCAGGACGGTCGCGGCATCTATAGTCTCGGCCAGTTCTGCGACGCCGTGCTGCCCGGCGGGCGCATCGGCGTCTACGAGACCATCAACGCGTTCTACGTGAAATACGACGGCGGATATGCGTTCTCGGACAACAGCTTCCCGACCGAGCTCCAGATTCGCGGCATGGATCAGCAGCAATTCGACGGCGAGTTTCCGTATCGCGACGACGCGCTGCCCTGGTGGCAGGCAATCGCGCACTTCACGTCCGCCATCGTCGACGCGACGTACGCCACCGATGCCGAGCTGGCCGCCGACCGCGCGATCACCGGCTGGATGGACCAGATCACGGCAGCATTCAATCACGGCAGGCAGCCGAATTTCTTCTACGGCGGCACGAAAGGAGAACTGGCGGCGGTGCTTGCCACGCTGCTGTTCCTCGCGACCGCCAAGCACACCGCGGTCAACAACACGATGCTGGACGCCTACGGCTTCATCCCGAACGGCGCCTTTGCGATGAACGCGGCGCCGCCGACAGCGCCCGACGTGACCGCCGACATGGTGATCCGTTCGCTGCCCGATCCGTTCGATCTGTCGGATCCGGCCAACACGGTCCTCCCGCAGATCGGCTTCGTCATGGCCGGCACGGCCGACGTGGACTATCGGATCTGGGGGGACGGCAGCGCGGGCGCGCTGCAAAGACTCTATGGCTACGATCCCGTCAGCCAGCCGAAGCAGGTCCAGGCCGTGAATGGCTACCACGACGGGCTGACCAACGTGAACGCGCAGATCCAGCGCAACCGGCAGCGCCGCATCGACAACTACGTCGCACAGGGCGGCGACCGCAACCTGATTCCGAACAGCGTGATTTATCCCTACCTGTCGGTCGATCAGGTCATGGCGTGCATCCAGATCTAAGGAGCTCCGTATGATCAGCGATCAGTTTCTGACTAACGAGCAGTATCGAAACCTGTACCGCACACCGGACGACCTGCAAAGCGCGGTCACCGGTGATCGCCTGAGCGTGCGCGCCGGCACGACCGAAACCGTCTCGTCCTATCTGAACAAGCGGCTGGCGCAGATCGGGGTCAAGTACGTGATGAGCATCCCCGGCGACTACATCGCCGAATGGGTCGAGACGCTCGACGACAGCGAAGTGAACGCGGGCCTGGTGCGCGTTCATCCGAACAACGAAATGTGCGCGACTTACGCGGCCGACGGATACGCACGCGCGGCCAACGGCCGCGTCGGCTGCCTTGCGTGCACGTATGGCGTCGGCAGCCTGAATGCCGCGCAGGCGGTCGCGGGCGCGCTGGTCGAGTCGATCCCGCTCGTGGTGATCAACGGCAGCCCGTCGGTCGCGCAGTTCGATGCGCAGCGCGACCTGGGCATCCTGTGGCACCACATGGTCGACGGCGGCCACACCGACCTGCGGATCTTCCAGAGCATCACGACCATGGCCGTGCGGCTGGACAATCCCGCCACCGCGCCCGCGCTCATCGATGCCGCGCTGGTCGCCTGCATCACCGAAAGCAAGCCCGTCTACATCGAAATGGCGCTGCAGATCGAAGCATGCCCGTGCGAGCCGGTGCCTGATACACCGCTCAAGCGGGCGCCTCGCCCGCAGTCGGCAGGGGTACTGACCGCCGCCGTGGACGCGATGATGCACCATCTGCTCGCGGCGAAGCGGCTGGTGGTGCTCGGCGGCGTCGAAATCGCGCGCTATGGCCTGCAGCAGAAATTCGTCGAGTTGCTGGCGCTGCTGGAGGCGCCTTACGTCTCCGATCTGCTGGGCAAGACCGTTCTCAGCGAGTATCGAGACGACATCCGTTTCAGCGGCGTGTACAACGGCCGCAACTCGCAGCCCAACGTGACCGCGCTGGTCGACCAGGCCGACGTCATTCTGGCGATCGGCTCGCGCGATACGGATTTCAACTTCACGGGCCTCGTGTCGGCCGACTCCCAGCCCGGCAAGAACGACCCCGTGTTTCCGTCGGCGGTCCGGCTCGCGGCCCGCGCGGATGCGGTGTGGGTCACGGGAACGAATCGCTACTGGGGCAATGTCGATCTGGGCGCATTCCTGGATGCGTTGATCGCCCGCGTCACAGAATCCGTCGACCAACTCCATCGGCCATTCCCGGGCCTTGCATCAGGCACGCCGTGGGACATCCCGCCGCCCAGCCAGTACCAGGATGACCCAGGCGTGACCTGGGACAGCTTCAAGTCGCTGTTTCAACACCAGTTCCTGGCCCGCTTCGACGAAGCCGACGCCCCGGTCGTACTGGCCGACACCGGCTTGACCTTTTATTCGCTGAACAACCTGAAACTGCCCGAATCCGGTTACATCGGGCAACTCGCGTGGGGGGCCATCGGCTACACGGTCGGCGCCAACTACGGCGCGAAACTGGCGAACGCGGAAGCCGGCCGCCCGCAGCGGCGGGCCATCAGCATCTGCGGCGACGGCGCGTTCTCCGAGTCGGTCAATGCGCTGGGCACGATCGCCCAGCTCGGGCTCGATTCCGTCGTCTTCGTGATGGTCAACGGGGTCTTTGCGATCGAACAGTGGCTGATCAATGCGGCCGCGTTCGCCCACGACGCGCCGCCGCCGAATTTCAGCCCGCTCACCAGCGTGCCGCAGAGCAGGATCTGGGATTACGTGAAGCTCGCGGAGGGCTTCGGCGGCGTCGGCTATCTGGCGCGAACCAACGAGGAATTGACCAGCGTGCTGAACACGATTTATAGCGAGAAGCCGATTAACCGGACGACCGGCCGGCCAACCTTCACGCTGGTGGGCGTCGCCCTGCCCGCGAAGGATCTGCCGTCGAACACGCGCTGGAAGGTGAAGCGGGACTAGATTCCGTTCACGTTTTCACGACAGGCCCGAACGCGGCGGCGCGCGATCCACGCGCCGCCGCGTCGTCATGGGCGACCGTCGCCGTCACCGCCCCGCCCGTTCGTCACCGGGCCGCGTGCGCCCGGCGACGCCGCGCTGCGCGCCGCCGCATGGGCGAACAGCGCGTCGAGATCGAAGCCCGTCGTGTCGATCCCGATCGTGTCGCACAGGCACGCGCCCCACGCGGCCGCGTCGTCGAAGGTGACCGTCGTCTTCACCGCCCCCGTCGCGTCGCGCTGCGTAAACGCGGCGTTGAGCATCGACGCGCGCCCGTCGGGCAGCACGCGGCACGCGATCACGTCGTTGACGAACAGCGAATCCGGGTAGGTCGACGTGAACCAGCTCGCGGCCTCGTAATCGATCCACTCGGCGCGCCTCAGCGAGAACCGGTAGGTCGTCTGCCAGCCGTCCGGCGTCTCGCACTGCATGTCGAGCTCGCCGTCGGCGGGCGCGTCGACCACGCGATACGCGCCGTGCGGCGTGACCTGGCGCTCGCCGGGCGCATAGCGCAGCGGCGCGGTCAGCGTCGCGGTGCCGAAGCCGATATCCGCGAACCAGGCCACGTCGTCGAGATCGACGCGCAGCAGCATGTGCGTATGCGCGGTGATCTCGTCCGGCGCGCGCATCCAGCGCACCCGCGCGATCAGCGGCGTGACGCGAAAACCGATCTGCGTAAGCGCGGTGTAGAACAGCTTGTTCAGCTCGAAGCAGTAGCCGCCGCGCCGCCGGTCGAGCACTTTCGCGACCAGCGCGGGCAGGTCCAGCGCGACGCGCGCGCCGGTCAGCGGCGTGAGGTTCTCGAATGGAATCGCCTGCGGATGCAGCAGGTGGAGGCGGCGCAGCACGTCGAGAGTCGGCGCGACGGGGCCGTCGTAGCCGATGCGCGCGAAATAACGGGAGAGGTCGAACGAGTCAGTCATGGGCCAGCACGGTAGCAAGGACGCCACACGATAGCACCGGCTGAAATCCCCAGGGTGTGCAAGGTCATCGCAACGGACGACCCTGCACGCGGCGGGATGCCGAAAGCGGCTGCGTTACGGCAGCAGCTTGAGCGCCGACGTCGCGACCGACGGCACCGAGATGCCCTGGCTCGTCGCGAACTGCACGGCCTGGCTCAGCGTCGCCGCGAGCGACTGGAGCTGGCCCGGCGCGCTTTGCGCGATATACGACGCGGCCTGCATGTTCTGCGGATTCAGGCCCGATTGCAGCAGCGCGGCGGGGCTCGTCGAGCCGAGGCTGCCGAGCCCCGACTGCAGCTGCGAATACTGCGTGAGCCCCTGGCCGAGCGACGCAAGGCCGTTGCTGAACGCCTGCTTGTCGACCGGGCCGTGCGTGCCGCCGCCGGACGCGAACGCCTGCCCGAGCGCCTGCGACACCGACTGCTGCGCGCCGCCCATCTGCGACAGCGCGGCGGGCGTCAGCGGGTTGCCGCCGCCGCCCAGCAGGCTCGCCGCCTGCTGCGCCTGGCCGGCCGCGCCGGTGAGCCCCATCGCCGACGCGAGCGACGACTGCCCCGTCAGCACCTGCTGATTCGCGCCGACGTACGCCTGCAGCAGTTGCGCGACCCCGCCCTGCGCCGGCGCCGCGGCGGCCTGCGGCTGCCCGCCGCCGAGCAGCGACGCGCCCAGCGACTGAAGGTCGAGCTGCGCATGCGCGGCGCCGCTCAGCAGCGCACCGCAAACGAGGCCCGCCTGGGCGATGCGCTTGCCCGTCGCGCGAATCGTGTTCATGGGTTGTTCTCCGTGCCGGAATGATGAGGCGAATATTTTCGAAGCGCGCCGCGCGACGCCGCAACGATTGATACACATCGATACGAAATCGCGCGCCCCGCCCGCTTGCAATTCCGCCGCGATCCCCGGCCGGCCCGCGCATTCATGCGCATCCGCTGCGCGATATCAAGCGCACCGCATCATTCGTTCCTTTTTCGCGTCAATCGTCTGAATTTCCCGGTGCCGCGATTGACGGGGCCAGCCGCGTTTCTTACGATTCGCCCGCTTTGCCCTCAACTGCCGCGCCTGTCGTTGCGCGGCCCGTCCGTCGCCTCGCCTGCAAGGATCGTCATGCCGCTCGCTTCGCCGCACTTCGCCACGCCCAGCACGACCGCGCGCAAGCTGCGCCGCCTGTCCGCCGCCGCTGTCGCGTGCGCGACGCTGCTCGGCGCGGGCGCCGCCGCCGCGCAGGACGCGCCCGCCGCCGATCACGCCGCACCGGCCGCCGACAGCCTGTGGACACGCGACACGCTGCTCGGCGACATCGGCGGCATCCGTCCGTGGCTCGGCCGGTACGGCGTCACGTTCGGGCTGACCGAATCGAGCGAACTGCTGGCGAACCTGCGCGGCGGCCTCGACCGCGGCGTCGCGTATCACGGGCTGACGACGATGACGCTCGGCGTCGATACCGACAAGGCGTTCGGCTGGAAAGGCGGCAGCTTCAACGCGAGCGCGCTGCAGATCCACGGCCGCCAGTTCAGCCCGAACTATCTCGGCACGCTGAACACCGCGAGCGGGATCGAAGCGGAGAGCACGACGCGGCTGTGGGAGCTCTGGTACCAGCAGGCGCTGCTCGACGAGCGCGTCGACGTGCGAGTCGGCCAGCAGGCGATCGACCAGGAATTCATGACGAGCGCCTACTCGGCGGCCTTCATCAACACGATGTTCGGCTGGCCCGCGCTGCCCACCTACGACCTGCCGAGCGGTGGCCCCGCGTATCCGCTGTCCGCGCTCGGCGTGCGGGTGCGGGCGAAGCTCACGCCGTCGCTGACCGCGCTCGCCGGCGTGTACGACGGCGATCCGCTCGGCAACAACCCGAACAACCGCAGCGGCACCAATTTCAACCTGCACAACGGCGCGCTGTTCATCGGCGAGCTGCAATACGCGATCAACCAGGCAGGCAGCGCGGGTGGCACGAAGACACCCGGCGGCCTGCCCGGCACCTACAAGCTCGGCGTCTGGTATCACAGCGGCAGTTTCGCGGACCAGCGCGACGACACGGCCGGCCTGTCGCTCGCGAACCCCGATTCGAGCGGCGTCGGCCGGCCGCATCGCGGCGACTACAGCGTCTATGCGGTCGCGGACCAGATGGTGTGGCGCGCGGGCCCCGACAGCCCGCGCAGCCTCGGCGTGTTCGCGCGCGTGATGGCCGCGCCGGGCGACCGCAACCTCGTCGGTGCGGCGGCCAACGTCGGCGTCGTGCTGAAGGCGCCGTTCGCGGGCCGCGACAACGACAGCGCGGGCCTCGCGCTCACCTACATCAAGGTCGGCCGCCACGTGCGCGCGCTCGACGAGGACGCGCGCGCGTTCGGCGGCGGCCCGTACGGCGTGCGCGGCAGCGAAACGGCGCTCGAGGCGATGTACAACTACCAGGTCGCGCCGTGGTGGCAGATCCAGGCCGACGCGCAATACACGTTCAACGCGGGCGCCGGCCAGAACCCGAGCGACCCGCGTGCGCCGCTGCGCAACACGTTCGTGCTCGGGCTGCGGACCAACGTCACGTTCTGAGCCCGCGTGGCGGCGGCCCGCTGCCCTACGCCGCCATCCACGCCGGCAGCCGCGTGCCGACCCAGTCGGCCGCCTGCTCGTACCCGTGCGCGAGCTGCAGCACCGCGCGGTCCGCGCGCGGCCGGCCGATCAGCTGCATCCCCATCGGCAGCCCGGCCGCGTTGAAGCCGACCGGCACGTTGATCACCGGGCAGCCGGCGAGCGTCCACGGCACGACCGTTTCCATCCAGCGGTGATAGGTGTCCATCGGGCGGCCCGCGATCTGCTGCGGCCAGCGCGCGTCGACGTCGAACGGAAACACCTGCGCGGTCGGCGCGGCGATGAAGTCGTAGCGCTCGAAGAAACCGAGCAGCGCGTGGTGCCACGCGGTGCGCTCGACGCTCGCGTCGAAGATCGCCTGCCCCGGCAGCGCCAGCAGGCCCTCGACCTCGTAGATCGCCTCGGGCTTCAGCAGCGCGCGCCGCGCCGGATCGCGGTAATGCGAGAGCAGCCCGCCGCCCGACAGGAAGTGCCGGAGCGCGAGCCAGATCCGCCAGATCCGTTCCGGCGCGAACGCCGGCAACGCGGCGTCGACGTCGCAGCCGATCTCGCGCAGCGTCGCGAGCCCGGCCTCGCACTGCGCGAGCACGCCCGGCTCGGTCGCCAGGTAGCCGTTCCAGTCGCCGACCCACGCGATGCGCTTGCCGCGCAGGTCCGCGTCGAGCGGCTGCGCGAACACCGCCGGATCCTCCGCGAGCGACAGCGGGTCGTGCGGGTCGTAGCCGGCCTGAATCGCGAGCAGGTTCGCGACGTCGCCGACGGTGCGCCCCATCGGCCCTTCGATGCCGAGCTGCTGCACGAACACGTCGACGCCCGGCCAGCGCGGCACGCGGCCCTGCGACGGCCGCATGCCGTAGATGTTGCAGAACGCGGCCGGATTGCGCAGCGAGCCGCCGAAATCGCTGCCGTCCGCCACCGGCAGCATCCGCGCCGCGAGCGCGGCCGCGGTGCCGCCGCTGCTGCCGCCGGCGGTTTTCGTCAGGTCGTACGGATTGCGGGTTGCGCCGTAGACCTCGTTGAACGTATGCGAGCCGAGGCCGAATTCCGGCGTATTGGTCTTGCCGACGAAGATCGCGCCCGCGGCGCGCAGCCGCGCGACGCCGACCGAATCGGCCTGCGGCACGTTCGCGCGGAAGATCGGCGAGCCGAACGTGGTGACGAGCCCCTTCGTCATCGCCAGATCCTTCGGCGCCTGCGGGATGCCGTGCAGCCAGCCGTGATGCTCGCCGCGCGCGAGCGCCGCGTCCTTCTCGGCGGCCTCGGCCACGAGCACGTCGCGCTCGCGCAGCGCGACGATCGCATTGACCGCGCCGTTCACGCGCTCGATGTGGTCGAGGTAGGCATTCATCGTCTCGACGCACGACACGGCCTTGCGGCGGATCGCCGACGCAAGCTCCGCCGCGGACAGGCGCACGATCGGATCGACGGGAATGGAGGCGGGAGCGGAAAGCGACGGGGCGCCGTGCGGCATGCGAGGTCTCCTGGGATGCTGGCGGGAATGGCGGATATCGCGGCAGGCGCCGCGCCGCTGTTTGACGTTCTACTCTACGCGACGCGCCGCCGGCGACCTCCGATATTTTCCGTGCGGATTCAGTGGGGTTTCGACTGAATCTATTTGGAGACATCAAAGTCTGCCGCAAAAAAACGCCGCAGCGATCCTTTCGCCACTAATCCGAGGAGATTCACAAAGTCTGCGCATTGCTCGTCAAGGGTGAGCTGACCTTTGATTCCACATCCAGAAAGTCTGCGGCGGCCGGGTCCCGCGAGCCCGGCGGCGACGCACAAGAAAAAGGGCAAGTGGGAATCCTCCTGCGTCGCGTCAAGTCACACCTGTTAAAGGCTCACTGAGCCCATAAAAGCAAGCGCGCCGCAAGCCAGCTAACTTTTTTCGACACGCCCTGTCTCATGAAGCCATGAGGAGGACGGACGTGACGTCATGAATTTCCCTCCGAAAACATCCTCTTGAAAGGAAATCGTTCACTACGGCTCGTCCCTAACGAAAACTTCCATCGTCAGCATTCAATGATAGAAATTCTCGAATCCGCACTCTCTGCTCTTTTGTAAAGCTATGAAGCTGCAATCGGGCAAACTGAACAGCCTCGCCACAGTTGCGGAAATTTTGTCTCGCTGCCTGAACGGGGGGCTGCCAGTCATGCGTGCCCGCTGGCATCCGGCCACGCCGTTGGTGGCCGCCCTCGACGCGGAGCATCATGCAAAGAATCACGCTGGTGCCGGCATCAGTGCGGCGCGCTTGCGGCAGATACAGGGGGAATTTTCCCGGGAAGCGGCGGAGCGCGTGAACGCCCGTCATCCAGCGCTCGCCGCGAAGCTAGGTCACGCCAGCCCGCACTAGTTGCGTCATACATACGCCACCCACGCGCTGGACGCCGGCGTGGAACTGGTCGTCGTCCGAGACAACCTACGCACGCATTGGTGACGACCACGTCAACCTATCTCCATGGCGAAGAGGCAAAGCGTGCGCGTCAGGTCGGCGCGGCCTTCCGGCGTACGCCTCGCCAGAACATTCTCCGCCAGGCCCGGTAGCCGTCCGAATCGTACGGAACAGGCCGACGCAAAACAGCCTCGGACAGGCCGTAGCGCACCAATTAAAAAGCGTCAGATTCCATTATGTAAAATGTAGTCCTAAACAATCTAGTTCCCTGTGTTTCGCCCCCGAGTTCGTGATGGATCGATACACGCTGACGGACCAGCTTCCTTGATGCAGGCGGACGCGACCGCGATCCAACAAAGTAAGGTAGTGTCTCGAGATGCGAGAGACTCCGCGCTTTCGCCCGGCGTCAATCCACCTCAGGAACGAACAGGGACGAACGTGAACAGTATGCTCTTTTCGCGTCGCGATGTGCAGCAATGTATAGATCGCCTTGGCAAGGTCGTTCCGGAACGGGTTCTCCTCAACTTTGTTAACGCCCTCAACCGCCCTGGGCGCGACCGGATCATTAAGCTTTGGGAGGTCGCCGTAATGGACGCGCTTTCCAGGGTTTCATCTGTTCTCTATGAGGAGCACTTGCCGGATGGGCGACAGCCTGATTTTGCGTTTTCCATTCCCGTTGATGGATACGCGGTTGATGTCGTCGGCGACATCACATGCATCTCCGACAGCGGACTCGCCAACCAGAATCCTGTTCAGGCCTTGTTCGACGAGGTCGCTCGCGTTGCTCGCAAAAAGCGAGTCGATCCAGCCAAGCTCCACATTCAGGTCGACGGGAATGTCGTCGGCCAGTATCGGGATGCGAAGATGACGCTGAGCCTTCCCCGGAAGGGCGACATCGCTGAATTTGTCCGTGAAAGGATCGCTCCATTTCTGGAATGCGTCAGGAATGCCCCAGAGAGAAGCGATTCGATATCGGTCGATCAGCAAGGGGCGCTCCTGACCATCAGCTACAACCCGGCCCAGATGTTCGCGGGCATGGGTTATCCCAGCTACAACGTGTCATATTCCATTGACAGGAATCCGCTTTGGTCCGGTCTTAAGGAAAAGGCGGACCAACTCAGGTCGTCTCCGTCAGACTGTATCCGCCTTGTTATCGTTTGCGATGGCGACTGTAAAACCCTCAACGAAGAATCACCGGCAGGCACCCACTGCAGCACGAGAGCCATCGTAGAAGAGTTTTTGCGCCGGACCTCGACAGTTGATGCCGTGTTGTTGCTTCCCGTTGTGGAGAAGCGTGACACGATGCAGCAATGCTCGATTTCTCTAGCGCCGAGCTTCTACGCCCGGACCCGAGGAGAACGTGTGGTTATGTCCGGACGGAGCGAGATGGCGCTCCGGGCACACCTGAACACCTTCCTCACCAACATGCCCATGCCGCGGCTGAGTGCACGAAATGCGGTTAACCGGTGCGAAATGGAAGGATTCCTTATCGGACCTCATGGCGGTTATCGCAAATCAGGAAACACGATGAAAGTATCTTCAAGGCAGATCCTCGAGACTCTCGCGGGGATTCCATCCCGCGGACTTCCGCCTCTCGAAAGCCGTCCAGACAGCCCTCTTCCGCCTGCAAACTGGCAAAAGCATCTGCTCAGGTATCTCCAGAATGGCCAAATGATTTCGAAGGTAACGGTCATCCCGGGTGGAAATGCCGACGATGATATGCTCGAATTCGAGTTCGGACCGCCCGACCCCGCTATTCATCCGTTCCGGATGCCGCAGGCTTCGTAGGCTTCGCCTTCATTGAAGGCTCGGATGGCCCGGCAGCTGCAGCGCCACGTCAAGCGCCATACCGGATGCGGCGGCCTGCGTCCCGAAGGTGCACCGGAACGTGTGCGGCGATGTGCGCGCGAGCTGCCGGCGCTCGCCTTCGGTCAGATCAGCGACCTGCGGCTGCAGCTGCGCGACGGCCCATCGTACCAGCCCGCGTGCGCCGCGCACCGAGTAGCCGCCGGCGCGGCTCGGCGTCGTGTCGTCCGCGTCAACGCCGCCGGGCGCGAATTTCGCACGGGCGCACGGCGTCGGCGGAATCACCAGCGGCGCAATCAGCGGCAAGCCCGGCGGCGCCGACGCACCCAGGGCATCGAAATCCTGCCCGCGATCGCGCCAGTGCGCGCGCAGCGCGTCGACGCACGCGGCGCTGACCGGCACGAAGCGCTCCTTGTTGCCCTTGCCGATCACGCGCAACTCCCACGTCACGGGGATCTCACCGTCGGCCGGATGCAGCTCGAGCTTGGGCCGCGCGAACGCGGTCGCCTCGGCGATGCGCAGGCCCGCGTCGCCGATCGACAGCAGCAGCGCGCGGGCGGCCCGCCAGCGCGGCGCGGCGCGGCGCGGCCGGGCCAGCCCCGTCGCAGCACGTGGCGATGCCCCGCGCGCGCGCGCCCACGTGTCGAACGGCAGCGCCCGCTCGATCTGCAGCTTTGGCGCCGTTCGCGCCGGGCGGCCTGTCGCTGGAGAGCGAGTGGTATGCGGTGCCGGCCTGGTCAGGGTACGCTCCTGGCCGGCAGCCCGTGGGCGGCGTCACCGACCCGAAGCCCATCATTGCGCCGGCAGAGAGCGGCGTTCGGTGCCGCATATCGGCACCGTCCGGGAGCGTGCTGGTCGGGTAGCTGCGCCGGCACGGCGACACGATCGGCGTGGCGATCGACTTCGTGCCTCCCCCACCTTTTTCGACCGTCCCCAAGTCACACGTCAACCGGACACCACGCGCGCAAGCCATTCGCCCACGCTCTCCGCCACATGCTCGCGCTCGGGACTGTCGTGCCACACGCGGATCACCTGGCCGATCCGGCCACCCTCGCCCGGGTCGAGATCGATGCACAGATGATCACCGCTGCCGTTGTGCGTAAGCGGTATCCATTTCAGGTTGTACCAGTCGCCGTGAATGCCCGGCTCCGGCTCGCCCTCACAGTCCGCGAACTCGCCGCGCGCGACGAGTTCGCGCCAGATGGACCACTGCGCGAGGATCTGGCGAGCGGACAGTAGCGTCTCGCCGGCAAACGGTTCGGTACGCCCGGCTTCCTGGCCGTCGTGCAAGCGCAGGCTCGCGCGCCACGCCTCCGGTAACGCAACGCCCAGCCCCGCCTCGAGCGCCCGCAGATCGTCATCGCTCGCCGGCCCGCGGAACGGCTCCGGCGCATCGGCCGGTAGCGTGCGCCGCCAGGCGTCGAGACGCGACCAGGCCGCCGCGACCGTTTCGTCCGGCGATGGCGCCACGGCCGCGCTCGCCGCATCCGCTCGCGTTGGATCTGGGGCTGCCGCGGGCGATGCATCCACCGCTGGAGATCGAGCCCCTTGCGCATCGTCCGCCACGGCGCGCGCGGCCCGCACCGGCCGGCGCGACTGGTCAAGCCGCATGAACAGTACCGGCGAGCCCGCTGCCAGCGGCGTCGCCCCCGACTCGATCGCGACGAGCGCATCGGCTCCGGCGAGCGCACCGAATGCATCGGCCCGCTCGCCCGCGAGCGGCGTCACGATCGGTTCGCCAGCCGCACCCGTCGCGAGCGTCGCCCAGCGCAGGTCATGCCGCGCCGGATCGCGCGACGTTGGCGCGCCGAGTACGCCCGTCTCCCAGTACGGTCCCGGCATGTCGGCAAATTCCAGAAGATCGATCAGCCGACGCAGGATCGTGTGCGCGAGGATCGCGACGTCGCCGGGATAGCCCGGCAGGTTGACGAGCGTCGCCTGGTCGAAATAAGTGACGACGCGCGACCCGCGCGGCCGGCCCGCTGCATCGGTCAACTCTAACGTCCGGCGCTGCGCCGGCGAACGGTCCTCGCTGCGGCCGAAATTGAAGCGCGCGCCATGCACCTGCGGCAGCGTCACGCGCGCCTCGCTGACCGGAAACACCGGCAACCGGTTCAGCGCGGCATCCTGGTGCGGATCATCCGCCAGCACCCCGGTGCCAATCAGCAGGTCGTAGCGCTGCGCGAGCGCGGCAAGCTGGCGGCGAAACGCCAGCTCGGCGTCGCGGGACTCCAGCGGCGGCAAGGTCATGTCGGGCGGAGCGACATATTCGAGCGACGCGTCGTAGCCCCACTGCTTCAGGAGCGCGCACAGATAGGGGCCGTTCGCGTCGGGACGCTGCCACTGCTGCCGCTCGCAGGCTGACGGCACGAGGTCGTAGCTCGCGACGACCACGCACATGCGCGGCCGCCGGCTGACCTCGACGGTCCGCACGCCGGCGGCGATCAGCAGCGCCTGTTGCTCCGCGCCAATGCGCTGCCCCTTGTCGAGCAGCAGCGCATCACATGCGTAATCCTCACCACGCGCGATCACGCCCTCTCCTTCGACCGGCGGCGCGCCAAGGTCGAGGCGCGCATGCTGCTGCCCGCCGGGCGCGCGATTGCGCGAGCGCGGCACCACGGTGTCTGCATGCGCCGGCAACGGCGCGAGCGCCGGCAGCCATTCGGCATCGCCCGCCGACAGCGCGCGCGCCGCCGGATCGCCGCCGCGATGAATCAGGACCGGATATTGCAGTCGCACATTCAGCGTCGCCGGCCGCGCGGGCGATGCGTGTGCGGCGTCACCCGCGCGCAGCGCATAGCCTTCGATCGCCGCGAGCGCAAGCCGCGGCAGCGCGTCGGGCGCGGTCACGGCCTGCGCGAGCACGCGTCCGCATGCGTGCTCGACCGGCACGGTCTCGACGCGCATGCCGCCCGGCACGGCGTCGGCGCAACGGCGATAGGCGTCGGCCAGCCATGCCGGCATCGGTAAAAGGTCGTTCGTCATCGTCATATCAATACACTACGGGCACGCGCATCGTCGGCAAGCAGCCCGATGATGCGCGCGGTCGATCAGATGCAGCGTCGCGAATCAGCGCCGCTTCGCCGCGGGAACAGCACCACCCGGTTCGACGTCGACGTAGAACTCGTCGCCGTCGAGCACGCGCTGCGCGCTGAAGAAATTGCCGAGGAACGCGCCGGCCCGACGATTGTCGCTGGCGTCGATGCGCTTGACCGAGAACCTGCCGTTCGCCGCGCCCTGGTTGGTTGCCGCGAACGGATACTCGTCGCAATCGCAATCGCTCGGCGTTTCGTCGGAATCGCCGGTGAACGTGCATTGTCCGGTGACCCGGCCGTACTGCGCAATGCACTGCTGCTTGGACGCATCGCGATTGGAGGCGCGCAGCACTGCGTCGCGGGTGCGCGTCAGTGCACGCGAGTCCGACCCCGGCAGGATCGTACCGTCGTCACGGGGAACAAAGTTGCCCGGCAGCCCCTGCGCCTGCGCCTCCTTGATATGCTTCGCCGATTCGTCGACATCGAGATTGTTGGTCTTGACCGAGCGCATCACCGCAGGTGCCTTCCAGTAGATGCATCCCTGCGTGCCGCTTTTCGCGAGGCCAACGTCGCAGCGCAACTCGGGCACGTAGCTCATGCCCGAATGCGTGGTTAGGCTCGAACCGTTCTCGAACGAGTCGCCGGTCTTCACGATCCGGTACTCCACATACGGGCGCACATAGAGCGGATTACCCCCGTTCATGTTCGGCGTGATGGTGACGATCGTTTCGCCGGACAGGCCGCCCGGTACGAGACCCACGCCGGCGCTCGGCGACACGGTGCACTGCGAGCCGCATTCGATGACCGGCTTGATCTGCAACCCGCCGCCATTGCCAGACAGTGTCGTCGTGCGGAATCGGAACCGGATCTGCCACGACAGCTGGTTGAGCGGATTATCCGAATACGTGTAAGCCTCGATGCGGACCCGGCCGGTCTCGCTGTTGTCGTCTCCAATCAGCACCCGCTCGAAGGACTCTGACTTCTGGCAATGCGAACCGCGACTGAGCAGGGAGTTTTCGCTCGTGTCCTGAAATACGGACGTGCAAATGGGCGACACGTCGGGTGCGCCCCCCGCTTGCACCGGAGACACGAATAATGGCCAGCATGCACTGACGATTATCAAGCTATTTCGTATTGCCCCTTTCATTCACTTTCTCCTTAACTTATTTATCTATTTCCGTTTAAAGGGGAATCGAAATTATCACCCCATTCAATGAAAGCAAACCGTTAACAATGACAGGAATGTAATAATTTCCAAGCAATCCATATCAACGCCCTATTTCGCAGACTGGGATGGCGTCGTTTCACCATTTCGCTTCAGGGGTGGTACGGGTGACAAGAACGACGAGGGCCGCGTCGAGCCGAATGCGCATCACGCATCATTCTTTCACGAATGCTGCAGTTAATGCACCAATCTCGGCGATTCTCTCTCTGCGCGTTGCCCCAAGCATCAATCATTGTTAAATGCCTGGGCTTAAATACCTCCCCGTGCTGTTTTGGATAGAATCGCGCGAGCGACTCTTCGTCGCAATGGCTGACCGTCGCCGGTATTGCTTCCTTGGCGGTCGAACCTGAGAGACAAGGAAAACAAATGGCTGTTCCACCCGTCGATCCGACCAGATTGTCTGCGTCCACGCTTTACGAATCGATACATCGGGGCTTGATGCAGCATGAGCGCCTGCTCATGTTCCGCTCCCCATTGGGGCCGCAGACGCTGATTCCCGTACGAGCAAAGGGATGGTCCAGAGTCGGACGGGGCTATCGCTGGGTGGTGGACGTCGTATCGCTGCGTGACGATATCGATAACCTCGAACTGGAGCATCAGCCAGTCACGCTGTTTATCCAGCAGACATCAACGCCGTTCTCCGATTCAACCTATCGCCCGATTCACGGTTTCGTTCACAAATTCCATACGCTTGGGCAAGACGGAAATCTGACCGTTTATCAAGTCGAATTCGAGTCGGCGCTGTTCTTCCTTGGCAAAGCTAGCAAGAACGACCAATGGTTCAATAAAAGCGCGCGGGACATTCTCACTGAATTGCTCGACGCCTATCCACAGCTGACCGGGCGAGTACGCTTCGTGCTCGCGGATGAACCGCGCGTGCGATCGTATACGCGCCAAAGCGAAACAGATCTGAACTTCTTCCATCGCGTTCTCGAGGACGAAGGATGGTACTTCTACTTCGAGCATGCGCCAGTTCAGTATGACGACGATCCGCGCGTATCGACACTCGTGATAGTTGACCGGCTTTCCGCCTTGCCCGATGCGAAGCCGATCGAATTCTGCAACGGCACAGTGTCCGACGAGGTAGACGGCTTCACGCAATGGGCGGTGACGCAGACTGCGCAAAGTCTGGCCTATGCAACAACCTCCTTCAATTACAAGAATCCGCAACACAATTCTTCCGTGCGTAGTGACCTCGGTGAGAGCGCAATCACCTACACGACGGAAGAGCGACGGCAGCATGTGAAGCACGACGTGCCGTATGCGCCCATGATCGTGCGCGAAGCGTTGTCGTATGCCTATCCGACTTCGGACGACGGGCAACGGCGGGCATCCACTCGCACCCAGGCGTGGACTGCCGCCGCCCGCCGATACCTCGGCGTGGGCGGTGTGCGGTGGTTCGATGCCGGCTCGCGCTTCACGCTCGAGCATCACACGCGGCATATGATGGTCGATCCGAACCTTCGGGAGTTCATGGTCGTCGAGGTTGAGTGGTTCATTGAGAACAATGTGCCGCTGTCCGACCATGTTGCTACCTATCCGCTAAGTTTGCAGAGCACATTGTCCGAGTTGCGCCGAAAGCACGGCAGCCAGTTCAGTTCGCGGGCCAACCCCGTCGACGGCTTGGGCGGCGTCTACCTGGTCCAAGTGGAAGCGCAGCGGACCAACATCGAGTATCGCAGCCCATTCGAGCACAAGAAGCCGCTGATGCATGCCGAGCACGCGCTCGTGAGCGGTCCGGATAACGAGGAAGCATGGGCCGACGAGCGCAATCGTATTTTCGTTACCTATCCATGGGACTTGCGTAGCGGAACGGAGGCCATGCCGACATCACCGCCGCTGCTTGTGATGCAGGCTGACACTGGATACGGGTACGGTGGCGTTCATGTGCCGCGTAAAGACGAATGGGTGCTGGTTGACTACTTCCAGGGTGATTGCGATCGGCCATATGTGCTCGGGCGCCTACCGTCGCAAACGACACCGCCCCAGTGGCATACCAACGTCCTGCTATCGGGTCTCATGTCCAATGGCTTCGGTAAGAGCGGCGCTTACAACGCGTTCGTGCATGACGATTCGACACATCAAGGGGCTACGCGACTGACCACCTTCACAGGTAAGGTCGGGAACAGCTACAGCCTATATCATCAAGGCGTCCTGATCGACCACGCGGGTAATAGCAACGCTCGCGGCCGATACCTCGGAAAAGGCGCTTTGCTGCATACGGACGACTATCTCGGTATGCGGGCGAATCGCGGTGCGTACATCGGGACGCATCCGAAGGCGCACAACGATGATCAGCTCGACGTCAAGGAAGCACAAGGCCAATTGAGCGCGGCCGAGAGAATCGTTGAGGCGCTGTCGAACGTCGGTGTTCAGCACCGCGCTGACAGCCTGAAAGACAGCCAGGATTCGCTCATGCAGTTCACGGACGCCACCCTGCAGTCGGAGACGCCAGATGCGGGAGGCGGTCGTACGGCAGGCGGCGGCACTGGCAGCGCGAATGCGTTCAAGAAGGCGATTCTGCTGCTCGCCAGCCCATTCGGCATTGGTACATCGACGCAAGACTCGCTGCACATGACGGCAGACCGTCATATCAACTTGGTCAGCGGCCTGAACACACACATTGGATCGGCGGGGGCGTTCTTCGTCAATGCCGCCAAGGCAATCGGGATGTTCTCGCAAACTGCGATCAGGTTGTTCACCAAGGGACCAGTCCAGATCCAGTCCCATGACGCAAATGTCGAGGTGATCGCCAAAGCAGTTCTTAAGCTACTAGCGCAAGGCGACGTCGAGATCGCGGCAGGTGGAAAACTGGTGCTCACTGCGGGGGGCGCGTCGATCACGCTTGAAGGCGGCAATATCCGCGGGCATGCTCCCGGGACCGTCGAGTTCAAGGGCGCGCAGCATTCGTTCAGTGGGCCGGCCAGCATGCGCTATTCGATCCCGCCGCTTCCTGTGAGTACGTTGCCGCAAAACCTTACCCACGAATATACGCAGACGTTCGACGTATCATCGGTCATCGCAAATCTCGGCGTCGGGGAAGCACTCCAGGCGCAGACATATCGCATTTATCTGCCTGACGGAACGCTGCAGCAGCAGGGCGGGCTACTCGAGGGTGAAACGGCGGCTGTTCACACGCCTACGTCGATGAAAGTGAAGTGCGAGATCGGTGGCGGCGACTGGCACACGATTGAAGATGCTTACGATCATGAACAAGAAGACGACGACGCGGGCGAACACCCGGTCGATGAGCAACAAGAACCGTGACCGATTCAACTTCAGACATCAGCGAAATCGATAGGGAAAATTAAGTGTCGAACGCACAACCCACCGCATCCGCGGTAGTAACCGTGATCTTCCGCGACGTCCTTCGAAAACCCATCGAGGGCCTGTTTGTGCAGCTGAAGGCCGGCAAAAGCGCGCCACCGGCTCCGGCATGGAAAACCGGCCCGGACCCGGCCACCGCTCAAGAGGCGCCCCCCGCAAAGAACGATGCGCCAACAGCGACGCCCGCATCAGGCGCCACGGCTGCTCCACCTGCAGCAGCATCCAGCTCGGCGGCGCCGCCTGCTCAAACGCCATCGGATAGCAAAGCCGCACCGGCCGATCCGCCCTCGCCTCCCATTTCGGACAACAAGGCCGAAGCGACCACAGATAAGGACGGCTTTGCGGTAACGATAGCAAATGCGGCTCGCAACCAACCGATCGATGTGTTCGTCAAGAATCGTCGTGGGGAGTACGCCTGGAAAGCTCAGATTGTCCCGAAGAAGGATATGAGTGCGTTCACCATTGTCAGTCCCGAATATCATCTCGAGGCCACCACACAGCTCACCCCCAAGGACGAGTTCGAGCAGAACCTCAATCTTCCGGTTGTGAAGGAGGGGGAGGTAATGACGATTGAGAGACTGTCACGTGAATTTGGTCCGTACATCGCGTGGACCCAAAAGGTCACAGAGCAAGGCCGCGTAAAAAAAGATACGCCCAAAAAGAAGAAAGAAGTTACCGTTGATCCAAAGTCCCACAAGAAGAAGACTACGATTACGATTGAGCACCATTACAAAGTAGTGGATAACGGCAAACCACACACCGTCTCGTTCAGCGTTTTTGGCTCACGACTGAATTACCCGAGCCCGGAATTCTTTTCTGATACCCAGTATCAGCATATGGCGAGCGAGCTTAACGTAGAAGTTGCTGCTATTAAGGCGCTTGTTCAGCAGGAGTCCCAAGGCCATCCATTTTTGGATAATGGCCTCCCTCCAATACTTTACGAGCGACGGCACTTCTTTGATCTTTCCATCAAGAAGCGCGAGAAAGAAGCCGAGAAAAAAGAGGCAGAAAAGAAGGCAGCAGAAGCGAAGGACGCCAAGTCCACCGGCAAGACCAAAAAGAAGGCGCCCCCACACAAAAAGGGACCACCGGTAAATCCGTACCCAAGCCACCCCGACCTCTGCTGGCCAAACGGGGACGAATATGGCGGCGGCAATCTCCATCAATACGAGAAACTACTTCGTGCAGCGGAGCTTGACTTTGAAGTAGCTATAATGTCATGCTCCTGGGGAGGATTTCAGATCTTGGGTGAATATTATTCATCCTGCGGATGTGCGACACCTTTTGAGTTTGCCGATCGATTTATGTCTGGAACGGATGGGCAGATGGAAATTTTTATCGCATTCATGAAAAACATGAAGCGTGCGGGCGTTGATGGATTGAGGGATCACAACTGGGAGCAGGTTGCCACCTCATATAACGGTGGCGGCTGGCGCAAGAAGAATCCTGACTATGCCAACAATCTCAAAAAATTCTATGAACAATTCAAGTAAATTTATCGCGTTTTTTCTACTCACCCTTTTGTCGATCCGATTTGCTGCAGCCGGCGAAGCGATTATATTCGACAAGCCAGGCTTGATTGGATTTCGCGATGGCAAAACTATTTCAGGGTTCTATGATTCACGAAGCGCAAAATTTTCGTGCAGCTTCCTATTCATAGAGGACAGCGCGAGCTCCAAAACCGCGAACGTCGATGACTATACCGACACGCCGCTACTTACCTTTGTTCTGGGTGAGGACTCCCCCGAGTTTTCGAATAGAAACAAGACTTTCGACATCAAAGCAGATTTATATCGCCGAGACAACGAATGGACGATACAGACCAAGTCCGCTCAGGCCGGGTGCGAAAATGCAACGGGAACCTTCATCTTTGACCTCAAAGACTTTCGAGCAGTAACCTACTATGTGACAGAGGAAGTACCAGCCATCGGCATCCGCATCGTAAAGAGCAAAGCGCCCTTCTTCGTCAATCGCGATGGGAATTTTGTTGCCAAAAAATCGTATCTTGTAAATGGAGACGGTGTAGTCGTGCTGAAAACTCAAGGCGATTTTTCGTATGTTCGTTACGTCGGTACTGGGCCGAAGTTCGAGGGTCGCGTGACCCTTGGCTGGGTACATACAAGGGATTTGGTTGATCCGTTTCCTCGGGCGACAAAATAGAGACAGTAGCGCGCTGGATCGCGCTCCAAAGCCTCCCATGTGAAACGGCGACGCGCGGTGTAGGTCGCTTCACGCGTCGTGAACAGGACGCGCATGCGACTTCGCCGCTTGGCGTCGCATCCTCGCCTCCTCCGGTGAGTCGTAGCTCGACGTCGTCCCCAGCGAGGCGTGACCGAACACGTACGTTGCACGGCCTCGAGCGCGACGCCCGTAGGCAGCAGTTCGGGGGGCCGCTGTCCGAGCGCTGCCGCGACACCGCGCGGCGCATCCTCAATGCGATGGGCGCGTGGCTGGTCGGCCAGAAGAACATGCGCGTCAATCCGTTTGCCGGGCTGCCGGCTGCGCCGGCCGTCGCGCTCGACACCACCGGGCGCACGCTCACGCGCGCGCAGTGGCAGTACGTGCTGCAGACCGTGTTGCGGCCCGCGTCGGCTTTCGACGTCGCCGGCGAGCCGGCCGCGAATGTGGCAACGACTGCGCGCGATGCGTTCGGGTTGCTGTTCGCGTACGCGACCGGGCTGCGCCGCGCCGAGCTCTCCGCGGCGACCACCGGCGCGCTGACGCGCACCGCGCTGGACGGCGCGCTCGACGACGCGTGGAGCCTGCGTGTGATGGGCAAGGGCCGGCGCGCGCGCACCGTGCCGATGCCGCGGCGCCTGATCGACGCGCTGCGCGCGCAGCTGCGCACGCGGCCGCTGCCGCTGACACTCGAGACGGCGCCGGCCGACACGCCACTGATCGCGCACCTGGTGACCGGCGCGGCGCTGCACCCGGACGTGGTCGGGCGGTTGTTCAAGGGAATCTTTGCGCGGGCCGCCGACCGGCTGGCGACCACCTATCCGAACGCGGCCGCGGACCTGCGCCGCGCGAGCACGCACTGGCTGCGGCACACCTTCGCGAACCACGGGCTCGATGCCGGCGCCGACCTGCGCGACATGCAGGAACTGCTCGGCCACGCGAGCCTGGGCACCACCACGCGCTACACGAAGGCCGACGCGGCCCGGCAGTTCCGGTCGGTCGAGGCGTTCTTCAACGCGGCGCTCGACGGTGCGGACGAAGGAGGCAGGGCGCCTGTACCGGCTGCAGCGGCGGCACCCGCGGCGTGGTCGCCGGCGCCGAACGGCGCGGCCTCCAGTGTGGCCGCTGACGCAGCGGCGCAGTGGGTCGACGTGCACGTGACGCTGAAGGTCGAGCCGAAGCGCGCGGGTGGCCGCGGCCGGGCGCGGGTGCTCGAGCGCGTCGAGCGCGAGGTGCTGGCCGGCATCGCGCGCACGCCGACCCGCGACGGCGAGACCGTGCTGCAGGTGCCGTTCGAGAACGACGACGCGTTCGACCGGCGCGTCGACGACCTGCTGGTGGCGATCGCGTTGACCGCCGAGCAGCACCGCTGTGCGTCCGAGAGCGACGCGTGGGCCGTCGTCGCCGGTAAGCGCTGGACCTGGTGAGATAATCGACCAGGGCCGCGCCCGCGCACGCCGATTTCCCGGGGTTAAGGCGGCGCCCCGGCGCCGTTCGCCGGGAAGCCTCGCCCCCCTGGATCCGTCATGAATATCACCTGGGCCGACTCACGACCGGTATCGTCAGCCTCGCGAGCGCCGCGTCGGTTGTCGCGACAGGACTCGGGCTCCTCGCCCGCGATCTGTTTTTCGCCGGCGCGCCGCTTACCGTGATCGTGCTCGTGTTCCGATCGGGGCGCGTGAGCCGATAAGCCGCCCGGATGCCGGCCGCGCTCAGGTCAGTTGGCCGTGCCCTTCACTCTGGAGACGACGATGTCCGTGCTGAGCTATCTCGAAATCACGCAGTACGCCGAGCGGGAGATCCGCCGCCACATTGCCGCGGCCGGGGTGTTTGCGATGTGGGAGGCGTTGGCCTTGCACTTGAATGCGTACAATTTGGACGTATTCTCGGACGACGCCGTGCGGCTGGACACGCTAATCAATCCGCACGACTATGCTCCGGCCGCCTGAGCCGCCCACCTGTTTCCCTCACCTGGAATTTCTGAAGAGCCGACTTTTCTATCCCTCGCGCCATGCCTCGCCCGATCCAACCAACTGCCGAACAGCTGACGTGCCTTGATGCAGTGGCGCTCGGCGGCAACGTAAAAATCAAGGCCTACGCCGGCGCGGGAAAGACGTCGACCCTCGAACTGATCGCCGACCGTTTGCCTGGTAAGCGAGGGAGCTTTCTTGCCTTTAACCGGGAAATTGCGGAGCACGCACGGCGGCGGTTTCCTTCGAACGTCGTCTCACGCACGATGCACGCGACCGCCTATGCGGCGGTGTCGTCTGGTCTACGCAGCCGGATGAAGCTCCAGACCGAACCACCGCATGAACTCGCCGCACGATATAGGCTCGGTTCCGTCCAGGTCCACAATCTCGTCGGTAAGCCGGTTGAGCTCACGCCGTTCGACATTGGGCAGATGATCGGTGAAGGCCTCGGCATGTTCTGCCGTTCGGCGTTGCCTCGGCCGGTCGCCGACCACATTCCGGTCGATGAGAAAATCGACGGGCGCGGCGCCGCCTCGCTGCGCGAATGGCTGCTGCCGTATGTTCACCGCCTCTGGGAAGAATGCACCGATCCTCGCGGTCGAAGTGCGGTTTCGCCGGACGTGCTCCTGAAGGTCTGGGCGCAGGCAAAGCCGCACATCGACGCGGATTTGATTTTGTTTGACGAGGCGCAGGACAGCGATGGGGTGATGCTATCGGTGCTCGAGTGCCAGCGGCACGCGCAGATCGTCTACGTTGGCGATCCGTACCAACAGATCTACGAGTGGCGCGGCGCGGTCAACGCCATGACCCACATCCGCGCGCCGGAGTGCGCGCTCACGGAGTCATTCCGATTCGGGGAGACGCTCGCGGTGCTCGCGAGCCGCATTCTCGAACTACTCGGAGAGCGCACGCCGCTTCGCGGTCAAGGCGTCATCGGGTCGATCCTGGTCGAGGATCCGACGATCTCTCCGCCCGTTGACGCCATCCTGTGCCGGAAGAACGTGACGGCGATCTGGCAACTGGCCGCCGGAGTCGAGTCCGGGCACCGTCCGGCCATTCGCATGAGTGCAGACGAAATCGAGGCGTTTGCGGACGGCGCCGATCGACTACTTGCCGGGCAACGGGCATTCCGACCCGCCGCGTTCTCGTTGTTCGAGTCGTGGAAAGACGTTCAATCGTTCGCACGCAGCGCGGTCGGCGCCGACATGCTCCCGATTGTGCAAATTATCGAAGAGCGCGGGACAGCCTACTTGCGCGCCCTCGCGCGACAGGTCGCACCCGAAGCGCGCGCGGACTATGTCATTTCCACCATCCATCGCTCCAAAGGACTGGAGTGGAAGCGTGTTCGCGTGACCAACGACTTCCGATTTCAGATGGACGGGCGTCGCTTGATCTTGGACGATGATGAAACGCGGCTACTGTATGTCGCTGTGACACGAGCCCGACATCTCCTCGACATCTCGGAGTTGCGTAACGAGCTGGTACAGCTGTTCACCCAGAGCGACGGATAGACTGCGAATGTGTGACCTTACGTACGTGCGCAACAGGTGCATGACTCGCATCTCCGCGCTGCTCAGTCGTAGAACAAAGCTAAGTTGTCACCGGCACGCGGCTGCGACGGTGTCAATGCGGCGACCGCACGGCGCCGCACGCTGTTTCCTCTTGACGAGTTTGGCAGCGCAATGTGGCCATTCGGACAGGAAGGCTTACCTCGTTATCAGGCCGGTCGGCGATGTCTGAAAACAGTTACGCGCGACAACGAATGGCCGTTGTAGAGCCGCGCGAAGGGCTCGTTGCTACCTATTGCGGGCATTCCACTTACACGGTTGTCCGAATTTGCGCGGCCACCTCTGTGCGTACTCGGTGCCATGCCTCACGGCTACCGGATCTATGCAACAACGCCAAGCCTTGGCGGATTGTTCAGGGCGGACTCAATACTCCAGCCCGCAGCCGACTCGACAGTCCCGCAAGGCGACTACTCGTTGACTCGTTGCGACGGCTCGGTCGGCTTCGCCAAAGCGCAATTCCCCGGTATCGTTTCTCCGGAGAACGCCTTTCTGACAAAAATTGTCGAATCTGGCGTCGATCCCAGCACCGCGCCGGAGTGATCGAGATTGGGGTAGAAATGCCATTCGACGCGATTGCCGGCTGCGCAAGCCCGTTTGGCTAGTGCGATCTGGCCTGGAACGGAAACAGCGCGGTCCTTGCCGCCGGTTCCAAAGAAAATCGGAATGTTGGTCTTGATTTCAGGGTACGCGCCCAGATCGAATAATGCGGAAAACACGTCCTTGGGGTTGTTCTTGAAGCTTCCGCCAAAGGTCGCCTTCGTACGAACAATTTCGCTCTGGAGGTCAAGCACGCAATGATTCTCGGCGAACTTGAAGATCTTGAGCCCCTGCTCATTGAGGTAGTTTTCCGGACGAAACGCGACCGCTAGGAGCTCGGCGGTTTGCAGCTGATAGAGATCGAAGGCAAAGGCGGGATTGACGTCCTTGCGCGAGGTCGCCAGAGTGTCATCGGAGGCCCCTTCGTTCGAGTCCCAGAGATAGTCTGGCGTGCCGGTCGCGACAATTCCAGCGATATCGAGGTTCGGCGCGTACGACGCTGCGTACAACGCGCTCGCGAAGGCCGCTCGCGCGCCTTGGGATTGCCCAACGATGACTGTCTTCTTCGAAATGCGAAAGCCGCGCTCGGCTACCGCCCGAACGCCATCGAGCACACTGTACGCAAGCGAACGGGTTCCCGCATATGGATGCAGTCCTGCGGTTCCCAGTCCCTGATAGTCGGTTGCAACGATCGCGTACCCCCTATCTAGCCAATGATCCAGATAGTCGCGATCCCTACGACTGCGGCCCGCGTACGATGGCGCGCAAATGTCCGCTGTACCTACGGTGCCGTGAGCCCAGGCGATCAGCGGCCATCCGCCCTGCGGCGGATGGCCCTTTGGGAGATACAGTGCACCAGATACCACGACTGGCGTGTGACCGTGAACGCCGTCGGTCGAGGTATAGAGCAGGCGGACGTTCGCGCCCGCCTTGGAAAGGCTTTGCTCAGCCGTCAGCGGCTCAGTCCGCAGAAGTCGGCCGGGCACCGAGGGGATGTCGTCGCTCCATCGATAGAATGCCGAGATGCTGCCGACGGGTGCGAATTCACCTGCACGGGACGCCGCAGGGTTCAAAAATATTGCTGCGACGACGACATGGAAAATTTTTGAAATTCTCATCATATTTTCTCGATATTAGCTGGTGCCGCTCGTTTGACTAAATTCGCTCACCATCACAAAATACATACAAATGGAAATCGCGTCGACCCGATTCAGGGTTACTTGATTAACCGCACTCGTGATCTTGTCTTTCGGATCGTTCGGATGCCAGACTGGAGACTGTGACGGCACACATGGAGATGACTGTCGCCATCATGAGACTTTTGGCTCTGAACTTCATATCCGGAATCCGTCGATTTTGTCGGTTGAGCGTGATATGCGCGCCTTCACGATGCGTGGAGTCCCTCCCTATTGGCGCGCCAAACTGAGCATCCATAAATTACTCGTGCTTTCTGCACAAAGGTTGCATTTCTTTAAATCAGGAGTGCTAGTTAAATGAGTGGGGCAAACCAAAAGATTTTGGGTGGCTACCTAACACGAGCAATGCAACCAACCCGGGCGACGAGACAGCGCCAGCAGCGACAGTATCACGTTATTTCATTTTACTTACAATCAAGAAGATCTTGCTTGATCATAAAGAAAATATTATGGCTGTCGAACGCCATTCGATTAGTCTCGTAATGTGTCAAGGGCGTTCGATGCATCCTACTGCGTCGTCTCTGCCGGCGTAGTCGTGATTGCGTTGACGGCGGCATGGATCGCGGTGCGCTGAACGCCAATGGCAACCAGCCGCGGATCTGCTCACAAATCGGCGCCCCTGTCGACACGCGTGCATGCGCCAGGTGCGACGTGTGTCCGCATTAGCCCGCGATCGTCGCGTCGTCCCGCAGCAGCAGCGCGAGGGGCTGCCAGCCGCGGGCCTCAGCCCCGCGGTGTGAGGTCGCTAACTTCTTGTGTCCCATCAAGCCGCCGCGCACGATGTCGCCATCGTCGTGCACGGCAATTCAAGGACGTGCAGCAGATGACAACTTAGATCTGACCCTTCCACGATTCCACGTACAGCAAGAAGTTTGATAACTCTCTGTCTGTATGGAGAAGTGTTGGCGTTCGAGGTTTCTGCTAACGGTGGCCGCAGATACTGCTAACGCGTAAATGCCTGTCGCCGCTCAGGATGGCCCCGCGCCGGCGGCTGGCGAACGGCCAACGGACGCTGAAGCACGCGCCGCGCGTCGGCGGCGACGTGGTGCGGCTCGAGGCGAGGCGCGGCGCGTGCTGGCTGCGGTCGACGGCTCACCCGTGCTGGTCGAGCACGTGCGGTCGTCGATCAGCAGGCATGACGGTGTTGTCAACTTGTTCAGCAGTCGGACAAGCAAGGACGAGTGAGGCGGGTATCGATCGGCTTACGCCGGCATCCGGGCGCATGAAGCCCTTTCCCAGGCCGCGAAGGCCTGGGCACGTGCCTCGCGTTTGCACTGCACGTTCCGACTGTAGCGGCACCCCATGAACAGATTCGAAACCTGTCCATGGGCCGAGCAAAATCGTTGCAACTGGCGCGCCGATTTGAACCGCCGCATCACCTTCTCGCGCACCCGGGTCGGCCGGTGCGAATTTTCCGCCCGGTTGTTCAATCCCTTGTGCTGCCGATGCTCGACGTTCAGCCCCAGTTCGTTGTTCGCCGCCGCGTAGCTGTGCAACTTGTCCGTCACCATCACGCGCGGGTGGCCATGGCACCTGAGCAACTTGCGCACCAACCGTTTGGCCGCTGCCGTGTCGCGACGACGCTGCACCAGCACATCGAGCACCGCGCCGTGCTGATCGACGGCGCGCCACAGCCAGTGCTTCCGGCCGTTGATCGTCACGACCACTTCGTCCAAATGCCACTTGTCACCGCGCCCCGGTGCCGTCGCGCGAATCCGCTTCGCGATCGTCAGACCGAATGTCGTCGCCCAGCAGCGCACCGTCTCGTACGTGAGCTCGATACCCCGCGCAGCGAGCAACTCCTCAACCATGCGCAAGCTCAACGGAAAACGGTAGTACAACCAAACGGCGTAGCAGATTGACCTGCCATGGAATTTTCGGACCATCTGAAACTTGAGAGAATGGCTTCCAACGGAGAAAGGAAGTCATGAAGAAGAGCCGGTTTACCGACGAGCAGATGGTGACGATCCTGCGTGAGGCGGACAAGGCGCCGGTCGCCGAGGTCGCGAAGAAGCACGGGATTAGCGAACAGACGATCTACAACTGGCGGCAGCATTTCGGCGGCCTGGAGGCGGCCGACGTCAAGCGGCTCAAGCAACTCGAGCAGGAGAACGCGCGACTGAAGAAGATGCTGGCGGAGCGTGATCTCGAACTGGACGTGATGAAAGAGATCAACGCAAAAAAGTGGTGAGCGCGCTCGCCCGACGCCAGCAGGTCACGTACGCGAAAGTGCGGGGCCTGTCAGAGCGACGTGCGTGCGCGCTGATGTCGGTGGCGCGATCTGCATTGCATTACGAATCGAAGCTCGCAGTGCGAGACGCACCGGTACTTGCGGCGATGAGCATTCTGTCGGCGCAGTCTCCCCGCTACGGTTACCGTCGAATCCAGATTTTTCTGGAGCGGCAGGGTCACCCGATGAGCGCGGACCGGGCGTGGCGGCTATGGCGTCTTGCCGGCATGCAGGTCCCGCGCAAGCGACCACGCAGGCGTGTGGCGGTTCGCCGTCCCCGGCCGCAGCCGGCGACGGCGGCACGGCACGTCTGGGCGTACGACTTCGTCTTCGATGCATGTGCCAACGGCCAGCAGTTGAAGTGTCTGACGGTGATCGACGAGTACACGCGTGAATGTCTGGCGATCGATGTGGCTGGATCGATTCGCTCGGGACGCGTCATCGAAGTCCTGTCCCAACTGGTCAGCGTTCATGGCGCGCCGCGCTACTTGCGTTCGGACAATGGCCCGGAGTTCGTGTCGCGGGCCATCCTGAAGTGGGCCGCGCAGAACAGCATGGAGATGGCGCTCAACGATCCCGGCAAGCCTTGGCAGAACGGCGCAGACGAAAGCTTCAACGGCAAATTCCGGGACGAATGCCTGAGCCTTGAGTGGTTTCGAACTCGCCCGGAAGCGAAGGTTGTGATCGAGCAGTGGCGACGTCACTACAATGCTATCCGAGCGCATTCGAGTCTGGTGTTGGAGATCGTTAATTTTGCTAGGGAATCACTGATTAAAAGGCGATCGCACGAGGTTGTCGGCGACGCCGGCGCGGAATGACCGGATACCGAAGCGAAGC
>LOZU01000078.1:0-1517 GCA_001527685.1 Burkholderia pyrrocinia
CGCCCTTCAAGCCTCAACCATCCCGCGAGCTGCTCCTTGGCAGCGAACGTGCCGATCGGATACATGTGCGCGCCGTTATCGATCTTCACGCCCCGCCAATTGAAGTCCTGCGCACTACGCTTGCCGAGCACCGGCCGCTTTTCGTCTCCAAAGCCCTTAACGCCGAAGAATCCTTCCTGCGCGTGTTCGCGCAACCATGCGTAGCAGCGCTGGGCGTTGTAGCCCGTATCAACTGCACAGGCCCGGACGTACAGGTCATGTCCCCATGCGTTGCGCAGCGGCGTGCGTACGATCTCTCGTATCTGCTCCCACGGCTCGTCTTCATTCGTGTCACCGTAGATGACTCGGTAATCGACGATCCACACCTCCTCTCCAACGCCCCACGCAACGATGAGCAGCTCGAGCCGGTCAGGCTGGACATCGACCGCGGATGTCAACACAAGCGCACCTGGCGGCACGGTGCCGAGGCGATACGTCTCGGTCTTTGCGCGGTCCATCAACGTATGCGACTTCACGCGGTCACCCGGTTGCTCCCACGTGAGTGCAAGGCGAGTGTTGCGAAATTTTTTCAGCTTCGCGTAGTCGCCGTTTACCGCCGCTTTCTCGGCTTCGAGGAACTCACGCACAAGTGCCTGCCACGTCACCCACGGCGAGTACAGTGAATTCAACCAGTATCCCGCCGCCTTGTTCGGCCCCGGTGTCTCCGCGATCCATCGTCCCCCAGCGAGCATGTCGAACTTATGGTGCTCCGCGATCAGCACGCCGCAATCAGCGCAGATGTATGCCGCTGTTGATGGGTCGTCATCCGACCAATGCATGAGCCGACGTCCGGTCGCGTCCTCCCATACAAGCGGCTGCTCGGCGTCGCAGTGTGGACAGCGCACGTAATAGCGTCGTCGATCACTCTGCAGGTACAGAAACTCGATGGCCGATGCGTCTTTCTCGGTCGGCGTCGACGTATAAAGTCGCTTTGCACGCAACCCGAACGTGTCCTGCCGGTTCGTCGCCAATCCAATCGGATCGCCCTCGCCGTCGACATCGTTGGGGTAGCCGTCAACTTCGTCGAAGTGGATATACCGCGCTGGCATCGAGCGCAACCCAACCGCGCTGTTGGCACCTGTCACGACCACCATTGCATCGCCCTCGAACTCCTTTTCGAGGATCGTGTTAGCGCTATCGCGTGAACGCTTCTCGCCCGCCTTGACGCGAATGGCGTCGGTGCTGTCGACCATCTCCGCCAACCGCTGACGGCTCCAGCGCTTCGCAAGCGTCAGCGTAGGCAGCACGACGAGAAACGGGCCGGGAACCCGATCGATCGAGTAGCCAAGCCAGTTCAATCCAGTCTCGCTCTTTGCGACCTGCGTGCCTGCGACGAATACGACGTCTTGAACGGCGCTTGTGACCGACAGGCAATCCATAATCTCGCGGATGTACGGCACCCGCGAGGTACGCCATTTGCCCGGCTCTGCCGCGACCTTGTGCGAGAGGAAGCGGTTTTCGTCCGCCCACTCTGACAC
>LOZU01000079.1:0-1143 GCA_001527685.1 Burkholderia pyrrocinia
GAGCACGACCAACAGCAGCGTGGCGTCGTTGTCGACCTCGACGTCAACGGGACTGTCGTCGGCGAACAGCTCGATTGCATCGCTGTCCACGTCGACCTCGACCGGCATCGGTTCGTTGTCGACCGGCCTGAGCACGACCAACAGCAGCGTGGCGTCGCTGTCGACCTCGACATCGACCGGAATCAGTTCGCTGTCCACCAGCCTGAGTACCGTCACGACCAATACCAACAACCTTGGCAACAGCACGGCCGCCGCGCTTGGCGGCGGCGCCAGCTACAACCCGGCGACCGGCACGATCTCGGCTCCGTCGTACACCACGTACAACGCGAACGGCACGACGACGACGGCCAATAACGTTGGCGCCGCCATCGACAACATCAACAGCCAGGGCATCAAGTACTTCCACGCGAATTCCACCGCGCCGGATAGCCAGGCCCTCGGCGCCAACTCGGTTGCGATCGGTCCGAACGCCATCGCGAACAATGCGGGCGATGTCGCGCTCGGAAACGGCTCCGTCACTGCTGCCGCGAACCCGACGTCCAGCGCCACCATCGGCGGCACGACGTACGCGTTCGCCGGCACGAACCCGAGCAGCGTCGTGAGCGTCGGTGCAGTCGGCTCGGAACGCCAGATCACCAACGTTGCCGCTGGCCAAATCACGGCCACCAGCACGGATGCGATCAACGGCTCGCAGCTTTATGCGACCAATACTGCAGTCAATTCGCTGTCGACGACGGTATCGTCTTCGTCCAGCGCGATCTCGTCACTGTCCACCGGCCTGAGCACGACCAACAGCAGCGTGGCGTCGTTGTCGACCTCGACGTCGACGGGCATCAGCACGGCGCAGAGCGGCGTCAATTCACTGTCGACTGGCTTGAGCACGACCAACAGCAGTGTGGCGTCGTTGTCGACGTCCGCATCGACGGGCATCAGCACGGCACAAAGCGGCGTCGATTCACTGTCGACTGGCCTGAGCACGACCAACAGTTCGGTTGCATCGCTGTCCACGTCGACGTCGACCGGCATCGGCTCGCTGTCCACTGGCCTGTCGACGACCAACAGCACCGTCGCATCGCTGTCCACGTCGACGTCGACCGGCATCGGCTCGCTGTCGACCGGCCTGAGCACGACCAACAGCACCGT
>LOZU01000080.1:0-218580 GCA_001527685.1 Burkholderia pyrrocinia
GCCTACGGTTACCGCGACAGCGCCTACTTCTTCCTCAAGATCAAGGCTGCCTATCCCGGGAATCCGTGAAGAACCATAAAAAAGCCTCGATCACGGGCGGACCGTGACCGAGGCGCGAAGGCATCCTCTCATAGACACGAGGAATGGATGCGACCGCAGTATATTTCGAGTTGTAACGATTTTAAAGAGTGTTAAACGTTTGTATTTCGAGGGAAATTTCAAATCCCTGACGATATCGGGGCTCGTGTTGTGAAACTGCAAATTCGCCGCGGTGCGCGCAAGGTGTTCCATAGGCGGATTTTGTTCGGGTCGAACGGACCGATCCGCCAGCGTCGCGGCAGGCGGCTGGCCTGACGAATCGGGCTGGATACACTGTTGCGCGGGCCTATTCCCGCGACCGCTCGCGAACGCATGTTTCATTCCTGAAACGTTCCGCAGTGCGGCGTCAGGCCGGCCGGCCGCGGTCTTCCTGTAAGAAAAACGTCGGAATCGACGATTGGGCGCGGCATGCGCCTGCAAGCTTGAATTCGGCCGTACCCCGTTCGATGCGGTGCCGGGGCCGCGAATCGCACCGTCCGCGACGGTTGCCGCGCCGCCTGTTTCATCCGGGAAACCGTTCACGCACGCCATCGGCGCACGGCGCCGCGCGCGGCCGCGCCGTGGCGTGCGGGGCGCGGTCGTCGCGCCGGTGGCACGGAACCTGCTCGACATCAAGCGGAATGAAAAAATGTAGCGCAACGCAGACACAGTGCGAGGAGGCGTGCGGCAACACCGGTCGGCGAACCGGTGGACGCAGACGAGGCGCCGTCAGGACGGCAGTCCGCCCGGAAGAAGGCGGATGCCGGCCGGCGGCAGGCGATCGGGCATCGCGGATTTCCATCATTCGGGGCAGCTTCGGCAGCGGCGCGATCGCGGGCAACGCGTCGCCCGGCCGATGGGAGAACGGCAATGAGGGAGTTCGTGGTTGCAGCGCTATGGATCGGCCCCCTGTCGGTGCTGCTGTACCTGTCGGATGTCGACGTCCGGCATGTCTTGTCGGAGATTCCGGACGTGCTGCGCAGTCTCGCGGTGATGTTCTTCAGCTGACGGCGGCCACCGCGCGCAGCGCCGCGAGGAATTGCCGCACGACCGGCGACGGCGCGTGGCCGTCGTATACGAATTCGACGTCGAAGCGGCCGGCGAGCGCGTCGAGCGCGACCAGCCGCACCGTGCGTGGGCACGACGGCGACGCGCTTTCCGGCACGAACGCGCAGCCCATGCCGGCCGCGACGAGCCCGATCAGTGTCGGGATGTCGCCGCCGACCTGCGCGATGCGCGGCGCGAAGCCGGCTTGCCGGCACTGGTCGATCACGAACCGGTGATGCGCGGCGGAGCGCTGCGGGTCGAACCAGACGAACGGCGTATCCGCGAGGTCGGCCAGCGCGCGGGGCGCGTCGATGGGGCGGCCCGGCTCGGCCGGCATCGCGAGCACGAACCGGTCGCTCAGCAGCCGCACGCCCGCGAGATGCGGCGCCTCGTCGCGGCGCCACGCCATGATGCCGCCGTCGAGTTCGCCGCGCGCGATCGCGGCCGCCTGGTCGGCCGACAGCATCGGCGCGATCGACAGCTTCACCTGCGGGCACGCGTCGCGGAACGCCTTCAGCACGTTCGACACCACCGGCAGCGGCAGATAGTTCGGCAGCACGCCGAGCCGCAGCTCGCCGTGCTCGCCGGCCGCGCTGCGCAGCGCGCGCTCGCGGCTGTCGCGCAGGTCGGCGAGCAGGCGCGTCGCATCGCGCAGGAAGCTCGCGCCGGCGGCGGTGAGCGCGACGCCGGTCGCGCGGCGGATCAGCAGCGGGGTGCCGATCGCGTCCTCGAGTTCGCGGATCTGGCGGGACAGCGCGGGCTGCACGATCCCGACCGCGCGGGCGCCCGCCATCACGCTGCCGGCTTCGGCCACCGCCACGAAGTAGCGGAGATGGCGCAATTCGACTTGTCGCATGCGATTCCGGTCCGAGGGTTGGATATGCCTGACAAGCATAGCAAATGGCATTCGATGGTATTGGAAGGCATGGTTTGCGTGACGTACGATGGGCGGCGTCGTCTCACCTGTGCGCGCGTCGCGCGGCCTTCTTCCGCTTCATCGAGTCTCGTTCCATGCCGCTCCATATCCCGACCCCCTATCTCCGTTCGCAGGCCGCGTCGCGCCGCCTCGGCAAGGATGTCCTGCTGAAGCTCGAAGCCGTGCAGCCGTCCGGTTCGTTCAAGCTGCGCGGCGTCGGCGCCGTGTGCGAGGCGCGGCGCGCGGCCGGCGCGCGCCGCTTCGTGTCGTCGTCGGGCGGCAACGCGGGCATCGCGGTCGCGTATGCGGGCCGCGAGCTCGGCGTGCCGGTGCGCGTCGTGGTGCCGGAAAGCGCGTCCGCGCGCGCCCGCGAGCTGATCCGTCTCGAAGGCGCGGAACTGGTCGTGCACGGCGCGTCCTGGGCGGAGGCCCATGCGTTCGCGCAGGCCGGGATCGGCCCGCATGACGCGTTCGTGCATCCGTTCGACGATCCGGTGCTGTGGCAGGGCCACGCGACGATGATCGACGAGATGGCGGCGGCCGGGCCGAAGCCCGATGCGGTCGTGCTGGCGGTGGGCGGCGGCGGGCTGCTGTGCGGCGTGCTCGAAGGGCTCGCGCGCAACGGCTGGCGCGACGTGCCGGTGGTCGCGGTGGAGACCGACGGCGCGGATTCCTATGCGCGCTCGGTCGCGCAGGGGCGGCCCGTCGAATTGCCGGAGATCACCAGTATCGCGACGTCGCTCGGCGCGAAGCGGCCGTGCGACGCGGCGGTCGAATGGGCGAGGCGGCACCGGATCGAGACCGTCGTCGTGTCCGATGCGGCGGCCGTGGCGGCATCGCTGCGGTTCGTCGACGAGCAGCGGATCGTCGTCGAGCCGGCGTGCGGGGCCGCGCTGGCCGCGCTCGATGCGCCGGCGCTGGCGCCCGCGCTGGCCGCCGCGTCACGCATCGCGGTGATCGTCTGCGGCGGGGCGACGGCGACGGTCGACACGCTGCAGGTGCTGGCCGGCCGGATGCGGTGACGCGGGCGGCCGGCCGAACCGCATTCAGCCTGCGCGGCGCGTGCCTGATGGTGCGGGGGCGGCCGCCTCGATGGTCGTGACGGTGGCGGGGGCCGGCGTCTTGTCGGCCGGCGTGGTCGACACCGGCGCGGCGGCCGGCGTGCGAGCGGGTGCCGAAGCAGGCGCCGGGGCGGAGGCGGGCGCCGCCGATGCGGGAAGCGGCGCGGCTGCCGGCGCGATCGCCGATGCCGGGGGCGGGACCGGAGCGGCGGCCGGCGCAGTCGCCGATGTCGAGGCCGGAGCGGCGGCAGGCGCGGTAGCCGATGCGGGAAGCAGCGCGGCTGCCGGTGCGATTGCCGATGCCGGGGGCGGCGCGGAGGCCGGCGCAGTTGCCGATGTCGAGGCCGGCGCGGTAGCTGATGCGGAGACGGTAGCGGCTGCCGGTGCGGTGGCGGACGCGGCAGCGGACGCAGCAACCGGCACCGACGCGGGGACGACCGCCGCAACCGGCGCGGAAGCCGGCGTGGCCGCCGACGCCGCCGGCGCAACCGCGGCCCGCGCGGTAGGCACCGTCACCGCTGGCGCCGCGGAACCCGGCGGCACCGCCGGGCCCGAAGCCGGCGCCGCGGCGGAGGCCGGCACCGGCGGCGCGGCCGGCGTCGGCACGACCGGCGTCGTCATCTTGATCGGCTCGCCCTGAGGCGTCGGCGCGGGCTCCGGCAGCGGCGCGACGGGCTCTTTCTCGGCGGCCTTCACGGTCGCGCGGTCGCGGCGGGCCGGATCCACCTTCAGGAAATGCTCGACGAGGTTGAAATAGCGCTCGTAGAACACGCCGGCCGGGATCGTCTCGCTCGCGGTCTTCACGAGTGCGTCGTCGCTCGAGCCGATCGGCAGCGACAGCGAGCCGAACACGCTGAGGCCGACGCTGGCCGACGTGTTGGACTTCTTCAGCGTGTAGCGGTCCTGCACCGCGTTCACGTACGCGATGCTCGACGTGCCGTCCGCGTTCGCGTCCGCGCACACGACGTGGAATTCGATCACCACGTGCATGTCGTTGCTCGGCTGGAAATTCTTGCTGCCGTCGACCGAATCGGCGCGCGGCGAGACCGCGACGTAGCCCTGGCTCAGCAGCGCGCGGCGCGCGGCTTCGCAGGTTGCGTCGGATTTCGCGTGGAACGCGCGGGAGTACGGGCTGGCGGTCGCGTCGAACTGCTCCTGCTGGTAGATCGGCTTCGGCGGCGACGAGCACGCCGCCAGCACGGCCGCGGCCGCGAGCGCGCACGAAACGGGGAACAGGCGAATTCGGTTGTGCATGGCGTTTTTCAAAAGGCTCGGCCCGGTGTCGCGCCGGGGCTGCGCGCGCGTCGCGCGAAGGTCGGATAGGCGCCGCCGCGCCCACGCGCGGCCGGCGGGAGGCGCGAGGCAATCTCGCAGGGCCGGGGCGCTATTATAGTTTCGTTTGACGGCGCGCTCGTGTTACGTGCGTGACGCATCGCGCGCCACCGCCAGCAATTGCGCGGTCAGCGGATGATGTTCACCGCGCCGCGAACGGATCGCGTGGATCTCTTCGGTCACGTCGCCGGCGCGCCCGAGCCGCCGCAATCCCCTCAGCATCGACGCGTCGTTCGCCCCCAGTTCGCTCACCGGAAACACGCCGAGGCCGCGCGCCGCGAACACCGCCATCAGCGCGCTGTCCTCGAATTCGCCGACGATGCGCGGCACGATGCGCACCGTCTCCAGCCAGCGGTCGAGGCGCGCGCGCAGCGCGGAATGGGCGGTCGGCAGCAGCAGCGGCAGCTCGGTGAGGCACTGCGGATAGCGCTCGCGCGCGGCCTGCGTGACGAGCGCGGCGGGCCCGTACCAGTCGACCGGCGATGCGACGAGCCGCTCGCTCGTCACGCGCAGGTTCGCGTTGGGCGGCGCGGCCTGGCCCGCGAGCACCAGGTCGAGATGATGCAGCGCGAGCTCCGCGAGCAGCGCGTCGTGCTCGCCTTCGTGGCACAGCAGGCGCAGCGCGGGCGTGCCGAGCACCGGCGCGAGGATCGCATGCGCGGCCAGCTTCGAGATGCCGTCCGACAGGCCGACCGCGAGCCGCACCGTCGGCCGGCTCGCGGCGGCGCGCACCTCGTCGGGAATCCGCCGGCCCAGCTCGAAGATCGCCTCGGCGCGCGCGAACGCGGCCTGGCCGGCGTCGGTCAGCGCGACGCCGCGCCCCGCCGGCCCGAGCAGCTGGTGGCCGAGCGCCTTCTCCAGCTCGCGCACCTGCGCGCTGATCGTCTGCACCGCCATGTCGAGCCGCTCGGCCGCGCGCGCGAAGCCGCCTTCCTTCACGACGACCCAGAAGTAATACAGATGTCGAAAATTCAGCATCGGATCATGACTTCGTAAAAACCGAACCAAAACTGAGATTGTCGCTGATTTTTTCGAAGCACGCGGGCGGCGATAATCGGGCTTTCCACTTTCGATTCCCGAACCTCATGGACTACCTGCTGACGCTTGCCGCCGATCCCGCCGTCTGGGCGGCGCTCCTGACGCTCGTCGTGATGGAAGTCGTGCTCGGCATCGACAACCTGATCTTCATCTCGATCCTCAGCAACAAGCTGCCGGAAGCGCAGCGCGCCCGCACGCAGCGGCTCGGCATCGGCCTCGCGCTGGTGCTGCGGCTGGCGCTGCTCGGCACCGTCGCGTGGATCGCGCGCCTGACCGAGCCGGTGTTCACGCTGTTCGACCATGCGTTCTCGTGGCGCGACATGATCCTGCTCGCGGGCGGCCTGTTCCTGGTCTGGAAGGCGACCACCGAGATGCATCACCACGTGTCGCACGACGGCGGCGACGCCGGCGCGTCGGGCGGCGCGGGCGGCCTGACGATGTGGGCGGCGGTCGGCCAGATCCTGATGCTCGACATCGTGTTCTCGATCGACAGCATCGTGACCGCGATCGGCATGACCGAGCACATCCCGATCATGTTCGTCGCCGTGATCGCCGCCGTGACCGTGATGCTGTTCGCCGCGCAGCCGCTCGCGCGCTTCATCGACCGCAACCCGACGATCGTGATGCTCGCGCTCGCGTTCCTCGTGGTGATCGGCATGACGCTGATCGCGGAAGGCTTCGGCTCGCACGTGCCGAAGGGCTATATCTACGCGGCGATGGCGTTCTCGGCGTTCGTCGAGGGCATGAACATGCTGGCGCGGCGTGCGAAGGCAAAGCGCGCGGCGCAGGTGTCCGGCCACTGAGCGCGTGGCCTCGCGCTGCGATTTCACTCCCTCGACCCCAAGGAGCCTCACGATGAAATGCCCGGTCTGCAAGACACCCGACCTGCTGATCGCCGAACGTCAGTCGATCGAGATCGACTACTGCCCTGAATGCCGCGGCGTGTGGCTCGATCGCGGCGAGCTGGACAAGCTGATCGCGCGCGGCGCCGACGACGCATCCGGCCGCCGCCCCGGCGCACCCGCGCCGCGCGACCATGGCGACGCGTGGGGCCGCGAGCGCGCGCCGCGCGACGACGATCGCCGCCAGGAGCCATATCGCCGCAAGAAATCGGTGTTCGACCTCTTCGATTTCGATTGAGCGCGCGGGCCCCGACGCCGTGAAGTCATGAATACGCCCCGCCAGGCTTCGCACCTGGCGGGGCGTGTCGCATTGGCACGCCCGCCGCGTGCGCCGGCGATTCGATGCGACAATCGCCGCGACATCAACGGAGACCCAACCGGTATGGACACGGACATCAGACGCATCGCCATCGTCGGCGCCGGCGTGATCGGCGCGAGCTGGGCGGCTTTCTATCTGTCGAAGGGCTTCGACGTGGTCGCGACCGACCCGGCGCCGGACGCCGAAACGCGGCTGCGCGACGCGCTCGGCGCCTTCCTCGGCGGCGAGGCCGGCGCGCTGACGCAGCGGCTCGCGTTCGACGCCGATCTCGCCCGCGCGCTCGACGGCGTCGATTTCGTACAGGAGAACGGCCCCGAGCGGCTCGACCTGAAGCGCGCGCTGTATCGCCAGATGGACGACGTGCTGCCCGCAAGCGTGCCGATCGCGTCGAGCTCGTCGGGCCTCAAGATGTCCGAGATCCAGACGGCCTGCGCGCATCACCCGGAGCGCTGCCTGATCGCGCACCCGTTCAACCCGCCGCACCTGATCCCGCTCGTCGAGCTGGTCGGCGGCGCGGCCACCGGGCGGGATGTGATCGCCCGCGTGAAGCGCTTCTACGACGCGCTCGGCAAGGAGACGATCGTCCTCAACAAGGAGATGGCCGGCCACGTCGCGAACCGGCTCGCGGCGGCGCTGTTCCGCGAGGTGTACCACCTCGTCGGCGAGGGCGTCGTCAGCGTCGCCGACGCGGACAAAGCAGTCGCGTGGGGCCCCGGGCTGCGCTGGGCGCTGATGGGGCAATGCCTGACCTATCACCTCGGCGGTGGCGCGGGCGGGATCGCGCACTTCCTCGACCACCTGTCCGGCCCGATGACGAACTGGTGGGACGACCTCGGCACGCCGTCGTTCGATCCGGACGTCGACCGCAAGCTGATCGACGAACTCCGCGCGATCCAGGGCGAGCGCTCGATGCAGGAACTCGCCGCCGAGCGCGACCGTCTGCTCGTCGCGCTGATCGACGCGCGGCGGCGCAGTTTTCTGCCCTGAGCGTGAGCAGCTGACGCGGCCGGCGCTGATTGCTCGCCTATTGCTGCGACGCCGGCTGCTGCGCCTGCATCGCCCACGCGGGCCGCACCGCGTCGAGCCGCTCGCGGTTGCGCGCGCGGGTCGCGTCGCTTGGCGGGTAGTCGGCATCGGTGGTCGGCAGGTCGCCTTCCAGGTAGGCCTGCTTCAGTTCGGCGAGGACTTCCGCGCGGGTCTTGCCCTGCGCGGGCGGCGTCGCATCGGTCTGCGCGAAGGCGGGGGACATCAGCACGGCCGCGGCGGCCGCGACGGCGAATCGCATGACGTTCATGGTGGGCTCCGAAAACGGGAACAGGGGAACGGCGGCGCGGCGTCGTGCCGTGCCAGCCGATGGGTCCCATTGTCGCGAGCGGGTGCTGCGCGGATGCTGACGCGATCCGGGCAGGATTGTCAGACGGAGCCGGGAAGCCTGAAAGCCAGGGCGGGATGCGGGCTACAGCTCGGCCGCCGCGGTGATCAGCGTCGCCTCGAGCGCGAGCGTCGAACGCGACGCGGCGGCGGGGCGGTCGATCACGTATTCGAGCTCGCCGAGCTCGGGCAGCCCCGCGTCGAGCCGCGCGAGCCCGGCAGGGATCACGTAGCCCGCGAACGCGCTGATCCCGAGCCCCGCGCTCGCGGCCGCGCGCAGCACGGCGATGCTGCTGCTCACCACCGCGATCCGGTACGGCCGCCCGGCGGCCTCGAGCGCTTCGAGCACGCGGCGGCGCGACACGCTCGGCTCCGGATGCAGCGCGAGCGGCAGCACGGATTCATGGCCGGTGATGCGGGAATCGGGGCCGGTGCACCAGTACAGCGGCTCGCTGCGGATCACGCGGCCGCGCCGGCTGCCGGCGATCCGCTTCGCGAACACGAGGTCGTGCCGGCCTTCGTCGAGCGCATCGAACAGGTCGCCGGACAGCCCGGTCGCGATCGCGAGCTCGACGTCGGGGTTGCGCTGCACGAAGCTCGCGAGCGCGGCGGTCAGGTGCGCCGACGCGAAATCCTCCGACATCGCGAGCCGCACCTTGCCCGACAGCGGCGGCCCGCATACCGACGTGACGGCCTCGTCCATCAGCTCGAGGATGCGCACCGCGTAGCGAAACAGCGCGTCGCCGTGCGGTGACAGGCGCACGTTGCGGGTGTCGCGCTCGAACAGCGGCCGGTCGAGCAGCTCCTCGAGGCGGCGGATGTGCTGGCTGACGGTGGACTGCGACAGGTTCACGCGCTCCGACGCGGCGGTGAAGCTGCCGGACTGGGCGACGGCGACGAAGCTGCGCAACAGCTCGGGCGGTAACGGACGCATTGCTAAACCCACTGAATCGGTTTCGACAACTTCATAAATGGCCGGATATTGCGGCGCTAGTATCGGATCACGCCCCGCGCCGGCGGCTGCATCGGGCAGTCTACGGCATCCGGGCGCGCCCGAAACCGCATCATCCCATCGACCGCCCGAGAACGCGCTCGCACGACGAGCCGCCGGGGCCGCGGCGCACCGCCGCGGCAGACACCTGGAAGGAGACGAGACTCATGATCATCTACGGAACCGCGCTGCTCGCGTTCTGCCACCTGGCCGGGCTGTTTCTCGGCGACCTGCTGGGCGCCGCGATCGGCGTGAAGACCAACGTCGGCGGCGTCGGCATCGCGATGCTGCTGCTGATCTGCCTGCGCCTTTACCTGCACCGCCGCGGCTGGCTGCCGAAGGAGACCGAGGCGGGCGTCGGCTTCTGGGGCGCGATGTACATCCCGGTCGTGGTCGCGATGGCCGCGAACCAGAACGTCGTCGCCGCGCTGAAGGGCGGGCCGGTCGCGCTGCTCGCCGCCGTCGGCGCGGCCGTGCTCTGCGCCGGCTGCATCGCGGTGCTCGCGCGCACCGGCCGCGACGACACGGCGTTCGCCGTCGTCCCGCAATTCGAACAACAGTGACGGGAGGCCGCCATGCTGCAGATGCTCGAAAAAACCGTCGCCCATAACGGGCTCGTCGCGTCGTTCGCGCTGGTCGGCCTGATCATGTGGCTGTCGTCGATCGCGTCGCACAAGCTGACGTTCGGCCGCGTGCACGGCTCGGCGATCGCGATCCTGATCGGCCTCGCGCTCGCCTATGTCGGCGGCGCGTTCACCGGCGGCCAGAAGGGGATCGCCGACGTGCCGCTGTTCGCCGGCGTCGGCCTGATGGGCGGGGCGATGCTGCGCGATTTCGCGATCGTCGCGACCGCGTTCGAAGTGCAGCCGACGGAAGCGCGGAAGGCCGGGCTGGTCGGCGTGCTGTCGCTGCTGCTCGGCACCGTGCTGCCGTTCATCGTCGGCGCCGGCGTCGCGCGCGCGTTCGGCTATACCGACGCGGTCAGCATGACGACGATCGGCGCGGGCGCCGTCACCTACATCGTCGGGCCCGTCACCGGCGCCGCGATCGGCGCGAGCTCGGACGTGATCGCGCTCAGCATCGCGACGGGGCTCGTGAAGGCGATCATCGTGATGGTCGGCACGCCGCTCGCGGCCAATTTCATGGGGCTGAAGACGCCGCGCTCCGCGATGATCTTCGGCGGCCTCGCGGGCACCGTGAGCGGCGTGAGCGCGGGCCTCGCCGCGACCGATCGCCGGCTCGTGCCGTATGGCGCGCTGGTCGCCACGTTCCATACGGGCGTCGGCTGCCTGCTCGGGCCGTCGCTGCTGTTCTTCACGACGCGCGCGCTGGTCGGCGCGTGAGCGCGCATCCATCGCACAGGCCGCTGAGTCGCATTGGACATCATCATCAATCGCCGGCGGCGGCCGGCTTAGAATGCCGCTGAACCGAATCACGAGCATGCTTGGCAGGAGATAACGCTATGACGGGATGGAATCACGCGCGCCGCGCGCGCGATGCACGCCTCGCGGCCGGCGCGCAGTTCGCGCACGGCAAGCGGGTCGACGCGCGCGACGCCGTGGCATTGCTGGAAGCCGTGCTGCGGCCCGGCGACCGGGTCTGCCTCGAGGGCGACAACCAGAAGCAGGCGGACCTGCTCGCGGTGGCGCTCGCCGACGTCGACAACACGAAGGTGCACGACCTGCACATGGTGCAATCGGGCGTCGTGCTGCCCGAGCACCTCGACGTGTTCGAGCGCGGCATCGCGAAGCGCCTCGACTTCGCGTATTCGGGCCCGCAGTCGCAGCGCATCGCGAAGCTGCTGTTCGGCGGCAAGATCGCGCTCGGCGCGGTGCATACCTATCTCGAGCTGTTCGCGCGCTACTTCATCGACCTCACGCCGCAGGTCGCGCTGATCGCCGCGGTCAGCGCCGATGCCGACGGCAACCTGTACACGGGCCCGAACACCGAGGACACGCCGACCGTCGTCGAGGCCACCGCATTCAAGGACGGCATCGTGATCGCGCAGGTCGACCGCATCGTCGACAAGGTGCCGCGCGTCGACATCCCGGGCGACCGCGTGCATTTCGTCGTCGAGGCGGGGCGGCCGTTCTACGTCGAACCGCTGTTCACGCGCGACCCGGCCGCGATCACCGAAACGCAGATCCTGACCGCGATGCTCGCGATCAAGGGCCTCTACCAGCCGTACGGGATCAAGCGCCTCAATCACGGAATCGGCTTCAACACCGCGGCGATCGAGCTGCTGCTGCCGACCTACGGCGCGAAGCTCGGGCTGAAGGGCAAGGTGTGCACGCACTGGGCGCTCAATCCGCACCCGACGCTGATTCCCGCGATCGAATCGGGCTGGGTCGAGCAGATCCACTGCTTCGGCTCGGAGGTCGGGATGGACGAGTACATCCGCGCGCGCTCCGACGTGTGGTTCACGGGCCCCGACGGTTCGCTGCGCTCGAACCGCGCGTTCTGCCAGACGGCCGGCCTCTACGCGTGCGACATGTTCATCGGCTCGACGCTGCAGATCGACCTGTCCGGCCATTCGTCGACGGTGACGGCCGAGCGCATCGCCGGCTTCGGCGGCGCGCCGAACATGGGCAGCGACGCGCGCGGCCGGCGCCATCCGAGCGAGCCGTGGCTGAAGGCCGGCGAGGAGGCCGACCCCGACACGCCGGCGGCGCTGCGGCGCGGCCGCAAGCTGGTCGTGCAGATCGGCGAGACCTTCGGCGACAAGAACGTGCCGATGTTCGTCGAGCAGCTCGACGCGCTGAAGCTCGCCGACAAGCTGCAGCTCGATCTCGCGCCGATCATGGTGTACGGCGACGACGTCACGCACATCGTCACCGAGGAAGGCATCGCGAACCTGCTGCTGTGCCGCGACAGGGACGAGCGCGAGCACGCGATCCGCGGCGTCGCGGGCTATACGGAAGTCGGCCGCGGCCGCGACAGGAAGATGGTCGAGCGGCTGCGCGAACGCGGCGTGATCCGGCGCCCGGAAGATCTCGGCATCGACCCGCTCGACGCCGACCGCCGCTGGCTCGCCGCGCGCTCGATCAAGGATCTCGTGCACTGGTCGGGCGGGCTGTACGCGCCGCCGGCGCGGTTCCGCAACTGGTAAGGAACACGGCAATGGAACGGTTGAACTATCGCTTCACCGCGCGTGCGCGCGCGAAGGGCGAGCTGGCCACGGCGCTCGTCGGCGTGGTCGCGTCCGGCAATCTCGAAGTGCTGGTCGAGCGGGTGCTGCCGGGCAACGCGTGCGAGATCGACATCCGTACCGCGGCGGTCGGCTTCGGCGAGGTCTGGCAGGCGGTGGTGGCCGATTTCGTCGAGCGGCGCGCGCCGGGCGGCCTGAAGCTGTCGATCAACGACGGCGGCGCGCGGCCCGACATGGTGTCGCTGCGGCTCGCGCAGGCGGTGCGCGCGATCGAGGGGGAGGCAGCATGATGAACGCCCCCCACGATCACATTCGTTCGCTGCCCCCCGAGGGGGCGGCCCGTCGGGAGGCGGCGACGGAAACGACCCACGACGCCCCCGCGTTCGTCGCGAACGCGTCGAGCTGGTACGAGGCGTCCGCGCGGCAGCGCATCGACGGCCTGCTCGACGCGGGCAGCTTCACCGAATTCCTCGGCCCGGCCGAGCGCGTGACGAGCCCGCACCTGCCGCTGTTCGACCTGCCGCAGCAGTTCGACGACGGGATGGCCGTCGGGCGCGGCCGGCTCGACGGCCAGCCGGTGCTGGTCGCCGCGCAGGAAGGCCGCTTCATGGGCGGCGCGTTCGGCGAGGTGCACGGCGCGAAGCTCACGGGTCTGCTGCGCGCCGCGCGCGAGCTCGGCACGGTGCCGGTGCTGATCCTGTTCGACACGGGCGGCGTGCGGCTGCAGGAAGCGAACGCGGGCGAGCTGGCGGTGGCCGAGATCATGCGCGCGCTCGTCGACGCGCGCGCGGCCGGCGTGCCGGTGATCGGCCTGATCGGCGGGCGCGCCGGCTGCTACGGCGGCGGCGGGCTGCTCGCCGCGTGCTGCTCGGCGCTCGCGGTGTCGGAGCAGGGCCGCATCAGCGTGTCCGGGCCCGAAGTGATCGAGACCAACCGCGGCGTCGAGGAATTCGACGCGAAGGACCGCGCGCTGATCTGGCGCACGATGGGCGGCAAGCACCGCCGGCTGATCGGCGGCGCGGACCGCTACGTCGCCGATACGCCGGACGCATTCCGCGCCGCGGCGCTCGATCTGATCGGCCGCGCGCCGGCGTTCGACGCGGCGATGCTGCGCGCAGAGCAGGCGCGGCTCGAAGCGCGCATCGACCGCTTCGGCGCATGCGCGGATGCGCTCGACGTGTGGCGCGCGCTCGGCGCGGCCGAGCCCGCCGCGATTCCCGGCATGCCCGACGACGCGTTCGCCGCGCTGGCCGACCAACTCCAGGAGCCGCCGCATGACGCTCGATGACGTTTTAGCCTCGCTGTTTCCCCACGGTCACGCGATCGTCCGCAACGGCGGCCTGCTGTCCGGCCACGCCGAACTGGCCGGCACGCGCATCGACGTGATCGGCGTCGCCGACCGGCTGCCGTTCGGCGCCGACGAAGCAGTGGCGCTGGCGTCGCACGTGCTCGGCACGCTCGAGCGCGGCGGCGCGACGCCGATCCTCGTGCTGGTCGACAGCGACAGCCAGCGGATGAGCAAGCGCGACGAACTGCTCGGCCTCAACGAGTGCCTGTCGCATCTCGCGAAGTGCCTGATGCAGGCCGACCTCGCCGGCCACCGGACGATCGGCCTGCTGTACGGCCACACGGCGGCCGGCGCGTTCATCGCGACCGCGCTCGCGACGCGCACGCTGCTCGCGGTGCCGGGCGCCGATCCGGAAGTGATGGACCTGCCGTCGATGGCGCGCGTGACGAAGCTGCCGCTCGACGTGCTGAAGGAGAAGGCGCGCTCCACGCCGGTGTTCGCGCCGGGGCTCGACAACCTCGTGAAGATGGGCGCCGTCGATGCGGTGCTCGACCCGGCCCGCGGGCTCGACGCGCAGCTGGCCGAATGGCTCGACCGGCCGGCCGACCGCGTCGACCGGCGCGCGGCGCGCGGCCGTCCGGTCGCGGCCGATGTCGCGCAGCGCGTGTATGAGCTCGCGCGTGCCGCGCACTGACGCGCCGCTGCGGCGCCACGCGCTCGTCACGTTGACGGCGGCGGGGTGGGCGGCGCTGTTCGCGCGCGACGCCGCGCTCGCCGGCGAGCCGCGCGTGCGCACGTGGGCCGAGCGCGGCTGGCCGCTTGTCATGCGCCGCGCGCTGCCGGATGAAACCGGCGTGCCGCTCGGCATGCCGCTGCCGCCGTCCGCGGGCAAGCGGCGCGTGGCGGTTTGCGTCGATGCCGGCGCGCTGGCGGCGGTGGCCGCGCCGCCCGCGTTCGCCGACGTGCTCGACGCCGCGCCCGCCGCCTGGCGCCCGACGCTGCGTGCACTGGATGCGCTCGGCGCGCGCTGCGGCGTAGAGGGCCGCGTGTTCGGCAGCCTCGCATGGCAGGCGCTGACGGGCGAACGCTACCTGACCGGCACGTCGGATCTCGACGTGCTGTTTCCGCGACCGGATGCCGCACAGGCCGCGACGTTGCTCGACGGCCTGGCGGCGCTCGACGCGGCCGCGCCGATGCGCATCGACGGCGAGCTGTTGCGCGACGACGGCGCGGGCGTCAACTGGCGCGAACTGCATGTCGGGCTGCGCGAGGTCGCGATCAAGACCGCAAGCGGCGTCGCGCTCGGCGCGGCTGCCGAATTCATGACGGGCGGCGCGCGATGAGCGCGCTGGCCGTCATGCATGCGCCGTGCGCCGCGCCATCGGAAGCCGAGCGTATCGCGGCGCTCGCCGAGCGCAGCCTGCTGCTCGAGATCGGCACCTATCCGAAGCCCGGGCTCGTCAGCCATGTCGACACGGGCAGCCACGCGGACATGGACGCGTCGACGTTCGCGCGCAGCGCGGCGGTGCTGGCGCCGTATTTCGCGGAGCTGGCCGCCGCGGGCGCGCGCGACGCTGAGATGGCCGCGCTGCGCAAGATCGGCCTGCGCGCCGAGCATGCGATGCTCGCCGCGACGGGCGGCGTGAACACCCATCGCGGCGCAATCTTCGGGCTCGGGCTGCTGTGCGCGGCCGCGGGCTGGCGCGGCATGCCGGGCGCGGCGCCGGGCCTGTCGCTCGGCGCGGTCGTCGCGCGCCGCTGGGGTGCCGACATACTCGGCGGGCCACGGCTGCCCGACAGCCACGGCGAGCGCGCGAGCCGCCGCTACGGCGTCGGCGGCGCGCGCGGCGAGGCGGCCGGCGGCTTCGTTACCGTGTACCGCGTCGGGCTGCCGGCACTGCGCCGCGCGGCGCGCGACGTGCCGGGCGATCCGGAGGCCGCGCGCGTCGACGCGTGCTTCGCGCTGATCGCCGCGCTCGACGATACGAACCTGCTGCACCGGGGCGGGCAGGCCGGCCTCGATTTCGCGCGGGCGAGCGCCCGCGCATTCGTCGCGCGCGGCGGCGTGCGCGCACCCGGCTGGCGCGACCGCGCGGCGGCCGTGCATCGCGCGTTCGTCGCGCGGCGGCTGAGCCCGGGCGGCGCGGCCGACCTGCTCGCGATGAGCGTGTTCGTCGACGCGCTGGAACCCGCCGGGGCCGCGCGATGACGCTCGCGATCCTGTGTTCCGGGCAGGGCGGCCAGCGCGCCGACATGTTCGACCTGACCGGCGCCGCGCCGCAGGCCGAGGTGCTGTTCGCACACGCGGGGCGGCTGCTCGGCGACGATCCGCGCAGCTGGGTGCGCGACGCCGCACCGTTTGCGCTGCAAGAAAACCGCGCGGCGCAGATCCTGTGCACGCTGCAGGCGCTCGCCGCCGCCGCGCTGCTCGACGCGGCCTGGCCGCGCCGGCGCTGCGTCGCGGGCTACAGCGTCGGCGAGATCGCGTCGTGGAGCGTCGCGGGCCTGCTCGATCCGGGCGACGCGCTCGACCTCGCCGACGCGCGCGCCCGCGCGATGGACGCGGCGAGCGGCGGCGACGAGCGGATGGCCTTCGTGCGCGGCCTGTCGCGCGACCATCTTGCGCGGCTGTGCGCGGCGCATGGCGCGGCGATCGCGATCGCGAACCCCGGCGACGCGTACGTGATCGCCGGCCGGCGCGACGACGTCGAGGCGGCCGCCGCGGATGCATCGCGCGACGGCGCGCTGCGCGTCGCGCCGGTTTGCGTGCGGATCGCGTCGCATACGCCGCGGCTCGCGACGGCGGTGCCGGCGTTTCGCGCGTCGCTGGCCGCGGTGCGCGTGCGGCGGCTGCTGCCGGGCACGCGGCTGTTCGCGGGCATCGATGGCGGGTCGGTGCTCGATGCGGCCGACGGCCTCGACCGGCTCGCGCGCCAGATCGCCGAGCCGGTCGAGTGGGCGGCGTGCCTCGCCGGCTGCGTGGAGGCCGGCGCGACGGCCTTTCTCGAGCTCGGCCCCGGCCGCGCGCTCGCCGAAATGGCGGCCGGCGCGTATCCGGCGCTGCCCGCGCGCAGCCTCGCCGATTTCCGTTCGATCGACGGCGTGACGGGCTGGCTCGCGCGTGTCGCGGCGGGCTGACCGGGCCCGTTTCGGCAGGCCGCCGGCGTGCCGTGTTGCGCCGGCGCAGCAGCGCCGCGATGCAGGCTTGCCACGCGAATTGGCGCCGCTACAATGGCGCCCGCCATGAGAACTGCCGCCTTCCTGTTCGCCGCGCTGTGCTGCGCGGCAAGCGCCCACGCGACCCCGATTCCGTCCGACGCCGCGTCGGTCGGCGCGTACTTTTCGTATGACAACGCGGCGGCCGACACGACCGTCGACCTGATCCGCCAGGCGGACCGCCGCGTGCTGCTGGCCGGGTACACCCATGTCCCGCCGGCGGTGGCCGCCGCGCTGCGCGATGCGCGCTCGCGCGGCGTCGAGGTGCGGGTCGTGCTGGCGCGCCCGGCGCGTGCCGGCAAGTACAGCGGCGCGGGCTACCTGAAGGGGGCGGGCATCGACGTCGCGATCGACGCGCGGCAGGGCGCCGGCGCGCCGCGCTTCGTGATCGTCGACGACAACGTCGCGCTGACGACGCTGGCCGACGGCGCGCCGGCGCACGCCGAGACGGTGAACGTGTTCCAGCGCGCGCCGGAACTCGCGCAATCCTATGCGCAGTCGTTCTGGCGGCTGTATCGGCAGGCGAGCGGGCTCTGACGCCTTCCCGCATCACGCGCGCCGACCGTGCGCGCGCCCCGTTTACCGCGCTTGAATTGGCGCAACACATGCACCATGCTCATTGACGTAACGCCGGCGTGATCGCGGCGCGTGCGCGACCGGCGCCGGCGAACGGAAGGGGCGGATCGTGATGGATCGTTTCGTCGATCGCGCGGACGCGGGCCGCCAGCTCGCCGATGCGCTGCAGGCGTACGCGGGTCGCACCGACGTCGTGGTGCTGGCGCTGCCGCGCGGCGGGGTGCCGGTGGGCTATCCGGTCGCCCGCGCGCTCGGCGCGCCGCTCGACGTGCTGGTGGTGCGCAAGCTCGGCGTGCCGTACGACCCCGAGCTCGCGATGGGCGCGATCGCGACCGGCGGCGCGATCTACCTGCAGCGCTCGGTGATCCAGTCGATGGGTGTGTCGGACGCGCAGCTCGCCGCGGTGATCGCGCGTGAAACCGTCGAACTGCAGCGCCGCGAGGCGCTGTATCGCGGCGCATGGCCGGCGGCGCCGGTCGAGGGACGCGTCGCGATCGTCGTCGATGACGGCATCGCGACCGGCGCATCGATGCGCGTCGCGCTGCTCGCGCTGCGCGAGCGCGGCCCGGCCCGCGTGGTGGCGGCGGCGCCGGTCGCGCCGGCCGGCGTGCAGCGCAAGTTCGACGATCTCGCCGACGCATTCGTCGCGGTGTCCCAGCCGCTGTCGTTTTTCGGGATCAGCCAGTTCTACGTGCGTTTCGAGCAGACGAGCGACGACGAGGTGCGCACGCTGCTCGACGCGGCGCGCGGTGCGCCGGCGTGACGCGGGGTCAGTGACGCGTCGCGTGCCGGGCCTCGGCCTGCGCGAACACGGCCTGCAGCGCCGGATGCACGTCGTCGCGCCAGCGCGCGCCGATAAACAGCCCGTAGTGATCGCATTCGCGGACGTCGAGCCGATGCCGGTCGGCGCGCGCGAGGCCGCTGCACAGTGCATGCGCGGCGTGGGTCTGCCCGGCGCCGGTGACGGTGTCGCGCGTGCCTTCGACGGTCAGCAGCGTGGTGCCGCGCAGCCCGGCCGGGTCGACGGGCACGCCATGCACGTGCCAGCTGCCGTTCGCGAGGCACGCGCGCTGGAACACGATGTCGACGGTGTCGAGAAAGTACTCGGCCGGCATGTCGACGAGCGCGGTGTATTCGTACAGCGCGCGTCGCGCGTCGGCCATCCCGCGCGTGTCCAGCCGGCAGGCCGCCTGCGTGTAGCGGTCGAGCAGCGACAGGAAGCGGTGCGGGTAGACGATCGCGATCTCGGCCTGCTGCAGATAGGTCGGGAACACCGGGCGGCCGTGCCCGGCGAAGCCGGCCGGCACGACGTCGATCAGGTGCCGGCGGCACCAGTCGAGCGAGTGCGACGCGGCGGCGGTGCCGAGCGTGCTCGGATTGAGCCGCGCGTCGAGCGGGCCGCCGATCAGCGTGACGCTGGCCGGCGGTGCGATCGCACGCTGCGCGCGCAAAGCGAGCGCGCCGAGCGCCGGAAACGTCGCCTGGCAGACGGCGACCACATGCAGCGGCCGGCCGTCGCGCGCGAGCGCGTCCATGAAGCCGTCGAGCATCGACACGTATTCGTCGAGACCGAAGCGCCCCGCGGCGGGCGGCACGTCGCGCGCGTTCGTCCAGTCGGTGATGTAGACATCGCCGTCCGCGAGCAGCGTTTCGACGGTTTCCCGCATCATCACGGCAGCGTGGCCCGCGAGCGGCGCGCACAGCAGCACCGCGCGGGCTGCGCGGTTGTCATGGGAAAAACGGCGCAGCGCGCAGAACGGCGTCCGCGCGACGATCTGCTCGACGACGTCGTGCCGGCCGGTGCGACCGGTGAGCGGCCCGATCGCGAACGGCGGCGGGTCGGTCGCAGGGCCGAGCAGGGGTTCGAACAGGTCGGCGTAGCACGACGACGCGGCATGCGGCAGCGTCGCGGCCGGCCATGCGTCGAACGCGTACCGGGTCGCCGCGTGCCAGGCGCGCAGCCATTGGCGCTGCTGTTCGACGAGGGCATACCACATGGCGGACCTTCCGGTGGCGATGGGCGAACCTGCATTATGGTCACTGTTGCCGCGCGGCGGGGGGCGCGTTTGTACCCGGTTGCAGGCGACGGCCGCGCGCCGCTAGGCGCGTACGGCGGACGCTGCTACAGTCGTCGATCCCGTCCCCTCAATCAGAGGAATTGCGATGAAGCTGATCGGCATGCTGGATTCCCCGTTCGTGCGGCGCGCCGCGATCTCGGCGAAGCTGCTCGACCTGCCGTTCGAACACCAGTCGGTGTCGGTGTTCCGGCACTTCGACGCGTTCAAGGCGATCAGCCCGGTCGTCAAGGCGCCGACGCTCGTCACCGACAGCGGCGCGACGCTGCTCGATTCGTCCCTGATCGTCGATTATCTCGACCACCTGGTCGAGCCCGAGCGCCGCCTGCTGCCCGAGGCGCCCGACGCGCGGCTGCGCGCGCTGGTGCCGATCGGCCTCGCGCTGGCGGCGGCGGAGAAGTCGGTGCAGGTGATCTACGAGCACAGCCAGCGTCCGGCCGACAAGCAGCACCGGCCGTGGCTCGAGCGCTTGCTGGGCCAGCTCGAGGCCGCGTACGGCGAACTGGAGAAGTGCGTCGCGGGCGTGGACGGCTGGTTCGGCGGTGCGCGCGTGATGCAGGCCGACGTGACGGTCGCGGTGGCGTGGCGCTTCACGCTGTTCGTCGCGGCCGATTTCCCGGCGCTTGCGCGCATCGATCCGGCCCGCTATCCGGCGCTCGCCGCGCATTCGGCACGCGCGGAGGCGCTGCCGGCGTTCGTCGAGACACCGCTCGCGTAAGCGGATCCGGTGCACGACGGGCGCTTGCCGGCGCCCGTCGCGCCGATTGTTTCCCGCAGCCGACAAGTGACTTCGCCTCCAGGCGATTTATCCGCGCGTCGGCCATCCCTAGAATTCACTCCATCGGATACCGCCTTGCCTGATGGAGTCGATGATGAAAGCCCTGATCGAATCGAGCCTGTACCACCCGTCGGTCGTGCTGCCGCTGGCCGCGTTGACGCAGCTGATGGTCGAGCGCGATTTCAATCTTGGCCAGGTCGGCCTGATCGTCGCCGCGCGCGGCGCGCAGGCGGCGGTGTCGCGCTCTCGCGCGCTGATCTTCTGCCGTCATTGTGGCGAGCACGCATGAGCACGACGGCGCGGCAAGAATGAAAAAATGCCCGGCCGGCGCGAGCCGGTCGGGCGTGCGGGCCGGGCAACCGGCCGTGCGATCGGGCCCCGGCAATGCCGGGGCCTTTCGTTTGCGGGGGCTTATGCGCGCGCGGGGGAGGCGACCGCGTACATCTCGGTGTCGGCCTCGTCCTCGCGCAGCTTGCGCGCGAGCTGGTGCGCCTCGCGGCGCGTCGCGACGGCCGGCGGCGAGCCCTTCAGCGGCTGGCGGGCGGTCTCGGCGAGCGCGACGACCGACACGACGCCGATCACGGCCGCGCCCATCATGTAGTACGCGGGCATCATCAGGTTGCCCGTCACGTCGACGAGCCACGCGGTGACGAGCGGCGTCGTGCCGCCGAACAGCGACACCGACACGTTGAAGCCGATCGCGAGCGCGCCGTAGCGGATCTCGGTCGGGAACAGCGCCGGCAGCGCGGACGGCATCACGCCGGTGAAGCACGACAGCAGCACGCCGAGCACCAGCAGGCCGCCGAACACGGACGCGGTGGTGCCCGCGTGGATCAGCATCATCGACGGGATCGACAGCACGAGCAGGCCGACGCAGCCGGCGAGCATCACCGGCTTGCGGCCGACCTTGTCGGACAGGCGGCCGGCGGCGAGCGTCATCGGCATCATCAACACCATCACGAGCAGCACCAGCACGAGGCTGTGCGATTCGTCGAAGTGCAGCGTCGACGACATGAAGCTCGGCAGGTACGACAGCACCATGTAGTCGGTGACGTTGAAGATCAGCACGAGGCCGACGCACAGCAGCAGCGCGCGCCAGTTGCGCATCAGCGTGTCGCGGAAGCGCGCCTTCGGCACGGCCTTGTCCTGCGCTTCGCGCGCTTCGGCCTGGCGCTTGAACGCCGGCGTTTCCTCCAGCTTCATCCGGATGTAGAGGCCGATCAGGCCGAGCGGGCCCGCGATCAGGAACGGCACGCGCCAGCCCCACGACAGCAGTGCTTCCTGCGACAGCGACGCGGTCAGCAGCGCGACCACGCCCGCGCCCATCACATAGCCGATCAGCGTGCCGAACTCCAGGAAGCTGCCCATGAAGCCGCGGCGCTGGTCGGTCGAGAATTCGGCGATGAAGGTCGCCGCGCCGCCGTATTCGCCGCCGGTCGAGAAGCCCTGCACGAGGCGGGCGACGAGCAGCAGCACGGGCGCCATGATGCCGATCGACGCGTAGCTCGGGATCAGGCCGATCGCGAAGGTGCCGACGGCCATCATGATCATCGTCATCGCGAGCACGCGCTGGCGGCCGATGCGGTCGCCGAGCGGGCCGAACACCATGCCGCCGAGCGGGCGCACGAGGAACGCGGCCGCGAACGTGCCGAAGGTGGCGAGCAGCTGCGCGGACGGGCTGCTGGACGGGAAGAACACCTTGCCGAGCGTGACGGCGATGTAGCTGTAGACGCCGAAGTCGAACCATTCCATCGCATTGCCGATGGCCATCGCGCTGACGGCGCGTTTCAGCAGGCTCTGGTCGACGACGGTAATGTCGTCCGCGGCGAGCGGGGCCTCGCCGGACGACGAAGCGGAAGAAGAGGCAGCGGTCGGGCTGACGTGTGTTGCGGTCAAGGTCATGCACTCCTTTGACTGCGCCGGAACGGGCGGGCCGTCCGACACGGTTTGCCGGCGAGCGCGATATCGCACGCGGCGCGTCGGGGCAGGCCATTAAGCGCTTACTGCGAAATTGCGAAATGGGCTGCTTCGACGCGGGCCCGCTGGGCCGTCGCGACATGGCGCTCATGAAGAAAGGGCCGCGTGATGCGTGCGGCAGACGCCCCGGAAGGGCGACGAAACGAGAAAAGCAGGCCGCTCGGGCGCGCTTTCCTGTGGATGCGATTCCGGTCGAAGCCCCGTGCCGCAAGCGGCGGACGGACTTCTCTCAAAATCGAAATGACAGAGATTGAATGTTGAAACAGGCGACATGATAGCACGATGCGCGATGATCGTGCAAATTGCCGCGAAACGCCCGCCTGGCGGGGCGCCCTCGGGTATGATCGGCGGCGCGCGGCGGGGCCGCGCGGGCCCCGCCAGGCGGGCCGAAACGACGAGGATCGGGGATGTCTGAACTGTTGAAAGTCGCGGCGCTGTTCGCCGCCACCGCGCTGGCCGAAATCGTCGGCTGCTACCTGCCGTGGCTCGTATTGAAGGCGGGCCGGCCGATGTGGCTGCTGGCGCCCGCCGCGCTGTCGCTCGCGCTGTTCGCGTGGCTGCTGACGCTGCATCCGAGCGCGGCGGGGCGCACCTATGCGGCGTACGGCGGCATGTATATCGCGGTCGCGCTCGCGTGGCTGCGCGCGGTGGACGGTGTCGCGCTGACCCGCTGGGACACGGCCGGCGCGGCGCTCGCGCTGGCCGGGATGGCGGTCATCGCGCTGCAGCCGCGCGGGTGAGTGCGCGGCCGCGGGGCGGCCGTGGGTGGATTACGACGCTTCGCCGGCAGTCGCCGCCGGCTGGCGCCACACGCAGGCGCCCTTGACCGACTTGTCGAGCGCGTCGAGCTGCGCCTGATGCTCGGCAAGCTCGTCGTCGCTCGCGGCCAGCACCTGCAGGTCGAGCGACGCGAGCGCCACGCGCTGGCCGTTCGCCGCGCCGCCGTCGGCCGCATCGTCGTCGAGCATGTCGATCACGAGGCTGTCCTGGCCGCGCGTCATCGCGAGGTACACCTCGGCGAGCAGCTCCGAGTCGAGCAGTGCGCCGTGCAGCGTGCGGTGCGCGTTGCTGATGCCGAAGCGGTCGCACAGCGCGTCGAGCGAGTTGCGCTTGCCGGGGAACATCTGCTTGGCCTGCACGAGCGTGTCGATCACGCCCCCGCAATGCTCGGTGAACGGCGGCAGGCCGAGCCGCCCGAATTCGGCGTCGAGGAAGCCGAGGTCGAACGGCGCGTTGTGAATGATCAGCTCCGCGTCCTTCACGAAGTCGCGGATCTGGTCGGCGACCTCCGCGAACTTCGGCTTGTCGCTGAGGAATTCGGTCGTGAGGCCGTGCACCGCCAGCGCGCCCGGATCGCTGTCGCGCTCGGGGTTCACGTAGAAGTGCAGGTTGTTGCCGGTGAGCCGCCGGTTCAGCAGCTCGACGCAGCCGATTTCGATGAGGCGGTCGCCCGTGCGGGCGTTCAGGCCGGTGGTTTCGGTATCGAGAATAATCTGGCGCATGTCGGGAATAAACAGGTGAAACGGGGCGGCGCTCAGGCCGCGAGGGATTCGACGCCGCGATTCGCGAGCGCATCCGCGCGCTCGTTCTCCGGGTGGCCGGCGTGGCCCTTGACCCAGCGCCATTCGACCGTGTGCTGCGCGACGAGCGCGTCGAGCCGCTTCCAGAGGTCGGCGTTCTTCACGGGCGTCCTGGACGCGGTGACCCAGCCTTTCTTCTTCCAGCCGTGGATCCACTCGCTGATGCCTTTCTGCACGTATTGCGAATCGGTGTGCACGACCACGTTGCACTCGCGCTTCAGCACCTCGAGCGCGGCGATCACGGCCATCAGCTCCATGCGGTTGTTGGTCGTGTTCGGCTCGCCGCCGAACATTTCCTTCTCGCGGTCGCCGTAGCGCAGCAGCGCGCCCCAGCCGCCGGGGCCCGGGTTGCCCTTGCAGGCGCCGTCGGTATAGATGTCGATGGTATCGGTCGTCATGAATGTTCGTGATGGGTGGTCGGGGAGGCCGCCGGCGTGAGGCCCGGCGCGAGCACGGGCTTCTTCATCCGGATCGGGCCGACGAGGCGCATGCCGCGCACGCGCTTGACGGCCGTCACCATGTAGACGGCGCCGAAGATCGGCCACCAGCGGTCGCCCGCGGCTTCCATGAAGCCGTAGCGGGCGAGCCATTGGTCGGAGGCGAGCGGCGGCCGGTAGCAGCCGAAGCGGCCGCGCTCGAGGTCGAAGCCGAGCAGCTTGATCCAGTCCTTCAGCCGGATGAACGCGATCTGGTCGCGCGCGGCCGGCACGAACGGCCGGTTCGCCATCCGGCCGAACGACTGCCGCATGCCCCACAGGCTGAGCGAGTTGAAGCCGGTGATCACGAGCTGGCCTTCCGGCATCAGCACGCGCTCGGCCTCGCGCAGCAGGCGGTGCGGGTCGGACGTGAATTCGAGCGTGTGCGGCATCACGATCAGGTCGACGCTCTGCGACTCGAACGGGAGGTCGAGCAGGTCGCACCACGTGGTGCTGCGGCCGGCCGGCGCATGCTCGGGCGCGTGCGCTTCGCGCGCCCACGGATACTGGTAGGGTGCGCTCGCGCCGCTCGCCGGGTCGAGCACGAGGCCGCGGTACGGCATGCGGTTCTCGCGCAGCGCGTCGAGCTGCGGCAGGCCAAGCTGCAGCGCATGGAAGCCGAACACGTCGGACACGACGCGGTCGAGCTGCGCCTGTTCCCAGCCCAGCACATAGCGGCCGGGCGGCGAGTCGGTCCAGGCGGGCCAGTCTATAATTTGTCGATCAGACATAGCGATGATTGCGCGCCCATGAACGAGCTGAAATACGTGCCGGTACCGGCATTCGAGGACAACTACATCTGGCTCGTGTCGGACGGCAGCGAAGCCATCGCCGTCGATCCGGGCGAAGCCGCCCCGGTGCGCCGCGCGCTCTCCGAAAGAGGCTGGCGGTTGACCGCTATTTTACTCACCCATCACCATGCCGACCACGTCGGCGGTGTCGCGGACCTGATCGCCAGCCAACCGGACAAGGCCCCGCTTGCCGTCTACGGCCCGGCCGGCGAGGCGATCGACGCGGTCACGCACCCGCTCGCGGGCGGCGATCGCGTGACGCTCGTGGCGCCCGCGCTCACTTTCGACGTGCTCGACGTGCCCGGCCATACGCGCGGCCACATCGCCTATTTTCAAGCGGCCGGCAACGGCGCCGCCGCGCCGCACGTGTTCTGCGGCGACACGCTGTTCTCGTGCGGCTGCGGCCGCCTGTTCGAAGGCACGCCCGCGCAGATGCTCGCGTCGCTCGACGCGCTCGCGGCGCTGCCCGGCGACACGCACGTGCACTGCGCGCACGAATACACGCTGTCGAACATCCGCTTCGCGCTGGCCTGCGAGCCAGGCAACGCGGCGCTCGCCGCGTGGCGCGACGAGGCGGCCGCGCGCCGCGCGCGCGGGGTGCCGACGCTGCCGACGACGATCGCGCACGAGCGGGCGGTGAATCCGTTCATGCGCGCCGACAGCACGGCGATCCACGCGACGCTCGAGGCCGAGCTGCATGAAACGGTGCCGGATCGATTGACGGCATTCCGGCTGTTGAGGGAATGGAAAAACCGGTTCCGATAAAAGTTTTCCGGAGGACTCCAAAGCTCATCCGGAGTCTGTAAAAATTGCTCCAAATATCAGATTTCGCTGAGTTTTCGGTGTTTTTATTGACGTGAAGCGCGCACTTCCGTAGTATCGCCTGCAATTTCCAGCTGTCGGACGCCGAGATTTTCATGCGACTTTTATTGAGCGCGATGCTGGTCCTGCTGCTCGCCGCGTGTGCGAGCCAGGGCCCTGTCGCCAATTCCGCCGCCGATTCCCAGGCGGCATCCACCTACCTCCGCAAATCTGCCACCGCCAAAGAAACTGTCGACGTCGACAAGCAATCGGTCGGCGACCTGACCAGTGCCGACTCCGATCTGTGGGCGCGCATCCGCCGCGGTTTCCAGATGCCGGACCTGCAGACCGACCTCGTCGACATGCAGACCACCTGGTATACACAGCGCCCGGATTACGTGCAGCGCATGACCGAGCGTTCGCAGAAGTACCTGTATCACATCGTCGAGGAACTCGAGTCGCGCCACATGCCGACCGAGCTCGCGCTGCTGCCGTTCATCGAATCCGCGTACAACCCGCAGGCGCTGTCGGTCGCGAAGGCGGCCGGCATGTGGCAGTTCATGCCGGGCACCGGCCGCACGTACAACCTGAAGCGCAACATGTGGCAGGACGAGCGGCGCGACGTGCTCGCGTCGACGAGCGCGGCGCTCGACTACCTGTCGCGCCTGCATGACATGTTCGGCGACTGGTATCTCGCGCTGGCCGCGTACAACTGGGGCGAGGGCAACGTGCAGCGCGCGATCGCGCGCAACCAGGCGGCCGGCCTGCCGACCGACTACCTGAGCCTGCGGATGCCGAACGAGACCCGCAACTACGTGCCGAAGCTGCAGGCGGTGAAGAACATCATCGCGAGTCCGCAGCAGTACGGCCTGTCGCTGCCGGACATCCCGAACCACCCGTATTTCGTGACGGTCACGACGTCGCGCGACATCGACGTGACGGTCGCCGCGAAGCTCGCGAACCTGCCGCTCGACGAATTCAAGTCGCTCAACCCGTCGTTCGCGAAGCCGGTGATCCTCGGCGCGACCGAGCCGCAGATCCTGCTGCCGTTCGACAACGCGGCGGCGTTCGAGAAGGGCCTGAAGTCGTACAGCGGCGCGCTGTCGTCGTGGACCACCTACACGGTCAGCGAGCGCGCGCGCCCGGCGGCGATCGCCGAGAAGATCGGCGTCGACGCGGATACGCTGATGTCGGTGAACAAGATCCCGGCCGGCATGCGCCTGAAGCCCGGTTCGACGATCGTCGTGCCGCGCGCCGACGACGATGACGAGGACATCAGCGCGGACGTCGCGGAAAACGGCGCGCTGGCGATGGAGCCGGACGTGCCCGACACGCGCAAGATGCTGATCCGCGTGCGCCGCAAGCAGTCGATGGCGGCGCTCGCGGGCCGCTACGGCGTGTCGGTCGGCCAGCTGAAGGCCTGGAACCGCACCCATCGCGATCTCGTGATGCCGGGCCAGACGATGGTGCTGCACGTGCCGGTCGGCCGCTCGGTGCCGGCGGAGCCGGGGCCGGAGCGGATCGCGACGTCGGCCGGCGGCGCGCACATCGAGCGCGCGAGCCTGTCCACGGGCGGCAAGGCCGCGCGCGGCGCGAAGCGGGGCGCCGCGAAGCCGGCGGCGAAGGCGAAGGCCGCGCCGGCGAAGGCTGCCACGACGCACAAGGGCAAGAAGAAGTAAGCGCGCGCCCGGCCGCCGTCGGGCGGCCACCCGCGTCGCCCGGATGCTTTATCATCCGACGAAACGCCGTCACCGAGGTGACGGCGTTTTCGTTTGTGCGCGGCGCGTGGGCCGCGCGATGCCGCAAGGAGAGGTCATGTCGTCGGTGCAGGTGAGGGTGCTCGGTCTGTTCGCGCTTGGGTATTTCGTGTCGTATGTGTTTCGCGGCGTCAATCTCGGCTTCGCGCCGTTCGTCACGCACGAGCTCGGGCTGTCGGCCGCCGATCTCGGCCTGCTCACCAGTCTCTATTTCCTCGGTTTCGCCGGCGCGCAGATCCCGGCCGGCGTGCTGCTCGACCATTACGGCCCGCGCCGCGTGACGGCCGGCACGCTGCTGTTCGCCGCCGCGGGCGCCGCACTGTTCGGCGCCGCGCACGGGCTCGGCACGATGATGGCCGGCCGGCTGCTGATCGGCATCGGCGTGTCGGTGTGTCTCGGCGCGGCGTTCAAGGCGCTCGCGCAGCATTTCCCGGTCGGCCGGCTGCCGCTCGTCAACGGCCTCGTGATGGCGGTCGGCGGGCTCGGCGGCGTCGTGGTCGGTTCGCCGCTCGCGTGGCTGCTCGACTGGACGAGCTGGCGCGCGGTATGCGGCGGGCTGGCGGTGATGACGGTCGTCGTCGCGGCCGCGATCGGCTTCGGCGCGCCCGATGCGCCGCAGGCGCGCCACCAGGGCGGGCTCGTCAGCCAGTTCAAGGGCACCTGGCACATCCTCGCCAGCGGCGCGTTCTGGAAGATCGCGTCGTTCTCGGTCGTCACGCAGGGGGTGTTCTACGCGATGCAGTCGCTGTGGGTCGGGCCGTACCTGCGCGACGTCGGCGGGTTCGACGCGGCGCACGCCGCGCGCCTCGTGTCGGTGCTCGGCTTCGCGATGATGGCCGGCTGCGTCGGGTTCGGCGCCGCCGCGCGGGCGCTGGAGCGGCGCGGCGTGTCGGTGTACGCGTTCTGCGGCGTCGGGATGGCGCTGTTCGTCGCGACCCAGGTCGCGATCGTCACGCGCGTGCCGCTGCCGGCGGCCGTGCTGTGGGCGGCGTACGGGATGTTCGGCGGGGTCGGCATCCTGACCTACGCGGTGATGGCCGGGCATTTTCCGGCGCACCTGATCGGCCGCGCGAACACGACGCTCACGCTCGTGATCTTCGTGCTGATCTTCGCGTTCCAGATCGGCGTCGGCGCGGTGCTGTCGCACTGGCCGGCGGTCGACGGCCGCTATCCGGCCGATGCGCACCTGGCCGCCTGGGGTGCGCTGCTGGCGCTGCAGCTCGCGAGCGCGGTCTGGTACGTGTGGCCTGCGCGGGTGCCCGCTACTGGTCAAGCGAGCCGATAGCGGGGTACGCTGGAGCGTGGGGCGGCCACCGAAACGGGGCCGCAACATCGGCGGCGCGCGCCGCCGGGGCGGCTCCTGTCGGGTGGAAGGGGCGGATTCGCCGGGCCTCGTCGATTGAATGAGCCGTCTTATCGATTGAAGATGAGGCCATTTTCAGGCTATAATTTGAAAGTTTGTGCTGATCAACCTCGCACCCTAGCGCCTACCTCTTTCATCCCGTTCATCCGCCGCACGCCGCCAGCCGGGCGACGTCGCGAAGCCTCGTGCGCCATGCGCCGGGTTCGCGTCTCGACAGCGCAGGCCGCGTCCCGCGAGCGACCGCGCGCGCCTACGCAGCGCGGCGTCCGCGCGGCAGGGTAAACAGGTCGGCAACAGGGTGTTCCCCAAGGAGCCTCCCGTGTTGCCGTCTTTTTCTCCCGCTTTGCTCGCACTCGCCGACGGCACGGTCTTTCGTGGTTATTCGATCGGGGCCGCTGGCCATACGATCGGCGAAGTCGTGTTCAATACCGCGATTACCGGCTATCAGGAAATCCTGACTGATCCGAGCTATGCGCGGCAGATCGTCACACTGACCTATCCGCATATCGGCAACGTCGGCGTGAATGCCGAAGACGTCGAAGCCACGAAAGTCCATGCCGCCGGCCTGATCATCCGCGACCTGCCGACGCTCGCGTCGAACTTCCGCATGGACCGCACGCTCGGCGACTACCTGCGCGACGAAGGCGTCGTCGCGATCGCCGGCATCGATACCCGCAAGCTGACCCGCATCCTGCGCGACAAGGGCGCGCAGAACGGCTGCATTCTCGCCGGCTCGGACGACGAGGCGAAGGCGATCGAGCTCGCGCGCTCGTTCCCGGGCCTCGCCGGCATGGATCTCGCGAAGGTCGTGTCGACCACCAAGCCGTTCGAGTGGAAGCAGACGGAATGGCGCCTCGGCAGCGGCTACGGGATGCAGGAAGCGCCGAAGTACCGCGTCGTCGCATACGATTTCGGCGTCAAGTACAACATCCTGCGCATGCTCGCCGAGCGCGGCTGCCAGGTGACGGTGCTGCCGGCGCAGGCGAGCGCGGCCGACGCGCTCGCGCTGAATCCGGACGGCATCTTCCTGTCGAACGGCCCCGGCGATCCCGAGCCGTGCGACTACGCGATCGCGGCCGCGAAGGAATTCATCGAGCGCGGCGTGCCGACCTTCGGCATCTGCCTCGGCCACCAGATCATGGGCCTCGCGGTCGGCGCGAAGACGCTCAAGATGAAGACGGGCCACCACGGCGCGAACCACCCGGTCAAGGATCTCGGCGACGGCCGTGTGGTGATCACGTCGCAGAACCACGGCTTCGCGGTCGACGCGGATTCGCTGCCGGCCAACGCGCGCGTGACGCACGTGTCGCTGTTCGACGGCACGCTGCAGGGCTTCGAGCTGACCGACAAGCCGGCCTTCTGCTTCCAGGGTCACCCGGAAGCGTCGCCGGGCCCGCACGACATCGGTTATCTGTTCGATCGCTTCACCGCGCTGATGGACGCGGCGAAGCAGCGCAGCGCGTAAGCTCACCCAGGCGCAGGAGGCTCGCATCATGTTCGGTCACGCACTCGGCATCACGGATCTCTGGACCTACGTGTTCGGGGTGATCTTCATCATCCTGCTGCCGGGGCCGAACTCGATGTACGTGCTGTCGCTCGCGGCGCAGCGCGGCGTGAAGGCCGGCTATCGCGCGGCGTGCGGCGTGTTCGTCGGCGATACCGTGCTGATGGTGTTGTCCGCGGCCGGCGTCGCGTCGCTGCTGAAGGCGAACCCGCTGCTGTTCTCGGTCGTCAAGTACGGCGGCGCCGCGTATCTGCTCTACATCGGCGCCGGCATGCTGCGCGGCGCGTGGCGCAAGCTGCGCGCGCCGGCCGGCGCGATGGGCGAGCTGCCGCCCGCGGTCGACGGCGAGCGCCCGTTTCGCAAGGCGCTGATCGTGAGCCTCCTGAACCCGAAGGCGATCCTGTTCTTCATCTCGTTCTTCATCCAGTTCGTCGACCCGGCATTCCCGCATCCCGCGCTGCCGTTCTTCGTGCTCGGGGCGATCGCGCAGTGCGCGAGCTTCCTGTACCTGAGCACGCTGATCTTCGCGGGTGCGCGGCTCGCCGAGCATTTCCGCCGCCGCCGCAGGCTCGCGGCGGGCGCGGCGAGCAGCGTGGGCGGGCTGTTCATCGGCTTCTCGGTGAAGCTCGCGCTCGCCACCATGGGCTGAGCGCAGCCGGCCGCCCCACGACAACGATTACTTATTGAATTTTCAAGCCATGCCAAAACGCACAGACATCAACAGCATCCTCATCATCGGCGCCGGCCCGATCATCATCGGCCAGGCGTGCGAGTTCGACTATTCGGGCGCGCAGGCATGCAAGGCGCTGCGCGAGGAGGGCTACAAGGTCGTCCTCGTCAACAGCAACCCGGCGACGATCATGACCGACCCGAACACGGCCGACGTCACCTACATCGAGCCGATCACGTGGGAAGTCGTCGCGCGCATCATCGAGAAGGAGCGCCCGGACGCGATCCTGCCGACGATGGGCGGCCAGACCGCGCTGAACTGCGCGCTCGACCTGCACCACCACGGCGTGCTCGAGAAGTTCGGCGTCGAGCTGATCGGCGCGTCGCCGGAAGCGATCGACAAGGCGGAAGACCGCCAGAAGTTCAAGGAAGCGATGACCAAGATCGGTCTCGGCTCCGCGAAGTCGGGCATCGCGCACTCGATGGAAGAGGCGACCAAGGTGCACGGCGAGATCATGGCGGAGACGGGTGGCAGCGGCTACCCGGTCGTGATCCGTCCGTCGTTCACGCTCGGCGGCTCGGGCGGCGGCATCGCGTACAACCGCGAGGAATTCGAGGAGATCTGCAGGCGCGGTCTCGACCTGTCGCCCACGCGCGAGCTGCTGATCGAAGAGTCGCTGCTCGGCTGGAAGGAATACGAGATGGAAGTCGTGCGCGACCGCGCCGACAACTGCATCATCGTCTGCTCGATCGAGAACCTCGACCCGATGGGCGTGCACACCGGCGACTCGATCACGGTCGCGCCGGCGCAGACGCTCACCGACAAGGAATACCAGATCCTGCGCAACGCATCGCTCGCGGTGCTGCGCGAGATCGGCGTCGACACGGGCGGCTCGAACGTGCAGTTCTCGATCAACCCGAAGGACGGCCGCATGGTCGTCATCGAGATGAACCCGCGCGTGTCGCGTTCGTCGGCGCTCGCGTCGAAGGCGACCGGCTTCCCGATCGCGAAGGTCGCGGCGAAGCTGGCGGTCGGCTACACGCTCGACGAGCTGAAGAACGAGATCACCGGCGGCCAGACCCCGGCGTCGTTCGAGCCGACGATCGACTACGTCGTCACGAAGATCCCGCGCTTCGCGTTCGAGAAGTTCCGTGAAGCCGATTCGCGCCTGACCACGCAGATGAAGTCGGTGGGCGAGGTGATGGCGATCGGTCGCACGTTCCAGGAATCGTTCCAGAAGGCGCTGCGCGGCCTCGAAGTCGGCGTCGACGGTCTCGACGAGAAGTCGACCGACCGCGACGAGATCGCGATCGAGATCCACGAGCCGGGCCCGGACCGCATCTGGTATGTCGGCGACGCGTTCCGCATCGGCATGACGGCCCAGGAAATCTTCGCGGAGACCGCGATCGACCCGTGGTTCCTCGAGCAGATCGAGCAGATCATCAACAAGGAAAAGGCGCTCGCGGGCCGCACGCTCGCGTCGCTCACGTTCGACGAGCTGCGCTACCTGAAGCAGAGCGGCTTCTCCGACCGCCGCCTCGCGAAGCTGCTCGGCGCGACGCCGGCCGACGTGCGCGCGCGCCGTCTCGAGCTGAACGTGCGCCCGGTCTACAAGCGCGTCGACACCTGCGCGGCCGAGTTCGCGACCAAGACGGCCTACATGTACTCGACCTACGAGGAAGAGTGCGAGGCGCAGCCGACCACCAACAAGAAGATCATGGTGCTGGGCGGCGGCCCGAACCGGATCGGCCAGGGCATCGAGTTCGACTACTGTTGCGTGCACGCGGCGCTCGCGATGCGCGAGGACGGCTACGAGACGATCATGGTCAACTGCAACCCGGAAACGGTGTCGACCGACTATGACACGTCCGACCGCCTGTACTTCGAGCCGCTGACGCTCGAAGACGTGCTCGAGATCGTCGACAAGGAAAAGCCGGTCGGCGTGATCGTCCAGTACGGCGGCCAGACGCCGCTGAAGCTCGCGCTCGACCTCGAGGCGCACGGCGTGCCGATCGTCGGCACGTCGCCGGACATGATCGATGCCGCGGAAGACCGCGAACGCTTCCAGAAGCTGCTGCAGGATCTCGGCCTGCGCCAGCCGCCGAACCGCACCGCACGCGCCGAAGACGAAGCGCTCGCGCTGGCGGCCGAAATCGGCTACCCGCTCGTCGTGCGTCCGTCGTACGTGCTGGGCGGCCGCGCGATGGAAATCGTCCACGAGCCGCGCGACCTCGAGCGCTACATGCGCGAGGCCGTGAAGGTGTCGAACGATTCGCCGGTGCTGCTCGACCGCTTCCTGAACGACGCGATCGAGTGCGACGTCGACTGCATCTGCGACGGCGACGCCGTGTTCATCGGCGGCGTGATGGAGCACATCGAGCAGGCGGGCGTCCACTCGGGCGACTCGGCATGCTCGCTGCCCCCTTACTCGCTGTCGAAGGAAACCATCGTCGAGCTGAAGCGCCAGACGGGCGCGATGGCGAAGGCGCTGAACGTGGTCGGCCTGATGAACGTGCAGTTCGCGATCCAGCAGGTGCCGCAGGCGGACGGCTCGAAGCAGGACATCATCTACGTGCTGGAAGTGAACCCGCGCGCATCGCGCACGGTGCCGTACGTGTCGAAGGCAACGAGCCTGCCGCTCGCGAAGATCGCCGCGCGTGCGATGGTCGGCCAGAGGCTCGCGCAGCAGGGCGTGACGAAGGAAGTCGAGCCGCCGTACTTCAGCGTGAAGGAAGCGGTGTTCCCGTTCGTGAAGTTCCCGACCGTCGACCCGGTGCTCGGGCCGGAAATGCGTTCGACCGGCGAAGTGATGGGTGTCGGCCAGACGTTCGGCGAAGCGCTGTTCAAGTCGCAGCTCGCGGCAGGTTCGCGCCTGCCGGAGTCGGGCACGGTGCTGCTGACCGTGATGGACGCCGACAAGCCGAAGGCCGTCGAAGTCGCGCGCATGCTGCACGACCTCGGCTACCCGATCGTCGCGACGAAGGGCACGGCTGCCGCGATCGAAGCGGCCGGCGTGCCGGTGAAGGTCGTGAACAAGGTGAAGGACGGCCGTCCGCACATCGTCGACATGATCAAGAACGGCGAAATCGCGCTCGTGTTCACGACGGTCGACGAGACCCGCCAGGCGATTGCCGATTCGCGTTCGATCCGCATGAGCGCGCAGGCGCACAAGGTCACGTACTACACGACGATGTCGGGCGCGCGCGCGGCCGTCGAAGGGCTGCGCTACCTGAAGAACCTGGAAGTCTATGATTTACAAGGTCTTCACGCTCGCCTAAACTAAGCAGTCAGTTACCTGTCGAAGCATCACGTGCCGCGATTAAGCGGCGTTTCCGGCCAGCCGGGAATGCGCTTAATCGCGGTGATTTTTTTTAAAGCCGTTTTTAGCGATTGAGCCGTTTATGAGCACCATTCCGTTGACAAAGCGTGGCGCAGATCAACTGCGCGATGAATTGCAGCGCCTCAAGTCCGTCGAGCGGCCGGCCGTGATCAATGCGATCTCGGAGGCGCGCGCGCAGGGCGACCTGTCCGAAAACGCCGAATACGACGCAGCCAAGGAAAAGCAGGGCTTCATCGAAGGCCGCATTGCGGAAATCGAATCGAAGCTGTCGGCGGCGCAGATCATCGATCCGACCGTGCTGGATGCCGATGGCCGCGTGGTGTTCGCCGCCACCGTCGAACTCGAGGATCTCGAGTCCGGCGATACCGTCAAGTATCAGATCGTCGGCGACGATGAAGCCGACCTCGATCACGGCCTGATCTCGATCAGCTCGCCGATCGCCCGCGCGCTGATCGGCAAGTCCGAAGGCGACGTCGCGGCCGTGCAGGCGCCGAGCGGCGTGCGCGAGTACGAAATCATCTCGGTCAGCTACATCTGAAGCGGGGCGACACGATGCCGCATCGCGTGTTCCGCCTGCTGTCGGCCGTGTGGGTCGGCAGCCTGCTGACGATCGGGTATGCGGTCGCGCCCGTGCTGTTCAACTCGCTGGAGCGGATGACGGCCGGCTCGGTCGCCGCCCAGCTGTTCCGCATCGAGGCGATCCTCGGCGCGGTGTGCGGCGTGCTGCTGCTCGTGCTGTCGAACCAGCAGGTGCGGCGCGGCTGCGGCGAATATCGCCGCGTGCGCTGGATTCTCGCGGCGATGGTCGGGTGCGTGCTGGTCGGGTATTTCGCGCTGCAGCCGTTCATGAACGCGCTGCGCGTGGCCGCGATGGAAGCGGGCACCGACATTGCGCATTCGGCCCATGCGAGCCGCTTCGGGATGCTGCACGGCGTCTCGAGCCTGTTTTACCTGGTCGAGAGCGTGCTCGGGCTGATGCTGATCTGGAAGCTGCCGGCGCGCGACGCCTGAGCATCGCGCGAGCCGGCAGGCGGGCGCCGCGCGCCCGGACGGGATTACTTGTCCTGGAACGGCCGCTTGGTGCTCGCCTGGCGCTTTTTCGCGCGCTTGACGGTGCCGCCCGCGGTCACGCGCTCGTTGCCGCGCACCGTAACCTTGGTCGGCTTCGGCCGGCGCACCGGGCTCGCGTTCGGCGACACCTTGACGACCTTCACGGTGCGCGGCGCACGGCCCTTCTTGTCGGCGGCGGCTTCGCCCGCGCTCGGCAGCGCGCTGCCGCGGCGGCCGCGAGCCGGTGCCGGCGCGGCTTCCTCGGGGTGCCAGATCACGAGCAGCTTGCCGATATGCTGGATCGGCGCGGCGTTCAGCCGGTCGCAGATCTCGTCGTAGATCGCAACGCGCGCATCGCGCTCGTCGCCGAACACGCGGATCTTGATCAGCTGGTGCGCGGCGAGGTGCACCTTGATTTCATTCAGGACGGCGTCGGTGAGCCCTTCGGCGCCGATCAGCACGACCGGCTTGAGCGCATGGGCCTGGGAGCGCAGCGCGGAGCGCTCGGCGGGGGTAAGCGAAAGGGCGGGCATGGAATGTCGAATTCAAAATAAGGGCGCGCAACACCGGCATAAGCCGCGTCAGCCACGCGCCGAAACCACGTAAAATCGCGGCTTGGGCCTGTCTGGGCCTCAGCCGCGCGAAGAAGACGCGTATTATCCGCCAAAAGCGCGGCTTCACGAAGCAAATGGCAGCAATCTCTCTCTCGAATGGCAAAGAATCGCTTTAACCAGCACTGGCTGCACGACCACATCAACGATCCGTACGTCAAAATGGCGCAGCGGGAAGGCTATCGCGCGCGCGCCGCGTACAAGCTGAAGGAAATCGACGAGCAGGACAAGCTGATCCGTCCGGGCCAGGTGATCGTCGACCTCGGCGCGGCGCCGGGCAGCTGGAGCCAGTACGCGCGCAACAAGCTCGCGCAGGGCAAGCAGCGCGACGCGGCCCGCGAAGGCGGGATCGACGGCACGATCGTCGCGCTCGACATGCTGCCGATGGAGCCGATCGCCGACGTGCATTTCATCCAGGGCGACTTTCGCGAGGACGAGGTGCTGCATCAGCTGGAGGCCCTCCTCGAAGGGCGGCCGGTGGACCTTGTAATTTCCGACATGGCCCCCAACCTGTCGGGAGTCGCCTCTGCGGACGCGGCGCGCATCGAGCACGTGTGCGATCTCGCGCTCGATTTTGCGCAGAATCATCTGAAGCCGGATGGCGCGCTGCTGGTGAAATGCTTCCACGGCAGCGGCTACAGCCAGATTGTCGAGAAATTCAAACAGCAGTTTAAGGTTGTCGCGCCGCGCAAGCCCAAGGCGTCCCGCGACAAATCGTCCGAAACATTCATCTTGGGGCGGCATCTGAAGCATCCGCGCTGACGCGGAGCCGGGGCCGCAAACGGGCTCCGGCCCTTGCCAGGCAAGCCGTTGGCTATTGCAGCGGTTGTCAATGCTTATGGCGGGGGTGGTCGGACTGGATTAGAATGACCGAGGGGCGCCGCAAGGAAAATGTAGGCGCTCGTCTACGAGTGAAGGAGTGGTGCTTTGAACAACAATATGTTTTCGAAGGCAGCAGTGTGGCTGGTGATCGCACTGGTGCTGTTTACGGTGTTCAAGCAGTTCGACAAGCCCCGCGTCCAGGAAGGCGTGTCCTATTCGCAGTTCATGGACGACGCGAAGAACGGCAAGGTCAAGAACGTCATCGTTCAGGGGCGCAACCTCACCGTCACTCCGGCTGATGGCCAGAAATACCAGATCGTGTCGCCCGGCGACATCTGGATGGTCGGCGATCTGATGAAGTATGGCGTGCAGGTCAGCGGCAAGGCCGACGACGAGCCGAACGCGCTGATGTCCGCGCTGTACTACCTCGGGCCGACGATCCTGATCATCGGCTTCTGGTTCTACATGATGCGGCAGATGCAGGGAGGCGGCAAAGGCGGCGCGTTCTCGTTCGGCAAATCGCGTGCGCGGCTGATCGACGAGAACAACAACGCGGTCAACTTCTCCGATGTCGCGGGCTGCGACGAAGCGAAGGAGGAAGTGTCCGAGCTGGTCGACTTCCTGCGCGATCCGCAGAAATTCCAGAAGCTGGGCGGTCGCATTCCGCGCGGCGTGCTGCTCGTCGGCCCCCCGGGTACCGGCAAGACGCTGCTGGCTCGCGCGATCGCGGGCGAGGCGAAGGTGCCGTTCTTCAGCATCTCGGGTTCCGATTTCGTCGAAATGTTCGTCGGCGTCGGCGCGGCGCGTGTGCGCGACATGTTCGAGCAGGCGAAGAAGCATGCGCCGTGCATCGTGTTCATCGACGAAATCGACGCGGTCGGCCGTCATCGCGGCGCCGGCATGGGCGGCGGCAACGACGAGCGCGAGCAGACGCTGAACCAGATGCTCGTCGAGATGGACGGCTTCGAAGCGAACTCGGGCGTGATCGTGATCGCCGCGACCAACCGTTCGGACGTGCTCGACAAGGCGCTGCTGCGTCCGGGCCGTTTCGACCGCCAGGTCTATGTCGGCCTGCCGGACATCCGCGGCCGCGAGCAGATCATGCGCGTGCACCTGCGCAAGGTGCCGATCGCGAACGACGTCGACGCGGCAGTCATCGCGCGCGGCACGCCGGGCTTCTCGGGCGCGGATCTCGCGAACCTCGTGAACGAGGCGGCGCTGTTCGCCGCGCGTCGCGGCAAGCGGATCGTCGAGATGCAGGATTTCGAGGACGCGAAGGACAAGATCTTCATGGGTCCGGAGCGCAAGTCGGCGGTGATCCGCGAGGAAGCGAAGCGCGCGACCGCATACCACGAGTCGGGCCACGCGGTGATCGCGAAGCTGCTGCCGAAGGCCGATCCGGTGCACAAGGTCACGATCATCCCGCGCGGCCGTGCGCTGGGCGTGACGTGGCAGCTGCCGGAGCATGACAACGAGACGTACTCGAAGGATTACCTGATGGATCGCCTGGCGATCCTGTTCGGTGGCCGCGTCGCCGAAGAGCTGTTCATGAACCTGGTCAGCACCGGCGCATCGGACGACTTCAACAAGGCAACGCAGACGGCGCGCGCGATGGTGGCACGCTTCGGCATGACCGATGCGCTCGGGCCGATGGTGTACGTCGACGACGAGAACGACAGCAGCCCGTTCGGCCGCGGCTTCACGCGCACGATCTCGGAAGCGACGCAGCAGAAGGTCGATTCGGAAATCCGCCGCGTGCTCGACGAGCAGTACAGCCTCGCTCGCCGCTTGCTGGACGAGAACCGCGACAAGGTCGAGGCGATGACCGCCGCGCTGATGGAGTGGGAGACGATCGACGCCGACCAGATCAACGACATCATGGAAGGCCGTCCGCCGCGCTCGCCGAAGAGCTCGCCGGCTGTCGGCGGCGATGCGTCGTCGGGTGGCAGCGGCACCGAAGTCAAGCCGGGCAACGCCCCGGCGCCTGCGTCGCCGGCATAAGTTCTGCCGTTGTACCGTTCACGGGCTGGTGTGGCTTCACACCGGCCCGTTTTGCATTCATTACACGCCCGTCGCTCGTGTCCGATCCCGCTTCCTCTGCATTCATTCCCGCGCCGCTCCGGTGCGGCCGCTTCACGCTGACGTTCGAACGCCCGCTCGTGATGGGCATCCTCAACGCGACGCCCGATTCGTTTTCCGACGGCGGCCGCTTCCTCGCCCGCGAAGACGCGCTGCGCCAGGCCGAGCAGATGCTCGCCGACGGCGCCGACATCCTCGACATCGGCGGCGAATCGACCCGTCCGGGCGCGCCGCCGGTGCCGCTCGACGAGGAGCTCGCGCGCGTGATCCCGCTGATCGACGCGCTGCGCCCGCTGAACGTGCCGCTGTCGGTCGATACCTACAAGCCGGCCGTGATGCGCGCGGCGCTGGCCGCGGGCGCCGACCTGATCAACGACATCTGGGGCTTCCGGCAGGACGGCGCGATCGACGCCGTGCGCGACGGCAACAGCGGGCTGTGTGCGATGCACATGCTCGGCGAGCCGCAGACGATGCAGGTGCACGAGCCGGACTACGGCGACGTCGTCACCGAGGTGCGCGATTTTCTCGCGGAACGCGCGCAAGCCCTGATGGACGCCGGCATTGCACCGGAGCGAATCTGCGTGGATCCGGGCTTCGGGTTCGGCAAGGCGGTGGTCGACCACAACTATGCGCTGCTCGCCGCGCTGCCCGACACCGCGCCCGCGCGGCCCGACGGCCGGCCGTACCCGATACTCGCGGGGATGTCGCGCAAGTCGATGCTCGGCGCGGTGATCGGCGGCAAGCCGCCGACGGAGCGCGTCGCGGCAAGCGTCGCGGCCGCGCTGTGCGCGGCGGAGCGGGGCGCCGCGATCGTGCGGGTGCACGACGTCGCGCCGACGGTCGACGCGCTGAAGGTCTGGAATACCGTGCGCGGGGCCGCACGGCATCGATAAGTCAGAACAGGAGGAAGAATCTTTATGGGACGTCGATATTTCGGCACGGACGGCATTCGCGGCACCGTCGGCGAGGCGCCGATCACGCCCGATTTCGTGTTGCGGCTCGGCTATGCGGCGGGCAAGGTGCTGGCCGGCTCGGCCGACGTCGCCGCAGGCGCGCGCCCGACGGTGCTGATCGGCAAGGACACGCGCGTGTCGGGCTACATGCTCGAGGCGGCGCTGGAGGCCGGCTTCTCCGCGGCCGGCGTCGACGTGATGCTGGCCGGCCCGATGCCGACGCCGGGCGTCGCGTACCTGACACGTGCGCTGCGCCTGTCGGCGGGCGTCGTGATCAGCGCGTCGCACAACCCGTATCACGACAACGGCATCAAGTTCTTCTCGGCGGACGGCAACAAGCTGCCCGACGAAACCGAGGCCGCGATCGAGGCGTGGCTCGGCAAGCCACTCGAATGCGCGCCGTCGGACGGCCTCGGCAAGGCGCGCCGCCTCGACGACGCGGCAGGCCGCTACATCGAGTTCTGCAAGAGCACGTTCCCGGCGGCATTCGACCTGCGTGGCCTGAAGCTCGTGATCGACTGCGCGCACGGCGCCGCCTACCAGATCGCGCCGCACGTGTTCCACGAGCTCGGCGCGGACGTGATCCCGATCGGCGTCGCGCCGAACGGCTTCAACATCAACGACGGCGTCGGCGCGACCGCGCCCGACGCGCTGGTGCGCGCGGTGCGCGCGAATCATGCCGATCTCGGCATCGCGCTCGACGGCGACGCGGACCGCCTGCAGGTGGTCGACGCGAACGGTCGGCTGTTCAACGGCGACGAGCTGCTGTACGTGCTGGTCAAGGATCGCATCGCAACTAACGGTCAAGTCGAAGGGGCGGTGGGAACGCTGATGACGAATCTCGCCGTCGAAGTCGCCTTGCAGCGCGAGGGCGTGAAGTTCGTCCGCGCGGCGGTCGGCGACCGCTACGTGCTCGAGCAGTTGCGCGAGCATGGCTGGCAGCTCGGCGCGGAAGGGTCGGGTCACATCCTGTCGCTCGACCGGCATACGACCGGCGACGGCATCGTGTCGGCGCTGCTGGTGCTGGCGGCGCTCAAGCGCAGCGGCCGCACGCTCGGGCAGATGCTCGAAGGCGTCACGCTGTTCCCGCAGAAGCTGATCAACGTCCGGATGAAGCCGGGCGCAGACTGGAAGGGCCAGGCATCGATCCGCGCGGCAATCGACGCCGCCGAGCAGGCGCTGGCCGGCAGCGGCCGCGTGCTGATCCGCGCGTCGGGCACCGAGCCGGTGCTGCGCGTGATGGTCGAGGCGGAGCAGGCGGCAGACGCGAGCCGCCATGCGGAGGCCATCGCCGACGCGGTGCGCGACGCAACCGCCTGACACCGGCCGGCGGCGGCGCGCGTTTGCGTGCCTGTCGCCGGCACGCTGTCGGGCCAAAGCGTCCAACCCCTCGTCCCGGCGCCCATGACAGCCTCATGAGCGCCCGCGGCAGCCGTCCGGATGGCTGCCGCTTCCGACCCTCGAATCGCGCGTCACGGCCGCGACAAACGGGTTCCGATCAGTTGCTGTCCACCGACGCAACGGCCTTTCCCCGCATCAGCCGGCTCTCCCCGCCGGGCTTCATCGCCCGCGCACCCGCTGCGGGCCGCGTCCTGGCACGCGAATTTCACAGTGCCTGATCGCCTTTCAAGTAGTCATGTTACTGTCACGCCAGTTTCATCGATTGTCACATTACCGTCATGAGCAGCCCCTAACCTTCGCGGTGCCGTAGTCATCCGCTCACACACTGGAGGTCTCATGAAATTGATGCAAACCGCGATTGCTGGCCTGGCTGGCGCGCTTTTCGCCGTTGCTGCGCATGCCGCCGACATCACGGGCGCAGGCAGCACCTTCGCCATGCCGATCTATACGAAATGGGCTGCCGATTACCAGCAGTCCGGCGGCGCGAAGATCAACTACCAAGGCATCGGCTCGTCGGGCGGCCTGAAGCAGATCATCGCGAAGACGGTGGATTTCGCGGGCTCGGACGCCCCGCTGAAGGATGAGGATCTCGCCAAGGACGGCCTGTTCCAGTTCCCGACGGTGGTCGGCGGCGTGGTGCCGGTCGTCAACGTGCCGGGCGTGAAGGCCGGCGAACTGGTGCTGTCGGGCGCGGTGCTCGGCGACATCTACCTCGGCAAGATCAAGAAGTGGAACGACCCGGCGATTGCCGCGCTGAACCCGAAGGTCAAGCTGCCGGATACCGACGTCGCGGTGGTGCGCCGCGCCGACGGCTCGGGCACGAGCTTCATCTGGACGAACTACCTGTCGAAGGTCAACGACGAGTGGAAGTCGAAGGTCGGCGAAGGCACGACGGTCAACTGGCCGACGGGCACGGGCGGCAAGGGCAACGACGGCGTCGCGGCATTCGTGCAGCGCCTGCCGGGCGCGATCGGCTACGTCGAGTGGGCGTACGCGAAGAAGAACAATATGGTCTACACCGCGCTGAAGAACTCGACGGGCACGGTGGTCGAGCCGAAGACGGACACCTTCAAGGCGGCTGCTGCCGGCGCGAACTGGTCGAAGTCGTTCTACCAGATCCTGACGAACCAGCCGGGCAAGGAAGCATGGCCGGTCGTCGGCGCGACGTTCGTGCTGCTGCACGCGAAGCAGGACAAGCCGGAGCAGGGCGCGGAAACGCTGAAGTTCTTCAGCTGGGCGTTCAAGAACGGCGAGAAGGCGGCTGACAGCCTCGACTACATCTCGCTGCCGCCGGCGGTCGAAGCGGAAATCCGCAAGCAGTGGAAGGCCAAGGTGACGGACGCAGCCGGCAAGGCGGTCGCGGCGGAGTAAGCGTCACAGCGGTTCGCTGCCCGGTCGCACCGGCCGGGCAGTGTGTGCGGTAAGGCCGGGCGTCATGGCGCCCGGCATTCAAAAGCAGGCGCCCATGTCTGATATTTCGTACGCATCCTCCCGGTCTGCCGGCAACGCGCAGCAGCGCGCCCCAGGCCACTTCGGGGATTTCGTGTTCGGCAGCCTCGCCCGGCTCGCCGCCATCGTCACCCTGCTGCTCCTCGGCGGCATCATCGTCTCGCTGATCGTCGCGTCGCTGCCGACCATCCAGAAGTTCGGCCTCGGCTTCCTGTGGCATTCCGAGTGGGATCCGACCGCCGACACCTTCGGCGCGCTCGTGCCGATCTACGGCACCATCGTGACGTCGCTGATCGCGCTGCTGATCGCCGTGCCCGTCAGCTTCGGCATTGCCCTGTTCCTCACCGAGCTGGCGCCCGTGTGGCTGCGCCGTCCGCTCGGCATCGCGATCGAACTGCTCGCCGCGATCCCGTCGATCGTCTACGGGATGTGGGGGCTGCTCGTGTTCGCGCCGATCTTCGCCGAATACTTCCAGAAGCCGATCGGCCGCCTGTTCGAGAACGTGCCCGTGCTCGGCCCGCTGACCGCCGGCCCGCCGATCGGCATCGGCATCCTCGCCGCCGGCGTGATTCTCGCGATCATGATCATTCCGTACATCGCGTCGGTGATGCGCGACGTGTTCGAGGTCACCCCGGTGCTGCTGAAGGAATCGGCATACGGGATCGGCTGCACGACCTGGGAAGTGATGTGGAAGATCGTGCTGCCCTATACGAAGACCGGCGTGATCGGCGGCGTGATGCTCGGCCTCGGCCGCGCGCTCGGCGAAACGATGGCCGTGACGTTCGTGATCGGCAACACGAACCTGCTCGACAACGTGTCGCTGTTCTCGCCGGGCAACAGCATCACGTCGGCGCTCGCGAACGAGTTTGCCGAAGCGTCGCCCGGCCTGCATACGTCGGCACTGATGGAACTGGGCCTGATCCTGTTCGTGATCACCTTCATCGTGCTGGCCATCTCCAAACTGCTGCTGCTGCGTCTCGAGAAAGGAGAGGGCAAGAAATGAGCGAGCCCGTACTGAACTTCCCGGGCCCGGATGGCGCCGTGCTCGACGCGATGCGCAACCGCCTGCAGCGCAAGCGCAAGATCACCAACGCAATCGCGCTCACCGCGTCGCTCGGCGCGATGCTGTTCGGCCTGATGTGGCTCGTGTGGATCCTCTACACGACGCTGCACCTCGGCATCGGCGGCCTGTCGCTGCAGCTGTTCACCGAGTCGACGCCGCCGCCGAACACCGCGGGCGGCGGCCTGGCGAACGCAATCGTCGGCAGCCTGCTGCTGGTCGGTTTCGGCACGCTGGTCGGCACGCCGATCGGCATCCTCGCGGGCGTGTACCTCGCCGAGTACGGGCAGAAGAACCTGCTCGCGAGCACGATCCGCTTCATCAACGACATCCTGCTGTCGGCGCCGTCGATCGTCGTGGGCCTGTTCGTCTATGCGCTCGTCGTCGCGAAGTCGGGCCGCTTCTCCGGCTGGGCCGGCGTGGTCGCGCTCGCGCTGCTGCAGATCCCGATCGTGATCCGCACGACCGAGAACATGCTGAAGCTCGTGCCGAACGCACTGCGCGAGGCGGCCTTCGCGCTCGGCACCCCGAAGTGGCGGATGATCCTGAAGATCACGCTGCGCGCATCGGTGGGCGGCATCATCACCGGCGTGCTGCTGGCGGTCGCGCGGATCGCCGGCGAAACGGCGCCGCTGCTGTTCACCGCGCTGTCGAACCAGTTCTTCTCGCTCGACATGGGCCAGCCGATGGCGAACCTGCCGGTCACGATCTTCAAGTTCGCGATGAGCCCGTTCGCGGAATGGCAGTCGCTCGCGTGGGCGGGCGTGTTCCTGATTACGCTCGGGGTGCTCGGACTCAACATCCTCGCGCGCTCGATCTTCTCGAAACAGTAACGGCGGAGCAATCCGATGAATATGGCAGAGAGCCACCTGAACCCCATCGAACGCGTCGCGGCGCCGGCTGGTACGCACGGCGCGGCGGACGGCCGCCCGCTCGCGCCGCTGAATGCGAAGATCGAGGTCAACGACCTCAACTTCTTCTACAACAAGTTCCACGCGCTGAAGAACATCAACCTGAGCATTCCCGAAGGGAAGGTGACGGCGTTCATCGGCCCGTCGGGCTGCGGCAAGTCGACGCTGCTGCGCACGTTCAACAAGATGTACGCGCTCTATCCGGAGCAGCGCGCCGAAGGCGAGATCATGATGGACGGCGAGAACCTGCTGACCACCAAGCGCGATATCTCGCTGCTGCGCGCGCGGATCGGCATGGTGTTCCAGAAGCCGACCCCGTTCCCGATGTCGATCTATGACAATATCGCGTTCGGCGTGAAGATGTTCGAGAAGCTCACGCGCTCGGAAATGGACGACCGCGTGGAGTGGGCGCTGACCAAGGCCGCGCTGTGGAACGAAGTGAAGGACAAGCTGAGCCAGAGCGGCTACGGCCTCTCGGGCGGCCAGCAGCAGCGCCTGTGCATCGCGCGCGGCATCGCGATCCGTCCGGAAGTGCTGCTGCTCGACGAGCCGTGCTCGGCGCTCGACCCGATCTCGACGGGCCGCATCGAGGAGCTGATCGCGGAGCTGAAGAGCGACTACACGGTCGTGATCGTCACGCACAACATGCAGCAGGCAGCGCGCTGCTCGGACTACACGGCCTACATGTACCTGGGCGAGCTGATCGAATTCGGCGAAACCGAAAAGATCTTCATCAAGCCGGTGCGCAAGGAAACGGAAGACTACATCACCGGCCGCTTCGGTTGATGACGGAGAACAACAGCCATGTCGGATAAACATTTGTCGAGCCAGTTCGACGCCGATCTCAACGCGGTGTCGTCGAAAGTGCTGGAGATGGGCGGGCTCGTCGAGGCGCAGATCATCGGCGCGATGCACGCGCTCAACGAGTTCGACCGCGATGCGGCCGAGAAGGTGATCGCGAACGAGGACATCCTGAACACGATGGAAGTCGACATCGACCAGGAATGCGGCAACATCATCGCGCGCCGCCAGCCGGCCGCGCGCGACCTGCGCCTGCTGATGTCGATCTCGAAAACGATTACGAACCTCGAGCGCGCCGGCGACGAGGCGGAGAAGATCGCGAAACGCGTGCGCCGCCTGATCGACGAGCCGGTCGCGCGCACGGTCAACATCGCCGAGATCAAGGTATCGGGCGAGATGGCCGTGACGATCCTGCGCCGCGCGCTCGACGCGTTCGCGCGTCTCGACACGGTCGCCGCCGCGCAGATCGTCAAGGACGACAAGGAGATCGACCAGGAATTCCGCGCGTTCGTGCGCAAGCTCGTGTCGTACATGCAGGAAGACCCGCGCACGATCTCGGTCGGCCTCGAATACCTGTTCATCGCGAAGGCGATCGAACGGATCGGCGACCACGCGAAGAACCTCGCCGAATTCATCATCTACATCGTGAAGGGCACCGACGTGCGGCACCAGCCGCGCGACACGCTCGATCGCGAAGCCAACAGTTAAAGCGAACTTCGCTCCAAGGACCAGAGGTGCCGATGCCCAGCAACATACTCGTCATCGAAGACGAACCCGCGATATCCGAACTGATTTCGGTGAATCTCCAGCATGCCGGACACTGCCCGATCCGCGCGTACAACGCGGAGCAGGCGCAGAACCTGATCAGCGACGTGCTGCCCGATCTCGTGCTGCTCGACTGGATGCTGCCGGGCAAGTCCGGCATCGCGTTCGCGCGCGACCTGCGCAATAACGAGCGCACGAAGCATATCCCGATCATCATGCTGACCGCGCGCGGCGACGAGCAGGACAAGGTGCTCGGCCTCGAGATCGGCGCGGACGACTACGTGACGAAGCCGTTCTCGCCGAAGGAGCTGATGGCGCGCATCAAGGCGGTGCTGCGCCGCCGCGCGCCGCAGCTGACCGAGGACGTCGTGTCGATCAACGGGCTGCGTCTCGATCCGGCCACGCACCGGGTCGCCGCGCACGCGGAAGGCAGCGAGATCAAGCTCGATCTCGGGCCGACCGAGTTCCGCCTGCTGCACTTCTTCATGACGCATCCGGAGCGCGTGCACAGCCGCACGCAGCTGCTCGACCAGGTGTGGGGCGACCACGTGTTCGTCGAGGAGCGCACCGTCGACGTGCATATCAAACGATTGCGCGCGGCATTGAAACCGGCGGGCTGCGATGCGATGATCGAAACGGTCCGCGGCAGCGGCTACCGGCTCGCGAAGCACGCATGACGCACGCGCGGCGCGCGCTGCGCCGCGGCAGGCTTTTCAACTTTTCGGACGCTGAATCATGAACATCATCTGGGCGCGCTTTCTGGTGTCGCTCGTGTCGCTCGTGTTGCTCGTGCTGATCAGCGTACTGGTCGGCTTCTTCGCCGGCCCGACCGCCGGGCTCGTGTTCGCGGTCGTGATGCTGGTCGCCCAGGGCTTTTTCACCACGTTCCATACGCAGCAGCTGTGGCGGTTGCTCGACGCGCCGGTGTACGGCGAAGTGCCGAGCGCGCCGGGCATCTGGGGCGAGATCTATTACCGGCTGCACAAGCTCGCGAAGCAGTGGCATGCGCAGGTGCGCCAGGTCGAGCAGCAGCATGCGCGCTTCATCCAGGCGATCCAGGCGTCGCCGAACGGCGTCGCGATGCTCGACGACCACGACCAGATCGAATGGTGCAACGCGATCGCCGAAGTGCATTTCGGCCTCGATGCGAAGCGCGACCTGCGCCAGCACATCACGAATCTCGTCAGGCATCCGGATTTCGTCCGATACCTGAATGCGCAGCACTACGAGGAGATGCTCGTGATGCACGGGATGGGCGACGCGCGGCAGAACGTGCTCGCGGTGCAGGTGTTCCCGTACGGCGAGAATCGCAAGCTGCTGCTGACGCAGGACATCACCGAGCTCGAGCGGATCGACGCGATGCGGCGCGACTTCGTCGCGAACGTGTCGCACGAGCTGAAGACGCCGCTCACCGTGCTGTCGGGCTTTCTCGAAACGATGCGCGAGCTGCCGCTCAACGAGGACGATCGCGCACGCTATCTCGACCTGATGGATCAGCAGGCGTCGCGGATGCATCACATCGTCACCGACCTGCTGGTACTCGCGAAGCTCGAGGGCGAAAGCAAGCCCGCCGTGGATCGCCCGGTCGATATGCGCGCCGTGTTCGACCATCTGAAGGAAGACGCGCAGACGCTGTCGAACGGGCACCACGCGATCTCGTTCGCGCTCGACGAGACGCTCGCGGTGGCCGGCGCGCAGACGGAGATCTTCAGCGCGTTCGCGAACCTCGTCACCAATGCGATCCGCTATACGCCGGAAGGCGGCAAGATCGTCGTGTCGTGGCGGCGCGAAGCGTCGCAGGCAGTGTTCTCGGTGACGGACAGCGGGTTCGGCATTCCGGCCGCGGACCTGCCGCGCCTGACCGAGCGCTTCTACCGCGTCGATCGCAGCCGTTCGCGCGATACGGGCGGCACCGGGCTCGGGCTCGCGATCGTCAAGCACGTGCTGCAGCGGCACGACGCGCATCTGTACATCCAGAGCGAGGAAGGGCGCGGCAGCACGTTCACCGCGCGCTTCCCGGTGCTGCGCACCGTCACCGTGAGGCCGGCGGCGTTCGAGGCCTGATTGCGGTCCGGCGGCAGCCGACAAGCAAAAAGCGCAGCCTTTGCACGGGCTGCGCTTTTTTTTACGGGCGCGCGGCGCGAAACCGCGCGCCGTGCATGGCGTGCGTCAGGTGCAGAACTTCGCGAGCAGCCCGAGCTGCGCGTTGCGCGTCGTCTTGCCCGCGCGGCGGCGCCGGTAGTGGCCGTCGCTGTGCATCAGCCACGCCGACTGGTTGTCGCCGAGGAACACCGACAAACCTTCCTGGATCACGCGGCGCTTGAGCTTGCGTTCGCGGATCGGGAACGCGACCTCGACGCGGCGGAACAGGTTGCGGTCCATCCAGTCCGCGCTCGACAGGTAGACGTCTTCAGCGCCGTTCGCGTGGAAGTAGTAGATCCGGTGATGCTCGAGGAAGCGGCCGACGATCGAGCGCACGGTGATGTTGTCCGACAGCCCCGGCACGCCCGGCTTCAAGGCGCAGACGCCGCGCACGATCAGGTCGACCTTCACGCCGGCCTGCGATGCCTCGTACAGCGCGGCGATCACCGACGGCTCGAGCAGCGCGTTCATTTTCGCGACGATGCGCGCGCGCTTGCCCGCGCGCGCGTGCTCGGTCTCCGCGCGGATCGCGTCGATGATGCGCGGATGCAGCGTGAACGGCGATTGCCACAGCTCGTTCAGCGTCAGCTCGCCGCCGATGCCGGTGAGCTGCTGGAAGACGTGATGGACGTCCTCGCAGATCTTCTGGTCGGCCGTCATCAGCCCGAAATCGGTATAGAGGCGCGCGGTGCGCGGATGGTAGTTGCCGGTGCCGAGGTGCACGTAGCGCCGCAGCGACGCCTTGCCGCCCTGCACGACGCGCCGCACGATCAGCATCATCTTCGCATGGCACTTGTGGCCGACGACGCCGTACACGACATGCGCGCCGACGGATTCGAGCTGCGACGCCCAGTTGATGTTGGTTTCCTCGTCGAAGCGCGCGAGCAGCTCGACGACGACGGTCACTTCCTTGCCGTTGCGCGCGGCTTCCATCAGCGCGTCCATCAGCGGCGAGTCGGTGCCGGTGCGGTAGATCGTCTGCTTGATCGCGACGACGCTCGGATCCCGCGCGGCCTGCTGCAGCAGTTCTAGCACCGGCTGGAAGCTTTCGTACGGGTGATGCAGCAGGAGGTCGCCGTCGTCGATCGCGTCGAACATCGTCGGCGCATTCGCGATCGCCGGCGGAATCGATGCGGTGAACGGCGCGAACTTCAGGTCGGGCCGGTCGACGAGATCGGGAATCTGCATCAGCCGCACGAGGTTCACCGAACCGGTCACGCGGTAGCAATCCTTCTCGCTGAGGCCGCCTTCCTCGAGCAGGCGCCGCACGATGTGCGGCGGCGTGTCGGCGGACACCTCGAGGCGCACCGCGTTGCCGAGATGGCGCGCGGGCAGTTCGCCCTGCAGCGCGACGCGCAGGTTGGTGATTTCGTCCTCGTCGACGAACAGTTCGCTGTTGCGCGTGATGCGGAACTGGTTGCAGCTTTTCACGACGAGCTGCGGAAACAGCTCGCCGACGAAGCGCTGCATGAACGAGCTCAGCAGCACGAAGCCGTGTTCGAAGCCCGACAGCGTGTGCGGCATGCGCACCACGCGCGGCAGCGCGCGCGGCGCCTGCACGATGCCCATCACGGCCTGGCGGCCGAACGCGTCGCGTCCCTCGAGCTCGACGACGAAGTTCAGGCTCTTGTTCAGCACGCGCGGAAACGGGTGCGCGGGATCGAGGCCGATCGGCGTCAGCACCGGCAGCAGCTCGTCGAGGAAATAGCGCCGCGCCCACTCGGTCTGCTCGTCGTTCCACGTGTCGCTGCTGTGGAAGTAGATGCCCTCCTGCTCGAGCGCCGGCAGCACCGTGTCGTGCAGCATCGTGTATTGCCGGTGCACGAGCCGCTGCGCGCGCTCGACGACGAGATCGTACGCATGCTGCAGCGACATGCCGTCGGGCGTGATGGCACCGGGATTGTCGCGGATCTGTTCCTGAAGGCCGGCCATGCGGACTTCGAAGAATTCGTCGAGGTTGCTGCTCGTGATGCAGATGAAGCGCAGGCGTTCGAGGAGCGGGACATTGGGATCGGCTGCCTGGGCGAGCACGCGCTCGTTGAAGCCGAGGATGCCGAGTTCACGATTGAGAAGCGGGTAACGGACGGACATCGGCAAAGTAGGGGGCAGGTCGGGCGATGACTCGAAAGGACGCTCGGAAACTCTCACGATGAGATGACGTGCTGATGACAGTTGGCGTGATGTGTGAGCAAATTCTACGCTGTAATCCTTTCGTCTCATAAAAGTTTCGCCTATATACAATGCTACGGTGTGCATGCCCGGCAAACGTGACACCGGCAAGCGTTCCACGCTTAAAATGTCGCCTTTGAATGACTGCCTCGCGGCGTGCGGATGCCGCGGGTGCACGCGCACGGAGCCCCCTTCTGATGGTTACAACCCCCCACTTGCTGGCTGCCGTGGATCTCGGCTCGAACAGCTTCCGGCTGATCGTCGGGCGCATCGAGGAAACGCCGGCAGGCAGCCAGATCTATCCGGTCGACGCGTTGCGCGAGCCGGTGCGACTGGCGGCCGGCCTGTCGCGCGACAAGATGCTCGACCGCGCGTCGCAGGAGCGTGGCTGGGAGGCGCTCAAGCGGTTCGGCGAGCGGTTGCGCGATTTCCACCCGGATCACGTGCGCGCGGTGGCGACCAACACGCTGCGCGTTGCGAAGAACGCCGGCCAATTCCTCGTCGAGGCGGAAGCGGCGCTCGGTTTTCCGATCGAAGTGATCGCGGGGCGCGAAGAGGCGCGCCTGATCTATGCAGGCGCCGCGCATTCGGTGCCCGCGAGCGCGGGCAAGCGGCTCGTCGTCGACATCGGCGGCGGCTCGACCGAATTCATCATCGGCTCGCACTACACGCCGCTCGTGATGGAGAGCCTGTATATCGGCTGCGTGAGCCACAGCCGCGCGTTCTTCCCGGCCGGCAACGTCGACGAATACACGATGCGGCAAGCCGAGCTCGCGGCCAAGCGCGAGATCCAGATCATCTCGAGCGAATACAAGAAGGCGGGCTGGGACCAGGCAATCGGCTCGTCGGGCACGGCCCGCGCGCTCGCTGAGCTCGTCGAGGCGAACGGCTTCAACGATCCGGGCGTCACGCACGGCATTTCGCGCGGCGGGCTCGAGCGCCTGAAGCGTGCGCTGATCAAGTCGGAGAACGTCAACCGGCTGAAGCTCGTCGCGCTGAAGCCCGACCGCGTGCCGGTGCTCGCCGGCGGGCTCGCGATCATGCTCGCGGTGTTCGAGGAGTTCGGCATCGACTACGTCGATACGACCGACGGCGCGCTGCGTCTCGGCGTGCTGTACGACCTGCTCGGCCGCGCGCAGCACGAGGACATGCGCGCGGTGACCGTCGAAGGCTTCACGCGCCGCTACGGCGTCGATCGCGCGCAGGCGGAGCGGATCGCCGCGCTCGCGGCGCGTTTCTACGACCAGCTCGAGGAGCCGGACGACGAGCGGCGCGAGGAAAGCCGGATGTTCGTCGGCTGGGCGGCGGCGCTGCACGAGATCGGCCTGTCGATCTCGCACAGCTCGTACCACAAGCATTCCGCGTATATCGCGAGCAACGCGGACATGCCGGGTTTCTCGCGCACCGACCAGGCGCGCCTCGCGGCGCTCGTGCTCGGTCATGCGGGCAAGCTCGGCAAGCTGTCGCAGGCGCGCGAAGTCGAATGGCCGCTGCTGTTCTGCCTGCGCCTGGCCGCGCTGCTGTGCCGGCGCCGTACCGACGCGGGGCTGCCTGACCTGTCGGTGTCGCAGATGAAGAAGGGCGGGTACGAGGTGCGCCTGCCGAGCGCATGGGTCGAGCAGAACCCGCTGACCGACTACAGCCTCAGCCAGGAGGCGGCGGAGTGGGAGAAGGTCGGCATCCCGTATCGCGTGGTGTACACGGGCGCGTGAGCCGGCAGGGGCCGCTGGCGACCTTGACGGCCCTCGCGCGGCGCATTCAGTCCGACGCGCAGACGATCGCGGTGAGGAACGGGAACGCGGCCTTCACGGTCGCGTCGCTGCCGGCCTTGCGCACCGCCGCCTCGACCGAGCTCTTGGTGCCCCGCACCACGACCCCGTAAGCCCATTGGCCGATCGGCGTGCCGCTGCCCTGGCGGAAGATCGGGTCGTCCGCCTGGTAGCCGAGCACGACGTAGACGCCGTAGCCGTATGCGGTCAGCTCGTGTTCGGTATGGAACGCGTTCACCGAATTCGACTCGACGTGCATCGGCTCCGGCCGGATGTCGCCGGCGGCCAGCAGCGGCGCGACGAACTTGTGGCCGTTGGAATGGCAGTCGAGCGCGTCGTCGAGCGGCTTGGCGAAAGCGCTGCCGGGCGCTGTCAGCGCCAGCAGCGCACCAAGGAGGGCGGTCTGGAGTGCGTTTTTCATGCGTGGGTGTCGGTTGTTGCCGGCTATTATCGCGTGTTCGTGCGCAGGCGGTGGCGCAGGGCCGAAGGTGTGCGGGCGAGAAAAGGGTGGGGCGGCCTTCTTCCGTGTGCGCAGGGGCGCATGTTCGATTAATACAAAAACCATTCATTTGCCATACAAATTGCATTCGGTCGGCATATGACGCGGCCCGGGCGATTTTTCATTCGTCATATCTATTGGTCGGGGCGCTTTCGCCGAATTGCACCGCGTTGAAGTACTCGGCAGATGTGCCGATCTTCCGCATCCGCGTCGAGACGATTTATTTTGCGGTGCACCCTCAGGTTTACGCGAATGATGCCGTTATCGTCATCGGATAAGGTTCGTGCATCGATGCGCTGCGGCGCTTGCCCGCCTGCATTGCGCGAGGACAGGTAATTAACGCTTGGCAAGGTTGATTCCGACTTCCTGGTCGACTTTCGCCCGTCGTCCCGTGCATGAACGGGACGTTGCGAACATGCCGTCGATCCGGTTTTGCCGCGTCGGGAAGCGCGATTGCGGCGCGCAGGCCAATCAAAAGCACCTCGAGAACTTGCGGCGGCCTGCCGGGGCCACGCGTATGCGCACGTGAGCAGGCGCGGCGGTCTGCTTCCTGTTTGTGTGTAATCCGTGCATTCCGGTCGAATCGCCGAGCCGATTGTGAATCATTCACATTCGATCGGCTTTGCTAAACATGGTCAAAAGGCAGAAGTGGGTAACGCGGCGTTCATTGATTTCATCGAGGTATCTGTTAGAATCGCGCCGCGCGCTGTGGTCGCTGCGAACTCAGTTATCCTGACGAGTCGGCGGCGATTTGCCAAATGTATCCACGAGGAGCGGGGCGCATTCTTCGGGGCGGCGCGGATATCGATATAACGACGCTTTCAAAAAAACCCTCAACGAGAACAACAATGGCCGATTTGCATTGGACCATGCCAATCGCCAGATGGACGTCGATTTCGACCACGGGGATGCCGGGCGTCGAATTTATCGATCCGATGGTGCGTCGCAGGCTGAGCCGGTTGTCCCGGCTCGCGTTGCAGGCAGCCCACGACTGTGTCGGGGAGCATGGCGCGCTGCGCGTGGTGTTCGCTTCGCGTCACGGTGAACTGGCCCGGACGACAGGCATTCTCGAAGACATCACTGCCGCCGAACCGATTTCCCCCACTGCATTCAGCCTTTCCGTCCTGAACGCCGCAAGCGGCGTGTTCGGCATCGCGCGTGGCGACCGGTCCCCGGCCACGGCGGTTTCCGCCGGGCCCGAGACGCTCGGTTATGCGCTGCTCGAGACGTTTGCGCAATGCGAGTCCGAGCCGTCGGCGCCGGTGCTGCTCGTCTACGCGCACGAACCCGCCGATCCGGTGTACGGCGCGCCCGACGACGATGCGCAAAGCGAAGCGCTGGCGATCCTGTTCGATGCCGGCTCGGCCGTCGGCCGCCTGACGTGCGAGATGAGCGCGACCGTCGCCGCGGATGCGGCGGGCGTCGGGACCGATCGCACGCAAAGCGCGGCGGTCCGGCGTTGCCTGTCCGCGCGGGCGCATGCGGCATGGCAGGGCACCGATGCATCCTGGCGCTGGAGCTGGCATGACTGCGCGGCTTGACTACGGCTGGCGCCTCGTCGCAACCGGGATCAGCTTCGCGTTCTTCGCGGTGTGCGGCTCCGCGTTTTCGCTGGTGCTGATCGTGGCCGGCGCGCTGTGGCCGCACAAGCGCTCGCGGCAGCGTGCGGTGACGTTCGTCATTCATCATTTCTTTCGCGTGCTCGTCGCCGTGTTGCAGCGGATCGGCGTGATGACGCTCGACGTGTCGGGCGCGTCGCGGCTGCGCGACGGCGGCCCGTCGATCGTCGTCGCGAATCACCCGACCTGGCTCGACGTGATGGTGCTGCTGTCGCTGACGCCGAAGGCCTGCTGTGTCGTCAAGCAGGGGCACTGGGGCAATCCGTGCTTCTGGGGCATCGTGCGCGCGGCCGAATACGTGAGCAATGCCGATGCGATCGAACTGGTCGAGGCCGGCGCGCGGCAACTGGCGGCGGGCTACACGATGATCATTTTCCCCGAAGGCACGCGCAGCCCGGGCGCGAATCGGCTGCATGCGTTCTCGCGCGGGTTCGCGCACATGGCGCTGCAATCGGATCGCCCGATCCAGCCGGTGCTGATCGATTGCGATCCGCCGGTCTTCACGAAGACGCTGCGCCGGTATCACGTGCCGCCGCGCGCGTTTCGCATGCGCATCGACGTGCTCGAGCCGATCGATCCGGGCCGGCTGTGCGGCGAGCCGACGTCATCGTCGCTCGCGGCACGCGGCATCGCGCACGCCATCGAGACGCACATCACCCAACACCTGTTTCAACATGGATACTTTAAAGCTGCAAATTAAGCGTCTGCTGATCGACATGCTCGACCTTCACGACATGACGGTCGACGACATCGACGACGACGCGCCGCTGTTCTCGACCGACGGCATCGGGCTGGATTCGGTCGATGCGCTGGAAGTCGGGATCATGCTGCGCAAGCAGTTCAACCTGACGATCGCCGCGAACGACGAATCCACGCGCGCGCATTTCCGCTCGGTCAACACGCTGGCGGCATTGATCGCCAGTCAGCAGGCGAACCAGGAATCGAACGAAGCCGTCATGGCAAAAGGGAGTGACTCGTGACCGACGCAGAAATCCTTGAGCGTATCCGCGCCATCTTCAACGAGAACTTCGCGATCGAGCCGGCGCGCGTGACGCCCGACACGCATCTGTTCGAGGAACTCGATCTCGACAGCATCGATGCGGTCGATCTCGCCATCAAGCTCCAGGAATTCACGGGGCAGCGCATCAAGCCGGAAGAATTCAAATCGGTGCGCACCGTCGGCGACGTGATCGCCGCCGTTCACACGCTGCTCGCGCGCGGTCGATGACACTGCTGGCGCGCGATCGCGCGACCGATTCCGTGCTGCTGCGCCGGGCGGCCGTCGCGGCGCGGGTGGCGCTCATGCTCGCGTATCCGCTCGTGATCCTGCTGGCCTGGCGCGGCCTGGCGCCGCGTCAGGTCGGCTGCATCCTGCTGGCGTTGCTGTGGCTGCAGCGCTGGGTCGGCAAGGGCCCGCTCGCGGCGGCGCTCAGGCGGCTTTCGTGGCTGGACTGGTGCGTGGCGGCCGCGTTGACCGGCATCTCGCTCGCGATGGCCGTAACCGACAGCGAAGCGCTGCTGCGCCTGTATCCGGCGTGCGTCAGCGCGGGCCTGCTGGCCGCGTTCGGCGCGACGCTGGTTCGCGGCCCGTCGATGATCGAACGGTTCGCGCGCGTCAGCCATCCCGATCCGGCGCCCGCGATCGTGCGTTACACGCGACGCGTCACGCAGGTCTGGTGCGCGTTCTTCATCCTGAATGGCGCATTCTCCGTCTATACCGCGCTTTGCTGGAGCCGCGACGCATGGTCGCTGTACAACGGCGCGATCGCGTATGGGCTGATCGGCGCGCTGCTGGCGGGCGAGTGGATCTGGCGACAGCTGGTCGTGATGCCGCGCCAACACGGAGCGACGGCCGCATGATCGCGTTGCACGAGATGTTGTCCGCGGCCGTGGATACCCGCGCTGTCGTCTGTCGCGACGGCGATGCCTGCTTCACGCTCGCGGCGTTTCGATGCCGTGTCGATGCGGTGGCGCGGGCGATCGAATCCAGCGGCGCGCGCCGCGTGGCGATCTGCACCGACGATCCGTATGCATTCGCGTGCGCGTTCTTCGCCGTCGCGGCGGCCGGATGCGAAACGGTCATTCCCGCCAGTGCCGCGCCGGGTTACCTGGCCGAGCTCGCGGCGGCGTACGACCTGCTGCTGGACGGCCGCATGCTGGCCGTGTGCGCGGACGGCGACCGAGCGCGCGAGCCGTCCGTCGCAGCCCGTGCGATCGCCGCCGATGCCGCCATCACGCTCTACACGTCGGGCAGCAGCGGCAGCGCGAAGCCGGTGCGCAAGACGCTGGCGCAATTCGATGCGGAAGTCCGCACGTTGCAGCGCGAGTGGGGCGCGCGGGTCGGCGGCGCGGTGACGCTGTCGAGTGTCCCGCATCACCATATCTACGGGCTGCTGTTCAGGATTCTGTGGCCGCTCGCGACCGGGCGCGCATTCGATCGCGCGCTGTCGTTCGAGCCGTTGCAGTTGCAGGATCGGCTTGCCGCCTATGGCGGCGGCATCGTGGTGTCGACGCCGTCGCAACTGATGCGCTGGCCGTCGCTGCCGGGCTTCGCGACGCTGGCGCCGGCGCCGTGCGCGTTCTTCTCGTCGGGCGGGCCGCTGCCGGCGGACGCCGCGGCGTCCTACGCGGCCGCCTTCGGCGAGGCGCCGCTCGAGATCTTCGGCAGCACGGAAACCGGTGGCATCGCATGGCGCCGGCAGGATCTGACGCAGGCATGGCAACCGATGGCGGGCATCGACGTGCGTTGCGACGACGGCGCGCTGAGCGTGCGCTCCGCGCATCTCGGCCACGATGCGTGGCACCGGACCGACGACGCGGCCCGCTTCGACGATACCGGCCGCTTCGAACTGACGGGCCGCCGGGATCGCATCGTCAAGCTCGACGGCAAGCGCGTCTCGCTGCCGGAAGTCGAGGCGCGCATCGTCGCGCATCCGTTCATCGCGCAGGCGACGGCGACGGTCATCGACGGCACGTCGCGCACGCGGATCGGCGTGGTGGCCGTGCCGAGCGACGCGGGCCGCGCCGCACTCGAGGCCGACGGACGCATCGCGGTGGCCGCGGCGTTGCGCCGGGATCTCGGCGCCTATCTCGACCCGGCCGCGCTGCCGCGTCACTGGCGCTTTCGCGTGGCGATGCCGTTCGATGCGCGCGGGAAGCTGCCGGCGACGGCGATTGCCGGCGCATTTGCGCCGACGCCGGAAGGTTTCGAATTGCTGGCCGAGTGGCGCGACGCGGACGAATGGCATGCCGAGTTGCGCGTGCCGCCCGATCTCGTGCATTTCGGCGGCCATTTCCCGGGCTTGCCGATTCTGCCCGGTGTCGTGCAGGTCGACTGGGCGACGCGGCTTGCGATGCGCCACATTCCCGCGCTGCGCACGGTCCGCTCGATCGACCAGCTGAAGTTCAAGGCGCCGGTGCCGCCGGGCGCGGTGCTCATGCTGCGTGTCGCGCACGATGCCGCTCGCCGGCGCGTCCGCTTCGCGTTCCGGCGCGGCGAGCGCGAATGCACGTCCGGCACGCTCGTCTACGGGGAGGCGGCGTGACGGTCGACGCGTGCATCGTCATCCCGATCTACAACCATCGCGACGCGATCGGCGGCACGCTCGCGCGCCTGGCGGTGCACGGGCTGCCGGTGATCGTGGTGGACGACGGCAGCGATGCGTCGACGCAGCAGACGCTCGACGCGCTCGCGCAACGCCATGCCGCGTGGATGAAGCTGGTCCGACTGCCCGTCAACGGCGGCAAGGGCGCCGCCGTGATGGCCGGGCTGCGCGCGGCGCGCGCCGACGGCTACACGCACGCGATCCAGATCGACGCGGACGGCCAGCACGATGCCGCCGACGTGCCGGCGTTCGTCGCGGCCGCGCAGGCTGAGCCGGACGCGGTGATTCTCGGCCGGCCGCTGTTCGACGAAAGCGTGCCGAAGGCGCGCCTGTATGGCCGCTACCTGACGCATGTGTGGGTGTGGATCGAAACGCTGTCGCTCGACATCGCCGACGCGATGTGCGGATTCCGCCTCTATCCGCTCGACGCCGTGTGCCGGCTGATCGATTCGGTGTCGATGCCGACGCGCATGGATTTCGACAGCGAGATCCTGGTTCGCCTGCACTGGCGCGGCCTGGCATTCCGCACGATCCCGACGCGCGTGGTGTATCCGGCCGATGGCCTGTCGCATTTCGACGTGTTGTGGGACAACGTGCGCATCAGCGCGAGCCATACGCGGCTCGTCGCGGGGATGCTGGTGCGCGCGCCGCTGCTGCTCGCACGCAGGCTCGCGCGGGCATGCCGCGGCGGGTCGGCGAAGACGCCCGCGCGATCGTGGTGGCGCATGCCCGAGCGCGGCAGTCGCGCCGGCATGGTGCTGCTCGCGCTCAGCTGCCGCTGGCTCGGCACGCGGATCACGTCCGCCTGGCTGTATCCGATCGTCGGCTACTTCGTGCTGACCAACCGCGCCGCGCGCGTCGCGTCGCACGGCTATTTCGCGCGGCTCGGGCACGCATGCCCGGCGCGCGCGCTGCCGAAGCCCGGCTGGGGCACCGCCTACCGGCACATGCTGACGTTCGCGCAAGCGGGGTTCGACAAGTTCGTCGCGTGGTCGGGGCGCGCCGATCGCCTGCGGGTGCGCTTCGACGACGCAGCGGCGTTCGACGCGCTGGCGGCAAGCGGGCGCGGCGCGCTCGTGATCGGCGCGCATCTGGGCAACCTGGAAATGACGCGCGCGCTGGCGTCGCGCGACGCGCATACGAAAGTCACCGCGATCGTCTACACCGAGCATGCGAAGCGCTTCAACAGCGTGCTGTCGCAGGCGAATGCGGAATTCGCGAAGCAGCTCGTCGAGGTCGCGGATTTCGGCCCGGAGACCGCCATCATGATGCAGTCGCGCATCGATGCCGGCGAACTGCTCGTGATCGTCGGCGACCGCGTGCCGGCGCACGACGCCGGCAAGACCGTCGACGCACGCTTCCTCGACGCGGACGCCGCGTTCGCGCAGGGGCCTTACGTGCTCGCGCACGCGCTCGGCTGCCCCGTCTACCTGTTCTTCTGCCTGAAGGAGGGCGGCGAATACCGCCTGTACTTCGAACCGTTCGCCGAACGCATCGACCTGCCGCGCCGCGGCCGCGCCGCGCACGTCGCCGAATGGGCGCAGCGCTACGCGGCGCGGCTCGAACACTACTGCCGCAAGGCTCCGTATCAATGGTTCAATTTTTTCGATTTCTGGGCGCGCCCCGATGGAGGTCCGCATGACCGCGCATGACACGAGGGAGGCGGACGCCGTGGCGGCGCGCGCGGCAGACATGCCGGCCGTCGTGATCGGCGGCAGGCACCTGTCGATCGAGGACGTGATCGCGATCGCGTGCCGCGGCGCCAGCGTCGCGCTGAGCGACGCGCCGGCCTGGCGCGCGCGCATCGAGCGCGGTGCGGCCTGGCTGCGCGACTATCTCGCGAGCGGCGGGACCGTCTATGGCGTGACGACCGGCTATGGCGACGCGTGCGTGGTCGACGTGCCTGCCGCGCTTGTCGAGGCGCTGCCGCTGCAACTGACGCGCTACCACGGCTGCGGGATGGGCACGTGGTTCGACGCGCAGCAGACGCTCGCGATCGTGGCCGCACGGCTCAATTCGCTGGCCTACGGTTACTCGGGCGTGCGGCTCATGCTGCTCGAGCGGCTGGCCGACCTGGTCAACCACCGCATCCTGCCGCGCATTCCGTCGGAGGGATCGGTCGGCGCGAGCGGCGACCTGACGCCGCTGTCGTATGTGGCGGCCGCGCTCGCGGGCGAGCGCACGGTGCTGTTCGACGGCGGCGAGTGCGCGGCGGATGCGGTGTGGCGCGGGCTTGGCCGGGAGCCGCTGACGCTGGCGCCGAAGGAAGGGCTCGCGCTGATGAATGGCACGGCGGTCATGACGGGGCTGGCGTGCCTCGCGTTCGCACGCGCCGACAACCTGACGCGCATCGCCGCACGCCTGACCGCGCTGACCACGGTCGCGCTCGACGGCCGCGCGACGCATTTCGACGCGCTGTTGTTCGAAGCCAAGCCGCACGCGGGGCAGGCCGAGGCGGCGGCATGGATTCGCGCGGACCTCGCGGGCCGCGACGAGCTGCCGGGGCGGCGCCTGCAGGATCGCTACTCGGTGCGCTGCGCGCCGCACGTGATCGGCGTCGTGTGCGACGCACTGACGTGGGTGCGCCGCGACGTCGAGAACGAGCTGAACAGCGCCAACGACAATCCGCTGATCGATCCGGACGGCGGACGCGTGCTGCACGGCGGCAACTTCTACGGCGGCCATATCGCGTTCGCGATGGATGCGCTGAAGACGGCGGTCGCGAACCTCGCCGACCTGATGGACCGGCAGCTCGCGCTGCTCGTCGACGACAAGTTCAGCAACGGGCTGCCGCGCAACCTGACGGGCGCGGCGCCGGAGCGCGCGCCGATCAATCACGGCTTCAAGGCGGTGCAGATCTCCACCTCCGCGTGGACCGCCGAAGCGCTCAAGCAGACGATGCCGGCGAGCGTCTTCTCGCGCTCGACCGAAGCGCACAACCAGGACAAGGTCAGCATGGGGACGATCGCCGCGCGCGATTGCCTGCGCGTGCTCGAACTGACCGAGCAGGTCGCGGCCGCGCATGTGCTCGCGACGGTCCAGGCCGTGCGCCTGCGCATGCGTGCGGCACCGGACACGCAGCTGTCGGCGTCGCTGCGCGCATTCGTCGACGACGTGAACCGGCTGTCGCCGTTCGTCGTCGAGGATCGTCCGCTCGAGGCCGAGCTGCGCGCGCTGACCGCGCGGATCGCGGCGTGCGAGCCGATCGGCGGGGAGGCCGCATGAGCGCAACCCGTGCGATGCCGACGGCGACCGCGTGCGTCGAAGTGCCGTTTCACGATGTCGACGCGATGAACGTGTGCTGGCACGGCCATTACCTGAAGTATTTCGAGAGCGGCCGCGCGGCGTTGCTGCGCGCGATCGACTACGACTATCCGGCGATGCAGGCGTCCGGCTATCTGTGGCCGGTGGTCGAGGCGCACCTGAAGTACGTGCGGCCCGCGACCTACGGCCAGCAGCTTCGCGTGCGCGCGACGCTGCTCGAATTCGAGAATCGCCTGAAGATCGGCTACGAAGTGTTCGACGGCGAATCGGGCGAGCGCCTGACGAAGGGCTATACGGTCCAGCTCGCGGTCGATGCGACGACGCACGAAACGCAGTTCGTGTCGCCGCCGGCGTTGACGGAGCGGGTGGAGGCGCAATGGGCGTGACCTGGCAGCGCCGCTGGGCGGCCGCCGCGTTCGGCATGATCGTGATGACGGGCGCCTGCGCGCAATCGGCCCCCGGCGCGGCCGCGCATCGGGAGAACACGGCGCTCGTCTCCGAGGTCGCCGCGCGGCTGGCGCGCGGCGGCACGATTCGCGCCGACTTCACGCAGACCCAGACGCTTGCGGCGATGACGCGGCCGCTCGTCAGTACCGGCTCGCTGCTGTTCGACCGCGCGTCGGGCGTGGTCTGGCGCGTCGAGACGCCGTACAAGGCCACCTACGTGATTACCGACGGCGGCGTGCGCGAAGTCGGCGCGGACGGGCAGCTCGTCCGCGCGCGCGGAGACGCGCGCGGCGTCGCGCAGGTCTCGCGGATGATGCGCGGCATGCTGGCGGGCGACCTGTCGGGCCTGTACGCGCAGTTCGACGTCGACGCGAGCGGCACGCCCGAGCGCTGGCGCCTGACGCTGCGGCCGAACCAGCCGCAGCTTGCGCAGGCGATCCGCACGCTGCAGATGACGGGCGGCGCGTACCTGAAGACACTCGGCATGACGTTCGCGAACGGCAACGTCACGACGCTCGAATTCGCCGGGACGGCGCGCGTCGATGCGCCGGCGCCGGCCGAGCGCGCGTGGCTGGAGGCCCGCTGATGGAGACGGCGCGCGACGCGCTCGCCGTATCGGCCACGCGCCCGAGGGTCTGGCTGCTGCGCGCGGCATGGCTGCTGGTCGCGCTCGCCGCTGGCCTCTATTGCGCGTGGCGATTCGCCGGGCCGTCGCCGCTGCAGACCAATCTGCTCGCGCTGCTGCCCGCGACCGAAGCGAACCCGGTTGCCGAGCAGGCGGTGGATGCGCTGAGCGATGCGCTGGGCGGCCGCACAGTGTATCTCGTCACGGACGCCGACGCGATGCGCGCGAAGTCGGCCGCGAAGGCATTCGGCCGGCAGCTCGCGCGCAGCGGCGCATTCCGCTCGGTGACGGTCGAGGTGCCGCCGTTCGACCTGTCGCAGATCGCGGCCACCTATCTGCCGGCCCGTTTCGGCCTGTTGACGGACGCGGATCGCGCATCGCTCGCGCGCGGCGATACGCCGTTGCCCGACCTGCTCGCGAAGCGGCTGTACAGCCCGCCGCTCGACGGTGTGCCGACCGCCGTCGCCGACGATCCGTTCGGCTGGCTCCAGCACTGGCTGGCCGGCCTGCCGCTGGCGGCATCGAACCTGGCGCTCGAGGACGGCATGCTGGTGTCCCGTCGCGACGGCGCGACGAGCGTGCTCGTGCTGGCGTCGCTCGACGGCTCGGCCTACGAGACGAAGGTGCAGCAGGCGGTGCGGTACGCCACGTCCGACGCCGAAGCCGCGCTGGCGGGCGGCTTTCGCGGCGTGCGGATCGATCGCGCCGGCGCGGTGTTCCATGCCGACGCGGCGCGCACCAGCGCGGAGCGCGAGGTGCACGTGATCGGCGCGGTGTCGCTGGGCGGGATTGCGCTGCTGCTGCTGGGCGTGCTGCGTTCGCCCCGGCTGCTCGTGCTGGCGTTCGTGTCGACCGCGTTCGGCATCGTCTGCGCGCTTGCCGCGACGATGCTGCTGTTCGGCAAGCTGCACCTGCTGACGCTGGTGTTCGGCGTGAGCCTGATCGGCGAGGCCGTCGACTATTCGATCCAGTATTTCGTCGTGTACCTGTCGAGCGGCGCGGCGTGGGACGCGCGGCGCGGCGCGGCCGCGGTGCGTCCCGCGCTGGCCGTCGCGCTGGCGACGAGCCTGCTCGGGTACGCGATCCTGATGTGGGTGCCGTTTCCGGCGCTCAAGCAGATCGCGACCTTTGCGATGGTCGGCATCCTCGCGGCGTTCGCAGCGGTGCTCGGCTTTCTGCCGCTGATGCTGACCGATGCGCCGAAGCGCACGCCGGCGCGCCTGTTCGCGCGTGTCGCGCGCATGCTCGCGGGCTGGCAGGCGGCGCTGGGCGGCCGGCGCGCGCTGCTGGCCGCCGCGCTGCTCGTGCTCGTCGCGGTGCCGGGCTGGCTCAGGCTGACGAGCGACGACGACGTGCATCTGCTGATCCAGCGCGACCCGGATCTCGCCCGTCAGGAGCGCGCGATTCGCGATGCGGTCGGGCTGGCGAACACGTCGCAGTTCTTCGTCGTGCAGGGCCCGACGCCGGAACACGTGCTGCAGCGTTCCGAGGCGCTGGCGTCGGCGCTGGACGCGCTCGACGGCGTGCAGAACACGGGCGGCGTGCAGTCGATCACGGCGTTCGTGCCGTCCGCCGAACGACAGGCGCGCAATCGCGCGGTATTGGCGGCGCACGTGTTTGCCGATCGCGACGCACTGCGGGCGACGCTCGCGCACGCCGGCTTCCGTGACGACGTGGCCAACGCGTGGATCGATGCGTTCGAGCGCGACGCACACGCGACGCTGTCGGTCGATGCATGGCTCGCGGCGCGCTGGTCCGCGCCGTTCCGCCACCTGTGGATGGGCCGGATCGACGGGCGCGAGCCCGTGTATGCGGCGCTCGCGATTCCCGGCCGGGTCGACGCGTCGAACCTCGCGTCGCTCGAGGCGCTCGCGCAGCGCGTTCCCGGCGTCACCTTCGTCGACAAGGCCGCGAGCGTATCGAGACTGTTCGGCGCCTATCGCGTCGACAGCGCGCTGTGGCTGGCCGGTGCGCTCGTCGTGGTCGCCGCGCTGCTGTGCTGGCGCTATGGCGTGCGCGGCGGCATCGCGACGACGTTGCCGGTCGTCGTCGCGATCGGTCTCGCGCTCGCGGTATTCGGCTACCTGCGCGTGCCGCTGACGCTGTTCAACTGGCTCGCGCTGATGCTGGTGCTCGGCGTGGGGGCGAATTACGCGGTGTTCCTGCGCGAAGGCTGCCAGCGCGACGCCGCCGATCTCGGCGCGGTCTGGAGCGGCGTGCTGCTGTCCGCCGCGACGACGCTGCTGTCGTTCGGGATGCTCGGCGCGAGCGCCATGCCCGCGCTGCGCAGCTTCGGCACGACGCTCGCGATGGGGATCGTGTTCGCGGTGCTGTGCGCGCCGCTCGCCGCGCCAGCCCGCAAGGAAATCCAGTGATGAAGCAGGAATCGGTTTATCTGCATGCGCTCGGCATGATCAATGCGCTCGGCGGCAATGTCGACGCGATCGCCGGCGCATTGCGCGACGGCGTGTCGCCGGGCATGGGGCAGGCGTCCGCAGTTGGCGGCGGCGCCTTTGCCGGGCGCGTCGTGACGGCGCTCGACATCGCGCCGCCCGACGCGCTCGCGCATTTCGACTGCCGCAACAACCGCCTGTTGCTGGCGGCGCTCGCGCAGGTCGCGTCCGCCGTCGAGGCGGCGGTGGCGCGCTACGGGCCGGCCCGCGTCGGGGTCGTGATCGGCACGAGCACGTCGGGCATCCGGGCGGCCGAGGAAGCGTTCGCGCATCGCGCCGCCACCGGCGCGATGCCGGCCGCATTCGATTACCGACAGATGGAAATCGGCACGGCGGCGCCGTTCGTGAAGGCCGCCCTCGGCCTGGCCGGGCCGGCCTATACGTTGTCGACGGCCTGCACGTCGAGCGCGAAGGTGTTTGCCGCCGCGCGCCGCCTGCTGCGGCTGCGGCTGTGCGACGCGGTCGTCGTCGGCGGTGCGGATTCGCTCTGCGAGCTGACGATGCAGGGCTTCGCGTCGCTCGAATCGGTCAGTCCGGCGCGCACCAATCCGATGAGCCGCAACCGCTGCGGGATCAACGTCGGCGAAGGCGCGGCGCTGTTCGTGATGCGCCGCGACGAGGGCGAGATCCGGCTGGCGGGCGTGGGCGAATCGAGCGACGCCCATCACATTTCGGCGCCGGACCCGGAAGGCGGCGGCGCGGAGGCGGCGTTGCGCGAGGCGATCGCCGACGCGGGCGTGACGCCGTCCGCGATCGGCTACGTGAACCTGCACGCGACCGCCACGCGCCACAACGACGCGATGGAAGCGCGCGTGATGGCGCGCGTGTTTCCGGACGGCGTGCCCGCGAGCGGCACCAAGCCGCTGACGGGGCACACGCTGGGGGCAGCCGGCGCGACCGAGCTCGCGTTCGCATGGCTGGCGCTTGCGCGCGACATCGCGCTGCCGCTGCATGTGTGGGACGGCGAGGCCGATCCGGCGCTTCCGTCGCTGGATCTCGTACAGACGCCGCGCCGCCTGGGCGGCGACGGGCGGGGGCAATACGCGATGAGCAATTCGTTCGCATTCGGCGGCAGCAATGCCAGCCTGGTTCTGGGGCGCTGACATGCAGGCCGGTTCATTGACTCAAACGGCAGCACCGACGCCTGCCGATATTCCGGTGTGCGATGTGCTCGACGTGTTGCCGCATCGCGGCACGATGCTGATGCTCGATGCGATCGAGCGCTGCACGGAGAACGCGATCGACGTGCGTGCCACGGCGCGCCCCGACGCGTGGTATGCGGCGAGCGACGGCGCGATGCCGGCATGGATCGGCATCGAGCTGATGGCGCAGGCCATCGCCGCACACGTCGGCCTGCTGGCGATGCGTGCGGGCGGCCGCGCGCGGCCCGGCGTGCTGCTCGGCACGAGCGGCTACAAGATGCATCGCCCGGCGTTCGACGCCGGCGCCACGCTGCGGATCGCCGCGCAGGAATTGCTGCGCAGCGAAGCGGGGCACGGCGCCTACGAATGCACGATCCATATCGGCGACACCTGCTGCGCCGAAGCCGTCGTCAAGGTGTATCAGCCGGACGACTTCCAGACATTCATCGAAGGGAGCTTCAACTCATGACTCGGCGAGTACTCGTGACGGGCGCGAGCCGCGGCATCGGCCGTGCCGCCGCGCTGCGTCTTGCGGCCGACGGTTTTGCCGTGACGGTCCATTGCCGCAGCGGCCGCGTGGAAGCGCAGGCGGTCGCCGACGCGATCGTGCAGCAGGGCGGCACGGCGAGCGTGCTGCAGTTCGACGTGCGCGACCGGGCCGCATGCCGCCAGCAGCTCGAAGCCGACGTCGAGGCCCACGGCGCCTATTACGGCATCGTCTGCAGCGCGGGCGTGACGCGCGACGGCGCGTTTCCGGCGCTGTCCGACGAGGACTGGGACGTCGTGATCGAAACCGGCCTCGACGGCTTCTATAACGTCGTCCACCCGCTGACGATGCCGATGGTCCGGCTGCGCAACGGCGGCCGCATCGTGACGATCGCGTCGGTGTCCGGCGTGATGGGCAACCGCGGGCAGGTCAACTACAGCGCGGCGAAGGCCGGCCTGATCGGTGCGACCAAGGCGCTCGCCGTCGAGCTCGCATCGCGCCGCATCACGGTCAATTGCGTGGCGCCCGGCCTCGTCGATACGGGGATGCTCGACGACGTGCCGCTCGAACAGGCATTGGCGACGGTGCCGATGGGGCGGGTCGGCCAGCCCGAGGAAATCGCGTCGGTGGTCGGCTTCCTGATGTCGGATGCCGCGTCCTACATCACCCGGCAGGTGATCGGGGTCAACGGCGGGATGGCGTGATGAAGCGGGTCGTCGTGACGGGAATGGGCGGCGTGACCGCCTTCGGCGAGACGTGGCCGGAAATCGATGCGCGCCTGAAGGCCGGCGGCAACGCGGTGCGGCGGATGCCGGAATGGGATCGCTACGAATCGCTGCACACGCGGCTTGCGTGCCCGCTGCCGGGCTTCACGCCGCCCGCGCATTATCCGCGCAAGAAGACGCGCTCGATGGGGCCGGTGTCGATGTATGCGGTGCGGGCGAGCGAGCTCGCGCTCGCCGACGCCGGGCTCGCCGGCGACGAATCGATCAAGGACGGACGCATGGGGGTCGCGTACGGGTCGTCGTCGGGGTCGGTCGAGCCGATCCGCGCGTTCGGCGCGATGATCGAAACCGGGTCGATGCGCGACGTGACGTCGAACAGCTACGTGCAGATGATGCCGCACACGACGGCGGTCAACGTCAGCCTGTTCTGGGATCTCAAGGGCCGCGTCGTGCCGGCGTCGTCCGCGTGCGCGTCGGGCAGCCAGGCGATCGGCTTTGCGTACGAGGCGATCGCCACCGGCAAGCAGGCGCTGATGCTCGCGGGCGGCGCCGAGGAGCTGTCCAGTCCGGCGGTCGCCGTGTTCGACACGCTGTACGCGACGAGCACGCGCAACGATGCCGCCGCGTCGACGCCGCGGCCGTTCGACGTCGATCGCGACGGGCTCGTGATCGGCGAGGGCGCGGCGACGCTGGTGCTCGAGGAGTACGAGCACGCGCGAGCGCGGGGCGCGACGATTCACGCGGAAGTGGTCGGCTTCGGCTGCAATTCGGACGGCGCGCACATTACGCAGCCGACCGCCGAAACGATGGCGGTCGCGATGCGGATGGCGCTGCGCGATGCCGCGCTCGACCCGCAGGCAATTGCCTATGTCAATGCACACGGCACGTCGACCGAGCGCGGCGACGTCGCCGAAAGCCATGCGACGCATTCGGTGTTCGGCGAACGCATGCCGATCAGCTCGCTGAAGAGCTATGTCGGGCACACGCTCGGCGCCTGCGGTGCGCTCGAGGCATGGTGGACGATCGAGATGATGAAGCGCAACTGGTATGCGCCGACGCTCAACCTGTCGAACGTCGATCCGGCGTGCGCCGCACTCGACTACATCATGGGCGCGGGCCGCGCGATCGATGCGGAGTTCGTGATGAGCAACAACTTCGCGTTCGGCGGGATCAACACGTCGTTGATCTTCCGGCGCCTGGACGCATGACGCACGCTCGAGGCGCCTCGTCGCGCGTGGTCGTCACGGGGCTCGGCATCGTGTCGTGCCTCGGCAACGCGCTCGCCGACGTATCGGCCGCGCTGCGCGACGGCCGCTCGGCCGTGCGCCGCGTCGATGCGTGGCAGGCGCGCGGCTTCCGCAGCCTGGTCGCCGGCGTCGCGACGGCCGACGCGGAGCCGCCGTTCGCGCGCAGGCACGAGCGTTTCATGGGCGACACGGCACGCTTTGCCGCGCATGCGGCCGCGAAGGCGATTAGCGACGCCGGCCTTGACCCGGCGGCCCTGCGCTCGCCGCGGGCCGGCGCGATCATCGGCTCCGGCATCGGCTCGATCGGCGCCTACGACGACGCGTTGGCGATCGCCAACGCGCGCGGCGTCGACCGGACGCCGCCCTATGTGGTGCCCAAGGCGATGAGCAGCACGGCATCGGCCTGCGTCGCGCAAGCGTTCGGCATCGAGGGCGTGGCCTATTCGCCGTCGTCCGCCTGCACGAGTTCGACGCTCGCGATCGGGCAGGCGATGCAATTGATTCGCGCGGGCATCCAGGACGTCGTGCTGGCGGGCGGCAGCGAGGCGCTGCACGACAACATGACGTTGATGTTCGATGCGATGGGCGCGCTGTCGGGGGGATTCAACGATTGTCCCGAGCGTGCGTCGCGACCGTATGGCGTCGGCCGCGACGGCTTCGTGATCGCGTCGGGCGCCGGCATCCTCGTGCTCGAGTCGCTCGATCATGCGATGGCGCGGGGCGCGCGCATCTATGCGGAGCTGACCGGTTTCGGCCAGTGCACCGACCACGCGGGCATGGCGACGCCGCACGCGCCGGGCATCGCGCGCGCGATGCGCGCGGCGCTGGACGAGGCGCCGGGTATACCGGACTACGTGAATACGCATGCGCCGTCGACGCCGCTTGGCGATGTCGAGGAGCTGAAGGCGATGTCGGCCGTGTTCGGCGGCGACGTGCCGGCGTTTTCGTCGACGAAGGCGATGACCGGCCATCCGCTCGGCGCGAGCGGCGTGCACGAACTGATCTACACGATTCTGATGATGCGCGACGGCTTTATCGCCGGCACGGCGGTGGACGGCGAGCTCGATCCGGCGCTGGGCGGCCTGCCGATCGTGCGCACATCGCGCGATGCAAGGATCGCGCGCGCGCTGTCCGTTTCGTTCGGCTTCGGCGGCAGTTGCGCGAGTGTGTTGCTGGACGCCTGGAAGGGCGATTGAAATTCACGTTACCGAGAGATGAGGACAAGAACGATGAAACGTAAGGGCTATCTGGCGGGCGCGTTGATCGCCGCCGCCGTGCTGACGGGTTGCGGCACCACCGTGCGTTCGCTGCCGCTGCCGCCGGCCGCCACCGCGGCCGACGCGAACGGCGTGAAGCTGTATTTCGGCGCGCAGGCGCATCCGGCGGTGAAGTCCGATCTCGGCCCGCGTTCGGAATCGGCGCGGATCGCGCGAGGCACCCAGGCGGAACAGCAGGCCTGCGAGCAGGCGCTCGGCGACGCGTTGGGCAAGCTGCGCGAGTACGCGAAGCGACGCGGCGCGAACGCCGTCGTCAACGTCACGACGCGGTTTCACGACAATCGCTCCGATTCGCAAACCAGCTACACGTGCGGCGTGAGCGGCAGCGCAGGCGCGATCTCGGTGTCGGGCACCATCGTTCAGCTCGACGCGCGCTGACCGCGCATCGGCCGTCAGCGGGCACACATCGCGCGACGCCCGCCCGCGTGCACCGGTATGGCGCACGGCGGGCGGGCGTTGTTCATGCGTTCTTGCGGGCGGCGACGTTGACGAGCGTCTCGCGGCGCTTGCCCGGCTGCGGCCGGTACAGGCCGATCCGCTCGAGCAGGCCGAAGTCCTTGGCGCGGCTCCACCACAAATACGGTAACGAGACGTTTCGGTGCTCGAACGAAAAGCCGGCTTCGCGCAACATGGCGAGGTAGCCGTCGGCGCTCTTCTGCACGTGCATCGGGTGCCGGAACAGCAGGCGGATGACCCACGACTTGATGTAGGCGTCCGTCGATTCGGCGAACAGCAGCAGCCCGTTCGGCTTGAGGACGCGACGGAATTCGGCGAGGGCCTGTTCCTGTTCGACGAGGTGGTGAAAGGTCTGATGGCAGAACACGATGTCGACGCTCGCGTCGGCAAGCGGCAGGTGCGCGCAATCGGCGTCGTGCAGTTCGACCGCGGCGCCGCAGCGGCTGGCCGCCTCCGACGCGCAGGCGAGCGATTCGCGATGGCAGTCGATGCCGATGATCTTGCCCGGCGCGAAGGCCTCGTGCAGCAGCCGGAACGATTTCCCCTGGCCGCAGCCGGCGTCGAGAATGACCGGCGCGGGCGGCAGCGGGGTCGTGACGAGGCGCTTCAGGTCGTCGATGGCGACGCGCAGCACGTGATGCTCCCAGGTGTGCGTGCGCAGGAACCAGACGCCGAATGCGGTTTCCGGAACAAACGTTGCGGCGTGCGTGCGGGAAGACGACATAGGCCCTTCGTTGGTCTGCGTGATTTCTCGGGCGCTCATTTTAAATGGCATCGCGCACGCGTGCGCGGAAGTTGAACCTACCCCATCAATCGAAACGGGCAACACGAGCATGAATGAATTGAATCCTGACCAGGTCAGCGTCGACGTCGCGATCATCGGAGCAGGCCCGGCCGGCGCAGTCGCCGCCGGATTGCTGCGCAAGTCGGGCCGCTCGGTGCTCGTCCTCGAGCGCCAGCATTTTCCGCGCTTTTCCATCGGCGAAAGCCTGTTGCCGCAGAGCATGTGCTACCTGGAAGAGGCGGGCATGCTGCAGGCGGTGGTCGAAGCGGGTTTCCAGTTCAAGAACGGCGCGTATTTCGTGCATCGCGAGCGGATGTCGTCGTTCGATTTCCGCGACAAGTTCTCGCCGGGCTGGGGAACCACGTATCAGGTGGAGCGCGCGGTGTTCGACGACGTGCTGATCCGGTGCGCGATTCAGCAGGGCGCCGACGTGCGTTTCGGTCATGCGGTGCAGGCGTTCACGCCGGGTGCGCGACCGCGGCTGGAGGTCGTCGACGAAGGCGGCCATGCGTATCGGGTCGACGCGGGCTTCGTGCTGGATGCCAGTGGCTTCGGCCGCGTGCTGCCGCGCCTGCTCGACCTCGAGGCGCCGACCGGCATGCCGACGCGGGCGGCAATCTTCACGCACGTCGAGGATCGCCTGCCGGCCGGCTCGACCGACCGGAACAAGATCTGCATCGCGGTGCATCCGGCGCGCCGCGACGTGTGGTACTGGATGATCCCGCTCTCGAACGGGCGCTCGTCGGTCGGCTGTGTCGCGGAAGCCGCGTTTCTCGACGTGCCGGAAGCGCAACGCGACGCGCGGCTGCGCGAACTGCTGCAGACGGAGCCGACGCTCGCGCGCCTCGTCGGCGACAAGCCGTTCGTGATGCCGGTGCGTCACATCGGCGGCTATGCGGCGAATGTCGAGCGCCTGCACGGCGACGGCTATGCATTGCTCGGCAATGCCGGTGAATTTCTCGACCCGATTTTCTCGTCGGGCGTCACGATCGCGCTGCGCTCGTCGCAGCTGGCGGTTCAGGCGCTCGAGCGTCAATGGCGTGGCGAGACGGTCGACTGGCAGCGCGATTACGACGCCGCGCTGCGCAAGGGCATCGATACGTTCCGCGCATTCGTCGAACGATGGTATTCGGGGGAACTGCAGGACGTCGTCTTCCACGAGGAAAAATCGCCGGAGGTGAAACGCATGGTCTGTTCGATCCTGGCCGGCTACGCGTGGGACGAGTCGAATCCGTTCGTGCGGGATCCGGGGCGACGGCTCGATGTGCTGGCCGCGCTTTGCCGTTCTCGCGAGCCGGATTCGGTCGATGGACTGGAGTGATGCCGGGCGGTCTGGAACTGTACAGGCAAATTAATTGACCGCGATGACGAGGAGGGGCGGCAGGTTTGGCTTCGCCCTTCTCGTAGCCCGGGAGGTGGGCCAACTCGCCGCCCGGTGCGCGCAGCGGGATACGCTGCTGCGCTCATCCGCTTGAACTCGGTTTTGGGGATGTCCCGGTCGCGATCCGGGACGAATGGCCGGCGCCTCCGGCTATTGCATCGTCTCAACGTGCGTCGGCGCGGCCTCGGCGGCTGTCGGCGCGATCTCGATAGCGATCGGGCGCTTGGGGCGATGCGCATCGTTGAAGCGGCGCGATGAGATCCGCTCGATCTTGCGGTGGTACTTTGCTTTCAGCCGCTGGCCGAACGTGCGGGAATCGGAGCGGTCGGTAATCATCGTCGGCATGCACGGATCAGCGACGTATTCAGGCGACGTGATATAGAGGCGCTGCCCGTGTTCCCAGCTTCTGTCGAACGCGATGTCGATCGCGTGCACGATGTTCGCCGTGTAGGCAAGCATCTGTGCCGCCGCTTGCCGCGTGATCATGTAGCACTGCGTGCCGGTCGGATGCGAATCCATCCACATGATGCGCATGCCGCTCGGCAGCGTCGCATATTCGACCTGCGGGCGTTTCGTGATCCCCATCAGGCGCACCATGTCCCAGTGGGGGCGTGTGTCATGGAGTTCGAGTGTCGCTGCCCGGAAGCCGTCGAGCAGGGTAATGTCGTCTTCCATGACGCACATCGTGTCGTCGCACGATTGCACGAGCTGGAGCCAGGCCGCGCGGTGGCTGAGATAGCAGCCGACTTCGCCGCGCGACAGCGGCCAGCCGTAGCGGCGCTGGCGTCCGGCTGCGTCGTAGCCGGGAATGGTGTCGACCGAGCCTTTCAGTTCAAACGCATCGAAGAATCGTGCATCAATGCCGTGAGCGGCGAACTGCTCCGCCATTTTTGCGCGTCGGTCTTGCGCGCGGGTAAGCGAGATGCAGACGTAGGAAATTCCCCGTTTCATTGGTGTTGCCCTGGAATATTTTGATGCTCGCCGCTGGTCTGGCGCGGCGTCGACTCGGGGCCAGTATGGCCTTGGGGTTGGTCACTGCGTTTGCAGGACGATGGTCGGGAGCGGGTAGAGGATCGGGCCCGGAGTGCCGCGTGCGGCTTTCACGTTGGCGAGCTCTGCAGTACGGCGATGGTTCTCTTCGCCGATTGCGTCCAGGCGCTGTCGTGCTTGGCGGCTGGCGGAATGCCGAACGCGCTCAGGTCATGAACGTCGGCTGGCGCCTTGGTCGACTGGGCGGCAGCAGCCGCCGCGATCGTGAGGGCGGCGAACCCGAACAATCCCCGGATGAATGTCATGGCGTTCTGGCCGACTTACGCTCGGCTTTCGATTGATTCGTCCGAAGTATAGACGAACACCTGATTATCTATCCAGGTGCCGAGGGTGCACGATCGTGTCGAGTGTGCACAAAGTGGGTGATGACAAGCGATCGGTAGTGATCTTGCGGCTGGCAGACTACGGCGAACGGTTGCGCGCAAACGACGTAGATACGGCGCGCACGATGCTACAACCACAACTTTACCCGTCGGGCGAAATTATCTCGGAAGCATAGTCGCAACGCGGCACCAACAAATACCGGGCGCGTCATGATGAGGCGATGTCGCTTGAAGGTTGTCGACTACTGCCAAAATTCGAATCGCAGCGGCCGTGCCAGCAGTGATAGCCGACAGGCCAAGAAAGTCGATGCTCGCGCTTCGGTATCGCACTTCCCGGTGGAAATGGAAATCGCGTAGCAACGCGTGTTTGCGCATCGAACGAACCCGCACCTTGACGTGTGCCTTCCAGGCTGCGGATCGAGAGGTCCAAGCAGAAGCGCTTTGGGCTGCGATCTTTTAAGTCCCGTTGGCACGTCGTCGGCAGCGACTTTCAGGACGATCGCGCCCGCCACCGCTGTTACCCGCCACGTCGGCGATGCAAGATCATCGAGGGTGATTGTTTCGTCCCCGTTACATGCATGAAAAAGCCCGCACAGTGGCGGGCTTCACTCGAACCTGGCGTCATTTCATTAGACGCCGGTTAGACTTTTTATTAGACAGGGCACATAGCAGTGCAACGTAACCCTTGTATCTCGTGGTCGGAGCGATAGGATTCGAACCTACGACCCTCTGATCCCAAATCAGATGCGCTACCAGGCTGCGCTACGCTCCGACGAGCCAAAGATTGTATCGTTGAATTGCGCACCGGGTCAATCGTACGATGCAAAATTGCGCGCGGCGGCACGCACGAATCGAGCACGGACAACGGAGACGACCATGATGAACCTGATCCTGTGGCGCCATGCGGAGGCGGAAGACTATGCGGCGAGCGACCTCGCGCGGCAGCTGACCGTGCGCGGGCGCAAGGATGCGCAGGCGATGGCGAAGTGGCTGCGCAGCCGGCTCGAGAGCAACAGCATGATTCTCGCGAGCCCGGCGGCGCGCACCGTGCAGACCGTCGAGGCGCTGACCGACCAGTACCGCACCGTCGACGCGCTCGCGCCCGGCGCGGACGTCGACGACGTGCTGGCCGCCGCCGGCTGGCCGGACGGCATCGCGCCGACGGTCGTGATCGTCGGCCACCAGCCGACGCTCGGCAGCGTCGCGGCGCGGCTGGTCACGGGCGGGGACGACAGCTGGAGCATCAAGAAGGGCGGCATCGTGTGGCTCGCGAGCCGCACGCGGGACGGCAACCGGCAGGCGGTGCTGCGCGCCGTCCTGACGCCGGATCTGGTCTGATGGAATTGGAAGGGGTTAGATCATACGTATTCGTAGGCTTTCTGCTAAAGTCAGTTCGGCGACATGTCACTGAACGGACACAGGCTTGCCACGTAACGGTCACGGCCGGTTACTACATTGGCGGGCATGTCGTCTTATTCCTTACGACCAGGAAAGCCTAATGCGAGAACTGCCGACGCCTACGCTCCCCTTTGCCTCGCTGCCCCTTGATTCCACGCGGCGCCTGTTGCCGCGTGCGTCTGAAACCGTCACGTCGGAATTCCGCCTGCGCGCCGCATGGGCGCGCACGGAAGACGAATTGCGCGAGGCCCAGCGCCTGCGCTACAGCGTGTTCGCCGAAGAGATGGGCGCGCAGGTCAGCGGCCCCGCCGGTCTCGACGTGGATTCGTTCGACGCCTATTGCGACCACCTGCTGGTCCGCGATCTCGACACCCTGAAAGTCGTCGGCACGTATCGCGTGCTGCCGCCGCACCAGGCGGCCCGCGTCGGCCGGCTGTACGCGGAAGGCGAATTCGACCTGTCGCGCCTCACGCACCTGCGCGGCAAGATGGTCGAGGTCGGCCGCTCGTGCGTGCACAGCGACTACCGCAGCGGTGCGGTCATCATGGCGCTCTGGGGCGGCCTCGGCGCGTACATGATGCAGAACGGCTACGAGACGATGCTCGGCTGCGCGAGCGTGTCGATGGCCGACGGCGGCCACTATGCGGCCAACCTGTACCAGTCGCTGCCGGCCAAGTCGCTGACCGATCCCGAATATCGTGCGTTCCCGCACACGGCGCTGCCGGTCGACGAGTTGCAGACCGGCACCGTCGTCGCGCCGCCGCCGCTGATCAAGGGCTACCTGCGCCTCGGCGCGAAGATTTGCGGCGCACCCGCATGGGATCCGGATTTCAACTGCGCGGACTTCCTGACGCTGTTCCGCCTGTCGGACATCAACGCCCGCTACGCCCGCCATTTCCTCGGCTGAGCCGGCATCGGATGCGCGCGCCCGCCACGGGCACGCGCATCTGCGCGGCCTGCGGCGAGGCCGATTCCAGCCCCTATTATTTCGCGCGATACAACGCTGACGGCGTGCCCGAACGGCACGCTGAATGACGACCCCGGTTTAACGCGGGTCGGAACGGGAAGGGCGGCGCGAACGGCCTAGTGCTTGCGCCGCCAGTCGAGCAGGTGATGCTCCGCCATCCAGTGATGGATCATGCCCTCGCCACCGTGAGAGCGCTTGTATTCGCGCGACTCGAAGTACGATAGGGCGACCAGCACCATCAGGCCGATGAACAGGCCAATCAGGCCGGCAATTTCCTCAGGCGACATGGCAGCCTCCTTTCAACGGCACAGCGCCACCAGTACATAGTAGGACATGCGCGGCGCCACCCCGAAGCCGGAATTCCGTTAGACTCGGCGCGACCCCAGCGCGCCGCAGGCGCGCGTTTTTTCCGGAGCAAGACTTGATGACCCGCTTCATGCTGGCCGTGCTGGCCGCATCGATCCTCGCCGGCTGCGCCGACGATCCCCGCCATGCGCGCCGCGGTCAGCCGCCGCAGGATCCGGCCGACTATCACGGCGTGCCGACCGACATGACGCCGCCGTCGATGCTGGCTGCACCGCCCGCCGCCGCGCAGTAAAGCGGGAGCCTACGCGGCCGAGGCCGACGCGGGGCGCGCGTCGCCGCCGATCCTCGCCGACAGCCCCGGCAGGTAGCGCGCGAGCGTCGCGCCGCGCGCGGCCATGAACAGCAGCAGCGCGAGCCAGAGCCCGTGATTGCCGAGCGGGCCGACGAGCGTCAGTGCCGCGGTGGCAAACACCGCGAACGAGGCGACCATGCCGCGCAGCAATGCGCGGGTTTGCGTCGCGCCGATGAACACGCCGTCGAGCAGGAAACCCCATACGGATACGACCGGCGAGATCGCCGCCCACGGCAGATAGCGTTCGGCGACCACGCGGATCTCCGCCTGGTCGGTCAGGCGCGCGACGATCCAGCCGCCCGCCGCCCAATAGACGAGCGCGAACCCCAGCGCGCCGAGCACGGACCAGAAGAGCGTCACGCGCAACGCCTGCCGGAACGCGGCGCGATCGCGCGCGCCGGCCGCCGCGCCGACCAGCGCCTCGGCCGCATGCGCGAAGCCGTCGAGGCCGTACGCCATGAAGGTCTGGAAATTGAGCAGCAGCGCGTTCGCCGCAAGCGTCGCGTCGCCCTGTTTCGCACCGAGGTGCGCGAACCAGCCGAAGGCGGTCAAGAGACACAGCGTGCGGACGAAGATGTCGCGATTCAGCACGACGACGCGCATGAGCGCCGCGCGGTCGACGAGGGTGCGCATCGCGAGCGGCGGCAGGCCGCGAGGCCGCAGCCGCCACAGCATCCACGCACCGAGCGCGAAGCCGCAGGCGTCCGCGGTGGCGGTCGCCGCGCCGATGCCGGCGATGCCCCAGCCGAAACCGTACACATAGAGCAGCACCGCGCCGATGTTCACCGCGTTGATGAACACCTGCGCGACGAGCGCGAGCCGCACGCGCTGCATGCCGAGCAGATAGCCGAGCACGACGTAGTTCGCGAGCGCGAACGGCGCGGCCCAGATCCGCGCGTGACTGTAGTCGAGCGCGGTGGCGCGCACCGCATCGCTGCCGCCCAGCGCGCCGAGCCCGAACGACAGCAGCGGCACCTGCAGCGCCAGCACCGCGGCGCCGAGCACGAATGCGGCGACAAGCGCGCGCAGCAGGTTCGACCGGATGCCGTCGTCATCGCGCGCGCCGTGCGCCTGCGCGACGAGGCCCGTCGTGCCCATCCGCAGGAAGCCGAACCCCCAGAACAGGAAATTGAACAGCAGCCCGCCGAGCGCGACGCCGCCGAGATTCTGCACACCGTCGAGGTGGCCGGCGACGGCCGTGTCGACCGCACCGAGAATCGGCTGCGTCAGGTTCGCGAGGACGATCGGGAAGGCCAGCGCGAGCACGCGCCGGTGCGAGACGGCGGCCGGTTGCGCGGCTGCGGGGGGTAATGCGGAAGCGGGCATGGCGAACGCGTCAGCCGCGTTCCTGCACGCAGACCCACGGCGACACGACCACCGCCCACAGTTCCGGGTTGCGCGCCGCGTAATCCTGCGCGGTGTCGGCCGGCATGCGGGCGACGTGGCCGGCGGCGAGCCAGCGGGTGACCTGCTCGCTGTCGTCGCTCGCGATCGCTTCGGCGACGCTGACGAGGTCCAGGTCGCGCACGACGGAGAGCAGCTTGCCTTGCGCGAAGAAACGCTCGAGATCGCACCAGTCGATCTTGGCGGTCTCGCCGAGGAGCTTGACGTAAAGGGGGCTATGCGACGCGCCCGCGGCGCCGGGGTGTTCGGAGGACATCGTATTCATGGAGAGACGGCAAGTGAGCGCCACTATAAACCATCCGGCCGCGTGCACCGTGCGCCGCCGTTCACGCTTCGCGTAGCGCGCGCCGCACGATCTTGCCGGTTGCCGTCATCGGCAGGCTGTCGACGAACGCGATCGCGCGCGGATACTCGTGCGCGGCGAGGCGGGTCTTCACGTGTGCCTGCAGCGCCTGTACCAGCGCGTCGTCGCCGGCGTAGCCGGGGTTCAGCACGACGAACGCCTTGACGATCTCGGTGCGCGTCGCGTCGGGCACGCCGACGACGGCCGCCATCCGCACGGCAGGATGCGTGAGCAGGCAATCCTCGATCGGGCCCGGGCCGATCCGGTAGCCCGCGCTCGTGATCACGTCGTCGTCGCGGCCGACGAAGCGGATGAAGCCGTCGGCGTCGAGCACGCCGGTGTCGCCCGTCAGCAGGTAGTCGCCGGCGAACTTGTCGCGCGTTGCGTCGGGGTTGCGCCAGTATTCGAGAAACATCACCGGATCGGGGCGGCGCACCGCGATGCGGCCTTCGACGCCCGGCGGCAGCGGCGTGCCGTGCGCGTCGACGATCGCGACCTGATGGCCGGGCACGGCCTTGCCGATCGCGCCCGGCTGCGGCGCGAACAGCGCCGCGCACGACGACAGCACCATGTTGCATTCGGTCTGGCCGTAGAACTCGTTGATCGTCACGCCGAGCGCGTCGCGCCCCCACGCCGTCAGCTCGCTGCCGAGCGACTCGCCGCCGCTCGCGACCGATTTCAGCGACAGCGCATAGCGCTCGCGCGGCCGCGGCACGGTGCGCATCAGCTTCAGCGCGGTCGGCGGCAGGAACGCGTGGGTGACGCCGTGACGGGCCATCAGCGCGAACGCCGCGTCGCCGTCGAATTTCTCGAAACGGCGGGCGAGCACCGGTACGCCGTGGTGCCACGACGGCAGCAGCACGTCGAGCAGACCGCCGATCCACGCCCAGTCGGCGGGTGTCCAGAACAGCCGCGCGTCGCGCGGGAAGCATTGCTGCGACATCTCGACGCCGGGCAGGTGACCGAGCAGCACACGGTGCGCGTGCAGCGCGCCCTTCGGCTTGCCGGTCGTGCCGGACGTGTAGATGATCAGCGCCGGATCGTCGGCTGCCGTGTCGGCCGGCGTGAAATCGGCGGACTCGGCGGCGAGCGCCGCGTCGTAGTGCTGCACGCCGGGGGCATCGGGCGCGTCGGCGCCGATGCAGTAGATCGTCCGCAACGCCGGCAACTGCGCGCGCAGCGGCGCGATCTTCGCGTAGCCGGCCGCATCGGTGACGAGCACCGCGGCGCCGCTGTTCGCGAGCCGGTATTCGAGCGCGTCGGCGCCGAACAGCGTGAACAGCGGCACGGCGATCGCGCCGAGCTTGTACGCGGCGAGATGCGCGACGGCCGTTTCCGGACCCTGTGCGAGGAAGATGCCGATCCGGTCGCCGCGACGCACGCCGGCGCGCACGAAGCTGTTCGCGAAACGATTAGAAGCAATCTTCAAGTCGTCGAACGTCAGCCGTGCGACGTCGCCTTGCGCGGTCTCGTGGATCAGTGCGAGCCGTCCGCTGCCGTCCGCCCATTTGTCGCAGGCATCGACGGCGATGTTGTAGCGGGCCGGAACGGCCCACGCGAAGCGGGAGAGCAGGGTGTCGTAGCGGTCGGCGGCGGGCAGCATCGGGTGTCTCCAGGGCGGCGGACGGGTGGATGCCGGGTGCCGGACAGGCACCGGTTTCCATGCGTGCGGACCCTCAATGTAAGCGATCTCCGGGAAGATGCCGACTCATCGCGGGCGGGCGGTCCGGTGCACGATTCCGAAATGGCGCATAAGATCATCGCAAATCGTTGAAATGACCATGGATATGCTTCTGATAGCTGCGGGGTTCAGCCTGATCGGAATCGGCGCACTGGTGGCGTTCGCGAGCCACGTCGATCCGTTGTCCGGCCGCTGGGTCGGCCGTGCGCGCAAGCGCTGATTCGCTTCCCTTCCGACACCTAGCCGACTGCACGCGGCGCGCGATGCGCCGCGTGCAGTCGTGCAGTCGTTCGGCCGTTCAGCCTTTCGGCCGTCAGCGGGCCGGCAGGTAGCGCGCCGGATCGATCGAACGGCCGCCGTAGCGCAGCTCGAAATGCAGCGCGACGCGATCGCTGTCGGTATTGCCCATCTCGGCGATCGTCTGCCCCTGCGTGACCGACTGGCCTTCCTTCACGAGCAGCGCGCGATTGTGCGCGTAGGCCGTCAGGTAATCGGCGTTGTGCTTGAGGATGATCAGGTTGCCGTAGCCGCGCAGCCCGTTCCCTGCATACACGACGACACCCGGCGCCGCCGCGTTCACCGGGGTGCCCGCCGCGTTCGCGATGTCGATGCCCTTGGATTTCGCACCGTCGAAGGTGCGGACCACGTTGCCGGCGGACGGCCAGATCAGCGCGATGTTCGAGGCCGGCTTCACGGCCGACTCGACGGGCGCGGACGGGGCCGGGCGGCTGCGTCCCGCGCTGCCGGTGCCGACGCCGGACGGTGCCGTGGTGGTGGCGGCCGTCGTCGTGCCGGCCGGCGGCGCGACGCGCAGCACCTGGCCCACTTCGATCGCATCGGGGTTCGAGAGCTGGTTCCAGCGCGCGATGTTCTGCACCGACTGGCGGTTGGCGCGTGCGATCTTGTAGAGCGTGTCGCCGCTCTCGACGCGGTAGAAGCCGGGGCCGACCGGCGCGGAGCCGCACGCGGCGAGTAGGGCGGCAACCGATGCCGCGACGAATCGTTTCGTTGTCGTTCCGAACATTGAACCTCGCAAAACCCTGCCGCGCGCGGACGCGGCAGGTGACACAAAACATCAGATTTTAACGGGTTCGACCCGTACGCCGCAGTTTGGGGCCGCCGAGCGCCGGTTCGGGCCGGCTCGACGTCGCGCGATGTCAGGCCGCGAGCGGGCCGACATGGATCCGCAGCGAGGCCGTCTCGGTCGCGCCCGGCGCGAGCATGCGCAGCCCGAGCCCGTTGTGGATCGCGTCGGGCAGGCCGAGCCACGGCTCCACGCAATAGAAGTCGGAGTCCGGTTTTTCCGTCCAGGTCGTGACCGCGTACCACGGGATCGAGCCCGGCACGTCGAGCGCGATGTCGATCGTGCGGCGGCGGCCTGGCATCACGATCCGCACGGGGCCGGACGGTGCGCCGTCCAGGCAGTGGAAGCGGTCGTGGATGCGTGCTTCGTCGAGCGTATAGCGGGCTTCGCCGGGCTCCGGCGCGCTGATCGTGCCGTCGGCGAGCTGCGCGCGCCGGTGCGTCGGCGGCAGTTCGAGCGTCGTCTGCGCGCGCTCGTCGTGCGGCAGCGCGAAGTAGAAATGATGGCCCGCGTAGTAGGGCAGCGGCGTGGCGCCGCGGTTGGTCGTCGTCAGCGCGACGTCGAGCGTGTGCGCATCGACGAGGCGATAGGTCGCCTCGAACTGGAAGTCGAACGGGTAGCCCGCGCGCAGCGCGTCGTTTGCGTCGAGCGTCATCGCAAGCGCCGTGCCGTCGGCGGACGGCTGCGCGGCGAACGGCAGGTCGCGCGCGAAGCCGTGCATCGGCAGGTCGCGAACCGTGCCCGCCTGGTCGCGCCAGCGGCCGATTTCGCCGTCGACGCGGTGCCGGCCGAGAAACGGGAACAGCAGCGGATTGCCACCGCGCACGCGCGCGAGCTGGCTCCAGTCGGCGGCGTCCGGCCAGAAGATGACGGGCTCGCCGTCGACGTGCCACGACAGCAGGCGTCCACCGAATTGCGGTGCGATCCGGACATGCGACGGGCCGGCGTGGAGTTCGTGAATCTCGTGTTGCTGGAAGATCGGCATGGCGAATCTGGCGTGGACGGTTGGAGGAAAACGGGCTGCCTCGGTGCGGCGCGTTCCATTATCGGGGCGCGGCACGTCCGGGAAAACCCTTCTCGGGGAAATTGCGAGTGTTGAAGCGTGTTAAGCGTCCCGATAATGCACTAAACCGGTCGTGTTGCCGGGTCATGACACTTCAAGGAGCGGCCATGGATCTGGCAATGGCGATGGGTATCGCACTGTTTGGGATGTTCACCGGCAGCACGGTGCTGTTCTTCTACCAGCTCGGCCGCTGACGGCAAATTCTGCCGAATCCGCAAAGCCCGCCATTCAAATGGCGGGCTTTTTGCTTTCTTGCTGCTTACAAAATGCAAGTGTTTGTGTGCATTGCCGCAATTTCCTGCCAAATGCCTTGGCGCAGTCATGGGTGCTCGGCATAATCCGGGGCGCGCTTCCGGGCCGCGCGCCGCGTCGTCCGGAATTTCTTTCCGCTGTATCTCCGTAAGAGGACCGACGCGTGAGTCTCTGGTTTCTGGCATTCCTGAGCGTCCTGCAGGGCGTGACCGAACTCTTTCCCGTCAGCAGTCTCGGCCATACGTTGCTCGTGCCGGCGCTGTTCGGCATGCATATCGACAAGCACGCGCCGCAGCTGCTGCCGTTCCTTGTCGCACTGCACCTCGGCACCGCGCTGGCGCTGCTGTGGTATTTCCGCGCGCGCTGGATCGCGCTGATCGGCGGTTTCTTCGCGCAGCTCGGCGGCCCCAGGAACGACGACGGGCACCTGATGTGGGCGCTCATCATCGGCACGATTCCGACGGGCATCGTCGGCCTGCTGCTCGAGAAGCGCCTCGAGCGCGTGTTCCACGACCTGCGGATCGTCGCGATCGCGCTGATCGTCAACGGCGTGCTGCTGTGGCTCGGCGATCGCATCCAGCGCAGCCGCGCGCATCAGCCGCCCGAGAAGATGACCTTCAAGCAGGCATTCCTGGTCGGGCTCGCGCAGGTGGGCGCGCTGATTCCGGGTTTTTCGCGCAGCGGCCTGACGATGATCGCCGGCAACGCGGCGGGGCTGACCGCCGAGAAGGCGGCGGAGTTCTCGTTCCTGCTCGGCACGCCGATCATCTTCGCGGCGGGCGTGCTCGAACTGCCGAAGCTGTTTCACGCGCGGGACCAACTGGCGGATGCACTGCTCGGCGGCGTGCTGACCGCGATCGCCGCGTACCTGAGCGTGCGTTTCCTGATGCGCTATTTCGAAGGGCGCGGGCGGCTCGCGTCGTTCGGCGTGTATTGCGTGATCGCGGGGCTGTTCTGTCTCGGCTGGTTCATGTTCCATCCGCAGCCGGTGTGAACCTGCTTGCCGATGTTTGATGGCGTTCGGGTATAATTTCGGGCTCGGCTCATACCGGGCCCGTTTTGTTTTTGCTGTCTTTGCTTCTGCTTTTGCGTCAGCGCGGCCCGAAGTCGAAGCCGGGTCTTCTTCCCCGAACCGCCCTTAGCTCAGTTGGATAGAGCAACGGCCTTCTAAGCCGTAGGTCACACGTTCGAATCGTGTAGGGCGGGCCAGTCAAACCAAGCACTTAGCGCTATCGTCCGCTTTTTCGCTTATCCCTCCGCTGTCGCGTGCATCCGGCATGTAACCGGCGGATTTCGTCAATTGCAGCCGTATCGACAGTCAGAGCGCAGAGTCCCGAGTACCTTGCTAATTCGACTTGTTGAATAGCTTCAGCGCGCCCTTCATCAGAATAGAGACTGCCCGCTTGGCCCCTGCCATAGAAAATCGATAGACAGCGAATCGCCCATCGTCGAGCGCAACGGCAATCCCAAGAGGCCTACTTGAATCGAGCAGTGAATCCATCGTGTCCGGGTCGGCAATTTCCGCACGATACATTGTTCGGCCGCCTTGCACGAATGGGCGGTCACAAATGAGCTTGAGAGGAACGGCACCGGACGACGTTGAAAAGAGTGCGGGTGTTGTCGAGCCTTTGTTGCAACTTGTAGACGTTACGAGATACCAGTAGCAAACGCCAACTGATGGGCTGCACCCCTTCATCAGCATTCCGCCGCTATCGTTGATGGCTCCGGCGTAGAGCTGTCCGTCATCCGTCGCGCCGGTGGTCCAATCGCCAATCGATGCTGCCTGGGATACGAGCGGCAACGCAAGTGCGGCCGCGAATACCACACACGACATGCTCAGCATCGCATCACCCCGCAATTATTACTGGCCGCCCGCCAGTTTGGCCGATGCTCCGGCATTCTTCTGCGAATTCAGTATCGGCGTTTTCGCTTGAGAATTGAAGTCCCAGTACGTCGGACAGCGCCGGATGCCTGACCCGAAACGTTAGGCCAATTCCATTCGTACCCGATCCGCCGACAAGCCTTACAATTTGGCTTCAATCAAAGCCAAATTGCGGGGAATAATGAAAGCATTGATATTGACTTGTTCGGCAGTGGTCGCTCTGACTGCGTGCGGGGAGTCTGAGCAACCGGCGGCAGCTTCGCCCGCCTCGCCCGTATCTAGCGCTGCGGCACAAGCATCTGCAGAGGTCAGGGCTCAGCCGCAGCAGTCGATTGACGTGTGGGCCGACCTTGACCCGGAAACGTTTCGAAAGCGATACGACGAACTTGCCAAGGCCAACGGTAGCGATACGATCAAACGGATGGTCAAGACCAAGAGCGGGATCGGGGTGGTGATGAACGACACGCTCTTTCAGCGCGGGATCGCCGAACTGAAGGAGCTCGATTTGGCGAATGGGCACTTCGAGAACGAACTTGCAATAAGTCTTTCCATCGACAGTGCGGGAAAGATCACAGGGATCAATGTGTTGGGAGACCGATCCGATCCTGTCAATCTCATGTTTTTTGTCAACGCGGTGGGAGTGGTCAACGCCATGCTGAACCCTGGCCAGGACGACAAAACCAGTAAAGACTTTGTCGCGTCTCTGAACCTGATGAGAGGCGATAAGGACGAGTCCATCGGTCAGCCGGTTTCCTCATTCAATCGCGGCGGCGCGTTCAAATGTATCTCGGCGCCTTCCAAAGTGGGGACCCTCGTCGGCTGTGCTATCACGCCGCGATCCTAGGTCGTCTACTCTGAGCAGATTACGCCGCCCGCTCGCATGCGTCCGCGAGTGTGCGTGTGTTTATCTGGCTTTATCTGGCGGGTACGGGATGGCCCCGAGCCGCCGTCCCGCTTTTCAATTGCATTGCGCGCACCCTTACATCAAGACCTCGCAAGACACAACTCAATCGTCAAGCTATGACGAGCAGAAGGAGGCAGGTCTGCTTACGAGCGGTGGTCTGTCAGTGACGAACAAAAGGAGTGTGATTGGTTCGTCGCATGGCAATGTAACGATCCAGGCCAGAAGAATGCAGGCAGCACGATTGTTGCGTGCCGCCACGCTGCGAGTGCACCCGCCGTCGATCTTGAAACGCCGTGCGCGATTTGCACCACTGACCATCGTCGAGATTGACGCCGCCTTGAAAGTGCAATTCGCGCGCAATCCGTCACCACCTTACAAACCAAGTTGCTCCAGCTCTTGCGGATGCTTCCGCCGATATTCCGGGTAGTACTTCAAGCTGCCGGCCAGGCTCAGGTGGTGGTAATCGCTATACCGATAGATCGGCAGCCCGTCGAATTCGAGGCGACACTTCCCGTCCGTGCAAGGCGCATCGTAGGTGTGGATGATCTTAAGATCCGGGAAGCGCGCCTGAAGGCGCGCCTGCATCGCGGCGATCGGCGCATGCTGGTCGACGGCGATCTTGCTGTCGAATTCGCAAACGCGTCGCGGGTAAGGAAACAGCAGCCCGTTGTAGAACGCGCAATTCACCATGTTCTCCGGAATCGTCGGCACGTCGTCGAGCATCACGACACGCTTTCCTGCCGCCTGCAACTTCTCGATGGTACTGCCGAGTTCCCGTTCGAGCTGGCCGGGCATGAACCCGTGAAGCGTCGGCTTGACGTCCGGCCCGACGCCATCGTTCAGGTAGTTCTGCCACGCGGCGGACATGATCACCGTCCGGACATCCTGCCGCGCCAGCGCATACGCCATCACCGCCTTGTCGTGCTCGACGCATTGGCGATGCGTGTCCTCGAAGGCCGCATCGGTCGCATGGGCCGACATTGCCTCGATCGGCGGGCATAGTGTGAACGCGACGTCGTGCACCGCCATGCCACGGTCCTTGCCGAGCACGTCGAAAAAGTGGATCAGGTGATAGGCGTGCGAGTCTCCCCACAGAATCGCCTTGTTCGTCGCCGATGTCGCGCCGACCGTACATGCCGCTTCGTTCGAGATGCCCACCTGGGACCAGCACGTCTTCGCGCGAGGCATGTCGAAGAGCGCCGTGCCCGACCAGTACACGTTGCTGCGGATCGCCGCCGGATAGGCGAACAGGAAGCCGCTCGTCAGTTTGCCGATACCGGCGAGAACGCCTGCCCCGAGCAGCGGAACCACGACGAAGCCGAGCAGCGAACGGCGCGCCGTCCAGTGTGCCCGTTGCACCCGAAGTTCGAGCCGGTGCGTGGCCGCTGCCAGTGCAATTGCGCCGACGATCGCGACCGCATAGGCGGCGGGATCGGTCAGGCTCAAGCGTCGCAGCGCGAAAAAGATCGGCCAGTGCCAGAGATAGATCGGATAGGAAATCCGGCCGAGGAACACGCATACCGGATTGGCGAGGATCGGGCCGGTGAACCTTGCGCGCCGGCCCGCGAAGATGATCAGCAGCGCGGCTGCACATGGCAGGAGCGCGCCGATCCCGGGGAATTGCACTTCGCGGCTGGCACCGAAAACGCCTGCCGCGATGAGCGCGAGGCCGGCGATCAGCGGCGCGTCGAATAACGCATGCGGCTTCGTCTGGCGCTTGCCTTCGACAATGGCCAGCAGTACGCCGGCAAGGAATTCGAAAGCGCGGTACTGGGCAAAATAATAGGCGCCGGGCGAGTCCAGGTGCCGAGTCGCGACGGCCAGCGCGAGGGACACCAGGGCGCCAGCTGTCAGCACGCCGACCAGTGTCGCCCGGCTGCGCCGGCGCAACAGGAAGAGCAGGACGGGCAGCACGAGATAGAACTGCTCCTCGACCGACAGCGACCACGTATGCAACAGCGGCTGATCAGCGGCCCGTCCGTCGAAGTACCCGGTCTGCTTCGACAGGTAGATGTTCGACGTCATGGTGGCCACCGCGAGGATGTTCTTCGCGAGCTTGAAGGTGTCTTCCGGAAAGACAAACAGGATGCTGAAGCAGAACGTGGCGATCAACATCAGATACAGCGCGGGGGCGAGACGCCTCGCTCGCCGTGCATAGAACGCCTTGAACGAAAATTGATCGCGCGACAGGTCACCCAGGATCGAATTGGCGACGACGAACCCCGAAATCACGAAAAAGACGTCGACGCCGATGAATCCACCGGAGAACCCCGCGAAGCCGGCATGTGCGAGCACGACGATCATGACCGCAATCGCGCGAAGCCCGTCGATGTCCGGTCGATACTGCTGGTGTACGTGGGTGGTCCTGATTGTTCTCGTGTCTTGAAGCATTGCTTGTTCTGGTCAAATCGCGCAGGCCCGAAGAATACGAACCTTCGGGTTGCTATTTCGATGGTGAGCGGTTCAGCTGTACAGCCCGTTTGTCGGCCGAGGCTTTGTTTCCAGTCGCTTCGGCAAGGCGTCGGGGGAGCGCGTCGGCAGTCGGCTCGTCAGGCCAAACCATGCATCGCGGCCGCCCGCCGCACTCTCCGAATCAGGACGACGTCGTCACGCGCCCAACTCCACTCAATCTTCCAGACCGAAGCCCTGCTGCTCATCCGCCGGCGGCAAATCGAGCACGAGCTTAACCGCACTCGTGTTCGTCTTGAGCGAAAACACCCGGCCGATCACGAGAAACGTCTGCTGCAGGTTTTCGAGTTCGACGAAGTCGCCCGGTTGCGGGAGAACCGCGCCCTGGTCGTAGGAAAAGTTGGTGCTGGTTTGATCGCCGACGGCTTCTGCGGCGTGGTCGGTGAATTCGATCGTGATGTGCGTGGTCATGCGAACCCTATTGTTGGGGAGAGGAACGAAATCGGATGGCGTGGATTCTCTCACGCCGATCGATCAGCCGCGCCAGCCTGAAGACCATCCCGATCCCCTTGCCGGCACAGCCAGTCGAACACGTCGGCGACCGTCTGCGACCGCGGCGCCTTCGCCACCCGCGATATCCACCATGATGTCCCCGGCAGCCGCGGATAACCGGACAGGATCGTCAGCAAGCCCCGCTCGACGCTGTCGTCGGCCAGCCGCCGCGGCAGGCATGCGATGCCGCGCCCGCGCAGCGCCGCATCGAGTGCGAGGCGCTGGTCGTCGTAGATCGTCTTGTCCTGGAACGCGGCGAGCTGGCCGCGAAGAATGGCCGCCGTATCCTCGCGGACGATATCCTCCTCGAGGCACACGAGCCCCGCATGCAGGTGATGCTGCTCGATCGGCAGCGCGTCCAGCCGCGCCGCGAGCCCGGGCGCGCACACGGTAACGCGCTCGTCCTGCAGGAACGGGATTTCGAGCAACCCGGTCTGCATGAGCGGGCGCTGCCCGATCGTGATGTCGACGTCGATCTCGTCGACATAGCGGGCGGTCTCGTCGGTCGACAGCAGTGGGCACAGCTCGGGGATGTCCTGCCGCATCCGCTCGAGACGCGGCTGAAGCCAGCCGTGCAGCAACGGCGCGGGGCAGACCAGCACGACGAGGCCGGGCGTCAGGTAGGTGCCGATGCGCCCGAGCCCGCTGCGCAGCGTCTCCAGCGAACGCTGCACGCTGCGCTGCAGCACCTCGCCGCCCACCGTCAGCTCCACGCCGCGGCCGACGCGGCGAAACAGCGGCTGTCCGAGCTGCGCCTCGAGCTGCTGGATCTGGTGGCTGATGGCCGACTGCGACAGGTGCAGCTCGTCGGCCGCGCGCGAGAAATTGCCGAGCCGGGCGGCCGCCTCGAAGCCGATCAGCAGCTTCAGCGATGGTATGCGTGGCATTGAGGTATGAGAAAGGTCGATTGATTGGTGCAAGAAAGATCAATTTTCATCAGATTTCGACGGCAGCACAATGGGTCATCGATCAACGAGGAGAACATCCGATGAGCCGTTTCGACGCCCGCCAATCGGGCTACCGCATGCCGGCGGAATGGGAACCGATGGCCGCGACCTGGCTGGGCTGGCCGGTGCTGCAGGATCGCGAGGAATTGTGGGGCGAGCATTACCCGCAGGTCTGCCGGGAATTCGCGCTGGTCGCGCAGACCATCGCGCGCTATCAGCGCTGCATCGTGGTCGCGCACGCGGCCTGCGCCGATGCGGCGCGCGAAATGGTCGGCCACGGCGTCGAGGTGCTGCCCGTCGCGGCCGAAGACAACTGGGTGCGCGATTGCGGGCCGATCTTCCTGCAGGGCGAGCGCGGCGAGCTCGCGGCCGCCGTGTTCCGCTTCAACAGCTGGGGCGGGAAGTACCACCCGTACGACGGTTGCCAGCAGCTCGGGCAGGACATCGCACGCGCGGCGGGCGTGCGCATCTTCAACTCGCACATGGTGCTGGAAGGCGGCGCGTTCTACGTGGACGGGCAGGGCACGCTCGTGACCACCGAAAGCTGCCTGCTGCATCCGAACCGCAACCCGCAGATGAGCCGGGCGGAGATCGAGGCCGAACTCCGGCGCATGCTCGGCGTGGAAAAGATCGTGTGGCTGCCGGGCAATCCCGACGAAGTGGAGACGAACGGCCACGTCGACGGCATCGCGTCGTTCATCGCGCCCGGAAAGATGCTGTGCCAGGCGGCGAGCCCGGAGCAGGGCGACTATTTCCGCGTGATGCAGGAGAACCGCCGCGCGCTGGAACGTGCGACGGACGCGGCCGGCCGCCGTTTCGAGCTGCTCGACCTGCCGTCGCCGATCGTCACCGACCGCTACGATTCGGCGCGCTATTGCGACTGCTACGCGAACTACATCCTGGTGAACGGCGCGGTGATCTCGACGGCGTTCGGCGTCGAACAGGACGCCGCTGCACGCGCGGTGCTCGAGCGCGCGTTCCCGGATCGCCACGTCGAACTGCTGCCGGTCACCGCGCTGTCGATGGGCGGCGGCAGCATTCATTGCTCGACGCAGCAGCAGCCGGCCGTGATGCCCGCGCGCGCCTGAGCGGAGACGCACCCAACAGGAGGATCGAAATCATGTCATCGAGGATGATCACCGTCGCCGCCGTGCAGATGGCGTCGGGCAGCTGGACGATCGAAGACAACCTGGCGACGGCCGAGCGGCTCGTGCGCGACGCCGCGCGCCAGGGCGCGAACGTGGTCGTGTGCCCGGAGCTTTTCATGATGCCGTACTTCTGTCTCGACCAGAACGTGCGCCACCTGCGGCTGGCGGAGCCGTTCGCCGGCAACGCGCGGATCGCGCGCTTCGCGAAGCTGGCGGGCGAGCTCGGCGTCGTGCTGCCGATCGGTTTCTTCGAACGCGCGGGCAACGCGGCGTACAACTCGGTCGCGCTCGCGGATGCCGACGGCCGCGTGCTCGGCGTCTACCGCAAGACGCACATCCCGGACAGCCCCGGTTATACGGAGAAGTTCTACTTCACGCCGGGCGATACGGGCTTCCGCGTGTGGGACACGCGCTTCGGCCGGATCGGCCTCGGCATCTGCTGGGACCAGTGGTATCCGGAAACCGCGCGCAGCCTCGCGCTGATGGGCGCGGAGCTGCTGTGCTTCCCGACGATCATCGGCTCGGAGCCGTTCAGCCGCGAGTTCGATTCGGCCGGACACTGGCAGCGCACGATGCAGGGCCATGCGGCGGCGAACATGGTGCCGCTCGTGGCGGCCAACCGGATCGGCACCGAGACCGGCGCGGGAAACGGCAACGACCTGCAGAAAGGGCTCACCAGCGTGTTCTACGGGTCGAGCTTCATCGCGGACCACACCGGCGCGAAAGTGGCGGAAGCGAACCGCACCGACGAAACGATCCTGCTGCATACGTTCGACCTCGATGCGATCCGCGACGAACGCCAGTCGTGGGGCTTCTTCCGCGACCGGCGCCCGGAGATGTACCGGACGCTGCTGACGAGCGACGGCGCCGCGTCGTGCTACCGGGCAGGAGCGTGACATGACACGCGCGATCGCCCGGATGCTCGTCGCGTTGCTGGTCGGCGCGTGCGTGATCGCGCGGAGCGCGTCGGCCGAAGAGGAGAAGATCCTCAACCTGTACAACTGGAGCGACTACTTCGCGCCGGATACGCTGAGCACGTTCGAGAAGGAAACGGGCATCAAGGTCCGCTACGACACCTACGACAGCGACGAGACGCTGCAGGCGAAGCTGATGACGGGCGACAGCGGATACGACCTCGTGTGGCCGACCAACGACTTCATGGCGCGCCAGATCCAGGTCGGCGCGTTCCGCGAGCTGGACAAGCGCCGGCTGCCGAACCTGAAGCATCTCGATCCGTCGCTGCTGGCGCTCGCGGCGCAGTCGGACCCCGGCAACCGGCATGGCGTGCCGTACATGTGGGGCACCATTGGCGTCGGCTACGACCGCGCGAAGATCGGCGCGATTCTCGGCAAGGACTTCCCGAAGGACAGCCTGGATCTCGTGTTCGATCCGGCGATCGCGTCGCGCATCGCCGCGCGGTGCAGGATCGGCTTGCCGGATGCGGCGAGCATGGTGCTGCCGCTCGCGCTGCGCTACATCGGCCGCGATCCCGTGAACCCGTCGGCCGCGGATTACGAGGCGGCGGAAGCGATGCTGATGAAGGTGCGGCCGTCGATCGCGCTGTTCGTCACGTCGTCCGATGCGCACGAGCTGATCGACGGCGAGGCGTGCGTGATGGTCGGCTACTCGGGCGCGATCGATCTCGGCGCGGACAAGGCGCGGCAACTGAACGGCAAGCGCGACATCGTGTACGACATGCCGCGCATCGGCACGCTGATGTGGTTCGACAGCATGGCGATTCCGAAGACGGCCCGGCATCCGGACAATGCGCACCGCTTCATCGATTACATTCTGCGGCCGGACGTCGTCGCGCGGATTTCCAACGCGAAGCGATACGCGAACGCGAACCGCGATGCGTCGCCCTACCTCGATGCGAAGCTGCGCGGCAATCCGGCGATCTATCCGGGCGACGCGGTCCGCAAGACGCTGTTCACGCCGATGGCCGAGCCGCCCGCGCTCACGCGCCTGCAAGGCCGGTTGTGGACGAAGTTCAAGGCCGCGTTGCGTTGATGCGGGCCGGCTGTCGCGTCAGCGGCGTTCATCGGCGAGCAGGCGCCGATCGTGGGGCAATGCCGTGTACGGCAGCCATGCAGCAAGGGCCGACGCGACCACGCACATGATGACGATCGGCGCGTCATGGATCGCATTCCTCATGTGGAGAGGGCAGCCGGACGCTGCCGATCTGGCGGGAACAGCGAAGGGAGCAGCAGCGGGCACCCGGTCAGGGCGCCCGCCGGAAAGCTTCAGATGACCGACGCCGACAGGCCCGCGAACGCGTCGGGCTCCACTCGCGCCGGCAACGTCATCACGAACCGCGCGCCGCCGAGCGGCGAATCCTCGAGCCGCACGTCGCCGCCATGCACGAGCGCGACGCGGCGCACGATCGCCAGCCCGAGACCGAACCCGCCCGTCTGCCGGTCGCGGCTCGAATCGAGCCGCTGGAACGGCTCGAATACGCGCGCGCGATCGGCGGCCGGAATGCCGGGCCCGTCGTCGTCGACGGTCAGCACGAGCGTGCCGTCGGCGCCGGCCGTGGCGGCGAGCGACACCGTGCTCGCCGCATACCGCGCGCCGTTGCGAATCAGGTTCAGCAGCGCACGCGCGACGAGCTTCGGATCGCACACGTGGCTCGCGGGCGCGCCGCGCGTCGACACGTCGAGGGCGAGCCCGCGGTCGGCGACGTCGTTCGTCACGTTGCCGGCCACGCTGTCGATCAGCTCGTCGACGGCGACCCGCATCGGCGCGAGCTCGCTGCGCCCCTGTTCGAGGCGGCCGATCGTCAGCAGCTCGGTGACGAGATCGTCGAGTTCGCGCACGTCGCTGCGCAGCGCGTCGCGGCGCTCGCGCATGCGGTCGGTGTCGTCGGGCGCCTCCAGCAGCGCGAGACCGAATTCGAGCCGCGCGAGCGGCGTCTTCAGCTCGTGCGAGATGCCGTGCATCATGTCGCGCTGCTGCTGGATCGACGCCTCGATGCGCCGCGCCATGTCGTTGAACTGCTGCGACAGCTCGTAGATGCTCGACTTGTTCGACAGTTGCGCGCGCGTCGACAGCCGGCCCGCGCCGAACGCGCGCGCGGCGGCCTGCAGCTTGCGCAGGTCGCGCCAGTGGAAATGCACCCATGTCACGACCGCGAACAGCGTCGCGAGCGCGAGCAGCAGGTACGCGTAGATACGGATGTCGAGATCCGGCGCCTCGGGCGGGCGCGCATGCAGCACGGAGCCGTCCGCGAGCGGCATGTAGTAATCCTTGCCGTTGTAGCTGATCGCGATCCGGCCCTGGTCGAGATCGCGCAGCGGCACACCGGTGAGCTGCGCGCGGGCCTCGGCCATCGAGACGAAGTTGAACCCTTCGTTGCCGTGCAGCGCCAGTTCGCGCAGCGCGAGCTGGCGCTTGGCGCCCGGGTGACGTTCGAGGTAGTCGTTGAGCACGAACGAATAGGTGGTCAGCGAATTGCGCGCGGCTTCCGCGCCGCGCTCGTAGAAGATCCGGTCGAACGACAGCTGGATGAACATGATCGACGCCGCCACGCACGCGATCACGATGAGATACAGCCTGATCAGCGAACGCAGCATTTACTCGTCCCACGCGGAAGGGCTGAACAGGTAGCCGCGGCCCCAGATCGTCTTGATCTTGTGCGGCTCCGACGACGCGTCCTCGAAGCGGCGGCGCAGCTTCGAGATGCCGGAATCGACCGAGCGGTCGAGCCCGTCGAACTCGATGCCGCGCAGTTGCTTCAGGATGTCGTCGCGGCTCAGCACGACGCCGGCCGCGCGCGCGAGGATCAGCAGCAGGTTGAATTCGGCGGTCTTCAGGTCGACCGGCTCGCCGCGCCACGTGACGGTGCGGTTCGGCGGCGAAATCGTCAGTTCGCCGAACACGAGCGCTTCCGGCGCAACGGCCGTCTCACCCTGGGGCGCGGGCTGCGCGCGGCGCAGCAGCGCGCGGGCGCGCGCGACGAGCACGCGCGGCTCGATCGGCTTCGTCACGTAGTCGTCGGCGCCGGTCTCGAGGCCCGCGACCTGGTCGTACACGTCGGCGCGCGCGGTCAGGATCAGCACCGGCACGTTCGAGAATGCGCGAATGCGCCGGCAGACCTCCATGCCGTCGAGATTCGGCAGCATCAGGTCGAGCAGCACCAGCGCAGGCTGGTGCTCGCGCACCGCGGCGACGGCGAGGTCGCCGCGCCGCACGACCGTCACCGTGAATTCGTAGCCGTCGAGATATTCGCGGACCAGCTGCGCCAGCCGGTCGTCGTCCTCGATCAGCAGGACGCGGTATTTGAGTGGATCGTCGTTCATGGTCTTCTCGGAATGCGCGGCGCCGCGCGACCAGGCGGTGGCGCGGCGGCGGGCAGGGCAGGCGAATTTTATCCGGCGTTCCGGCGGCCGGCGCGCGATCGCGACAATCGCCAACAATCAAACACAATTGAGCACAGATTCCCATCAGATTCCGGACAGTTTCGGCGCGCGGCGGCCCCTAGACTTCGGACTCCCTGACTTCCATCTGATCATTGTGCGCCCAACCCTTCGCCGCTACCGCTACTGCGTGCCGCTTGCCGGCCTCGCCTTCGCCGCTGCCGCCCACGCGGAAAACGAATACTCGATCGGCCTCGGGGCCGGCTTCGCGCCGCGCTACGCGGGCAGCAACCAGTACCGGGGCGTCGTCGGGCCGTCGTTCTCGGCGACCTTCGGCAACGGCTTCTTCATCAGCGAATCGGACGGCGCCGGCTACCGGCTCGACCTGCCGCACGGTGTGTTCGTGTCGGCGGCGGTGAACTACGACCCGGGCCGCGCGGACGAGAACCGCTTCGACTTGCCGGGGTCGAGCCATCTGAAGGGGATGGGCCGGGTGCCCGGCTCGGTGCTCGTCGGCGTGCGCGCCGGCATGACGATTTACGGCGGCGCGGTGCTGAGCGTGACGCTCGACACGCCCGTCACGCATACGTCGCGCGGGGTGTCCGGGCACGTCGATCTCGCGGTGCCGGTGTACAAGTCGGCGAAGGACCAGATCGTGCTGACGGGCACCGTGCACGGGGGCTCCGGCCGCTACATGCAGACGTTCTACGGCGTGACGGACGCGCAAGCCGCGCGCAGCGGGTTCCGGCCATACTCGACGGGCGGCGGGATCGACAGCGCGTCGATGTCGGTCGCGTGGACCCGGGCGATCTCGCAGCACTGGTCGATCCTCGCGACGGCGGGCGTGTCGCGGCTGCTCGGCCGCTACGGCGACAGCCCGATCGTGCAGTCGCGCACCAACTACTTCGGGGGCGCGGGCGTGAGCTACAAGTTCTGAGCGGGCGAGCGGGGCGGGCGGCGGCGCGCGCTTTGGCGCATTCCCGGGTTGCGGTAGGATTCGGATCGCCACGCCGGCGCGCGCGAAGCCGCGCGACGAACCGGCAGCTTGGCCGCGTTCGGTGGCCGGCCCCATCACGGAGACGCCCTTGAAAAACACGATTCCCTTCGCCATCGCACTCGTTGCGGGCGCATCGATCTACGGGTGCGCGAACCCGGACCAGAAAACGGAGGGCGGCGCGATGCCGAATCCCGCACACACCGGCACGGCCGCTACCTGCAAGGCCGACGCGGCGCCGGACGACGCACTGATCGGCCAGTCCGAAGCGGACGCGATCGCGAAGCTGGGCGGCTGCTCGTGGCGCGTCGGCGAACGCGACGGCCAGTCGCTGCCGGGCACGATGGATTACCGCGAAGACCGCCGCAACCTCGGCATTCGCAACGGCAAGGTGATCTGGGTGCGCCGCGGCTGACGCGGCGCGTTACTTCGAGATGTACCAGAGCGCGTCCGTGCTGACGCGCGCGGGCGCCGCGGCGGGTGCCGGCGCGGGCGCCGGTGACGGCACGGATGCGGTGGCGGCAGTCGGCGCAGCCGCGGGCAGCGAGGTCGGTCCCGCTGACGACTTGGTCACATACCAAAGGGCATCGGCCGACGCGGTGTTCCTTGCGGCGCCCGCCGGCTTGTTCGCCGTCTGCGGCGCGCTCGCGGCGGCCGTCATCGCCGGCCGTTGCGCCGGCCCGCCGGCCGGCAAAGGCGAACCCGCCGCGCCGCGCTGCGCGCGCGCTTCATAGGCCCCGAGCTGGAAGATCAGCGCCTGCGCGGGGCGCGCGATCACCGCATACGGAAACTGCGGTTCCCACGGCACCAGCACGCGCCCGCCCGGCGTGTCCGCGAAGATCGCCGGCACGCGCTTCATGTCGCTGAACTGCACGTAGACCTTGGCGCCGTCGTCGAACACCTGGATCGGCTTCGCCGCATCCGCGCCGCTGACCGTCCAGCCGAAGTTGTACGCGCCGGCCGGGCCGGCCGGCGCCGGCGCGGCCTGCGCGGCGGCGCGCGGGCGGGTGACTTGCGGCGCCGTGACGTTGAGGCTGGCGAACGGGCTGTAGGCCTGCGGCGGCGTATAGGACGGCGGAAGGATAGGCATGGGGGAGTCCGGCGAATCCGGGATGGTTTGAATCGCGTCGTACACCTTGCGCGCGTACGCGAGGCGCTTGTCGGGCGACGCGGCGTTGTACGCGCCGATCGCGTTCCAGGTCGGCCCCAGCTGGCGGATGTTCTGCGACAGGATCCACGCGCCGACATAGGCATTGGTGCACGGGTCGTACAGGCTCTGCTCGGAGATGCCTTCGCGCGAAAGCGTCGGCAGCCACGAGCTGTTGATCTGCATCAGCCCGATGTCGGTGGTGCCGTTGGCATTCGTATTGACCGCGTTGGTCTTCATGCCGGATTCGACCTGCGCGATCCCGCGCAGCAGGCTGACGTTGACGTGATGAAACGCGGCGGCATCGTCGAGGCAGTCGGCCCGGGCGGTGCCGTTCATCATGAACGAAATCGAAATAATCGGCGCTATTTTCAGCATTTCAGTGCTGAGCGAGCGGGTTTTCTGACGCGGCATGGCAGGTTGGCGCGAAATCGGACGGCCTATGCAAGAAAAAATCAACGGCGAAGTGTGCCATAGCGCGCGATCGAATGGCTGATTCCGGTGCGGCGATGCTGTTTCCGCGGCCGGGGGCGTGTCGAAGGGGTTTTACCCGGCGCGAGATGCCGGGTCATGCGCGAACGCGATTGCGGCGGCAATGCCGCGCGCGTTTTATTCGTGCGAATCGATGCAACAGGCGCAATCGCGCGTCGTATCGCGCATCGGGAGAATCGACGAACGATGGGTGTCGATCGCAAGCCGCTCGGGCTGCGAAAGCGCGGCATCGGCCGCGCGTTGCATCGCGGGCGGCGGGCGCCGCCGCGCGAACCGTGGCCGGCCGCCGCGAACGGGCGGCCGGCCGTGCGCGATCAGAAGCGGTGACGCAGGCCGAGGTTGACCATCGTCTGCGAGCGGGTGCCCACGTAGCCGTACGAACCGATCGACGCCTGTGCGGCCATCGCGCCGCCCTTGCCGTCGCCGGTCTCGCCGCTCGCGTGCTGGTAGGCCGCGGTCACGTATACGTCGGTGCGCTTCGACAGGTTGTAGTCCCCGCCGAGCGACACCTGGTGATAGGTCGCCGACGTGTCGCCGCCCGACTTCGTGTAGCTGTAGCCGACGCCGACGAGCAGCGCGTTGGTCGCCTGGTAGTTCAGGAAGCCCTGGCCGGTGTTGTAGTGCTCGTTCGACGCGAACAGCGAGCTGGCGTCGCGGCGGTACTGCGCGTTGCTGTAGCTCGCGCCGAACGTGAACGCGCCGAGCACGTACTGGCCCGCGACGCGCGCGATGCCGATCGAGTGCGCGGTCGCGTAGCCGCTGTTGACGGGGCCGTCGAAGGTGCCGTCCGACGTGCTGGTCCAGGTCGAGCGCGGGCCGTTCGTCGCCGGGCTGTTCGCCGCGTAGAAGTAGCCGCCCGCGAGGCTCAGCGGGCCGTTGTTGTACGCGACCGCCGCCGAGTACGACTGCCCGGAGCCGGTGCTGCCGGCGATGCCGCCGAACGCGTACATCGCCGAGAACTGCAGGCCGGCGTATACGGGCGACGTGTACTTCACCGCGTTGTCGACGCGGAAGCTGTTGTCGTAGTTGTCGACGTCGCCGGCCGTCGCGAACACGCTGCCGAGGTAGTTGTCGGCGGTGATCACCTGCACGAGATCGATCAGCGGATCGTACTGGCGGCCGAGCGTGACCGTGCCGAAGCGGGCGCTCGACAGGCCGACGAATGCCTGCCGGCCGAACAGGCGGTTGCCCTGGCCCTGGCGGCCGGTGCTCGGGTCGAAGCCGTTCTCCAGCTGGAACAGCGCCGTCAGGCCGCCGCCGAGATCCTCGTTGCCCTTGATCCCCCAGCGGCTGCCGGACAGGTTGCCCGCGCTGCTGTTGCCGAGCGCCCACAGGTTGTCCTTGCCCTGCGCATGGTTCACGTAGGTCAGCGACGTGTCGATCACGCCATACAGCGTGACGCTCGATTGGGCGTGCGCGACGGGCGCGGCCGCGAGCGATGCGAGCGACATCAGCGAGAGTGCGGTGCGTTTCATTGGATCTCCTGTTGCAATGACTTTCGATGGTGAATCGGTAATGGCAGGAGACTACCGAGTCGGAATCGAATGAGAAAATGAAATGCTCTGTTGTGACGAAAAGAAGACAAGCGCATGCCACGCAAGCGTGCATTTCCGGATTCGAATTATTGATGAACGCGCATTAATTGGCGAATAAGCGGATGGGTTTTTAAAGCGGCTTTACCGATCCCGTCACAATTCACGCGTGGCGGCCTGCATATCGGGCCGCATTGGGAATTATCCCCGTTCGGGTAAATATTTATTTATGGAACTGAATCAATCCGACGGAATTGACTGTGCTAGCGTAGCGCCACTCGTATGCTTCATCGATTGATTGAGGTAACGGGTTTCCACGCTTTAAAGCGGCTTCGGCCGCTACTTTTCCCCGAACGCTTCGTTCGCCCGCCTGCCGCTCGCCGGCATCGACATCGGCGTTGGCATCGCGCCGCCGCGCATCATCGACCCGCTACCCGTGACATGCCGCTGCGCGCCGCCTTCGTTCGCGCGCGCGACACGGCCGACGCCACCCTCCCGGCGGCGTTCCGCATTTGTATATAATAATCATTCTCATTTACGAATGCGCTCGCGCGCCCGCGCCCGGAACCCGGCCATGTCCGCTGACAAGCTCCCTCTGTACCGCGAAATCGACGCCCTGTACGTCGGCCATCACGCGTGGCTGCGCGGCTGGCTGAACAGGAAGCTGGGCTGCGCGCACCGCGCGGCCGATCTCGCGCACGACACGTTCATGCGGCTGCTGGCGCGCGACGAGCCGATCGGTGCCGCCGAGCCGCGCGCGTTCCTGACGACGGTCGCGCAGCGCGTGCTGTACAACCACTGGCGCCGCGAGCAGCTCGAGCGCGCGTACCTCGACGCGCTCGCGCTGCGGCCCGACGCGCATGCGCCGTCGCCGGAGGAACGCGCGGTCGTGCTCGAGACGCTGCTCGAGATCGACCGGCTGCTCGACGGCCTGCCGCTCGCCGCGAAGCGCGCGTTCCTGCTGTCGCAGCTCGACGGGCTCGCGCAGGCCGAGATCGCGGCCGAACTCGGCGTGTCGCTCGCGACGGTCAAGCGCTATCTGGTGAAGGCCGGCACGCAGTGCTATTTCGCGATGGCGGCCTGACCGATGGCCGCATCGGGCACGCCGGCGATCGCGCCGCAGGTCGCGCAGCGCGCGGTCGAGTGGTGGGTCGATCTCCAGGCCGGCAACACGGACGCCGCGTTCGCGGCCGAGCTCGCGCGCTGGCGCGCGGCGGACCCGAGCCACGACGCCGCGTGGCGCCACATCGAAGCCGTGCACGGCAGGCTGAGCCGGCTCGCCGACGGCCTCGACACGCGGGCCGCGCGCGCGGCGCTGCTGCCGCCGCGCCCGGGCCGCCGCCGCGCGGCCGTGAAGGCGCTCGCGGTGCTGCTGTTCGCGGGCGGCGCAGTGTGGATGGCCGAACCGTCGCGCCGCTGGGCGGTCTCGCAGGCCGACCTGCGCACGGCGGTCGGCGCACGGCGCACGGTGACGCTCGCCGACCGCACCGTCGTCGTGCTCGACACCGACACGGCGCTCGACGTGCGTTTCGACGATCGCGAACGGCGCCTGCGCCTGCTGCGCGGCACGATCATGGTGACGAGCGGCCACGACGATCGCGGGCGCGCGCGTCCGCTGGTGGTCGCGACCGACGACGGCGAACTCCGTCCGCTCGGCACGCGTTTCTCGGTGCGGCAGCGCGACGGCGCCAGCCGCATCGAGGTGTTCGCCGGCGCGGTGCGGGTGCAGCCTGGCCGCGCGCCGGACGGCGCGCGCGTGATCGCCGCGGGCGAGGGCGCCGATTTCACGCGCGATGCGGTTGGTGCGAGCGCGCCGCTCGATGCGTATGCGTCCGCATGGACCGACGGGATGATCGTCGCGTCGCGCATGCGGCTCGCCGACCTGGTTGCCGAGCTCGGCCGCTATCGCCGCGGCAGCCTGCGCTGCGATGCGGCCGTGGCCGACCTGCGGGTGTCCGGCACGTTTCCGCTGGACGATGCCGATCGCGTGCTCGACACGCTGAAGACGACGCTGCCGATCGACGTCGCGTACGTGACCCGCTACTGGGCGACGGTCGTGCCGGCCGGTTCGTGAGCGTTGCCGAAAAAAATCCTGCATCTGCGTGAGCTGTTTTCGCGTTTCGCGTGACATGGGTCATGAGAGCAGCACCGAACCATCGCCTACCGACACTCCGAACATGGCTTCCACCCGTTTGATGCGCCGCCGCCGACCGGCTTCCCGGCGCGCGTTGCCGCCGCGCCCGCGCGCGGCCACCTCCGCCGCACCTGCCGCATCGCGCGGCCTTGCGCACCGGCTCGCCGGCGCCGTCCTGCTGTCGGCGCTGCTGCCGCTGCCCGCGCTGGCCGACGCCGACACCGACGCTACGTCCGCCGCCGCCGCCGCGCAGCGCGCGTCGCGCCGTGCGTTCGACATCCCGGCCGGCCCGCTCGAAGCGGCGCTCAATCGCTTCGGGCGCGACGCGGGCATCCTGCTCGCGTTTCCTGCCGACCTCGCGGCGGGCCTCACGAGCGGCGGCCTGCACGGCCGGATCGACGTCGCAGGCGGGCTCGACCGCCTGCTCGCGGGCACCGGGCTCGTCGCGCTGCGCCAGCCGGGCGGCGGCTATACGCTGATGCGCACCGGCAAGGCGCCGGCCGCGCAGCCGGCGGCCGATGCGGGCGCCGGCGCGGAACTGCCGACGATCGCGGTGCGCGGCAGCGCGATCCGCGCGGAAAGCTACCGGCCGCCGCAGGAGGCCGGCGTGCTGCGCTCGGACGTCCCGCTGCTCGACACCGCGCAGGCCGTCGCGATCGTGCCCGCGCAGGTGCTGCGCGACCAGCGTCCGCGCAATCTCGACGATGCGCTCGGCAACGTGAGCGGCATCACGCAGGGCAACACGCTCGCGGGCACGCAGGACACGATCATGAAGCGCGGCTTCGGCGACAACCGCGACGGCTCGGTGATGCACAACGGGATGCCGATCGTGCAGGGCCGCTCGTTCAACGCGGCGGTCGACAGCGTCGAGGTGCTGAAGGGCCCGACGGCGCTGCTGTACGGCCTGATGGATCCGGGCGGCGTCGTCAACGTCGTCGCGAAGCAGCCGCAGCTCACGCGCTACAACGCGGTGTCGGTCGGCGCGTCGACATTCGGCCATGGCAGGAACGGCGGCAGCGCGACGTTCGACACGACCGGCCCGATCGGCGACACGCCGCTCGCCTACCGGCTGATCGTCGACCAGTCGAACGAGCAGTACTGGCGCAACTTCGGCGAATACCGGCAGACCTTCGTCGCGCCGTCGCTCGCCTGGTACGGGCGCGACACGCAGGTCGTGCTGTCCTACGAATACCGGAAGTTCCATTCGCCGTTCGATCGCGGCACCGCGCTCGACCCGCGCACCAACGCGCCGCTCGACATTCCCGCGCGGCGCCGGCTCGACGAGCCGTTCAACAGCATGGACGGCGAATCGCATCTCGCGCAGCTGTCGGTCGATCACCAGATCAACGCCGACTGGAAGGCGCACTTCGGCTACAGCTACAACCGCGAGACCTACGACGCGAACCAGATCCGCATCACCGGCGTGAACCCCGCGCAGGGCACGCTGACGCGCAGCAACGACGCGACGCACGGCTCGCTCAGCACCGACAGCTACGGGATCGCGTACGTGAACGGCAAGCTGCAGCTCGCGGGGATGCGCCACGACCTGCAGTTCGGCGTCGACAGCGAGTACCGCCGCATCTACCGCAAGGACATGCTGCGGCAGGCCGTGAAGTCGCCGTTCAGCTATGTAGATCCGGTGTACGGGCTGCTGCCGCCGTCGAGCTCCGTGTCCGCGAGCGACAGCGACCAGACCGACACGCTGCACGACGCGTCCGTGTTCTTCCAGGACAGCATCCACGTGACCGACAAGTGGATCGTGTCGGGCGGCCTGCGCTTCATCACGTACAACCAGGTGGCGGGGCGCGGCCGGCCGTTCAAGGCGAACACCGACCTGAGCGGCTCGAAATGGCTGCCGCGCGCAGGCGTCGTCTACAAGTGGAACGATGCGTTCTCGCTGTACGGCAGCTACTCGCAGTCGCTGAAGCCGTCGTCGTCGATCGCGCCGATGGGGTCCGGCTTCGTGATCGACGGCGCGACGCCGCCCGAGGAGGCGACCGCGTGGGAGGTGGGCGGCAAGCTCGACCTGCCGGGTGGCCTCACGGGCTCGCTCGCGCTCTTCAACATCGACAAGAAGAACGTGCTCGTGTCGCAGTTCAACGACACGACCAAGCTCACCGACTGGCGCACGTCCGGCAAGGCGCGCTCGCGCGGCGTCGAGCTCGACGTGTCCGGCAAGATCGGCGAGCGCTGGAACGTGATCGCGAGCTACGCGTACATCGACGCGAAGACGGTCGAGGATCCGCTGTACGCGGGCAACCGGCTCTGGAACGTCGCGCGCCATACGGGGTCGATCGCGGCCGTCTACGACGTCGGCACGCTGGCGGGCGGCGACGACCTGCGGATCGGCGCGGCCGCGCGCTACGTCGGCGCGCGGCCCGGCGATTCGGCGAACAGCTTCACGCTGCCGTCGTACGTGCTCGCCGATGCCTTCGCGACGTACGACACGCGCATCGGCAAGCAGAAGCTGTCGCTGCAGCTCAACGTGAAGAACCTCTTCAATCGCACGTACTACCCGTCGAGCGCGAACCGCTATTTCGTCGCGGTCGGCGATGCGCGGCAGGTGTCGCTGCTGACGACGCTGCAGTTCTGACGCGCCGGGCGTCGCATCATTTGCCGCGCGAATCGGCGCGCGGCCACGGAGATCATTGGATGAACGGAAACATGAAAAACCTGAAGCACCGCGCGGCGGCGTTCACGCGGCGCGGCGCCTTGCGCGCGCTCGCCGGCTCGGCGATCGCGATCGCGGCGAACGTCGCGGGCGTGGCGCCCGCATCGGCTGCCGAACAGAACGTGCAGAACGTGCAGCCCACGCGCGTCGCGATGCTCGTGCAGCTTGGCGGGCCGAACCTGAAGGTCGACGAGCGCGTCGGCGCGCATCTGCAGACGCGCGGCTACGCGGTGCGCTTCGTCGATCAGGCCGCGACGCCCGACGCGGCGCGCGACGCGGACCTCGTGATCATCTCGTCGACGGTGTCGTCGAAGAACGTCGCGGCGGGCTGGCGCACGCTCGACAAGCCGCTCGTGACCTGGGAGAACGACCTGCTCGACGATCTCGCGATGACGGGCAAGCGCCACGACGTCGATTTCGGCGAGACGGGCAAGGAGCGCTACGTGTGGCTCGTCAACGCGCCGCACCCGATCGCGGCGGGGCTGCCGGCCGGCGCGACCAACGTGTACGGCAAGCAGGCGCCGATGAGCTGGGGCAAGCCGGGCCTCGGCGCGAGCATCATCGCGACCGTGTACGGGCAGCCGGACAAGGCCGCGATCTTCGCGTACGAGAAGGGCGCGACGATGGACTACGAAGCGCTCGCGCCGGCGCGGCGCGTGATGTTCTTCCTCGACAACGACACGTTCGTGAACCTGTCGCCGGCCGGGCTCGCGCTGTTCGATGCGGCGGTCGACTGGGCGGCGGGGCGGCGCTGACGGCCGTGCCGGTAAGGGGGCGGCGCGAATACACGCGAAGCCAGCAGGTGGATTCGATCCGTCGCTGGCCGTCGATGCGAGAATGCGGGCGTTTGCCGAATCGTGTCGAGAGAACCTGAATGGACCGTCATATCGCTCCGGTGGAGCTCAAGAAAGCCTATCGTCTCCTCAACCACGGCCCGACCGTGCTCGTGTCGGCGCGTCACGGCGGCACCGACAACGTGATGGCCGCCGCGTGGGCCTGCGCGCTCGACTTCATGCCACCGAAGCTGACGGTCGTGCTCGACAAGTCCGCGAAGACCCGCGAACTCGTCGAGCAGAGCGGCCGGTTCGTGATCCAGGTGCCGACGGCCGCGCAACTGCAGCTCACTCACACGGTCGGCAGCCACAGCCTCGCCGAGCGGCCGGACAAGCTGCGCGAAGCCGGCGTGACGCTGTTCGACATCGACGGCCACGACCTGCCGTTCGTCGCAGGCTGTTCCGGATGGCTCGCGTGCAAGCTGGTGCCGGAGCCGCACAACCAGCAGACCTACGACCTGTTCATCGGCGAGGTCGTCGGTGCGTGGTCCGACACGCGCGTGTTCAACGACGGCCACTGGCATTTCGAGCAGGCCGATCCGGCACTGCGCAGCCTGCACTACATCGCGGGCGGCAACTTCTATGCGATCGGCGAGGCGCTGTCGGTCGACGCCGGCACGACCGACGCGCAATGACGCAGCGGGCCGGCTGACGCCGGTACGTCCCGGTGGTCCGCCGCCGGCGCGTCGAAACTCACTTCACTTCAATTCCCGCAACATCAACGCGACGAACGCTTCCGCGACACGCGGCAGCGTGCGTCCGCGCTTGCGGATCAACGCGATCGGGCGCACGAACGCGGGATCGTCGATCGGCTTCGCGACGAGCGCCGGTTCGGTCAGCACTTCGCGCGCCGTCGCGGGCAGGATCGTTACGCCGAGCCCGCCGCGCACCATCGCGACGGCCGTCGTCATGTAGGTCGGCTCGCACGCGATGTCCGGCTCGCAGCCGGCCGCGTCGAGCGCCGCATCGACGACGCTGCGCACGCTGGTGCCTTGCGCGGTCAGCACGAGCGGCTCGCGCGCGACGTCGGCGGCCGTGACGCGGCGCTTGCGCGCCAGCGCGTGATCCTTCGGGCACACGGCGACCAGCCGGTCCGAGCCCGCGTACAGCACCTCGAGCGACGCATCGAACGCGTCGCCGCCCGTCAGGCCGAGATCCGCTTCCTCGTTGCGCACGAGCGACGTGACGAGACTCGCGACGCCGTCGCGGATCTGGAAGCCGGCGAGCGGTACTTCCCGCCTGAACGCCTGGATCAGCTCCGGCAGCGTGCTCGACGCGAACGTCGGCAGGCACGCGAGCCGCACGGTGCCGCTCGATCCCTCGCCGAGCGCGCGCGCATCGCGCAGCACGCGCTCCATGTCGTCGAGCGAACGCTGCAGCAGCGGCAGCAGCTCGCGCCCCGTCTGCGTGAGCGCGACGCTGCGGCTGTTGCGGTCGAACAGCCGCGCGCCGACGATCTCCTCCAGCCGCCGGATCTGCACGGTCAGCGCCGGCTGCGACAGGTTGAGGCGCGCGGCGGCGCGCGTGAAGTTGCCGGCGTGCGCGACGGTGACGAATGCGCGAATGTCGCGAAGATTCAGATCCATAACAGGTCGTAATTGCTGCGATCAAATCATTTCAATTGTGCTATCGCTGCGCCGACCTTACGCTCGTCTCCAACAAAAGACAATGGTTGGAGACAAGCATGCTGCCACTACTCGGGCTCGTCACGATCGCCGTCCTGCTCGGCGCGATCCTGTCGAAGCGGATGTCGCCGCTCGTCGCGCTGATCGTCGTGCCGATCGCGGCATCGCTGATCGGCGGCTTCGGGCTGCAGACCAGCAAGTTCGTCGTCGACGGGCTGAAGAACCTCGCGCCGGTCGTCGGCATGTTCGTGTTCGCGATCCTCTATTTCGGCACGATCACCGATGCCGGCACGCTCGATCCGATCATCGACCGGATCCTGCGCGCGGTCGGCACGCGGCCGACGCGCATCGTGATGGGCACGACGCTGCTCGCGCTGCTGATCCATCTCGACGGCTCGGGCGCCGTGTGCTTCCTCGTGACGATTCCGGCGGTGCTGCCGCTCTACGATCGACTGAAGATGGACCGGCGCGTGCTGGCCGCGGCGGTGTCGATGGCGGCCGGCATCAACTTCCTGCCGTGGACGGGGCCGATGATCCGCGCGTCGGCGTCGCTGCACCTGCCGGTGTCGGCGCTGTTCAATCCGCTGATTCCGGTGCAGGCGATCGGCCTCGTGTTCGTGTTCGGCGCCGCGTACTGGCTCGGCCGCCGCGAGGAGAAGCGCCTCGGCATCGCGCGGCACGACGCGTCGGTTCCACTGCCGGCGCGCGCGCTGACGCCGGAAGAGCAGGCGCTGCGCCGGCCGCGCCACTTCTGGTTCAACCTCGTGCTGACGCTGGTCGTGCTCGGCACGATGGTCGTGATGGGCGAGAAGATCCCGCCGGCGATCATGTTCATGGTCGGGTTGTGCATCGCGCTGATGGTCAACTATCCGGACGTCGACATGCAGAGGAAGCGCATCGACGCGCATGCGCGCGCCGCGCTGATGATGGCGGGCATCCTGCTCGCGGCCGGCGTGTTCACCGGCGTCATGCAGGGCAGCGGGATGCTGAAGGCGATGGCGCAGGCCGCGGTCGGCTTCGTGCCGCCGTCGATGGCCGGCCATATCCCGGTCGTGCTCGGGTTGCTGTCGATGCCGCTCAGCATGGTGTTCGATCCCGATTCGTTCTACTTCGGCGTGCTGCCGGTGATCGCCGAGGTGGCCGGCCAGCTCGGCGTGCCGGCCGTGCATGTCGGGCAGGCGGCGCTGCTCGGCCAGATGACGACGGGGTTTCCCGTCAGTCCGCTGACGCCCGCGACGTTCCTCGTCGTCGGCCTGTGCGGGATCGAACTCGCCGAGCACCAGAAATTCACGTTCCCGCTGCTGTTCGGCGCGTCGATCGTCATGACGGTCGCGTGCGTCGCGCTGGGAATCTTTTCGTTGTGAGTCTTATCCGATGACGGTGCACTGATGACAGCAATGCAACCCGGAAAGCGCGTGCGCATCGGCGCGGGCGCGGGCTACTCGGGCGACCGGATCGAACCGGCCGTCGAACTCGCCGAATACGGCCAGCTCGATTACCTGGTGTTCGAATGTCTCGCGGAACGCACGATCGCGATCGCGCAGCAGGCGAAGCGCAAGGATCCGGCGCTCGGCTACGATCCGCTGCTCGACGCGCGGATGCGGGCCGTGCTGCCCGTTGCCGTGCCCCGGCGCGTGCGCATCGTGTCGAACATGGGGGCCGCGAATCCGCATGCGGCCGCACGCAGGACCGCGCAGATCGCGCAATTGCTCGGCATCGGCGGGCTGAAGATCGCGGCGGTCAGCGGCGACGACGTGCTCGACGTCGTGCTGCAAGGGCAGTTCCGTTTCGAGGAAACCGGCGATGACGTCGCCGCGTATCGCGACCGCATCGTATCGGCGAACGCGTACCTCGGCGCCGCGCCGATCGTCGACGCGCTCGCGGCCGGCGCGGACATCGTGCTGACGGGGCGCGTGGCGGACCCATCGCTGTTCGCCGCGCCGCTCATCCATGAATTCGGCTGGCGCATGGACGACTGGCACACGCTCGGGCAGGCGACCGTCGTCGGCCATCTGCTCGAATGCGCGGGGCAGGTGACGGGCGGCTATTTCGCCGATCCCGGCTACAAGGACGTACCGAACCTCGCGCGGCTCGGCTTTCCGATCGGCGAGGTCGACGCGGACGGTTCGGTCGTGATCACGAAGGTGCCGCACGCGGGCGGCCGCGTGAGCGCGGCGACGTGCAAGGAGCAACTGCTCTACGAGATTCACGATCCTGCCCGCTATCTGCAGCCGGATGTCGTCGCGGATTTCAGCGGCGTCGCCGTGACGGAGGCCGCGCCGGACCGCGTGCGCGTGACGGGCGGGCGCGGCGCCGCGCGGCCGGACACGCTGAAGGTGTCGGTCGCGTATGCGGACGGCTTCATCGGCGAAGGGCAGATCTCGTACGGCGGCCCCGGTGCGCTGGCGCGGGCGCGCGTCGCGCTCGACATCGTCCGCGAGCGCCTCGCGTTGACGGGTGTGGCCGCGCGCGAGCTGCGCTTCGACCTGATCGGCGTCGATTCGCTGTACGGCGCCACCGCGGTGGCCGAGCCCGGCGAGCCGGCCGAAGTGCGCGTGCGGGTGGCCGGGCGCGCGGCGACGGCCGACGAAGCGCTGCGGATCGGCAACGAGGTCGAGACGCTTTATACCAACGGCCCGGCGGGCGGCGGCGGGGTCGTCAAGGCGACGCGCGAAGTGATCGCGGTGCAGTCGGTGCTGTTGCCGCGCACGTCTGTCTCGCCGTCGTTCTCGTTCGTGGAGGCTTGAGATGAAGCTACGTGAACTTGCGCATTCGCGCACCGGCGACAAGGGCAACACGCTGAACGTGTCGGTGATCTGCCACGATCCGCGTCACTACGATCATCTGCGCACGCACCTGAGCGCCGACGCGGTCAAGGCGTGGCTCGCCGACATCGTGCACGGCGACGTCGTGCGTCACGAGTTGCCGAAGCTGGCCGCATTCAACTTCGTGCTCGGCGCGGCGCTTGGCGGCGGCGTCACGCGTTCGCTTGCGCTCGACGCGCACGGCAAGTCGGTCAGCTCGGCATTGCTCGCGATCGACGTGCCGGCGCCGGCGTGAGCGGGTCGATCGGCCGGCCGCGTCGGCTGACGCATCGCCGCGCCCGCGCGAGCCAGGGCCCCGGCTGGTCGAGCGACCCGACGAGCCGGCCGACCGGTGCCAGGCGACATCCTGCAGGGTCAGGTTCATGCGGGTATCCGAGTGGGTTGGGCCGGTTCGTGCCGAACCGGGGCCGGAAGCGAAGTTCGAGATCGTACCGCCGCCGGCACGGATGGCGAGGCGGCTCGCTGGCCGTGTATCGCAGCGGATAGCGACTAATATGGAAAGATCCCGCTCGTCGCAACGCATGATCCGGCGCCACGCGCTGCGACGCAGGTGTCGCGGGCGTCCGCGTTCGCCGGAAGGAGAGGCGCGAAATGCGAAGAATCTACGTGCTGTTGCCCAATGCGAAAAGTGCGTCGCGGATCATCGACGAATTATTGCTCCGTCGCGTCGAATGGCGGCATGTTCATGTGCTGGCGGCGCCGGGCGTGCAAACCGAAAACCTGCCGGAAGCGACGCTCGCGCAGCGCAGCGACCTGCTGCCGGCGCTCGGGCGCGGCACGCTGGTCGGCTGGCTGGTGGGGATGGCGGTCGGACTCGCCGCGCTGGTGTTCCATCCGGAAGGGCTGAAGTTCGGCGCGGGCGCCGTCGTGCTGATCACGCTGCTCAGCGCCGGGTTCGGCGCGTGGACCTCGACGATGATCGGCGTCAACGTGCCGAACACGCGGCTCAAGCGCTTCGAGGGCGCGGTCGAGAAGGGCGAGCTGCTGCTGATGGTGGACGTCAAGACCGATCGCGTCGACGAAATCGAGGCGCTGATCAAGCAGCATCACCCGGACGCGGACGTCGAAGGGCACGATCCGACGATTCCGGCGTTTCCTTGAGCAGCAGGGCGGCGGCGCGACGGTGACGGGCGCGCCGCGCCGCGCTGCATACTGCCTTGCCGTCCGGTTCCCGCGATGCAGCGCGGGGCCGTCGCTACCGGCTGGTCTGTCGCTTTGTCCCGATTAGCTGTCGCGATTCCGAGATGGGCGAGGCGGCGCCTGCCGCCACCGCGTCACACGTACAGATAGCGGACGAGGTGGAAGAACACCGGCGCGGCGAAGCAGATCGAATCGACGCGGTCGAGCATCCCGCCGTGGCCGGCGATCATCGAGCCCCAGTCCTTGGTGCCGAGCGAGCGCTTGACGGCCGACAGCACGAGCCCGCCGACGAAGCCGGCGACCACGATCGCGAGCGAGATGCCGAACGCGGCGCCGAAGCTGAACGGCGTCACGCGATACAGCGACGCGCCGCACAGCGTCGCGAGCAGGCCGCCGCCGACGAAGCCCTCGATCGTCTTCGACGGCGACAGGCGCGGCGCGATCTTGCGGCGTCCGAACAGCTTGCCGACCACGTACTGCAGCACGTCGCTGATCTGCACGACGACGAGGAAGAAGAACAGCAGCAGCGCGTTCTGCCCGGTGTAGTGCGGAATGTCGAGGATCAGCACCGCGGGCGCATGGCTCAGGCCATAGACGCACACCATCAGCGCCCAGTTGATCTTCGCGTTGCGGCTCAGGAATTCGCGCGTGTCCTGCGTGAGCGCCGACACGAGCGACATCGCGAAGAACAGGTGCACCGGCACGAAGATCGAATACATGCCGTACCAGTTGATCCCGAGCAGCAGGTACTGCACGGGAATCGCGACGAAGAACGCGATGAACAGCGTCGTGTGATCGCTCGCGGTGGTCGGCGTGAGCGTGATGAACTCGCGCAGCGTCAGGTACGACAGCACCGCGAATACGAGGTAGGTGATGTTGTTGCCGAGGCCGATCGCGATCGCCATCACCGCGATCATGGCCCACCATGCGCGGATGCGCTGGTTCAGGTTGACGATCGTCGCGCTCGTGCCGCCGCTGCGCGCGCCGAGGATCGCGCCGATCACGGTCGCGACGCTCAGCAGCGCGGTGACGCCCGCGACCAGTTCCCAGAAAAGTGTTCGCATGTGGATGGGGTTGTCCGGATGAAGAGGGGGCGTGCCGCGCTCAGCCCGCGGGGCGGTGCGGCGCGAGCGCGACGATCGCGTCGCGCATGCGGGCGAGGAACGACGCCTTGTCTTCCTGGTCGCCGCGCGCCTCGTTCGCGCCGAAGTGCACCTTGCAGATCAGCGGCACCGGCCAGATCGCGCCTTTCGGCATGATCCGCTGCAGGTTTTCCAGGTAGACGGGCGCGAGCGCGACGTTCGGGAATTCGCTCGCGAGATGGAACAGCCCGCTCTTGAACGGTTGCGGCAGCGCCTCGGCGCTGCGCGTGCCTTCGGGAAAGATGATGATCGAATGGCCCTGCGCGAGCGCGTCGCGCACGGGGTCCAGCGGGTCGCCGCCGGTCTCGTGGTGGCGGTCGATCAGCACGACGTTCAGCAGCTTCTGCGCGACGTGGCGCTTCATGTCGCTGCTGTCCCAGTAGTCGCGCGCGGCCACCGGCCGCACCACCGCGCGCACGTCGCGCGGCAGCGCCGCGAGAATCGCGAGCGTGTCGATGTGGCTCGTATGGTTCGAGAAATAGATCTTCTGCGTCGGGCTCGGCGGCGCCTGGTAGACCGGATAGGCGCCCGCGACGAGCCGCACGATCGTCAGCAGGAAGTCGCGCTGCCATGCATGCAGGATGTTCATCGGCGGCGCGCCTCCTGTCGTTGCGGTTCGCATGCCCGCCGTGCCGCGCACGCGTGGCGGACGGCATCCCGGAATGCCGATGCGGCGCGATGCGCATCGGACGGCCCATGTTTAAATTTTTTCAAATGAGTGAGTGCCTGTCGCTGGTCCGCGATAATCGTCGGGTTGCACGATTGCCGGCGGGAGTGATCGCTATTGCACGAGTGCGCGAATACGATTCGAAACAATGCTGCTCTGCATTCGGGCCAGCGGATTATCGCGAGTTTCCCGGAAAAACGCCAGATCGCCGCGCTGGCCGCATGCTTGACGCCCGGGGGCCGCTCGGCGACGATTATGCCCGTCCAGTATCGACCGTTTCCGCACCGGGGGCCGCCCGCGGAGACGAACCCCAAGCGGTGCCAACTAAAACGATGAGCCTGTACGCACTCAAACCTAAATTCCAGGACCGCCTGCGACCGCTCGCGAATTCCCTCGTCGAACGCGGCGTCACCGCGAACCAGGTCACGCTGTTCGCGGCCGGCGGCTCGATCGTCGTCGGCGCGCTGGCCGGGCTCGGCGCGTTCGCGCCGGCGCTGTTCCTGCTGATTCCGCTGTGGCTGTTCGCGCGGATGGCGCTCAACGCGATCGACGGCATGCTGGCGCGCGAGCACGGCCAGAAGAGCACGCTCGGCGCGTACCTGAACGAGCTTGGCGACATCGTGTCGGACGTCGCGCTGGTGCTGCCGTTCCTCGCGGTGGCGGCGTTCTCGCCGGCGGACGTGTGGCTGTTCGCCGTGTTGGCCGTCATCGTCGAATGCGCGGGCCTGATCGGCCCGCTCGTCGGTGCGAGCCGACGCTACGACGGCCCGTTCGGCAAGAGCGACCGCGCGTTCGCACTCGGCGCGTTCGCGCTGTGGATCGGCGTCGGCCTGCCGGCCGGCGGCGTCGCCGCATGGCTGTGGCGGCTGCTGATCGTGCTGTCGGTCGTGACCGTCGTGCGGCGCGTGCGGGCCGGCATCGCCGAAGCGGGCGGTTGAGTGGGCGACGCCGGAGGGCGGCGTCGATTTGCTTCGAATAACGAAACGAGAGAGATCGCATGAGCGCACGCATCGCCCGTGAGGCGGAATTCACCACGCACGACGGCGAACCGCTGTTCTACCGTCACTGGCCCGCGACGGGCGCCCGCTGCCGCGGCGCGATCGTGCTGCTGCATCGCGGCCACGAGCACTCGGCGCGCGTCGCGCACCTCGTCGACGAGCTCGACCTGCCCGAGTTCGCGTTCTTCGCATGGGACGCGCGCGGCCACGGCCGCTCGCCCGGCGCGCGCGGCTACAGCCCGAGCGCGGCCGCGTCGGTGCGCGACCTGCAGACCTTCGTCGAGCATATTCGCGACACGCACGGCGTCGCGATCGAAGATATCGCCGTCGTCGGCCAGAGCGTCGGCGCGGTGCTCGCGGCGACCTGGGTGCACGATTACGCACCGCCGATCCGCTGCCTCGCGGTCGCGTCGCCGGCATTCCACATCAAGCTCTACGTGCCGTTCGCGCGGCCCGGCCTGCGGCTGATGCACAAGCTGCGCGGGCTGTTCTACGTGAACAGCTACGTGAAGCCGAAATTCCTCACGCACGACCCCGAGCGCATCGCGAGCTACGCGGCCGATCCGCTGATCACGCGGCCGATCGCGGTCAACATGCTGCTCGACCTGCACGATACCGCGCAGCGGATCGTCGCGGACGCGGCGGCGATCACGGTGCCGACGCAACTGCTGATCTCCGGCGCGGACTGGGTCGTGCATCGCGGCCCGCAGGACCGCTTCTACGAGCGGCTCGGCTCGGCGCGCAAGGAGCGCATCGTGCTGCCGGGCTTTTATCACGACACGCTCGGCGAGCGCGACCGCGCGCAGGCACTCGCGCCGCTGCGCGCGTTCGTGCTGCGCGAATTCGACGCGCCGAGCCCGCGCGTGTCGCTTGCCGACGCCGACCGGCGCGGCGCGTTCCATGACGAATACGCGGCGCTCGTCCGGCCGCCCGCGAATCCGCTCGCGCGCGCGTACTGGGCGATCACGCGCGCGGGGCTGAAGGCGGGCGGCGCGCTGTCGGACGGCATCGCGCTCGGCCTGAAGCTCGGCTTCGATTCGGGCTCGACGCTCGACTACGTGTATCGCAACGATGCGCAAGGCCGGCTCGGCATCGGCCGGCTGATCGACCGCACCTACCTCGATTCGCCGGGCTGGGCCGGCATCCGCCAGCGCAAGATTCATCTGCAGGAACTGATCGGCACGGCGATCGCGCGGCTGCGCGGCGCGAGCGAGCCGGTGCGCATCGTCGACATCGCGGCCGGGCACGGCCGCTACGTGCTCGACGCGATCGCATCGGCGGCCGAGCGCGACGGCGCCGCCCCCGACGACATCACGCTGCGCGACTACAGCCCGCCGAACGTCGAGGCGGGGCGCGCGCTGATCGCGCAGCGCGGCCTCGAAACGATCGCGCGCTTCGAGCGCGGCGACGCGTTCGACGACGCGTCGCTGGCGGCGCTCGCGCCGCAGCCGACGCTTGCGATCGTGTCGGGCCTGTACGAGCTGTTCGGCGAGAACGCGCTGATCGAGCGCTCGCTGCGCGGGCTCGCGCGGGCGGTGCCGCCGGGCGGCTATCTCGTCTATACGGGGCAGCCGTGGCATCCGCAGCTCGAATTCATCGCGCGCGCGCTGAACAACCATCGCGGCGACGCGACCTGGGTGATGCGCCGCCGCTCGCAGGCCGAGATGGACGAACTCGTCGCGCGTGCGGGGTTCCGCAAGCTCGACCAGCGGATCGACGCGATGGGGATCTTCACGGTGAGCCTCGCGCAGCGGGTCGACGCGTGATGGGCGAGCTCGGCGGCCGTGCGCGCGGCCTGGCCGCGCCGGCCCCGGCCACGGCCGGCGCGCGCGACGCGTCGTTCGCGCTGCGGTTCGGCTGGCTCGCGGCGATGGGCGCGGTGTTCTTCTCGACCTACGGCTTCGCGAACTGGCTCGCCGCGCGCCGCGACGCGGTGCCGACCTTCGCGTTCGGCTGGGAGCAGGCGATTCCGTTCGTGCCGTGGACGATCGTGCCGTACTGGTCGATCGACCTGCTGTACGCGCTGTCGTTCCTGTTCTGGGCCCGCCGCGACGATCTGCTCGATCACGTGAAGCGCCTGCTGACCGTGCAGCTGATCTCGGTCGCGTGCTTCGTCGCGTGGCCGCTGCGCTTCGGCTTCGAGCGGCCCGACGCGGGCGGCGTGGCAGGCGCGTTGTTCACGCTGCTGATGGGCTTCGACAAGCCGTTCAACCAGGCGCCGTCGCTGCATATCGGGCTGCTCGTCGTGCTGTGGGCCGTCTATGCGAAGCACCTGCGCGGCACGCTCGCGCGCGCGGTGCTGCATGCGTGGTTCGCGGCGATCGGCATATCGGTGCTGACGACTTACCAGCATCACGTGATCGACGTGCCGACCGGCGCGGCGGTCGGCTGTCTCGCGTTGTTCCTGTTTCCGCTGCGCGACGCGGCGGGCCGGCTGCCGGGCGCCGACGCGGCGCCGTCTGCGGCCGGCCGCGCGCTCGCGCGCCGCTATGCGCTCGGCGCCGGCATCGTGGCGCTCGTTGCGCTCGCGTGCATTCCGCATGCGGCCGGCTGGGCGCTGGTGGCGGGGTGGGGCGCGCTGGCGCTGGCGTGCGTCGCGTGGATCTACCGGCGCGGCGCGCCGTCCGCATTCCAGAAACGCGCCGACGGCCGGTTCGCGCCGTTCATGTGGCTGCTGTTCGCGCCGACGATCGCCGGCGCGTTCGTCAATTCGCGCGCGTGGACGTTCCGCCACCCGGCGCCCGCGCGCATCGACGAACGCGTGTCGATCGGCCGCGCGCCGACCGCGCGCGAGCTGCGCATGCACGGGTTCACCGGGCTCGTCGACCTGACTGCCGAGATGCCGCGCTGGGCCGCGGCCGATGCGTCGCTCGCGTATGTGACCGTGCCGCAGCTCGATCTCGTCGCGCCGACCGTGCTGCAATTGCAGCAGGCCGTCGCGGCGCTCGAGCGCCTGCATGGCGAGGGCCGCGACGTGCTGGTCTGCTGCGCGCTCGGCTACGGCCGCAGCGTGCTGTGCGCGGCCGCGTGGCTGGCGCTGCGGCGCGGGCTGACCGATGCGCGCGACGCGCTCGCGGCGGTACGGGCGGCCCGGCCGCGCGCGGTGTGGTCGGATGAAGGCGTCGCGGTGCTGCAGCACTGGATCGACCGCCGCGCGGCGGGGGACGCGTAATGCGCGACCCGTCTGCACCGTACCGGATCGCCGCGGCCCGTGGCGCGCTCGAGGCGGGCGCGTGGGCGATCGTGGCCGCGCTCGCGGCGGCGGGGGCGGGCTGGTGGGTCGCAGCGGGCTGGACGGCCGCGCCGCTCGCGCGGGCGCTGCTCGCGGCTGTCAGCACCGTGTCGGGCGTCGCGGCGCTGTGGTATGCGGTGCGGATCGCGATCGACCGCCGGCTGTTCGCGGCGCTCGCGCATGCGGCGAGGGCGCCAGACGGCGGCGGCGATGCGCTCGCCGCGCTCGACCGCGCGCTTGCCGACCTCGGCTGGATCGATGCCGCGAAGGCGGGCCGGGTGCTCGATGCGCGCGTGCGCGGCGCGATCGGCTTGTGCCGGGCCGGGGTGCTGATCGCGGTGATCCAGTGGACGATCGTCGGGACCGCGATCGCGATGTCGGGGTTCTAAAGAGGGGCCGGCGGCAACGGATGTCGTACCCTCGACGCAGTCACGCAGTCACGCAGTCACGCAGTCACGCAGTCACGCAGTCACGCAGTCACGCAGTCACGCCGTCACGCACTCACACCGTCACACCGTCACGCACTCACGTCCTCGCGCGCGCTGCGCCGCGCCTGCTTGACCGCGTACATCGCCTGGTCCGCGTGTTCGATCAGCGCGTTCATCTCGGTGCCGTCGTCGGGCAGCATCGCGATCCCGACGCTCACGCCGAGCGCGAGCGGCCGTCCCTCGAACGCGAACGGCGCGCCGACCGTTTGCGCGAGCCGTTCGCTTTGCGTCTGCGCATCGGCACGGGTGCGGATGTTCGGCAGGATCACGCCGAACTCGTCGCCGCCGAGCCGCGCGACCGTGTCCGAGCGCCGCACGGCGCCCATCATCCGCGTCGCGGCCTCGCGCAGCGCGGCGTCGCCCGCGCGATGGCCGTACACGTCGTTGATCGGCTTCAGGCCGTCCATGTCGATGTTCAGAATGCCGAGCCGGGCATGGCCGCGCTGCGCCGTGTGCATCGACTGGCGCAGGCGGTCGTAGAACAGCGCGCGGTTGGGCAGGCCGGTGAGCGCGTCGTGCGTCGCGCGCAGGTACAGCTCGTTCGCCTCGTTGCGCGCCGCGTGGAACATCGCGGCCGCGATCAGCCCGGCCATCAGCCGCAGCGTGCCGGCGTCGGCCGGCGTGAAGCCGTCGACGGCGGGCGACATCACCTTCAGCACGCCGACCGTCGTGTCGAGGTGGGTGAGCGGCATCACGAGCATCGAGCGCAGCCCGACCCGGCGGCACGCGTCGCGATCGACGCGCGGGTCGGTTTCCGAATCGATGCAGCGCAGCAGCTCGCCCTGCGTCACGCACCGGCCCGACAGGCTGCCCGAGCGCCGCAGCCGCAGCCCGAGCATCCCGGCGGCGGTGCCCGACGCGGCGCGGTACACCATGTCGTCGCCTTCGGCGAGTTCGACCGCCGCGCCGGCCGCGCCGGTGAGGCACGGCACCTGCTCGGCCACGTAGGCCATCACGCTGCCGAGATCGAGCCCGAGCTTCGCGATCTCGGTCTGCGCGGCGATGATGTGCAGCAGGGTTTCCGGGGCGGGCGTGGCAACGGCGACGGATTGATTCAAGTCAATTGTTCCCCAAAGAAAGCGCGGTGAAGCGCAGCGGAATGCGGTAGCATACGCGCCGCTCACGCGGACGCGCGCGGACGGCGGCCTGCAACAGGATCGCCGCCGACGTCTGCCTGCCGGATCGGCGCGCGGGACATGGCGCCGCCAGGATGCCTGCGTCCGGCATTGTGGCGTTCGACGAATCCAGTGGCAACGGCGCAATTCATACCCCCAGCGCGCCGCGCCGGCATTTCTGACCGGATTCAGGGCGTTGCCGCCTGGTACGTTCGAATTGGGGTACGTTTTAATCTATTTTTGAGATAGTGTGACGAAACGGGAATGCGCGCGCCGGTGCCAGGCGTGCGCGCGGCGGCGCGGGGGCGCCGTCGCCGACCGTTCGCGCTGTTTCTCAAGGCAATCAAGACCTGTATACGAGAGGGGAAGCATTGGGGATGTGCATTCGCCTGCCCGGCGGCGCGGCATGCGTCGCCTTCGACACCGTCGACCATCACATGAAACGGAGCGGCCGATGAAGCCGGCCGCGTCGTTGTTCGTCTCGATCGCGGCCGCGGCCGGCACGTTCTATGCCGCGTGCCTGCCTGCCGCCACGCAGACGTCGCCCGCCCCGGCGCCGGCCGCGGTTCCGGCCCCGGCGTCGGCGCTCGCCGCCGCCGCGCCCGTGGAAGCGGCGAGCGCGCCGTCCGCCGGCCGGGCCGCGACCAGCGTGCGCCTGCCGTTCGCGACGCTCGGCGCCTTCGACCCGCTGCGCCTGCGCGGCGCGGACGACGCGCGCACCATCCACGCCGGCGTGCGGCTCGACCGCGTGGTCACCGGCGCGCGGCTGCGCCTGACCTATGCGTATTCGCCGTCGCTGGTGTTCCCGATGTCGCACCTGAAGGTGTCGGTCAACGGCGAGGTGGTCGCGACCGTGCCGTTCGACGCGCCGCGCGCGGGCAAGACGGTCACGCAGGACATCCCGATCGATCCCCGCTATTTCTCCGATTTCAACCAGATCGGCCTGCGCCTGATCGCGCACTACACGCTCGACCACTGCGAAGACCCGACGAACTCGGCGCTGTGGACGGACGTGAGCCCGACCAGCGAACTGATCGTCGACGAGACGCCGGTGCGGCTGCCGAACGATCTCGCGCTGCTGCCCGCGCCGTTCTTCGATCGCCGCGACAACGGGCTGCTGCGCCTGCCGTTCGTGCTGCCCGCGGCGCCCGACACGGCGACGCTGAGAAGCGCCGGCGTGCTCGCGTCGTGGTTCGGCGCGCTCGCCGATTACCGCCACGCGCGCTTCCCGGTATCGTCCGCGCTGCCGGCGAACGACAACGCGGTGCTGATCGGCCCCGTCGCGGCACTGCCGCCGGGCGTCGCGCTGCCGTCCGTCAACGGCCCGACGCTGGCGGTCGCCGACAACCCGGCCGCGCCCGACCGCAAGCTGCTGGTCGTCACCGGCCGCTCGGCGGCGGAAGTCGACGACGCGGTCGCGGCGCTGGTGCTCGGCCGCGCGGCGCTGTCGGGGCCGTCGGCGACGGTCGCGCACGTCGACATCGGCGCGCCGCGCAAGCCGTACGACGCGCCGCGCTGGCTGCCGGTCGACCGGCCGATCGCATTCCGCGAACTGGTCGGCGACCCGCGCGAGCTCGAGGTGCGCGGCACCTCGCCGGACGCGATCCGGCTGAACCTGCGGGTGCCGGCCGACCTGCATTCGTGGAACGGCTCGGGCGTGCCGATCACGCTGCGCTACCGCTACACCGCGCCGACCGTGCAGGACAATTCGACGCTCGCGGTCGAGATCAACGACCAGCTCGTGAAGTCGTACCGGCTCGGGCCGTCCCACGCCGAGGACGCGCGCGGGCGCATGCAGCTGCCGCTGCTGTCGGTGCCGGAAGGCCGCGTGACGAGCGACGTCGACATCCCGGCGTTCCGCGTCGGCAGCGGCAACCAGCTGCAGTTCCGCTTCACGCTCGATTCGCAGAAGACAGGCCTGTGCTCGAGCACCGCGACCGAGCCGCAGCGCGCGGCGATCGATCCCGATTCGACGATCGACTTCTCGCACTTCGTCCACTACGCGCAGCTGCCGAATCTCGCGTACTTCGCGAACAGCGGCTTCCCGTTCACGCGCTTCGCTGACCTGTCGCAGACTGCGGTCGTGGTTGCGGACAAGCCGTCGCCGCAGGAGCTCGAGGCCTACCTGACGATGCTCGGCCACATGGGCCAGTGGACCGGCTTCCCGGCGCTGCGCGTGCAGGTTGCGCGGCCGGGCGAGGTCGCCGTGCTGGCCGACAGGAAGGATCTGCTCGTGATCGACGGCGCGCCGTCGTTCCCGCTGCTCGCGCGCTGGCGCGATGCGCTGCCGCTGTCGTTCGGCGAGCAGGGCGGCGCGGGCGGCACGCGGGTCGCGTTCACGGTGAAGGAGCGCTGGCGCAACGGCGTCGGCATGGCCGAAGGCGGCGCGCGCATCGAGCAGGCCGGCTCGCTCGCGGCGCTGCTCGGCTTCGAGCTGCCGGGCAGCCGCGGCCGCAGCGTCGTCGCGCTGACCGCGACCGACCAGGCGCGCCTCGGCAGCGTGCTCGACGTGTTCGAGAACGCGGGGCTCGTGGCGCAGCTGCAGGGCGACCTCGCGCTGGTGCGGCCGGGGTCGGTCGACAGCATGCGCGTCGGCGATCCGTACGTGGTCGGCTTCGTGCCGTGGTACGCGCGGCTCTGGACGGTGGCGGCGCGGCATCCCGTCGTGCTCGGCGCGGTGGGCGTCGTCGCCGGGCTGCTGCTCGCGCTCGGCGCGTTCAGCGTGCTGCAGAGGATTGCCGCGCGGCGACGGGGGATGTGACGGATGGTGCAGGCAACGGCAGGGCGGCGGGTGAGTCGGCCGGCGCGCCGCGCCGGCATGGCGCTCGCGCTGACGCTGGCGCTGGCCGCGTCGGCAGCGGGCGCGGCGGCGGGCGCGCCCGCCACGGGCCAGGACGCCGCCGGCGCGGCCTGCGGCGCCGCGTGGCCGCGCTGGGATGCGTTCAAGCGCGATTTCTTGTCGGCCGACGGGCGGGTGATCGACGTCGGCTCGGCCGATTCGCGCACCGTCTCCGAAGGGCAGGCATACGGGCTGTTCTTCGCGCTCGTCGCGAACGACCGGCGCGCGTTCGACACGATCCTCGGCTGGACCGAGAACAACCTCGCGCAGGGCGACCTCACCGCGCACCTGCCCGCGTGGCTGTGGGGCCGCGCGGCCGACGGCGCGTGGCGCGTGCTCGATGCGAACGCCGCGTCGGACGCCGATCTGTGGATCGCGTACACGCTCGTCGAGGCCGGCCGCCTGTGGCATGAGCGCAGCTACACCGCGCGCGGCGCGCTGCTCGCGAAGCGCGTGCTCGACGACGAGACGGCCAGCGTGCCGGGCCTCGGCCTCACGCTGCTGCCGGGGCCGGTCGGCTTCCGGCTCGCGAACGACCAGTGGCGCGTGAACCCGAGCTATTCGCCGCCGCAGGTGATCCGCGGCCTCGGCGCGCGGCTGCCGGACGACCGCCGCTGGGCGTCGCTCGCGGCGAGCACCGCGCGCGTGCTGCTCGACACCGCGCCGAAGGGGTTTTCGCCCGACTGGGCGCTGTACCGCGCGGGCGCGGGCTTCGCGCCCGACCCGGCCACCCAGGCCGAAAGCGCGTACAACGCGATCCGCGTGTACCTGTGGGCCGGCATGCTCGACCCGGCCGATCCGCTCGCCGCGCCGCTGCTCGCGCGCTTCGCGCCGTTTGCCGAGCACATCGCCGCGCACGGCGCGCCGCCGGAGAAGGTCGACACGACGACGGGCGCCGCCGGGCCGAACGACGGCAACGGCGGCTTCTCGGCGGCGGCCGTGCCGTTCCTCGACGCGCGCGGCCAGCGCGCGCTCGCGGACGCGCAGGCGGCGCGCGTCGAGATGCTCGCGCGCCAGTCGCCGCCGGGCTATTACTCGAGCGTGCTGACGCTGTTCGGCCTCGGCTGGCGCGACGCGCGCTACCGGTTCGCCGCGGACGGCACGCTGGACGTGCGCTGGAGGAGCCGCCCATGCGCCGCCCGCTGAAACGCGCCGCGCCGCACGTGGCCGGGCTCGCGTGGCTCGCGTCGTCGGTCTGCGCGGCGGCGCCGGCCGCGCCCGCGCCGGCCGCCGGCAACGTCAGCGACGCGCAGCGGCTGCTGGCGACCGCGCGCATGTGGGGCGTCAAGCACCGCGACGATCTCGCGCGCGACGCGATCAGCAAGGGGCTGCTGATCGCGCCCGGCGATCCGGCGCTGCTGGCCGAGCAGGTGCGCGTGCTGCTGCGCCTGGGCGACGCCACGGGCGCGCAGGCGGCGCTCGCGCGCCTGCAGGCGCGGGCGCCAGGCGCGGCCGACACGCGCCGGGCCGACGACGAATACCGCGTCGCGACGAGCGGGCGCCAGGAGATGGCGCGGATCCGCCTGCTCGCGCGCAGCGGCCGCTCGGCGGAAGCCGCGCGGCGCATCGTCGCGCTGTTTCCGAACGGCGCGCCGTCGGGCGCGCTCGGTGCGGAGTATTACCAGATCGTCGCGAACGGGCCGGGCGGCCCCGACGCGGCGATCGCGGCGCTGCGCCGCGCGGTCGCGGCCGATCCGGACGACGCTGATGCGGCGCTCGGGCTCGCGAAGCTGCTGAGCCAGCGCAGCGCGACGCGCGCGGAAGCGAACCGGCTGGCATGGGCGCTCGCGCGGCGTACCGATACCGACCGCACCGAGGCGATGGCCGTGTGGCGGCGCGTGCTGCAGTCGGCCGACACCGACCCGGCCTACCTCGATGCGATGCGCGCGTATCTCGCGCTGGTGCCGGACGACACCGAGTTCCGCGACAAGGTCACGTCGATGGAGCAGCAGCGCGACGCGCAGCGCCGCCTCGAACGCGACCCCAACTACATCGCGCAGCAGCGCGGCCTGCAGGCGCTGGCGCGCGGCGATTTCGCCGCGGCCGATCCGCTGCTCGCGCAGGCCGCGCGCACGCGCGCCGGCGATGCGGACGCGGTCGGCGGGCTCGGCCTGCTGCGGCTGCGCGAGGGGCGTCACGACGACGCGCGCGCGCTGTTCGCGCGGGCCGCGTCGCTCGCGCCGGACCAGCGCGGCAAATGGGACAGCCTCGCGCGCACCGCGCAGTTCTGGGGCCTGCTCGCGCAGGGCCGGGCGGCGGCCGCCGCCGGACGCCCGCAGGACGCGGCGCGTACGGCGCGCGCCGCGCTCGCGATGCAGCCGGACAGTCCGGACGCGAAGCTGCAGCTGGCCGACGCGCTGCTCGCGCAGCGCGACTGGGCGCGCGCGGAGCCGCTGCTGCGCGGGCTGCTGGCGGCCCGCGCGCCAAGCCTGTCCGCGGTGCGCGGCACCGCGACGCTGTACGAGAGCACCGGCCGCGCGGATCAGATCGGCCCGCTGCTCGACGCCGTGCAAGGCCGCGTCACGGGCCGCGACGACCGGCGCGCGCTCGACGGCCTGCGCGCCGACCTGCTCGCGCAGCAGGCGCGTGCGCTGGCCGACAAGGGCGAACGCGGGCCGGCCGCGCAGCGCTACGAGGCCGCGGTGCGCGCGGCGCCCGATGCGCCGTGGACCCGTTTCGCGCTCGCGCGCCTGTATCGCGACATGGGCCTGCCGCAGCTCGGCCGCACGGTGATGGACGACGGGCTCGTGCAGGCCGGCACGCCGGAGATGCGCCATGCGACGGCGCTGTACCGCAGTTCGCTCGATGATGTCGCGGGCGCGCAGGACGCGCTCGCGCCGGTGGCCGACGCCGAGCGCTCGGACGGCATGCGCGCGCTGGCGCGCAAGCTCGATGCGCAGCGCGCGCTTGCCGATGCGCGCGGCGCGCTCGGCCGAGGCGAACGCGGCGCGTTCGACGCGGCGCTCGCGCGTGCGCAGGCGGCGGCGCCCGACGATCCCGACATGCTGGCCGCGATCGGCGCGCAGTGGATCGACGCGGGCGAGCCCGAGCGGGGCCTCGCGCCGCTGCGCGACTGGATGGCCGCGCATCCGCACGAGGCCGACGCCGGCGTGCGGCTGCGCTACGGCGACCTGCTCGGCAGCGCGGGGCGCGACGACGCGCTCGCCGCATGGCTCGACACGATCCGCCGCGACCCGGCGCTGACGGCCGCGCAGACCGCCCGGCTCGAGGACCAATCGCTGCGGTTGATCCTGCGCCGCACCGACGATGCGATCGCGCGGCAGGACTATGCGCAGGCGCGCCGGCTGCTCACGGACGCGAGCCCGGCCGCCCACGCGGACAAGCGCCTTGCACTCGAAGTGGCCGATCTCGAACGCGCGCAGGGCCATTACGACGCGGCGCGCGACGCACTCGCGCCGGTCGTCGCGCGCACGCCCGACGACGCGGACGCGCAGCTCGCGCTCGCGCGGATCGACGAGGACAGCGGCGATCGCGCGGCGGCGCTGGCGCGGGTGCAGCACGTACTGGCACAGGCGGCGGCCGACGATGTCGATACGCAATTGTCCGCGGTGCGCCGGCTCACCGCGCTGCGCCGCGCGGACGACGCGGCCGAGATCACCGGCCGCCTGCACGCGGCCTGGCCGGAACGCCCGGACGTGACGGTCGCGGCGGGGCGCGTGGCCGAGGCGCAGGGGCGCTACGACGACGCGGCGTCGCTGTACCGGGCGTCGCTGGCGCAGGAGCGCGCGGCCGGCGTGAGCCCGCGCCGCGACGGCCGCACGCCCGCGCAGGCCGCGTTCGCGAGCCTCGAGCAGCGCCGCGACCCGGAGGTCGAGATCGGCTGGCTGCCCGCGTACAAGTCGGGCGACGACGGCGTGTCCGCGTACCGCGCGCAGCAGGTGCCGATCTACGTGCAAGTGCCGGTGCGCTACGACGGGCATGCGTTCCTGCAGGTCGACACGGTGCACCTCGACGCCGGCACGCTCGACACCAGCAACCCGAACGCATACGCGCTCAACACGTTCGCGACCTATCCGGGGCTGAACGCGCCGAGCGCGAACCCGCCGGGTTCGCTGCACCAGTCGGCGACGGGCGTCGCGCTCGGCACGGGTTATCGCACGGATGCGTGGCGCTTCGACGTCGGCACGTCGCCGCTCGGTTTCCCGGTGCACTACGTGGTCGGCGGCGTGCGCTACCGGTTCGACGCGGGCCCCGCGAGCTTCACGGCGAGCGCGTCGCGGCGGCCGGAGACGAGCAGCGAGCTGTCGTACGCGGGCATGCGCGACCCGTGGACCGGCGCGGTGTGGGGCGGCGTGCGTCGCGACGGCGTGAACCTGCGCGCGTCGGTCGACGTCGGCCGCACCAACGTGTTCGCGGAGCTCGGCGCGGGCGTGCTGAGCGGCCGCAACGTCGAGCGCAACACCGAGGTGACGCTGCGCACCGGCTTCACGGTGCCCGTGTACGAACGCGCGACGATGCGGGTGAGCACGGGCCTCGTCGGCAACGCGTGGCATTACGCGCAGAACCTGCGCTACTACACGTACGGGCAGGGCGGCTACTACAGCCCGCAGCGCTACCTGTCGCTCGGCGTGCCGATCGAGTGGGCCGGGCGGCGCGATGCGCTGTCGTGGGACCTGACCGTGACGACCGGCGTATCGAACAGCTACGAGCGCGATTCGCCGTATTTCCCGGTCGGCCTGCCGGGCGGCGCGAACGCGCGGTCCGCCGACGCGCTCGCGCGGCTCGTGTACGGCGGCAGCTCGACGCAAGGCGTGTCGTTCTCGTATGGCGTCAACGGGATCGTCGAGTACCGGATGAACCCGCACCTGAGCATCGGCGCGCAGTTGCGCATCGACCGCTCGCACGATTACGCGCCGAGCTCGGGGCTCTTGTACCTGCGCTATGCGTTCGACGCACGCGAGCCGCGTACCGGCCTCGTCACGCCGACGCCGGTGCGCTTGTATTCGGATTACTAGCGTGATGCGTGAAAAGGAAGCCCAAGCGTGAACACCGAATTCGAAGCCTCCCGTCCCGCGTTCGGCGCCGCCGGCGTGTTCGGCCGCCTGCGCGCGCTGCTGCGCATGGGCCCGGCCGACGGCCGCGTGGCGGCGCTGAGCCGGCTCGCGATCGACGGGCTGCCGGACGCGTGGACGCAGCTCGAACCGGGCGGCCTGTATGCGGTCTACGCGGCCGCGCGCACGAGCGCGAGCGATGCGCTCGTATGGGAAAGCGCGCGCCAGGCGCGCACCCGCGACGTGACGGTCGTGCTCGCGCGCGACGCCGCGAGCATCGCCGCGCAGATGGGCGAGCGCGGCTTCGCGGGCGGCGCGCTCGCGCCCGGCTGGCCGCGCAACCTGAACGTGCTGGCGATGCCGCCGGCTGGCGCGGGCGCCAGGTCCGATGCGGCGCATGCGGATGCCGCGCGCGCCGAGCCGGGCCCGTTCGCGCGGCTGATGGGCGGGTTCCGCGCGATGCAGCGTTTCGGCTTCCGCACCCGCTCGCTGTATTTCGTCGAAGGCGCGGAGCGCTGGTTCAGCTGGCACGACCCGGCCGCGCTCGCGGAAGAAGGACGCGCGTTCGCCGACTGGTGCCGGATGCACCGGATCGCGGTCGTGCTGCTGATGAACCCCGAGGACGGGCACGAGGACGCCGCCGATCCGCACACCGACGATCCGCCGCTCGTGCGCGACGCGCGCCGCACCCGGCGCAGCGGCTTCCACAGCGTCTGCGCAGGCGTGTCGCAGCTGCAGCGCACGCACGGCGAGCTGCTGTGGGTCGTCGATTTCTGGCGCGCGGGCGACACGCTCGCCGCGGGCGAGGTGCGGCCGCTGCGCTTCGCGCCGAGCGGCCGCCTGTCGGCGATCTTCGATGCCGACACGGTCGTGCAGCCGCGCCAGATGAAGCTCGCGAGCGACGAGGACCGGGTGGTCGTCAGCCGCGCGGTGGTCGACGGCGAGCGCTTCGTGCCGCCCCACTGGGAGATCGTCGACGACAACGCCGCGGTGGTGGCGGCCTGCGCGAAGGCGCAGGCGGCGACCGCCGTGCTCGCGTTCCGCACCCATGCGCAGCTCGAGGCGCTGTGCGCGGCCGTGCATACGCTGCGGCGGCAGTGCGGCGGCGCGCTGAAGATCGCGATCGTCGAGCGTGGCGAGGTACTGCGCCACCAGTTCGAGATGCTGGTGCTGAGCGTCGGCGCGAACAGCGTCGTCGGGCGCGACCTGCCGTTCTCGCGGCTGCAGGCCGCGGTGCATTCGCTGCACGGCCAGCTGCAGGCGCGGCCGGTCGCGGCCGACTACCGCGTCGCGCTGGCCGCCGCGCTCGGCGACACGGTGCTCGGCTACCTGCCGGTCGGCGCGTTCTGCCTGCGGATCCGCGCGGTGCTCGATCGCGGCGCGGTGCTGGCGCTGCCGCACACGCTCGTGAAGATGACGCTGCTGCCCGGCGTCGCGCACGTCGACGCGCTGCGCCACTGCCTGCCGCGCCGCGCGGGCGACGTGGTGACGGCCGACGCCGAGCACCTGTACGTGTTCCTGTTCGCGTGCGAGCCGGCCGATGCGGACGAGGCGCTCAAGCGGATCTTCGACGTGCCGGTCGAGTCGCTGTCCGACCGGATCGTGCGCCTCGGCAACGGCAGCATCGCCGCGGAACTGAACAAGCTGAAGGCGGAGAACCGGCGCGCGCCGATCGCCGACTACAGCGACCTGTTCGCGGCCGCGCATCCGGCGGGCGGCGCGCGGGCGGAGACGGCCGAGGCGGGCGCCGGTGTGGACGCGGATGCGTCCCAGGTCGCCGCCATGCCGCCGCAAGTCGAGCCGCGAGACGCCGCGCCGCCGACGGACGCGTCAACCGACGCACCCGCCGCAGCACCGGCCACGGCCGGCCCGATCCCCGCCGCCGCGCGTGCGCGCGGCGCCACCCGCAGCGCGATGCCGCTGCGCAAGCCGGAGGCCCCATGATTGCCGACATCGTCATCGGTTTCGTCGTCGGCATCGCGATCGCGGTGCCGGTCTGGCTCGTCGCCCAGCACCTGGGCCTCGGCCGCGGCTTCCGTGCGCCGCGCCGGATCGACCGTCACGACGCGGTGCCGTGCGAGATCGTGCCGGTCGCGCTGCGCGGGCGCCTGCTGCCGGACGCCGCCGATGCCGCCGCCACCAGCCGCGAGGAGGCGCGATGAAGACGATCGCCGTCACGTCGACCAGCGGCGGCGCCGGGCGCACGACGCTCGCCGCCGCGCTCGCCGTGCTGCTCGCGCGACGCGGCCGGCCGGCCGTCGCCGTCGAATTCGATCCGCAGAACCTGCTGGGCGTGCACCTCGGCCTCGACGCGCTGTCCGAGGCCGGGCTCGCGCAGACCCTGCTCGGCGCACCCGAGCCGTGGCACGCGCACACCTGGCGCAACGCCGACGGCGTGCTGTTCGTCCCGTACGGGCGCGTCGACGCGGCGCAGGCCGCCGCGTGCGATGCGCGGCTCGCCGCCGATCCGTCGTGGCTCGCCCGCGCGCTCGGCGAGATCGCGCTGCCTGCCGAAGGCGTCGCGCTGATCGACGCGTCGCGCTATCCGTCGCTGCACGCCGAGCACGCGATCCGCAGCGCCGACCTGACGCTCGTCGTCGTGCCGCCGGAGCCGGCGGCGTGCGCGACCGTCGCCGCGCGCCTCGATGCGCTGCGGGCGGGCCGCGGCGCGCTGCAGATCGTCGTCAACCGGCTGAATCCGGCCCGCGACATGCAGCGCGACGCGCTCGCGATGCTGCGCGAGGTCGCGGGCCCCGGCGTGATCCTCGACCAGCGGATCCACGTCGATGCGGCGGTGCCCGAGTCGCTCGCGCGCGGCAGCTGGATCTTCGACGACGCGCCGTATTCGCAGGTGTCGCATGACCTGCACGGCGTCGCGAACTGGGTCGACGCGTGGCTCGCCGCCGCCAGCGCCGGGCGCTCGGGAGGCCGGCGATGACGCCCGCGGGGTTCGCCGCCGCCGTGCGCACATCCGGCCGCCGCGCGGCCGACTGGCTCGCGCGCGGCATCGGGCTGCCCGCGCAGCGCACGCTGCTCGACTGGCTCGTGCGGCTGTTCTTCCACGCGCCGCCGCCCGGGCAGCCCGACCCGGTGCGCAAGCGGGCGCGCGCGGTGTTCCTGCGGCTCGCCGCCGAGTGGGGCGTGCTGCAGCCGCTGAGCCCGCGCGAATGGCTGTGGCGGGCCTTCGTGCGCGCGCCGCGCGCGGGCGCCGGCGAGCGGCCGGCGCGCGATCCGCTCGCGTGGTTCGACAAGACGGTGGTGCCCGCGTACGTGTTCGTGCGCGCGATCGGGCGGCGCATCAACGCGGCGCTCGCGCGCCTGCCGTGGGACCGCTGGGGCGGCTGGATCGACGCGCGCGCGCAGCGGGTCGGCCATCGCCGCTGGCTCGCGCCGCTGCTGCTCGCCGGCGGCGCGCTGCTGTGGGCGACGGCCGGCATGTCGCCGCTGATGCCCGGCGCGCAGTTCGCGTTTTTCCTGATCGTCGCGGTGCTCGCGCTCGGCATCCGCCGCCTGCCGGGCCACATGCCGACGCTCGCGCTCGCGTCGCTGGCGCTGCTCGCGATGGTGCGCTACGTGTGGTGGCGCGCGACGCAGACGCTCGATTTCCGCAGCCCGCTGGAGGCGTTCGCGGGCTACCTGCTGTTCGCGGCCGAAGCGTATACATGGCTGATCCTGCTGCTCGGCTTCGTGCAGACCGCGTGGCCGCTCGACCGCCCGGTCGTGCCGCTGCCGGACGACACCGACCTGTGGCCGACGGTCGACGTCTACATCCCGACCTACAACGAGCCGCTGTCGGTCGTGAAGCCGACCGTGTTCGCCGCGCAGAGCATGGACTGGCCGAGCGCGAAGCTGCGCGTCTACCTGCTCGACGACGGCAAGCGCGCCGAGTTCGAGGCGTTCGCGCGCGAGGCCGGCATCGACTACCTGACGCGCGACGACAACCGCCACGCGAAGGCCGGCAACATCAACCGCGCGCTGCCGAAGACGCACGGCGAGTACCTCGCGATCTTCGACTGCGACCACGTGCCGACCCGCTCGTTCCTGCAGACGACGATGGGCGAGTTCCTGCGCGACCCGAAGTGCGCGCTGGTGCAGACGCCGCACCATTTCTTCTCGCCCGATCCGTTCGAACGCAACCTCGGCACGTTCCGCGAGGTGCCGAACGAGGGCAACCTGTTCTACGGGCTCGTGCAGGCGGGCAACGACTTGTGGAACGCGACGTTCTTCTGCGGCTCGTGCGCGATCCTGAAGCGCAGCGCGCTCGAGGAAGTCGGCGGCGTCGCGGTGGAGACCGTGACCGAGGATGCGCACACCGCGCTCAAGCTGCACCGCCGCGGCTATACGTCCGCGTACCTGCCGACCGTGCAGGCGGCGGGCCTCGCGACCGAAAGCCTTGCCGGCCACGTGAAGCAGCGCACGCGCTGGGCGCGCGGGATGGCGCAGATCTTCCGCATCGACAACCCGTTCCTCGGCCGCGGGCTCGGCCTCGTGCAGCGGATCTGCTACGGCAACGCGATGCTGCACTTCTTCTACGGCGTGCCGCGGCTGATCTTCCTGACGATGCCGCTCGCGTACCTGTTCTTCCACCTGTACTTCATCAACGCGTCGGCGGTCGCGCTCGCGAGCTACGTGGTGCCGTACCTCGTGCTCGCGAACATCGCGAACTCGCGGATGCAGGGGCGCTACCGCCATTCGTTCTGGGCGGAAGTCTACGAATCGGTGCTCGCGTGGTACATCGCGCTGCCCACCACCGTCGCGTTCCTGAGCCCGAAGCACGGCAAGTTCAACGTGACCGACAAGGGGGGCAAGATCGAGGAGGGCTACGTCGACTGGTCGACGTCGAAGCCGTACCTCGTGCTGTTCGCGGTGAACGTGATCGCGATCCTCGCCGGCATCTCGCGGCTGATCGTGGACCAGGGCGACGAGGCGTCGACGATCATGATCACGATGGGCTGGACCTTCTACAACCTCGCGATGCTCGGCGCGGCGCTCGCGGTCGCGCGCGAGGCGAAGCAGGTGCGGGTCACGCACCGCATCGCGATGCGCGTGCCGGCGACGCTGCTGCTCGCCGACGGCACGACCGCCGCCTGCTTCACCAGCGACTACTCGGCGGGCGGCCTCGGGCTCGAGGCGGTGCCGGGCCTGGCGCTCGCGGTGGGCGACACGCTGACCGTCTGCGTGACGCGCGGCGACCGGCCGTTCCCGTTCCCGGTGCGCGTGTGCCGCGTGACGCCCGCGCACATCGGCGTGAGCTTCGATGCGCTGACGCTCGAACAGGAGCGCCAGCTCGTGCAGTGCACGTTCGGCCGCGCGGACGCATGGCTCGACTGGCATGAAGGCGAGCGCACCGATACGCCGCTGCGCGGCCTGAAGGAAGTGCTGCGGGTGGGCGTCGACGGTTACGTGCGCCTGCTGAAGGGCGCGTCGCGCGGCGTGCAGGCGATGCTCGCGCTCGATCGCGCGCGCGACTGACTGGAGTTGTTTCGATGACGTTCTGGAATCTGTATTTCATCCTGAAGTTCGCGCTGTTCGCGACAGGCAGCCTGCAGCCGATCTGGCTCGCGAACCTCGCGCTCGCCGTCGCGCTCGCCGCGAGCGCGCGCGTGCGGCGGCGCGGCTGGCGCATCGTGCGCAATCTCGCGGGGCTCGCGCTCGCCGTGCCGCTGCTCGCGCGCGAAGCGCACGCGCCGCCGCTCGAACGGCTCGCCGACGCGGTGCGCGAGATGAGCACGTTCCGCTTCGACTACTGGATGGAGATCCTGCCGCGCGTGTTGCCGCCGGTGCTGCTGCTGACGGTGGCCGGCGTGCTGATCGTCTACTTCGTCGTCAACCGCTGGCTGCGCGTGGCGACCTTCGTGCTGGTCGCGCTCGTCGTGCTGCCGGTGTGGCAGGCGGGCAGCGGGCTGGCCGCGCGCGTCGCGGCGAACGCGCAGGCGCAATCGCAGGCGGCCGGCGAGGGCGGCGCGGCGCGTGCCGGCCAGCCGGAGGACCACAACGCCGCGCTCGCCGCGTTCCGCGCGCAGGAGTCGCAGCGGCAGGTCGCGTTCGGCCAGCTCGGCAACGACCCGGCGACGCAATTCGACGTGATCGTGCTGCACGTGTGCTCGCTCGCGTGGGACGACCTCGACGCGGCGAAGGTGCGCAACCATCCGATGCTGAGCCACTTCGACTACCTGTTCACGAACTTCAGCTCGGCCGCGAGCTACAGCGGCCCGGCCGCGATCCGCGTGCTGCGCGCGAGCTGCGGGCAGGCGGCGCACGCCGACCTGTACCAGACCGCGCCGCAGCAGTGCTACCTGTTCTCGCAGCTCGCGCGCGCGGGCTACACCGCGCAGTCGCTGCTGAACCACGACGGCCACTTCGACAACTTCCTGCAGGTGATCCACGACAACCTCGGCGTGCCCAACGCGCCGCTGGTGTCGAACGACGCCGCGCCGGTCGCGATGCACGCGTTCGACGGCTCGGCGATCAAGGACGACTACGCGACGCTCGCGAACTGGTATGCGCAGCGCGCGTCGGTGCCGGGGCCGGTCGCGCTGTACTACAACACGATCAGCATGCACGACGGCAACCGCGTGGTCGGCAGTTCGCTGACGAGCATCGACTCGTATCCGCAGCGCGCAACCCGGCTGATGAACGACTTCGACCGGCTGGCCGACCTGATCGCGTCGTCGGGCCGGCGCGCGGTGATCGTGTTCGTGCCGGAGCACGGCGCGGCGCTGCGCGGCGAGAAGAACCAGGTGGCCGGGCTGCGCGAGATCCCGACGCCGCGCGTCGTGAACGTGCCGGTGGGCGTGCGGCTCGTCGGCTTCTCCGGCAACCACGGCACCACGACCGTGATCGACCAGCCGTCGAGCTTCCTCGCGCTCGCGCAGCTGCTGTCGAACCTCGTGTCGAACAGCCCGTTCAAGCCCGGTGTGACGCTCGCGCAATATGCGGCCGACCTGCCGCGTACGCGGATGGTCGGCGAGAACGAGGGCACGGTGATGATGCAGACGGCCGCGGGCTACGCGGTCAAGACTCCGGATGGCGTATGGATCGACGAAAAGTAACCACACCCGACGGCGGCGACCGCCTGTCGCAACCCAACGACGTGATCGGGCTCGCGCGCCATCTGCCCGCGCTCGATCCGGATCGCTACGTCGACGAGCAGGCGCGCCGCGCGTATGTCGATGCGCTCGACCGCTGGCCGGCGCTCGCGCGGCTGATGGGCTTGCGGGGGTAGGGCGGGCGATGCGGAACGTGCCCCACTGCCTGCATGCTCGCCTGTTGCGCGTCGTGGCGGCCGCCGCGCTCGCGCTGCCGGTGGCCGCGCAAGCGCGCCCGCCGGTTCGGTGCATACGGCAGCCCATCGTGATGTCGGCGCCCGGCAAGCCGTTTGCGATCTACTCGCGCAATGGCGACCTGCTGTACCGCGACGTCTCCGACGAAAACGGCGTCGTGAACTTCGCCGGACGGGCGTTGCCGGACGGCGCGGGGATTATTTTCGACCCGGACGGCAACCAGATCTACCCGGAGCGGATCTGCCGCGAGGGATCTTGAGCGGGCCGCTCCGACTGAAATGAAGAAGGGCGGCCGAAGCCGCCCCGGCAGGATGGCCGGCGAACCGCCGGCCCGCTGTCGCGTTACAGGTTCGGCGACAGCTGCAGCGCGTTCGTCAGGTCGCCCATCGGCTGCGCGCCGTTCGACTTCAGCGCGTCGTCGCGCTGCTGCAGGCCCGCGAGACGCGGCAGCGAATAGCGGCGGGTGATGAAGCGCAGGATCGAGCCCGTGTCGTACTGCGTGTGATCGACGAAGCCCTTCTTCGCGAACGGCGACACGATCAGCGCCGGAATGCGCGTGCCCGGGCCCCAGCGGTCGCCGCTCGGCGGCGCGGCGTGATCCCAGAAGCCGCCGTTTTCGTCGTAGGTGACGACCACGACCATGTTCTTCCACTGCGGGCTCGCCTGCAGGTGCGCGATGATGTCGGCGATGTGCTGGTCGCCCGACGTCACGTCCGTGTAGCCCGGGTGCTCGTTCAGGTTGCCCTGCGGTTTGTAGAACGTCACCGCCGGCAGCGTGCCCGCGTCGATCGCCTGGATGAACGCGGCGCCGTTCGCGCCGCCGTCGAGCAAGTGCTGCGCGCGGCTCGCGCTGCCCGGCGCCTGGTTCGCGAAGTAGTTGAACGGCTGGTGGTGCGGCTGGAAGTTCGGCGTCGACAGGTCCGCGCCGTAGATCACGTTCGACGTGTTGTTCTGGCTCGCCTGCAGCGCCTGGCCCCACGCGCCGCCGTACCACGCCCACGACACGTTCGCGTTGGTCAGCAGGTCGCCGATGTTGGTCGCCGTCTGCGCCGGCATCGTCGACGCGTTGGCCGGATCGGCGAGCAGCGGGTCGCCGCCCGTGGCCGCCTTGTTGCCGCTCGGCTGGTACGGCGGCTGCATCGTGTTGACCGCGTAGAAGTCCGGCGTGAGCGCGCCGTCGTTGACGAACTTCGGCGGGCCGCTCAACGCGGACGCCGGCGAGTTCGCGGCGACCTTCAGCGACTTGCCGTCCGCGTTCAGCACCGCGATCTTGCCCGCCGCCGGGCTCGTGTTCGCGTTCGCGTAGAGCGGCGCGCACGCGCAGATCAGGTACTGGTGGTTCAGGAACGAGCCGCCGAACGCGCCCATGAAGAAGTTGTCGGCGAGCACGTACTGCTGCGCGATCTTCCACAGCGGCAGCTTGGTCGGATCGGCCGCGTAGCGGCCCATCGTCAGGCCGCCCGCGTCGGTCCACGCGGCGTACATGTCGTTCTTGCCGCCGTTGATCTGCATCTGGTCCTGGTAGAAGCGGTGCACGATGTCGCGCGTCGCGATGTTCATCGACTGGTTGAAGCCGTTCGGGTCGTCGATCGCGAACGACGCGTTCGGCAGGTTCGCCGTCATCGCCTCGGTCACGGCCGGCGTGATGCCGGTCGCGGTGAGGCCGCCCCAGATCTTCGGCAGCGTCGGCATCGTCGAGCCGTCGCGATCCTTCTGCGCCGAGTTCGCGGCCGTCACGTTCTGGATGCCGTTCGCGCCCGGGAAGCTGCCGTACAGGTTGTCGAAGCTGCGGTTTTCCGCATAGATCACGACCACGTTCTTGACGGACGACAGGCCCTGCTGCGTGACGTCGTCGCCGCCGCAGGCGGTCAGGCTGAGGGCTGCCGCAAGGGCAATCGGCGTGTAGCGAATCCAGGCGTGCTTCTTCATGCGTCGTTCTCTCTCTTTGTTGTCGCGTGTGGGAACAGGAGGGTGGTGGAACTGGCGCGGGCGGCTCGAATGGCGGCCGTCTTGCGCCGAAAGCTGCGCGCATTATCTGGAACCGATTTGACAGGCGGGTGTAGGGGGGCTTTCAATTCACTGTCGGTGGATCGTCACGCAACGGTCACGCAACTGACATAAGCTCCGGCCGGTTTCCCACCGCTACAAGAAGAACGACGATGCACAGCAACCCGAAACCCTTCGCGTCCGCGCGACCGTTGATCCATGCCGCAGCGGCGCTCGCGCTGGCCGCCGGGCTCGCGGCGCTCGCCGGCTGCGATGCGCGCCCCGGCGCGAGCGCGCAGGTCGTGCCGGCCGCGCAGGCGGCAGCGGCAGCAAGCGCCGCGCCCGCGGTGGCGGCGGCCAGCCAGCCGCAGACGCGCGCGCAGGTGTTCGAGGGCGTGAAGCAGATGACGGCGCTCGGCAAGCAGCTGTTCTTCGATCCGTCGCTGTCGGGCTCCGGCAAGCTCGCGTGCGCGTCGTGCCACAGCGCCGAGCACGCGTTCGGGCCGCCGAACGCGCTGGCCGTGCAACTGGGCGGCGACGACATGCATCGCCCGGGGTTCCGCGCGGTGCCGTCGCTGAAATACCTGCGCGGCATTCCGCCGTTCAGCGAGCACTTCCACGATTCGCCGGACGAAGGCGACGAAAGCGTCGACGCGGGACCGACGGGCGGCCTCACGTGGGACGGCCGCGTCGACACGCGCGACGCGCAGGCGCGCATGCCGCTGACGTCGCCGTTCGAGATGAGCAGCTCGCCGGCCAAGGTTGCGCGCGCGGTGCGCGCGGCGCCGTATGCGGACGCGTTCCGCAAGGCGTTCGGCGAGAAGGTGCTGGCCGATGACAAGGCCACCTTCGACGCGGTGCTGCGCGCGCTCGACGCGTTCCAGCAGCAGCCGGCGCTGTTCGATCCGTACACGAGCAAGTACGACGCGTACCTCGCCGGCAAGGCGCAATTGACGCCCGCCGAGCTGCGCGGGCTGAAATTGTTCAACGACGAGCAGAAGGGCAACTGCGCGAGCTGCCACCTGAGCCAGCGCACGCTCGAAGGCGGCCCGCCGCAGTTCAGCGACTTCGGGCTGATCGCGATCGGCGTGCCGCGCAATCGCGCGCTGCCGGTGAACCGCGACCCGCGCTTCCACGATCTCGGCGCATGCGGCCCGGAGCGCACCGACCTGAAGGGCCGCGACGAATTCTGCGGCCTGTTCCGCACGCCGTCGCTGCGCAACGTCGCGACGCGCAAGACGTTCTTCCACAACGGCGTGTACCACACGCTCGAGGACGTGATGCGCTTCTACGTCGAGCGCGACATCCATCCGGAGAAGTTCTATCCGGTCGTGCACGGCAAGGTGCAGAAGTTCGACGACCTGCCGCAGCGCTACTGGACGAACATCAACCGCGAGCCGCCGTTCGACCGCAAGCCGGGCGACCGGCCGGCGCTGAACGAGGCCGAGATCAAGGACGTGATCGCGTTCCTGGGCACGCTGACCGACGGCTATCAAGCGACGTCGACGCAGGCGGGCCGCTGAGCGGCGCATGGGGCGGAGGGCGCGGAGCGCATGCTATCCTCGCTGGCTGACGCGCGGGGCGACGAAGGTCGCGCCGCGCGGTTTGATCGATCAGCCAAGGAGAACAACATGTCGATGCGTGCATCCCTTTCCCACGTCGCGCGACTGCTGGCCGGCACCGCGTGTGCCGCCGCGATGCTGCCCGCCCATGCGCAGAACAACCTGAACTTCCTGACCGACACGCCGCTCAGCTACTTCAGCAACGCCGACCGTGCGTCGCTGTCGAAGGCCGTTGCGCAGGTGCGCGACGAAGGCAAGGACGGCGAGGCCACGACGTGGCAGAGCAGCGGCAGGGGCACGCAGATCGAGGCGAAGCTCACGCCGTCCACGTCCGAGAATGACGGCAAGACCTGCCGTGAAATCGCCGCCGAAATTTCCGCGAAGGGCCAGACGATGACGCTCAAGCCCGTCTACTGCAAGACCGCTGCCGGCAAGTGGCAGCTGCAGAAGCGCTGAGCGCCGCGGGCCGGGCATCGATGATGCAGGGCGGCGCGGCGCGCACGGTGTCGTGCGGCGTCGTGATCCTCGACGGGGCCGGGCGCGTGTTCCTCGCGCATGCGACCGACACGACGCACTGGGACATCCCGAAAGGGCAGGGCGAGCCGGGCGAATCGCCGCTGCAGGCTGCGCTGCGCGAGCTGCTCGAGGAAACCGGCATCGTGTTCGCGCCCGGGCGGCTTGTCGATCTCGGCCGCTTCGTGTACCGCCACGACAAGGATCTGCACCTGTTCGCGGTGCGCGTCGCGGACGACGAAGTGGATCCCGCCCGCTGCGTCTGCACGTCGCTGTTCCCGAGCCGGCGCGACGGGACGATGATTCCCGAGATGGATGCGTATCGCTGGACCGAACCCGGCGACATCGACACGTTCGCGAGCCGCAGCCTCGCGCGGCTGTTCCGCACGATATTGCCGCTCGCGGATCTGCATCGGCGGCTGCCGCGCGCGTGAGCGGCGGTGGCAGGCAAAGAAAAACCCGGCCTTCGAGCCGGGTTTTTTTATCGTTGCGCGCAGGCTGCCGTCAGGCCGGCTTGCCCCAACTATCGCGCAGCCCGACGATCCGGTTGAACACGGGCTTGCCCGGCTTCGAATCGACGCGGTCCGCGACGAAGTAGCCGTGACGCTCGAACTGGAGGCGGGTTTCCGGCGCGACGTCGCCGGCGCCCGGCTCGACGTACGCGTGCGTGATCTTCTTCGAATCGGGGTTCAGCGCGTCGAGGAAGTTCGCGCCGCCCGCGTCCGGATGCGGCTCCTTGAACAGGCGATCGTAGATCCGCACTTCGGCCGGCTGCGCGTGCTTCGCGCTGACCCAGTGGATGTTGCCCTTCACCTTGTAGTTGTTCGCGCCTTCGGTGCCCGACTTGCTGTCCGGGAAGTAGTTGCAGTGCACGGCCGTCACGTTGCCGTCCGCATCCTTGTCGAAGCCCGTGCATTCGATCACGTAGCCGTAGCGCAGGCGCACCTTGTTGCCCGGGAACAGGCGGAAATAGCCCTTCGGCGGGGTTTCGACGAAGTCCTCGCGCTCGATCCACAGCTCGCGCGAGATCGGGAACGTGCGCACGCCGCGGTCCGGGTGGTGCGGGTGCACGGGCGCCGTGCACGCTTCCTCGAGGTCTTCCGGGTAGTTGTCGATCACGAGCTTCAGCGGATCGAGCACCGCGACCGAGCGCGGCGCCTTGTCGTCGAGGTCGTCGCGCAGCGCGCCTTCGAACACGCTCATGTCGATCCACGAATCGACCTTGGTCACGCCGATCCGCTCGCAGAACAGCTGGATGCTTTCCGGCGTGAAGCCGCGGCGGCGCACGCCGACGATGGTCGGCATCCGCGGGTCGTCCCAGCCGTCGACGTGGCCTTCGGTGACGAGCTGCAGCAGCTTGCGCTTGCTGGTGATCGCGTAGGTGAGGTTCAGCCGCGAGAATTCGATCTGTTGCGGCAGCGGCCGGGTGAACTCGCCGGCGTCGGCCAGCTCGTTGAGCACCCAGTCGTACAGCGGGCGGTGATCCTCGAACTCGAGCGTGCACAGCGAATGCGTGATGCCTTCGAGCGCATCCGAGATGCAGTGCGTGTAGTCGTACATCGGATACACGCACCACGCGTCGCCGGTGCGGTAGTGGTGCGCGAAGCGGATCCGGTAGATCACCGGGTCGCGCATGTTCATGTTCGGCGAAGCCATGTCGATCTTCGCGCGCAGCACGTGCTCGCCTTCCTTGAACTCGCCGGCCTTCATCCGGCGGAACAGGTCGAGGTTCTCGTCCGGCGTGCGATCGCGGAACGGCGACGGCTTGCCGCCCTCGGTCAGCGAGCCGCGGTTCGCGCGCATTTCTTCCGCGCTCTGGCTGTCGACGTACGCCTTGCCGCGCTTGATCAGCAGCTCGGCGAATTCATACAGCTTGTCGTAGTAGTCGCTCGCGAAGTACTGGTGGTCGACCGCGTCCTTGCGCCAGTCGAAGCCGAGCCAGCGCACCGCGTCGACGATCGAATCGACGTACTCGATGCTTTCCTTTTCCGGGTTCGTGTCGTCGAAGCGCAGGTGGCAGACGCCGCCGTAGTCGCGGGCGACGCTGAAGTTCAGGCAGATGCTCTTCGCGTGACCGATGTGCAGATAGCCGTTCGGCTCGGGCGGGAAGCGCGTCTCGACGCGGCCGCTCCATTTGCCGGTGCGGTTGTCGTCGTCGATGATGTTGCGGATGAAGTTGGAAGCCGCGGGGGCGTCGTTGCGTTCGGTGCTCATGCGGGATTGGTCAGGTTTGGTCGGCGCGCGCCGCGCCGGTTTAATCCTGCAATTCTACCTGAGCGGGGTCCGGCCCGGGCGGCTCGCGCGGCGGCGGCGCGCCGGAATCGCACCGGATGCAATATCTCGAGTGTGTGTCTGCTGTAACACGACGTAAATCGGATTGCTGCCGGCATTCGATGCTTTCTATGATGAGTCACTCATTTGAAAGCCGTCGTGCACGAATCGCGCGACGGGAGGACGCCAACAATCATGAAGAAGCAGACCACCTTTCTCGTTCGCACCGCGGTGATCGTCGCGGCGCTGTCGCAACTCGGCGCGTGCGCGATGACGCACACGCAGCGCAATGCCGGCATCGGCGCGGCCGCCGGCGGCGCGCTCGGCTACCTGATCACGGGCGGCCCGGTCGGCACGGTCGCGGGCGCCGCGGCAGGCGGCCTGGTCGGCGCCGGCGTGCGCTGACCCCGGCGGCGGGTAGCCGCCGCCTCGCACATCCTTCCGACGATTCGACCATCGACAGGCATCAGGGAGGGAACGGATGTGCGACACTCCGTCGACTGACCACACCAACATTCAAGCGTCGACGGAACCCTGCATGACCCAACCTTCCATCTTCGTGCTGCCGGGCTACGGCAACTCCGGTCCGCTGCACTGGCAAAGCCGCTGGGAACGCGGCGACGCGCGCTTCGTGCGCATCGCGATGCCCGACTGGGATCGCGCATTCCGCAACGGCTGGTGTCTCGCGCTCGACCGCGCGGTCGATGCGGCGCGCGGCCCGGTGCTGTTCGCCGCGCACAGCCTCGGCACGCTGACCGTCGCGTGGTGGGCGACGCGCTATGCGCGTCCGGACGCGCTCGCGAAGGTCCGCGGCGCGCTGCTCGTCGCGCTGCCCGATCCGGCCGGGCCCGCGTTTCCGGCCGACGCGCACGGCTTCGGACCGGTGCCGCGCGAGCGGCTGCCGTTTCCGGCCCGCGTCGTCGCGAGCCGCGATGATCCGTACGGCGCGCCGGCGTTCGCGCGCGCGTGCGCGGATGCGTGGGGCAGCGATTTCCACGATATCGGCCCGCGCGGCCACATCAACGCGGACAGCGGGCTTGGCGACTGGCCTGATGCGCGCGCGTGGCTCGACGCGATGGCGGGTGAGGGCCGCCGCGCATAACGGGGCAACCCGCCCGCTGCATCGTCAGATCGCCTGCTTCGCCTTCAGCGCCGCGATCCGCGCGTCGTCGTAGCCGAGCAGCTCGCGCAGCACGTCGTCGGTCTGCTGGCCGAGCAGCGGCGGCGCGGTGCGCGCATCGGGCGGCGTGCGGCTCATCCGGATCGGATTGCGCACGAGCTTCACGTTCGCGCCGCACGGATGCGGCAGCTCGACCTGCATCCCGCGCGCGACCACCTGCTCGTTCTCGAACACTTCGTCGAGGTCGTTGATCGGCCCGCACGGCACGCCGGCCGCCTCGAGCGCGTCGATCCACGCCTGCTTGCCGCGCGTCCTCACCATGTCTGCGATGATCGGCACGAGCGTCTCGCGGTGGCGCACGCGCGCGGGGTTGGTCGCGAAGCGCTCGTCGTCGGCGAGCTCGGCGCGGCCGCCGGCCTCGACGAACTTGCGGAACTGGCCATCGTTGCCGACCGCGACGATGATCCAGCCGTCGCTCGTCTGGAACGTCTGGTACGGCACGATGTTCGGATGCGCGTTGCCCCAGCGCACCGGCGGCTTGCCGCTCGCGAGGAAGTTGGTGTTCATGTTCGCGAGCAGCGCCACCTGCACGTCGAGCAGCGCCATGTCGATGTACTGGCCTTCGCCCGTGCGGTCGCGGTGCGCGAGCGCGGCGAGCACGGCGATCGTCGAATAGAGGCCCGTCGCGAGGTCGGAAATCGCGACGCCGGCCTTCTGCGGGCCGCCGCCGGGCTCGCCGTCGCGCTCGCCGGTGATGCTCATGAAGCCGCCGATGCCCTGGATGATGAAGTCGTAGCCCGCGCGGTGCGCGTACGGGCCGGTCTGGCCGAAGCCCGTGACCGAGCAGTAGACGAGGTCCGGCTTGACCGCGCGCAGCGCGTCGTAGTCGAGCCCGTATTTCTTCAGCTGCCCGGCCTTGTAGTTCTCGAGCACCACGTCGCTCTGCGCGGCCAGCTCGCGCACGATCTGCTGGCCCTCGGGGGTCGCGATATCGACGGTGACCGAGCGCTTGTTGCGGTTCGCGGCGAGGTAGTACGCGGCCTCGGCGGTGTCCGCGCCGTGCGCGTCCTTCAGGTAGGGCGGCCCCCAGTGGCGCGTGTCGTCGCCGGCGCCGGGGCGCTCGACCTTGATCACGTCGGCGCCGAAATCGGCAAGCGTCTGCGCGCACCACGGGCCCGCGAGCACGCGGGTCAGGTCCAGCACGCGGATATGGCTCAGGGCACCCATCGTCGATTCGTCTCCTTTTTGGCTTGGCCTTGCCGCGCAAGGCGCGTGGCATGCCGAGCATCTTACGGCGAATCGGCCGCGCCGGTGGCCCCGCGCGGTCGTCCGTGCGAGCGGGCCGCCCGCGCGAGGCCGCCGTCTGGGCCGGCAGTCTGTATCGTATAATCGGCCGTTTACCATATTTGCCGCCGTGCGTCCGCCAGGACAGCCGGCGTTTGAAGCCGTCTCAGCCAGACACTCCCCGCACGCCATGAAAGCTGCCGAAATCCGCGAGAAATTCCTCAAATTCTTCGAATCGAAGGGCCACACGATCGTCCGCTCGTCGAGCCTCGTGCCCGGTAACGACCCCACGCTGATGTTCACGAATTCGGGCATGGTCCAGTTCAAGGACGTCTTTCTCGGCACGGACCAGCGCCCGTATTCGCGCGCGACCACGTCGCAGCGCAGCGTGCGCGCGGGCGGCAAGCACAACGACCTCGAGAACGTCGGCTACACGGCGCGCCACCACACGTTCTTCGAGATGCTCGGCAACTTCTCGTTCGGCGACTACTTCAAGCACGACGCGATCAAGTTCGCGTGGGAGCTGCTGACCACGGTCTACCAGCTGCCGAAGGACAAGCTGTGGGTCACCGTCTACCAGGAAGACGACGAGGCGTACGACATCTGGGCGAAGGAAGTCGGCGTGCCGACCGAGCGGATCATCCGCATCGGCGACAACAAGGGCGCGCGCTACGCGTCGGACAACTTCTGGACGATGGGCGACACGGGCCCGTGCGGCCCGTGCACGGAGATCTTCTACGATCACGGCCCGGACGTGTGGGGCGGCCCGCCGGGGTCGCCTGAAGAAGACGGCGACCGCTACATCGAGATCTGGAACCTCGTGTTCATGCAGTTCAACCGCGACGCGCAGGGCAACATGACGCGCCTGCCGAAGCAGTGCGTCGATACGGGCATGGGCCTCGAGCGTCTCGCCGCGGTGCTGCAGCACGTGCACAGCAACTACGAGATCGACCTGTTCCAGAACCTGATCAAGGCCGCCGCGCGCGTGACCGAGATCGGCGACCTGAACAACAACTCGCTGAAGGTGATCGCCGATCACATCCGCGCGTGCTCGTTCCTGATCGTCGACGGCGTGATCCCCGGCAACGAAGGCCGCGGCTACGTGCTGCGCCGCATCGTGCGCCGCGCGATCCGCCACGGCTACAAGCTCGGCCGCAAGGGTTCGTTCTTCCACAAGCTGGTGGCCGACCTCGTCGCCGAGATGGGCGTCGCGTATCCGGAGCTGAAGGAAGCCGAGCAGCGCGTGACCGACGTGCTGCGCCAGGAGGAAGAGCGCTTTTTCGAGACGATCGAGCACGGCATGTCGATCCTCGAGGCCGCGCTGGCCGACGTCGAGGCGAAGGGCGGCAAGGTGCTCGACGGCGAACTCGCGTTCAAGCTGCACGATACCTACGGCTTCCCGCTGGACCTCACGGCCGACGTGTGCCGCGAGCGCGGGATGACGGTCGACGAGCCGGCGTTCGACGACGCGATGGCGCGCCAGCGCGAGCAGGCACGCGCGGCCGGCAAGTTCAAGGCCGCGCAGGGCCTCGAATACACGGGCGCGAAGACGACCTTCCACGGCTACGAGGAAATCGCGTTCGACGACGCGAAGGTCGTCGCGCTGTACGTCGACGGTTCGTCGGTCAATGAAGTGAAGTCTGGCCAGGATGCGGTCGTCGTGCTCGATCACACGCCGTTCTACGCGGAATCGGGCGGCCAGGTCGGCGACCAGGGCGTGCTCGCGAATGCGTCGACGCGCTTCGCGGTGGCCGACACGCTGAAGGTGCAGGCCGACGTGATCGGCCATCACGGCACGCTCGAACAGGGCGCGCTGAAGGTCGGCGACGTGCTGCGCGCCGAGATCGACGCGCACCGACGCGCGCGCACCCAGCGCAACCACTCGGCCACCCACCTGATGCACAAGGCGCTGCGCGAAGTGCTCGGCGCGCACGTGCAGCAGAAGGGTTCGCTGGTCGATGCGGAAAAAACCCGCTTCGACTTCGCGCACAACGCGCCGCTGACGGACGACGAGATCCGCCGCGTCGAGCGGATCGTCAACGATGAAATCCTCGCGAACGCGCCGGGCATCGTGCGCGTGATGCCGTACGACGAAGCGGTGAAGGGCGGCGCGATGGCGCTGTTCGGCGAGAAGTACGGCGACGAAGTGCGCGTGCTCGATCTCGGCTTCTCGCGCGAACTGTGCGGCGGCACGCACGTGCATCGCACCGGCGACATCGGCCTGTTCAAGATCGTGGTGGAAGGCGGCGTCGCGGCCGGCATCCGCCGCGTCGAGGCGATCACCGGCGACAACGCGGTGCGCTTCGTGCAGGAACTCGACACGCGCGTGAACGAAGCGGCGGCCGCGCTGAAGGCGCAGCCGGCGGAGCTGACGCAGCGCATCGCGCAGGTGCAGGACCAGGTGAAGTCGCTCGAGAAGGAGCTGGCGGCGCTGAAGTCGAAGCTCGCGTCGAGCCAGGGCGACGAGCTCGCGCAGCAGGCGGTCGAGATCGCCGGCGTGCACGTGCTGGCCGCGACGCTCGACGGCGCGGACGCGAAGACGCTGCGCGAAACGGTCGACAAGCTGAAGGACAAGCTGAAGAGCGCGGCGATCGTGCTCGCGGCGATCGAAGGCGGCAAGGTCAGCCTGATCGCGGGCGTCACGGCGGACGCGAGCAAGAAGGTCAAGGCCGGCGAGCTCGTGAACTTCGTCGCGCAGCAGGTGGGCGGCAAGGGCGGCGGCCGCCCGGACATGGCGCAGGCCGGCGGCACCGAGCCGGCGAACCTGCCGGCGGCGCTCGCGGGCGTCAAGGCCTGGGTGGAAGAGCGGCTCTGAACGTCATGAGCGGCGCGGCGCCCTTGCGGGCGGCGCGCTGTCTTTGACGGGATCGCACGAGACGGCCCGATCGGCATTCGCCGGTCGGGCCGTCTTGCGTTTACGGCGCGAGCGCAGGGCGACGGGCGGTTTCCGCTCGCCTCAGGCCGGCAGCGCCACCCGCGCGCCGGTCACGCCGGCCGGCCGCGCCGCCTCTTCAAGCGCGTCGCGCAGCGCGGCGAGCGCGGCCGACGCATGGCCTTGCCGCCACGCGAGCAGCGTGTCGATTCCCCCGAGTTCGGGAATCACATGCGCGGCGACATTGCCGGTCTCGGGCTGCAGGTCGAGCACCGAACGCGGCGCGACCGCGACGCCCGCACCGGCCGCCACGCACGCGACGATCGCATGGTACGAGCCGAGCTCGAGCACGCGCGCCGGCTTCATCCCGTGCGCCGCATACCATTGCTCGGCGTATTTGCGGTACGCGCAGCCGCGCTCGAACGCGACCAGCGTCGGCAGGATCACGTCGCGCGGCGTGCGCACGGGCGGATGGCCACGCGGCGTCAGCAGCAGCAGATCCTCGCGGAACACGGGCACCGTGTCGAGCGTGTCGGGCAGCGCGCCCGGTTCGGGCGGGCGCGCGAACAGCGCGGCGTCGATCTCGAATTCGCGCACTTTCTCGATCAGCCAGGCGGTCGTGCCCGTCACGAGCTCGAGCGACACGTCGGGCCACGCATGGTGATAGCGGGCGAGCACGGCGGGCAGCCGGCTCGCGGCCGTGCTCTCCATCGTGCCGAGCCGCAGCCGGCCGCGCGGCCGATCCTCGCGCACCGCGTGGCGCGCCTCGTCCGCGAGCGCCAGAAGGCGCTCTGCATACGGCAGCAGCGTCTCGCCGGCCGGCGTCAGCACGAGCCGCCGGCCGTCGCGCACGAACAGCGCCGCGCCGAGTTCTTCCTCGAGCTGCTTGATCCGCGTCGTCACGTTCGACTGCACGCGATTGAGCTTTGCCGCCGCGCGCGTCACGCCGTTCTCGCGGACGACGGCCCGGAAAATCGCCAGCGCCGCCAGATCCATGATTCTCTCCCGGTGATGAGTGGATTCTGAATTATTCATTTTTCGAGATAGATTGGTCAAGCTAGGATCGAAGCATTCCCGTTTCCGTTTCGACTGTCGTCCCGTCGCCCAGCCATGTCGTCGCCAATGTCACGTTCCGACCCGCATTCCGAAACCCCGTTCGCCGCCGCGCACGCGCGCCCGGCACGCGACGCCGACCGCCGCGCCCGCACGGCCGCGCTTGCCTGCATGATCGGGCTTGCGGTCGCGCTCGGCGTCGGCCGCTTCGCGTTCACGCCGCTGTTGCCGCTGATGCTGGCCGACGGCTCGATCGGCCTGAAGGCCGGCAGCTGGCTCGCGTCGGCGAACTACGCGGGCTACTTCGTCGGCGCGGTCAGTTGTGCCGCGCTGCGCGTCGCGCCCGCGCGGATGGTCCGCTTCGGGCTCGTGGCGACCGTGCTGCTCACCGCCGCGATGGGCGTCGGCCATCTGCTGCCCGTGTGGCTCGCGGTGCGTTTCATCGCCGGCGTCGTCAGCGCGTGGACCTTCGTGTTCGTGTCGCAGTGGGGGTTGCGCCGGCTTGCCGAACTTCATGCGCCGGAATGGAGCGGGGTGATCTATGCGGGCCCAGGCGTCGGCATCGTGCTGACAGGGCTGATCGGCAGCGCGCTGGCCGGCCATCGGGCGGCGCCGGGCTGGCTGGGCTTCGCGGCGTTGTCGGCCGTGCTGTCGGTCGCGATCTGGCGCACGTTTGCCGTGACGTCGACGGCGGGCGGGCCGTCGCCCGGTACCGCGCCGCAGGCGGCGGCCGTTGTTCCGCCCGCCGCCGTGCGCGGCCATCGCGCGGACGCCGCGTGGCTCGTCGTGCTGTACGGGGCGCCGGGCTTCGGCTACATCATCACGGCGACGTTCTTGCCGGTGATCGCGCGTGCCGCGCTACCGGCCGGCTCGCCGTGGCCCGACCTGTTCTGGCCGATGTTCGGCGCCGCGCTGATCGTCGGCGCGCTGTCGGCCGCGCGGCTGCCCGCGCATTGGGACAACCGGCTACTGCTCGCGCTCGGCTGTGCGACGCAGGCGGTCGGCATCGCGGCCGGGATCGTGTGGCCGAATGCCGCCGGCTTCGCGCTCGGCAGCATGCTGCTCGGCCTGCCGTTTACCGCGATCACGCTGTTCGCGATGCGCGAGGCGAGGCGGCTGCACGGCGAGCGCGCGGCGGGGCTGATGGGCTATGCGACCGCGTCGTACGGCGTCGGGCAGATCCTGGGGCCGCTCGTCGCCGCGCCGCTGGTCGCGCGGTATGGGTCGTTCACGCCGGTACTGGGGCTTGCGGCCGCGGCGCTGCTGGTCGGCGCGGCGGGTTTTGCGGCGATCGCTGTCGGGCGACGGCATCGAATTGGATAATTGAATAGGATTCCAATATTTCTGTTCGAGTGGATTGGTACGTGTCTCGAACTGAACCAAAAATGCTGCGTAAATTTCGTACCTGATCTACATACACGCGGACTATCCGTCTGTAGCATGCGCCGGATCATTTGATTGCCGGCGAGTGTCCGGCAGTTCGACTTCGGGTGCCGTGACGCATGTGGGTAGATCCAATCAGAATCGTCGTCCGTTGCAGTGACGACATCATCCATTTTCCCGTTGGCGATTATCGCGCAGCCGGCGCGTGCGCCGGGGGCGTCGAGGCCCGCGGCGTTCGACGCGCGGCTGCGGGCCTTGGCCGCGCGATGTGCGTGTCGCTGTTGTGGGGCGCGGGCGCCGCGAGCCTGTCCGGGCACGCGTATGCGCAGGCGCCGACGAACGCAGGCGCGGCGATGCGCGACATCGAAACGTCCAGGCCGAGCCTGCCGCCGGAAGCCGCGCCCGATCTCGAGATCGTCCCGTCCGACGGCGCCGCGCAGCCGCCGCCCGAAACCGGGCCCCGTGTTTTTGTGCGCACATTCGAGATCGGCGGCAACACCGTGTTCGACAGCGCAACGCTGCAGGCGCTCGTTGCCGATCTGGCCGGCGAGACGCTGGGTTTTGCCGACCTGCAGCGCGCGGCCGAGCGAATCACCACCTACTACCGCGAGCGCGGCTACGTGCTCGCGCGTGCCTATCTGCCGAAGCAGGAAATCGACGACGGCGTCGTGCGCATCGAAGTCGCCGAAGGCCGCTATGGCCGCATCGAGATCCAGAACCATTCCCGCGTATTCGACGCCGTGCTGCGCCAGCCGCTCGCCGCACTGCGCGCGGGCGACGTCGTCCAAGGCTCCAGCCTCGAGCGCAGCCTGCTGCTGCTCGACGATCTGGCCGGCGTCGGCGCGCGCGGCACGCTGCGCCCCGGCGAGGCGCCCGGCACGACCGATCTCGTCGTCGATGCCGAGCGCGGGGCGCCCGCATCCGGATCGCTCGAATTCGACAACTTCGGCGACGTGGCGACGGGGCGCTATCGCGTCGGCGGCAGCGTCGACGTCAATGCGCCGCTGCGTCTCGGCGATCGCCTGAGCCTGCGTGGGCTCGTCGGCAACGAACGGCAACGCTATTACCGCGCCGGCTATCAGGTGCCCGTCGGGCCGGCATCGACGCGGGTCGGCGTCGCGTATTCGTCGCTGCATTACCGGCTTGCCGGGAGCTTTTCCGATCTCGAGGCGAGCGGGCGCGCGAGCGTGCAAACCGTTTACGTCACGCAGCCGATCGTGCGTTCGCGCAATCTCGGCCTTACCGCGCAGGTTCAGTACGAGAACAAGAACCTGCACGACGAGTACCGCGTCTTTTCGCTGCGCAACGACAAGAACGTCGGCCTGTGGACTTTCGGGCTCAGCGGGAACAGCCAGGACGGCTGGCTGGGCGGCGGCCGCAATGGTTTCTCGGTGATGTTCGGCGTCGGGCGCCTGCGCAGCAACGATGCGTGGCAAGCGAACAAGCTGACGAAGGCGACCGGCAGCTTCACGAAGCTGAACGTGAACCTGCAGCGCATTCAGGCCGTGGGCGGCCGGTTCCAGGTGTATGCACAGGCCAGCGCGCAGCTTGCTTCACGCAATCTCGATTCGTCGGAGAAATTCAGCCTCGGCGGCCCATACGGCGTGCGTGCCTACGCGCTCGGCGCGGGCAGCGGCGATCAGGGCTGGCAGGCCAGCGCGGAGCTGCGTTACCTCGCCGCGCCGGGATGGCAGGTCAGCACGTTTGTCGACGCGGGCTATGTGCAGCTCAACCGGCATCCGTGGAAACGCGAACGGAACAAGCAACACTTGCAGTCGGCGGGAATCGGTGCGAGCTGGTACGGCGAGAAACGCCAGGTCACGCTGACGGCTGCATTGCCGCTCGGCGGGGGAGGCGATTCGCCGACCCGCGCGCCGAGCGTATGGGTTCAGGCCGCTCAGTATTTCTGAGTGACTGAGACGATCGCCTGTCGGGACGGGCGCTTGAAAAACTAGATAAAGAGGATTCCAAATGAATAGAGCTTACTCGCTGGTATGGAACGACGCGCAGGGCGGCTGGTGCGCGGTCGGGGAAACGGCGCGTCGCCGTGGTAAATCGCGCGGCGGCAAGCAGCTGATCGCGGCGGCGGGGGTGTCGCTGCTGGGGCTGGCGGCGTCGAGCGCGTTTGCGCTGCCGACGGGCGGCGAGATCGCTGCGGGGAAGGCGGACATCGCGACGTCGACCGACGGCAAGACGATGTCGATCAACCAGCATACGGACAAGCTGGTCACGAACTGGCAGGACTTCAGCGTGGGCGGCGGTGAGCGGGTGTCGTTCCATCAGTTGTCGAACCAGTCGATCGCGCTGAACCGTGTGATCGGGACGAACGGCAGCCAGATCCATGGTCAGATCGACGCGAACGGGAAGGTGTTCGTGGTGAACCCGAACGGCGTGGTGTTCGGCGCCGGTGCGCAGGTGAACGTGGGCGGGCTGGTGGCGTCGACGAAGAACATCTCGGACAGGGATTTCCTGGCGGGCACGTATCGGTTCGCGGGCGCGTCGGGCCAGTCGGTGGAGAACGCCGGGACGATCACGACGGCAGACGGCGGCAGCGTGGCGCTGCTGGGTGCGCGCGTGTCGAGCACGGGCGTGATCCGCGCGCAGGCGGGCCGGGTGGCGCTGGGCGCTGGGAATGCGTTCAACGTGAACTTCGACGGCAACGGCCTGCTGAACCTGCAGGTCGAAGGCGGCGCGATGGACGCGCAGGTGAACAACGGCGGCTTGCTGAAGGCGGACGGCGGCGAGGTGCTGATGACGGCGCGCGCAGCGAACGGCCTGCTGAACGCGGTGGTGAACAACAGCGGGACGATCGAGGCACACGGGCTGAATGCGCGCGACGGGAAGATCGTGCTGGACGGCGGGCTGGTGCAGGTTGGCGGGAAGCTGAACGCGGCGGGCGGCACGGTGACGACGCGCGGCGAACGGGTGGCGGTGTCGCGTGACGCGCAGGTGGATACGCGCGGCGCCTCGGGCCGCACGGGCACGTGGACGATCGAGGCGGCCAATGCAAACGTGAGCGCGGCCGCGCCGGCGCAACAGGCCGGCACGCGCGGCCTCGTCATCGACGGCGGCGTCAGCGGCAATACCGGCAACGGAGCCGACAGCACGCACGTCGGCATCGGCGGCACGGGCGGCAATGGCGTGGGTGTCGTGATCGGCGCAAATACCGGCTCGGGAGCCGGCCCCGCGGATGGCGCGATCGACGGGACGACGCTGTCGCGCAACCTCGGCACGACGAACGTGGCGCTGACCAACACGTCGGGCGACCTGACGGTGGACGGCGCGGTGAACTGGACGAGCGATCACGCACTGACGCTGACGTCGCAGAAGGGCAGCGTCGACCTGAAGCAGTCGATGACGGCGAGCGGCGCGAACGCGGGCGTGACGGCGAACGCGGCGGGCGGCATCCGCATCGACGACAAGGTCGCGTTGACGGGCCAAAACGCACGCCTTGCGCTGAACTCGGGCAGCGGCCATACGCTGACGAACGACAACGCGGTGGTCACGCTGTCGGGCCGGAACGCATCGTTCTCGGCGAACGGCGACGCCTATCAGGTGATCCACGATCTGGCAGGCCTGCGCAACGTGGACGCGAACCTGAACGGCCGCTACGTGCTGGGTAACGCGATCGATGGCCGCGGTGCGCAATTCCGCAGTCTCGGCGGCGCCGGACTGGCGTTCGAAGGCGTGTTCGACGGTCTGGGCAATACCGTCGGCAACCTGTCGGTCTCGAACCCGGGTAGTCCGGCCATCGGGCTGTTCTCGGTGAACTTAGGTCGTATCGCGAACCTCGGGCTGGAGAAAATCACGACGAAGGTAGCCGTGCCGAACGGCAGCGTGCCATTCAGCGTCGGTGCGCTGGTTGGCTACAACACGGGCACAATCTCGAACGTCAAGGCGAAGGACATCGTGGTAAGCGGCAGCGGCCGCGCCATCGTCGGCGGCCTGGTGGGCAGCAACTGGAGCGGCACGATCGATCGCGCGTCGGTCTCAGGCCGTGTCGACGGCGGCAGGGATTCGTTGGCGGTCGGCGGCCTGGTGGGCGACAGCCTCACCGTCCTGTGGCCGGATCGTGGCCAGGCGACCATCAGCAACAGTCACGCCAACGTCCAGATCGTCAGCCATTCGGCCGGCGGCACCGGCGGTCTGGTCGGTGCCAATCGAGGCATCATCTCGGGATCGACGGCCGCGGGCAGCATCAGCGCGCAGGCCGACGGCGCAAGCGTCGGCGGTCTCGTCGGCATCCATGAAGGCGGTGTCGTCAAGACGTCGTCATCGAGCGTGAACGTGCGGGCCAATCACGGCGTCGTGGCGGGCGGCCTCGTCGGCCACAGCATCGCGTCGATCGACGCCTCCGATGCAAGCGGCAGCGTGATCGTGGGCAACAACAGCTTTGCAGGCGGTCTCGTCGGCTACAACGGCGCGTCGATCAAAGCCTCCGATGCAACCGGCAACGTGACCGTGGGCAACAACAGTTATGCAGGCGGTCTGGTCGGCGACAATCGCGGCAAGGTCGATGCGTCGACGGCGGGCGGCAAAGTCGTTGCCGGCGTGTCGGGCGTGGTCGGCGGCCTGGTCGGCACCAACGGCGGGACGATCCTGGCCTCGACGGCGAACGGCGCCGTGAAGGCCGGCAACGCAGCGACGGCAGGCGGGCTTGTCGGGCACAACAGGGGTATCCTGAATGCATCGACGGCTAACGGCAGCGTCGACGCAGGCGCCGGCAGCGTGCTGGGCGGGCTGGTCGGCGACAACGCAGGCAAGGCCGAGGTGATCGCGTCGCACGCACATGGCAACGTGAGCGGGCGCGACCGTGTGAAGGCTGGCGGCCTGGCCGGCATCAACATAGGCATCGTGAAGTCGTCTGATGCGTCCGGCCGGGTAACGGTCGGCGCGTCGAGTATCGCGGGCGGCCTCGTCGGAGAAAACCACAGGTCCGTGGACGCATCCATGGCGGCCGGCAATGTATCGACCGGCTCGAACGGCAATGCGGGCGGGCTTGTCGGCCACAACTTGGGCACGGTGACGGGCGCCAGCGCGAGCGGGAACGTTACCGTCGCCGGAGCGGGCAATGCCGGCGGCCTGGTCGGACTCAATCGCGGCAGCGTGTCGTCGTCGAGCGCGTCGGGCGACGTCGTCGCGGGTGCTGAAGGCCACGTCGGCGGCCTGGTTGGCGAAAGCGTGGTTCGGGCGTCGATCCAGTCGTCCAGCGCCAGCGGTTCGGCAACGAGCGGCAATAGTGGCTATGTCGGCGGCCTCGTCGGCCTGAACGGCGGCAAGATCGCGTCGTCGTCAGCGTCGGGCACGGTGTCCGGCGGGCGCGACGCGTTGCTGGGCGGCTTGGCGGGCGGCAACTTCAACATTGTCGAGAACTCGACGGCAAGCGGCCGCATTGCCTACACGGTCGGCTACGGTCAGCGCTATGGCGGCCTTGCCGGCGTCAATGCCGGCTTGATGCGCGGCAACACCGTGACCGGCAGCGTTGCGGCCATCCCGCTCGCGGCCATCAATTACGGCGAAATCCGGAACTGATCGGGCGTGTTCCGGGAGCGGGCGTTCGTTCGATGTGGACGTGCCCGTCTCCCGGAGCACATCGCTGTGTGACGTGCCGGCTCCGGAATGGATGGGCGCCGGCATGTCATCCACGGAGCGGGTACCGGATGATTTCATTCGGTACTCGCTCCGTGGTTCATGTAGTTATGCGAGATGATTCGCGAATGCGAATCGACCATGAGGAAGTGGCAACGATGAACAAGGCCTATTCATTGGTATGGAACGACGCGCAGGGGAGCTGGTGCGCGGTCGGGGAAACCGCGCGCCGCCGTGGTAAATCGAGCGGCGGCAAGCAGCTGATCGCGGCGGCCGGAGTGTCGCTGCTGGGGCTGGCGGCGTCGAGCGCGTTTGCGCTGCCGACGGGCGGCGAGATCGCGTCGGGGAAGGCGGACATCGCGACGTCGACCGACGGCAAGACGATGTCGATCAACCAGCACACGGACAAGCTGGTCACGAACTGGCAGGACTTCAGCGTGGGCGGCGGGGAGCGCGTGTCGTTCCATCAGCTGTCGAACCAGTCGATCGCGCTGAACCGTGTGGTCGGCACGAACGGCAGCCAGATCCACGGTCAGATCGACGCGAACGGGAAGGTGTTCGTGGTGAACCCGAATGGCGTGGTGTTCGGCGCGGGTGCGCAAGTGAACGTGGGCGGGCTGGTGGCGTCGACGAAGAACATCTCGGACAAGGACTTCCTGGCGGGCACGTATCGGTTCGCGGGCGCATCGGGCCAGTCGGTGGAGAACGCCGGGGCGATCACGACAGCGGAAGGCGGCAGCGTGGCATTGCTGGGCGCGCGGGTGTCGAACACGGGCGTGATCCGCGCGCAGGCGGGTCGCGTGGCGCTGGGCGCCGGGAATGCGTTCAACGTGAACTTCGACGGCAACGGCCTGCTGAACCTGCAGGTTGAAGGCGGCGCGATGGACGCGCAGGTGCACAACGGCGGGCTGCTGAAGGCGGACGGCGGCGAGGTGCTGATGACGGCGCGCGCGGCGAACGGCCTGCTGAACGCGGTGGTGAACAACAGCGGGACGATCGAGGCGCAGGGGCTGAACGCGCGTGACGGAAAGATCGTGCTGGACGGCGGGCTGGTGCAGGTCGGCGGGAAGCTGAACGCGGCGGGTGGGTCGGTGACGACGCGCGGCGAACGGGTGGCGGTGTCGCGTGACGCGCAGGTGGATACGCGCGGCGCAGCAGGACGCACGGGCACGTGGACGATCGAGGCGGCCAATGCAAACGTGAGCGCGGCCGCGCCGGCGCAACAGGCCGGCACGCGCGGCCTCGTCATCGACGGCGGCGTCAGCGGCAATACCGGCAACGGAGCCGACAGCACGCACGTCGGCATCGGCGGCACGGGCGGCAATGGCGTGGGTGTCGTGATCGGCGCAAATACCGGCTCGGGAGCCGGCCCCGCGGATGGCGCGATCGACGGGACGACGCTGTCGCGCAACCTCGGCACGACGAACGTGGCGCTGACCAACACGTCGGGCGACCTGACGGTGGACGGCGCGGTGAACTGGACGAGCGATCACGCACTGACGCTGACGTCGCAGAAGGGCAGCGTCGACCTGAAGCAGTCGATGACGGCGAGCGGCGCGAACGCAGGCGTGACGGCGAACGCGACGCGCGGCATCCGCATCGACGACAAGGTCGCGTTGACGGGCGAAAACGCGCGCCTCGCGCTGAACTCGGGCAGCGGCCATACGCTGACGAACGACGCTGCCGCGGTCACGCTGTCGGGCCGGAACGCGTCGTTCTCGGCGAACGGCGACGCCTATCAGGTCGTCCACGATCTGGCGGGCCTGCGCAAGTTCGAAGATGACCCGCGCGGCCGCTACGTGCTGGGCAACGCGATCGATGGCCGCGGCGCGCAATTCCTCAGTATCGGCAGCAACTGGCGGGTGTTCGAAGGCGTGTTCGACGGTCTGGGCAACACCATCGGCAACCTGTCGGTTTCGAACCCCGCCTCTCCGGTCGTCGGGCTGTTCGCGATCAACAACGGTCGTATCGAGAACCTCGGTCTGGAGAAAATCACGGCGAAGGTATCCGCGCCGAACGGCGGTTCGTCCGTCAGCGTCGGTGCGCTGGTCGGCCACAACACAGGCACGATTTCGAACGTCAAGGCGAAGGACGTCGTGGTGAGCAGCAGCGGCCGTGCCATCGTCGGTGGTCTCGTCGGCACGAATGCTGGCGGCATGATCGATCGCGCGTCGGTGTCGGGGCATGTCGAGGGCGGCAGGGATGCGATGCAGGTCGGCGGCCTGGCGGGCGAGAACCTCGGCTTCGCCGAGTGGAAAGGCAGCGAGGGGGTCATCAGCAACAGCCACGCCAACGTCCAGGTCGTCAGCCAGTCGACGGGCGACTTCGTCGGCGTCAACCGGGGCGGCACCGGCGGCCTGGTCGGTTTCAACCGGGGCACCATCTCGGCATCGACGGCGGCGGGCAGCGTCGCCGCGTACGCCACCAACAACGCGCACGTCGGCGGCCTGGTCGGCGTCAATGAACGTGGCCTCGTCAAGGCGTCGTCGTCGAGTGCGAACGTGCGGGCCAATCACTACGCCGCGGCAGGCGGCCTCGTCGGTTATAACAGCGGCTCGGTCGACGCATCCGACGCAATCGGCAGCGTGACCGTGGGTAACAGCAGCCGGGCTGGCGGCCTGGTCGGCGACAATCGCGGCAAGGTCGACGCGTCGACGGCGAGCGCCACGGTCGTCTCCGGCCATTCGGGCTCGATCGGCGGGCTGGCCGGCGCCAACCAAGGGACGATCCTGGCCTCGTCGGCGAGCGGCGACGTGAAGGCTGGCAACAGCGTGTGGGCTGGCGGGCTCGTCGGCGAAAACGACGGCAAGATCGCGTCGTCGTCAGCGTCGGGCACGGTGTCCGGCGGGCACAACGCGCTGCTGGGCGGCTTGATGGGCGGCAACTTCGGCACCGTCGAGCGCTCGACGGCAAGCGACCGCATCGCCTACGCGGGCGGCTACGGTCAGCACTATGGCGGCCTTGCCGGTTTCAGCAACGGATCGATGACCGGCAACACCGTGACCGGAAACGCCGCGGCCGTCCCGCTCGTGGGGATCACTGGCGTCGTGAGCCGCAACTGACCGGGCGCATTCCGGGAGGCGGGTGCTCGATCGCCGGGAACCTGCCTGTCGCCCGGGGCATTCCACCGCGTGACGGCTTCGGATCGAAGCCGCATTTCGCATCGGCTCTTCAGGTTGATTCGTGAAGAGCCGCTTCTTTTGGCGATGCCGGGATTGACCGGCACATCGCTGGTGGCCGCCGCCTCTCGCGCATCGGCGTCGAATGCCGTCGCCGTCGCAGGCCCGCGCCAGCCTGCAGGACGGCGGCCGGCCGCCGGCAAACTCGCTAGAATGAAGCCTTTCCCGCGCCGAGCGGGCGCCCGTCCGGCGTCCGCCATGTCCTCTCGATGACCACCGCCGACTACCGCTTCTGCCCGCGCTGTGCACGCCCGCTGACCGAGCGCGCCGATCCCGAACACGAAGGCGGCCGCGTTCGCCTGGCCTGCCCCGACGACACCTGCGGCTACGTGCACTGGAACAACCCGCTGCCCGTCGTCGCCGCGATCGTCGAACTCGACGGCAAGATCCTGCTTGCACGCAATGCGGCCTGGCCCGAAGGGATGTTCGCGCTGATCACCGGCTTCCTCGAGCACGGCGAGACGCCCGAGGACGGCATCGCGCGCGAGGTGTTCGAGGAAACGGCGCTGAAGGCCGAGCAGGTCACGCTCGTCGGCGTCTACGAATTCATCCGCAAGAACGAGCTGATCATCGCGTACCACGTGCGCGCGTCGGGCACGGTCGCGCTGTCGCCGGAACTGCTCGAATACCGGCTCGTCGATCCGCCGCTGCTGCGCCCGTGGCGCGCCGGCACGGGCGTCGCGCTCGCCGACTGGATGCGCGCGCGCGGCCTCGATTTCCAGTTCGTCGACCGGCCAGGGCAGTGACGGGCCGGCCCGCCCGCCGTCGCGTCGCGCCGCACGGCCGCCGCGTTTCCTCTTCATCGTCCTGACCGCCACCGCCATGTCCGACAAGCCGCAGCCGCATTCCCGCGACGCCTACCGCCACTTCCTGCCGATCACGACCCGCTGGATGGACAACGACGTCTACGGGCACGTGAACAACGTCGTCTACTACAGCTACTTCGACACGGTCGTGAACGCATACCTGATCCGCGCCGGCGTGCTCGACATCGAGCATGCGCAAACGATCGGGCTCGTCGTCGAGACGCAGTGCAACTACTTCGCGCCGCTCGTGTTCCCGCAATCGGTCGATGCGGGGCTGCGCGTCGCGAAGCTCGGCACGTCGAGCGTGCGCTACGAGATCGGGCTGTTCGCGCAAGGCGAGGCCGCGCCCGCCGCGCAGGGGCACTTCGTGCACGTGTACGTCGATCGCGACACGCGCCGGCCCGTGCCGCTGCCCGACGCGCTGCGCGCGGCGCTCGACCCGCTCGCCGCCTGACGGCACGCGCGGTGCAGGCGTTCGCGATCCAGGCCTTCAACGGCCTCAGCTACGGCTTGCTGCTGTTCATGCTGTCGGCGGGCCTCACGCTGATCTTCAGCGTGCAGGGCGTACTCAACTTCGCGCATGCGAGCTTCTACATGCTCGGCGCCTATGTCGGCTACAGCATCGCGGCGCGCGCGGGCTTCTGGCCGGCGCTCGTGCTCGCGCCGCTCGCGGTCGGCCTCGCGGGCGCGGCGTGCGAGCGCACGCTGCTGCGCCGCGTGCAGGCGCGCGGCCACACGAGCGAGCTGCTGCTGACCTTCGGGCTCGCGTACCTGATCGGCGAGGGCGCGAAGCTCGCGTGGGGCCTCGCGCCGCTGCCCGCGCCGGTGCCGCCGCTGTTCGACGGCGCGCCGGTGACGGTGTTCGGCCTTGCGCTGCCGCGCTACCGGTTGTTCATGATGACGATGTCGACGGCGATGCTGGTCGCGCTCGCGGCGCTGCTGCGCGCGTCGCGCATCGGGCTCGTCGTGCGCGCGGCGCTCACGCATCGCACGGCGGTCGAGGCGCTCGGCTACGACGTGCCGCGCCTGATGACGGGCCTGTTCGGCGCGGGCACCGCGCTCGCGGCGCTGGCCGGCGTGATCGGCGCGCCGCTCGCGGTGATCGAGCCCGCGCTGGCCGAGACGGTCGGCTCGATCGTGTTCGCGGTCGTCGTGATCGGCGGGCTCGGCTCGCTCGGCGGTGCGTTCGTCGCGTCGCTCGCGGTCGGGTTCGCGCAGACCTTCGCGGCCGCGAGCGACACGTCGCTGCGCGAGCTCGCGCAGTGGGCGGGCGTGCTGCTGCCCGACAGCGTGGCCGCGGTGACGATCGCGCAACTCGCGCCCCTCGTGCCGTACCTGCTGCTCGTCGCGGTGCTGGTTGCGCGGCCGCGCGGGCTGTTCGGCGAGCGTGCCGATGCGTAGCCGCGCGTATCCGGGCATGTTGCGCTGGGCGCTGTTTGCCGGCTGTCTCGTGCTGCCCGCGTGGCTGTGGCCGCACGGCGCGATGCTCGGCTATCTCGCGCAGACCGCCGCGCTCGTCGTGCTCGCACTGTCGTACAACCTGCAGCTCGGCACGACCGGCCTGCTGTCGTTCGGCCATGCGGCGTTCGCGGGCCTCGGCGCGTTTGCCGCCGCGCACTGGTTCAACCGCTTCGGCGGGCCGCTGCCGCTGCTGCCGCTCGTCGGCGGCGCGGCGGGCGCGGGCTGCGGCCTGCTGTTCGGCGTGCTCGCGACGCGCCGCGCGGGCACCGCGTTCGCGATGATCACGCTCGGCCTCGGCGAATGCGTCGCGGCCGCCGCGTGGAGCATGCCCGCATGGTTCGGCGGGATCGGCGGCGTGCCAATCGATCGCGCCGCCGGCACGCCGTTCGGCGGCTGGCAGTTCGGCGCGCCAGCGCACGCGTATGCGGTGATCGCCGCGTGGTGTTGCGTCTCCGCATTCGCGATGCGCACGCTGACGCGCACGCCGTTCGCGCGTCTCGCGAACGCGGTGCGCGACAACCCGGCGCGGGTCGCCGCGCTCGGCACCGATCCGCGCCGCGTGCGGCTCGCGATGGTCACGTGCGCGTCGTTCTTCGCGGGCGTGGCCGGCACGCTCACGCTGATCGACGTCGAGCTCGCGACGCCCGACAGCGTCGCGATGGCCCGCTCGGCGACCGTGCTGATCGCGGCGGTGATCGGCGGCACCGGCTCGTTCTTCGGACCGGCGGCGGGCGCGGCCGTGCTGACGGGGCTGAGTGTCGCGGTCGCGGGCGTGTCGCGCGCGTGGGCGCTGTACCTGGGGCTGCTGTTCGTCGTCGTCGTGGTGGCCGCGCCGCGCGGGCTCGCGGGCGTCGCGGCGGACACAGCGCACGCGCTGCGGCCCGGCGCGCCGGCGGTCGCGCGGCGGCGGATGCTGTTCGGCTGCGCCGCGAGCCTGTGCTGGTGCGTGGCCGTCGTCTGCGCGGCGGAACTCGGTTATGCGTGGCGCTTCGCGCAGGAAGGCGGCGCGTCGGCCGCGTTGTTCGGCATCGTGCGCATCGACGGCGATTCGCCGCTCGGCTGGGCGGCGGCGCTGGCGCTGGCGGGCCTCGGCGCGCTGCTGTGGCGCGGCCGGCACGTGCGCGTGCGCGACCTGCATGGAGGGCCGCGATGAACGGCAACGCGGTCGCCCTGCACGGCATCACGCAGCGCTTCGGCGCGCAGACGGTGCTCGACGGCGTCGAGCTGAGCGTCGCGGCCGGCGAGCGTCATGCGTTGATCGGGCCGAACGGCGCGGGCAAGTCGACGCTGTTCAACGTGATCGCGGGCGCCGTGCGGCCGACGCGCGGGCGCGTCGTGCTGCACGGCGTCGACCTGCGCGGGCGCGGGCCGGTGGCCGCGAGCCGGCTCGGCATCGGCCGCAGCTTCCAGCAGACGAGCGCGTTCGCGCGCCTCACCGTCTTCGACAACCTGCGCTGCGCGGCCCTGCATGCGCCGGCCGAGCGGCGGCGCTGGTGGAACCGGCTGCGCGAATCCGCGTCGGTCGACCGCGTGGCCGCGCAGGTGCTGCACGACGTCGGCCTCGACGCGTACCGCGACGCGCCGGCCGCCGTGCTCGGCTATGCGGAGCAGCGCGCGCTCGATCTCGGCATCGCGCTCGCGAGCGGCGCGCGCACGCTGCTGCTCGACGAGCCGACCGCCGGCATGAGCCGAGCGCAGGCCGCGCGGATGGTCGAGCTGATCCGCACGACCACCCAGGGCCGCACGGTGCTGATGATCGAGCACGACATGGATGCGGTGTTCGGCTTCGCGGAGCGGATCACGGTGCTCGTGCGCGGCGCGGTGGTCGCGACCGGCGCGCCGGAGGCGATCCGCGCCGATCCGGCGGTGCGCGCCGCGTATCTCGGCGAGGGCTACGCATGAGCGCGCTGCTCGAGATCCGCGGCCTGCGCGCGTGGTACGGGATGCAGCCCGTGCTCGACGGGGTCGAGTTCGCGCTGGCGCCGGGCGAAACGCTCGCGCTGATCGGCCGCAACGGCGCGGGGCGCTCGACGCTCGCGAAGGCGGTGATGGGGCTCGTGCACACGGCCGGCTCGGTGCGGATCGCGGGCGTCGAATGCGTGGGCGCGCGCACCTTCGAGATCGCGCGGCGCGGCGCCGCGTATGTGGCCGAGAGCCGCGACGTGTTCCCGCTGCTGAGCGTGCGCGACAACCTGCGTCTCGGGCTGCGCGACGCCGGTGGCGTTCGGGCCGGCGCGGCGGCGCTCGACCAACTGTTCGCGCGCTTCCCGATGCTCGCCGCGCGCGCGGACGTGAAGGCCGGGCGGCTGTCGGGCGGCGAGCAGCAGGTGCTCGCGCTGGTGCGCGCGCTGGCGGGCAAGCCGCGCGTGCTGATCGTCGACGAGCCCGCGGAAGGGCTCGCACCGCTCGCGGTCGACGAGGTCGGCGCGTGTCTCGCGGCGCTGCAGGCGGACGGCGTCGCGATCGTGCTGATCGAGCAGCGGCTGCAGCTTGCGCCGCGGTTGACCGGGCGGGTCGCGGTGATGGGACGGGGCAGGATCGTGTACGACGGCGCGCTCGACGGGATCGGCGGGGAGGTGGCCGATACGTGGCTGAGCGTGGGGTGACGGCGGCGGGCGTGTGCGTCATTGCCCCATGCCGATCGTGCCGCTGTCGCGTGTTTCCGGCCGTCACCGCGTCGGGGTCGGGCACCGGATGCGCGTCGTGATCGATTGTTCGGCTGGTCGCGCAACTCAATTCGTCGCGATCCGCTTTATCGGCCCCGACGAAGCGTCTAGATTTCCACCATCGCCGGTTGCCTGCTTCGTGCCGACAGCCGGTCCGACCATTGGTGAGACATCAGACTGAGGATAGAAATCATGAGCAAGCTTTCGGGCAAGGTAGCGATCGTGACGGGCGGTTCCAAGGGCATCGGGGCCGCGATTGCCAAGGCGCTCGCCGCCGAAGGGGCGTCGGTCGTCGTCAACTATGCGAGCAGCAAGGCCGGCGCCGATGCGGTCGTGAGCGCGATCGCTGCGGCCGACGGAAGCGCGATCGCCGTCGGCGGCGACGTCACGAAGGCGGCCGACGCGCAGCGCATCATCGACACGGCGATCGAGACCTATGGCCGCCTCGACATCCTCGTCAACAATTCCGGCGTGTACGAATTCGCGCCGATCGAAGCGATCACCGAGGAACATTACCGCCGACAGTTCGACACGAACGTGCTCGGCGTGCTGTTGACGACGCAGGCGGCCGTGAAGCACCTCGGCGAAGGCGCGAGCATCATCAACATCAGCTCGGTGGTGACCAGCATCACGCCGCCGGCCAGCGCGGTGTACAGCGGCACGAAGGGCGCCGTGGACGCCATCACCGGCGTGCTCGCGCTCGAACTCGGCCCGCGCAAGATTCGCGTGAACGCGATCAATCCGGGCATGGTGGTGACCGAAGGCACGCACAGCGCGGGGATCATCGGCTCCGACCTCGAAACGCAGGTGCGCGGCGAGACGCCGCTGGGCCGCCTCGGGGAGCCGGACGACATTGCATCCGTCGCGGTCTTTCTCGCGTCGGACGATGCGCGCTGGCTGACCGGCGAGCGCCTCGTGGCGAGCGGCGGCCTGCACTGAGCGTACGGACAGGCGGCGAACCGGCCGGCGGCTACGCGATCCGCAGCATGCCGGCCGCGCCGACGTACCAGCGCAGGCTCTCGACGACGAGCGCGTGATTGCGCAGCGAATCGAGCCCCGCGATCGTCATCGCGCCGACCAGCCCCGCATGCGCGACGCGCAGCGGCACGCCGCCGCCGTCCAGCGCATAGTCGTCGCCGGACAGCCCCTCGGTTTGCAGCGACCGGCCCGAATGCGCGAAGCGCGTACCGATTTCGAGCGAGCTCTTGCCGAAACGGAACACCGTGTTCTGCCGGCGGCGGATCGTTTCGCTGTCGTCCGCGCCGCTGCCGTCGAGCGCGCAATAGAACAGCGGCCCGCGCGCGGACACCACGCTCACCGCAATCGGCAGCCCGCGGCGCGACGCGAGGTTGACGGCGATGTCGCCGAGCCGGCGCGCGGCATCGGCGTTGAAGCACGGCAGCATCGTGCGCGACGCCTGCTGCTCGAATGTCTCGTCCTCGATGCGGAAGAATGGCCTCATCGTTGCCTCCTGTCACGGCATGTCGCGTCTGTTCGCCCGCCGGCCGCCGCGCGCGCCACGCGCCGGCGGCCGCGCGGGTTCAGCCGCCCGCCGGCGGCTCGAGCATCCACTCGTGCGCCGGGTCGTTCCTGAACGCCCATGCGCGGCTCGGCCCGGCCATCACGTTCAGGTAGTACAGGTTGTAGCCGTGCGGCGCGACCACCGGGTGATAGCCGCGCGGCACCATCACGACGTCGTGGTTCTCGACCACGCATGCTTCGTCGAGGCTGCGGTCGTCGGTGTACACGCGCTGGAACGCGAAACCCTGCGGCGGATCGATCCGGTGATAGTAGGTTTCCTCGAGCACGGTTTCCTCCGGCGCCGCATCGCGGTCGTGCTTGTGCGGCGGATAGCTGCTCGAATGGCTGGCCGGCGTGATCACCTCGACCACGAGCAGCCGGTCGGCCGCCGGGTTGTCGCCCATCAGGATGTCGCACACGTAGCGCGTGTTGGTGCCCTTGCCGCGCACCATCCGCCGCATGCGCTCGCCGTCGAGGCGCTGCACCGTCTTGTCGCCGCTGACGTACGGCGCGGTGCACAGCGCGATTTCGGCGTCGCGCGTCGCGGTGACGGTCACGGTGTGGCCGCCCGGCACGTAGAGCGCGTCCGGCGATACGTCCTCGAACACGCTGTCGCGCTTGCCGAGGCCGTCGTAGGTCGCGCCGCCGGTTTCCGCGCGCACCGTGCCGGTCAGCACGACCACGCACAGCTCGCGCGCGCCGGTGTCGACGGTCTCGTGCTCGCCGGCCTTCAGGCGCAGCACGCGAAAGCCGACGTGTTTCCAGCCGGCCGATTCAGGCGTGACGTTGCAGATTTCCCGGTCGGGCGATGCCTTGACCAGCAGGGGAGAGATCGTCATGGGAGCGGCTCCGCAAATCGGTGGCAGGGGGTTCAGGCGCTCAGCCGGTCGACGATCGCGCGCAGCGTGTCGTAGCCCTTCTTCGCGTACGGGTAGCTTGGTGCGACGGCGGGATCCTGCTCCGCCTCGACCACCAGCCAGCCTTCGTAGCCGGCGTCGCGCAGCGTGCGCAGCGTCGCTTCGTAATCGAGCGCGCCGTCGCCCGGCACGGTGAAGGTGCCGTTGATCACGCCGTTCAGGAAGCTCCAGCCGTCGTTGCGCGCCTGCGCGACCACCTGCGCCCGCACATCCTTGCAATGCACGTGGACGACGCGCGCGACATGCTTCCTCAGCAGCGCGACCGGGTCGGCCGCGCCGCCGAAGTACGCATGCCCGGTGTCGAACAGCAGGAACACCTTCGCCGGATCGGTGAGCGCCATCAGGCGGTCGACGTCGTCGGGCGATTCGACGTACGCGCCCATGTGGTGGTGATACGCGAGCTTGATGCCGTAGGTCGCGAGCAGGTGCGCGCCGAACGCGTTCAGCCGGTCGGCGTAGCGCCGCCATGCGGCGTCGTCGACGAAGCGCGGCCGCTTCGCGACCGGCGTGTCGATGTTGCCCTGGATCGTGCCCGCGCACTCGCCGTAGACCACCACCTTCACGTCGTTGTACTGCAGCTTGGCCAGGTGCGCGTGGCAGCGCTCGATCTCGGCGGCCACCGCGTCCGCGTCGCTCATGCCGGGCGGCACTTCGGCGAGAAAGCCCGAGTACCAGCCGGACACGCAGACGAGGCCGAACTCGGCCAGCTTCGCCTTCAGCGCGGGGCCGGTTTTCGGAAACTTGTTGCCGAGCTCGAAGCCGGCGTAGCCGATCTCCGCGCCTTCCTTCAGCGCGGTTTCGAGCGGCGTTTCGCCGCCGAGCGACGGCAGGTCGTCGTTCATCCACGACAGGGGGTTGATGCCGATGCGTACGTTCCAGCTCATGGGGGGCTTCCTTGGGTGTTCGGGTGAGGGCGCGCGAGGCGCACGGAGGCTGCGCGTCAGCGCCGCTGTCGGATCTTCGCGTCGAGGTACGCGCGATGCGCGCGTTCGACGTCGGGGCGGGCGGAGACCTGCGGCACCGCGACCTCCCACCATGCGCCGCCGTCGTCGGTCGTGCGGTGATGGGTCGTGTCGATCACGAGCACCTGGCTGATCGTGGCCGCGCGCGCGCGGCGCATCTCGCGGCGCAGCTCCGCGACGTCGCGCACGTGCACGGCGTCGGCGCCCATCGCGCGCGCATGCATCGCGAAATCGATCGTCGAGCGCGCGCCGCCTTCGGGCACGCAGTCGTCGAGCATGTTGTTGAAGCTCGCGCCGCCGCACTTGAGCTGCAGCCGCTCGATGCAGCCGTAGCCGCGGTTGTCGAGGATCACGACGATGATCTTGCGGCCGAGCATCACGGACGTGGCGAGCTCGGCATTGAGCATCATGTACGAGCCGTCGCCGACGATCACGATCACTTCGCGCTCCGGCCGCGCGAGCTTCGCGCCGAGGCCGCCCGCGACCTCGTAACCCATGCATGAGTACGCGTAATCCATGTGGTAGTTGCCCGGCACGCCGCTGCGCCACAGCTTGTGCAGCTCGGCCGGCAGCGTTCCGGCCGCGCACACCACGAGATCGTCGCGCGCGCTGTCGCGGCCCGCGTCGGCGGCCGATTCGCGCACCGCACCGATCACCTCGGCGTCGTACGGCAGCGTGTCCTGCGGCACGTTTGCGGTCAGTTCGGTCACGCGCGCAACCCACGCGGCGGCCTGGTCGCGGCAGCCGGCCGTCCACGCCGGGTCGGCCTGCCAGCCGGCCAGCGCGGCGGACACCTGGCCGAGCCCGGTGCGGGCGTCCGCGACGAGCTGCCGGCCGCGCTTCTTGCCCGCGTCGAACGGCTGCACGTTCAGGCTCAGCAGCTGCGCATGGCCGAACAGCGCATGCGAGCCGGTGGTGAAATCCTGCAGCCGGGTGCCGACCGCGAGCACTACGTCGCATTGCGCGGCCGCGCGGTTCGCCGCGGGCGAGCCCGTCACGCCGATCGCGCCGAGGTTCAGCGGGTGATCCCACGCGAGGCTGCCCTTGCCAGCCTGCGATTCGGCGACCGGCACGCCGTGCGTGTCGGCGAACGCGCGCAGCGCGTCCCACGCCTGGCTGTAGAGCACGCCGCCGCCGGCGACGATCAGCGGCTTCTTCGCGAGCTTCAGCAGGTCGATCGCGTCGGCCAGCTCGACCGCGTCGGCCGGCTGGCGGCGCAGCCGGATCAGCGGCGGCGCGAAGAAATCCTCCGGCCAGTCGTACGCGAAGGTCTGTACGTCCTGCGGCAGCGCGAGGCACACGGGCCCGCATTGCGCCGGGTCGGTCAGCACCTGGATCGCGCGCGGCAGCGCCACCAGCAGCTGCTCGGGCGACGTGATCCGGTCGAAGTAGCGGGTCACCGGGCGGAAGCAGTCGTTCGCGCTGACGTCGCCCTGCTCGAAGCTCTCGACCTGCTGCAGCACGGGGTCGGGCTGGCGCGACACGAACACGTCGCCCGGCAGCAGCAGCAGCGGCAGCCGCGCGACGTGCGCGAGCGCGGCCGACGTCAGCATGTTGGTCGCGCCGGGCCCGATGCTCGACGTCACGGCCATCATCCGCTGGCGGAAGTGCGTTTTCGCGAACGCGACCGCCGCGTTGGCCATCCCTTGCTCGTTGTGCGCGCGGAAGGTCGGCAGCCCGTCCCGCTCGGCGTGCAGCGCCTCGCCGAGCCCGGCCACGTTGCCGTGCCCGAAGATCGCGAACACCCCGCCGCAATACGGCAGGATCTCGATGCGGCCGTCGGGCTGGATCACTTCGGCCCGCAGCGCGGCCAGATAGCGCACCAGCGCCTGGCTGACGGTCAGTCTCACGGTGGTTGTCATCGTCGTCTGTTGATCTCGTTAATCGTGCCGGCGCGGGGGCTCAGGCCGCGGGCTGAGCGAGCGCGCGGCGTTCCAGCCACGCGTCGACCAGCTGCGCGAAATTGCCGGCCACCTCGTCGATGAACGCCTGGTCGCCGAGTTCGCCGGCAAGCCATTTCAGCGACGCGTCCGCCCACAGCGTGCGGCCCACCATGAAGCCCTTCACGATCGGGTTGGTCGCGAAGCGGAAGCTGTCGACCAGGTATTGCAGCGGCTGGTTCAGCCCGAGGATCACGGCGCCGCGGCAATGCCGGTCGCGCTCGGCGACCAGTGCCGCGAGCCGCGTCCAGCCGTCGGCGCTCATCGGCGCGAGCTTCCACCATTCGGGCCGCACGCCGAGGTTGTAGAAGCGCGCGACCGTGCGCAGCACCGCATCGTCCTCGGTGCCGGGCGGCGTGACCGCGCGCGGCGGAATGATCTCCAGCAGCAGCTCGTTGCCGCTCGCGCGGGTCGCTTCCCACAGTTCGAGCACGCGCTGCTCCTGCGCGACGCGCAGGTCGACCGGATCGTCCGGGTGATAGTGGACGAGGCACTTCACCACCTGTTCGGTCGGCCAGTGGGTGAGCGCGGAGCCGACCGAGCGCGTGTCGTCGAAGCGCAGCGGCCGCGAGCCCGGCAGCTCGACGGGCCGCCCGACCCACCAGCCGCGGCCGGTCGCGGACGCGAGCGCGTCGCTGCCGTAGGCGCCGCCGTCGATCAGCACGCCGACATGGCCTGCGATGCCGCGATCGCGCTCGACCTGCTCGGCGGCGCGCACCAGCAGCCGCTTGAGCGTCTTGATGCGTGATTCGTCGGCGCCGGCCTGCACGGACAATTCGTAGAACTGGCTGCGGTGGTCGAACGCCATCACGCACAGGTCGTTCCAGTCGCGGCGCGCGACCGTGACGCGATGCAGGTGCGCGAGCTCGCGATCCGCATCGACGACGGGGTTGCGGCTGCCGTCGAACCAGTGGTCCAGCTCGGCGGGCGTCGGCATCGCGGCCGAGCACGCGTGGCGCGACACGACGATCGCGCCGCACGCGTTCGCGATGCGGGTCGACTCGGCCCAGCCCCGGCCGCGCAGCAGCCCCGACAGCAGCCCGGACAGGAACGCGTCGCCGGCGCCGAGCACGTTCAGCACCTCGACGCGCTCGCCCGCGTAGGTCGGCGCGTCGTCGATGCGCTCGGGGATGCCGCCCTCGATCACGCAGCAGCCGAGCGCGCCGCGCTTGACCACCAGCACCGCGCCGCTGGCCCGACGCACCGCGCGCAGCGACGCGATCAGGTCGTGCGGCACGCCGCCGGCGATCAGGAACTCCTCCTCGGTGCCGACCAGCAGGTCGAACTCGCCGAGCACCTGCTGCAGCTGCCGCGACACCTGCTCGTCGGCGACGTAGCGGTTCTCGCCCGCGCCGCGCGCGGTCAGGCCCCACAGCACCGGGCGGTAGTCGATGTCGAGGATGCGCACGACGCCGTGGCGGCGCGCGTAGCCGAGCGCGGTGAGCGACGCCTCGCGCGTGCCGGGTGTCGACAGGTGCGTGCCGGTGATCGCCAGCGCGCGGCAGCCGGCGATGAAATCCTCGCGGATCTCGTCGGCGCGCACGGCCATGTCCGCGCAGTTCTCGCGCACGAACAGCAGCGGGAAGGTGTCGCGATCCTTCAGCCCGAGCAGCACCAGCGCGGTCAGGCGCTCGGGGTCGGTCTGCAGCTGGCTTGTGTCGCAGCCTTCGCGCTCGAGCGTCTCGCGCAGGAAGCGGCCCATCTGCTCGTCGCCGACGCGCGAGATCATCGCGGTCTTCAGCCCCAGCCGCGCGACGCCGAACGCCACGTTGCCCGACGAGCCGCCCAGATACATCTGGAAGCTGCGCGCGTCCTCGAGACGGCTGCCGTACTGCTGCGCATAAAGGTCCACGGCCACCCGGCCTAGGCAGGCCAGATCGACGGGGCGATCACTCGGAAAGTTCAACGGGCTCATATCGGTCGTCATGCTCGCGGCCGGCGGGGCGCCTTGCCGGCGGATTGAGGGCGGGGCGGGCGGATCGCCGTGCCGGACGCTTGCGCGCCGTGCGATGGCCATCCGCCTGCCGGGAATTCGAGGCTACGGACGAAGTCTAGTGTTTTTGGAAATCCAGTTCCCTAGGTGAAATCACGTAGAAATAAATTTCCAAAAAATAGTCGGAGTGCTCTACAGTTTCGTCCTGAAGCTTCGGTCCGTATCGGAACCGGCCTGGCGGTGCATCGCGCACCGTTTTCCATCCCAGAGATGAGGAGACAGATTGATCATGAAAACCAAGTTGATGGCTGCCGCTGCCGCCGCGATCCTCGCCATGCCGCTCGCGCATGCCGAGAAGATCGGCGTGACCATGGCGTCGTTCGACGACACGTTCCTGACCATCCTGCGCAACGGCATCGTCGATGCGGCGAAGAAGGACGGCGTGGGCACCCAGGTCGAGGATGCCGGCAACGACGTCGGCAAGCAGCTCAGCCAGGTGCAGAACATGATCGCGCAGAAGGTCGACGCGATCATCGTGAACCCGGTGGACACCGACGCGACGCCGAAGATCACGAAGATGGTCACCGAAGCGAAGATCCCGCTCGTCTACGTGAACCGCAGGCCGGTCGATTTCGACAAGCTGCCGGCCGGCGTCGCGGTGGTCGCGTCCGACGAGAAGCTGTCGGGCACGCTGCAGGCCCGCCAGGTGTGCAAGCTGCTCGGCGGCAAGGGCGACATCCTGGTGCTGATGGGCGAGCTGTCCAACGAATCGGCACGCGCGCGCACCAAGGACATCGAGGAGGTGCTCGCGACCAAGGAGTGCGCGGGCATGAAGATCGTCGACAAGCGCGAGGGCAAGTGGAGCCGCACGCAGGGCCAGGACATCACGATGAACTGGCTGTCGTCCGGCGTGAAGTTCGACGCGATAGTGTCCAACAACGACGAAATGGCGATCGGCGCGATCAACGCGCTGAAGGCGGCGCGCAAGTGGACGCCCAAGACCGTCGTCGCGGGCATCGATGCGACGCCCGACGGCCTCGCGTCGATGAAGAGCGGCGAGCTGAAGGTGTCGGTGTTCCAGAACGCGGCGGGGCAGGGCCAGCAGTCGGTCGCGGCGGCGCTCAAGCTCGCGAAGAAGCAGAGCGTGGACCGCTACGTGAACGTGCCGTTCGAGCTCGTCACGCCCGACAACATGAGCCAGTACGCCAAGCACTGACCGGCAGTCCGCCGAAGCCGCGCGGGCCGGGCGACCGGCCTGCGGGCGCACCCTGAGGAGCGTCCATGTTCACAGCCAAGACGGACCGGCCGTCGTCCAGCCCGGACGCGCCGTCCGCTTCGCCCGACCCCGACTGCCTGCTGGAAGTCCGCGGCGTGGGCAAATCGTTTCCCGGCGTCGTCGCGCTCGACGGCGTGCAGTTTCGCGTGCGTCGCGGCACCGTTCATGCGCTGATGGGCGAGAACGGCGCGGGCAAGTCGACGCTGATGAAGATCATCGCCGGCGTCTACACGCCGGACCAGGGCGAGATCCGCCTGAAGGGCCAGCCCGTCACGCTGAACGGCCCGCTCGACGCGCTCGATCGCGGCATCGCGATGATCCATCAGGAACTCAACCTGATGCCGTACATGACGGTCGCGGAGAACATCTGGATCCGCCGCGAACCGAAGAACCGCTTCGGCCTGATCGACCATGCGGCGCTGCGCCGGCAGACGGCCGCGCTGTTCGAGCGCCTGTCGATCGACGTCGATCCGGAGGCCGAGGTGCGCACGCTGACGGTCGCGAGCCGCCAGATGGTCGAGATCGCGAAGGCCGTGTCGTTCGACTCCGACGTGCTGATCATGGACGAGCCGACCTCGGCGCTGACCGACAAGGAAGTCGTCCACCTGTTCCGCATCATTCGCCAGCTGCGCGAGCAGGGCAAGGGCATCGTCTACATCACGCACAAGATGAACGAGCTGTTCGAGATCGCCGACGAGTTCTCGGTGTTCCGCGACGGCAAGTACATCGGCACGCATGCGTCGACCGAGGTCACCCGCGACGACATCATCCGCATGATGGTCGGGCGCGAGATCACGCAGATGTTTCCGAAGGAGGAGGTGCCGATCGGCGACGTCGTGCTGTCGGTGAAGGATCTCGCCGTCGACGGCGTGTTCCGCGACGTGAGCTTCGAGCTGCGCGCGGGCGAGATCCTCGGCGTTGCGGGCCTCGTCGGCTCGGGGCGCTCGAACGTCGCGGAGGCGCTGTTCGGCGTCGTGCCGGCGACCTCGGGCGAGATCCGCATCGACGGCAAGCCGGTGCGGATCGGCTCGCCCGCGCAGGCGCTGCGGCACGGCATGGCGTTCCTGACGGAGGACCGCAAGGACACCGGCTGCTTCCTGAATCTCGACCTGCTCGCGAACATGGAAGCGGCGGTGCTGCACAACCGCTACGTGAAGTTCAACTTCGTGCAGCGCGCGCAGCTCAGGCGCGACTGCGAGGACATGAGCCGCATGCTGCGGGTGAAGACGCCTGGGCTGCACGAGGAAATCCAGAACCTGTCGGGCGGCAACCAGCAGAAGGTGCTGATCGGCCGCTGGCTGCTGACCCAGCCGCGCATCCTGATCCTCGACGAGCCGACGCGCGGCATCGACGTCGGCGCGAAGGCCGAGATCCACCGCCTCGTGAGCGCGCTGGCGGGCAAGGGCGTCGCGGTGCTGATGATCTCATCGGAGATGCCGGAGGTGCTCGGCATGAGCGACCGGGTGATGGTCATGCACGAAGGCCGCATGACCGGCATCGTCGAGCGCAAGGATGCCGACCAGGTGCGCATCATGGATCTGGCCTCGCGCTGAGCCGGAACACAGTATGGAGACAACGGAAATGGGCAATCTCAATTCGATCGCGGACGCGCAGTCCATGACGGCCAAGACGCGGCGCGCCAAGTGGCCGCCCGAACTCAGCATCTTCCTCGTGCTGGTGGGCATCAGCCTGTTCTTCGAGGTGGTCGGCTGGATCGTCGTCGGGCAGAGCTTCATCTTCAACCTGGAGCGACTGGAGATCATCGTGCTGCAGATGGCGGTGATCGGCATCATCGCGGTGGGCGTGAACCTCGTGATCATCACGAGCGGCATCGACCTGTCGTCGGGATCGGTGGTGGCCGCGGCGGCGGTGGTGTCCGCCAGCCTCGCGCAGGTGTCCGATTTCCCGCGCGCGGTGTTTCCGCACCTCACCGACCTGCCGGTGATCTGGCCGGTGCTCGCCGGCGTGTGCGTGGGCCTGCTGGTCGGCCTGCTCAACGGCTCGCTGATCGCCTTTACCGGGATCCCGCCGTTCATCGCGACGCTCGGCACGATGGTGGCCGCGCGCGGCTTCGCGAAATGGTTCACCAACGGCATGCCGGTGTCGATGCTGACCGACCCGTTCGCGGCGATCGGCGCGGGCGCCAATCCGGTGATCATCTTCCTCGTGATCGCGGCGATCTTCCATGTGGTGCTGCGCTACACGCGGTTCGGCAAGTACACGTACGCGATCGGCGCGAACCGCCAGGCGGCGGTCGTGTCGGGCATCAACGTGCATCGCCACCTGATCTGCGTGTATGCGATCGCGGGCCTGTTGAGCGGCATCGCGGGCACCGTCACGGCGGCGCGCGCGATCTCCGGCCAGTCCGGCATGGGCGTGATGTACGAGCTCGACGCAATCGCGGCGGTCGTGATCGGCGGCACGTCGCTGTCGGGCGGCCTCGGGCGCGTCACGGGCACCGTGATCGGCGTGCTGATCCTCGGCGTGATGACCTCGGGCTTCACCTTCATCCGCATCGACGCGTACTACCAGGAGATGGTCAAGGGCGCGATCATCGTCGCGGCCGTGATCGCCGACCAGTATCGCAACAAGAAGGGGCGTCGCTGACGCGGGTTCGCCGTCCGTCGAGGCACCTGAGCCACGTGAGTCACTTCAAGGAAACGCAATGAAGATTGCTCTGGATCCCTACATGATCCGCCACCTGCCGCTCGACCGGCTGCCGCACGCGGTGGCCGAGCTCGGCTACGACCAGATCGAGCTGTCGCCGCGCAGCGATTTCCTCGACTGGTGGGTGATGCCGCGCGCGACCCGCGAGCGCATGGCGGCGTTCCGGCAGGCGATGCGCGCGAGCGGCGTGGGCCTCGCGTCGCTGCAGCCGATGTACCGATGGGCCAGCCCGTTCGACGACGAGCGGCAATGGGCGGTGCGCTGCTGGAAGAAGGCGATCGAGGTTGCCGTCGAGATGGACTGCCGGCTGATGGTGTCCGAGTTCGGCCGCGGCGCATCGCCGGAGCGCTCGGTCGGCGAGCGGCCGGGCGCGAACCCGAAGGAGATGTGCGAAGCCGCGTGGTTCCGCTCGATGGACGAGCTGCTGCCGATCCTCGAGCGCGAAGGCATCACGCTGTCGGTCGAGCCGCATCCGGAGGACTGGATCGAACAGCTGCAGCCGGCCGTCGACATCGTCACGAACATCGGCTCGCCCGCGCTGAAGCTGTCGTACATCGCGCCGCACACGTTCTACTACGGCGACGACATGGCCGCGATGATCCGCGCGGCCGCGCCGGTGCTCGCGCACGTGCGCGTGGCCGATACGTTCGATCACAAGAAGAGCAGCCAGCTGCGCTACATCGTCAACCCGCCGGGCTCGACGCAGATCCGCGTGCACCAGCACCTCGACATCGGGCAGGGCGAGATCGACTGGGACGTGTTCTTCCGCACGCTCGGCGAGGCCGGCTTCGACGGCGTGATGTCGTCGTGCGTGTTCGCGTGGGAAGAGCGCGCCGACGCGTCGTCGCGCTTCATGCGCGAACGGATGCAGCACTACGTGGACCGGTATTTCCGCGCCGCCGCGCATTGAGCGTGCCGGCGCAGATGACATAAGCGACCCGCACGATGCCGGGTCGGACAACATGGAGAACGACATGACTTTGCAGATTGGCGTGATCGGCTGCGGCGCGATCGGCCAGGATCACATCCGCCGGCTGACCCGGACGCTGTCCGGCGCGAAGGTGGTCGCGGTGACCGACATCGAGCCCCGGCACGCGCACGACGCCGTTGCGACCTACGGGCTGTCGGCCGAGGTCTACGCCAACGGGCACGACGTGATCGACGCGGCGGACGTGCAGGCGGTGCTGGTCACGTCGTGGGGGCCGACGCACGAGGAATTCGTGCTGAAGGCGATCGCGCGCGGCAAGCCGGTGTTCTGCGAGAAGCCGCTCGCGACCACCGCCGAGGGCTGCCTGCGGATCGTCGAGGCGGAGCAGGCGCACGGCCGCCGGCTCGTGCAGGTCGGCTTCATGCGGCCATATGACGAAGGCTACCGCGCGCTGAAGCAGGTGATCGCGAGCGGCCGGATCGGCGCGCCGCTGATGCTGCATTGCGCGCACCGCAACCAGTCGGTGGGCGAGCGCTACACGACGGACATGGCGATCACCGACACGCTGATCCACGAGCTCGACGTGCTGCGCTGGCTGCTCGACGACGACTACGCGAGCGCCCAGGTCGTGTACCCGAGGAAGAGCCGCCACGCGTCGTCGCATCTCGCCGATCCGCAGATCGTGCTGCTCGAAACCGCGCGCGGCGTGCGCATCGACGTCGAGATCTTCGTCAACTGCCAGTACGGCTACGACATCCAGTGCGAGGTGGTGGGCGAGGACGGCATCGCGAAGCTGCCCGATCCGCCCGCGGTGTCGACGAAGCATGCGGCGAGCCACGCGACGGCGATCATGACCGACTGGAAGGAGCGCTTCATCGCGTCCTATGACGTCGAGCTGCAGGCGTTCATCGACGGCGTGCGGCAGGGCGCGCTGACCGGGCCGTCGGCATGGGACGGCTATGCGGCGGCCGTGGCCGCGGACGCCTGCGTGCGCGCGCAGCAAAGCGGCGCGGTGGAGCCGATCGCGATGGCGGCGCGGCCGGCGTTCTACGCGGCGTGATTCCCGCGTAATTCCGGCGTAATTCCGGCGCGATTTCGACCCGTCCGGCCGCAGGCCGGCTACCTGCTCAACGAACCAACATGACGATGAAAATTGGCTGCGCGCCCTGCTGCTGGGGCGTCGACGACGTGAAGAACCCGCATCTGCCGTCGTGGCGGCACGTGCTCGCCGAAGCATCGGAAGCCGGCTATTCGGGCATCGAGCTCGGCCCGTACGGCTACATCCCGCTGGAGCCGGACGTGGTGCGCGCCGAGCTCGACCAGCGGCGCTTGAGCATCACCGCCGGCACGATCTTCGACGATCTCGTGTCGCCGGAGAACCTGCCGAACCTGTTGCGGCAGACGCGTGAAATCTGCGCGCTGATCCGGCAGCTGCCGCCGCTGCCGACCCAGCCCGGGCAGCGCTACGCGGCGCCGTACCTGGTGGTGATGGACTGGGGGCATCCGGAGCGCGACTACGCGGCCGGCCACCCGGACCGCGCGCCGCGGCTCACCGACGAACGCTGGGCCGGCATGGTCGACCATATCCGGCAGATCGCCGAAATCGCGCGTGACGAGTTCGGCGTGCGCGCGGTGATCCATCCGCACGCGGGCGGCTACGTCGAATTCGCCGACGAGATCGACCGGATCGTCGCCGACATCCCGGCCGGAACGGCGGGCCTGTGCCTCGACACCGGCCATCTGCACTACTCGGGCATGGACCCGGAAACGTGGCTGCGCCGGCATGCGGCACGCCTCGACTACGTCCATTTCAAGGACATCGACGCGGCCGTCCACGACGCGGTGATGGGTGAGCACATCGCATTTTTCGCGGCCTGCGCGCGCGGCGTGATGTGCCCGATCGGCAAGGGCGTGCTCGACTACCCGGCGATCAAGCGCGCGCTGGACGAGATCGGCTACGCCGGCTACATCACGATCGAGCAGGAGCGCGACCCGCGCAACGCGGGCACGAGCCTGCGCGACGTGGCCGCGAGCCGCGCCTTTCTCGCATCGGCGGGCTTTGCCTGAGCACGACTGAGAACACGCAACGCAATCAAGGAACACAATCATCATGATCGACGGACAGATTCTGCTGGGCCATTCGATTCCCTGGGGCATGGTCGGCGGCGGCCTCGGCAGCCAGATCGGCTACAGCCACCGCTCGGCCGCGCTGCGCGACGGCAGCTTCCAGCTCGTCGCCGGCGCGTTCGACATCGATCCGGCGCGGGGCCGCCAGTTCGGCGTGAAGCTGGGGGTGGCAGCCGAGCGCTGCTATCCCGACTACCGGACGATGTTCGAGGTCGAGGCGAGCCGCCCGGATGGCATTCGCGCGGTGTCGATCGCCACGCCGAACAATACGCACTTCGAAATTTGCCGGGCCGCGCTGAACGCCGGGCTGCACGTGGTCTGCGAGAAGCCGCTGTGCTTCACGACCGCCGAGGCCGAGGAGCTCGCGCGCCTGTCGGTCGAGAAGCACAAGATCGTCGGCGTCGCGTACGGCTACTCGGGACACCAGATGATCGAGCAGGCGCGCGAGATGATCGCGCGCGGCGATCTCGGCGAGATTCGCATCGTGCAGATGCAGTTCGCGCACGGTTTTCACAGCGAGGGCGTCGAGGCCGCGAGCCCGGCCGCCCGCTGGCGCGTGGACCCGGCATTCGCGGGGCCGAGCTACGTGCTCGGCGATATCGGCACGCATCCGCTGTACATCTCCGAAGTGATGGCGCCGGCGCTGAAGATCCGGCGGCTGATGTGCTCGCGGCAGAGCTTCGTGAAGAGCCGCGCGCCGCTCGAGGACAACGCGTTCACGATCATGGAATACGACACCGGCGCGATCGGCTACGTGTGGTCGAGCGCGGTGAACGCCGGCTCGATGCACGGCCAGAAGGTGCGCGTGATCGGCTCGAAGGCGAGCGTCGAGTGGTGGGACGAGCATCCGAACCAGCTGCGCTACGAAATCCAGGGGCAGCCCGCACAGGTGCTCGATCGCGGGATGGGCTACCTGCATCCGCAGGCGCTGCATGACGATCGCATCGGCGCCGGGCACCCGGAAGGCCTGTTCGAGGCGTGGTCGAACCTGTACAGCCGGTTCGCGCGCGCGATGGACGCGACCGACCGGCGCGACGCGGCCGCGCTGAAGGGCATCCGCTATCCGGACGTGCACGCCGGCGTGGAAGGCGTGCGCTGGGTCGAAAACTGCGTGCGGTCCGCCGACGAAGGCGGCGTCTGGGTCGACTATCGCTGACCCGCGCGGTTCGCGTGCCGGAGCGGGGCGCCGGCACGCGGGCACCTGCTCAGACGTATGACGACCGCTCGCGGCACACGCGCACGCGACGGATCGGCCGCGCCCGCATCGGTAGACGCCCTAATATTGTCGGCGCCGGCCGGGCATTGGAAAATAATTTCCAAACGTATCGTGCAGCGCAACGCAGGTGATGATCGAGCGCGTGGGCGCGACGCCGCGGCGACGTTGTCTTCGCAACGGTTACAATCCGCGCACCACGCATGTGTCCATGCCGGGCCCCGGGCCGGAGCCGCCGCAGCAGGCGGGCGCCGGGACCGTCAACTTCGCGCCATCCGATGAGTTCATCCGAGAAACCTCCCGCCACCGTCGAGCAGTTCCTGCAGCGCCTGACGCAGGAGTACGACGGGCTGAGCAATCGCCTGAAGGTGATCGCGCGCCACGTCGAGACGCAGCGGGACCAGCTTGGCCTCGAAGGCATCCAGTCGCTCGCCGAGCAATGCGGGGTGCAGCCGTCCGCGGTGGTGCGCTTCGCGAAGCATTTCGGCTTCTCCGGGTTTTCCGAAATGCAGCGGCTGTTCCGCGACGGGCTCGCGCAGCAGATCGCGCCGGGGCGCGCCTACAACCTGCGGCTGCGCGACGTGATCGAGTCGGGCTCGTCGAGCCTGCGGCCGGAGCAGATCGTCGACGAGTTCATCAAGGGCAGCATCGCCGGCATGCAGCAGCTGCACCAGACGCTGGATCCGAAGGCGTTCGCGCAGGCCGTCGACATGCTGGCGGACACCCAGGCGATCTGGATCGCCGGCTCCCGGCGCGCGTTTCCGATCGCCGTGTACCTCGATTACGCGCTGCAGCACACCGACAAGCGCATCGGGCTGTTCAGCGCGCTCGGCAGCATGCAGCTCGGGCAGATCCGCTCGGTGCGGGCCGGCGACGTGCTGATCGCGATTTCGTTCATGCCGTATGCGGAAGAGACGGTGCAGGTCGCGCAGGAGGCCGCGCAGCGCGGCGCGCGCCTGATCGCGATCACCGACAGCCGCATGAGCCCGATCGCGCGCGACGCGGAGGCGACGCTGGTGGTGCAGGACAGCGCGACCTTCGGCTTTCGCGCGCTGACCGCGACGATGGGCCTCGCGCAGAGCCTGTTCGTCGCGCTCGCGTACCGGCTCGAACTGTCGTTCCTGCCGACCACGCCCGGCGGCTCGCGCGATACCAAAGCGACCACCTGAACGCCCGGCGCCGGCGCGCGATACCGCCGCGCGCCGGGCAGTGCATCACTTCGCGGTCGGCATCGCGAACTCGGCGCCCTTGCCGATGCTCGACGACCAGCGCTGCATGATCGACTTCTGCCGCGTGTAGAAGCGCACGCCTTCCTCGCCGTACGCATGCATGTCGCCGAACAGGCTCTTCTTCCAGCCGCCGAAGCCATGCCAGGCCATCGGCACGGGAATCGGCACGTTGATCCCGACCATGCCGACCTGGATGCGCCGCGCGAATTCGCGCGCGATGCCGCCGTCGCTGGTGAAGCACGACACGCCGTTGCCGTATTCGTGCGCGTTGATCAGCGACACGGCCTCGCCGAAATCCTTCACGCGCACGCAGCCGAGCACCGGCCCGAAGATTTCTTCCTGGTAGATCCGCATGTCGGGCGTGACGTGGTCGAACAGCGTGCCGCCGGTGAAGAAGCCCGCCTCGCGGCCCGGCACGCGCAGGCCGCGGCCGTCGACCACCAGCTTCGCGCCTTCCGCGACCCCCAGCTCCACGTAGCCTTCGATCCGCTGCAGCGCTTCGCGCGTGACGATCGGGCCCATCTCGGCCTCGGGCATCATGCCGTCGCCGATCACGAGCTTGCGCGCGCGCTCGGCCAGCGCCGGCACGATGCGCTCGGCCACGTCGCCGACCAGCACCGCGATGCTGATCGCCATGCAGCGTTCGCCCGCCGAGCCGTACGCCGCGCCGATCAGCGCGTCGACCGCCTGGTCGAGGTTCGCGTCGGGCATCACGACCAGGTGGTTCTTCGCGCCGCCGAGCGCCTGCACGCGCTTGCCGAACTGCACGCCGCGCTGCTGCACGTAGGCGGCGATCGGCGTCGAGCCGACGAAGCTGACCGCCTGCACGTCCGGGTGCTCGAGCAACGCGTCGACGGCGCGCTTGTCGCCCTGCACGACGTTGAACACGCCGGCCGGCAGGCCCGCCTGCGTGAGCAGGTCGGCGATGAACAGCGACGCCGACGGGTCGCGTTCGCTCGGCTTGAGCACGAACGTGTTGCCCGCCGCGATCGCGACCGGGAACATCCAGCACGGCACCATGCACGGGAAATTGAACGGCGTGATGCCGGCGACCACGCCGAGCGGCTCGCGCATCGTCCAGTTGTCGATGCCGGTGCTGACCTGGTCGGTGAAGTCGCCCTTCAGCAGCTGCGGGATTCCGCAGGCGAACTCGACGATGTCGATGCCGCGCGCGACTTCGCCCTGCGCGTCGGAAAACACCTTGCCGTGCTCGGCCGTGATGATCGCCGCGAGCGCATCGCGGTGTTCGTTCATCAGCTGCAGGAAACGGTGCATCACGCGCGCGCGCCGGATCGGCGGCGTGGCGGCCCACGCGGGGAACGCCGCCTGGGCGGCCGCGACGGCCTGCTGCACTTCGTCCTCGTCGGCGAGCGCGACGCGGCGGGCCGCGCTGCCGAGCGCGGGGTTGAATACGTCCTGGAAGCGGCCGCTGCGGCCGGCCAGCGGTGCGCCGCCGACATAGTGGCCGACGTCGTCGGCCGAAGTGAACGCGGGTACCGGATTCATCCGCTTGCTCCTGGTCTGGTGGGGTGGGGGAAGCTGCAGTCTAGGCAATCGCACGGGGGCGGAGAAGGCCGTTCAGGTTGATTCACTGTTCAGAATTTTGAATAATTGCTGCATGAATCAGCAAAATGTCCAGGCCCTCTGGCCGCATATCCACTCGCTGACGGTGCTCGCCGCGAGCGGCAGCTTCACGGCCGCCGCGCAGCGGCTGGGGATCAGCAAGGCCGCGATGAGCCAGCGCATAGCCGATCTCGAGAAGGCCGCGGGCGTGCCGCTCGTGCGCCGCACGACGCGCAGCGTGCGCCTCACCGAGGCCGGCCAGACCCTCGTCGACAGCACGCGCGAGGCCTACGAAACGATCGGGCTGCACTTCGCGCGCGTGAAGGAGATGGCGGGCGAGCCGCGCGGCCTGGTGCGCGTGACGGCGCCGGTCGCGCTGGGGCGGCAGCAGATCGTGCCGCGCATTCCGGATTTCATCCGGCAGTATCCGGCGGTGCGGATCGAGCTGGACCTGTCGGACCGGCTGTATTCGCTCACGCAGGAGGGCTTCGATCTCGCGATCCGCCATGCGACCACCGCGCCGCAGACGCACGTGGCCTGGAAGCTGTGCGACACGCGCTCGCTGCTCGTCGCGAGCCGCGCGTACCTGGACGCGCGCGGCACGCCCGCGCACCCGGGCGAGCTGGCCGAGCACGACTGCCTGTGCTACCTGCGCGGCAGCGAGCCGGCGGCCTGGAGCTTCGAGCCGCACGACCGGCGCCGCGGCCGGGTGAGCGTGCCGGTGCGCGGCAGCTTCGCGGCCAACAACAGCGAAGCGATGCGCGAAGCCGCGCTCGGCGGGCTCGGCATCGCGCTGCTGCCGGATTTCTCCGCGCAGCGCGACATCGATGCCGGCCATCTCGTCACGCTGCTCGACGGCTGGCGCCCGTCGGGCGCGTTCGGCGACCACATCTTCGCGATCCGGCCGTACAGCCCGGTGGTGCCGAATACGGTGCGCGTGCTGGTGCGGTACCTGCGCACGCAGCTCGCCGGCGGGTTCTCGCGCGGCTGACCGCGCGGCCCCGGCGGGCGGCACGCGCGGCAGGCGCGGCGGCGCTGCGGTAGAATCCTCGCTTCCCCAGCGCCGCATGCGGCGCGTCATTCGAAGGTCGAACGCCGATGCAGATTCACAAGGAAGTGGACGCGCGCGGGCTCAATTGCCCGCTGCCGATCCTGCGCGCGAAAAAAGCGCTCGCAGACATGGAAAGCGGGCAGATCCTCAAGGTGCTCGCGACCGATCCCGGCTCGCAGCGCGATTTCGCCGCGTTCGCGAAACAGACGGGCAACGAGATCGTCGAAGCGTCGACGCAGGACAAGACCTTCGTGTTCCTGATGCGCCGCCGCTGACCGCCGCCGCCGCCCGTCGCCCGGCAAGGGCGGGGCCCTCTCCCTGACAATTCTTAAACCTCGCTTCGCCGCCGGCTGCGTATACTGACCCGGCCGGTCGTCCGCGCTCAATGGATGCGCCGGCCACGGTACGTCGATTCGAGGCGGGCACGGGAGCCTTGCCTGACGCTGCCGTCGTACACGGGGAAAGGACATGCCCTTCAGACCGGGGACCAATCGAAGTCCGTCCGAAGCAGAACACATCGCGCCTGCGCGCGCTTCGGGGGCGAGCCGCATCGAGCTCGACCCGCAACGGGACCGCCACGCGCGCGCCGCGCTCGAAGCGTATGCGGATTCGGTCGCGGCGGAGATGCCGTGGCTCGCCGAATGGCTGCGCGAAACCGCGCCGGACGGGGAGCCGGGCATCACGCATTGCGCGGCGACCGTCGAGCGCGTGTTCGACCTGGCCCATGCGTGGGCGGCGAGCCAGCCCGATTATGCGGGCGCGGCGTGGGAGCGGGTGCGCGGGCAGCTGCTGAGGATGCTGCGGCAGCCGGAGCTGCGGCAGCCGGAGCTTCGGGGGTGGGCGATGGCCGACGCGCAGCGGGCGGATGCCACGCAGATCGACTAGCTTCGCGACACGCGTTTGGGAAGGATTATTCGAAGAAAGGTCGGCAGCCCGTGCAAATCGTTGGCGATTTTCATACTACTATGGTGGAATCGCCGGTTCGTCCGCGCCCCGTTTTTGAGATATTACCGGGTCCATCCGCTCGTGCGCGCGGCGCGCCAGCGGATGCAAGACCCGCCGGCCGGCGGGATGCAATGCCGGCGCGCGTGCCGCAGGCGGCGCCGCGGGGCGTGCGAGGAACTGGACTGGACGAGTGGATTTCGTTTTGCGGGGTGCTATGAGAATTGCTGTACTGGATGACGATCCGGCCCAAACCGACTTCGTCAGTCAAACGCTGACGGCCGCGGGCCATACGTGCTACGCCTTCAAGGAAGGCAAGGCGTTGAAGAAGCGCCTGCAGCGCGAAACGTTCGATTTGCTGGTGCTCGACTGGAACGTGCCCGACATGTCCGGCGAGGAAGTGCTGAAGTGGGTGCGCGCCAATCAGACGGAGCACAGCCTGCCGATCATCTTCATGACGAGCCGCGACGACGAAGCCGGGATCACGCAGATCCTCAACGCCGGCGCGGACGACTACGTCGTCAAGCCGGTGTCCGGCCCGATCCTGCGCGCGCGCATCGGCTCGCTGCTGCGCCGCGCGTATCCGGTCAACCCGGAGGCGGTGGTGCGCGAATTCGACCAGTTTCGCTTCGACGTGAACCTGAAGCAGGCGTACGTCGGCGACAAGCAGGTGAGCCTCACGCAGAAGGAATTCGAGCTCGCGCTGCTGCTGTTCCAGCACCTCGACCGGCCGCTGTCGCGCGCGCACATTCTCGATCTCGTCTGGAAGCAGGCGACCGACATCCCGTCGCGCACGATGGATACGCACATCTCGATGCTGCGCACGAAGCTCGGCCTGCGCCCGGAGAACGGCTACCGGCTCGCGCCGATCTATGGCTATGGCTACCGGCTCGAACGGGTCGGCCAAGGGGAACCGGAGTGAGCATGGAGATCGGCCGACGCACGTTACGGACGCTACGCACGGCGGGTGGCGGCGCGTGCCTGCTGGCCGCCGTCGTCGCGGCCCAGCCGGCGCACGCGAAACCGCCGGCCGGCGCGGCCGGCAAGACGGTCGTCTATACGACCCGCGCCGGCGACACGCTGTACGACGTCGCCGAACGCTACCTGCAGGGCCCGGACGACTGGCAAGTGCTCGCGCAGATGAACGGCGTGCCCGCCCCGAAGCGCCTGCAGCCCGGCCTCGCGCTGAAGCTGCCGGTCGCGCGGCTGCGCAAGGAGCGGCTGTCCGCCCGCGTCGTCGCGGTGCAGGGGCCGGCCGAGCGGGGGGCCGGCGACGCTTATGCGCCGCTCGCGGTCGACGCGACGCTGACCGAAGGCGACCGCGTGCGCACCGGCGCGAATGGTTTCGTCACGTTCGAGCTCGCCGACGGCACGCACATGAGCCTGCCGCCCGACAGCCAGCTCGACCTGAAGACGCTGCGCCGCACCGTGCTGACGGGCACCCTCGATCGCGAGTTCGAGCTGACGCGCGGCACGGTCGACAGCGAAGTCACGCACCTGAAGAAGCGCGACGACCGTTTCCAGATCCGCTCGCCGTCGGTCGTGGCGGGCGTGCGCGGCACGCGCTTCCGGGTCAATTACGATGCCGCCGGCAAGGCGACCACACGCGTCGAGGTGCTCGACGGCGCCGTGGGCGTCGCGCGCAACCAGCGTCCGGCGGACGCGACGCTCGTGCCCGCGAACTACGGCAGCGTCGCGACCGCGTCGGGCGCGATCGGCGCGCCGGTCCAGCTGCTGCCGGCGCCCGCGCTCGCGGCGCCGGCCAAGGTGCAGGACGGGGCCGACGTTGCGTTCGACGTCGTGCCGCTCGCGCAGGCGCGCGGCTATCACGTGCAGCTGGCGCGAGACGCCGGGCTGCTCGACATGTTCGGCGACACCCGCACCGAGGCGCCGCGCGCGGTGTTCCGCGGCGTGCCGAACGGTATGTACTTCGTACGGATCGCCGCGCTCGACGAGAACGGCCTCGAAGGGCGGCCGCGCACCTATGCGTTCGAGCGGCGCCTGATGGGCCTCGATGCGACCGCGGCGCCCGGCCCCGGCGGCTACGAGTTCCGCTGGTCGCCGAACGGCGCGGGCGCGAACGCGCGCTACCGCTTCGTGCTGTCGCGCTCGAAGGACCTGAGCGCGCCGGTGGTCGACCAGGTCGGCCTGAAGGCGCGGCAGATCGTCGTCGCGAACCTGCCGCCGGGCGAGTATTTCTGGGCGGTGACCGTCGAGGAATTCGACGGCGGGCGCTTCTACGAGAAGACGAGTCCGGTCGGCGCGTTCACGTTGTCGCGCTGACCCGCGACGCATGAAACCCGAATCCGTGTCCCCGCGGCGGCGCCTCGGCCGCCGCTTCCTCGTCGAATGGATCGCGATCGGCTGTCTCGGCATCGCGGTGATTGTCGCGTGCGTGCTCGGCCGCGCATCGACGAGCGTCGACGGCCTCGTCTACGACCGGCTGCTGATGCTGCGCAGCCTGCCGCTGTCGCCCGACATCGTCGTCGTCGACATCGACAACCCGAGCGTCGCGGCGCTCGGCCGCTGGCCGTGGCCGCGCAGCGTGCACGCGCGGCTGCTCGACGCGCTGTCGCGCGCGCAGCCGGCCGCCGTGGTCTACGACGTGCTGTTCACCGAGCCGTCGCCGGACGACCCATCGTTCGCGGCCGGGCTCGGCCAGGTGCCGACCTTCCTGCCGATCCTGCTGAGCCCCGAGGGGCCGGACGGCAAGCGCACCGTCGAGCCGCCGGTGCCTACGCTCGCGGCGCGCACCGCGGGCCTCGGCCACATCAATCTCGAAGTCGATCCCGACGGCATCGTGCGCAGCGTCGCGCTGTACGAAAGCGACGGCCGCATGCGCTGGCCGCAGCTGATGGTGCCGGTGTTCGACGCGATTCGCGCCGGCAAGCTGCATCCGGCCGGCGGCGCACCGGGCGCCCGCGCGCACGACCTGTCGCGCGATGCGGGCGGCGAGGGCCGCTACCTGATCCCGTTCAGCCGCAACACGCCCGCGTACCCGACGCTGTCGTTCGACGACGTGCTCGACGGCCGTGTGCCGCCCGGCGCGCTGCGCGGCAAGATCGTCGTCGTCGGCGTGACCGCGTCCGGGCTGTTCGACCGGTTCGCGACGCCCGTGTCCGGCGACTTCGGCCCGCTCGCGGGCGTCTACATCCACGCCAGCGTGCTCGACATGCTGACCACCGGCCGGGCCATCTCGCCGGTGTCGCGCGTGGGGCTGTTCGCCGCGTCGCTGCTGCCGCTCGCGGTGCTGCTGGCCGGCTTCCTGATGGTGTCGCCGCGACGCGCGCTGCTGCTGACGCTGGGCCTCGCCGCGCTGTCGGTATGCGCGAGCGCGGCGCTGCTGTACGACGCGCGGCTGTGGCTGTCGCCCGCGCCGGCGATCTTCGGGCTGGTTGCCGTGTATCCGATCTGGAACTGGCGGCGGCTCGAGATGACGATGTCGCACCTGCGCCGCGAGCTGCAGCGGCTCGCCGACGAGCCGCACCTGCTGCCGGAGGCGCCGCGCACGCGCAGCGTCGGCGGCGACGTGCTCGAGCGGCAGATGGCGCTGATGGCGCAGGCCGCGCAGCGCGTGCAGGACATGAAGCGGTTCGTGTGGGACAGCCTCGACAGCATGCCCGAGCCGATCTTCGTCACCGACCTGGCCGGCACCGTGCTGATCGCGAATCACGCGGCGAAGCGCTACACGGCGCGGCTCGCGCTGCCGCTGCCGGAAGGCGTGCCGCTGCGCGCCGCGCTCGGCGAGCTGACCTTCGTGAAGACGGTCGACGGCAATGCCGAGCACGATGCCGCGATCCGCCAGTACTGGCCGGCCGCGCTCGACCCGACGCTCGCGGCCGAACACGATGCGATGGAGCGGGGCATCGAGGTGCGCGACCGCGACGGCCTCGACCATCTGCTACGCTACGCGCCGTGCACGAACGCGCAGGGCCGCGTGACCGGCTGGATCGCCGGCCTCGTCGACGTGACCGAACTGCACGCGGCCGAGCGCCATCGCGAGGAGGCGCTGCACCTGCTGTCGCACGACATGCGTTCGCCGCAGTCGTCGATCCTCGCGCTCGTCGAGATCGAGCGGCAGCGCGTCGATTCCGACGACGTGCGCGGGCTGCTCGCGCGGATCGAGCGCTATGCGCATCGCGCGCTGTCGCTCGCCGACGAGTTCGTGCAGCTCGCGCGCGCGGAATCGCAGGCGTACCAGCTCGAGGCGACGAATTTCGTCGACGTGCTGATCGACGCGAGCGACGAGGTGTGGCCGCAGGCGCAGGCCAAGCGCATCCGCATCGACACCGACGTCGGCGGCGAGATGGGCTGGGTGCGCGCGGATCGCTCGTTGATCACGCGCGCGTTCGTGAACCTGCTGAACAACGCGGTCAAGTACAGTCCGACCGACACCGTGATCACGTGTACGCTGTCGATCGAGCCCGCGGCGAAGCGGATGACCTGTACGATTCGCGATCAGGGCTACGGCATCTCGCCGGAAGACCTGCGGCATCTGTTCGAACGATTCAAGCGGTTTCATGCCGGCGAGCGGCCCGAGATTTCGGGTTCCGGGCTAGGCATGGCATTCGTGAAGACGGTCGTCACGCGCCACGGCGGCAGCGTGTCGGTCGACAGCGAAGTGGGTGTCGGCACCGCGGTGACGGTTGCGCTGCCCACGATCGACGAGCCGTCCGCCTGACAGGGCCGGGCACGACGGCAAGCATTGGGGGAAGTCATGAAACATGAATGGGCGGCTGCCGCGTTGGCGGCGGGGCTGTTGGCGGGGTGCGCCGGCGTGACGAGCGGCGTGAGCGCGGTCGGGCGGCCGGACGCGTTCGCGTCGGGCGGGCACGGCTACGGGTTCGTGCGCAGCGCCGCGCAGGCGGACGACGCCGAATACAAGCAGATCGAATCGCTCGTGCACGACGAGCTTGCGCGCAGCGGGTTCGACGCGCAGGCGGTCGAGGGCGCGCGCTACCGGCTGTCGATCGCGTATGCGACGCAGCCCGCCGCGGTCGCGGCGTCGGCCGAGCATTGCGGCGGAGCGAGCAGCGCATGCGTCACGGTCGACGGGCCGGCGCCGTTCGGGCTGCCGTTCGCCGGCACGGTCTATCGCCATGTGCTGACGCTGCGTTTCGTCGACGCGAAATCGGGTGCCGACGTGTATCGCGTGTCGGCGGCGCTGCGCGATCGCGAGCCCGGCACCGGGCACGCGGCGCCCGCGCTCGTGAAGAGCGCGCTGGCGAAACTGCCGTTCGAGACCGGCGACGGCTGGCTCGTGAAGACGAAAAAAGACGACGCGGGCGGGATGCCGGGCGTCGTCTCGGTGAAACCGGCCGTGGCGCGCTGAGCGCCGGCCATCCGACGGGCCCGCGGTGCCGCGGGCCCTGGCCGCGTTATGCGGCCGGCGGCGTAATGCCGCGCGTGCGCAGGTATTCGTCGAACTCGGCGCCGACTTCCGGGTGGCGCAGCGCGAACTCGACGGTCGCCTTCAGGTAGCCGAGCTTGCTGCCGCAGTCGTAGCGCGTGCCCTGGTATTTATAGGCCAGCACCTGCTCGTCCGCGAGCAGCGCCTCGATCGCGTCGGTCAGCTGCAGCTCGCCGCCCGCGCCCGGCTTCAGCGCGCGCAGGTGCTCGAAGATCCGCGGCTTCAGGATGTAGCGGCCGACCACGCCGAGGTTCGACGGCGCGACTTCCGGCGCCGGCTTCTCGACGATCGCCGACATCTTGATGATCGACTCCTCCCACTCCTTGCCGTCGACGATGCCGTACGACTTCGTCTCCGACGGCGGGATCTCTTCGACGCCGATCACCGAGCTGTGATAGTGGTCGAACACGTCGACCATCTGCTTCATCACGGGCGGGGTGCCGTCGAGCAGGTCGTCGGCGAGGATCACCGCGAACGGGTTGTCCGCGACGAGCTTCTCCGCGCACAGCACAGCGTGGCCGAGGCCGAGCGCTTCCGGCTGGCGCACGTAGAAGCAGTCGACATGGCTCGGCTTGATGCTGCGCACCAGCTCCAGCAGCTTTTCCTTGCCGCGCGCCTCGAGTTCCGCCTCGACTTCGTACGACTTGTCGAAGTGGTCCTCGATCGCGCGCTTGCTGCGCCCGGTGACGAAGATCATTTCCGTAATGCCGGCGGCGATTGCTTCCTCGACCGCGTACTGGATCAGCGGCTTGTCGACGACAGGCAGCATCTCCTTCGGGCTGGCCTTGGTCGCGGGCAGGAAGCGCGTTCCGAGGCCGGCGACCGGGAATACTGCCTTGGTGACTTTCAACATGATCGAACCTTTGTTCCTGTAATCGACACTGCGGTTGATGTTCGCGCCCGCATTATAGTGAACGCAAACACCCTTACGGTTTGTTACGCCGGCAGCCGCTCGAGTTGCGCGCCGAGTTTCTCGAGCGTGCTCTGGAACTCGGCGAGACGCTTCTGCTCCTGCTCGACCACGGCGGGCGGCGCTTTCGCGACGAACGCCTCGTTGCCGAGCTTCGCCTGGCATTTCGCGATTTCGCCCGTCAGGCGCGCGACTTCCTTCGACAGGCGCTCGCGCTCCGCCTTGACGTCGATCTCCACCTTCAGCACCAGCTTGTTCTGGCCGACGATCGCGATCGGCGCGCCGTGCGCCTCCTTGTCGAGCGCGGCTTCGTCCGCGAGGATCTGCACGTCGGACAGGCGGGCGAGGGCCTGCACGTACGGCGCGAACGCGCGCAGGCGCTCGGCGTCGCCGGCCGCGAGCAGCGGCACCTTGGTCGCCGGCGACAGGTTCATCTCGCCGCGCAGGTTGCGGCACGCGTCGATGATCGCCTTCAGGTCGGCGGCCCATTGCTCGGACGCCTCGTCGATCTTCTTCAGGTCGGCGACCGGATACGCCTGCGTCATCAGCGACGCCTCGCCTTCGGCCTTGCCCTGCGGATAGCGGCCCGCGAGCGGCGCCACCTTCTGCCACAGCGCTTCCGTGATGAACGGGATGATCGGGTGCGCGAGGCGCAGCACCGTCTCGAGCACGCGCAGCAGCGTGCGGCGCGTCGCGCGCTGCTGCTCCGGCGTGCCGTTCTGGATCTGCACCTTCGCGAGCTCGAGGTACCAGTCGCAGTACTCGTCCCACACGAACTTGTAGATGCTGTTCGCGATGTTGTCGAAGCGGTAGTCGGCGAAGCCCTTCGCGATGTCGGCCTCGGTACGCTGCAGCAGCGACACGATCCAGCGGTCGGCCGCCGAGAAGTCGAGGTAGCCGCCGGGGCCGCAGTCGCCCGCGCCGCAAACTTCCGGCTTGTCGAGCCCGCAGTCGTGGCCTTCGCAGTTCATCAGCACGAAGCGCGTCGCGTTCCACAGCTTGTTGCAGAAGTTGCGGTAGCCTTCGCAGCGCGCGAGGTCGAAGTTCACGTTGCGGCCGAGCGTCGCCATCGACGCCATCGTGAAGCGCAGCGCGTCGGTGCCGAACGCGGCGATGCCGTCCGGGAATTCCTTGCGGGTCTTCTTCTCGATCGTCGCGGCCTGCTTCGGGTTCATCAGGCCAGTCGTGCGCTTGGCCACCAGCGCGTCGAGGTCGATGCCGTCGACGATGTCGATCGGGTCGAGCGTGTTGCCCTTGCTCTTCGACATCTTCTGGCCTTCCGCGTCGCGCACGAGGCCGTGCACGTAGACGGTGTGGAACGGCACCTGGCCCGTGAAGTGGGTCGTCATCATCACCATCCGGGCGACCCAGAAGAAGATGATGTCGAAGCCGGTGACGAGCACCGACGACGGCAGGAAGTGCTTCAGCTCCGGCGTCTCGTTCGGCCAGCCGAGCGACGAGAACGGCACGAGCGCCGACGAGAACCACGTGTCGAGCACGTCCTCGTCACGCTTGAGCGCGCCCGCGTAGCCCTTCGCGGCCGCTTGCGCGCGGGCCTCTTCCTCGTTGCGCGCGACGAACACCTCGCCGTTCTCGCCGTACCACGCGGGAATCTGGTGGCCCCACCACAGCTGGCGCGAGATGCACCAGTCCTGGATGTTCTCGAGCCACTGGTAGTAGGTGGTCGTCCAGTTTTCCGGCACGAACTTGATCTGGCCGCCGCGCACCACGTCGAGCGACACGTCGGTGATCGACTTGCCCGGGTTGAACGTGCCTTCCGGCGCCGGCTTCGACATCGCGACGAACCACTGGTCGGTCAGCATCGGCTCGATCACGACGCCCGTGCGGTCGCCGCGCGGCACCATCAGCTTGTGCGGCTTCACGGAGTCGAGGAAGCCCTGCGCGTCGAGGTCGGCGACGATCGCCTTGCGCGCGTCGAAGCGGTCGAGGCCGCGGTATTGCTCGGGGCCGTTGTCGTTGATCTTCGCGTCGAGCGTCAGGATCTCGATCGGCGCGAGGTGGTGGCGCAGGCCGACCTGGTAGTCGTTGAAGTCGTGCGCGGGCGTGACCTTCACGACGCCGGTGCCGAACGCGCGGTCGACGTAGTCGTCGGCGATCACCGGGATCTCGCGGCCGGTCAGCGGCAGCGTGACGTGCTTGCCGATCAGGTGCGCGTAGCGCTCGTCTTCCGGATGGACCATCAGCGCGACGTCGCCGAGCATCGTCTCGGGGCGGGTGGTCGCGACGGTCAGCGTGCCCGAGCCGTCGACGAGCGGGTAGCGGATGTGCCACAGGTGGCCGTTCTCTTCCTCGCTCGCGACTTCGAGGTCCGACACCGCGGTGAGCAGCACCGGATCCCAGTTGACGAGGCGCTTGCCGCGGTAGATCAGGCCCTGTTCATGGAGCGTGACGAACACGTCGCGCACGGCGGCCGACATCTTGTCGTCCATCGTGAAGTATTCGCGCGACCAGTCGGGCGACGCGCCGAGGCGACGCACCTGGCCCGTGATCGTCGAGCCCGATTGTTCCTTCCATTCCCACACGCGCTCGACGAACTTCTCGCGGCCGAGGTCGTGGCGCGACACGCCCTGCGCATCGAGCTGGCGCTCGACGACGATCTGGGTCGCGATCCCCGCGTGGTCGGTGCCCGGCACCCACAGCGTGTTCTCGCCGAGCATCCGGTGGTAGCGGGTGAGGCCGTCCATGATCGTCTGGTTGAACGCGTGGCCCATGTGCAGCGTGCCCGTGACGTTCGGCGGCGGCAGCTGGATCGAGAAATCGGGCCGGCCCGGATCGAACGCCGGGGCGGCATAGCCGCGTTTTTCCCACTCCGGCCCCCATTGGGACTCGATGGTGTGGGGCTCGAAACTCTTCGCCAGCGTGCTGTCGCTCATGGTGGGAATCTGCTGAAAAATGCGTGAATTGGATACGTAAACAGTGAATTATAAATGGTTGCGCATCGGCCGGTCACCGCCCGGCGCGCCGACGGGTCGCGCAGCGCCGATCCCGGCAAGTCGCACGGCGGATTTATAATGGCGGGCCTACGTTCCACCGCACGCCCGTTGCCACTCCATGCCCGACCTGCTCGCGAATCTCAACCCTGAACAATATGCGGCCGTCACGTTGCCGAACGAACCGGCGCTGATCCTCGCGGGGGCGGGCAGCGGCAAGACGCGCGTGCTGATCACGCGGATCGCGTGGCTGATCCAGCACGGCTACGCGTCGCCCGCGACCGTGCTCGCCGTCACCTTCACGAACAAGGCCGCGCGCGAGATGATGGCGCGCCTGTCGGCGATGATGCCGATCGACACGCGCGGGATGTGGATCGGCACGTTCCACGGGCTGTGCAACCGGATGCTGCGCGCGCACTACCGCGACGCGGGCCTGCCGCAGACCTTCCAGATCCTCGACACGTCCGACCAGCTGTCCGCGATCAAGCGGCTGATGAAGGGCGCGAACATCGACGACGAGAAGTATCCGCCGAAGAACGTCCAGTACTTCATCAACAACGCGAAGGAGCAGGGGCTGCGGCCCGACAAGGTCGACGCGACCGACAGCTTCAACCGCAAGTTCGTCGAGATCTACCAGGCATACGACCAGCAGTGCCAGCGCGAGGGCGTCGTCGATTTCCCCGAGCTGCTGCTGCGCTGCTACGAGCTGCTCGCGCACAACCCGCCGCTGCGCGCGCATTACCAGGCGCGCTTCAGGCACATCCTCGTCGACGAGTTCCAGGATACGAACAAGCTGCAGTACGCGTGGCTCAAGCTGCTCGCGGGCGGCCAGAACGCGATCTTCGCGGTGGGCGACGACGACCAGTCGATCTACGCGTTCCGCGGCGCGAACGTCGGCAACATGCGCGACTTCGAGGACGAGTTCCGGGTGCGCAACCTGATCAAGCTCGAGCAGAACTACCGGTCGCACGGCAACATCCTCGACGCGGCGAACCACCTGATCTCGAACAATGCGCACCGCCTCGGCAAGAACCTGCGCACGGATGCCGGCCACGGCGAGCCCGTGCGCGTGTACGAGGCGGCGACCGATTCGCAGGAAGCGGGCTGGATCGTCGAGGAGATCCGCTCGCTGATCAACAGCGGGATGGCGCGCAGCGAGGCCGCGATCCTGTATCGCAGCAACGCGCAGTCGCGCGCGATCGAGCACACGCTGATGACGGCCGGCATTCCGTACCGCGTGTACGGCGGCCTGCGCTTCTTCGAGCGGCAGGAAATCAAGCACGCGCTCGCGTACCTGCGCCTGATCGACAACCCGAACGACGACACCGCGTTCGCGCGCGTCGTGAACTTCCCGACCCGCGGCATCGGCGCGCGCTCGATCGAGCAGCTCGCCGACGCCGCGCGCCTGTACGGCTGCGCGATGGCCGCGGCGATTCCGTACGTGACCGGCAAGGCCGGCTCGAGCCTCGGCGCGTTCGCGAACCTGATCGCGAAGATGCGCGCCGACACGCAGCAGATGAGCCTGCCGGAAACGGTCGAATACGTGGTTCGCGCAAGCGGCCTGGCCGATTTCTACCAGGGCGAGCGCGAAGGCCAGGACCGGCTCGAGAACTTGCAGGAACTCGTCAACGCGGCCACCGCGTTCGTCGGCGAGGAAGGCTACGGGCTCGACACGCCGGCCCGCTCGATCCCGCTGCGCGCGGGCGCGATCGCCGCGCCCGAGCTCCGCGCGCAGCCGGACGGCGCGGCCGTCGACGTGCTCGACGCGGCGCCGCTCGGCGACCCGGCGCAGAACCCCGACACGATGACGCCGCTCGCGGGCTTCCTGTCGCATGCGTCGCTCGAGGCCGGCGACAACCAGGCGCAGGCCGGCCAGGACGCGGTGCAGCTGATGACGGTGCATGCGGCGAAGGGGCTCGAATTCGCGGCGGTGTTCATCACCGGCCTCGAGGAAGGGCTGTTCCCGCACGAGAACAGCGTGCTCGAATCGGACGGCCTCGAGGAGGAGCGGCGCCTGATGTACGTCGCGATCACGCGCGCGAAGGAGCGGCTCTACCTGTCGTTCGCGCAAAGCCGCATGCTGCACGGCCAGACGCGCTACAACGTGCGCTCGCGCTTCTTCGACGAACTGCCGCAGCACGTGCTGAAGTGGCTCACGCCGAAGGTCGAGGCGGGTTCGCGCTGGGGCGGCGGCCGCAGCGACAACGCGGCCTGGGGGCGCGACTGGTTCTCGCGGCCGGGCGGCGGGCGCGAGCAGGTGGTCGACGCGGCCGTGTCGGCGCCGCTGCCCGCGTTCGCGAATCAGCAGCGCGCGGCCGACACCGGCTTCCGGGTCGGCCAGCAGGTGTTCCACACCAAATTCGGCGAAGGCACCGTCACCGCGCTCGAAGGCAATGGCGCGGATGCGAAGGCCCAGGTGAAATTCAAGCGGCACGGCGAGAAGTGGCTCGCGCTGGCGGTCGCGAAACTGCAGGCGGTCGAATGAGCATGGCCATCACGTCTTCCTCGCCGGGCAAGCCGCTCGGCATTCTCGCCGCGCTGCCCGAGGAACTCGGCGACCTGATCGCCGCGATGCGCGCCGAGGGCGCGGTCGAGACGGTCACGCTCGGCCGCCGCGACTATCACGTCGGCACCGTGCACGGCGCGGCGTGCGTCGTCACGCTCGCGCGGATCGGCAAGGTCGCGGCCGCGGCGACGGTCAGCGCGCTGATCCACGTGTTCGGCGTCGCCGGCATCGTGTTTACGGGCGTCGCGGGCGGCGTCTCGCGTGCGGTGCGGGTGGGCGACGTCGTCGTCGCCGATACGCTGCTGCAGCACGATCTCGATGCGTCGCCGCTGTTCCCGCGCTACGAGGTGCCGCTGCTCGGCATCACGCATTTCGAACCGGACGCCGAACTGTCCGCGCGGCTGAAGGCCGCGTGCGCGCAGTTCATCGCGGAAGAGGGCGGCGCGCTCGCCGAGCGCTTCCGGCTGGCCGGCGCGCAGCTGCGCAACGGGCTCGTGATCAGCGGCGACCGCTTCGTGTCGAGCGAGCGCGAGGTCGTCGCGCTGCGCGACGCGCTGCCCGAGGCGCTCGCGGTCGAGATGGAAGGCGCCGCGATCGCGCAGGTGTGCGTCGAGCACGGCGTGCCGTTCGCGCTCGTGCGCACGATCTCCGACACCGCCGACGATCACGCGACCCAGTCCTTCGCGCATTTCCTGGCGGAAATCGCCAGCGCCTATTCGACCGGCATCCTCACGCGTTTCCTGACGCTGCATGCGGCGACGGCGGCCTGAGGGCCGCCGCCGTCCGGTTTCCTGGGCCGCCGGCGCGCCTGGCCGCGTGCCGGCCCCGTCGCATCGCCCGCGCTACGCGCGCCGGCTGCCCTTGATGTCCGGCAGGAACACCGTCAGCACGCCGATGAGCGGCAGGAACGAGCACACCTTGTAGACGAGCGTGATGCTCGTTGCGTCGGCGAGCTGGCCGAGCGCCGCCGCGCCGACCCCGCCGAGGCCGAACGAGAGCCCGAAGAACAGCCCCGCGACCATCCCGACCTTGCCGGGCATCAGCTCCGTCGCATAGACGATGATCGCGGCGAACGCCGACGCGAGCACGACGCCGATGATCACGGACAGCACGGTGGTCCAGAACAGGTTCGCGTACGGCAGCAGCAGCGTGAACGGCGCGACGCCGAGGATCGACACCCAGATCACGTACTTGCGGCCGATGCGGTCGCCGATCGGCCCGCCGATCAGCGTGCCGGCGGCCACGGCCGCGAGGAACACGAACAGGTGGAGCTGCGCGGCCTGCACCGTCAGGTGGAACTTGTCGATCAGGTAGAACGTGAAATAGCTGTTGATGCTCGCCAGATAGAAATACTTCGAGAACACGAGCAGCACCAGCACGCCGACCGCGGCCATCACGCGGCCGCGCGACAGCGTCGCGTGCGCCGCGTGCGCGGCCTTCTTCTTCATCGACGGATGCTGCCGGTACCAGCGGCCGATCCACGCGAGCACCACCATCGCGACGAGCGCGGCCGCCGAGAACCACGCGATGCTGTGCTGGCCGTGCGGAATGACCACCAGCGCGGCGAGCAGCGGGCCGAGCGCGGAGCCGGCATTGCCGCCGACCTGGAACACCGACTGCGCGAGCCCGTGCTGGCCGCCCGACGCCATCCGCGCGACGCGCGACGATTCCGGATGGAACACCGACGAGCCGCAGCCGACCAGCGCCGCGGCGGCCAGCAGCATCGTGAAATTCGGCGCGACGGCCATCAGCAGCAGCCCCGACAGCGTGAAGCCCATGCCGACCGGCAGCGAATACGGCTGCGGGCGCCTGTCGGTATAGAGGCCGATGAGCGGCTGCAGCAGCGAGGCCGTGACCTGGTAGGTCAGCGTGATCAGGCCGATCTGCGCGAACGACAGCGCGAACTGGCTCTTGAGCATCGGGTAGATCGCGAGGATCAACGACTGGATCATGTCGTTGAGCATGTGCGAGAAGCTGATCGCACCGAGGATCGGAAAGACGGTGCGGCCGGCGGCCGGCGCCGCGGACGGCTGGGCGGCCGGCGCGGCCTGGCCGGTGGCGCGCGTGTCGAGGCTGGTTTCCATGAGGGCTGGGCGAGTTGAGGTAGGGGGCGCGCTCTGTGCGGGACGGCGCGTTGAAATCGTTGCAGCGTCAAACGAGTGTAATGTGGCGTGTCGTGAATGTCCGGACAAGTTTTGTCGCGAACAGGACATCAAGGGACGAATCCGCGATCGCGCGGTTTTTTGGCCGGGTATAACGCTGGCGGCGCGTCGTGTCAGGCGCCGCCGGGCCGACTACGTGTTCGTCCGGACTCAAGGAATGCCGACGGCGGCCGTAGAACCGACACAGATACCAGAACGAGCGCGCCGACCCGGGCACCGGCCACAAGCCGCCCCGGGCGGACGCGCAGGCGCGGCAGCCATCGCGGTAATGCCGGAACCGACCTTTCCGGCTGCGTGATCAATAATGGGGACTTATCTGATGAAAGCAGCTACTCTGCGTCCGCAGCCGGACGCTCCTGTCGCGATGCCGGACGACGGCGCGAAGCGGGCCGGACGCACCGCGCGGGCAGCGCGGCGCACGCGGCGACCGTGGAGCGTGAAGGCCACGCTGCGCGCCGCGTTCGCGGTGCTGCTGGTCGGCACGCTGGCGATGGGGGTGTTCTCGCTCGCGCAGATCAGCCGCCTGAACGGCTCGATCGCGTCGGTCTACGAGCAGGGGCACGTCGCGAGCCGCGCGGCGCAGGACGTGCGGGCCGAGGTGCTGCGCGCGAGCCGCGCGCAGAAGATGCTGCTCACCGCGTCCACCGCGAAGGAGCGCGACGAACTCGGCGCCGAGATCGAGGCGGGGCTCGCGTCGATCGGCAAGGCGCTCGGCGCGCTGCAGCAGGATGCCGACCCGCAGGACGCGGACGATGCCGCGCGGCTGCGCGCGTTCGCGTCGGCGGTCGGCACGTGGAGCGGCCATCTGCGCGATTTCGTCACGCTGGTGCGCGCGCAGCCGCTCGACCTGTCGCAGATGAACTGGCAGGTGGGCACGCAGGACGTGTCGCTGCTGGTGGAGACGGGCAAGCTCGAGAAGCTCGTCGCCGAGCTCGTGAAGACGCGCGGCGCGAAATCGAAGGCGACGCTCGATGCGTCCGCCACGATCTTCTCGTCGTCGTTCGCGATGATCGCGGCGTCGACCGTCGCGCTGATCGTGCTCGCGTTCGTGATCGCCGAGCGGGTCGTGCGCCGCCTCGTCGCGCAGCTCGGCGGCGAGCCCGCGTACGCGAAGGCGATCGCGGCGGATATCGCGAGCGGCGACCTGACCCGCCCGATCGCGCTCGGCAGGCACGACCACGACAGCATGGTGCGCGCGCTGTCCGACATGCAGGCGGGGCTGGCATCGACGGTCCGCGAGATCGCGGTCAGCTCCGAGGCGATCGCGTCCGCGTCCGGCGAGATCTCGATGGGCAACCTCGACCTGTCGCAGCGCACCGAGCAGCAGGCGGTCGCGCTCGAGAAGACCGCGGCCAGCATGGAGCAGCTGACGTCGACGGTGCGCCAGAACGCGGAGAACGCGCGGCAGGCGAGCACGCTCGCCGAGAATGCGTCGGCGGTCGCGGAGGCGGGCGGCGAGGTGGTCGGCCGGGTCGTCGCGACGATGAACGAGATCGACGAGAGCGCGAAGAGCATCCGCGACATCATCGGCGTGATCGAGGGGATCGCGTTCCAGACCAACATCCTCGCGCTCAACGCGGCGGTCGAGGCGGCGCGGGCCGGCGAGCAGGGGCGCGGCTTCTCGGTGGTGGCGGGCGAGGTGCGCTCGCTCGCGCAGCGCGCGGCCACCGCCGCGAAGGAAATCCGCACGCTGATCGGCGCGTCGGTCGATCGCGTCGCGAACGGCGCGGCGCTCGCGCACGATGCGGGCCGCACGATGGAAGACATGGTGCGCGCGGTGAAGCGCGTGACCGACATCATGGGCGAGATCTCGGCCGCGTCGAGCGAGCAGAGCGCGGGCATCGACGAGATCGGCCGCGCGGTCACGCAGATGGATGCCGGCACCCAGCAGAACGCGGCGCTGGTCGAGCAGGCGGCCGCCGCGGCACGCGCGCTCGACGATCAGGCGCAGTCGCTGAAGGCGCTGGTCGGCCGCTTCCGCTATGCGGCCTGACGCGCGGTTCGACGCCTGAACGCGACGGCGGGGCGGCAGAGGGCGGGCGGGATGGCCCGCCCGGATTACGACTTCTTCCGCTTGTTGTCCGGGTCGATGATCACCGTGCAGGTCGTGCCGGCCGACAGCAGCACGCCGTCCGGCACCTCGTCGATCTTGATCCGCACCGGCACGCGCTGCGCGAGGCGCACCCAGTTGAAGGTCGGGTTCACGTCGGCGACGAGGTCGCGGCTTTGCGGGTTGTCGCGGTCGAAAATGCCGCGCGAGATGCTCTCGACGTGGCCCTTCAGCACGCCGCCGCTCATCAGCCGCATTTCGGCCGGCGCGCCGAGCGTCACGCGCGGCAGCTTGGTTTCCTCGAAATAGCCATAGACCCAGAACGAATGGCTGTCGACGATCGCGAGCTTCGCCTGGCCGGCCGTGGCGTAGTTGCCCTTGAACGTCTGCAGGTTCGTGATGTAGCCGTCGACCGGCGCGACGACGCGCGTACGCTCGAGGTTGAGCTTCGCGGCGTCGAGCGCGGCGATCGCCTGCTGGTATTGCGCGTCGGCGCTCGACGCGCTGTGCGCCGCGTTCTCGCGGTTTTCCTTCGACACGACGAGCGCATCGAGGTCAGCGCGGCGGGCCGCGTCGTCGCGGCGCATCTGCAGTTCCGCGCGGCGGGCGGCGACGGCGGCCTGCGCCTGCTCGACCGCGATCTGGTAGTGCGACGGGTCGATCTGCATGATCAGGTCGCCTTTCTTCACGAGCTGGTTGTCGTGCACCGGCAGGTCGACGATGGCGCCCGACACGTCAGGCGCGACGTTGACGATTTCGGCGCGCACGCGCCCGTCGCGCGTCCACGGATCGTCCATGTAGTGCACCCACAACGAGCGCCCGATCAGAATCGCGACGATGAGGATGACGGCCGTCGCGACGAAGCCGAAGAGTTTTCGCAGGATCATGATTGTGTTGGTTCAACGGTAAACGGCAAGACTTAGTCCGCCGCAGATGCACACGAGAAGGCAGGCCCGGAACAGCGACGGGTGCCAGACGAGTCGGTAGAGCCCGGTGTAGGCGAGCAGCCGGTCGACCGCCCAGGTCGCCAGCGTGCCGATAACGAACATCAGCACCACCGTGGGCATGTAGGCATCGAGAATGGCGAGTTCACGCGGCATCATGACGAGGTTCCTTGTTGGGTGGGCGCGGCGCGGCGGTACAGCGACGCGAGCGGCGATTCCGGATCGAGCAGCGCGGTGCGCACGAAATGCAGGTGGCTCAGGATGCGCTGCAGCCGGTGGCGTTCGTCGCGCGGCGGCGCGAACACGTCGAGCGCCTGCCGGGTCGCGTCGATCGCGGCGACGGTGGCCGCGAGCGTCGCGTCGAAGCGGGCCGCGGTCGGCTTCGCGAACAGCGCGGACAGCGCGGCGCGCATCGTCTCGATCTCGCGGCGCCACGGCATCGACGGCGCGTAGCGCGGGTCGGGCGGCAGCGCCGCGAGCTCGTCGCGCAGGTCGATCGCCGCGTTGCCGGCTTCGAGTACCGCGAACATCCAGCGCAGCGCGTCGCGCTGCACGTCCGGCTGGTCGGCCGAGATCGTGTGCGCCTGGTACATCAGGTCGCGCGCGCCGCTCTCGAAGCGCGTGCGCAGGCCGGCGAGGCGCGCGTGGCAGGCCGCAACCGCCTGGTGGCGCAGGTCCGCGAACAGGCGCTTCTTCAGCCACGGCGCGCTCGGCGGGAACAGCACCGCGAACGCGATCGACGACACGAGCATCGACAGCACGAGCGCGAGCGCATCGTTCATGAAGCCGCTCGGGTCGTAGTGCATCAGGTTTTCCGGGCCCGCGAGCGTGCAGAAGAAGATGCAGTAGCCGACGCCGTAGCCGGCCGTCTTCGGCTTCATCGACAGGTAGAGCCCGAGCGCGAGGAACGGCGCGAGCCCGACGCACAGCATCACGAAGCCGTCGATGCGCGGATACACGCCGAACATCGCGATCAGCCCCATGAACGACGCGAGCACGGTGCCCATCGCCATCTGGTAGGCCATCGCGGTCGGGCGCGGCATCGACGACGCGAGCGCGCAGACGGCGGCCGCGTTCAGCACCATCGTCACGCCGTTCGGCCAGGCGGTCTGGATCCAGAACCAGCCGAGCACCAGCATCACGGTCGCGGTGCGGATGCCGGCGATCAGCGCGGCGGTGAGGTTGGTGCGCGGCTTGTAGCGCTCGATCCAGCGCTCGCGCTCGTGCGTCGCGGTCGCGAGCGACGCGTAGGTTGCCGCATACGCGTGCAGGTCGGTGATGAAGCGGTACAGCAGCTCGGCGGCGGTGTCGAAGTCGAGCAGCGGGAAGTCCGGCTGGGTCTCGAGCCCGGCGCGCGTCGTGCGGATGCGGCGCGGCAGCGCGTCGCGCCACGCGAGCAGCTGCCCGGCCGCGTGCGCCGCGTCGGCCGACGTGCGCACCGGCTCGCCGCCGCGCGTGAGCAGCGGGGCGATCTCGCGGAAATACGGCTCGATCGCGGCGATCGCCGCGGTCGCGCCGGCCGCGTGCAGCCGGTTCATCAGCTGGTGCAGCGCATGGAAGCGGCTCGACGCGCTCATGAACTCGCTGTTCAGGCGCGCGAGGCGGCCGCTCCTCATCCGCGTATCGGGGTGCTCGAACACGGCCATGCTGCGCGCGGCCTCGAAGCCGACCACGTCGGCGACGAAGCGCGTATGCACGCTTTCGATGTGCGCGCGGTCGAGCTGGCCGGACAGCGCCGACGCGACGTAGTCGACGAACGCGCTGAAGCGCCGGCGGACCGTCGTGCGCATCTGCTCGCCGGTGTACTGCGGCAGCACGAGCGCGCTGACGACGCCCGCCGACAGGATCCCGACCACGATCTCGGCCGCGCGGGTCATCGCGGTCATGAACGCGCCGTCCGGGTGCTGCGACGCGGGCAGGCCGATCAGCGCGGCCGTGTAGCCGGCGAGCAGGAAGCCGTAGCTGCGGAAGTTGCGGTTGCGCGCGGCGCCGGCCGTGCACATCGCGACCCACAGCGCGACCGCGAGCAGGAACAGCAGCGGCTGCTGCGGGAACAGGCCGACGAATGCCAGCGTCGCGATCAGCCCGAAGAAGGTGCCCGCGAGCCGGTAGAAGCTCTTCGCGAAGACGGCGCCGCTTTGCGGCTGCATCACGATGAACACCGTCGTCATCGCGGTCTTCGGCGCCGGCAGGTCGAGCCGCATCGAGATGCCGAGCGCGAGGAACGCCGCGAGCAGCGCCTTGAACAGGTAGATCCACGCGACCCCGTCGGTGCGGGCCCAGTCGCCGAGCGCGGCGAGCCACGCCGGCAGCGGGCGGGTGGCGGGCGTGGACGCGGAGGAGGTGGCTGACATGGCGAGCGCTCCGCGTCAGTGCGCCGCCGGCGTGCCGGCCGCGGCGGCGGTCGCGGTCCGCACGGCCGCCTTCGCGTCGGCCTTCGTATCGGCCTTCGGCGCGCCCGACGCTTCCGCGCCCGGCACGTCCTCGCCCGTCTCGACGCCGCCGCCGAGCGCGGCCATCAGCTGCGCGTGCGCGGCGAGGCGTTCCGCGTCGATCCGGGCGGCCGTCTCCTGCGCGCGCAACAGCTGCTGCTGCGCGACCAGCACGTTCACGTAGTCGGTCAGCCCGCGCCGGAAGCCTTCGCGCGACAGCTGGTAGCTGCGGTCGTTCGCGGCCACCGAGCGCGCGGCGTCCTTCTTCTGCGTGTCGAGCGAGCGGATCCGCACGACCTGGTCGGCGATGTCCTTGAGCGCGCCGACGATCGTCTGGTTGTAGTGCTCGACGGCCTGGTCGTAGCCGGCCGACGCCGCGCCGAGCTGCGCGCGCAGCCGGCCGCCTTCGAAGATCGGCAGCGACAGCGCCGGGCCGGCAGTCCAGCCGCCGTTCATCGCGCGCAGGAAGTCGGCGAACGGGGCGGTCACGCCGAAGCCGCCGACGGTCGCGAGCAGGTCGATGTTCGGATAGAACGCGGCCTTCGCGACGTCGATGCCGCGCGCCTGTGCGTCGACCGTCCAGCGCGCCGCGACGACGTCCGGCCGGCGGCCGAGCAGGTCGGCCGGCAGCGCGGACGGCAGGCCGGCCGGCGCGTCGAGCGCGAGCTTCGGCCGCGCGATCGCGTCGCCCGCGCCGGGCCCCTTGCCGGCGAGCGCGGCAAGCTGGTGGCGGGCGAGCTGGATCGCCTCCTCGTACGCATCGATCTGGCGCTCGTAGTCGGGCAGCGTCGATTCCGCCTGGCTGACCTCGAGCTGCGTGCCGAGGCCGGCCTGCAGCCGCTTGCGCGCGAGCTCGGCGAGCGCGTGCTGGCGCTCGAACGTCTCGTGCGCGAGATCGAGCAGCGCGTAGTTCATCGACATGCCGATATACGCGCGCACCACGTTGACCTCGAGCTCGAGCCGCGCCGCGCGGGCGTCGGCCGCCGTCGCGTGCGCGACGTCGAGCGCGCGCTCGGTCGCATTCTTGTCCTTGCCCCACAGGTCGAGGTGATACGACAGGCCGAGCGTGCCGGTGTTGTTCCAGGTGTCCGCGTTCGCGAGCGGCCCCGGGCCGTAGAACACGTTGTCCGGCCAGTGCTGGCGCATCAGCGACAGGTTGCCGTTGATTTGCGGCAGTTCGGCCGAGCGGGCGACGCGGGCCATCGCCTGCGCCTCCCGCACGCGCGCCTGCGCGGCCGCGAGCGACGGGTTGCCGGCCTGCGCGGCCGCGATCCACGCATCGAGCTGCGGATCGCGATACGCGCGCCACCAGTCGGCGGCGGGCCAGCCGGCGTCGCGATCGGCCGCGCGGATGGCCGCGCCGGCGTCGAGCGACGCCGGGTCGGTCCGGGTGGATCGGGGGTGGTTGTCGCCCATGCTCGCGCATCCGGCCATTATTAGTGAGACTGCAAGAACCGCGGTTGCGAGCGTCCCTTTTTTTGCCGGAGACTGCACGATTTTCTCCCTTTCGGATATAGATGAGCCGGAGAGGATTATATTTTTCAGCGATTCCTGAATAAATGGACAACGGTGCAAGTCATTTTTACAATAGCTGAGATAATATTTGTTCGTCGCTGTGCAACAATCCTCCCGGATTTCCACAGGTAATGGCATGGATACGTTACAAAACATGCGGGTATTCATGCGCGTGGTCGACGCGGGCAGTTTCACCGCGGCCGCGCAGCAGATGAACTCGACGACCGCCTACACGTCGCGGGCCGTGTCGGACCTGGAGGCGCACCTGCGCACCCGGCTCCTGAACCGGACCACGCGCCGCATCGCGCTGACCGAGGCGGGCGAGCGCTATCTGCAGCGCTGCGAACAGATCCTCGCGTATGTCGACCAGGCGGAAGCGGAGGCGAGCGACGCGCACGCGCGCCCGTCCGGCAAGCTGAAGGTGCACTGCTTCACGAGCCTCGGCCAGCACTACACGGTGCCGGCCGTGTCGCGCTATCGCGAGCGCTATCCGGACGTGCACGTCGACCTGACGCTCGCGCAGCGGATGCCGGACCTGCTCGACGAGGGCTACGACGTCGCGATCGTCGTCGGCCGCGACCTGCCCGATTTGGGGCTCGTGTCGCAGCGGCTCGGCGAGAGCTACAGCGTCGTCTGCGCGTCGCCGCGCTACCTCGAACGGCACGGCGTGCCGCAGCAGCCGCAGGATCTCGCGCAGCACGTGTGCCTCGGCATGGTCGCGCCGGGCTTTCACTACGACGAATGGACGCTGAGCGGGCCGAGCGGCGACGTCACCGTGCCGCTGTCGGGCCCGCCGTTTCGCGTGAACGTCGCCGAGGCGCTCGCGGTGGCGGTGCGGGAGGGGATGGGGATCGGCGTGCTGCCGCTGTATTCGGCGATCGCCGGCCTGCGCAACGGCCACTTCGTGCGCGTGATGCCCGAGTACCGCTCGCACGTGATGAACATCTACGCGCTGTATCCGTCCCGCCAGTATCTCGACGCGAAAATCCGGACCTGGGTCGATTTCCTGCGCGACGAACTGCCGGCGACGCTCGACGCCGACGAAGCCGCGCTGGAGCAGTTCACCCGCGCGACATGACGTCGCGGGCTCACGAAATCTAACGAGATTTGTCGTTCCCGCAACATTTCTTTACCCTCGACAGGCCGACAGTTTGATACTGTCTGATCCAGAGTGATCTGCAATACGGAGCAGCAATGGATACGCACCTGATGATTGGCCTTGGAATCCTGTTCGGCGTGATCGGCGCCGTCGCGTCGCGCGACTTGCTGCGCGCGATGAAGGCGCGGATGCAGCCGGCGCCGGTCCGGGTGCGCTCGGCGTCGGAAGCCGCCCGCCGCCTCGGGCGCTGACGCGCCGGTTATCTCATCTGGCGCTTGGGGCGGCCGCCCCTCAGAGCGTCACGACCTTGTCCCACGCGAACGCCGTGTTCTCGCGCTCGCCGGTGCGCCGGCGAATATAGCCGCGCGGGTTGCAGACGACGCGCGTGCCGTCCTCCGTCTCGTAATCGAATGACGTATGCGTGTGGCCGTGTGCCCAAAGGGCGACCGGCGCGCGCACCAGCCCCGCCAGATCGTTGACGAACCCGGCCGATACCGGGTCGCGCGCATAGCGCTCGGCCAGCGAGCGCGGGTGCGGCGCGTGGTGGGTGACGACGATCGTCGTGCCGGCGAACGGCGCCGCGAGCTGCGCTTCGAGCCACGCGCGCGAGCGGCGGTGCAGCGCGAGCGAATCGGCCGGCGTGAAGTCCCGCTCGGCGCCGCGTTGCGACTCGGCCGCGCCCGCATGGACCGCCGCGTCGTGCGGCCATGTCACCTGGATCAGTCCCTTGAAATCGAGCATCACCTTCGACGCCTCGTCGGTCGCGTGCGCGATGCTCGCATCGTCGCCGCCGAACAGCGCGAAGTCGGTCCACAGCGTGGTGCCGAGCACCCGGAAGCGCCCGGCCGGATCGACATAGGCGTCGTTGTTCAGGTAATGCACGTTGTCGAGCGCGCGCGCCGCGTCGCGCATCGCCGCCTCGAGCGCGCCGAATTCCCCGTCGTAGTACTCGTGATTGCCCGGCACGTAGATCACCGGCACGTCCGGGTCGAAGGTCTCGGCGGCCCAGCGCAACCCTTCCGCGTGATTGTGGATGTCGCCGGCGAGCACGACGAGATCGGCTTGCGCGTGCGGAATCACGTCGGGCAGGTTGCCTTCGAGATGCAGGTCGGACAGCACGCGGACTTTCACGGGCATCGCTCCGGTAGGGTTGTCTTCAGCGTAGCACTTTGCCGGGGTTCATCAGGCCGCGCGGATCGAGCGCGGCCTTCAGCGTGCGCATCAGCCCGATCTCGACCGGCGATTTGTAGCGCTGCGCGTCGTCGATCTTCAGCTGGCCGATCCCGTGTTCCGCGCTGATCGTGCCGTGGTGGCGCTGCACGTTGTCGTAGACGATGCGGTTCACCGGCGCCTGGTACTCGGCGAGGAACGCCTTTGCGTCGCCGCCTTCGGGCGTCTGCACGTTGTAGTGGAGGTTGCCGTCGCCGAGATGGCCGAACGTCACCATCCGCGCGCCCGGCGCCGCCTGCTGGATCGCCGCGTCGGTCTCGTCGATGAAGCGCGCGACCGACGAGATCGGCACCGCGATGTCATGCTTGATGTTCAGCCCTTCGTCGGCCTGCGCGAGCGGGATGTGTTCGCGCAGGTCCCAGAACGCGCGCGACTGCGCGAGATTTTCCGCGACCACCGCATCGACCACGATGCCGGCCTCGAAGGCTTCTTCCATCAGCGTCTCGAACAGCGCGCGCGCGTGCGCTTCGCTTTCGTTGTCCGACAGTTCGAGCAGCACCGTCTGCGGGTGCGTGCGATCGAACGGATAGCGCAGCTGCGGATAGTGCTTGCCGACGAGCTGCATGCAGAAATCCGACATCAGCTCGAAGCCGGTCAGGAGCGGGCCGGCCGCGCGCTGCGCGAGCGCGAGAAAGTCGAGCGCCGCGTGCGGCGAGTCGAGCGCGGCGAGCGCCGTGACCTGCGCGGCCGGCTGCGGGTGCAGCTTCATCACGGCGGCGGTGATGATGCCGAGCGTGCCTTCGGCGCCGATGAACAGGTCGCGCAGGTCGTAGCCGGTGTTGTCCTTGCGCAGCCCGCGCAGGCCGTCCCAGATCTCGCCCTGCGGCGTCACGACCTCGAGCCCGAGGCACAGCTCGCGCGCGTTGCCGTAACGCAGCACCGCGGTGCCGCCGGCATTCGTCGCGAGGTTGCCGCCGATCGTGCAGCTGCCTTCGGCCGCGAGGCTCAGCGCGAACAGCCGGCCGGCGTCGCGTGCGCGCGCCTGCACGTCGGCGAGGATCACGCCGGCCTCGACGGTGATCGTGTTGTTGTGCGGATCGAGCGCGCGCACGCGGTTCAGGCGCGCGAGGCTCAGCACGGCCTGGCCGCCGCTCGCGTCGGGCGTCGCGCCGCCGGCGAGGCCGGTGTTGCCGCCCTGCGGCACGAGCGCGATGCCGTGCGTGTTCGCGAGCTTCACGAGCGCGGCGACCTCCGCCGTGCTGGCGGGCCTCAGCACCGCGCACGCGGCACCCTTGTAGCGGCGGCGCCAGTCGGTCAGGAACGGCTCGGTATCGTGCGGGTCGGTCAGCACGTGGTCCGCGCCGATGGCGTCGCGGCACGCGGTAACGAAAGCGTCGGAAGAGTTCATGAAGGTCGGTCGCGTAAGGGTCAGGGCGCGGCGCGCTGTTTTTTCGCCGCGCGCTTGAACGGCGCGACATAGGCGAGCGTCGCCACGAAGAAAGCGAGGGCGAGCGCGGTTTCGCACCAGCCGAGCGTCGCGGACAGCCCGCGGTCGGACATGCCGCGCACGACGCCTTCGGCGAAATAGAGCAGGATCAGCATGCTCGCCCACTGCATCGTGTAGATGTTACGCCGCCAGACGCCGGGCAGCGCGAGCGCGAGCGGCACCGCCTTCAGCATCAGCGCGGAGCCGCCGGGGCGCAGCGGCGCGAGCCACAGTTCCCACGCGAGCGACAGTGCGATCAGCGCGGCGAGACACGCGGCGGCGGCCTGCGCGTAGCGCGGCCGGGCGGCGACGGCGGGGCCGGGCCGGTTCATGCGGAGGCCTGGGCCGCGACGAGGGCGGAAGCCGTGCGGGCGAGCCGCGCGCCGAGCGCGGCGGCGAGCGCCTTCTCGTCGGCGGACAGCCCCGCGGGCGCGGTGCGCGCGTGCCGCGACACGTGCGACGCGCCGTACGGCGTGCCGCCCGTCTCCGTCGTGCTGAGCGCGGATTCGGTGTACGGAATGCCGACGATCATCATCCCGTGATGAAGCAGCGGCAGCATCATCGACAGCAGTGTCGACTCCTGGCCGCCGTGCAGGCTGCCGGTCGACGTGAACACGCAGGCGGGCTTGCCGCTCAGCGTGCCCGACAGCCATTGCGGTGTCGTGCCGTCGAGGAAATACTTGAGCGATGCGGCCATGTTGCCGAAGCGGGTCGGCGAGCCGAGCGCGAGGCCCGCGCATTCCTCGAGATCGCGCAATTCGGCGTACGGCGGGCCGTCGTCGGGGATCTCGGGCGCGCTCGCCTCGCAGACGGTGGAGACGGGCGGCACGGTGCGGATGCGCGCCTGCATGCCGGGCACGCTGTCGATGCCGTTCGCGATCGCGAGCGCGAGATCGCGCGTGGCGCCGTGACGGCTGTAATAAAGCACGAGGATGTCGTTCATCCGATTTGCTCCGAGAAACTCTGTCGCTTAGGGCGGAAAAAGAAAGGAGCGTGGCCGAGTGGCCGCTTTTTCCAAGCTTGAAGCACACGCGAGCCTATGACATGGTGTGAGGCATGGACATCAAGCGCGCGTACCGATTCCGGTTCTACCCGACGCCCGAGCAAGCAGTGATGCTTGCCCGGACGTTTGGATGCGCACGCTTTGTGTACAACCACATGCTGCGGATGCGCTCCGATGCGTGGCAGCAGCGTCAAGAGCGTGTCGGCTATCACGAAACCTCCGCTGCGCTTACCGCGCTGAAGAGAACGCCCGAGCATGGCTGGCTGAACGAAGTCAGCTCAGTGCCGCTCCAGCAGGCGTTGCGCCATTTACAGACGGCGTTTGCGAACTTCTTCGTCAAGCGCGCCAGATACCCGAACTTCCGGCGCAAGGACGGTGCGCAGTCGGCCGGGTACACGGCGAGCGCATTCAGATGGGACGGCACGTCGCTGAAGCTGGCGAAGATGGAGGCGCCGCTCGCGATCCGCTGGTCGCGCAGAATTCCGAGCGGCGCGAAAGTGACGACCGTCACGGTGTCGAAGGACACCGCCGGCCGATACCACGTATCCCTGCTTTGCGACGACGTGGTTTGTGCAAAATCCGCAGCAACCGGCAGGGTCGGCATCGACTTCGGGTTGACAGATTTTGTCGTTCTTTCGACCGGCGAGAAGATCGCTGCGCCAAATGCGTTTCGCAAGAACGAAGCCAGGCTCGCCAAGCTGCAACGGCGGCTGTCAAGGAAGCAAAAGGGTTCCGCCAATCGCAGGAAGGCCAGACTCAAAGTCGCACGCATGCATGCCAGGACGGCAGATGCCCGTAGGGATTTCCTGCACAAGCTTTCGACACGGTTGATCAACGAAAACCAAGTGATCGCGATTGAAAGCCTTGCCATCCGCCACATGCTGAAGAATCGAAGGCTCGCGAAGTCGATCGGCGATGCCGGCTGGTCGGAATTCGTTCGACAGCTGACGTACAAGGCCAAGTGGTATGGCCGCACGTTGATCGGCATCGATCGCTGGTATCCCTCCAGCAAGCGATGCGCCGAGTGCGGGCATACCGTAGCCAGCCTGCCGTTGAAGGTGCGCGCATGGGACTGTCCGGCATGCGGAATAACCCACGACCGCGACGTCAACGCTGCGCGTAACGTTTTGGCCGCCGGACTGGCGGTGTCAGCCCATGGAGAAAGCATAAGTCCCATGTCTCTTTGAGGCGATGTCGGGTTGCATTCGGCGAAGTGGGAATCTTCTTCCTTTAGGGCGGAGGGCAGGTCAAAGGCTTTGGGGCATGCCCGTGGCAGCGCGTCGGCGTTCCAGTTGCGAACCGCCCCTGATGTGAGCGGCTATTATAGGGGCTGAAGCCGTCGCGCTGCGTGGCGCGCCGCATGAGGAAGGAGGAAGCCGTTTGCCGAAGTTGAGCGTCGATCTCGACACCATCAAGCGCCTCGCGCGCTTTGCTGCGAAACGCAGCGCCGAGGACCGTATCCCGCAAGTGGCGGCCAGCCTCACGTTCACGACGATGCTGGCGCTCGTGCCGCTCGTGACGGTTGCGTTCGCGCTGTTCACCGCGTTCCCGATGTTCGCGTCGTTCCAGCTGTCGCTGCAGGGGTTCCTCGCCGATCACCTGATGCCGACGCAGGTCAACATCCAGATCTTCAAGTACCTGAACCAGTTCGCGTCGAAGGCGAAGGGGCTGACGACGGCGGGCCTGATCGTGCTGGTCGTCACGTCCGTGATGACGATGATGACGATCGAATCCGCGTTCAACTTGATCTGGCGGGTGCGCAAGCCGCGCCCGTTCGCGCAGCGCGTGCTCGCGTACTGGGCGCTGATCACGCTCGGGCCGCTGCTGTTCGGCGTGAGCCTGTCGATTTCGTCGTACCTGTTCACGGAGTCGCTCGCGATCACGGGCGCGCAATCGGCGCCTTCGCTCGTCGAGTGGCTGCTGACGCTCGCGTCGCTGCCGCTGACGGTGCTCGCGTTCACGCTGCTTTACGTCTATCTGCCGAACTGCACGGTCGCGTGGCGCGACGCGGTGGTCGGTGGCCTGTTCGCGGCGGTTGCGTTCGAGCTCGCGAAGCGCGGCTTCGGCTACTACGTGCGGCGGATTCCGACCTATACCGCGGTGTACGGCGCATTCGCCGCGCTGCCGGTGTTCCTGTTGTGGGTGTACCTGAGCTGGTTCATCGCGCTGCTCGGCGGGATGGTGACGTCGGCGTTGCCGGCGATTCGCGTCGGCCAGTTCCATCGCGTCCACTATCCGGGCAGCGACCTGTTCGACGGGCTGGAACTGCTCGCGCGCCTCGCGGAAGCCCGCGAGGCCGGCAAGTCCGGTTATTCGGCAATCCGGCTCGCGGCGATGCTGCGCTGCGACATGGAAACCGCGCAGCGGCTGCTGGTGCTGATGGAGGAGCGCGAGTGGGTCGCCCGGCTGGATGGCGGCGACGGCGCGCAGCGCTACGTGCTGCTGGCGAACCCCGAGCAGCTGACGCTCGCGCAGCTGTTCGACGTGCTGGTGATCGACCTGACCGAGCTGACCTACCAGCTGCAGCGGCGCCGCACCCATGTCGACGGCGACGCGTTGCTGGCGGTGCTGTCGAGCGAGCGCTTCGACGTGTCGCTGGCATCGCTGATCGGTACGCACCTGCATACGGATGCGCCACCGGTCGCGGTGGCCGCGCCCGCGCAAGCGCCCGGCGCCGCGGACCCGCACGCGCGGCCGCACCGCACGGCCTGAGCCCGGGCCGTGCGCCCGCCGCGGGGGGGCAGCGTTACAGCGGAATCTTGCCGGTGCAGATATCCCTGAACATCACCCAGTCGCCCATCAGGCTGTAGATCGGGTGGCGGAAGGTGGCGGGGCGGTTCTTCTCGAAGAAGAAGTGCCCGACCCACGCGAACGCGTAGCCGCAGACGACGGCGGCCGGCAGCCACGGCCAGTCGCCGGTCGCGATCGCCATCGCGACGCAGCCGATCACGCCGAGCGAGCCGATGAAATGCAGCCGCCGCGACGTCAGGTTCTGGTGTTCGTTCAGGTAATACGGGTAGAAGTCAGTGAAGCTGGCGAAGTGCTCGGTATGCGAATGCGCCATGGCCGTCTCCTCGGGCCGCCGTTCATGAATCCATTGTGCGGCGAGCGGCAGGCGTCCGCAAGCGGGGCGGCTGGAGCGGGTTCTCCAGCGGCGGCGGGTCGGGCGGGGCGGGCTGTCGAGCCCTGCGCTTTCCTTTTGACAGGCTTTCCGATAGGATCGAAAGCCAGTTTTTGCATATATGCATGAGGGGACTACGATGCGCGTCAGCGATATTCTCAAAGTCAAGGGCAACACGCTGTTCACGGTGACGCCCGATAAGCCGCTGCGCGAAGCGGTCGATACGATGGCCGAACACGATATCGGTTCGCTCGTCGTGATGGAGTACGGCGATCTCGTCGGGATGCTCACGTTCCGCGAGATCATCATGCGCCTGCGCGAGAACGGCGGCGCGATCGGCGACGTGCAGGTGCGCAAGGTGATGGACGAGCCGCTCACGTGCACGCCGGAAACGGATGTCAACGAGGTGCGCCGGATGATGCTCGAGCGCCACGCGCGCTACATGCCGGTGCTCGACAAGAAGGTGCTGATGGGCGTCATCTCGTTCTACGACGTCGCGAAGACGGTCGTCGAGGCGCAGAGCTTCGAGAACCGGATGCTGAAGGCCTATATCCGCGACTGGCCGGAACCCGAAACCGAAGCGCACAAGCCGGTCGCCGGCTGAGCGCCGTGCCCGGGCCGTCACGTCAGGCGCGGGCACATTCGACCAGCGCGGCGGCGCGGGCCCGGCCTGCGCGCCGGTGCTGCCTTTCCTACGATAACCAGGGCCCGCGCAGCTTCGCCGAGACGACGCGCGCGCATTCCGCATGAGCGATCACACGTCGGTCTCGTCCGAGCGTCGCAATGAGCGACGCGCACACGCTTCCCAGTTCGACCTGCTGCGCGAACGCCGTTTCGCGCCGTTCTTCACGACCCAGTTCCTGGGCGCGCTGAACGACAACGTCTTCAAGATCGGCTTCACGTCGCTCGTCACCTACCACACCGCGCGGTTTTCGGGTGTCGACGCGAAGACCGCCGCGTTCCTGATTTCCGCGATCTTCATCCTGCCGTTCGTGCTGTTCTCGGCGACCTCCGGCCAGATCGCCGACAAGTACGACAAGGCGCGGCTCACGCGCTTCGTGAAGTCGTTCGAGATCGTGCTGATGCTGGTCGGGGCCGCGGGCTTCGTCACGCACACCGCGGCGCTGCTGTACCTGTGCACGTTCATGATGGGGATGCACTCGACGCTGTTCGGGCCGGTCAAGTACTCGTACCTGCCGCAGCACCTCGGCGAGCACGAACTGGTCGGCGGCAACGGCCTCGTCGAGATGGGCACGTTCATCGCGATCCTGATCGGCACGCTCATCGGCGGTGCGGCCGCGGGGATCTCCGGGCGCGGCGAGCTTCTGCTCGCGGTGAGCTGCGTCGTGATCGCGTGCGCGGGGCGTCTCGCCGCGCAGCGCGTGCCGCCGACGCCCGCGCCGCAGCCCGACCTCGTGATCAACTGGAATCCGGTCAGCGAAACCTGGCGCAACCTCGGGCTCGCGCGCCAGAACCGCACCGTGTTCCTGAGCCTGCTCGGCATCTCGTGGCTGTGGTTCGTCGGCGCGACGTTCCTCACGTCGTTCTTCAATTTCGCGAAGGACGTGCTGTCCGCGAGTCCGGACGTCGTCACGATCCTGCTCGCGACGTTCTCGGTCGGCATCGGCATCGGCTCGCTGCTGTGCGAGCGGCTGTCGCAGCGGCGCGTCGAGATCGGTCTCGTGCCGCTCGGCTCGATCGGCATCAGCGTGTTCGCGATCGAGCTGTATTTCGCGAGCCATGCGCTGCCGGCGCCCGGCCACCTGCTGTCGGTCGGCGAATTCCTGGCCGGCGCGCGCCACTGGCGCATCCTCGCCGACCTGTTCCTGCTCGCGATGTTCGGCGGCTTCTACAGCGTGCCGCTCTATGCGCTGATCCAGAGCCGCAGCGCGCCGACGCACCGCGCTCGGATCATCGCCGCGAACAACATCCTGAACGCGCTGTTCATGATCGTGTCGGCGGTGATGGCGATGGGGCTGACCAAGGCCGGCGTCGGCATTCCCGGCATCTTCCTCGTCACCGCGCTGCTCAACGTCGCGGTCGCCGCGTACATCTACCTGCTCGTGCCCGAATTCCTGCTGCGCTTCGTCGCGTGGGTGCTCGTGCACACGTTCTACCGGATCCGGCTCGTGCATGCGGAGCGGATTCCGGAAGAGGGGCCGGCCGTGCTCGTCTGCAATCACGTCAGCTACGTCGATGCACTGGTGCTGGCGGCCGCGAGCCCGCGCCCGATCCGCTTCGTGATGGATCACCGGATCTTCCGCACGCGCTTCGCGAGCTGGGTGTTCCGGCACGCGAAGGCGATTCCGATCGCGCCGCGGCACGAGGATCCCGAACTGCTCGCGCGCGCGTACGACGCGTGCGAAGCGGCGCTCCAGGACGGCGAGCTGGTGTGCATCTTCCCCGAGGGCAAGCTCACCAAGACGGGCGACATCAATACGTTCCACCACGGCGTGACCGCGATCCTGCAGCGCACGTCGGCGCCGGTGATCCCGATGGCGCTGCGCGGCCTGTGGGGCAGCGTGTTCTCGCGGCACTCGGACGCGCGCTGGCCGCGGCCCGTCAAGCGGGGCGTGATGAGCCGGCTGACGCTTGCGGTCGGCGACGCGATGCCGGCGTCGGTCGCGACGCCCGAGGCGCTGCAGGCCGCGGTGGCCGAATTGCGCGGCGCGCGCAAATAGCGACGGATCGGGCAGGGCCGCATCGCGCGGCCCGCAGGGCCGGCACGGCTGGCATAATGGCGGTTTCCCGATTTTTCTTTGGGCGGTCCTACCATGTCCGGCAATACCCTTGGCACGCTTTTCACTGTCACGACCTTCGGCGAGTCGCACGGCCCCGCGATCGGCTGCGTGATCGACGGCTGCCCGCCCGGCCTGGGGCTGACCGAGGCCGACATCCAGGGTGAACTCGACCGCCGCAAGCCCGGCACGTCGCGGCACGTCACGCAACGCCAGGAGGCCGACGAGGTCGAGATCCTGTCGGGCGTGTTCGAGGGCGTCACGACCGGCGCGCCGGTCGCGCTGCTGATCCGCAACACCGACCAGCGCAGCAAGGACTACGGCAACATCGCCGAGACGTTCCGGCCCGGCCACGCCGACTACACGTACTGGCAGAAATACGGCATCCGCGACTATCGCGGCGGCGGCCGTTCGTCCGCGCGCCTGACCGCGCCGATCGTCGGCGCGGGCGCGATCGCGAAGAAGTGGCTGCGCGAGCGCTTCGGCGTCGAGGTGCGCGGCTGCATGAGCGCGCTCGGCGAGATCGACGTGCCGTTCGTCGACTGGTCGCACGTGCGCGAGAACCCGTTCTTCGCGCCGAACGCCGACATCGTGCCGCAGCTCGAGGCGTACATGGACGCGCTGCGCAAGGATGGCGATTCGATCGGCGCGCGGATCGACGTCGTGGCGTCCGGTGTGCCGGTGGGCTGGGGCGAGCCCGTGTTCGACCGCCTCGACGCGGACATCGCGAAGGCGATGATGAGCATCAACGCGGTGAAGGGCGTCGAGATCGGCGCGGGCTTCGCGAGCGTTGCGCAGCGCGGTTCCGAGCATGGCGACGAGCTGACGCCGGACGGCTTCGTCGGCAATCACGCGGGCGGCGTGCTCGGCGGCATCTCGACCGGGCAGGACATCACGGTGTCGATCGCGATCAAGCCGACGTCGAGCATCCGCACGCCGCGCCGTTCGATCACGAAGGACGGCGAGCCCGCGACGGTGGAAACTTTTGGTCGCCATGACCCGTGTGTCGGTATCCGCGCGACGCCGATCGCCGAATCGATGCTCGCGCTGGTGCTGATCGATCACGCACTGCGCCACCGCGCGCAATGCGGGGACGTCGAAACGCAAACCCCGAAGATCGCCGCGAGCGCGACCTGACGCGGGAAGCGGAGAGTCCGAACGAAGCGGGGCGCTGCAGCGAGCAGCGCCCCGTTTTTCATTGGGTGACCGCTTTCGCGGCCCGGCGATTCCGGCAGGTCAGCTGCGCGGCGTGTCGGCCGGTGCCGGCGGCGCGACCGATTCCCGCGACCGCAGCTCGGGCACCACCGCGCAACCGGGCCCGGTCCCGCCGCTGTCGAGCGCGTCGAGCAGGGCGTGCGCGGCCTTGCGCCCGATCGCGTCGGTATCGACCCACATCGTCGTCAGCGACGGCCGGATCTCGCGGGCGAGCGCGATATCGTCGAACCCGGTGATCGACAATTGCGACGGCACGTCGATGCCGAGCGCCTGCGCCTCGAGCAGCGCACCGAGTGCAAGCGCGTCGTTGCCGCAGATGACCGCGGAGGGCCGTGGCGTTGCGCTGTCGGCGATTGCGCGCAGGCTCGCGCGGCCGAACGCGATCGTGGCCGGCCCTTCATGCTGATGCGCGGGGCGGACCGCGAGCCCGTGCGCGGCGAGCGTGTCGTGAATGCCGCGCAGGCGCGCCTGCACGCGGTCGTTATCGGTCGACGGCTGCATGATGATCGCGAAATCGCGATGCCCGAGGCCGAGCAGATGGTCGGTGAGCCGCGCGAATGCCGCGCGGTTGTCGAACCCGACACAGCAATGCGGGCTGTCGTCGCGATACGCGTAGGTGACGACGTACGGCACGCGGTGCAGCGCGAGCAGCTCGAACAGTTCCGGCGGGTACGCCTCGCCGACCAGCGATACGGCTTCCACGCCGCGCGCGAGCATCGCGCGCACCTGTGTCAGCGCCTGGGCGGGATCGTAGTTCGAGCAGCCGAGGAACAGCGTGATGCCGTGCTCGGCCATCACCGCCTGCATGCCGGCGACCTGCGACGCGAACACCTGGTCGTCGAGCGTCGGGATGATCGCACCCGTGATGTGGGTGCGGGTCGACGCGAGCGCGCGGCCGGCGGCGTTCGGAATCCAGTTCAGCGCGCGCGCCGCGTCGCGCACACGCTGCTGCACGTCGGCCGACACCTTGCCGGGGTCGTTGTAGACGCGGGAAACGGTCGCGGTCGACACGCCGGCGAGCTTCGCGACGTCGCCGAGCACCGAGCGGCCGGTGCCGCGGCGGGCGCGCGACGTGCCGCCGCGGGGCGGGGCGGCGCTCATCGTGCGGCTCCCGGCGCCGGGGCAGAACGGATACGGAAGGCTGTCGAAAGCGTCATCGTTTACCCTCAAATTGCGGGAATCGCGCTTGCATCGCCGACTTGGCCTGTGAGAATGTAAGCGCTATCAGCATGATAGCCCGCATTATGTCAGACGTACATTCAGTTCGTATCAGTCATTTTTCATCTCTGCCGGATACACCGGCCATTTTGTCCAATCTTGATGTAAGCGGTTACATTTGCAGATGAGCAACATTAAACCTCCGCGCGTCACCGTCGTGGGCAGCGCGAACATCGACCTCGTGGTACGCGCGCCGCGCCTGCCGCTGCCGGGCGAAACGCTGCTCGGCAGCGCATTCCAGACCGTTCACGGCGGCAAGGGCGCGAACCAGGCGGTCGCCGCCGCCCGCCTCGGTGCGTCGGTCGCGATGATCGGCTGCGTCGGCGACGATGCGTTCGGCGTGCGTCTCCACGACGCGCTTGCGGCCGAGCGGATCGACGTGACGCACCTGCACCGCGTTGCCGGCGTCGCGACGGGCGTCGCCGCGATCACGGTGGGCGAGGGCGGCGCGAACAGCATCGTCGTCGTGCCGGGCGCCAATGCCTGCGTCGACACCGCGCGCATCGACGCGGCGGGCGACGCAATCGCGCAGGCCGCGCTGCTGGTCTGCCAGCTCGAAGTGCCGCTCGCGACCGTCGTGCACGCGATCGCGTACGCGGCCGCGCGGCGCACGCCGGTGCTGCTCAATCCCGCACCGGCGCAGCCATTGCCCGACGCGCTGCTGGCGCAGCTCGACTATCTCGTCGTGAACGAAAGCGAGGCGGCGTCGCTGACCGGCATCGCGGTCGACGACGACGCATGCGCGGCGCGCGCAGCCGACGCGCTGCGCGCGAAGGGCGTGGGCAACGTGCTCGTGACGCTCGGCGCACGCGGCGTCTGCTGGCGCGGCGACGCGGGCTGCGGACGCCGTCACGCCGAGACGGTCGTCGCGGTCGACACGACGGCCGCGGGCGATACGTTCGTCGGCGGGTTCGCGGCGGCCCGCGCCGGCGGCGCATCGATGGACGACGCAATCGATTTCGGCCAGCGTGCGGCCGCGATCAGCGTGACGCGGGACGGCGCGCAGACGTCGATCCCAACGCGCGCAGAAGTCGATGGCGCGTGCGCGGCCACCTAGGGCCCGTTTACGCGACCCGCAACGGCCGGAGGCGGCCGACACCTACAACATGGAGACAACCGTCATGAGCGAAGCACAATCCCTTCCGAGCGCGCCGCCACGTATCCGGCGCGGACAGCGCATCGCGCTCGCGCTGCTGATGGCGAGCGGGATCGTCAACTATCTCGATCGCGGCACCCTGGCCGTCGCGAATGCGGCGATCCGCGGCGACCTCGGGCTGTCGCTCGGGCAGATGGGGCTGCTGCTGTCCGCGTTCTCGTGGAGCTACGCGCTGTGCCAACTGCCGATCGGTGGTCTCGTCGACCGCATCGGGTCGCGCAGGCTGCTCGGCGTCGGACTGATCCTGTGGTCGCTTGCCCAGGCGGCAGGCGGCATCGTGTCGACATTCGGCTGGTTCATCGTCGCGCGCATCGTGCTCGGCATCGGCGAAGCGCCGCAGTTCCCGTCCGCCGCGCGCGCCGTGAGCAACTGGTTCCCGCTGCGCGCGCGGGGTACGCCTACCGGGATCTTCAACGCGGCATCGCCGCTCGGCACCGCGCTCGCGCCGTTGCTGCTGTCGATCCTCGTTGCGTCGTTCAACTGGCGCTGGGCATTCATCGCGACGGGCGCACTCGGCCTCGTCGTCGCGGTCGCGTGGTTCGCGTGGTACCGCGATCCGCCGCGTACGCAGCTGTCCGCGATCGAGCGTGACTATCTCGATGCCGGCGCGGAGAGCGCGATCGCCACGCCGAAGCTGACCTTCGGCGACTGGCGCAGCCTGTTTTCGCACGGGACGACCTGGGGGATGCTGATCGGTTTCTTCGGTTCCGTGTACCTGAACTGGGTCTATCTGACCTGGCTGCCCGGATACTTGACGATGGAGCGGCACATGAGCCTGATCCGCACCGGGTTTGCGGCGTCGGTGCCGTTCCTGTGCGGATTCGTGGGCTCGCTGGTCGCCGGCTGGTTCTCGGATCTGGTCACGCGCCGCAGCCGCTCGCCGGTCGCGAGCCGGCGCAACGCGGTGGTGGTCGCGATGCTCGGAATGGTCGCATTCACGATTCCGGCCGCGCTGGTCGAGAGCAACACGGTCGCGCTTGCGTGCATCTCGGTCGTGATCTTTCTCGCGAACGCAGCGTCGGCCTGCTCGTGGGCGCTCGCGACGGCCGCCGCGCCGCCGAGCCGGGTCGCGTCGCTGGGCGCGATCCAGAACTTCGGCGGTTTCATCGGCGGTGCGCTGGCCCCGATCCTGACCGGCTTAATCGCGCAGCAATGGTCGTTCGTGCCGGCGCTGCTGACCGCGGCGGCGATCGCGTTCGCGGGCGCGATGGCTTATCTGCTGCTGGTGCGCAAGCCGATTCCCGAACAATCCGCGAGCGCCGCGCACGGGCCGTTGCCCGCCTGAGCGCGCGCCTCGCATCACGCATTCACTGAAGGAAGGAGAGACAGATGCAAGCACAGCGGCAATCGACCGTGACGATCGAGGGGATCGTGCCGGTGATGCTGACACCGTTCGACGACACCGGCGCGATCGATTATGCGGGGCTCGAGCGGCTCATCGAATGGTATCTGGCGCATGGTTCGGATGCGTTGTTTGCCGTCGCGCAGTCGAGCGAGATGCAATTCCTGAGCCTCGCCGAACGCGCGGCGCTCGCGCGCTTCGTCGTCGAGCGGGTCGCAGGGCGCGTGCCCGTCGTCGCGTCGGGGCATGTCAGCGACAGACTCGACGCGCAGGTCGCGGAACTGCGCGCAGCGGCCGAGTCGGGCGCACAAGGCGTCGTGCTCGTGACCAACCGGCTCGATCCGGAACGCAAGGGCAGTGCGGCGTTTCTCGACCACCTGCACAAGCTGCTCGCGCAACTGCCGTCGGATCTGCCGCTCGGCCTGTACGAGTGCCCGGCGCCTTACCGACGGCTGCTGTCCGACGACGAGTTGCGCGCATGCATCGACACCGGCCGCTTCGTCATGCTCAAGGACGTGAGTTGCGACCTGGAGACGGTGAAGCGCCGCGTCGCGCTCGCGGCGGGATCGCCGCTGAAGATCCTGAATGCGAACGCCGCGATTGCGTGGGACGCGATGAAGGCGGGTTCGGCCGGATTCAACGGTGTGTTCACCAACTTCCACCCGGATCTTTATCGGTGGCTGCGCATGCACGGCGAGTCGGATCCGGTTCTCGCCGACGAGCTGTCGACGTTCCTGGTCGTCTCGGCGGTGTCGGAGGCGCTCGGCTATCCGGCGCTGGCGAAGCTGTATCACCAGCGGATCGGCACGTTCGCGTCGATCCGCTGCCGGTCGATCGACTATGACATCCGTGAGCGGTTCTGGGCACTGGATGCCGTGCTCGACAAGATCGTGGCCGGCACCGAGCATTTCCGGCGGCGGATCGCGGCGCGATAGCGCATGGCCTGCGCGATACGTGCCGCAGTCGTTGCCGGGCGGGGCGCGTGAATCGCGCGTATGAAATGGAGCGTGGCGCCGCTTCGCGTGGCGCCCCGTTCCGTTCCGGCGACGAAAAAAAGCGCCGCACGAAGCGGCGCCTTGCGGCATTACATGTTCGGGTAATTCGGCCCGCCGCCGCCTTCCGGCGTGACCCACACGATGTTCTGCGTCGGGTCCTTGATGT